>CAWAQH010000034.1:0-153439 GCA_963784085.1 uncultured Acidobacteriaceae bacterium | reverse complement strand
TAACCGTCAATGCACCGGCTGCTGTGTCATTCCGCTTTGTTTGTCCTGATGTTCTCAGCGCTTTCGAGCCGT
The DNA here is from genome assembly GCA_963784085.1 of uncultured Acidobacteriaceae bacterium. Taxonomy (GTDB): domain Bacteria; phylum Acidobacteriota; class Terriglobia; order Terriglobales; family Acidobacteriaceae; genus Sulfotelmatobacter. The sequence continues at coordinate 153,367 of CAWAQH010000034.1, read as the reverse complement.
GCCTTGCAACTGAGAATGGGCGGCGGTCCCGGCGGCGGCGTCAACTACGGCGCCCTGAAGATTCGCGTGACCGACGAGAACGATCGTCCGATCGGCGTGCGCGCGCACGTCGAGCTGTTGACGGCCGGAGGCGTGGGGACGACGGATGACGGGTTCTGCGACGAGAACGGAATGGTTAATTTCAATTCCGTGCCCGTGGGAACCTACGACCTGGTGGTTTCGGGCCAGGGCATTGAACGCACCGACAGCGGAATCTTTGAGGTCGACAATCGCAAGACCACGCAGGCGATTTACATCCGGGTGAAGCGCACCGCGGACGTGGAGGCAAACGCCGCCGTGACCGGCGGCGGCATCGTCAGCGCCCGGTCGCTCAATGTGCCCCGGGCGGCGGGCAAAGAGTTTGACCATGCCACCAAGGCCATGAACGAGCATGAGTGGAAGAAAGCGATTGCCCATCTGGAGAAGGCAATTGCGATCTACGCGAACTATGTGGATGCATACAACAATTTGGGGGCGGCCTACCGCAACCTCGGAGATTTGTTGCAGGCGCGGCTGGCCTGGGAGAAGGCGATTGAGTTGGATGGAAAATCTCCCCACGCGCTATTGAACCTGGGCCGGCTGTCGATTGGCGAAAGGAGATACTCCGACGCCGAGAACCTGCTGGCGCGGGCTTCGGCTGTGGATTTCGGCAATCCTCAGATTTTCATGTTGCTGGCGCAGAGCCAGTTGCTGGCTGGGCACTTCGACCAGGCCATTGCCAGCGAGCAGAAGGTCCATGCTTTGCCCAACCACCAGAAGTACGCTCTCGCTCATTGCATCGCCGCCCGGGCTTATGAGCGCCAGCATCGCGCGCCGGAGGCGGTTGTCCAGCTGCAAACCTTCCTGAACGAGCAGCCTGAAGGGACTCTGGCGGACGTAGTGCGCAAGGAGTTGACAGGCCTCAACGCCATGATCAGCGCTGCGCAACCCGCGAATAACTGATCCGGCGGTCGGGCCTTCCCAAACTGCAATGAGGCCCGCGACACCACTCTTCTGACGCCCACTCTAACAAACCTCACTTGCCAAATATCAGGTAGTGGCTGGCCGCGCCCATGAAGAACAGCATGACGACCGACAGGTAGGCGTTGGCGCGGGACGACAGGAAAGCCTGCCGTGCCATGGCTTTGGCTTTATCGGGCATGGGCGTGCCGTTGGCCGCGTTGTCGCGCGTCCATTGAATCAGGCGCTTCTGGATGCGCCAGATTACTCCCCAGACGTTCAGCAGCATGACCCAGCCGATGCCGCCGCCGATGCCGATGCAAAGCAGGCGATTGCTCTCCCAGCCGTGGCTATTTAGGCTCAGGAAGACCCAGGCGGCGGCCGCGACCACAACTGCATAAACCACACCCACGAATGCGCCGTTATCGAAAATCCCCTTTCCGGGAATGAGGCAGGCGTAAAGCAGCCCCCACACGATGGTCCAGATCAGAAAGAAACTTCCCATCACGGCCCCGTGGGAGGGATTGAGTCCCATGATCTGGGCGTTGTGGACGTCGGAGGTTACAATCACTTCCCAGTAGACCAGGCCGGCAAGCACGGTCAGCGCCGCCGACATGCGGAACCACATGAGTGCGCGCGTCATCAGCGCAGGCATCACTTTACCCTTGGTTGTGGCATCTAACTCCTTCATGAGGGGGACGTTTACGAGGTTGAAGAAGTAGAGCAGGCCGATCCATGTGATCCCGGCCAGCAGGTGAATCCAGCGCGCCAGCATGAGCAGGTTCGTCTTGAAATCCGGAGGGAAATTGATTTGAGGTCCAAACAAGGATGCAAGAGCCGAGCCTGCCACGATGCCTCCAGGAAAGCGGGAGAATTGCCTACGCGGCGATTGTACACAACGACCAGAAAACATTCAGGCGAAGGGCACCTCGTCGAACACTGGCAGAACGTCAATTTATGCAAGTTCCAAGTTGAAAAGAGTTGGGGGACGCCGTATGGTACAGGCATAGCTACCTGCAAGGCGTCGCAGCCAGAAAACGGGCTGCGAGGAGGCAGGTTTTCCCCCCGTGTTCCCAGCTGGGCGGCAGCCAGGAACATGCTTTACATTGAGTTTCGCTAAGGCAGCGGCCGAAGCGACGAGTTGGCATGTCGCGCTTCAAAAGACCATCTAAGGAGATCGGCTATGGAAAGCAGCAAGCCGGCACAGAACATCCAGGATTCCTTCCTGAACACGGCCCGCAAAGAACGGTTGAACATCACGATTTACCTGTTGAGCGGAGTGAAGTTGACCGGAAGAATTCGTTCCTTCGACAAGTATTCGGTGGTGCTGGAAGCCAACGCGCAGGAGCAGTTGATCTTCAAACATGCCATCTCGACCGTCGTCATCGGTCGTACTGGGTCGCATAGCGCGCACCCGGCGCATGGCGAGGCGAAGCCCGTGCCCGCCCCCGTCCCAGCAAGTGGGGCGTCGCCCGCTCCGGCTGCATCGGCAGCCAGCGCCTCGGGTAGCGAAGGATAAGGGGCAAGGATAAGGCCTTTCGGTTTGCGCCGTACTCATTCCAAGAAGACTCGCAATGGCGCGTCCGCGAGCGGACGCGGGCCTCTCGGCGCCGCGGTCGCCCGTGAGAGTGAAACCGCACGCGCGGACCAGGAACGCGCTTTCCTGGTGGGGATTGAGGTACGAACTCGCGGACGCGCCAAAGGCGCGGTTACGGCGCAGGCGCAGGCGGCTCGGGACGCCGCCTCGACCGCACCCGCTGGGGCGAAGCCGGGAGCCGCCGGAAAATCGACAACCAACAAGCCCAGTATTCCGGAGTTCGATGCCGAAGAATCGCTGGCGGAACTCCGTACCCTGGCGGGCAGCGCGGGCGCGAAAGTGGTCGGCGAAATCCTGCAGCGCCGCGACCGTCCCGACCCGGCCACGTTGATCGGAGCCGGCAAGCTTGAGGAAATTGCGGGCGCGGCCGCCTCCGTCGATGCCGATCTACTCCTCTTCGATCACGACCTGACCGCTTCGCAGCAGCGCAATGTCGAAAAAATTGTGAAGCGGCGCGTGATCGACCGCACTCAGCTCATCCTCGACATTTTTGCCCGCCACGCGCGCACGCGCGAAGGCCAGTTGCAGGTGGAGCTGGCGCAGTTGCAATACATGCTGCCGCGGCTGGCGGGGCGCGGTATTGAGATGTCGCAACTCGGGGGCGGCATCGGCACGCGTGGTCCCGGTGAAACCCAGCTCGAAACCGACCGGCGGAAGATCGCCCGGCGGGTGCGGCATGTGGAACAACAGCTCGAGAACGTGCGCCGCATACGCGCGCAGCAGCGGCAGCGGCGGGAATCGGCGCCCGTGGCCACCGTGGCTCTGGTGGGTTACACCAATGCCGGCAAGTCGACGCTGTTTAACGCTCTCACACAGGCTGCGGTGCTGGCTTCTCCGCGCATGTTCGCCACGCTCGATCCGACGATTCGGGGAGTGGTGCTGCCCTCGAAACGCAAGATTCTGATGTCCGACACGGTGGGGTTCATTCGCAACCTGCCACACACTCTGGTTTCCGCCTTTCGCGCCACGCTCGAAGAAGTGCAGCGGGCATCCCTGATTCTGCACGTCTCTGACGCCAGCAGCCGGCTTTCCGCCGAGCAGGACGCGCAGGTTGAGATTGTCCTGAAAGAGCTGGAAGTCGAGAAGAAGCCGCGCCTGCGAGTGATGAATAAAGTCGATCTGCTCGATGTGGAACTGGCCGAGGAGTTAGTTCGCGGCCCATCGCCGGATGCGAATACGGTTTACGTTTCCGCTGCGGAAGGCACCGGCCTGGACCGGCTGCTGGCACGCATCGACGCCATGATCGAAGAAGATCGCGTCAGCCGCGTGCATCTGCGCGTCCCACAAAAAGAAGGCAAGACGCTGGCCATGCTCGAAGCCAAAGCGCGGATTTACACACGGGCTTATAAGGACGGGGCGGTGCTGTTGGAAGTGGAAGCGCCGGAATCGGTGGTGAGAAAGGTGCGGGAGTTCGTCGTACCCAACCCCAAGCCCGTCAAGATTAAGGGGAAACCATTGTCGCAAAAGCGTGACAGGGGGTGAGGCCCAGCGCGCAATTTAAATGGGCCGGCAACCAAGAAGCGGTGACATTCCTTGGCTATCGGCCCATTCGATCCTGAATTGGATCGGAGGTGATACTTCTATGCTAATCCTCCGAGCCGGGAAGTCAAGGATTACTTGCAGATTTCTGCATATTCGCCGAATCCGCGCCAGACAACGGATCCCGCCCATTTTGACCTCTCGCGATCTTCATAATATCGCCGAAAAACCCATCCTTCGCGTTGACATAAAGTCTCTCGGACGTTAGACTTAACAGTTTTCATAGCCCTCATTGTTCCTGTAAGCAGCAATCAATGGATGAAACGCTACGACAATTAGGCGAATTACTGCTCGGATCGATCCCGACGGTGATTCTGGTGGCCTTGCTCTATGCGCTCTACACCGCCATCGTACACAAGCCTTTGCGCCGTGTGCTGGATGAGCGGCGTGGCAAGACCGAGGGCGCGATCGAGAAATCGAAGGCTGACATTGCCGCCGCCGATGCGCGCACGTCGGAATATGAACAGCGCTTGCGAGAGGCGCGGGGAGCCGTGTTCCACGCGCAGGAGTCGCGGCGTAAAGCCGTGCTCGAAGCTCGCGCTTCGGCGCTGCACGAGGCCCGCGTCAAGGCGCAGGCGCAGGTGCAGGCAGCGAAGGCCGAAATCCAGAAAGAGCGCGAACTGGCGCAGGGCGGTTTGCAGGCGGAAGCGCAATCGCTGGCGGCCGAAATCATGCGGCGGGTGCTGCAGCCGGCCGGGGCAGGACGATGATGTTTCCGAATTCTATAGCCATGATTTCCAGAAGCATGATTTCCAGAAACATGACTTCCGGGAAACGAATTGTCAGGACGGCATTGCTGGCGTCGCTCATGATGGGTTTTGCGGGCGCGGTTGGGCCCCTGCGCGCGCAGGAGCAACCGGCTGCCCCGGCCCGGCAGGACGTCAAGAAGGACTCAAAGCAGCCGGGGTTTGGGCAGCAACTGGTTCACGAAACGCGGGAAGCGGCGGGTGAAGAAAAGGACGAAACTGCTGAGTTCAAGCAGTCGCCCTCGGTGCAGTTCATTGCCAAACTTGCCGGCCTGAGTTTGCCCAACGCCTATCTGTTCGCCGTCGTGCTGAATTTTGTTGTGATTGCGGCAGTGATCCTGTGGGCCAGCCGGAAGTACTTGCCGGGCATGTTCCGCGCGCGTACGGCCGCCATTCAGAAAGCCATGCAGGAGGCGCAGAAGGCCAGCGAGGAAGCGCGGCGGAAGCTGGCCGAAATTGAAGCGCGTCTGATGAAACTGGACGTTGAGATCGGCATGATGCGCGATACCGCGGAGAAAGAAGCCGGCGCGGAAGAAGCGCGCATTCAGGCCGCGGCGCAGGAGGATGCGCGCAAGATGGTGGAATCGGCGCAGCAGGAAATCGCCGCTGCGGCCAAGTCAGCGCGGCGCGAGCTCACCGCTTACGCGGCCGATCTCGCCGTAGGGCTGGCTCAGAAGCAGATTCACGTGGATGCCGCCACCGATCAGGCGCTGGTGCGAAACTTTGCCGGCGATTTGGGCTCCGAGGGTTCCGCGCAGCCTGGTTCTGCGCAACCTGGAAAGGGCGGGCGCTAGAGTATGGCTTCGGTCGCCGGCACTTACTCACGGGCTTTCGCGGATGTGGTGTTCGACAAACATCTCGATGCCGCCCGCTCGGTCGCGGATTTGCGGGCGATTGCCAGTTTGCTGGCCGAGAGTGCGGACTTACGCCGGGTATGGGACAATCCCGCGATTCCCGTCGAGCAGAAGCGCGGCCTGCTCGATGCGATCGTCCAGCGCGGCGCGATTCTGGTGCAGGTGCGAAATTTTGTGGCCGTGTTGATCGATCATCAGCGCATCCACTTTTTGGGGCGCATCATCACGCAGCTGGAAAAGGAACTCGACGCACGGCTTGGGATTGCCGATGCCGAGATCACGAGCGCCCGCGAACTCGGCGATGCCGAGAAGCGCGAGTTTGAAGCGCAGGTCGCCAGGCTGACGGGCAAAAAAGTCCGGGCACGGTACGCGCAGAATGCGGCTCTGATCGGCGGCGCAGTGGTCCGGCTGGGCAGCACGATTTACGACGGATCGGTGAAAGGGCAGTTGGAGAGATTGAAGGAAGCTATTAGCTCGTAGCTAGGAGCTGCGAGCTTTGAGCCATCTGCGTAGATGGCAATGCAGGTTGTAATCGACGAATCGGAATAACAGCTGCTTGCTCGTGGCTCAAAGCTCGCAGCTCGAAGCTAACTCTATGGCACAGATCAAAGCGAACGAAATCACACAACTGATCCGCGAACAGATCGAGAACTACGAGTCGAAGATCTCCGTGGACGAGACTGGCACGGTCATCACGCTGGGTGATGGAATTGCCCGCGTGTATGGCCTCGACAAAGTCATGGCCGGCGAACTGCTTTCCTTCCCCCATGACGTGGCCGGCATCGCTATGAACCTGGAAGAAGACCAGGTGGGCGTAGTGCTGCTCGGCGAATACACCGAGATCAAGGAAGGCGACGAAGTGAAGCGCACCGGGCGCATCATGAGCGTGCCCGTGGGCGATGCCATGATCGGCCGCGTGGTCGATTCCCTGGGCCGGCCCATCGACGACAAAGGGCCGATCGCAACCACGGAATTCATCGCCCTGGAGCGCATTGCTCCCGGCGTCATCGATCGCCAGCCCGTGCGCGAGCCCATGGCGACCGGCCTCAAGGCCATTGACAGCATGATTCCGATTGGCCGCGGCCAGCGCGAGTTGATCATTGGCGACCGCCAGACCGGAAAAACCGCGGTCGCGCTCGATGCCATCATCAACAGCAAGGGCAACGACTTGGTGTGCATCTACAACGCGATCGGGCAGAAACGCTCTTCGATCGCGCAGGTGGTGAAGATTCTCGAGGATGCGGGTGCGATGGAGTACACCATCGTGGTCGCGGCGTCTGCCTCCGAACCCGCTCCCATGCAGTACATTTCACCGTATGCGGCAACGGCTCATTGGTGAGTATTTCCGAGATTCCAAGCGGCACGCGTTGGTCATCTACGATGATCTATCGAAGCATGCGGCGTCGTATCGCGAGATTTCGCTGCTCCTGCGCCGTCCTCCAGGGCGCGAAGCCTATCCGGGAGACGTTTTTTATCTTCACTCGCGGTTGCTGGAGCGCTCGGCCAAATTGAGCGACAAGAACGGCGGCGGCTCGCTCACCGCTCTACCCATCATTGAGACCCAAGCCGGAGATGTTTCGGCTTACATCCCGACTAACGTAATTTCAATTACCGACGGTCAGATCTATCTGGAAACCGATTTGTTCAACCAGGGCGTGCGCCCCGCCGTAAACGTAGGTTTATCTGTAAGCCGCGTCGGCGGCAGTGCGCAGATCAAGGCCATGCGGCAAGTCGCCGGAACATTGAAGTTGGAACTGGCGCAGTATCGCGAACTGGCGGCGTTTGCGCAATTCGGCAGCGACCTCGACAAAGCCACGCAGGCGCAGTTGAATCGCGGACAGCGCTTGGTCGAATTGCTGAAGCAGAATCAGTTCTCGCCGTTGCCGTTCTCTAAGCAGATTCTCATCATCTTCGCGGGTACGGGAGGATTCCTCGACGACATGCCGGTGAATCAAGTCCGCGACTTCGAGAAAGAGCTGTACAAGTACGTGGATGCGACCCATCCGGCCTGCTGCGCACGATCATGGAGAAGAAAGTTCTCGATGATGGGCTGAAGGCGCAGTTGGCCGACGTAATCAAGCAGGCGAAGCAGCAGTTCGTGGCGAGCCGGGAAGCGGTAGCGAAATAGAGCTCTAGTTCCGAGTACCTAGTACCCAGAACTGAGATCGCAGTGTTTTAACTGGGGACTAGCGACTGAGTACTGGCAACTGATTCATGGCGAACATTCTCGATATCCGGCGCCGCATCCGCAGCGTGGTCAACACGCGGCAGATCACCAAGGCCATGAAAATGGTCTCGGCCGCGAAGTTGCGCCGGGCGCAGGAGCGCGCCATGGCGGCGCGTCCCTATGCGCAGATGTTGACCAATGTTCTGAAATCGTTGGTGGCGCGCGCGGAAATTTACGATCCCGAAACCGGCGAGCCGAAGCATCCTCTGCTGGCGCAGCGTGCGGAGAAAAACATTCTGCTGATCGTGGTCACCGGCGACAAAGGACTGGCGGGCGCTTTCAGCGCCAACATCACCAAAGCTGCCACCCGGTTCCTCGAGTCGAAGGCGGGCAAGAATATTGACATCGAAGCCATCGGCCGCAAAGGGCGCGACTTTCTGCGCAGGCGCTATCCCGCTGCGACCGTGCAGACCCGCAGTCTGGCCGAGCTCCGAGAATCGACTGGAACCGAGCCCGGCGGATGCGGGCACGCGCGCGGGCCGATATCAGATCACCGGCGAGCATGTGGGCGATTCTCGGCAAGTTGGAGTTTGCGCAGGCCCGCCGCTTGGCCGAAAACGTGATCGGGCGCTATCAAGCGCGAAGAAATCGATGCGGTCTATCTGGTGTTCAACGAATTCAAATCGGTGATTGCGCAACGCCTGGTTGTGGAGCAGATTCTTCCCATCGAACAGATCGGCGCGCCGACCGTCCGCATGTCCGAGGAGATGACGGAGGAAGAAAAGAAAAAGGCCAAGGAAGCGGCGATCAGCGCCGGAGTGGGCCTGCGCGGACCGACACCGCGGCCGATGAAGCGGCTGCGAAGTTCGGCACGGCGCAGGTGGACTACATTTACGAGCAGCCGCCGGAGGAATTGTTCCGGGCGTTGCTGCCGAAATATGTGGCATCCAGATTTTCCGCGCGCTGCTGGAATCGGTGGCGGCCGAGCACGCCGCCCGCATGACCGCGATGGATTCCGCCACCAGCAACGCCACCGACATGATCGATTCGCTGACGCTGGCCATGAACCGGGCGCGGCAGGCGAAGATCACGAAAGAGATTATCGAAATCGTCAGCGGCGCGGCCGCAATGTTAAAGAAGCTGTGAGCTCTGAGCTGCTAGCTTCGAGCGAACGGTGCGAGCAGCAATATTGAAATGAAGGGTTTATGGGCTGAAAGCAGAGTGCGAGTGATGGTTTTGTTTGCTAGCCAGCTCGTAGCTAGAAGCTGAAGCTATATGCCTGAAAACATTGGACACGTAATTCAAATCGCGGGACCCGCGGTGGACGTGCAGTTCGCCGAAGGCCATCTGCCGCCCATCTATGAGGCCGTGAGGGTGGTGAGCGACGGCTTCACCGTGCCCAGTCCCATTAACGTCATTCTCGAGGTGCAGCAGCACCTGGGCGAGGGCCGTGTGCGCTGCATCGCCATGTCAGCCACCGACGGCATGGTGCGCGGCATGAAGGCCATCGACCAGGGCGGGCCCATTTCCGTGCCCGTGGGCCATGGCACGCTGGGCCGCGTCATGAACGTGATCGGCGAACCCGTGGACCAACTCGGCCCCATCGAATACAAGCAGAGAATGCCGATTCATCGCCTGGCCCCGGCATTCGACGAACAGGCGACGACGGCCGAAATGTTCGAGACCGGCGTCAAAGTCGTCGATCTGATTCAGCCCTTTCTGAAGGGCGGCAAGATCGGACTGTTCGGCGGCGCCGGCGTGGGCAAGACAGTTTTCATTCAGGAACTGATCAACAACGTCGCCAAGCAGCACGGCGGCTTCTCCGTGTTTGCCGGCGTGGGCGAACGTACGCGCGAAGGCAACGACTTGTGGCTGGAAATGTCAGAGTCCGGCGTGATCAAGCCGGGAGATCCCGCGCACTCGAAAGCCGCGCTGATCTATGGACAGATGACTGAGCCTCCTGGCGCGCGTTTGCGCGTGGCGCTGACCGGGCTGACGGTGGCGGAATATTTCCGCGACGAAGAAGGCGCGGACACGCTGCTCTTCATCGACAACATTTTCCGTTTCACGCAGGCGGGATCGGAAGTATCCGCGCTGCTGGGCCGCATGCCCAGCGCCGTGGGTTACCAGCCGAACCTGGCCACGGAAATGGGCGAACTGCAGGAGCGCATCACTTCGACCAAGAAAGGCTCGGTCACTTCGGTGCAGGCGATTTACGTGCCCGCCGACGATTTGACCGATCCTGCTCCGGCCACGACCTTCGCTCACCTCGACGCCACCACCGTGCTTTCGCGCGCGTTGACTGAGATCGGAATTTATCCCGCTGTCGATCCGCTAGCTTCGACCTCGCGCATTCTCGATCCGCGCATCGTGGGCCAGGAGCATTACGACGTCGCGCAACTCGTGAAAAAGACGCTGCAGACTTACAAGGATCTGCAGGACATCATCGCGATTCTCGGCATTGACGAACTGAGCGAAGACCAGAAACTTACCGTGGCGCGGGCGCGAAAGATTCAACGCTTCCTGTCGCAGCCCTTCCACGTGGCCGAGCAGTTCACCGGCGCGCCGGGACGCTACGTAAAGATTGCCGACACGGTAAAAGGCTTCAAAGCGATTGCGGAAGGGAAGTACGACGACATCCCCGAGCAGGCGTTTTATATGAAGGGACCAATCGAAGAAGTGCTGGAAGCGGCAGAGAAGATGAAGACGGCGGCGTGAAAACCGTCGTTGGTCTTTAGTCGTTGGCCAAACCCTTTGGGGACGGCTGACGACAGACCGGCGAAGCGCGATTTTGCGAACGACCAACGACTAACGACCAACGACAGATGTCCGATACTTTCCAACTCGAGATCGTCACGCCGGAGAAGAAGGTGGTGGATACGGCGGCGGAGGAAGTTCAGATTCCCGGCAAGAACGGGTATCTGGGCGTCCTGCCGGGGCATGCGCCGCTGATCAGCGAACTGGCGGTGGGTGAAATCTCATTCCGCGCGGGTTCGCGAGTGCAGCGCCTGGCCGTCGCCTGGGGATTTGCCGAAGTGCTGCCCGATAAAGTGACGATTCTTGCCGAGACGGCCGAGCGGCCGGAAGAAATTGACGTGGATCGTGCCCGCAAATCCAAAGAACGGGCCGAGCAGCGCTTGACCAGCGGCGACCCCGATGTGGATGTCGAGCGGTCTCTGGATGCGCTGCACAAGGCGGAAACGCGACTGGAAGTCGCGGCGAACAAATAGAAGCGGAGCAGCCAGCGTCAATCTGATTTCTACGGCTGCGAAGATGGGACCTCCTTCTCGGGAAGGGTCACCTCAAGCCTCGTCTGGTTGCTTGCATACAAAATCTCCTCGATCTCTTCTTTGCTCATACCTGATCCCGCGGTCGCGCGGAATCCAAGAAAACGGCGAGAAGCATCTTGCACATGATGCGTTTGAGTGTCATCAATCTCCGAATCGGCCACAAGCAGGCCAGGTCAAAGGCGGTTTGTCTGCGACTTCGCGCAACGGCAAGGCGTGAATCAGCCGTTGCTACACCATCAAACGTGCGGGAGTTAGTGAATCGGTGGAGGGCGAGGCGAGAAGATAGGCAGAACTGGGGACATCTGGGTATCGTCGTGTTCGTCAACGCCGACGATTGAAAGAGCGACAACCGATGTGATGAACAGCCACATCGGCGTAAGGATAGCCATTAGCAGGCTGGCGCCTGCGTGCGCCAATGCAGCACACAAGATGGCTGCGAGACATATAAGAATGACCGTCCTGTGCATGCGGGAGAGGTGGTTCATGTCACCACGCGGTTAAACTAGTCAGTCTAACGGGTTAGATTGGTGCCGGGAGGGGGAGTCGAACCCCCAAGACCCGAAGGTCGGCGGATTTTGAGTCCGCTGCGTCTGCCAGTTCCGCCATCCCGGCTCTACTTGCAGGAGCCTGATTTTACGACCTGTTTATGACTCTCTTCCCTTTTCATCGAAAATGACGAATGTCCAAGTGTGTAAGAAAACGTGTCGGTTTTCCCGGATTTCACGGTTCGTTGTCATTCTGCTCGTGAAGCGCTTTGCCAGCGATTCTCGGGCTAGAGAGTCCATCGCCAAGTCATAAGAAAGCACCCGCACGAAATTCTACCATTTCATTCCTGTCAATTCGCAATTTCGCGTGCACCCGATCAGCAGATCTTTCCCCCGTCGCTGGCTGTGAATCGAGAATTGTTTTAGCGTTCGTCTGCGGGCGCTGATTTTTTCACGTTTTATGGCAACTCGGAGCACAGGCTGATGAGATTTGGCATGAAACGCCGCTTTCCTGAGGGCGAAAGCGGGGGCGAAAACATGTATTTACATGCTGGCGAGATTTTGTAAGTCGTTTGTTTTCAGCGTTAATTTACTATTTTGTCACTCCCCTCCCCCCACCCCCTCTCTTTTATAATCAGTGGGTTAGATGGGGTAGGTGCATGCAAATTCGGGAGCCCATTGGAGTTACGGATAAATTCCGCAGCCTAAAGGAGTTAGGTGGGGCATGTTGCGGGGGAGCTGTCAGCCGTCAGGGGTTCGTGGTGCCCAGCTTTCGAAAAGAACGAAAGCTGGGGCAGCCGATGTCGTGCTAGTAAAAAATCGAAGTTGGGCCAGCCCCCCAGATGCCATAGCTTACACTCAAACCACATGCTCAACCGGGGCCACGCCTATACCACAAGTATCATCGGTAAATATCATGGGCGTACCCTGCTTTCGCACCTGGCAAGCCTTTACCCGCACTCGCCCCCACACGCCTGGCAGCAAAATCTGAACAACCGCGAAGTCACCCTCAACGGCGTCACCGCGACCGGAAGCGAATCGCTTGTTTCGGGCCAAATACTTGTCTGGAACCGTCCACCCTGGATCGAACCAGACACTCCTCAGCACTTCGAAGTACTGTTTGATGACCCGCATCTGTTGGCCGTCAACAAACCTGGCGGACTGCCCACCCTCCCCGGCGGCGGCTTCATGGAAAACACTCTCCTGCGCCTGGTGCAAAAGCAAACCCCCAACGCAAACCCTGTCCACCGGTTAGGCCGAGCCACTTCGGGCATCGTCCTCTTCGCCAAAACACCGCAGGCGGCCGCTAAACTAGAGGCAAACTGGAACACACCCGGAATACAGAAAATCTACTGGGCGCTGGCTCAGGGCATTGCACAGCACGACACCTACGAAATTCTCACACCCATCGGCCTTGTACCGCACCCGCGCATCGGTTCCGTGTGGGCCGCTAGCCCAAGTGGCAAACCGTCAAAGTCATTGGCGAAGGTGATCTCGCGCACCGCAACCACCACAACATTTGAGGTAAGCCTGAATTCTGGCCGCCCTCATCAAATCAGAATCCATCTGGCATCCATCGGCCATCCGCTGGTAGGCGATCCTCTGTACGGCATAAACGGCCAGCCCCTCGAAAATCTCCCCGGCCTCCCCGGCGATGGGGGATATTTCCTGCACGCCCGCTTTCTAAAATTCCACCACCCCATCACCGGTGAACCAATCAATCTTGAGGCAGCTTTGCCGGCGGGATTCTCGTTGCATCAGTAGGTTCACTGGGGACTGCGGGGCGAAAGTTCCTGCAAGAGCACAACGTCTGCTTAGACAGACTAAATCCTAGGTCGCTCCGTCGGCCCGGCCCGAAAAGGCGTGTTCGCACGCATGGCAAGATTGATCCGAAGAGAGGTCCCAATCCCGCAGTACTAACTGACCGCATTCACAGAGCCGCATCTTCTTCTCCGCAAAATCAAGAACATTGACGTCGCTGAAGATGTGCTTTAGAACAATTGGCGAAGCGACTGCATAGACGTTGCTGGGCCGGTTTCCTTTTTTCTGTTGCCGATTGCCGATCTTTATCGCAGCTCCGGAATCTTGCCATAGCTGAACCTTTTGTGCTCCGGCACCCTGAGAAATTTTGAAGACATCAGCGTAGACGTTTGCCACGGTGAAATCCGCCCGCTTCATTTTTTTCAAGTCCCGCAGTATGTTGTCAGGAATGATCTCCGCGGCTATTTCGGCGGCAATGACCTCGATACCAGTGGACACCGCTCGTTCCGAAATCGCGTGATCACTGCTGTCCATTTCGCTTTGTTGATCGAGGATCGCCTTGCCAATCCGAATTATGTTTCGCGGGGAGCCCCCGCTCATCCTTACGACCAAATCATCTATGTCGACTTGTCTACCGAGTTCTACAATTGAAGCAAGGCTTTTCACTTTTTGACGACTATGGGCTGCTAGGCGTCGCGAGAGCATTGTCTTCAACTGCGCATCGGTCCACTTGAGGGAGTAGGTCTTGATCCGATCAGGGCGTGAGAACTCCCGCGCGTCAGCCTCTATTCGGTCCCATAGGAAAAATTTGAAGGCCATTCCCGGTTTCTCAAGGATCCCAAGGTCCAACAGTAACGGGCGCACGAACTGAAGCGACGCGCTAGCCACGCCGGTTATCGAATTCTCGTCAACCTTGTCGACGAGAATGTACGTAGACTTGAATCCGAAAACGGGTGCGATTTTGACGAGGAAGCTAATTTGTTCCTCTAACGTGCCAGCGTTTCCCTTTTCGCTATCGAACTTCGAAACTTCAGGTGCCTTAAATCCGAAATGGGCGAACGCAGCCGAAAGGGCGACTCCAATCGGCCCAGTCATCATATTCCAAACTTCCTTGGCTTTGTCGGAGATGTGAGTGACGGCTGCGATGGCCTCTTTCAGATCCGCACGGCCGAGTTTGGTCAGATGCTCCTTTGTCAGAATATAGAGAAAATGGCGGTCGTTCTTCTCTAGACCGTCAATCCCGAGTGTCGCGGCCTCTCCCAAATAGCCACTAGAAGAATGCGGACTATGTTTCGAAGGTGGTATTGCAGATCAATGTCCGTGAGTTTCAATCCTGCTGTAGGGAACGAATTATAGATAACACAAAGGAAAGGCTCGGTTCTTGATGAGAGTTCGATGCGCCGCTTAAGTGCGGTTTTGCCTCCGCCACGAGGAGCGTAAACAATCGCACTCTTCGGGGCATCGACGTTACCGTGGACTGCCTTGAAGAACGGAGGCTCGATAAAGTAGCTCTCTAGGAGTTCTTCCTCGTCGGCGTTCGTCTTCGCGAATGGGTCCCGGTCGAATCCTAAATTGTGCAGAAGATTGTCGTTGCTCATAGTCACCAATCAAGCATAGCCTCGGAGGCCGTACCGCGAAAAGGGGAGGAGCCCGAGGGTGGCGCACCTTTGAAGCCAGTATAAACCCCGGGGTGGCGGGGTGACCCAGGCTCCTGATCTCGCCGGCATTACCAACACAGCCGGCGTCCGTTCCTTCGCTTTTGCTGGCGAACAGCCAATTTTCCCGGTTTTTCTTTAGGCCTTTGGAATAAAGCGGTCGAGCAAAGACTTACCTGTGTAC
Source organism: uncultured Acidobacteriaceae bacterium (assembly GCA_963784085.1). GTDB lineage: Bacteria > Acidobacteriota > Terriglobia > Terriglobales > Acidobacteriaceae > Sulfotelmatobacter. The sequence continues at coordinate 138,111 of CAWAQH010000034.1, read as the reverse complement.
CCCGCGATGACTCCAACGAACAGCCCTCCCCAGAAATCTTCAATCGCGAGAATTGGCTGGGCATCTCTTTTTCTGGCGAATGCGATCACCACGATCACCCCAAGTATTACGTTGCCCAGAAGTGCGATAACCCAAGGGAGCATCGTAGCCGCAGTCGGCTGAGCGATAATCTTTTCCAAACCTCTCTGCTCGAAAATATCGCGCACAAGGTAGCCGCATAATGAGCCAACGATCGATCCATAGATAAGAGCAGCTAAAGGTGCCCGAACATTCAGCTTATACGGCACTGAGTCCTGATTCGACTTTCCGTCCATCTGATACTGAATTTGAATGTGAAGATCGTATGAGGACGGCGAGAAAAGTATTTTCCGATTGGTTCTTAGGGTAAATAACTGAACGACTGAATTTCCCGGTTGAAGGCTGATTTCGTCTTGATCTTTCGAGGCGATGCGCAGTTTGTCGTTTATTCGGCGCATTGCAGCTGCGTACATGGCGTCCGATTGAACGCCGCTAGCATTGGCAGTCTTCAAGATTTCGTCGACGTCCTCTGGAGTGAGTAACTCTTCTACTGACACCTTCTCTCGCGCGTTACCGAGGGTTGAGGCAGTTATGGACGCCAGCGATATGCCAACAGAAATCGGCCCAACGCCGGGTAGAAGAGGTGGCCCGAGACTGTTGGGCTGAAGGCGGACTGTCCATGGACTTGGAGTCTACGGCTAGTGCTTGGAAGCGTCAAGGGCGCCGGAACATGACGGGACGCGGGTGGCGCACCCCTTGAAGCCAGAATAAACCCTGGGTGGCCCATCCTTTGTAGGTGCATCGCAAAGGGTGGGCCTATCCCGGCTGGTGTCTTGAGCTTTACTTCTTGGGCCGCGACTCCGGCGGCACAAGACCTGCGAGACGGTAGTACACAACGAGCTGGCCGTAGTGTTCACCGCTATGTTCGATGAGGCCGTATGCAATGTCGAGAACGCGCGCTTTCTGGCCAGGGAAATAAACAACCTCCGTCGTCATGCCTTTTTCGCCTTTCGACTGGATGGTGGCTGCGCCATCGGCGAAGGCTTTCTTGACGAACACAACAATGTCGGCCTTGGACTTGTATTGGTCGCGCTTCGGATCTTCTGCAGCGGGAGGCTTCTGCCCCATCACAGGATTCGTGAAGTAGTAGCATGAACCCGCCGCGTGCAGCAACTGCTCGGCGAAGCTCCGCTCCGCAGGCGTCGGCTTGAAGTCATACTTGTCCTCGGGAAAATCTTCAGCCATCGCCGTCAGCTTGCGGCCAATCTCATTCCAGGAATCGAGCACGACTTTCAATTCCGGATCGGCAGCTTTGACGGAGGCAGGTTTGACGGCTGCATCTTTCTTCATCGCGTCTTTCTTGACCGCATCCTGGGCATGGGCGGGAAATGCGAATGCCAGCAGGACGATAGCGAGAAACGGTATGCTTTTCATTTCTTTCTCCACGATTGATTTTCGCGAATCAAAACGTCAACTTCTTATTTCGCCCGCGCTAGTATCGTAACGACGGCCGCAATTTTATCGAGTTGCTCATTCCAGCCCTCGAATTGACCGCTCTCTTTTGCGCTCGCCATGGGTTCATTTCCAATCAAGGTGAGCTTCGTCTGGCCGTTCCCGAGATCCTCAAAGATGGCCATGTCGTACGCGCCGTCGATGGACTCAGGTTCGATTCCTAACTCCTCAGGCTCAACCTTGTTTCCCTTCGAGTCGGAAAAGTACATGGAGTAAACGATCTTCTCCTGGGGAACAATCTCGTGGTATTCCACCGCATTCCAGCCCTCCTGCCCATCCGGCGCTCTCATGCAGAGGAGAGATTTTCCTCCCACGCGAAAATCCATCTTGCAAACCGGCGCAGTAAATCCCTTCGGCCCCCACCACTGCATCACGTATTTCGGGTTGGTCCACGCCTTCCAAACCAATGCGCGTGGGGCATCAAAAACTCTAGTGATAACCATCCGCTCAATCTCGTTAACCGTGTTTTTTGTCAACTCTGGCCCCCTCTTTTTTCATTTGATTCACAACCACATCCAACTTGTCGAAACTCTCTTCCCAGAACCGGCGATAGCTGATCGCCCAGTCGCCGACTGTTTTAATCGCCTCTGGCCTAAGCGTGCACACACTCTCTCGTCCACGCTTCGTCTTGATCACAATCCGCGCCCGCACCAGGTAGGCAATATGTTTTGAAATCATCTGCTGCGAGAGTGCAAACGGTTCCGTCAAGCCATGCACAGAGGCAGGCCCGTGGGAGAGTCGTTCGATCATTGCCCGCCGGGTCGGATCCGACAAAGCCGCAAACGTTGTACCCAATTTATCCACAACCATATGGTAGTGGATCATCGGTCAATGTCAAGTGGGAATTGTGCAGAGGGTGCTGCCCCATCCTTGCTTTTTTTTCAAGGGTGGGCGTCGATGTAGAATTCTGGTGGGGAACTTGTGGTGGAACCCATGACAGAACGCCGAGCACCCAATACCGACTGCACGGTGATTGATTCGGAGTCTCCGTGGAAAGTGACGCTGAGAGACTGGAATTGGCCGTACGGCTACGAAACATCTGCGGTTGAATGGAGGTCTCTGCTGGCGCAAGCGAAGAATGGCGATCGGGAAGCAGAATGGGGAGTAGCGGATCGGTATGCGGATGGATGCAAAGACAAGCGAGGGAAAGTAATTGTAAGGCGGTCTCCCACGAAAGCTGCACAATGGTTTCGGCGAGCTGCTGAACACGGCAGCGGCCCTGCCCAGAACAATCTTGGAATTCTGCTCTCCAACGGAACTGGAGTCAGAAAAAACGTCGAGGAATCGCTGATGTGGCTCAGGAGAGCAATCCGCGCTGGAGACTCATGTGCTAGACACAATATCGCAATAACCTATCGTGAAAATGGTGACTTAAAAACAGCCGTCAAATGGTTTCGAAAAGCTGCCGAGGCGGATGACGCCGACGCACTAATTCAGCTCGGGATTCACTACTACTGGGGAAAGGGCGTAAGGAAGAATCCAAGAGCAGCGGTTCAGTGTTTCCGCACCGCAACAAAAGCAAAGAACATATCTGGATTCGGCCTGGATGACGCCTTTTTCTTCCTCGGAATCGCCTACCATGAGGGCCGTGGGGTGCGAGCCTCGATGCCAAACGCCAGAAGACTCCTGAAACGAGCGAATGTAGACGGCGATCATGTGCCGGCGGACAAGATGCTAAGAAAACTGCGACCCTAGCCTAGGCAAACCTTCAATAATCCAACGCCACCCGTTAACCGGCAACTTTCTCCACGCTACACTGGAAGAGGCACCGTGCCGCGAGTTGTTCCTTCAAAATGATCTCTTTCTCAAACATCAATAAGCAGTATGGCAAGCAGTTGCTCTTCGTGGATGCTTCGTTTCAGTTGAATCCCGGCGAAAAAGTTGGACTGGTCGGTCCCAATGGGTCGGGCAAGACAACGCTCTTCCGCATGGTGGTCGGCGAGGAAACTCCCGACGAGGGCACGGTCTCTGTCCCAAAGAAGTTGACGATCGGCTACTTTCGCCAGGACGTCGAGGAAATGCAGGGCCGTTCGGTGCTGGATGAAGCGATCGCAGGCAGCGGACGCGTCGGCGATCTGCACCACGAACTCGAAGCCTTGCAGCGGGAAATGTCCGACCCCGACAAGGCTGATGACATGGACCGCATCCTTGATCGCTTCGGTCACGTGCAGGAGGAGTACGAGCATTTAGGCGGTTACGCGCTCGAATCGCAAGCCCGGGAAGTGCTCCACGGTCTGGGATTCAAAGACGATCAGATTGACGGCGACGTGGGCGCTCTCTCCGGCGGATGGAAAATGCGGGTTGCGCTGGCGCGCGTCCTGCTCGGAATGCCGGATGTATTGCTGATGGACGAACCGACGAACCATCTCGACATCGAATCCATCATCTGGCTCGAACAATTTCTCAAGTCATTTCCTGGCGCGCTGCTCATGACTTCGCACGACCGCGAGTTCATGAATCGTCTGGTCTCAAAGATTGCAGAGATTGATGGCGGCGAAATCATCACCTACTCGGGCGACTACGACTTCTACGAGCGCGAACGGGCGGTGCGAGAGAGCAATCAGCAGGCAGCATTTGCCCGGCAGCAGTCCATGCTTGCCAAAGAGCAGCGCTTCATTGATCGTTTCAGGACGCACGCCGCCAAAGCGGCCCAGGTGCAGAGCCGGATCAAAGCCCTGGACAAGATCGAGAAGATCGAACTGCCGAAAAAACGGCAGGTCGTGAAATTCGACTTTCGTGTCCCCCCGCGATCCGGCGAACAGGTGGCCGTCCTTGAGAATCTGCACAAGAGTTACGGCCCGCGTGTGATTTACGAAGGGTTCAATCTCACCATCCGCCGCGGAGAACGCTGGGCCGTCATGGGAAGAAACGGCGCGGGCAAGACGACGCTTCTTAAAATGATTGCCGGAGCCAGTGCTCCGGATGCGGGAAGCGTGCGGCTCGGCGCCAGCCTGTATATGGGCTACTTCGCGCAACAGTCTCTGGATGTGCTCAATTCCGATCTCACCGTCGCCGAACAGTTGCAACAAGATTTTCCCCAGGACAGTATCGGCTCGTTGCGGAACCTGGCGGGAGCATTCCAGTTCTCCGGCGAAGACGTGGATAAGAAGATCCGCGCACTCTCCGGCGGAGAAAAATCGCGGCTGGCCATAGCGCGCATGCTCTACAACCCGCCGAACTTCCTGGTGCTCGACGAACCGACGAATCACCTGGATCTTGCGACCAAGGAAATGCTGGTGGACGCCCTGAAGGATTTTGAAGGCACCATGATCTTCGTATCGCATGACCGCATGTTCCTTCGCGGTCTCGGCTCACGTGTGCTGGAACTGGGCGGTGAGAGCGGCACGGACCGCAATCCCACTGTTTATCCTGGGTCGTACGTTGAGTACGTGCAGAAGCTTGGACATGAGGCGCCTGGGATCTATTCGTAGGCCTTTGCAGGTTTTTGTGTAACAAATGTTGTTGCTGTTGTACTTGATGCTGTTGTTGTGGGTGGTGGTGTTTTCGTTGCTGAATCAGAAGCTACTTACCGATCATGATCGGGCGAAGTTGAGAAGTGCCTGGATGTCGCCATCATCCGCCACTCTGATTGCTTCCAGATATGTTCCGCGGGCTTCGCCTTCCTTCACGAGATTAGCAGAACCCCACGTGAATGCAGGTCGGCCTAGCTTCATTGCAATTAGGTCAGCAATCAGACGAGCATGCCTGCCGTTGCCATTCGGAAACGGGTGAATGAACACAAGTCGATGGTGGAACCGAACGGCTATTTCGTCGGGCAGGTACGTGCCGTTCTCGATCCAACAGCGAGTGTCACCAAACAACGCCATGAGCCTCTCTCGAATTTCGTGGACTGGCCCCCCGATGTTTTTCTCGGTGTGCCTATAGTCCCCCGCCCACTTCCACGTTTCGTCGAACATCTTCTTGTGCAGCTTTCGGATGTATTCGTCGGAGACCATATCTCTTGGGCGGGTACGGTCTCCGACAGCCCACTCTCTCCCACGAAGTATGTTTTCCCGCTCCCATTCGTTTAGTTCCTCTTTTGTGGCGAGGTTCGGGATGAGGTCTGCTAGCTCCTCCGGCGCGAGGGGGGTGTTACCGTCGCTGGTCGTTGCGAGTGTCGTCATTTTTTCCCGCTGTGCTTCAGGAGGCGTCTCGTCTCTTCGTCGATCTTGTCCTCGATGCCGCCCACGGCTTGATCTTCCAACGCCATGCTGTGTTCAACCGCGCGGACGTTTTCTGCTGCCTTGGTTCTCACACGCTGTTCCCCAAGCTCTTGAAGGCTTCCGTTTTTTGGAACAAGGGCATAGACAAGCTGGCAGCCAAGAGCATCAGCGGCCTCGCGGAGCCTTCCCAGGGTGATGCGGTATTCAGCTTCAGAGCCCTCCAGATGCGCTGCCACAGAAGGTGCTCTGCGAAGCCTCTTCGCCATCTCGCGCACGGTGATTCCGGTGGCCTCCCGAACAGCGCGAATCCATCCTTTTTGAGGACGTGGAGTCTCCTTTGCCGCAACAAAAGGCGTTAGCGCCCGCTCTAGCTGCCCCAATCGTAACCTTCTGAATTCAGGCTTCATAGGATGCCCCCTCCGCGAGTATGTCCTATTATAGCAGGACAATTGTTATTGTTTGTCCTATTAAATAAGTACAATTTATTATTGCTGTCCTATAGTAAAAGAACAAAATATGTAGTTTGTTCTATGTTAAGAGTACAAAACGTTGGTGGGGCGGGGGGGACTGACGTGGGGTCTAAGCCTGTCCGGCTGGGTCGAGAGGACGGTCTTCTTCCGTCGCACATCCTGGATACGGCATTGCTGCCGGCGAGTGTGACCTTGGAGGACAGGGCTCACTTCGCCGTGTTGCGTGATGCCGCCCAGGAAATTGTTCACCACTAGATGAGATGGGAGGAGAGTTTTTTAGAAGATTTTGAGTCCGCTGCGTCTGCCAGTTCCGCCATCCCGGCCGGGAAAACTCATCTTGGCTCGCCCGAGTCGTGGAAATCTACTTTAGGGCGGTGTAGCGAAAGCAGGTGGTTACATGGTCATTGACCATGCCCACGGCCTGCATGTACGCGTAGCAGATGGTCGATCCGACGAAGTTGAAGCCGCGCTTCTTCAGAGCTTTGCTCATGGCGTCCGACTCGGGCGTGCGTGCCGGCACCTGCTTTGCCGACTTCCACGAATTCACCCGCGGCCGTCCCTCGACGAACTGCCAGATGTAACGGTCGAAGCTGCCGAATTCTTTTTGCACTTGCAACAACGCCCAGGCGTTGCTCACCGCCGAGGCGACCTTCAGCCGGTTGCGTACGATGCCGGGATTTTTCAGCAACTGTGCGATTTTTCTGCGCGGGTAGCGCGCGACTTTTTCCGGATCGAAGCCGTCGAAAGCGGCTCGGTAATTTTCGCGCTTGTTGAGAATCGTCTCCCAGCTCAGGCCGGCCTGCGCGCCTTCGAGAATGAGAAATTCGAACAACTTGCGGTCATCATGGACGGGCACACCCCATTCGTCGTCGTGATAGCGAATCATTAAGTCGCTGCGGGCCCAGGGACAGCGGATGGGCGGTGGCGCGGCGTTGCGGGTTTTGATCATGCGTTCAAAATCCGGAGATCATAGCGCGACAGCGATCCCGGCGCTGCCTGCAAGTACAGAGGTCCTTCGGCCCGCAAAGAGCGCGGTCCTCAGGATGACAGAGCCTCTTGCCACTCACCTACTCCAGCGATTTCGGGTCTGACAGGTTCTTCGGCGATCTCGTGTCCAGCAGCGAGACCAGATCCTGCGCGCAGGCAGGGACTGCAGCTTTATGGTCCACGATGATTTCTCTCGCAGTCAACCTTCTTCCGTAAAGCTTTTCGTTGGCGCTGCCATCGGAGCGCAGAGTCGAGCCCTCGAGCGAGATTCCGGCAAACAAGCCGCGGTTGCGTGAGTAGGAAAGAATTTCTGCCTGCATGACGGCGTCGGTGGCGCCCTCGGCCGTGCGGCCCTTGGGGCCGGCGGCGGCGGAAGCGTCCGCGCCCAATTTCACTTTGCTCGAGAGCAGAGCGCGCGCCCCCTGCGGGTTCATCACCAGCAGAACAAAATCGGTGGCCTGCCCGCCCAACTGAAAGCCGATGCTCGCGCCCTCCAGCGCGTAGAGCGCCGGCGCGCCCCAGGGCCCGGTATAGTGCTCGCCCCCGCGGCACATCATGATGCCGCGGCCATAACTGGCGCCGACGCCGAATGCTCCCTTCTTCACCGAAGGCAGCACGACCACACACTCAGCCTTATCCAGCAGGTCTTGCGGAATGTTGTCAGGAATGTTCAGGATTTCCTTCATCACCACGCCGGCATCGCGCACGCGGTCCTCTTCGCGCACGTCATCGGCGGCGAGCACTGTCGGCGCGCCCAGGCATAGGGCGAGAACCCACGCCGTTGTTCTGGTCTTCATCCCGGTCTTTGCCTCCAGGTTACGGTTTCCATCTTAAACCCTCCCGCGAAACTGCAAGTCCGGGTTTACGGACATTGACTGCGGTTGCGCCAGCAGGGAAAAGTGTTGCCTGTAAAAAGTCTCAGAGAATGGCCGCGGAGAGCGCGAAATGCAGTTCTTTGCCTATGACCCTACGAGTGCTCCTTTTGTAACTTGGCACGCGGGTTAGCGCCCTTCTACAGTCGAAAGCAGAGAAAATGCGCTCGATCGGCGCGATTCGGCACCCGGCGTGCATCTAATTGGTTGAAGGTACCATCTGCCCCCCGTGGGCGTGAAAATTTTGGATTTTCCGGGAATGAACTACACACACACTACCGGCCGTCTTCTGGCACTGCTCGCGGGTTTCGTTCTTGCCTGCGGCGCGTCCGTATGGGCTCAGTCCCCGGCCTACGCCGCCAGCGCGGCCAGCTTGAGCGCGTATCCTGCCGTGCCTGCCGGCGATTCTCATGCTGACGACCCTCACTCCGACGACCCTCAGAATGGCTCGCTCGTCCTTCATCGGCGCGTCGACGAAGTGAATGTGCTGTTCATCGCCACCGACAAGCACGGCAAGTTTGTCCGCGATCTCAATCAGGCGGACTTCTCGATTCTCGACGATCACCAGCCGCCGCAAAGCATTCTTAACTTTCGCCGCGAGACCGACATGCCGCTGCACCTGGGCTTGCTCGTCGACGTGAGCGGATCGGTGCACAGCCGTTTTGATTTCGAGCAGGATGCCATTATCAGCTTTCTGCAGCATTCCATTCGCGCCGGCTTCGACAAGGCGTTCGTCGTCGGCTTCAACACTCATAGCGATATGACGCAGGATTTCACAGACAACGTGCAATTGCTTTCGGCCGGAGTTCACAAATTGCAGGATGGCGGAGGCACGGCGCTCTACGATGCCATCTACCACGCCTGCAAAGACAAATTCCTGAAAGACCGGCCCGACCATCCCGCGCGCAAGGCCATCGTGGTGGTGAGCGATGGGGAAGACAATCAGAGCGAGGTCACGAGGGCCCAGGCCATCGAAATGGCGCAGCGCTCGGAAGTGATTATTTACGCGATTTCCACTGACGATAGCGGCCTGATCCTGCGCGGCGATAAGGTTCTCGAGCAACTCGCGGCAGCCACCGGTGGCCGCGCTTTCTTTCCTTTCAAGATGAAGGACATCACGCACTCTTACGCTGCCATCGAAGACGAATTGCGCAGCCAGTACATCGTTTCCTACAAACCGGCCAACTTCGATGCCGATGGCCGTTTCCGCTCTATCGAGATCTCCGCGTTGAAGAAAGATATGCAAGTGCGGGCCCGCAAGGGATACTTCGCTCCCCAGCAGTAGAACTTCCTTCTACCAGCTTTCGCTTCACCGGCTTCTACTTTTCCTGCCACCGTCCCCGTCCGCTACTTTGTCCATTGCGCGTAGAACGAGTATCCCCCGGCCGAAACGCCGCCGTTGGCTCCCTCCAGATTCCCGGTCTCGACCGTAGCATCGGGATCAGGAATATTAGTGCACGTGTACAGGGGCGTCGGCGGCATGGACGTTTTGATAAAGCCCACGCCCTGGCTTGGTGACGAAGGATCATCGGCCAGGGTCGCGGTGCCCGCGTTTGGAACGAAGCCAAGCTTAAAGCAGTACAGACCGTTCGCCCCGCCAATCGCTACTACGTTGCGCGAGTGGGCGGCGTCAAGAGTTCCATCGCCCAACACGTGGGCGTACGCGATCTTGATGGGCGTCTGTTGATTCGTGTTCATGGCGCTTCCGACAATCACAAACGTGAAAATCAAAAGCGCGAAAATCGCCAGAGTCAGTCGATTTTTCATTGCGGGCCTCCTGATCGGTTCGGCATGACCAGCCTACTTACGCTGCTCCGCACGCGCAAGATGCAGGATTTTGCGCAGGTGGAGTCCGTAATAAGGGGCGCTATCCTGAAGCGCATCCTCTGCAATCTTGCTCATTGCAAAATGCAAGACTTGCGTGTGGGTCGAGGTTTGCGCCTCCGCCCTCCCTGTGCTAACGTCCCATTAATTCAGGCATCGGAGTTCGAGCGTCCTCAAGGAGGCCGTCATGTTCGGCATTGCTCTTCTCGTAATCCTGGTCGTCATCGCCGTTGTGCTCATCGGGATGTACAACAGCCTGGTGCAGTTGCGCGTGCGCTGCGACTCGGCGTGGTCCGATATCGACGTCCAGTTGAAGCGGCGGCATGACCTGATCCCGAACCTGGTCGAGACGGTCAAGGGCTACGCCACACACGAGAAAGGCACGTTCGAAGATATCGCCAAGTTTCGGTCGATGGCGATGCAGGCGACCACGCCCGAGGGCAAGGCGGTGGCCGAGAATCAGCTCACCGGCGCGCTGAAGAGCCTGTTTGCGGTGGCGGAGAACTATCCTCAACTGAAAGCTTCGGAGCAATTCATGCAGCTGCAGGGATCGTTGAGCCAGACCGAAGATTCGATTCAGAATTCGCGCCGCTACTATAACGCCGTGGTGCGGGACTTGAATACGAAGATCCAGTCATTTCCGACCAACATCATTGCCGGCATGTTCAATTTCACACCGCGGCAGTTCTTCGAAACCACGGACGCTGATCGCGAGCCCGTAGCCGTCAAGTTTTAAGGCGGCGCGCGTCTTGGCGGAAGACGAATGGCGTTTGATGGTGCGCCCGGAGAGACTCGAACTCCCAACCCTCTGCTCCGAAGGCAGATGCTCTATCCGATTGAGCTACGGGCGCGCACATAGGCATTTTACGGGAAATTTTGGCCTGCGACACGTGGATGCCTTCGCTGGCGGCTTCCGTGGTTCCCACTTCTCGCGAAGTGCGCGAGAAATGGGGCACCCGGCCTCAATGGTTTTTCTGTCGCGTCGGCACCCAACCGTCACTCCATCTCGAAACTCAAATACGTTAGTCCGTCGGAGCGTTCGACCTGAATCACAACCGGGTCGCCCGTCTTCAGATTTTGCACCGCAGCGCGCAGCGCCGCCATGTCGGGGATGGGCGTCTTGTTGAGCGCGTGAATAACGTCACCGGTTTGCAGCCCGGTATCCGGCATGATCAGGTCGGCGGCCCGCCCCAGCACGATGACACCGGAAGGAATGCGGAGCGAACCGATCTGGCTGCGCAGGTCTCCGGCAATATCGACGGCGAGAATTCCGAGTTTTGGGACAAGGCTTTTGTCGGGATCGGCGGCGTCGAAAAGCTGATCCATCTGGTCGCGATGTTCGATGGCCGGGATGTAGAGAGTTTTTTTCTCGTCGCCGCGCAAAATTTCGACCTTCAGCACCTCATCCAGGCGGTGAAGATAGAGCGCCGAAGAAAGCTGGGGAAGCGTTTCGATGCGGCGGTCATCGGCCGTGAGAACAATGTCCTCGACCTTCAGGCCCGCCACCGCTGCTGGACCGCCAGGCTTCACGTCGGCGACGATAACGCCCCAGTGCTGCGCCAGTTGCAGGCCATCCGCCAGGGTGGGCGTAATTTCCTGAGCCACGGCGCCGATCTCCACGCGATGCACGTGGCCATACTTGCGCAGGCTCTGGTAAACGAAATCGACGATGCGCGCGGGGATGGCGAAGCCCAGGCCCTCGCTGCCTCCACCTTGAGAAAGAATAAAAGTATTGATGCCGACCACCGCTCCGTTCATATCGACCAGCGGGCCGCCGCTGTTGCCGGGGTTGATGGGAGCGTCGGTCTGAATGTAAGTAATCGGCTTTGCCGGATCGGCCTGGCGGGCCACCGCGCTGACGACCCCCATGGTGACCGAATTTTGTAGCCCTTCAGGGCTGCCGATGGCGAAAACCAGCTGCCCGACCCGCGCCCGCTGCTGCGCCAGCAAGGTCAGCGTGGGCAGGTCCTTCTCCTCAATCTTGAGCAGGGCAAGATCGGTTTCCTTATGAACTCCAATCAGCCGCGCCTCGAAAACGCGGCGTTTGCCGGCCGCGATGGAGCGTCCGTTATCGCTCGGCAGCGGCAAAGCCACCCGAACCCGCTGCGCGCCCTCGACCACGTGCGCGTTGGTCATAATGTATCCGCTGGCATCGACGATTACCCCGGAACCCACAGCGTGCTGGCGCACGATCAGAGCCGTCTCGGAGCGGTTTTCCTCGTGCAGCGGGCCGTAACCGGTCACCAGAATCTGCACCACGGCGGGAGAAACCTTGGCAGCCAGCCCTTCGAGCGCGTTGTTGAGCTGCAGCAGAGCCGCTGACGCGGCCGCGGACTCATCCGGCTTGGTTAGTATCTTCTCGTCAGTGGGCTTGCTTGCAGGCGCCGGATTCTGGGCCGTTGCGTTCTGGGACGTGCCCTGCTGGGCGAGTGAAACTGTGGCCGCGAGCATGACAAAGACAATGGCAACCTCAAGAGCTCTCACTCCGAGGATGAATCTGCTTGGATGACGATGAGGCCGACGCCGACGTCCGGTGAACGCAGGAAGCAAGAATGAATGGGTCATAATGTTTGGGTTTCCTGGGATAAGAGCAAAAGCTCTCATTTGACGGTACCACTTTGACGGCACCACGGAGGGTTCGGTTGCAGGACAACCAGCGATTCTGTGCGGGCTCTGACTTCCGTGCCAGCGCCCTGGGGGGAACCTAGTTCCTACCCTAACCAATTCCGAATCACGCTTTTATCGCGCTCGCATCCGTGATATAACCGCCCCTGAGCAAGAAAAATTGAGCGATCCGGCTGCCAGGAGCGTATTCTGATGGCATTAGCTGCGTTTGGATCCAATCAACAAGATCAAGCCACCACACGAGGAGGCACTGTGCCCGAAGCACGGACGGGAAAGAGATTTCCGCTGGAATTGCCGATTAAAGTACATAAAGAAGGTGCCGGCGGAGATTCGAAGGGAACGACAGGAAATTTGAGTGCGGCCGGCGTTTACATTCGCGCCGACGCGTCGCTGGAAGTTGGTTCGCCGGTGGAGTTCGAGATCACGCTTCCACCGGATGTCACCGGAGGGCAGGAGAACGTCGTCATTCAGTGCAAAGGACGCGTCGTTCGCACCGATCCCACGGGAACCAGCGAAGATGGCAAGGGTGTGGCCTGCGTGATCGACTCCTACGAGTTCGTTGAGGAACGCTTAACATGCTCAAACTTATTCTGGCCGATAATCAGGCGATCTTCCGCGCTGGCATTGCCAAAGTGCTGGCCGTCGAAGACGAGATGCGCATCGTGGCGCAGGCTCAGACCCCGGAGCAGATGTTTATGGCTCTGGATAAATTTCGTGCCGCAGTGCTCGTAGTGGCGGCGGGCTTTCACAACGATTTTGCCGCCATCGTGCTGGCCGCCAACAAGGCCAAGACACGCGTGGTCGTGCTCGCCGATACCGGCGAAAGCGCGCAGCGGCACATGACCAACGGAGCCCACGGCGTGGTCTATCGCAACGTGACCAGCGCCGCGCTGGTCGATTGCGTGCGCAAAGTTGCCCGCGGCGAAACCTGGGTGCAGGATGTCGCCGTGCCCAGCGAGTTGACCGAGAACGACATGGTTGGCCTCCGCGTGCGCGATCGCCTCACGGCCAAGGAACTGCGCATCGTGGCGCTGATCGTCCAGGGCTACAAGAATAAAGAGATCGCCACCCAGCTCGGCACCACCGAGCAGGTCATCAAGAATTACCTGCGCAACGTCTATGACAAAATCGGCGTCTCGGACCGGCTGGAGCTGGCGCTGTTCACCATCCACCACCGGATTCTGAACGAAGCCGCAGCCGCGACCACGGTGACGCCCGCTCCGCAACCGCCGGCGGGGGTTATGCCGTAGAAAAACTTTGCAGGATTGAAAAAGCCGCCCGCGGGCGGCTTTTTTGTTGGTGTGACCCGTCAGAGCGTGCGGCGCGGCTACCTGCGGTGGGCGGCTTTCGACTTTCCGACGAACTGGGGTGTGCCCGACCGCTGCAACTCCTGGCGCAGCCCCTCGCGGATCCCATCCAGATTGCGCTCATACGCGGAATGTAATCGTTCCATCGCCGGTTCGGTGGAATCTCTTTTAGGCAGCAAAGGCTCGGCGTTGGCACGCTGGAAGGCTTTTCTCAGCAGCGGATACTCATTGGCCAGAATACCGTCAAGGGTGGCATCGTCCCAGTGGGTTGCTTCCAGACTGCCATCTTCTGTGGGAGTGAATTGCACCGCGAAGCTGTCGATCCGCCGGATACTCGCCACCTCCGCCGTTTCATCGAGCCGGAGTTTCATGGCGATGCAGCGCGCCCCGCGCTCGTCGGCGGCCATGGCGGCCACACAATCGCCGTTTGTCATTCGTACGATATACATCATGGGCAACTCTCCTGGATTCGTCGTTCCCAAAGGTTCGGCCCATGCCTATGATGCTACGGAAATCCGTGGCTGTGATTAACCAATGAGGGACATTATAAAGTTCGTGTCAAAACGGGAAGGGAAGAGGCAGGGGAACGTCGCTGGATTGGGCGCCGCTCACACGGCTTCCCATGGATCGAAGATCGGAGGTCGACTCGAAGAATTCTAGTGGGTCATCCTTGCGGACGTGCCAACGCAGGCAGAACTATGCCGATCCGGTAGCAACCAGAGCTACTGCGATGGAATCGAGCTTCACCGAATCAGCTTCATCCGATCTTTTCGCCGATCGACTTGCCCTGCGTGAACAAATAAAGATAATCCGGGCCCCCGCACTTCGAATCGGTTCCTGACATATTGAACCCGCCGAAGGGGTGCGCGCCCACCATCGCTCCCGTGCACTTGCGGTTGATGTAAAGATTGCCGACGTGGAACTCCTGCTTGGCGCGGACGATCTTATCGTGCGAGTTGGTATAGACGGCGCCGGTGAGGCCGAACTCGGTGTCGTTGGCGATGGCCAGGGCATTGTCGAAGCCTTTCGCCTTGATCACGGCCAGCACCGGGCCAAAGATTTCTTCCTGCTCAAGTTTTGACTTGGCGGGAATATCGGCAAAAACCGTGGGACGGATGTAGTATCCCTCTCCCGCTTTTGTGTCGCGCTCGCCGCCGGTGATGAGGCGCCCGTCTTTTTTGCCCTGCTCGATGTATTGCAGAATGGTCTTCATCGAACCTTCGTTGATCACCGCGCCCATGTTGGCGTTATTCGCGGGATCGCCCACCGTGATTTTTTCCACGCGCGCTTTCAGTTGGTCGACAAACTTGTCATAGACGCGCTCATCCACGATGGCGCGCGAGCAGGCCGAGCACTTTTGCCCTTGAAACCCAAATGCCGCTTGCGCCACGCCTTCCACCGCGGCGTCAATATCGGCGTCGGCGTCCACGATGATGGCGTCCTTACCCCCCATTTCGAGAATAGTGCGCTTGATCCAGATCTGCCCCGGCGCCGGTGTAGCCGCCACCTGGTTGATGTGCAGCCCAACTTCGCGCGATCCGGTGAAGGCGATGTAGCGTGTCTTTGGATGCACCACAATGGCGTCGCCGAAGCTTGCGCCCGATCCCGGGCAGAAATTCACGACTCCTTCGGGCAGTCCGGCTTCTTCCAGCAGTTCCATGAATTTCGCCGCAATCGTAGGCGAATCGCTCGAAGGCTTCAGGATCACGGTGTTGCCGCTGACGATCGACGCTGCAGTCATCCCCGCCATGATGGCGCAGGGAAAGTTCCACGGCGGAATCACCGCGCCCACGCCCAGCGGAATGTAGGTAAAGGTATCGTGCTCGCCGGGAAGTTGCACGGGCGCTTCGCTTTTCGCCAGGCGCAGCGCTTCGCGCCCGTAGAACTCGAGAAAGTCGATGGTCTCGGAAATATCGCCATCGGCCTCGCCCCAGTTCTTGCTCACTTCAAACACCAGCCAAGCCATGAAATCCATTTTGCGCCGGCGCATCAGGTCGGCGGCCCGGAACAGCAGTCCGGCGCGGTGTTCAAAACTCGTCAGCTTCCAGGTTTCGAAAGCCTTGAGCGCCGCGTTCATGGCCGGCTCCACGTGCTCCTTGCCGGCTTTCTGGTGAATCCCAACCACCTGCGAGGGCCGCGCCGGGTTCAGCGACTTGATCTTGTCGGTGGTCTTGATGCGCTGGCCGCCGATGATGAGGTCATATTCACGCCCCAGTTGTCCCTGAACGCGCTCGATGGCGGCGCGCATGGCGCGCGCATTGTCTTCCTGACGAAAGTCGTAAAACGGCTCGTTGACGAACGGCCCTTGATGGGATGCCGCGCGCGGGCGGATGGGAGCTTCAGCGATTGCCATAATGCACCTCGGGGAGGAAGTCGGTTTCCGCCTTCGACGACGGCAGAACACCGTATTCTAGCACTTGCGCGGGAGACTATTTTCCCGCCAACTGCTTAGATTCCGGGGGGGCAGATTTCGATTCTGCGCGGTTCTACTCGCAATCCGGTCGATTCAAACCCGGCCCGCTACCGCAATCTTTGTTCCCCGCAAGCAAGCACGGGTGGTAGACTCAAACGTTTTAAACGAGGCAATCATGGATATCAAATGCGTGGGAGTCATCGGCGCAGGCACCATGGGCAACGGCATCGCCCACGTCTTCGCCCGCAGCGGGTATTCGGTGGCGCTCTGTGACGTGGAGCAGCGTTTCCTCGATCGCGGCCTGGCCACCATCACCAAAAACCTTGACCGCGAAGTCACCAAGAACAAGATCACGGCCGACGACAGGGCGGCGCCTTGAAGAATATAGAGACCGTCACCGATCGCGCCCGCGCTTGCCAGCTGCGACTTCATCATCGAAGCGGCAACGGAGAAGTTCGAGATCAAAACCGCGATTTTCCGCGATCTCGACCGCATGCGCGGCCTGAGGTCATCCTGGCATCGAATACTTCCTCCATCTCGATCACCAAACTCGCCGCCCAGACCAGACGCCCCGACAAAGTCATCGGCATGCACTTCTTCAATCCCGTGCCGGTGATGAAACTGGTCGAGGTCATCCGCGGCCTGGCCACGTCGCAGGAAACATTTTCCGAAACGTCATAATCTCTCCCTTAAGCTCGACAAAACGCCGGTCGAGGTAAACGATGCGCCGGGTTTCGTCTCCAACCGCGTCCTCATGCCGCTGCTGAATGAAGCCATGTACACCGTAATGGAAGGCGTTGCCACGCCCGAAGCGGTCGATGAGGTCTTCAAGCTCGGCATGGCCCATCCCATGGGGCCGCTCACTCTGGCCGATTTCATCGGCCTCGACGTCTGCCTCGACATCATGCGCGTCCTGCTCGATGGCTTGGGCGATCCCAAGTACCGCCCCTGCCCCCTGCTCATCAAGATGGTCGATGCCGGCTGGCTGGGAAGGAAAAGCGGGAGAGGATTTTATAAGTATGGTAGCTAGTGGGGCCGATTTTGGGTGAAGGAAGGGCACGAGTTCCCCGAACCGAATGCCGATGGAACCAGTTTCGCGGCGCGCCGGAAGCGACCTCCCCTTCTACCTTCTTGCCGCGTGCTGCAGCATGGCCATTGGCTGGGCCGATGTAGCCGTAAACGACCTGCTCTTCACCGCGCTGCTGGCGCTGATGGCCTCGATGCTTCTCGGTGTGCTGCGCCCGCGCTGGCCGTGGCGATGGGTGGTGGCCGTTGTGATTTTCATTCCGATCGCCGAACTGGCCGCTTATCTGGTCCTCTCTGTGCGGCCTTCGCGCGGGCAAATTTACGGATCGTTTCTCACCGCCCTGCCAGCCACCGCTGGAGCGTACGGCGGTGCTGTCGTCCGCCAGGTGATCGATAACCTGCGGCAGGGAAAATAGAACTCACCCGGTTTCTCACCCTCAAGTTCCGCAACTGCTCCAGGGCTGAAACAGTTCCGGGCTGACCGTCCCCCGCTGGACCCAGTTTCGGCCCTAGACCACCCCAAGGTATCGGATAACCAACAAGTCACTCCCAATCCACAGTAGCCTCACGTATGCTTTTCTGCATGTGTGTCACCGTGTCGATGCTGGCCAGCGGTAGCCGCGGTAACTCCGCGCTGGTTTCGAGCACCGCCACCAGGATTCTGGTTGATGCCGGCATTTCCTGCCGCGAAACCTTCAAGCGCATGAAGTCGCTTGGGGAAGATCCCGCGTCGCTGTCGGCGATTCTGATCACGCACGAACATTCCGACCACGTCTACGGGCTGGCCACGCTGGCCAAAAAACTTCGCATCCCCATTTATATGACCGGGGCCACGCACGCCGCCTGGAGCCGCGCCATGCGCACGGAGAAAGGCGAGCGGCCGCAACTGGAACGGCTCGAGCGCTTCGAATCCGGGCACCGTTTTCAGGTGGGCGATATCGAAGTCAAGCCCTTCACTATTCCCCACGACGCCGCCGATCCCGTCGGCTTCACCTTCCGCGTGGAAGGCGCCAAGGTCAGCGTCGCCACCGATCTGGGCTATCTCCCGGCCAACGTTCGCGACCACTTGCGGGGATCTGACATTCTGGTCATGGAGTCCAATCACGATGTCGAGATGCTGCGCGGAGGGTCCTATCCCTGGGTGGTGAAGCAGAGGGTCGCAAGCAACGTGGGCCATCTGTCCAATACAGCCCTCGCGGATTTCTTCACCGGCGACTATGATAATAGTGCAGCCTTTGTGGTGCTGGCGCATCTCTCTGAAGAGAACAATCACCCGGAAATAGCGCTGAGAGAGGCGCAAAAAGCTTTGGCGAAGCGCGGCAGCTTGTTCCACAACCGTGTGCTGGTGGCCCGGCAAACGGACGTTCTGCCGCCGATCCGGTTGTAGGAGCTGTATACGAACCGCGGCGATAGCCGGTTGCGTCTTGAGCTTGGCTGTAAGCAGCGTTAACTTATGAGTCAGCAGTGCATCGATCCCATCGTGGGCAAGATTCTGGCGGGCTGGCGCTACGACATTTCCGGCCTGGCACCGGAGATGCGCGGCGACTACGAAAGCCACTTGGCCGGCTGCGAGCGCTGCCGATCCCGCCAGAAAATCCACCGCATCATTGACGTGGGCCTGATCGCGCTGGCTTCGCTTTCTGGCGGTGTGTTTCTTCTTGCCTTTGGCGTGATCCGCCACTTCGGTCCGCGCCACGCTTTCTGGCTTGAGATTGCCGCCCTGGCCGGCTTTGCCCTCTCTGCGCTGATCTGGCTGGTGGTAGCGGTGGCCACGCCCGCCCCCGTGACCGTGCTCGATGCCGCCAAGCAAGGCGCGCGCCGTGTGCACGACAAGCTGCCCGAGCAGATTCGCGAACGCCTGCCTGAAGAACTGCGCGTCAAGATCACGGGGACATAGCGGGGATAACTCTGCATAGCATGGTTTCACGCACGGTGGTTGTTGCTCTGCTGGCCGCGATGCTCGCCGGCAGCGCCGGGGCGTTGTGCCTGTTTCCCTCTTCGCCGGATCAAGTGGCGATGACCGGATGCCATCACCGCCTTCCATCGCACCAACACCCGACCGATCACAAATGTTGCGTGGGGCGTTCCCATGCGTCGCTGCTTGCGAGTGTCTTCCCCGTCGGACCTGACGCGCTCAGCTCTTTGCGGCACCACGACACGGCCGTTCCGATTGAAGTCAGCAACGACAATTTTCTGCGTCTTGCAATAGCTCCGTCCGCGGGTCCTCCTGCCGTTGTAACCCTCCGAGTCTAGCTCCGTTCTCCACAACTCTGTTGACGCGCGGGTTCACCGCAACCCCATGCTCCTTTTCGACGGAGACTTGTTATGGTCAGAATTATTTTCTATTCACTTTTGTTTTCTGTACTGGTTTCGGGGCTATGTCCGCTGCGGGCTTCAGCGCAGGACGACTCGATGGCCGGCATGGATATGAAGATGCCTGGTCAGGACACGGAGCAACTCCCCTCGCCTCACGATGGCTCAGGCACGGCCTGGGAGCCGGCGTCGGTTCCGGAACACGAATGGATGCGGATGCGCGGCGGCTGGGAACTGATGGCGCATGGCGTGATCTTCGCCGACTACAACCAGCAGGGCGGCCCGCGCGGGGAAGGCAAGGCCGAGTCGGTGAACTGGGGCATGCTGATGGAGCAGCACAAGCTGGGTCGCGGAACGATTCTGTTCCGGCAGATGTTCTCCGCCGAATCGCTTACCTCGCCGCATCCCGGCTTTCCCGAACTGTTTCAGACCGGCGAAACCTATCACGGAGAGCCGCTGGTCGATCACCAGCATCCGCATAACGTGTTCGCGGAACTTTCCGCGCTCTACCTGCTGCCGCTCTCGGATAAGGTTTCGTGGGAACTTTATGGCGGCCCGGCGGCCGAGCCCGCGCTCGGCCCCGTCACTTATATTCACCGCGCATCGGCGGCTGAGCTCCCGCTGGCCCCGCTCAGCCATCATTTACAGGATTCCACCCACACCAGTTTCGGCGTAGTCACCACCGGTTTGGTGATCAGCCCCGTAAAGCTTGAAGCCTCCGCCTTCAACGGCCACGAGCCCAACGAAGAACGCTGGAGCATTCAACCCGCCGCGCTCGATTCCTGGTCTGCGCGAGTCAGCGCCGCCCCGACGCGCGACTGGACGGCGCAATACAGCATTGGACATCTTGACCATCCCGAAGCGCTCGAGCCCTGGAACCAGTGGCGGCAAACGGCCTCGGTGGAATACAACCGCCCGCTCGCCAACGGCAATTGGGCAAGTTCGCTGGTCTGGGGACGGGTGCACGAAATCGGCCCGGAAACCAACCTGAACGGCTATCTGCTCGAATCCACGCTGAATTTCCTGCGCCGCGATTATGTCTTCACCCGGATGGAACTGGTGGACAAGAATGAATTGTTTCCACCGGCGGAGCGGCCGTCTTACCGCATTGGCGCCTACACCTTCGGCGGCACCCGCGACCTGATTCAGAACCACGCCTGGCAACTCGGTTTGGGAGCCGACATCACCGTCTATTCGAAGCCTGCGGTGCTCGACACCTCTTACGGGAGTTTTCCAGTATCGTTCCAGATCTTCCTGAGAGTGAGACCGAGACTTGCTGGGGGAAATTAGGGGGGAATCGAGAATATGGCGAAAAAGCGCGGGCTTGCGAGGGCGAAAGAGGGGGCGAAAACATGTATTTACATGGTGGCGGGATTTTGTAAGTGCTTTATTTTCAATGTTGGTTTACGGTAATAAACTAGTTGACACACATGTGAGCTTATGGTATCGTTTTCTACATGGACGCCACTAAGCACACTCCAGAGCCGAAAACGCTGCAAGAAGCCATCGTCTACTTCGGGGATACCGACCGCTGCTTTGAGTATGCCAAGAAGCTGCGCTGGCCAGACGGCAACGTAGTTTGCCCACGCTGCAATGCGGCCAAGAATTCCTTTATCAAGACTCGCCGCCTTTGGTTCTGCTATGCCTGCAAGCGGCAATTCACGATCAAAGTTAAAACGATCATGGAGGATTCGCCGATCACTCTCGACAAATGGATGACGGCATTTTGGCTGCTGGCGAATGCGAAGAACGGAATCAGTTCGCATGAGCTTGGACGCGCTCTGGGAGTAACGCAAACGACGGCATGGTTTATGTTGCAACGAGTCCGTGAAGTAATGAAAAAGCATTCGTTCGATACCACGAAGATCGGCGGCGAAGGTAGCACGCTGGAAGTAGACGAAACTTTTGTTGGTGGGAAAGTTAAGAACATGCACCGTTCGCGCCGTCTGCGATTCGCCCAGCAAGAGGGATACATCGGAGCAGCGACGGGCAAGACGATTGTGCAAGGCATCCTTGACCGGAATCTCCGTCAGGTTCGCGCCAAAGTCGTTCCGAACGTCACACGCGAGACCTTGCAGGATGAGATTCTGAAGAACGTTAAGTATGGCAGCACCGTCTACACCGACAACGCGGTCGCCTACGATAACGGAATGCAACGGCGCTTCGTGCATGACGTGGTTAACAAGACCGAGAGCTACGTGCGCGGACAGGTCCACGTCAATGGCATGGAAAATTTCTGGTCGCTGCTTAAGCGGTCGCTCAAGGGAACCTACGTTGCTGTAGAGCCTTTTCATCTCTCTCGGTACGTTGACGAACAAGTTTTCCGTTACAACAATCGCGCCACCAAACAGCGTCCCCGCAATGACTCCGACCGCTTCAAGACTGCCATGTCTCAGGTACTCGGTCGCCGCCTTACCTACAGCGATCTGACGGGCAAGAGTGACTCACCACATCACGCGGCGACAGGGGCGCGGGAGACACCAATCCCGTTCTAGTCCCTGTCGGATTTCTTCGGCTTCTTTACAGAGGCGGACTTCTTAGTCTGCCTCTTTTTCTTTTGGGCTGGAGCCTGTAGAATCGCGGTCGCAAGTTGCTTGAAGTTCCTCAGGGCTTCCGGTCCTTCTCTGTATTCTGGTTTCATATATTTAATCCGAGTTCGTAAATTCTCTGCAATAGGCCCAAGTGTTAAGAATTTGGGGCGGTTGTAACAACTGGCAGGTCCGTAGATGATGTACTTTCCCTTTGTCCTTATAAGTAATCTGCACAAGAAGGAAGGGCCATTCTGTTCCGGCCTGAAATCCGTCTAAATCAGCTTGAGTAATTATTTTAGGCTCTTTCGTTTCACTCGAAGCATAAGCCGAATTAAATCTACGTTCGTTCGGCATCAGAGTAGCGGCATCTTTTATGAACTCTGATTGGTACGCCTTCTCTCTTCTCAATCTCTTCTTGAAATCCGCTACGACTGCGGCTTGAGTCTCAGCACTATGATCTGGTTCTACATAGACCCAATAATCAAGCTTAACGAGTTCGACTGGATTGGGGCCAACGGTTTTGAAGTAGACATTAAAGAAAAGCTTGTCGCCAATTT
The DNA here is from genome assembly GCA_963784085.1 of uncultured Acidobacteriaceae bacterium. Classification (GTDB taxonomy): domain Bacteria; phylum Acidobacteriota; class Terriglobia; order Terriglobales; family Acidobacteriaceae; genus Sulfotelmatobacter. The sequence continues at coordinate 115,493 of CAWAQH010000034.1, read as the reverse complement.
GAAAGACTTCATCCCCAATGGGCTGCCCGGTTTTGGTGTCTACTCTACCTGGAATGTGAACTCCATCGAATATCAGGTAGGTGCGTCCTGCTGGGCGAATTAAAACGGCTGGGGGAGTGGGCTTCCCAATCTCTGGCAGTGGTTTCGATGGAATGGATGGCGGCGCATGTTCTTTCGCATACTGAGTTTGAATGGGACGCCACAGAGCAAGCACCACTAAGAACGTCACGCTTCCCCAGAGGATGATTTTCACATCAATTGGGCATGACACTGTCCAATCGGATGTAAAAAACAAGTGCGAAACAAAAAGCCATGCGATTGTCCAGATAACAGACCCCACTACGACATTCGCTGGGAGTCCCATCACAGCGTACCCAAGGCCAGCCAAGAAGAGAGCGAGCGCCAATACAAGTTCTCGCAGTTCTCTCTCAAGTTGTGAAGCCATATTTCACACCTCTTGCTGCGCTCGGAATATACTCCAAGCCGTTGAATCAGCAAGGGTAATCCTAATTTGACATGTGTGTCAACTAGGTTACTGCCTGGTTTACCAGTTTATTACTCCCCTCCCCCCACCCCGCCTGTTTTAGAATCAGTGGGTTAGGTGGGGTACCGGCATGCAAATTCTGGAGCCCATTGGACTTAGGGGTAAATTCGGCAGCCTAAAGGAGTTAGGTGGGGCATGTTGCACGGGGGAGCCGTCAACGGGAAGCTTCGGTCGGGATGACAGTGCGTAGATGGTGCAGGGGATGGGAAATCCCTTTAGGGTACCGATCTTTTTTCTATCGCCACTTTCTATCGTTACGGCTCCCGGCATCGTGTGCGATTTGTGAACACGGCGGGGTTCGTGGTGCCCAGCTTTGCAAAGGAGGCAAAGCTGTGGCAAGCCTTTTTCGTGGTGGCAGCGGGAGAAAAGCGAAGCTGGGCCAGCCCCCGGACCGGAGTGCAAACAGCAGGTCCCTCCACTCCGGTTCCCGTTCCCTTCGGGAACGGGAAGCTCCGGTCGGGATGACAGTGCGTAGTCGTGTGCGATTCATGAACACAGCGGGCGCGTGGCGCCCACTCGCCGAAAACCGGTAGTGGTGCAGTTTTCAAACCGAACCACTACCGAAAACCGCGGGCGAGTGGGTCAGCCTTTTTCGTGGCGGTGCCCGGAGTTCAACGTCGAAAGTGCGAGCCGGCCTCCCGGGACATCCCTTACGTCTTGATATGGCAGCTCGCCATGCCGCGCTTCTCCAGATACTGCTGGTGATAATCCTCGGCGGGGAAGAACTCCACGGCCGGAACGATCTGGGTGACAATCGGCTTTGAAAAGCGGTGCGCCTTCTCGAGCGCTTCTTTCGAGGCGAGCGCCTCTTTCTGCTGATCCGGTGAATGATAGAAAATCGCCGACCGGTATTGCGTGCCCCAGTCCGGCCCCTGGCGGTTGAGTTGCGTGGGGTCGTGGTTCTCCCAGAACACTTTCAGCAGGTCGTTGTAGCGAATCCTGGCGGGATCGAAGTCAACTTCCACTGCCTCGGCATGCCCGGTGCGGTCGGTGCAAACGTCTTTATAAGTAGGATTCTCGGTGCTTCCCCCGATGTAACCGACGCGTGTGCCGAGCACTCCCGGCAGCGCGCGGAACGTCGCTTCCACTCCCCAGAAACATCCCGCAGCAAATGTGGCTTTCTCCATGAATGATTGCTCCTTGCTTGTGAATGATTGCTCTGGCACGCGATGGCAGCCGCTGTTCCGGCCGCCCTGCTTCCGCTCCTATTAGATGACGAACCAGTCGGAAAGTCACGCGCCGAAACAGGCACCGCGCCCCGAAATCCTGGCCGAGGCCGCTAGAGGTGGATCTTGCCGGAGAATTCCCGCTAACCCCATGATTCCAGAGATCTTGAAAAACGGAAAAAATGGAACGCCCCATAGCCTGATCGGGCAATTGACCCCGGTAACGATTCAGGATAAAGTTCGTCCAACGTAGTACTTGCAACGCAGTTGCTGTACTTGTGCCCAGGAGAAGTCTGTGGTTTTTAGGTCCAGCCGTACCCTAACCCTAGCTTTGCCCGCGCTCGTCCTCTGCCTGATGCTGGCGGTCTCGACTCGAGCGCTAGCCGTTTCGGGTTTTGCTTCGCCGCGTCGGGTTGGCTACAGCCCCGGAGACCAATGGGAGCCCGCGCTGGCTGCCGATGGCCGTGGGCACATTTATATTCTGTTTCCTCAGTATGGTCCGGTGGCTCAATGTTCCGCGTGCACCGCGCCCACCATGGTGCTGCTGATCAGCGATGACAATGGCGTTTCCTGGGAACCAGCGCGGCACTTGCTGGCCTCATCGTCGGGACAGTTTGATGCCCAGATCAAGGTTGACCCGGTGGACCGGCAAACTCTTTATGCGTCATGGTTGCAGGGCGCGCACGACGTCATCGTCGCACGGTCGCAGGATTTTGGCCGGTCCTGGTATTTTGCCGTCGCTGAACATTCTCCCGAAGCAGTCATCGATAAGCCGGTGCTGGCGGTTCGCGGGCCTAACCTTTACGTGAGCTTTAACCATGATCAGACGCTCTCTGTAGCCGCGTCGCATGATTACGCGCAGAATTTTTCTTCCTCGGTTCTGAATCCGGTGCGGGGCCGGGCTGGTCACTGGCCGCGGGGGCCACCGTGGATCCCGCCGGCAACGTCTATTTTTCCTGGGAGGCCTACCCGCGAACCAATATTCTTGCGCGGCCGGTGGAGGTTTTTGTAAGCCGATCCGCCGATGGCGGACGGAACTGGAGCACGACGCCGATGGACGTTTCCAGTGCGGCGCCGGGTTGCCCGGCCCAAGACTGTTCAGCCGGCTTTCTGGGCTCGCAGATGGCCCTGACTTCCGACGATGCTGGAGTCATTTATGCGTTGTGGAACTCTGGCTCGGTCGCAGGCGGACCGGAGCGCATGTACTTCTCCTCTTCGACGAACCAGGGGGAGAACTGGGCGGCGAAAGTCGACGTTTCAAACGCTCCATCGGGCGTGGAGCACTGTTTCCCAGCCATCACCGCCGGCGTCGCGGGCGACGTGCGCATCGCATGGATGGACACGCGAGAAGTGGACACGCAGGGCCGTTCGCTTTGGAATGCCTTCTACCGGGCTTCGACCAACGGTGGCGCAACCTGGTCGCCGGAATCGCAGCTCTCCGGCCTGGGCCCCGTGCACGGATACGATTACATCCGGCCCAACGGCTTCCTCTTTCCGTTTGGCAACTTGTTTTCCATTGCCATCGACAACCTCGCGAACACGCATGTAGTTTGGGGCGAAGGGCGGAATTACAAGTCTCCGGGGTCGATCTGGTACACTCACGGGCGCTAACAAGGAAGCGAGCCAGGTGCGCTATTATTGCGTCGCAAACCGCGACGCTTCGCGCGGCTCGCCTAGATCCATGGCCGCGCGAAAAGCGCTGGCTCGGGATGACAATTGTTTTTCTTTCGTCCGGATTCTCCTTCATAGTTCATCCGTATTCGTAACGGGCACCAGTCGCCCGATCCTCAATGCTTCAACGGAGGTATTCCATGAAGTTCATGGGAGTAAACCTGTGGGCAGTGCTGGTAAGCGGGCTGGCCACGATGGTGGTTGGGTTCGCGTGGTACTCGCCATTGCTGTTTGCGCGCCGGTGGATGGTCTTGATGGGGTACGACCCGGATGACAAAGCGAAGCTCGCCGAAATGCAGAAGAGCGCTGGACCGTCTTACATGCTGTCGCTGGTGTGCAGCTTTGTGTCGGCGGCAGTGCTGGGGAAAATCATTGCGGTCGCAACCATCAACACGCCGCTGTATGGCATGAAAGTGGGGCTGGCGGTGTGGCTGGGGTTCGTGACGACCGTGCAGCTTACGAATGCACTATTCAGCCGGCAGCCGGCTAAACTGTACGCGATTAATACCGGGTATCAGTTGGTGTGTTATCTGGCGATCGGAGCGATCATGGGGGCGTGGCGGTAGGAGCGCCCATGGTTGGGTGTCGTCCCCTAATGGGGACTCGATCCTCCCGCACGACCATAGCCCGCACTTACGTGCGGGGCTAATGAATGGCGTCGCTTCGCGACTCGCCGGAAGTTTCTTTTACTCCAAGATCAGGACTCCAGGATCAGGCCGCCCGTGAGGTCGGCGAGGCGGGCGATGCCGCGGTCAAGGCACCAGCGGTGCAACTCATCCACAATTTTTTCCGTGGCGCACGGGTCCCAAAAGCTGGCGGTGCCGATCTGCACTGCGGTTGCGCCGGCGAGCATGAATTCGGCGACGTCGGCGGGGGTTGAGATTCCGCCCATGCCGATCACCGGAATCTTTACCGCGTGGGCCGCGTCGTAAACCATGCGCAGCGCGATGGGCTTGATGGCTGGGCCGGAGAGTCCGGCGGTGACGTTTGAGATACGCGGCTTGCGAGTCTCGGCGTCGATGGCCATGGCCACGAAAGTGTTGACCAGCGAGATCGCGTCGGCGCCGGCTTCCTGCGCGATGTGCGCCATCTGCGCGATGCTGGTAACGTTGGGTGAGAGCTTGACGATCAGCGGCCGCCGGGCCGCGCGTTTCGCGGTGGTCACGACTTCATCGAGAGAGCGCGGATCGCAGCCGAATTGCAGTCCGCCCTGGGCCGTGTTGGGGCAGGAAACATTCAGTTCGTAGGCGGCGATGCCTTCGCCATCGTTGAGAATCTCGATGGTCCGCTCATAGTCGTCGCGGATGTAGCCGAAAACGTTGGCGATGACACAACAATGTTCTTGATCTTGCGGAGCTTGGGCAGCTTCTCTTCGAGGAACGCCGTGGCGCCGATATTTTGCAGGCCAATGGCGTTGAGCATGCCGGCGGCGGTTTCCCACAGGCGCGGCGGCGGATTGCCGATCATCGGCTCGCGCGAAAGACCTTTGACGACGAACCCTCCGAGCTTGTCGAGATGGACGACATCTTCGAACTCGACGCCGTAGCCGAATGTTCCGCTGGCCGCGATGATCGGATTCTTCAGTTGGATGCCAGCGAAACTCACGCTGAGATCGATCCACGGGTGGGATCTTGCGCCGTGTGTCGGAGGATTGAGGGTCACGGCCGGCGCTTCTTCATTAGTTTCAGGCCCGTGGGATGCGGGGCTCATTCTTCCGCGCGATGCGAAAGCGCGAGCGCCTCGGTGAGCACGCGTCCCATGGCGTGAGTGGGAGCGTTGATGCCGAGCAGCGATGCCAGCGTCGACCGCCAGATCCACCGGTTCGGCATGGGTACGATAATTTCCGGGAGGAAATGGCAGCCCGTAGAAAGCCAGCGGAACGTGCGTGTCGTAAGTGTAGGGCGAAGCGTGGTCGGTGCCTTTGGCCGGCCCACGGTGTAAATCCCGGGAACTCCCATCACATACCAACCGCCTTCGGGCGAATAGCTGTTCAGGAATTTCCTGCCAAGAGCAGTGTTCGGCACCCCGCCTTCCGCGAGTTGTGACTTGGTGAAGTAGTCGCGCAGTCCGGCTTGCTTCATGGCGTCGCCCACGGCAGTTTCGGCGTCCTGCTCTTTTATGTGAGCGACGGCGAAGGAGTCTTCATCGAGCCAGGCCACGGGATAGTCCAGGTTTATATAGGACTTCGCATGGCCGGGAGAAAATTTCGCAGTCAGCGCCGTGTTGATCTGCGCTTCGAGTTTCCTGGCATCCCAGATTAGCGGCGGGAATGCGGAATGTCTTTGCCACGTCAGGCAGCGCGGAAATTCCGTGGTCAGCCGAGAGAGCGATCCAGGTATCGGCGAGCCCGACCTGATGGCCGAGAAAGGTAAAGAAGTCGGCGAGTTCGTGATCGAGGGCCAGCACCATGGCAGCCATTTCCGGCGAATCCGGGCCCACCTGATGGCCAAGAATGTCGTTGGCGGAAAGGCCTATGGCCAGCAGATCGGTGGCTTCTCCGGCTCCGAGATTTTCATAAACCACCAGCTCTTTGGCGAATTCCAGTTGGTATTGGTCGGCGAAGGGCGTGGAGCCGACCACGTCGGAGAAGCCCGCTTCGGAACCGTCTTTATTCCTGCGATGCGCGGTTGAGCGCAGGGCCGCCCCGTTGGTACTCTTCCAATCACGATCCCAGTATTTTGCGGCGCGGTTGCCGGAATTGAACTCCTGCGCCCACTTGGGCAGATCGGGGCGATAGTACGTGGAAGTAATCCACGCGCCGCTCTTGGCATCAATCCAATAAGCGCGTCGGCCGCGAATCCGCCGGGCAGGATGGCGGCGCGGTCTTTCAATGACAGGGAAAACACGCGCGCCTTGCCTTGCGTCGCAAGCTTGAGTTCATCGCCGAGTGTGTCGCGCGAGCAGGTTGTGGGGCGAGGCGCCGGTTTTTTCTTTGGCGGGCTCGCCGGCGATTCCTACGAGTTTGGTGTCGTCGTCCTCGACCGAGGTAACCATGCGCTTCTTTTTCGGATCCCACCACTCGTTGGCGGCGATCCCGTGGCCGTCGCTGTAGGCCCCGGTAAACAGCGTGGCGTGGCCGGGTGCGGTACGGGTGTTGGCGTAATCGTAGTTGCAATCGGTGAAGTTGGCGCCATGGTCAAGGAGCAGGCGGAAGCCGCCTTCGGTGAACTGGTCATGGTAGCGCTCGAGGTAGTCACCGCGGAACTGGTCGATGACGATCACAACTACCAGTTTTGGATGAGCGTTGTAGGCGGATGAAAAGCTCGCTGGAACAGAGAGCAGGACGAGTACGGCCAGGGGTAGAAAATATCGGCGCAGAAAATGCCGGCGCGCTACTGGGAGGAAAAATAATCTCATCGCGAAGTTAGTTTACACAGGCAGCGAGCGAGAGCCAAAGCGGATGGGATGACGACACGCCGCGAACCCGGAGGCAAACCGGGTCTTGTGCTGTCCGGGCATGTTTTTTCTGGCAGTTTCCGATAAAGTAGTTAGTTCCCATGCTTGATCTGAGTTTTGTTCGCGACAATTTGCCCCGAGTGGAAGAGATGCTGCGCCAGCGCGGCGCCGATCCGGCTGACGTGCTCAAGGATTTCCGTGAAGTCGATACGCAGCGCCGCCAGGCCATCACCGAAGCCGAGACCATGAAGGCGCAGCGGAATCGTGCGTCGGAAGACATCAATAAACTGAAAAAGAGCGGGCAGGATGCGTCGGCGGCGATCGCCGAGACCAAGAATCTGCGCGAGCAGATTCAGGTGAGGAGAAAACTGCCGCCGAGCTTGACGCCCGCCTGCAGGATATTCTCGGCGGCATTCCCAACATGCCGCACGCGAGCGTGCCGATCGGCCACAGCGCGGACGACAATGTCGAGGTCCGCCGCTGGGGCTCTGCTCCGAAATTTGATTTCACGCCCAAGCCACATTGGGACCTGGGCGCGGAACTCGGTGTGCTCGATCTGGAACGCGCAGTCAAGTTGACCGGAGCGCGCTTCGCCGTCTACTGGGACCTGGGCGCAAAGCTCGAACGTGCGCTGGCGAACTTCATGCTCGATCTGCACACGCGCGAGCATGGGTACACCGAAGTGCTGCCGCCATACCTGGTCAATTCGGAATCGATGTATGGAACCGGTCAGCTGCCGAAGTTCGCCGCCGATCTTTTCCGCGTGCCGCACGGCGAAAAAGATCTCTGGCTGATTCCCACCGCCGAGGTTCCGGTCACGAATCTCTATCGGGACGAAACACTCGATGCTGCACGTCTGCCGATTTCACTCACGGCGTACACTCCGTGCTTCCGCAGCGAGGCGGGATCGTATGGAAAGGACACGCGCGGCATCATCCGGCAGCATCAGTTTCAGAAAGTGGAGATGGTGAAGTTCACCCGGCCGGAAGATTCCTACGAAGAACACGAAAAGCTGACGCGCAATGCGGAGACGGTCCTGCAGAAGCTCGGGCTGCACTATCGAACGGTGACGCTGTGCACTGGTGACATGGGGTCATCCCCGGCGAAGACCTTTGACATTGAGGTCTGGCTGCCGGGGCAGCAGTTGTTCCGCGAGATCTCATCGTGCTCGAATTTCGAGGCGTATCAGGCGCGGCGGGCGAATATCAGGTATCGGCCTGAGGGCAAGAACAAGAGTGAGTTCGTACACACGCTGAACGGGAGTGGACTGGCGGTGGGCCGGACCTGGGTGGCGATTGTGGAGAACTATCAGCAGGCGGACGGGAGCGTGGTGATTCCAGAGGTGCTGCGGCCTTATATTGGCGCGGAGCGGATTACGAAGAAAAGCTTTTAAGAGCAAGTTTCAAGGTTTCATAGTTTCAAGGTTTCAAAAGCCGCAGCGCATATTTGAAACCTTTGAATTGTTGAAACCTTGCGACCTTGAAACGTGGAGAATAGACTTGCAAAGTGTGGATATCAGCACGGCGGCGGAGGGAGCGACTCCCCTATCCGCGCGTTCCCCGGCGATGAACGGTGTCTGGAGCACAATTCGCAGCTACATTCTGTGGCAGCACGAGCGGGGCACGCTGCACTACGACATCATGGTCACGCTGATCCTGATTTTTGTCTTCTTCTCGCCGCGCGTGATCAATTTCAACGACAAACCCGTTCCGCATATTTCGCATTCCGGTAACGTCGTGGTCACGCCCGACGGGCAGGGCGGGCTGATTTACCAGATTTCGGCCAGCGCCATTGCTCCGGGAGACGACAATGCGGTGCGCAACCAGTTGCAGCGGATCATTCAGCCGATTTCGGGCGAAGTTTCGATCGTGAAGTACGATGGCGTGCTCGATCAAAAAGGCCAGGTGGAAAGCTACCGGGTCTGGGTAAAACGATAGTAGAAAGCAGTGATGAATGCAGCCGTCATGACCTCCCTCCACTATTTATTTCTTGCACTGAGCTTGTTGCTGCAGCCGCAGTCGCCGTCGTCTCTCGATAGTGTCCTCAAGAAAATGGATTCGGCCGCGGCCAGCTTTCACAGCGCGCGAGCCGATGTGTCGCGACAGCAATATGAACGCGTCATCCAGGAGTTCGATACGCCGCAGACCGGCGTGGTCTACTACCGGCGCAGCGGAAAAGATAACAGCATCGAGATGAAGCTCGACCTGACCGAGCCCGATGTCACCTCGGTGCTTTTCAGCGGCGGCGAACTTCAGATGTACAAGCCTAAAATCGACCAGCTCACGGTTTACCATACCGGCAAGAATCGCGCCGAGGTTGAAAGCTTTCTGGTTCTGGGGTTCGGCGGGAGCGGCCAGGATCTAGTGAAATCATTCAACGTCACGGCTCAGGGCGCGGAGACCGTCGATGGCGTGAACACCGCGAAGCTGCAATTGATTCCCAAATCGGAAAAGGTCCGCGGCACTTTTAAGCAGATTATTCTGTGGATCGATCTGGATCGCGGCATCTCGGTCCAGCAGGAGCTCGATCAGCCCGATGGCAATAAACTGCTGGTGAAGTATTCGGCCATCCAATTGAACCCGCCCAAGATTCCCAACGATGTCTTTAAGTTGAAAACCACCTCGAAGACGCAGGTGGTCTCGCCCCAAGGTTAAGTTGTTGAATCTAAAGCACAAGAAGGTATACTGAAAAATGGAGTGCGGGCGCTATACTGCCCTTAAGCGTTCCCTAACGAGTTCATATATGGCCAAGGTTTTTACGATTCCGGTTCCGCCCAATTTTGGCAGTAAGCGACGTGAGCGCACGTCCGATCCCCGCTATGTCGACGGCCAACGCGTGCTGGTGGAGGCCATGAAATATCTGGCCCAGAGCGACCCTGTATCCAACCGCCAGGCCATTGAGCTGATCTCCGAGCACGTGCGGACACGGTTTCGCATGAGTGACTCGCCCTTGTCATAGGCCTTCGCCTCCCTGGAAGTCGAACCGAACCCCAGAAGTGGAACCCTAGAAGTCGAAGCGCAAACCGAATTCGGCTTCGCGTGGAGCGCCCACGGCGAACACGCCGCTGCCGCGTCCGATCCGTATCGTGTTGGTAGCGGCGTTCACGCCAGCCGACTGTGCCGTTGATCGATGCCACCCCCGCCGGTCAGCCCAGCCAAGTGACCCGTAATTTACGAAATTGAAGACGTTGAAGAACGAAACGCTGGGCGAAATTTTAGGCGTTCGCGGCATCTTGAAAGGCCAGCTCACGATCGTGTCGACGTCTTTGTAGTAGCCGTTCCCTGCATTGTTCGCCGGCGGCGGCTGGAGTGTGGGAACACCGCTCCCAGGCTGACCAACTGCGGCTTGTGTGAACAAACCGGCGTGATCAGCGCCTGGCCGGCCGGCGTGATCGTAGTCCCGTTGCCCATAGTGTTGTTGAAGTTGCCGATGTAGGCATGCAGACCTTGGGTCGAGACCGACCGCGCATAAACGTCCCGGGCTGCCCGATGTCCGTGCCGGCGGAGTTCAGGAAATCGCCGAAGGTGCCATCACCGGTCAGATCGGAGCGGAAGATTTCTCCCACGGTTCCTTGGTGGGTAATCTGCAGATTCGGAAGGCTGAGGCGAGGCAAAGCCGCCAATCAAGCTGAGGCGGGGACCGTGGTGAGCAAATTCGAAACGTCGCGCCAAACTTGAACTGGTGCGTGCGATCCTCCGATGTCGGGCCCATAAAGGCTGTGCCGGGTTGCGGAAGTCCCATGCATTGGGCGTGAAATGCTGGTCGCTGCCTCCGTCGCTGACGAAGCGGGACAAGGTGTAGTTGACCTGAAGATCAATGACCGCGCACGCCGCGGAACGGATCGTTCATTCTGTTGCCGGTACTCGCTTTGCAGGCCGTTGTAAACCGAGCGGCCCATGGGATAGTTCATGAACATGACTGCCCAGGTTCGGATTGATGCCGGCAAAGGCGGCCCCGGTATCGGAGTAAGCCCATAGTAAGCGGCGGAATATCCGCCGTAATAGACATCGCCCGAGTCCAGGCCATTGTTGGCAAAATCGTTGATGCTGGCCCCTGGCACGTTGGCGATGTAGCAATCGATGGCAGGACCGATGTTTGCCGGCGTAAGAGCGAACGGGTAACACTGACCGGAGTGTCAAGTCCAGCCGTCGACCGCAATCGGCGTTATAGGCGGCATTGATATTCCAGATAGCGGGAATCGCCGGCGTGATTTACGTCCACTCCAATCTGAAAATGCAGACCGATATTGCGCAGGTAGTCGACCGTCAGGACGCCGTTCTTGGTGAGCTGCGCGTTGAATGCCGATGTTCATCTGATAGGAACGGGCGGTGCGGAAGTTGGGATAGTAGGGATAACCGAGTTCTAAGAGTGTTGCCCACAAAATTCGGATTTTGCCCCGGCCGCACCAACCGCGGCAGTGGCCGCAATGTATTCGGTTTGCAGGTCTGGCCATGGATTTGGCCGCACCCTCGGCGTTGATCGAACTGGGGCCCAGCGGCGCGAAGCAAACCTGCGTCGCCAGATCGTAGGAATCCACCGAAGTCACCAGGTTCTGTGTACCCCCAGGGCCGGGCAAGGCAAAGGCAAGCGAACCTGGGGAACCTCCTGGCTCGCAGTTCAGGTAGGGCGTCTGATTGAAAAGGCCGGTGGCGAGCTTGTCGCTGCGGTCGTAGGAGACGTTGTTGAAAATATTATTTTCGTAGTACAGGCCGCCACCACCGCGAATCGAGGTCTTGCCGTCGTGCCAGGGATCCCAGGCGAAGCCAATCTGGCGGAGCGAAATTGAGGTTCGGTTGCCGAACGCGTTGCCCAATCCCGGCCCCCACTGATCGAGGAGGTCGCCGCTGCAGCCGGGATAGCCCGCAGCCAGAAGGGCAGGGCTCACGGCCGAGCAGGGGATGGAGGCCAAATCGCTGTCGGTGCGTCCGGTGTCGCGGATGTAGCGCAGCCCGAAATTCAAGGTCAAGATTGGGCCTGATCTTCCAGGAATCGCCGACATAGGTCTGGAAGCGGGTATCGAAAAGGCCGCCCGCCGGGTAACCGAAGGCCGGCAATTCCGTGCTGAATCCCTGACCATTGCCGACGTAGCCGCCCGCGAAAGGATAATCGGCGATGTTGGTGTCGCATCCACTGAAGGGAACGCCGGGAGTGGTTTGCGAGGTTGCAGGAGTAGAAGGGGCTGGTCTGAACCCTGCCCTGCGGCAACAAGTTGAAGTTGACGTAACTATAGAGCAGCGGAGCCAGGCCATTGAAAGAAGCAAATCCGCCAGTGGATATGCCGTTCACGCTGGCGCCAAAGCGAATGATGTGCGCTCCCCAGACCCGGCTGGCATCGTACTTGATCTGCTTGTTGCTCTGAAATGTCTGCTGCGGCGCCAGATAGTTTGGCCCGGTGAACAGGTTGGTGTCGCCGAAAATAATCTCGGCGTCGGGAATGGATTGATGGCGCCGGGCTGCGAGGCGGTGTCGCCGACGATCAGATTGTGAAACTTGAGGTACCCCAGGCGGATGCTGTGGGACCAGTTGCCATGGTTGATGTCGATGCCGATGGCATAGCTGGGGGTATAGTCGCGGTTGGCATAATAGGAAAAGCCCGTGGCCGCCGACGATGCAGATGTAATTCCAGTCGTAGGCGATACTTGAAAAAGACGCGAATATTATTGGCGGCCTGCCAGTCAATCTTTGCGCTGGCCTGCGAGCTTTTGAAGGGGAGTCGATGCCGCGGGTAAGGGCTGAAAGGGCGCGCCCACATCCACCGCATCCTCACTGTCCTGCTTGAGCCGCTCGGAATCGATAAAGAAAAAGACCTTGTTCTTGATGATCGCGCCGCCCAGGCGTCCGCCGAACTGATTGCGCTGAAACTGCGAGGAAACCGCACCGGGAAGATCGGCGAAACCGGCGCTGTAGTCGCGGAACTGGTAGAAGCCCTGACCGTGGAAGGCATTGGTGCCGGAACGCGTGGCGAGATTGATCGATCCCGTGCTGGTTATTTCGGTGGAAATGTCGAGCGAGGATCGGCCAATGTTGAATTCCTGAATGGAACTCAATGCGATGTTCTGGGTGGTCGTGCCCACGGTTTCGTCGCTGATGTCGAGGCCATCCACTTCGATGCGCGGGGTCCGGCCAAAATCTCCATTGATGGAAACGGAGTTGTAGCCGACTTTGGTGGGATCGAAAGCCTGCTCCATCCTGCATCTGCACGCCAGGTTCGAGCTGGGCGAGATCGAGGAAGCTGCGCCCGTTGACCGGCATGTTGTCGATCTGCTCGCCGCTGAGTACTCCCTGCACCGCGGATTGTTCGGTGTTGACCATGATCGCCGAGGCCTGCACCTCTACCGTGGTACTCTCTTCGCCCACCTGCAGCTTCACGCTGCCGGAGGAGGTGACGGTGATCTGCACCGGGATGGTGAACTGCGCGGTCTTGAACCCTTTGGCCTGCACGCGAACCTCATAGTCGCCCACGGGCAACCCCCGGAGTTATAAGTGCCGGACGAGGATGTCTTGACCGTCACGCTCTGTCCAGTGCTGCGGTTCTTGAGCGTAACCGTTGCGTCGGGAACGACCGCATTGGTCTGATCGGTGACCGTGCCCTTGAATGCTGCCCTGGCTGACGGTGGTCTGGGCGAATGCCGCGGGAAACAAGCAGGGAACCAGCAGCAATACGAGCACAAATCCCAACCAAAACCGGAACATTCGCGAACTGACACCACCGATACGCCGAGCAGGCATGAGGCACCCTTCCCTGGATAGAAGTCCGATCCCTCAGTTTGAACCCCTGGGGGACTTATGGGCCGCTATTGTGCAACTACCGGGCCACAATGATCAAGGTGAATCTTCATGGGTTTGCAGGTCTTTGCAAGCGTGGGATTTGCCCTTTCACAACAGCAATCCAGGATTTGGAAGGTTATGCTCTCCGCTTCCACATGGCGGCGGCAAGCACGATCACTGCCGGGTAGCATTCCAGCGTGTAGCGCGGCTCGGGATTTTCCAGGCTTCCCAGGAACAACGATCGCAGGAGAAGAAACAAGATAAGCACTCCCACCCCAGGCGCCCCGCGCCATCGCAGCACTCCTCCCGTGGCCATTCCAGCCGTTGCCATGCCGACATAGGCCAGGTTGAGCAGCCCGAAGACAATGCTTACCGTGAGCCAGGCCGGTTCGTCATCAAACTCCCACCAGCGCGGATCGGAGGGCAGCAACTCGGTCCGCGGACGCAGCCACATATCGGCAATGCGCAGGGCTGGAAGCCAGACGTAGTAACGCAGGGGCGCGGCATGAATGCGGGCGGCAGACAGGGCCGCAAAGCGCGCATCGATCTCTGGGGCCACATCGTGTTCGCGGTTGTAGTCGGAAAAAATCTGCTCTGTCTCCTGACGCTGGGCGGTGGAATCGAAGGCGCGGTTTGGCAGGCGCGCAAAATCGATCGCATCCCCCGGAACCCTCCAATAAATTTCCTGCACGGAAGTGTATTCGGCTATCCAGGTCTTGATCCAGCGATTGAATCCAACCATGGTTGATTCGTCGGACTCCGTGGCATAGCGCGGCGCAAGCGGCTGAAAGCGGTGCAGGGTATGCAGATTGCGCAGCGTCCACGGAACCAGAGGGGCAAAAGTGGCGAGGAACAAGATTGCTCCTGCGCGCAGCACGCGACGCGATGGCAACGCGGAGCCGAATGCTCCGGGCTGGTTTCGTCGCAGAAACAGAAAAAGCCAGTAGCCTGCGATGGCGCCGAACAGGATGCCACCATCCGGCCGCAGCAGGATACATGCGCCGATACTAAGTCCGCAGGCCAGCCATATCGAGGAAGAGCGAGTGGCATTGAGATCGTCCCCGGAGCGAAGAGCAGAAAACCCGCAGATCGCGAGATCCAGTGCCAGGGCTGTGAAGAAAATCTCCAGCGTCTCGGTTAGCGCCGCCGCGGCGTAGTTGGCGAGAAAGGACAAAGCGCGGCCAGCATGAGCCCCGCTTTGGCGGCCCGGTCCGAGAACATGCGGCGCGCAAGATCGGCGATCAGGAAGCACGTCCCCAGATCGAACAGGACCTGGACGAGCAGAGCGGCGCGAAAATTGCCCCACCCGAAGACGGCGAAAACTGCGGCCAGGAATGCCGGATATCCGGGCAGCCGGGAAAAAGTTGGCACGACCTCTCCGGAAATGGTGATGCCGTAAACACCATGTCCCAGCCAGTTCATGGCGATATCGGCATACAGCCGCGAATCGTCCACCACGGCGGGAAAGTGCAACACAAAGACCAGCCGCAGCGCCAGCCCCCCCAGGCCCGCCGCGAGAAAGAACCGAGCATTTTTGCGCGCCAGTTCCAGCACGCTGAGAATATAACACTGGGCAATCATGGCCTAGCATTCGGTCGCGTAAGGGCCAAGAGCTCTCCTCAGAATTGACCGCCTACCGCCCGCGGCATACGATAATTCATTAGCCCTCCATCCCTCCATGGCCGAACCCGTCTTTTACGATCCGCGACGAGCCCGCTGGAAGCGCCTGAGGCGCCTGGTCGACGCGCTGGTCCTGGCGCTCTCCGCGCTGATTCTCTTCTTCGTGTACACCACGCTGCGTGACGAGCGCCTGCCGGAATTGCTGTTTTCACCGCAGAAGCGCAATTTCAAAGGGCTGAAAGAGAGTGAGAAAGAGAAGGCGCAGGCACGCGCGAAGAAGGCGGTCAGCCGGTCTCATCGTAAATCGAAGGTGCCGGCTTCCGAGGTGACTCTGAACCAGGAGGAAGGCATCCGCGCGGCATTCTATGCTCCCTGGGACGCGGCCAGCTTTTCTTCACTCCGCGAGTATTCCCATCAGATCGATCTGCTGTATCCCGACTGGCTGCACGCGCTCACGCCCGACGGCCGCGTGCAGGCCGTGGACGACCAGACCAACAAACTCTTCGATGTGGTGCAAAACAACCGCGTGCGCCCGGTCGACGACCGGGTGATGCCCCTGCTCAAAGCCGAAGACCCGGCCATGGAAGTGTTCCCCATGGTGAATAACTTCGACGGCACCGAGTGGGTGGAGCGATCACCGACTTTTTGAACAATCCCGCCGCCCGCGCGGTGTTTCGCCAGCAAATCGCGATGTTCCTTTCCTCCGACCGTTACCGGGGCCTGATGGTCGATTTCGAAGCCTTTCCCGCGGTGGGGCAGCCGGGCTATGTCGCCCTGTTGGATGAACTCTCGTCCGACTTGCATGGGCGGGGAATGAAGCTCTATGTCGCCGTGCCGGCGCACAACAGCGAATTCGACTACGCGGCGATCGCGGCCCCGGCTGACGGCGTAGTCATCATGAACTACGATGAACACTATCCCGGCGCCACTTCCGGCCCGGTCGCATCCCAGGATTGGTTTTTCGACAACCTCAAGTCCGCGGTGAAGGTCATCCCCCGGGAGAAGATCATCTGCGCCATTGCCAACTATGGCTACGACTGGGTGCTCAAGCCAAAGAAAGGCAAACTGCCGCCAGAGGCCAGAGACCACAGCGTCTCAGTGCAGGAAGCGTGGCTGGAAGCGCGCGATTCCGACGAGGATGTAACCTTCGACGACGATGCCATGAATCCGCATTTCAGTTATCTGGATGAAACCAGCCTGCGCCATGACGTTTGGTTTCTCGATGCGGTGACGGCTTTAAATCACATGCGCGCCGCACAAACGCTGGGCATTCAAACCTTCGCGCTCTGGAAGCTGGGAGGTGAAGATCGCTCGTTGTGGCGAATCTGGGACATACCCGGCGACCCCGGCGCTGCCGGCAAACTGCGCGACGTGCCTCCGGGACAGGATGTGGATATGGAGGGCCAGGGCGAGATCCTGCGCATCGAAGACAAACCCACCCACGGCGTTCGCGACCTGACCATCGATGCCAAGACGAAGCAGATTACGGACGAAGTTTTTCAAACCCTGCCCGAGCCTTACCGCGTGGCGCGTTACGGCTACAGCCCGAACAAAGTCGCGCTCACCTTTGACGACGGCCCCGACCCCGAGTGGACGCCCAAAATTCTCGATGTGCTCAAGCGAAAGAACGCCCAGGCCACCTTTTTCCTGATCGGCATTCAGACCGATAAGTTTCCCGGCCTGGCGCAGCGAATTTACCGGGAAGGGCACACCATCGGAAATCACACCTTCACGCACCCCGATGTGAGCAACATTTCTTCGACACAGATGAAGGTGGAGCTGAACCTCACCGAACGTCTCTTCGCCAGCCTGGTGGGCGTCCGGACCATTCTGTTGCGGCCTCCCTACGCGATCGACGAGGAACCCGACACCGCCGACCAGGTGAAGCCGCTCGAATTCGCACAGGACCTCGGCTATATCACGGTCGGCAACCGCATTGACCCCAATGATTGGAGCGACAAGCCGCGACGCCACACTCCCGAGGAGATCTCAACTTACGTATTGGCCCATCTGCCGCCTTGCGGCGCCAACGACCTGCGCTGCGGCAACATTATTCTGCTACACGACGGTGGCGGCGACCGCGCGGAAACCGTGGCCGCTCTGCCCATGATTATCGAAGGCATTCGCGCACGCGGGCTTGAGATTGCGCCGGTTTACGATCTCATGGGCAAGACCAGGGCCGAAGTTATGGCCCCGCTTACCCCGGGCGAGCGGTGGATCGCGCGCCTCGACCGTTTGAGCTTCTGGCTTTTCGGCGCGGCGAACATGGGCATCACCTGGATTTTCTTCCTTGGCGACCTGCTCATGACCGGCCGTCTTCTGTTTATCGGCGCACTCGCCATCTATGACCGTCTGCATGAGAAGATTTTCGGCAGGCCGGCCGAAGTAGCTTCCTACCGGCCCAAAGTCGCGGTGCTGATCCCCGCCTATAACGAGGAGAAGGTCATCGTGCGCACGGTGCGCGCGGCGCTTAACTCCAACTATCACAACCTGCGCGTGATCGTGATCGATGACGGCTCTCACGACCGGACGCTCGAAGTCGCGCGCGCCGCATTCGTCCGGGAAGAAGCTGCGGGAAAGTCCTGATCCTGACCAAGCCCAATGCCGGCAAGGCCGAAGCGCTCAACTATGGTATCGAACATATTCAGGATGCCGAACTATTTGTCGGCATCGATGCCGATACCATCATCGCGCAGCGACGCTATCTCGCGCCTGGTGCCGCATTTCATCAATCCGGAAGTTGG
Source organism: uncultured Acidobacteriaceae bacterium (assembly GCA_963784085.1). Classification (GTDB taxonomy): domain Bacteria; phylum Acidobacteriota; class Terriglobia; order Terriglobales; family Acidobacteriaceae; genus Sulfotelmatobacter. The sequence goes on along the minus strand of CAWAQH010000034.1, from coordinate 97,584 downwards.
TGCCATCGCCGGCAACGCCAAAGTCGGCAACCGGGTAAACCTTTGGACCCGCTGGCAGGCCCTCGAATACATCACCAGCCAGAACTTCGAGCGCCGCGCTCTGGACGTGCTGGGCGCCGTCAGCGTGGTGCCGGGCGCGATTGGAGCCTGGCGAGTCTCCGCCGTGCGCGAGTGCGGGGGCTACCAGATCGACACCGTCGCCGAAGATGCCGACCTTACCATGGCCCTGTTGCGGCGCGGCTACCGCGTGGAATACGAAGACATGGCGCTGGCCTATACCGAAGCGCCGACCAACGCGAATGGCTTGATGCGCCAGCGTTTTCGCTGGTCTTTCGGCATTCTGCAGGCCGTGTATAAGCACAGCGAAGTATTCGCGCGCAAGGGCGTCCTGGGTTTTGTTGCGCTGCCGAACATCATGATCTTCCAGATTCTGCTGCCCCTGGTCTCACCGCTGATCGACATCATGTTCGCCGTGGGCACGATCTGGTATTTCATTCAGAAACATTTTCATCCCGATTCCACCGACCCTGCCAGCTTCCACAAGCTGGTCTTGTTTTTCTTCGCCTTCCTGGTGATCGACTTCCTGGCGTCGGCCCTCGCCTTCGCGCTGGAACGCCGCCGGCCCGACGACAAGGAAGATGCCTGGCTGTTGACGCAGGTCTGGTTGCAGCGCTTCGCTTACCGCCAGTTGTTTTCCGTGGTTTTATTCAAGACCCTGAAGCGTGCTTTGGAAGGCCGCAAGTTTGCGTGGGATAAGTTGGAGCGCACGGCCGCGGTCAAGTACGTGCCGTCGGAGAATCGGGATCAAGTGAATGTCCCCTAGCGATGTGCCCCAACGATGCGTCGTAGCGGAACTCACGGCATAAATCCGGGCTCGACCTCAATCCATTCCGGAAAAAATCAGAGCCTTCCCATGTGCTGGGAAGGCTCTGTCGAAAGCTGCGTGCAACTTCTCTTAGTTACTTCCCGTCCCGGTCAAACTGATGGTATGCGTCCCGGCCGCCGAGATTATCCGTTTCAGTCACTGTTGCGGTCCGCGACCCGCTGGCCTTGGGCGAGAACGTCACCGAAATCGTGCAAGCTGCTTTTGGCCGCCAGCGTCCCGCCTACCGGACAATATTGGTTTGCGCGTAATCTTTGGCGTCAGCGCCGGTAATCTTGATGCTGGTGACTTCAGCAAATAGTTGCTGGTGTTGGTCAGAGTGGAGACCTTGGCCGCGCTGGTCGTTCCCACTTTGACCGTGCCGAAGGAATCCGAGCCGGAATCAGCGTGGCCGTGGGAAGGCGCCTGACCCGGTCAGGTTCAAGTGTTCGCCCCCGTGGAAGTGTTATCGGTGATGGTCAGGCTCGCGTCCTGAGCGCCGGAGTCCGTGGGCGAGAAGGTTACCGTAATCGTGCACGTCGCTCCCTGAGCGAAGCTCCCGATGCAATTGTTGGTCTCGCTATATACCGATGGATTCGCGCCACTCAACTCGACTTTGCTGATGATCAACGTGACCTGACCGTTGTTCTTGACGTCGAGGTCTTCGCCGCGCTGCTGTACTTCACTTCCGTGCTCCCGAAGGCAAGGGTGGAAGGCGTCAGCACAACTTTCGGATACGCTCCCACACCCGTTAGGCTGACGCTTTGCATTCCGCCCTCGTATTGTCGGTGATGGTCACGTCGCCGCTTCGAGTTCCGCCGTCCTGCGGCGTGAACGTGACCGTGATGCTGCACGACGCTCCCACCGCCACCTGCTTTCCGCAGTTATTGGTCTGGCTGTAATCACCCTTGTCCGCGCCCGTCACGGTAATACCCTTGGCATTTCCGCCGGTGAACGTCAGTGCGCTCGCTCCGGTGTTTGTGACGGTCACCGTCTGCGGCGTGCTGGCATCTTATCACCCACGGAACCGAACGACAGCGTTCCTGGCGAAAGTGTCACCACCGGGCATCCAATCCCCGTCCCGCTAAGGCTCACCACCTGCGGGCTGGTCGGGTCGCTGTCCATAATCGTTAGTGAACCATTGACGTGCCCCGACGTGGGTCTGAAAGTCACCGTGATGGTGCAACTCTTGCCCGCCGCCAGACTTGTACCGCATGTGTTCGCGCTTACGGCAAATTGCTTGCTGGCCGTGACACTGGTGATTGTCACCGCCTTGCTCCCGTATTCTGCATGGTCATGTTCTGTGCGAGCGCTGGTGGTGTTATGCTCTCTGCGAAGCAAAAGTCAGTGAGGCTGTCGATAACCGTACCGATGTAACCGGCGCCACCACGTTCACCGTAACGGTCTGGGTCTGGTTGCCGCTGTTTCCGATTACGGTCACGGGATAGGTTCCCACCGCGGTCGCGTCGTGCTGCTTACGGTGAGTGTGTTCGTCCCGGAGCCGCCAGTGATCGGACGTCGGACTTTGCCGCCGACAGCCCTTGCCACTTCGGAAATTCCATCGAACGTGAATTTGACGGTCCGTTGAAATCGAGCAGAGGCGAAACCGTGAGATCGAAAATTGCCTGCCCGGCGGGATTCGAAGTCACGCTGGCCGCGTCCACGGTAAGCCAGTAATCGTTGGCATCGGCCGTCACCGCACACCCAGTTTGAGGACTGCCGCTGGGCGTTGCGAATTTGGAGGCCAGATCCTGCACCGTGGTCGTCTGCCAGCCGGGAAATGACAAGCGTTCGAGTCCACTGGGACGGGCAGACAAACTCAGTCGTGCTATTGCTCGCATTCCACCAGGTGTTGTCGCTCGAAACGAAGCCCGCGATGAACGTCAACCAGTCCGTGCCTCCGAGCATGGACCGATCATTGAAAAGCGTTTGCGTGCTGCCGATGCCTTCGATGACGTTGTTCTTGTTGGTGAGGTTCTGGGTGACCAGAGTGAACTGCTGACCGGTCTGCCAGTCGGTGATGGTGATGCCGCCGGGCGTGCCGATGACCGACATTTGCGAGGCGTTGTTGTTGTAGAGAACTCCGTTGGTGAAAGAAATGTTCTCGGAGTTGCGGATGGCAAATCCAGCACCGACAAGCGGCGAAGACTGATTGCAAACGTAACTGCCGGTCAGGGTGATGGGGCCGGGATCGATTTCCGCGAACATTCCGGAAAGCAAATTCTGCGAGCCGACGATGCCGGAGCCGGTGATGTTTACATTGTCGGTGTCCCAGTGGACTCCGTAAGTCTGGTTGTATTGCGCCGTGAAGCCAGTAGATCTGGTCGTTATGCGCCTCCCAGGAATGGAAGCCGCCAACGTTGCAGGCATAATAGGCGCCCTGGGCGCCCCGCCAGTTGTTGTAACCGGTGAAGTCGTTTTGATACAGGCCGAGATTGCGTGTTGTAACTCTGGAAGCCGCTGTCGCCGTTGTGCACGGACGAGCTGTTCTCGACCGTGAAGTTGCCGATCGGATTGTTGAGCGCCAAGCCTTGCCCGTTATTCCACTGGAAGGTGTCGGTATCGAACTCAATATTCGTGGGAGGGTAGGTCGTACTGCCGGTCACATTCACGGCGGCGTTGCTGCGGCACGAATTGGCATACTGAAAACGATGCCGCGCACCACGATATTCGACTACCCCGCGATGTTGAATAAGGATGGCTCGGTCGCCACGTCCACGGTGGCGCTGGCCATATTTGTGCCCGATGGCGGCCACAGATAAATTGTCTTGTTCCTCAGGTCGACGTAGAACGTGCCGGCGACCATCTGGGTCAGCGACAGCACTTCCGTCATCACGGTTCCATTCACGGCCACCATTTCCTGCCGGAGCATGATGTTGGGCTGGGGATAGGTCGATGTGCTGCACCCCGTCACCGTGGCACATACGCCCCAGGTGTTGTTCCAGGCGTTGGTATATATATTCTTGTTCCCGCTGTCGACGGACCATCCCGTATAAAGCACGCCGCCACTGACGGTGACCTGGCCATGGTTGACCGCCTCGAAAGTGATAGGCAGGCTGGTCTCTGAATTGGAGCCGCTCAGGGTGACCGATTCCCGGTAGGTGCCATTTTCGATCCATACGTGCGTTCCCAGGCCGGCGTAATTGTTCGCCACGGCTTGCGATGCCGCATATCCGATGGTCAGAAAAGGCAGAGCCTGCGTGCCCGGATTGCTGTCGGAGCCAGTCGGAGAGACCCAGAAAGCCTGGGTTTCCAGACCTTCATTGATATTGGCCTGGGCGAGAGAGAACTGGGTGAACAGGACTACCGTAAACAAGGCTAGGGCTAGGGGGCGAAGTTTTTCCATGGGCGCAGTCCTCCTTAACTTCTTATTATTTAACTTAAATGTAGTGCGGCGTTCCCCTTGGTTGATCTGGGAAGGAATGCCACGGCTGGGGTAGAGACGGCACGCAAGACAAACTCACGGAAACATACACGACTTGCCCACGGAAGTCCACGAAAAAAGTATCAGGGCCCAGTCTGAAACCGGCTTCTGGCCGCCAGTTCGACCGGGCCGCCATGATGATCCAGGACCTCTGGTTCCAAAGCGACCAGGCCCCTACTGCGGAAACCCAACCTTCCGCACCAGCTCGGCATAGCGCGGATCGGACCGCAGGCCGTTGAACTGGACATCGGTGGGGAGGCATATAAGGTAGAGACAGTGTTCCTCGTAGGCGGTATTAAGCCACTGGAAGGCATGATCCTTATCGCCCTGCTCGGCATATAACTGCGCGATGATGTAAGGAGCAACGTAGTTCTTCTTCGCCTGGTGCTGCGCGATAAGGACTTCTGCACCCTTGCGCGCTGCGGCGGGCCATCCCCCGGCTCGGTAGCCGGAGTCCAGTGCGGCCGAGGTACTCGGCGTAGTTTTTCTCCCCGCTCATTCGTGCGTAGGTTTGAAATTCCTGGATCACCAACGGATAGTTGCGCTGGGCCCAATAGATCCAGGCCAGGCCCACGTGAGCGTTGGCAAATGTGGGGTTATCGGCCACGAGTTTCTTGTCGTTTTCAAGGGCCTGATCATACTGACGGTTACGGGCGTAAGTTTCGCCCAGACCGAAAGCAATGATTGGCGAAAGTGGATCGAGTTGCCGCGCCCGCGTGGCCTCGGCAATCGATTCCTGCGCCCGGCCGCCGATATAGGCGAGCAACTCGGCCAGCCACTGATGGGCGGTGGCATCGCTGGGATCAATTTCAAGGGCCTTTCGGAGCTCGGCCTCGCCGCCGGAAAAATTCCAGTCGTAACCCATGCCCGTGAGGCCCAGAACTGCGTGCGGGCGTGCCAGCGTGGGGTCGAGCTCCAGAGCCTTTTGCGCTGCCGCTTTCGCCTTGGGAATAAGATCGTTGGGGTCGCCGTTGTTATAGCCGATTACGCAGTAGCTCTCGCCCAGCCCGGAATACGCCAGAGCATAGCCGGGATCTTTATCGATGGCCTGATTGAAATAGGAAATCGCGGTGTTCAGATCGGCTGGGGTGCGCTTGTTCCAGTAGTAGCGGCCCTTCACATAGAGCTGGTAAGCCTCGGGATTCTGGGTGCCTTGCTTTGTGACCTGCTGTTTTTCGGCTCCACTCAACTTGGCGCGCAGCTTCTCCGCGATGTCGCCCGCAATCTGCTGCTGCAGGGAAATAATGTCGGAGGCCTTGCGCTCGTAGTGTTCGCCCCAGATTTCGGTGTTGTCCCGCACGCTGGTGAGATCGGCTGTGACCTGAACCATGTCGCCATGCTGCACCACTCTGCCGGTCAGCAGCGCGTCCACGGTCAGGTCTTTTCCTATTTGCTGGAGATCGACATCTTTAGCCTTGTAGCGAAAAACCGAGTTGCGGGATTTCACTTTCAACTGCGGTACATGCGCCAGGCTGGCGATGAGCGATTCGGTCAGCCCGTCGCTGAGAAAGTCCGCGTCCGCATTGCCACCTGCACTGGAGAAGGGAAGCACAGCGATCGATTCGATCTGCGGCGACGTGGAAGCGCGGCCCCGCCAAGACCATGCGCCGAGCGCCGCCACAATCAGTAGGGCAGCCGCGCCCGCAATCCAGTATTTGGCCGGCGATTTGGCGGGAGCGGCCGCGGGGATTGTCGCCGCCGAATACCCTGAACTGGCATCGCGCCGCAGACGTTGCAGATCGGAGCGCATTTCAGAGGCATGCTGGTAGCGCAGGTCACGATCCTTCTCGAGCGCCTTGCCGATGATTTCTTCGAGCTTGGGCGGCACTTCGGGATTGAGCCGCACGACCGGAGCCGGAGCTTTGTTCAGGATTGATTCGAAAATCGTTGCCGTGCTGTCCCCGCGAAAGGGCAACTGGCCGGTCGCCATCTCATAGAGCACGGCGCCGAAAGAAAACAGATCGGTGCGCGAATCGAGTTCCTTCGCGCGCGCCTGTTCGGGCGACATATAGGCGATGGTGCCAAGAGTCGAACCCGGACTGGTCAGATGCTGTTCGTCGATTGTTGCCGCCGACCCGATCCCGCTAGACGAATCAGCCGCGGGTGCGACCTTGGCCAGCCCGAAATCCAGCACCTTGGCGTGCCCGCGCTTGGTGACGAAAATATTGGCGGGTTTGATGTCACGATGCACAATGCCTTGCGAATGCGCCGCATCCAGTCCGTCGGCAATTTCGATGGCCAGGGAGAGCACGGTTTCGTTATCCAGGGACTTGCCTGTGATGAGATGCTTCAGGGTCACGCCGTCGAGAAACTCCATGGCGATAAAAGACTGTTCGCCATGCTTGCCGATTTCGTAGATGGTGCAGATGTTGGGATGGTTGAGCGCCGATGCCGCGCGTGCCTCGCGCCGAAACCGCTCCAGTGCCTGCGGATCGCGCGACAACTCGTCGGGAAGAAATTTGAGGGCGACGAAGCGGCCGAGTTCGGTGTCCTCGGCTTTGTAGACAACGCCCATGCCGCCGCCGCCAAGTTTTTCGACGATGCGGTAGTGAGAAATCGTTTGGCCGATCATGAACGCGTAAGAGTCAAGCTTTCGCCATGCTACGGATGCGCTGGAGGGAAGTCAACGAATGCGGCCTGTTCACGCGGGCTCGGCTTCACGAGAGAACGAACCAGGAACGAAGAGCGAGAACTACGTCAGGATGTGAGCAACGAACCCAACCAACCTACGGTGGCGGGTGCTCGCAGTCGGTTTCTCCGCCGCTGCAGACGTTCATTTCTTCAGGTTCATCTGTCACTTTCGATACCGCCGCTCCGCGCGCGCCGTGCTGGCGCAGCAACTTCACCATCTCTTTGTGCAGGCCCTGCTGCGCGTAATAGATCGGAGTGTTGCCCTGAGCATCCTTGGCGTTGACATCGGCCTGACTCGCCAGCAACAACACGGCTACATCAATCCGGTTACCGCTGGCGGCCCAGTGCAGCGGCGTCCAACCCTGTTTGTCGCGGGCATCGACGACCGCACCGTTCGCCACCAGCACCGCTGCTGCATCCCGGTAACCGCGTTCCGCCGCGACATGCAATGGCGTCCAGCCGCGCTTGTCCACGGCGTTGACCTTGGCCTGATTCATCAGCAGCAACTCCGCCATGTCCCTCTGGCCAGTGAGCGCGGCAAAGTGCAGGGGCGTCCATCCGTTTTCGCGGCTGAAAACCAGGCTGGGATCGTTTTGCAGCAAAAGCCTTACCTGCCCCAGGTCGCCTTGAGAACTGGCATCATGAATCTCGCCGCAGAAAGCAAGACTGCTGGCCGACAAAGCGACCAGCGCAATGGCGGCGAGGCGGAAAACTGCGGAAGGGAAGTGCCGGCTAAAGAAAGAGTGCGAGTTCATGGGCGCTCCAGTCAGCTTGGTTGCCCGGGGCGATCGCCGGACTGCCCACAGTTTACTTTCGTTCACGGCGCCGCGCAAGCTGGACTTTCCGTGCCCCTCGCCTACTTCGCAGGATGCGGCTTTACCCCGGTCCACGTCCAGGCACTGATCTTCCATCCGCCCGCTTCGGCATGCAGGACGAAAGTCATCTGTCCTTCCTCCGCCATCGGCCGGCCATGTTCCTTATAGAAGTACGTCGTAGGCAGGACCACGTAGGCCAGATCGCCCTCGATTTCGGTCCGCGTGGGCTTGCCATATTTCACGCTGCCGGCGGAAACACCCGTGGCCTGCGCATGTTTGTCGTAGTCGGCGGCCCAGTCCTGTGGGGCATGCGGGCCGGTCCATCGGTGAGGAGCGAACTCGTCGACAATCATAATGTCACCGGTGGCGTAGGCAGCGTAGGCCGACTTCGTGTCACCACTGTTAAATCCGTCGATGAACTGATGGATGGGTGCGGTCACATCGCCGGGCGCGGCGGCGAAGGCGACGGGGATCAGGATGCTTGCGAGCAGCGCGAAAATTGCTTTTTTCATAGTCTCTCAATTGAGGGGAAACTACTTCCGCGTCAGGCGGAACTCGATCATCATCCGCTCTTCCCCTTTGTCGTCGACGACGAAGTGGCGATGCAGGAGAACGCGGCCGTCTTCCTCAAGGTGCGCGCGCGCGACGGTCTTGCGACCGGGACGGTCGGGATCGAGGGGCGTAGCCCACAGAACTATGTCCTTGCCATCGAACGTGCCATCGCTCTGGCGAATCGACATCGTGGTCTGCCGCGAGTCGTACCACACGGTGGTAAAGCGATTTGTTTTGGAGTCGAAACCGGAGATTCCGGTACCGGTGCTCTTCGTTCCGTCAGCATTGAAGAAGGTGAAATCCGATTGCAGAAACTTGCCCTCCTCAATCATGTACTGCTTGCACGTGCCTTTCGTCACGACGGGCTTTCCGTTCATAGGGAAGAACGTCTTGACGAGGTCCTAGTCACCCGCAAATTTTGCAAGCAGCTTCTGGCCGGCTCCGGGCGCGTTTGGCGGTTCGTACTGATTGTGGGTTTGCTGCCCTGCCATCATGGTGGAAGTGGCGATGAGCAACGCTGCAGAGATCCATTTCTTCATGGCACGCAGACGATATGCGAGAATCGCGGGTATTGTCAACGAGTGTTAGTCGCAGCCCTGTGGTGTAAAATCTGCGCTGCGTTTGCTTTTGGTCGCGCAGGAGGTCCCATCTGATCGGCCGCACCCTGGCCCACTACCGCATTGTCACCGCCATCGGCGCGGGCGGCATGGGCGAAGTGTATCGCGCCACAGACACCAAGCTCGGACGCGACGTGGCGCTGAAGGTCCTGCCGCCGGATATGGCGCGCGATCCCGAGCGCCTGGCCCGCTTTCAGCGCGAGGCTCGCGCCGTTGCCGCGCTGAACCATCCCCATATCGTCACGATTTTCTCGGTCGAAGAGGCCGAAGGCGTTCACTTTCTTACCATGGAACTGGTGGAAGGCCACTCGCTCGATCGCCGATTCCATCCAGTGGCCTGCCCGTGGAAGCAAATCATCGAGATCGCCCGCGCCCTTGCCGACGCGCTTTCCGCGGCGCATGAGAAAGGCATCGTGCATCGCGACCTGAAGCCCGCCAATGTGATGGTAACGGACGAGGGCCGCGTCAAGGTGCTCGATTTCGGGCTGGCAAAAGACGTGCGCAGCGAAATCTCCGGCGGCGATGCCACGCTCACCTCCGCCCAAACACAAATCGGAGTGGTCATGGGCACGCCCGCCTATATGTCGCCGGAACAAATTTCAGGCCGGGCCCTCGACCATCGCACTGACATTTTCTCCCTGGGCGTGTTGCTGCATGAGATGTGCACCGGCCACCGCCCTTCGCGGGAAATCTTCCGCAGAACTTACCTCCGCGATTCTGCGCGACACGCCGCCGTCGGTCACCGACGCTCGCGCCGATCTGCCGAGCGACCTGGCGCGCATCATCCGCCGCTGCCTGGAAAAAGATCCCCGCCATCGCATGCAGACCGCGCGCGATGTGAGTAACGAATTCCGCGATCTGGCGCGACAGGCGTTGTCGGGGCCGGCGCAAGCCTCGCCGCGGCCATCGCCGCCTCCCGCCCCGGCCAAGCGATCGACCGAGCGATCGGCCACGCGATCGGCGGCCGTGCCTGATTCCGGCTCGGCCCGCGCCGACGAAGGCTTCTGGGTTGCCGTCCTGCCATTCAAGTCCGCCGGCGCAGAAAACAAAGCTCTGGCGGACGGCCTCTCCGAAGAAATTGTCGCGGGCCTGTCGCGTTTCTCCTACCTGCGCGTGATCACACATGGCTCGACCGAACGCTATGCCAATCAATCCCCGGATTTGCGGACGGTTGGAAAAGAGCTCGGCGCTCGCTATGTCATGAGCGGCAATCTCCGCCAGGCAGGTTCCCGGCTGCGCATCGCGGTGCAACTGGTGGATGCCGCGACCGGCGCGCAACTATGGGCGGAGACGTATGAGCGTCCGTTCAGTCCCGACACCGCTTTCGAACTGCAAGACGAACTGGTCCCGCGCATCGTCTCGACCGTCGCCGACATGCACGGAGTTCTGCCGCGGAGCATGAGTTCAACCGTGCGGGCGAAGGCACTGGATCAGTTAACGCCCTACGAAGCCCTGCTGCGCGGCTTCGGCCACAGCCGGAGTTTTTCTGCCGACAACATCGTCGAAGTGCAAAGCTGTCTGGAACGCGCGGTGCAACAGTCTCCCAGAAACGCGGACTGCCTCGCAATGCTGTCCGCGGTTCAGTCCGATTCGTATGGAACTTGCGAGGACGTGCCGGCGGATATTCTCGAAGGGGCGCTCGATACGGCGCAAGCGGCAGTAGAAGCGGCGCCAACCAATGCTCTGGCGTATCACGCCCTGGCGTGCGTGCTGTTTTTCAAACGAAGTCTTCCCGCATTTCGCGCCGCGGCGGAACGGGCAATTTCCCTCAATCCCATGGATGGAGCCACGATCGCCTACATGGGCATCCTGATGGCCTTTGCCGGGAGATTGGGAGCGAGGGATTGCGCTTACGGAAAAAGGGATGCAGTTGAATGCCAACCATCCGGGATGGCATCTGATGACGGCATGGCATGACGCATACCGGGTGAAAGACTATCCGAAAGCGCTGGAATTCGCGCTGAAGCTGAATGCGCCGAAAAATCCATGGGTACAGCGTTCGCTCACGGTCAGCTACGCGCAGCTCGGCAAGACCACCGAGGCACGCAATGCGCTGCGCGATCTGCTCGCGTTGGTTCCGAATTATGCGCAGGTGGCGCGCGAAATGCACAGCCGGTGGCTCGAACCGGAACTGGTCGAGCACATGCTGGAGGGCCTGCGCAAGGCCGGGCTGGAGGTCGCCGATGAAACCAAATCTCCACTGGTGGCAACCGACTCGGGTGCGGCCCGCGCCGATGAAGGCTTCTGGGTGGCCGTGCTGCCGTTCAAATACGCGGGCGCGAGCGCGGAACTGAAAGCTCTGGCGGACGGCTTGTCCGAAGAAATCGTCACCGGATTGTCCCGCTTCTCCTACCTGAGGGTGATCGCGCGGAATTCGACTACGCGTTACGCGAATGAAGAGGTGGACGTGCGCTCCGCTGGGAAGGAACTGGGCGCGCGCTATGTGATGCAGGGAAGTTTGCGGCAGGCAGGGACCAAGCTGCGGCTGGCGGTGCAACTGGTGGATGCGACCACAGGTGCTCATCTCTGGGCTGAGAACTATGAACGCAGTTTCAATCCGGACGCAGTCTTTGAACTCCAGGACGATCTGGTTCCGCGCATCGTTTCGACGGTTGCGGATTCGAACGGGGTGTTGCCTCACAGCATGAGTGAGGCGGTGCGCAGCCGGCCCGCCGAGCAGTTGAGTCCTTATGAGGCGGTGCTGCGCAGCTTCGGCTACTTTGAGCGAGTGACCCCCGAAGAACTGGCCGCTGCCCGATTTGGCCTGGAAGCGGCTGTGCAAAAAGCTCCCGGTTATGCTGACGCTTGGGCCCTGCTGGGGCTGGTGTGCGTCCAGGACCATGCGCAAGGGTTTAACCAACAGACGGATTCCCTGACGAATGGGGCCAGCGCCGCACGCCGCGCGGTTGAATTGGCTCCATCGAATCATCTGGCCCAAAGCAGTCTGGCGGTGGCCCTGTTCTTTCAAAAGGAATTTCAGGGTTTTCGCAATGCCGCGGAGCGAGCCCTCGCGCTCAATCCGGCGGACGGCAACACCGCCGCCTCAGTCGGCGCAATGCTCTACTATGCCGGCGACCGGGAGCGCGGCCTCGCGCTGTCGGCGCGCGCAAAGCAACTGAATCCCAGTCATCCCGGATGGTACTGGCTGGTCGACTCCTTCCACGCTTACCGCCAGGGCGACTACCGAGGCGCAATCAATTTTGCAGTCAAAACCAATCTGCCCAAAAACTTCGGCGTGGGCACGCTGGTAGCGGCGGCCTACGGGCAACTCGGGGATCGAGATGCGGCCGGCAAAGCTTTGGGCGATCTGCTCAAGCTGCGGTTCGGCCTCGCCGCTACCGTACGCAAGGATTTCGCGAAGTGGTGGGAGCCCGAAGACGCGGAGCCTGTGATGGACGGCCTGCGCAAGGCGGGGCTGGAAATTGCCGGCAACGAAGCAGCCGTGGCACCGGCGCTCGAGGTCTTGCATGCTTCGACGCAAAGCGCGTCGGGCGCGGTTCGCGCTGAAGAAGGTTTCTGGGTCGCGGTGTTGCCGTTCAGGGGGGCGAGCGGAGATGCGGACCTTGAGGCTCTGGCCGACGGCCTGACCGAAGCCGTCACCACGGGGCTTTCGCGATTTCCCTATCTTCAGGTCATCGCCAACAATTCGGCGATGGCTTACAAAGGCCGCGCAGCGGACATCCGCACGGTAGGCCGTGAACTGGGCGCGCGCTATGTAATCGAGGGGAGCATACGCAAAGGAGGCCGCGCCATTCGCGTCACTGCGCAACTGATGGACGCGGTGAGCGGCACGCAGCTTTGGGCGGAGGAATATGACCGCGAAATCGTTGATCGCCAGAGCAGCGGCGCGAGCACATTCGAGGTTCAGGACGACCTCACCGACCATATCGTGACCTCGGTCGCGGATGGATATGGAGTTCTGGTCCGCTCCATGGCCGCCCCCACTCGGGATCGAAAGGTGGAGGAACTCAGCGCGTCCGAACTTGTCTTGCGCCACTACGCCTTCATGCAACAGGTAGATCCCCAGGAGCATGCCGCGCTCCGCGGTGGCTTGGAACGTGCACTGGGGCGCGAGCCCAACCACGCCATGGCATGGGCATGTCTTTCCAATCTGTATCTACTGGAGTATTACGACCGGTTCAATCCGCGGGAGAAACCGCTGGAGCGCGGGCGGGAGGCCGCGTGGCGAGCGGTTAAGATTGATCCGACCTGCCAGATGGGCTGGAAAGAACTCGCGGCCGTGCACTTCTTTGGCCGCGATTTCACCGCGTTTCGCGAGACTGCGGAGCGGGCCATGTCGCTCAATCCGCGCGATGGCATCACCTGGGCCTACATGGCGCTCATGATCGGGTTCTCCGGCGATTGGGAACGCGGCCTTTCTATTGCTCAAAGAACGATTGACCTCAATCGACACCATCCCGGCTGGTATCACAACATCTTTTTTCACCATCACTATCGCAAGGGTGATTACGAAGCAGCATTGCAGGCCGCCAAGAAGATCAACATGCCGGAGTTCCATTGGATGCAACTGTTTACTGCGGCCGCATGCGGCATGCTGGGCCGCCATGAGGAGGCTCGCACGGCCATTGAGTCTCTCCGCAAGTACAACCCAACGTTTCTCGATCTTGAAAAAGTCCGCGAGGATTTAGATAAGTGGGATCCGGACAAGAAGGAAGTGGAACGCTTCCTTGAGGGATTGCGGAAAGCAGGCCTCATAATCGCTGACGATCCGACAAAATCCGGGGCCTCAACTATCTCCTCGTCTAGCCCCACTACATCTACCGCCACAACCTCCGGCGCTACCCGCACCGCGGCGCGGGAAATCGAAGGCTTCTGGGTCGCCGTGCTTCCCTTCAAGTACCGAGGCTCGAACGTCGACCTCACCGCCTTAGCCGAGGGTTTAACCGAAGACATCATCACCGGCATGTCTCGGTTTCCCTATCTCCGGATAGTGGCGCGCAGCGCCACCACCCGCTTCGCGGACCAGTCCGGGGAGCTGCATGCCATCGGGAAAGAACTCGGAGCGCGCTACGTGATCGAAGGCAACCTGCGCCTGGCGGGCTCGAAGCTGCGCATTGCGGTGCAGCTTGTCGACTCCACTTCCGGCGCTCATGTGTGGGCTGAAACCTATGAGCATGTCTTCAGCCCTGAGACTGCCTTCGAAATTCAGGACGACCTGGTGCCGCGCATTGTCTCCACCATCGCCGACGCGCACGGGATTCTGGCGCACACCATGAGTGAGGCGATTCGGGGCAAGAGTCCCGAACAACTAAGCCCGTATGAGGCGGTGTTACGAAGTTTCAGTTACGCCGAGCGCGTCACGCCCGAGGAGCATGCTGTGGCGCGCGCGGGTCTGGAGCAGGCCGTGAAAGTGGCTCCGAGCTATGGCTACGCCTGGGCCATGCTCTCGATGATCTATTCCGACGAGCACGGCCAGGGGTTCAACCTGCAGCCCGACCCGCTGGGGCGCGCACTGCAGGCCGCGCGGAAGGCGGTCGACCTCGATCCCTCGAACCATCGTTCATTTCAGGCGCTGGCCACAGTCCACTTTCAGCAGAGAGAGATCGAGGCATGCCGCACCGCGGCCGAGCGCGCCCTCGCTCTCAATCCCATGGATGGATGTTCGATTGCCCACATGGGTGGCCTCTTCGCGTATAGCGGCGATTGGGATCGCGGCTGCGCCTTGGCTGAGCAAGCGGTGCGGCTCAATCCCCATCATCCCGGATGGTATTGGTTTCCTCTCTTTTTTCGCGCGTACCGCAAAGGCGATGACCGGGGCGCCCTTGCCTATGCGTTGAAGATCAATCTGGCAGGCGCCTCCTTTACTCACATTGCCCTTGCGGCGGCTTACGGACAGCTTGGCCAACTTGACGCGGCGGGCAAAGCCTTGCGGGATCTGCTCACAATTGTGCCGAAATTTGCAGTGTTTGCGCGCCCCGCGTTAGCTCAAAAACTCTGGTTCGATCCGGAGATGGTCGAGCGCCTGCTCGACGGCCTGCGCAAAGCAGGCCTGGAAATCCCGGATTCGCCGCAATCCCCGGCGGCCAAGCCCTAGAGTCTTTGGTTCTCTGTTGACACCCACTCCCGTCCTTGCCATACTTCCAATGCTGCGCCAGTTGTCTGTTTCCGCCCTAAAGCCAAGACTGGCACGGATTCCCAGTGTCTCCCAGGAGGATCGCATGTCCCGAAATGTCTCCCGCAGTCTGGTTCTGGCCCGGAATCTGTTTCCTGTTTTACTGCTGGTCACGGTGCTGGTTCCTTTCGCCTCTGCCGACGGCCCCTACACGGTAGGGTCCGCCAACACGGTGACTGCCGATCCCAACATCACCCGCCCCACGACCACCCCCTGCGTGGTGACGCTGTTCAGCGACTATGCGTTCTACGAGTTCAACAATGCGGATTTCACCTACGCTCCGCCCTCGGCCTGTCCCGGCCCGTGGGCCAAGGTGATTCTTGAGGCCGACATCAACCTCAACGCCGGCATCCAATATGACCGCACCGCCAATTTCTGGCTCGGTCCGACGAACATTTATTTCGGCACCACGGCAGAGCCGGGGAGCAACGAAGGCCCGTCGTGGCACATCGAGAACGATCTCACCGACTACAGTTCCATCTTCTATACCGCGCAGTCCGGCGTGGGTAGCATCGGCAACACTCTGTGCTGCGGCCTGACCTCTACCATCTATGCCACGGCCACGCTTGAGTTCTACCCGCTGGCCGAGGGCCAGACCGCGCCTGCCACGGCCAGCAATGTCTACGCTCTTTCCGCCGGCCCCACCGGCGGCACCGTCGCACTGAACACATCCACGGACACGCTCTCCGGCACGTTCACCCTGCCGACCAATGTTGCCAGCGCATATCTGGATGTCTACTCGCAAAGCCAGTCGGATGACGAGTTCTGGTATACCTGTGTACCCAACGACATTTCGAGTGAACTCGAGAGCTGCGGCAATACCGGCTTCCGCGAAACCGAGATCACCATCGACGGCACGCCGGCGGGCGTTGCGCCCGTGTTCCCGTGGGTCTTTACTGGCGGCATCGATCCTTTCCTGTGGTTCCCGATCCCCGGGATTCAAACCCTCAATTTCATTCCGTATCGCGTGAACCTTACTCCGTTCGCGGGCATCCTCAGCAACGGGCAGCCGCACACGGTTTCGCTCAGCGTCTACAATGCCGACAGTTATTTCTCGGCGACGGCCTC
Organism: uncultured Acidobacteriaceae bacterium; assembly: GCA_963784085.1. GTDB lineage: Bacteria > Acidobacteriota > Terriglobia > Terriglobales > Acidobacteriaceae > Sulfotelmatobacter. The sequence continues at coordinate 81,482 of CAWAQH010000034.1, read as the reverse complement.
GCTGCTGGTCTATGTGGATCCCAATATCACCCAGGTTACGGGCGGCATCACCAAAAACACCCTGGCTGCGCCAAATCCGTTAGTGACGGAAAACATCAACGCGGGTGAGACCGCAATCACGGGCACGGTGGATGTGAGCTCGAAGCGCAGCTTTACCATCACCGGCTACGCCAACACGTCAGCCGGCAAGATTACGACAGAGGTTTACCAGGGCGTTAACTTTAGCAATAACCAGCGTTTTGACATCACGGGCTCGAAGTATGAGCAGGATATTAAGATAACCTCGACCGTCTCTTCGACGGCCACCACCTCAGGAGGGAGCTCGCCCAAGACGGTTTCCGTCCAGTCCTATACTTTCCCGTTCACCATGGACATCGTCGAAAAGGTGCTGGCTGATGGCGACATCAATGAGACCACCACAGCCGACCAGAACTATACTGCGACCGTGAACACCACGCAGAACAAAGTGACGACCTACACCAGTTCGATGGTGAATACCGGTCAGCACATCGATACGCTGGAATTCGACTCGTCCGGCAACTTCATAGGCAACACCGGACAATCCGCCGCCCAGCAGTACAACTACAGCAACTCGACGGGAGCAGCCTACCTCTGCGACCTCACCGCAGCGGCGAACGTGCTGACCTGGTTCAGCGCTGGGTGCGCGCAGTAACAGTTGCGATGAGGGCGCGGTAGGAGCGCAGCCGATGCAGAGCATTTAGTTCTTCCCAGGGACTTTTCCGCCCTCGATTGGCATTCCCGCGCGCAACTGTTTACCATGTCAGCCGATGGCCCGCGAAACCGTGGTCGACTCCCGGCAGGAAATTCTGCGTACCGCCGCCCGCCTGTTCCAGAAGAACGGCTACGATGCAACTTCCATGAATGATGTGGCGGCCGCGCTCAAGCTCAGCAAGGGCGGCCTCTACCATCACTTCCAGAGTAAAGACGAAATTCTGTTCGAGATCATGAACCACGCCATGCAGATCACCGAGGAGCGCGTGATCATTCCCGCGCGTGGCATCACCGACCCCGAAGCGCGGCTGCGGGCGCTGATCCGGCTGCACATCGAGACCGTCCTCAGTCCCGGCGACCGCGAGATCACCGTGATGCTGCATGAGAACCATCCCTTGCCGCCGGGTCTGCGCAAGCGCATCAACGCCCGCAAAAAAGAATACGTCCACTTCCTCGAAAACCTGGTGGCGGAAGTGCAGGGCGGGGGACAAGCGAGTCCCAAGCTTCATCGGGGCAAAGCCCGTGTCAGCCCGCGCGCCGCCGCTTTTGCCCTGCTCGGCATGATCAACTGGATTTATCAGTGGTACAAGCCGGAGGGCGATTTGCAGGCGCAGAACCTGATCCCGCAATTCACCGACCTCATCTTCGGAGGCATCTTCGCGTGAGCGCAGTCCACATCAATCTCTCCGAGATCGACCGTCAGCGTGTTGATAACGGCAAATCCTACCGCGAGTTCCTGCGCGAGCAGGCCATGAGCGCCGGACTCTACGTTCTGCCCGCGCACGGCCTCGACTTGCAGCGCCCTCATCAGCAGGATGAAATGTATTACGTGGTCCGGGGCCGCGCCCGGTTCCAGTCCGGCAGCGAGGACCGGGAGGTTTCCGCAGGCAGCGTGATTTTCGTCCCGGCGGAGGTCGAACATCGCTTCCACGACATCACGGAAGAATTAGGCGTACTGGTGGTGTTTGCGCCGCCGGAAAGCTGATCCGCCGTTTGCCGGTTTCATTTGCCCACAACCAGCGCCACAAAGCTGTCCGGCATAATGCTGCGCCGGGGATGCGGATTATCCGCCGTAGGATCGGGAACCGGCCCGAACTTGGCCGTCACCACATAGACATTGTGCGTCTTCGCATCGAGCGCCAGCGTGCGCGCCCCCTGCTGCGTCGGAACATTCTCGGCCACGACGAATTTCTCGGGGTAATCTTCCCGCACCACGGTTAGCACACCGTCCGCCCCGCAGGACGCAAAACCCAGTCCGGTTTCACTGTCGAACGCGGTCGCGTCCACGCCCTGGCCGATCACGGGCGTAGCCAGGACCTTGCCGGTGTCCGCATTTACCACGGCCATCATCTTGTTCTCGCAGCCCACAAAAAGCCGGCGGTTCTTCTGGTCCATCGACAAGCCCGAGGGCGATTCGCACGGCGCCAGTGGCCACTTCGCCTTGACCGCAAGCGTATTCGCGTCAATCGCGGTCAGCTCGCTTTTGTCTTCGATGTTGACGAACACGCTTCCTTTGCCGTCGCTGGCCGCGAATTCAGGTTTGCCATCCAGTTTGATGGTGCCGAGCACCTTGCCATTGGTGGCGTCGATGGCCGTCGAATCCTGGCTGTGCCCGTTGAAAGTAAAAACCCGCTTCGTCGCCGGATCGTAAAGAATGGCGTCCGGATTCTCTCCTACTTTTACTTTGCCGGTGGTCGCGAGCGTCTTCAGATCGAAGATGCTGACCGTGTTTTCGCGGCCGTTGCTGGTAAAGCCGCGGCCTAACTCCGGCGCCAGCGCAATGCCATGCACCCCCGGCGTATCGGCGATGTCGCCGACAACCTTGACGGAATCCAAATCGAGCACCATCACGTGCGTCCCTCGCGAAATGTAGAGACGTCGCGCGGCCGCATCCGCGGTCAAATAATCCCAACCACCATCGCCGCCGATCTGATGAGAGCTCACAACGTGGTAACCCGGGGCCGCCGCTGCCAGAGCCGCGGCCGCGGCAAGCACCACCAGCGATGCCAGCAAACCGTGAGAACCAAAGGTCTTTTTCGAAGACATGATTTTCTCCACAAGAATTTAGGCGGAGCCCAGAAGTAACTTTACCCTATTCCGCGCCCTCCCTAAACTTGACAGATGGATGCATCTCAACCGAATTCCGCGCAGCCGCAACCACCGACGGGAAAGCCGCGATTCCTGCACTTTGCCGCGATGACGGCTGGAATCGTGCTCGCGCTGCTCGTGTCTGGGGCCGGAGGGCCCTCAGCGGTGTGGGGGAAAACGGTCGAAATTTTTCTAGAGCCGGAATATAGTCAAACTGCCGCAACCGTTTCGGATCGTGATTTCGAGCGCGAACTCGATCGCCAGCAGCCGCAGAAACAGGCTGAGTTGCTGCTGGAGCGTGCGGTCAGCCGCTCCGATGCGCCTCCGAAGCTGATCGCGGCTCAGATCGAGGCGCGCATCGACGGTTGGCGCGGCCACTTGCAATGGGATTCGCAACTCGGCGACCTGACCACGGTGGCCCTTAATTCCAGCGACCCGAGCGTGCGCACCTCCGCCATCGAAGTACAGCTTGCCGCCTACGGACTGGCCAAGAATGAATCCACGGTCGACCGGCTGATCGTGCAGGCCGATGCTTCCGATCACGCGCAAAAAACCTGGGCCCTGTGGGGCTTAGGCTTGTTAGGCAATCGCGGGGTTGAAACGGCTCGCGTGGTGCGGGTATTGGCCGCGCACCTGCAGGCTTCCGGCACAGACTCCAACCGAGATAAGAATGATAATAATGAAGATACGCGCCGCTGGGCCATCGAAGGCTTGGCGCTGGTAGGAACGACTCCGACCATTGTCCCCCTGCTCAAGGCCATGCACAATGATCCCTCGGCGATCGTCCGCGAACGCGCCGCGTGCAGCCTGGCGAAATCCGGCATGTTGAGCCACGAGCAGAGGCTGGCGGCCATTCCGCAACTGATCAACTACTCCGGCGATGCCGCCCTTGATGCTCAGACTCGCGCCTGGGCGTTCCAGGCGCTCGCCGATATTACCGAACAGCACCTGCCGAACGACCCGGCCGCGTGGCGCGAGTGGTATCAAAAAAGCGTCATTGGCGGTCAGTGATCCGGCGACGCTGAGCGCAATTCCAGAAACAACCCGCGTTGAATTCCTGGGATTCCAGCTTGCGCCTCCTATCTCTGAGGCGGGCGCTGGCAGCTTCCTGCCTTAACGGCTTACAATGTTGGATTAGCTGAAATTCCTATGTCGCCCACCCCAGACGATCTGACCACAATCAAAGATGACATGATCGCCTTCATTGAAGGCCACGGCATGAACCGTTTCCACGGCTTCGTGGATTTCGAGGAGGTGCAGTGCATCATGTGGGAGACCGGCACGAATCCCGATGGCTGGAAGGATTTCGTCGAGCTGGCCAAGAGCGCAGGCGCGCCTTTTCTGACCATGCACTCCTGGAAATTGGAGCGCGACGAGCTGGATGAGTTGGTCGAACGCCTTCAGCACTCCGAGTTTTCCGACGGCGACGACGTGGAAGATGCGCGCTGGCTGCGCACGCACGTTGGCAAAGTTGGGTTCCTGCAACTGGGCTGGGCCTACCAGGGATCAATGTTTTTGTGCGAAGTCTGCAGCGATTGGTACGAGCGCTACCAGCGCCTGCTCGAGTTGGCGGATGATTTCGGCGGCATTCCTATCGACGAACCGGACCAGGACGAAGAGAACTAACCGTGCGCTGGGAACTGGCGGGTGCAGATCCAGTTCAGGTGCTGCAGTTGGCCGCGGCGCTCGAGGGCTTACCTCAACTCCAATCGATCCTCTCAAATCGCGCAAGCGGCAGTGTCAGCCGCCGCGCAGATGGAGATTATGGCGTGAGTCAGCCGCGAAAGGCCCAGTCGCTGGTCACTCTGGCGCAATTGCTCATCCGCCGCGGCATCACAGATGCAGAGTCCGCCGCCCGTTTTCTTTTTCCCTCCATCACTCATCTCCACGCCCCTGAAGAAATGACAGGCGTGCGCGCGGCCGTTGATCGCATCGCGGCAGCCATCGAAGGCAAAGAGCCGATGCTGATTTATGGCGATTACGACGTTGATGGCACGATGGCCGTCATCATTCTGAAGACCGCCATTGAACTTTGCGGAGGCGCGGCCGATTTTCACGTGCCCCACCGCATTCGCGAAGGATATGACATGCGCGATGACGTGATCGAGCGCGCCGCCGCCGCCGGCATTTGCCTCATCATCAGCGTCGACATGGGCATCCGCGCCTTCGCGCCCGCGGAAACCGCCGAGCGCCTGGGTGTGGACCTGATCGTCACCGATCATCACCTGCCTGGACCGGACGGTGTGCCGCGCGCTCTGGCGGTAGTGAATCCGAATCAGGCGGGATGCGCGTATCCCTACAAGCAACTCTGTGGAGCCGGCGTGGCGTTCAAGGTAGCGCAGGCGTTGATGCAGCGCCGCCTCGACGAAAAAGATCATACCCGCATGCTGCGCTCATTCATGAAGGTGGTCGCCATCGCGACCATCGCCGATGCCGTGCCCCTGACCGGCGAGAATCGCGTGTTTGCCAAGCTCGGACTCGAGGAACTTCGCCGCGCGGTGAATCCCGGACTGAAGGCGCTGTTCGAAGTGGCGCAGATTTCGAGCAAGCGTCCGCCAAACTCCGCCGAAGTTGCTTTTCGCATCGCGCCCCGCATCAATGCCGCCGGCCGCATGGATATCGCCCGCGACGTAATCGATCTTTTCAGCGCGAAAGACATGGAGCGAGCGCGGCTGCTGGCGGGCAAACTTGATCGCCTCAATGCCGAGCGCCAGGAAGAAGAGCGGCGAATCCTACGATTGATCGAAGAGCGTATCGCCGGCGATCCCGCGCTGTGCCAGGCCTACTGCATCGTGGTCGATGGCGAGGGATGGCACCGCGGGGTCATCGGCATCGCGGCCACGCGCGTGGTTGAGCGTTACCACCGGCCCGCCATCGTGATCTCGCGTGAGGGCGAAGAAGCTTTCGGTTCCGGCCGTTCGATTCGGCCCTTTCACCTGCTCGAAGCCGTCGAGGCCTCGCACGACCTTTTCACCCGTTTCGGAGGACACTCCCACGCGTGCGGCTTCGCCATGCCATCGGCGAACGTCGCTCAACTAAGAACTGAATTGGACGCCTTTGCGCGCAGGCGCCTGACCGAAGCGGATTTCGATCCCGTGCTCGATGTCGAAGCCGACCTCGACCTCGATGAAATCACTCCAGGACTCTTTCAGGTGTTGCAACTGCTCGAGCCTTACGGAACCGGCAATCATGAGCCCGCATTCAGCGCCTGCGGCGTGCGCCTGGTCGCGCCCCCGAAAGTTCTGAAGGACAAGCATATCAAGCTGAAACTGAAAGCTGGAGTGCGCGCCGAGCCGGTTCGGGAGGAACTTTCGGCAGTTGCGATCGCCATGACGCCGCGCTGTCATCCCGATGCTTCCCGGTTCGGTCGCGCCGAAAAGGTCGAAGCTGGACTTCGTCAACCAAGAGCGGAGGATCGGGAACCGAGAACCGGGTCAGAAACTGTGTTTGACGCCCTGGGCTGGCGCATGGCCGAACGCCTGCAATCCACGCCCCTTCTGGCCGGCGACGCCATCGACATCGCCTTCACCATCGGCCACAACGACCACCCCGACTTCGGCGGCCTGGAACTAACCTTGCAGGACTTTAAGTCTATAACTCCTCAGTCAGAGGGAATCCCAAAGGAGGGATGATCGGTTTCCTGAGTTGAAGTTTTCCGCCCGGCCATGTAAATATATCGTCGCCCGCTACGCCAAAATCAGGTGGAAACGATATGGAAACTCTTTTGACCAAAGCTCAAAGGTTAGTTGCTATCGCCCTGGCGGTTCTGCTCGTCATCGTGGTAACGCTTTCCACCGTACATCTAGCCTTGCTGATTGCCGAAGAGCTCTGGCAGCCTCCCCGGTTCCTTATTCCGGTGCAAGGCCTCCTCGAAATCTTCTCGTTCTTCCTGCTGATCCTTATCGGCGTCGAGTTGCTGGAGACCCTGAAGGCCTACGTCAGGAAAAACGTCATTCATGTTCGTCTGGTCCTCGAAGTGGCCCTCATTGCCGTGGCGAGAAAAGTCATCATCCTCGAGCCCCACGACGTTCCCGCGCTGACGTTATTCGGTGTCGCGGCTCTCATTCTGGCGCTCGGCGTGGCCTTCCACTTTGAACATCAAGCGCATCGGGAACAGCCGCCACATTGATCCGGCACCGCTCTCACCAGTCGCTTCCATTAGACTGAACCTAGCATGCCGTTGCCCATCTACCGCCTTCGCCGCTGGCTCGTCGTTCTCGCGGTGATATTTATCGCAATGATTGCGGGAATGTATTTCTATGCGCGCCTGCGTTTGCGCGATGTGCTGAAGGAAGTTCCCAATAAGATTGGCATCGACATCCAGCAGACGGCGAACGGCTTCCAGATCTCGAAATCCGACGGCAAGCGCACGTTGTTTACCGTGCAGGCCAGCAATCTCAAGCAGTTCAAGCTGGATGGCAGCGCCGAACTGCACCATGTCAGCATCATTCTTTACGGCCGCGATTCTTCCCGCTTCGACCAGATTTATGGCGACGATTTCAGCTACGACAAAAAATCGGGCGAGGTCACCGCGCATGGCGAGGTGCAGATCGATTTGCAGGCCAACTCCGCCGGCCCCGGCGGGGCGGACCAGGCTGCTCCCAGGGAACTCAAGAACCCCATTCATCTCAAGACCAAAGACCTGGTCTTCAACCAAACCAGTGGTGACGCCTCAACCGCGGCGCGGGTTGATTTCCGCACGCCGCAGGCCACCGGTTGGGCCGTCGGCATGACATACATCGCCAAGGAAAACGTCCTCACGCTGGCTTCGCAAGTCCATATGACGATGGATGGCGAAGATGGCGTGCGCCTGTTTGCCATGCATGGCAGAATCACTCGCGATCCGCGAATCGTGGTGCTCGATCATGCCCGCCTGGAGCGCGATAGCGGCAACGTAGAGGCCGATCTGGCAACACTTTTCCTGGGGCCGGATAACGAAGTGCAGCGGGTCCTCGCCACCGGAAATGTGAACGCAGAATCGGCCAACCAGAATGGCGACCCCATCCGCGCCCGCGCCGACGAAGGCGAGATGTTTCTAGCCGGCAAACCGAGCCTGCTGGAGAGGGCCACGCTGACGGGCAACGTGCACGTCGAGCGCACCGGGCCGCAGCCCATGCAGGGCGATGCCGGACGCGCGCTGCTGACCTTCGCCGGGCGGAACCAGGTCCAGAAAATACACGCGACCGATGGCGTGCGCGTGGCGCAGCGCGGGGGCAGCATGCGCGCGGACCCGGATAGCAGCTCGGCCCCGCAGGATTTCGACATCACCGCGCCCATCATCGACTTCTTTGTGGCCGAAGGAAGCCGCCTCGATCACGCCGAAACTTCCGGCGCGGCGCAGATCACGATCACGCCATCGCAGACCGCAACCGTGGCCAATGCAAAAGATGCCGGCCAGAAAACCATAGTCACGGCCGGCCGCTTTGACGCCAGGTTTGCCCGCACCACCGATGGCCGGAGCCGATTAACTTCCATGCACGGAGCGCCCGATGCGAAGATCGTTAATAGCACCCAGGGCGTCCCAGACCGTGTGAGCACAAGCGAGACTGTCGATGCAGCGTTCCTCGCCGAGGGAGGGATTGGGACGCTCGTCCAGCAGGGAACTGTGGTTTACAACGATGGCCTGCCGCCTGACAAACGCACCCAGGCGTGGGCCGATAAAGCTCGTTACACTCCCGGCGACCACATGCTGGTGCTTACCGGCAGGCCGCGCGTCTCCGATGGCGGCATGGTCACGACCGCGCGCGTCATCCGCATCAACCGCGCCACCGACGATGCCTTTGCCGACGGCAACGTCAAGAGCACCTACAGCGAACTCAAAGAGCAGCCGAACGGCGCGCTGCTGGCGTCCTCTTCGCCGATTCATGTGACCTCAGCCACCATGACGGCGCACAATTCTCCTTCGGTCGCTTTATACCAGGGCAATGCGCGCTTGTGGCAGGACGCAAATATTGTGGAGGCGCCCTCGATCCAGTTCGACCGCGATCGACGTTTTCTGGTGGCGCAGGGGACTCCGGCGCAGCCGGTTCTGACGGTGCTGGTGCAACAGAAACTGTCTCAGCCCGACAGTTTGCGGCCGCCCGCCCCTCAAGACCAAAAAAATCACCAAACAGGCGGAAAAGCTGAGGAAAAACCGGCCGATAGCAGTCCTGTCGCCATTCGCGCGCCACGCCTGACCTATGCCGACGACGAGCGCAAGGCCCACTACGAGGGAGGCGTAACGGCCAAGGGCACCGGCTTCACAGCGACTTCGAGCACTATGGATGCCTACCTCCTGCCTCGCAGACAAACCTCCGGCAATCAATCACTTGCCGGACCTGGACGGCTCGATCATCTGATCGCACAGGACAATGTAGTCATCGTCCAGCCGACCCGCCGGGCCCTGGGCCAGCACCTGCTTTATACCGCTTCGGACGACAAATTCGTGCTCACCGGAGGGCCGCCTAGCATTTTTGATGCCGAACGTGGCAAGATTACCGGGGTTTCGTTGACTTTCTTCAGGGCCGATGATAGGGTGCTCGTAGAAGGCGAAGCAAGTACTCCTGTGGTAACACAAACACGAGTGGCACGATAGTTGCAAGGGGCCCGAAAACGGGCATGCTTTATGCAGGCTGATTAATGCGAATCCTGGCCACGGATGAAATTGGCAAGTCATACCGCGGCCGCCGCGTCGTAAACGGTGTCAGCCTGCGCGTCGAGCAGGGCGAGGTCGTAGGTTTACTCGGCCCCAACGGCGCCGGCAAGACCACAACTTTCTACGCTATCGTTGGCCTGATCCCCCCGGACACTGGCCGCGTGCTGTATGACGGTCAGGATATTACTGACGTTCCCATGTACCTGCGGGCGCGGCAGTATGGCATCAGCTATCTCCCTCAAGAAGCTTCGGTTTTTCGCAAACTTACGGTCGAGGAAAACATCCTGGCGGTGCTGGAAGCGCAGCCGATGTCCTGGCACGAGCGCCGCGAGAAGATGGAAAAATTCATCGACGAGCTTGGGCTGGAGCATATCCGCCACAACCGCGGTTATGCCCTGTCCGGGGGAGAGCGCCGGCGCGTGGAAATTGCCCGCTGCCTGTGCATCAACCCGACTTTCATTTTGCTGGATGAACCGTTTTCCGGGATCGACCCCATTGCCGTGCTAGATCTGCAGAAAATCATCAGCAGCCTGCGGGCTAGTGGCATCGGGGTTTTGGTCACCGATCACAACGTGCGCGAAACTTTATCTGTGACCGACCGCGCCTACATCATCGACGACGGCAGAATCTTCCGCCATGGCCCGCCCGAACAGCTGGCCACCGACCCGGAAGTGAGAAGGGTGTATTTGGGGGAAAGCTTTTCATTAGTGTGAGGTTTCAAAGTTTCAAGGCTTCAGAGTTTCCGGGTCGACGCCTGGGTCTGGAGCCTAATAAACCTTGAAACTCTGAAACCTTGAAACTTTGAGACATGGTCCTCTTACAACACAAACTGAGCGTCAAGCTTTCTCAGCGCCAGATCCTCACCCCCGGTCTGGTGCAGATGGTTTCCGTCCTCGCGCTCAACAAGCTTGAGCTCAAGGACATGATCAATGCGGAGATGGTCGAAAACCCGGTTCTGGAAGAACTGGAAGATTCCGTACCCATGATCGATGAGGTCGGCCGCAAGGAGGAAGATCGCGACCGCGCCGCCAAGACTTCCACCGAAGAAGCTCCGATCGTCGCCGAAAAGAAAGATCCGTTCGAAGAGATCGATTTCGGATCGTTCTTTCAGGACTATCTCGATCCTGGCTACCGCACTCGTGGAGAGATGGAAGAGATCGAGCGCCCCTCGTTTGAAAACTTCCTCTCGAAGCCGACCAACCTTACGGACCACCTCGCCTGGCAACTCGGCGCTCTGAGCCTGCGCCGCGAAGTGCGCGAAGCGGCCGAGCAGATCATCGGCAATCTCAACGAAGACGGCTACCTGATCGCCAGCGACGAAGAGATGCTCGGCATAGCTCCGGTTTCGACGCCCGAGGCCGACGAGGCCGCGGCCAGAAATATAGTCAGCGAAGCGGTCGCTCTGGGCCTGGGCGCCGACGAAGAGCCCTTGAGCGACTCGTCCTTGGGTGACTCGTCCTTGACTGACTCGTCCGCCTTCGAGACAACGCCCGCCGGGACGTCCGAACCCGCCGGCCTGAGCGCCGCTGTCGCGCCCGAGAATGCAGCCGTCGAGAGTGTGGCCCCCGAGAATATCGACGAACTGATCTCGGCTGCATCCACCACATCAGATTTTTTGAGCCCCTACATCGCTCGCGATGCCCTTCTAAGCAATGCTCTGGTGGCCGATGCTCCAGCTGCAGTCACATCGCCGGCCGATATCTCTTTCGCCGCTCGTGCCGGGGAAGGCACAGCAGTTGCCCCCGCGCCCGCGCCTGAAGCCGCTGCTCCGCACCCTGTCTACAAAGCCAACTTCACGCTCGCCGATCTTCACGAGGCGCTCGAAGTAATTCGGCAGCTCGATCCGCCGGGCGTGGGCTGCCGCAGCCTCCGCGAATGTCTGCTCCGCCAGTTGAACCATCACCAGCAACAGCTTGCGCACCACAAAAACGGGGAGCACAAAGCCGGCGAGGCCAACGGCAAAATGAACGGTAACGGCACCGCGCAAGTCCTGCAGGATGCCATCGCCGTAGTCGACCAGCATCTGCGCGCCCTGCAGGGCAAACAGAACAAGGAGATCGCCAAAGCCATCGGCCGTCCTGCCGACGCCGTGCAGCAGGCAATCGATTACATCCGCACCCTCGATCCACGCCCCGGCCTGCAATACAACAAAGTCCAGGCCCGCCTGATCGAGCCCGACGTTGCCTTCATCAAGCACGGCGACGAATGGCTCGTGCTGATGAACGACGATGATCTGCCCCAGCTTCGCCTGAACCCGGCCTACAAGAAACTCCTCACCCGGGACGCCAACGACAAGAATACCCGCGACTACGTGAAGGAGCGCTACAAGAGCGCCATCCAGCTCATCAAGAACATCGAGCAGCGCAAGCAGACCATCACCAAGGTCTGCTACTGCATCGTCGCGCGCCAGTACGATTTTCTGGAACTCGGCATCGATCACCTGAAGCCCATGATGATCAAAGAGGTCGCCGAAGAAATCGGTGTGCACCCCTCCACCGTGAGCCGCGCCGTGGCCAGCAAGTATGCCCACACCCCGCAGGGCGTTTTCGAATTGCGTTATTTCTTCAGTGAGAGCGTGCAGGGCCCCGAGGGCGGCAACACCAGTCTGCTGATCCTGAAGCGCCGGGTCAAAAAACTGATCGACGAAGAAGATCCCAGCCGCCCGCTCACCGACGAGCAGCTCACCAGAATTCTTCAGTCGCAAGGCATCCAGGTGACGCGCCGCACGGTGGCGAAATACAGGGAAGACATGCGCATCCCGAGTACGCACCAGCGCAGAGTAAAGGAATGAAGAAAGTCAGAAGTAAAAAATCAGAATGCAGAAGTAAGAACCAGGGCCCTACGCCGTGGACCTCCGCGTTCCCGGTGTTTAAGGTTTTGATCTTTACTTCTGAATGTTGACCTATCACTTCTGACGTAGAAAAGCAGTGCCCAACAGCGAAGCAACACCAAGGAGGGCCGCTAGTGAACGTGGAATACACCGGCAGGCACTACGAAGTAACCCCCGCCATCCGCAAAGAAGTAGAAACCGGCATCGCCAAACTCCGAAAGATCCTCGGCGACAAATTTGAAACCCACGTGATCCTTACCGTCGAAAAGCACCGCCACAAAGCCGAGATCACCATCAGCCCGCGTAATGGCCCGCTGGTCGGCCTGGCCCAGGCCAAGGACATGAGCATCGCCGTCAGCGAAGCCCTCGACCATCTCGAAAAGCAGGCAGTGAAATACAAGACTAAATCGCAATCGAAGAAGCGCTCCGCCCGCAAGAGCGAAGAGGTCAAAAAGTGGAACGGCCACTCCGCTGGCCAGGAAGCCGACCAGGAAGCCGTGCAAACGAAAGTCGGGCTGACGGAAAAAACCGCCGTCCCCGTCGCCGTGCACCGCTATCCCGCCGTGGCCAAGACCACTGAGGTCCACCTGGTGCGCTCTGACGAAGCTGTTTCGATGCGCCCCATGACCCTCGAAGAAGCCATTAAAGAAGCCCACTTCCGCGATCGCGACGTCTTTGTCTTTCGCGACCCCAAAGGGAAGGTCATGGTCCTTCACCGCAAGAGAGATGGCAAAATGGAGCTGATCCAAGCTCCGTAAAACTAGCGCGCCAACGGAAGCGAGACTGAGATCCCCTTACGAGCTTCCAATCAGCACGCCCGTAATGAACACCAGTACCCCGCCCAAGCCAACCTGGAGTGCGGCGGAAACCCACGGGCTATCCATATAACGGTGGCGGATCCAGGTGATTACACCCAGTTCAACCAGAACCACCGCGCCCGCGGCCCAAAGCGCTGTCCGGAAGTCATTCGCTAGAAATGGCAGCGTGTGGCCGATGCCGCCGAGAGCGGTCATCGCGCCGCAGATCAGCCCGCGCACCCACGGATGCCCGCGGCCAGTCAAACTGCCGTCGTCGGAAAGCGCTTCGGCAAATCCCATGCTGATTCCTGCGCCTGCCGATGCGGCCAGGCCGACCAGAAACGCGTCATGGGTCTTTCCCGTCGCGAATGCCGCGGCAAAAACCGGAGCCAGCGTGGAAACGGAACCATCCATCAGTCCTGCCAGGCCCGGTTGCACAATCTGCAACACGAAAAGGCGGCGCTGCGCCTTCTCTTCGTCGGCCTTCACGTTCGCCGGCAGTTTCTCTTTGTCCAACTCCTGCGCGCGCTCTTCATGCTCGCGTTCTTCGTTGATCAGGTCGTCGAGCAATTGCCGCATGCTCGCGTCTCTTGTGCGTGCCGCTGCCTTTTCATAGAAGCGCCGCGTCTCCACTTCCATGGTGCTGGCTTCTTTGCGCACGGCCTCGATACGCAGGGGGCGCGTAAGCCAAAGCGCCGGCCGCGCCACGAACCCGCGGACATCCTGCCTCCGAATCAACGGAATGTGCTCCCCAAACTTTTTCTGGAAAAGCTCGATGAGTCGCCGGCGGTGTCCCGACTCCTCCTCGCGCATGCCTTCAAACATCGCCGCCGACGCGGGATAATCCTGGCGCAAGCCTTCGGCGAAGTCGGCATAGACGCGCTCGTCTTCTTCTTCCAGAGCGATGGCCAGCGCGAGCACTTCGCGTTCCGTGAGTTCGTGAAACTTCTTCATGGCGAGATAGCTTACCTGCCCAGCCATACCAGAAACAAGAGTTGGGAAAATGTTCCGCGTTCAATGCTACTATCCAGTGCATGACGCCTCGAAAATCGTCGGGGGCAGCAAAACGCGCGGCGACGCCGCCAAGAGCGAAACGCGCACACGTTGTTGCCCATGCCCACGCTCCGGAGTTGGTGGTCATCACGGGCATGAGCGGATCGGGCAAGGCCTCCGTGCTCAAGGCTTTCGAGGATCTGGGCTATTACTGCGTTGACAACCTTCCCGTCGAGCTGATCCCGAACTTCGCCGAGATGGCGCTCCAATCCGCCGAGATTCGCCGCACTGCTCTGGTCGTCGATGTGCGCGAAGGTTCCAAGCTCGGGAAGTTGCCCGGGATTCTGAAGGCTGTGCGGCGTATGATCCCGACCAAGGTCGCCTTTCTCGAAGCATCCGATGCGGTGCTGCTGCGGCGCTTCAGCGAGACGCGCCGCCCTCATCCCCTGGGCAACGACGCACCGGTCAACACCGCGCTCAAAACGGAACGGCGACACCTGGCCAGCATTCGCGCCATGGCTGACATCGTCATCGACACCTCCAAATTCAACGTGCACGAATTGCGCGCCCATATCACCGAACGATTCCGCGAGCAGTCGACGGAGAAGAGCATTCTCGTTTCGAGCGTGAGTTTCGGCTTCCGTCACGGCGTGCCCGAAGATGCCGATCTGGTCTTCGATGTCCGCTTCTTACCCAACCCCCACTTCGTGCCTGAATTCCGCCCGCTTACTGGCCGGCATCCGCGCGTCGCCAAATACATTCGGTCGTTTCCCCAGACGCAGGAGTTCATCTCGCGCATCTCCGATCTGCTGGTGTATCTGCTGCCCCACTACGTGCACGAAGGCAAGAGTTACCTTACGATCGCTTTCGGCTGCACTGGCGGCCAGCACCGTTCGGTCATGATTGCCGAGGAAGTCGGCAAAGGCCTGCACCAGGCCGGATACAGGATGAGGGTGGTGCATCGGGACATGCCGAAGTAGTTCCGGGCATGACACGGTCGTGGCGGTCGGTCACCGTCACCCTGCAGTCAACGACAAACCACCGCCAACCGCAGTAAAATAGAGCCCTTGCATCTCATGTCTATGCCACGGTCGGTAAGCTATTGCGGCCTTCGCGGAGCGCTATGCGCCAACTGACACGACTGGTGCGCTACGCGTTGCCTTACTGGTGGCAGATTCTGGCTTCGGTGGTGCTCATGGCGCTGGTGGGAGCGCTCGATGCCTTCAAGTTCCTGTTGATTCGCCCCATTTTTGACCGGGTCTTGAATCCCGCGACCGGGTCGAAAGACATCCAGCTTTTTGTCATTCCGATTACTCACCATCCGGTTTATTTGCAGCAATTGGTTCCTTCGCGGTTCACCAATGCCTGGACCATGGTTGCGGTTGCCCTGATCGGCTCGACCATCCTGAAGGGGGTTTTCGATTACACCGGCACGTATCTCGTAAACCACGCCGGATTCGGAATGATCACGGACCTGCGCGACGACCTCTACAACGCGATCATGCGCCGCTCGGCGGCATTCTTTTCCAGACACACTACCGGCACGTTACTCGCGGCGATTGTCAACGACATCGAACGCGTTCAGTACGCCATGTCCACGGTGCTGGCGGAATTGCTGCAGCAGTTTTTCACATTTCTCGCCGTTGCCGCGGTAGTCGTGGTTCTGGGTGGGAACCTCGCCTGGGTGCTGCTGCTGTTCGTTCCCGTGATCATTTACTCGTCGCGCAAAGTCGGCTCTCGAGTGCGGAGCACAACGCGGCACGGGCAGGATAAGCTGGCGGAAATCCAGAACATTCTGCACGAGACGATTACCGGCAACCGCATTGTGAAGGCCTTTAACAGCGAAAAATGGGAAATCTCGCGTTTTCGCGGGGCTGCCCGCAGGCTGTTCCGCGCGAACCTGCGCTCCGTTGCCGCAAATGCAATCAGTTCGCCGCTGATGGATATTTTTGGTGTCACCGGAATCGCTATTCTGCTGAACCTGGGGCGGGAGCAGGTCAAACACGGGGTAATGACTCCAAGCGTTTTTATCGCCTTCATCACGGCGACCTTCAGCCTCTACAATCCGGTCCGCAAGTTTGCCCTGTTTAATAACAATTTCCAGCAGGCCCTGGGGGCATCCAGCGAAATTTTCAGGTTCATGGACATTCAGGACGATGTCCGCGAAAAGCCGCATGCCAGGAAGTTGCCCGCATTCTCGAAAAGCGTCCAGTTCGAAAACGTGAGCTTTAGCTATCGCAGTGAAGCGGAGGGCGAAGAAGCTCGCGGAGTGCTGCACGATATCAATCTCGAAGTTCGCCGCGGAGAAGTGGTTGCGATTGTGGGGTCGAGCGGTTCGGGCAAGAGCACGCTGGTTCACCTGATTCCGCGCTTCTTCGATACGACGCAAGGACGGCTGCTCATCGACGGCTTCGACGTTCGCGATGTGACCCTGGCCTCGCTGCGGGAACAAGTGGGAATCGTGACCCAGGAAACCGTTCTCTTTAATGACACGGTTCGCAATAACATCGCCTATGGACAGCCCAATGTGCCGCTGAAGGAAGTGGAAGCTGCCGCTCGCGCCGCCCTGGCGCACGATTTCATTAAAGCGCTTCCGGCGGGCTACGATGAAGTGATCGGGGAACGGGGCGTGCGCCTTTCCGGAGGAGAGCGCCAACGCATTGCCATCGCGCGCGCAATTCTGAAGAATGCGCCGATTCTTATTCTGGACGAGGCCACTTCGGCGCTCGACAGCGAATCGGAGGCGCTGGTGCAATCCGCCCTGCACAATCTGATGAACGGGCGCACCGTGTTCGTGATTGCTCACCGGCTTTCGACCGTCCGCCGCGCCGACCGCATTGTGGTGATCGAAAATGGCGCCATCGCCGACATTGGCGCGCATGAGGAGCTGATGTCGAGATTGGGAACCTACCGCCGGTTGCACGAGTTGCAGTTCGCCGACTTCGAGCAGAAACTGGAGCCGGCGCAACCCAGTTAATGACTACAATCGAACTATAACCATCGAAAATCATTTATGCCACTTCGTTCCATGACGGGATTTGCGCAGGTGAAAGGCGAACTCGATGCCGATAGCGCGGACAGTCCGCCGCCAACGGGGTTGGCTTCGTCGCCGGCACAGGGCAATGGCCTCCTCGCCTTCTCGCTCGCGCTGAAATCGGTGAACCACCGCTTCCTCGATCTGCATTTTCGTTTGCCCTCCGGTTCGGACGCGCTCGAAATGCAACTGCGCCGCCTGCTCAAAGAGAAAATTGCCCGCGGACACGTGGAAGTCACGCTCAGTCTGGAACGCAGCAGCGGTGAAAGCCTCGCCTTGAATCGTCCGCTGGTAAGCGCATACATCGCGGCGTTCCGTGCGGCTGCGGGCGAGTTCGCCATCCCCGCCGAACCCGATCTCAACGTAATTCTGCGCATTCCGGGAGCGCTCGATTCCTCGAGTAATCCCGACGTGGCCGCCATCGAAGCGGCCGTGATGGCCAGAGTGAGCGAGGCGCTCTCCCAACTGAACCAGATGCGTGAGCAGGAAGGCCGCAGCATCGAAGTGGAACTTCGCCAGCGTATGGCGCACCTGCGTGAGGCTGTAAAGACCGTGCAACTCCACCGCCGCACGGCATTGCAGGGATACCAGGAGCGCCTGCAGACGCGCTTGCAGGAATTGCTGGGCTCGACCGCCGACCGCGACCGGGTGCTGCAGGAGGCTGCCCTTCTGGTCGATAGAAGTGATATTCAGGAAGAAATCGTTCGCCTGGAAAATCACGTGCAGCATTTCCTCGGCCTGCTCGATGAACACGCCGAGGTTGGTAAAAAACTGGACTTTCTGCTGCAAGAGATGAACCGCGAGGCCAACACCCTGCTCTCAAAAACGTCAGGCCTGGCCGGTGACGCGCTGAAAATCACTGAAGCGGGACTAGCCATGAAAGCGGAGATCGAAAAATCGCGCGAACAGGTGCAGAACCTGGAATGACTTCTTTGGCCCACGTGCCCCTCGTCTACATCATTTCGGCGCCCTCCGGTTCCGGCAAGTCCACGCTGGTCAACGAACTGCTGAAGTCGGTGTGCGATTTGGATTTCTCCATTTCCTACACCACACGATCCCCGCGCGGTAGCGAAATCGATGGCAAGCAGTATTATTTCGTCTCCCGTCCGGAATTCGAGAAGATGATTCAAGACGACGAATTTCTCGAACATGCGGAGGTCTTTGGCAATTACTACGGAACCGCGCGGCGCTTCTTGCGCGAGGCCGGACAAAACGGTCACGACCTCCTGCTCGATATTGACGTGCAGGGCGCGGCGCAGATCCAACAAAAACTCCCTGGAGCCACCAGCATCTTTGTTCTGCCTCCGAACCGGCAAACGCTCGAGCAACGCCTGCGCAAACGCAGCGAAGATCGCGAGGAGGTCATCCAGCGGCGCCTGGTTACTGCAAGTCAGGAGATCCGAAACTATGATCGCTACAACTACATTCTGGTCAATGACCTCTTGCCGGAATCGATTGAGATGCTGGAAGCGATCGTGTTTGCCGAACGCTTTCTCCGCTCGGGTCAGACGCTCTCGGACAGGGAAGCGAAAATCGTGAAGTGCGCGGATACTTGCCGATTGGATAACATGCGTCAGCGGCTACGATCGATTCTGGAGTCGTTTCGCCCAAACCCTTCAGGGGCGGGGTAAACCTCGGTAACTGGTATTTGCAGCCCGCACCCTCCCCGCAATCCCGGTTTTCGTGGGAAAATAGTAATAGAAGCCTTTGACGTAGCGGGCCCAAGAACGAAGCGGACCATTTTTCGGCAATCCATAAATTACATGGTATTCGGGGGAGACATTCCATGAAATTGATCGAAGGCTTCGACAGCAACTATCGCTACATCCTGGTCGCCGCCCGGCGTGCTCGGCAACTGCAATCTGGAGCGCCGCCGGTTGTGCAAACCAACTCGCGCAAACCCTGCCGCATCGCGCAGGACGAAATCCGCGCGGGCAAGGTCAAGTGGGAAATTCCTGAAACCCGCAGCGCCGCCGAACAGGCTGCCGATGCCCTGGACCAGGTAATGGGCCACGACGCGTAAGGTTCGAATAGGGGCATGTCCTCGGGCAGGCCATGACCGCCGGATTGACTCGCGCTTTCCGGCGCTGTGAAACACAATGAAAGTCGCTCTCGGAGTGACGGGCGGAATCGCGGCCTATAAGGCAGCGGAGATCGTGCGCCTGCTGCAGGACCGCGGCCTTCACGTGCAAGTCATCATGACCCGCGCGGCCCAGGAGTTTGTTCGTCCCCTCACCTTTGCGGCCCTTTCCGGCGAGAAAGTGATTACCGGAATGTTCGCGCCCGGCGACGAGCACGGCGCCAACATCGGCTCCGCCAACATCGACTCTGCCATCGAGCACATTGCGGTTGCGCAATCGATCGACGCGCTGTTGGTGGCTCCTGCCACCGCAGACATTCTCGCGCAGTTCGCCCAGGGAATCGCCAGCGACTTTCTCACTACCCTGTACCTCGCGACCACTGCGCCGGTCGTGGTTGCCCCAGCCATGAATGTCAACATGTGGAATCATGCTGCCACACAGGCGAATCTGGAAATTCTCCGCCAGCGCGGGGTGAGGATCGTCGAACCAGGCTCGGGATATCTGGCCTGCGGCATGACCGGCAGCGGCCGGCTCGCCGAGAATGAAGCCGTAGTCGCCGCCCTGCTGGAAGCGCTGGGAGCATCGCAGGACCTTGCCGGTGAAACCGTTCTGATCACTGCCGGGCCCACGCGCGAGAAGATCGACCCGGCGCGCTACCTCACCAACCGCTCCAGCGGGAAAATGGGTTATGCCATGGCGGAAGCCGCGCTGCGCCGTGGCGCGCAAGTGCTGCTGGTTAGCGGACCCACTTCTCTGACTCCGCCGGGAGGGGCTGAACTCACCCGCGTGGAATCGGCCGAGCAGATGCGTGATGCGGTGCTCAATCTTCTCCCCCAGGCTACGATCGTCATCAAGACCGCCGCCGTCTCTGACTATCGCGCCAAGTCGGTCTCGCCGCAGAAGATAAAACGGAAAGGTCCGCTTACGCTTGAACTCGAGCCCACGGCGGACATCCTCAAAGAAATCTCCCGGCACAAGCAGTCGCAGATTGTGATCGGCTTCGCGGCCGAGACCCAGAATGTCCTCGAAAATGCTCGCCAGAAGCTCGCGGCCAAGCAACTGGATGCTATCGTGGTCAACGACGTTTCGCGCGAAGGCGTCGGCTTCGATTCCGATCGCAATGAGGTAACCATCATCACTCCCGATGACATTGTCGAAGTGCCCGAGACCACGAAGTGGGAAGTGGCCCAACGCGTTCTCGACCAGGTCGTGAGGTTGCGCCAGCGCCGCAAATCGCCGATCAAAGCCCAAGCCCGTCTCCAGCGTCGCTAGAGATACAGATACGAATATCCCCGGACGCCATCCCTGCACGATTGTTCTGCGTATCGTACAATTCTCCAAACCTCTTTAAGGAGCCAACGATGACGCAGAAAGTGATCGAAGTGATCGGAACTTTCAAGAGCAGTTTTGCCAAGGCTGCCGAAGCCGCGGTGGCCGAGGCGGGCAAGACTGTGCGCGGCATCAAGTGGGCGCACGTCGAATCACTCGATATGCAGATGAATGGGAAGAATGTGCAGTATCGCGCGACCACAAAAATTTATTTCGATGTGGAAAAGTGAGGAATCGTTGGAAACACTGGATCCGGAATTGCGGCGCGCTCTCGCCGAACAAGTCCGCTACTGCCGCGAGTTGGGCATCTACGATTTCTACCAGCGCGGGCCTGCTCCACCGCTGAAACTCCAATTGGATGCGGATGCACTCGCGCCGGCACTGGTCTCTTCAACGTCTTCATTTCCGCACCCGTCAGAAATGCGAGAGGAAATGTCTCTCAAAAAATCCGCTGCTGCCTCCCTTGTAGCTGTCGAAGATAATGTTCCGGAAATCATTGCTCCTAGACCGGAATATGGAGTGGCTGATCCTCTCGTCGCGCTGAAATTGATCCGCGAAGATCTCGGCGATTGCACCCGGTGCAAGCTTCACAAAGGCCGCACCAATCTTGTCTTCGGAGTCGGGGATCCCCGCGCCGAATTGATGTTCGTGGGCGAAGGCCCCGGCGCCGACGAAGATGCCCAGGGAGAGCCCTTTGTCGGCCGTGCCGGCCAGTTGCTCAACAACATGATCAAGGCGATGGGTTTGCGGCGCGAGGATGTTTACATCGCAAACGTAGTCAAATGCCGCCCTCCGGGCAATCGCACACCCGAGCCGGATGAGTGCGAAACTTGCTCGCCATTTCTTATGCGGCAGATTGCCACCATCAAGCCGAAAGTCGTGGTGGCGCTGGGCGCGACTGCGGCCAAGAATCTGCTGGCGATGAATTCATCGCTGGGCGAGTTGCGCGGGCGATTCTACGACTTCAAGCCCGCGGGCAGCGACGCTTCATGGCCCGGTGCGCGTCTTGCTGTGACCTACCATCCCGCCTACTTGCTGCGCGATCCACGGCAAAAGGGCGAAGCATGGAAAGATCTGCAGATGGTGATGAAGTACCTCGGGGTCGAGCCTCCGAAGAAAACGGCCGACTAGCGCTTCATAAGCAGTCATCCCATGCCCGAGTTCTGCGACGTTGCTCTGCCCGTGCCGCTCGACATGGTTTTTACCTACCGTGTCCCCGCCGAGGCCGCGCCCGTGGTCGGCGGCCGCGTGCTGGTGCCGTTTCGCCAGCAGAGGTTGACCGGCATTGTGGTTGACCTGCACGACCGCACACCGCCCGTCAAAACTAAAACCATTCTTAGCGTGCTCGACACTTCGCCCGTAATGGAGGAGGAACTGCTTCGCCTCGGGCGTTGGATTGCCGACTACTATCTCGCCCCGATCGGCGAGGTTTTCCGCGCCATGCTGCCGCTGAATGCGGAGTTCAAACGCGCCATCGCTTACCAGATCACAAAACAAGGCCGGATGGCGCTGCATCTGGCTGGAACATCGGGCTCGTCGGCGCGCTCGCGCCACACTCCGGAAGAGCAGGCTGCGGAAGTCCGCGTGTTGGATTACCTGGCCAACTCCGCACAGGAAATGGAATTGAGTCCTGATGTGCGGTTAGAGCCGACTGGAAACGAAGTTCTCGCCCCGGAGAGAGCCATCGTTCGCGAAGAAGCGTTACGCTCTTCTACGCGCGTCTCGAAATTAATCCTGAGCGGGATGGTGAAGAAGAAATGGCTCGTCCGCGAAGATGTGTCGAACGTCCGCGACGCCACCCGTACGGTGAGGATCGCGCAGCTCAAATCGGTCGAGGGGAAACTGAACGAAAACCAGCGGCGGCTGGTCGAGACACTCGCTGCCTCCGGAGGACGAGTTGCCGTCGAGACGCTACAATCTCTCGAAGTGCCGCGAAGCACGCTCAGTACGCTGGTGAAGCGCGGCCTTGTCGACATCCTCGAAGAAATCGCGCCCTTTGCCGTCTCGCGGGGCAAGGCGCGGCCATCGCTATTCACGTTCGAGTTTAATTCAGCACAACAGGCAGCGCTTGCTCTCCTGTGTGAGGCTGTGAAAGCGCGAAAGTTTTCCGGCATTCTCCTGCACGGCGTAACCGGCTCCGGCAAGACTGCGGTCTATCTGGCGGGCATGCGCGCGGTACTGGAGGAGGGCCGCTCCGCGATCCTGCTCGTTCCGGAAATTGGCCTTACGCCCGCAGTGGCCGCCGATCTGCATCAGATATTCGGTGAGGAAGTTGCCATTCTCCACTCGGCGCTCTCCGATAAGGAACGCGCGCAGCAGTGGCACCGCATCAAAAATGGCGGCGCCCGCATGGTCGTTGGCACTCGCTCCGCCGTGTTTGCGCCGGTCGCCGATCTGGCGCTGATTATCGTCGACGAGGAGCACGACTCCTCCTACAAGCAGGAGGAAACGCCGCGCTATCACGCCCGCGACATCGCCGTGATGCGGGCCAAAATGGCCAATGCCACAGTGGTTCTGGGCTCTGCTACTCCCTCGCTGGAATCGTATTTCAACGCGAAGAAAAATAAGTACAGGCTCGTCGAACTGCCGGATCGCGTCGAGCAGCGGGCGCTGCCCGAAGTCGAAATCATCGACATGCGGCAGGAGTTTCAGGAAACCGGCCAGGAGCAGGTCATCTCGCGCAAACTCGCAGCCGAGATCAAAGACCGCCTCGAGCGCAAACAGCAAGTCATGGTGTTGCTCAATCGGCGCGGATATTCTCCGGTGGTGCTGTGCCGCACCTGCGGCAAGACTCTGCAGTGCCGCAACTGCGCGATTTCCATGACCCACCACAAGCGCGAGCACAAGATGGTGTGTCACTACTGCGGATTTGTCGCCCCCGTTCCCACGGTCTGCGCCGAGTGCGGCAGCGAGTACGTATATTTTCTCGGTACCGGCTCGGAGAAGCTGGAGGAGTGGCTGCACGGCATGTTTCCGCAGGCCCGCATCGCGCGCCTCGATCGCGACACGGTTCGCGGGCACGAGGATTTCGAACGCACGTTGAACGCGCTCAGCGAAGGCGAGCTTGACTTGCTCGTCGGTACCCAGATGATCGCCAAGGGCCACGACATTCATGGCGTCACGCTGGTTGGCGTGGTGGGCGCCGATAGCGCGCTCGGACTGCCCGATTTCCGCGCCGCCGAGCGCACCTTCCAGTTGCTCACGCAAGTTGCCGGCCGGGCGGGACGCGGCCAAACTCCCGGCAAGGTTATTCTGCAGACTTATTTTCAGGATCACTATGCCGTGCAGTACGCAGCCCGGCATGACTTTGTCGGATTCTACGAAAAGGAATTACGCTTCCGCAGCTGGATGCACTATCCCCCCTACTCCGCGCTGGCGAACGTTCTAATCCGCAGCCCCAAGCTGGATGAGGCGCTGCAGTGGTCGGGCGCGCTGGGCAGATGGTTTGAACAGAACCGCCATGAGGGCGTCAGAGTGCTTGGTCCGGCCGCCGCGCCGATCCTGCGGTTGAAGCGCGACTACCGTTATCATTTCGTTCTGAAAAGCCCGAGCCGTGAAAAGCTGAACGCCACGCTGCGCGCCATGCTGGCCTATGCGGCGGCGCACAAGATTCCGCGCACGCAGGTGATTGTGGATGTGGACGCGCTATGGCTGATGTGAACCAATGTTCGCGCGGGCTCGCACGCGAGCGCGGCGGCGTCTAGCGCCCGTGAATGGCGCGCCAAACTTCCGGCAAGACCTCCCGCAGAGAAAAATGCAGGAACGGCGCCGGCGCGAGCGTGAGCACTAACATCAGAACCGCACCGCCTGCCAGCAAGTTGCGAATCCCCGAAACCTTCGGCCACTCTGCGACCTGAGGATGGCGCAGGCTGCTCAACCGCAGCAGGATTGCCCACATCAGCCAGACGTAGCTGAGATAGTAGGCCATGAACAGCAGCGCGATCGACGTGACCCATGAGATCCAGCGATGCGCCCGCGGAGCGATAGAAAAAACAATGTGGCCGCCATCCAGTTGCCCGCCAGGCAGCAGGTTCAGCGAAGTGGCGAACATGCCAACCCATGCCGCAATCGCTGCCGGGTGCAGCAGCACGCGATCCAGAGGCAGCGCGGCCGGGCCGCCCTGGCCCAGAATGGCCAGCAGGCGGTGCATGTAGTCGAAGATCAAGGGAAACCCAAGCTCCAGATCGGCGAGGGGAGCGCCAACCGGGATGGGTTTGGACAAGCCCAGTGACACGGCCAGCACGCCTACGGCCACCACGAACCCCGCGATCGGTCCCGCAATTCCGATGTCGAACAGCGCGGTGCGCGATCGAATGGGCGAATGGATTCGAATGAAGGCCCCGAAGGTTCCGATCAATGTGGGCGCGGGAATGAAAAATGGCAGTGTGGCCGAAATACCATAGCGCTGGCACATGAGGTAATGACCCATCTCGTGCGCCAGCAGGATCAGCATGAGCGTGCCCGCGAATGGAATCCCCAACAAGAGCCGGGCCGGGTGCGCCAGCGCCCAGGGTAGGTGAAACAGCCCGGAACCGTCATCGAGCAAGAATGCGGGACGGCCATGATCGAAGTTGTGCTGCATGTGTGCTCCAACCACCAGTGTGCTGAAGCATGTCAGCAGCAGCAATGACGCATGCAGCCAATATCGTTGCCGCGGGCGGCGTGCCTCATACACCGGCATCGGCCGCATATATTCGATGGTCGAAGAAGCGATAGGAGGAGTCGATTCCGACATGCAATTCCTGGCCGCGATTGGTTCGAGGCTTTCTCTTAGATGCTACTACGAGAAGGAGTACCTGGTACCCGGTACCTGGAGACAACAAGGCGCAGGCGAGAACCTGGGCTAGGAAAAATCAACGATCAGATTAAGACGGGAGAATGTGCCCGGCGGCGGCTGAACGGATCTTCCTAATACCAGGTACCAGGTACTGCCCTTCAATCAATCGACTGCAATTCCTTCCCAGGCTTGAAGCGCACGGCCTTGCCGGGAGGAATGGACACTTCGGCTCCGGTGCGCGGATTGCGGCCGATACCGGTCTTGCGCGGGCGCACGTTGAACACGCCAAATCCGCGCAGCTCAATGCGATTGCCATGGGCCAGGGAATTCTTCATGCTCTCGAAGACGGTTTCCACTGCCAACTCAGCCTTGGTCTTGGTGATGCCGGTTCTGGCCACCACTTCGTTGATGATATCGAGCTTGATCACGAACGACCCCCGCGCGCGGTTTTGGAATTACCCCTCAAGTGATTGATGCTATGGGAGATAAGAGAGATTGTCAAACGGGAGCATCAGCGGCGTAAACCATTGAGTGATCGAGTCATTAAGTCAAAGGGTGATTGAAGAACGAGAAATACTCCTGAATCCGACACTAAATCACTCAATGACCCGATCACTTAATCGCTCAATTCCTTGCCGTCCTATCCTTCGTCTTGCTTAAACATGTACTTAATGGCAGGTTTGTAAATCATTAGATTAGGCCGGCCGTCATCGCGGTTCACCTTGATGCAGGTCTTGTCGTACCACTCGATGATGCCGTGCACTTCCTCGCCGTCGCGCAGAACGATGACCATCGGTGTTCTTGACTGCATCTGCTTCTGATAGTAAAAATTCTCGGCATTGGTTTGTTCCGGAGGAGCGGACTTGCGTCCGCCTCCCGACCCTGCCGAACGCTCCCCGCGATCAAAGCCGCGCTCGGGCCGGTCGTGCCGCTCCCTGCGCTCGGCATTCTGCGGGTGGTTGGAGTTGTGGTTGCCATGATTGTGATCCGCGCGCGACAGCGCTGGACGGATCAGCTTTCGATTGGCAAAATTCTCTTCGTCCCCTGACGGCCGGGCCGGAGCGGAATCCATGGTCTCTTTCATAGTGGCGCTGCCCCACACACGCGTTCGCGCAGAACGAGAAGTTAGAAATTCCAAAAGTATATTTACGAAGGCGTGAAATTTCACCTAACGTAACACAGGAATCTCCACAAGACAATGCTTCCGAGGTGGCACGAACGTGGCGTGTGCCAAAACTTGCATATTGTCCATCTCGCAAACCTGGGTTGGTTAATCTGGGTTGGTTAACCTTGGTCCGTTAACCTGGTCCGTTAGCCGGTGTTCGACAGGTCCGCGCCCCGCCGCTCGCTGCCGATTCCGGTGACCACGGCAACCAGGCCCGCAACGATCAGAAGAGTCCAGGCCAGTACGGGCGCGAATACTCCACCATAGCGTTGCTCGGCGAACCTGGCCTGCAATACCTGGTTGCGCGAGGAGAGAAGATTTCCCAGTTGATAGGCAAAACCCGGAAACGTTCCCCGCACGGCAGGCGGCGAAAGCTCATTCAAGTGTGCCGGAATCACACCCCACGCTCCTTGCACCATGAATTGCATTAGAAAGCCGCCCAGCGCCAGCATGGGCACGGTGTGTGAGTATGCCCACAGCGGAATGATCGGAATCGACAACAGCGCGGCAATCACAATGGCCTTCCTGCGGCCGATCTTTTCCGACCAGGTCCCGAAAAGAATTCCGCCCAAAAGCGCGCCAATGTTCGCGATCACCGCGATGAACGCAACCGTCTGCGATGTGAACTTGTGGTCCTTGGTCAGAAACGTCGGATATAGATCCTGACTCCCGTGGCTAAAGGAATTAAAGGCAAACATCAGCACCACCAGGAAGGCGAACGGGCCCAGATACGTGAGGATGTCCTTACCCCAGCGGCTCTCCGTTTTTTTCGCCACTCGTCCTTGCACCCAGGCCGGAGACTCATCCACTTTTGTCCGAATGTAGATCACTAAAAATGCCGGCAGCGCTCCGATCACAAACATTCCGCGCCAGCCTACGAAGCGGAATAAGGTCCCGTAGACCAAAGACGCCATCAGAAAACCGACCGCGTAGCCCTCCTGGAGCAATCCGGAGAAAAAGCCGCGTCCCTTCGCCGGCAGCGTCTCGAATGTCAAGGCCGCGCCCACGCCCCATTCTCCCCCCATGGCGATTCCAAACAGCGCCCGTGTGATGATCAGGACTCTCAGCGAAGGCGCAAGAGCCGAAGCCAGTTCAAACACAGAGTACGCGATGATATCGACCATCAGCGTGCGCCGCCGGCCAAACCGGTCGGCCATCATCCCGAACAGAAACGCGCCGACTGGGCGCATCGCCAGCGTCCAGAAAATCGCCTCCGCAACCTCAGAGACCTTCGCATGATATTGGGTGGCGATGGCGCTGAGGCACAAATTCAGAATGAAGAAATCGAATGCGTCCAGCGACCAGCCCAGAAAGCAGGCAATGAAGGTATTGCGTTGCACCGGCGTAAGTCTGCGAAAATGACCGATGAATTCCATTGAGGTCCCTCGGCGAAATTCGTACGCACTGAAAATGTCCTGCGAATGCTAGCATAGGTTTTTCAATTGGCAATCCAAAAACAGCATTTGCCAGTTCCTAACATGCCCGAACTCGATTCTCCTCAACGCCAGGCGCCCGATTCGCTGATGCTCACCGGCTTCTGGTATCGCGCCTTGCCCGCTGATCGCATACAGCGTAATCAACTGCACACCGCCACGCTGCTCGAGCTCCCCCTGGCCGTCGGCCGCGACCGCATGGGACGGCCTTTTGCCTTGCGCGACGCCTGCCCTCATCGCGGCATGCCCCTGAACTGCGGCAAGTTCGACGGTGAAAATGTGGAATGCTCCTATCATGGCTGGACATTTAACGCCCACAACGGCCAGTGCCAGTCGATTCCATCGCTCACCGCCGACCAGAACTTGAAAGTCGATCGCATCTACGCCAGCAGCTATCCCTGCGAAGAGCAGGACGGTTTCATCTGGGTCTACATTCCCGACAACTCGCGTGGCGACGCGCGTCCCGAAGCTCCCGGCGCGGCCCCACAGATCGAAAAGTTCACCGGCAAATACAAACTCGCCTATCTCACCGCCGACATGCCAGTGAGCATCGATCACGGCATCATCGGTCTGATGGACCCGGCCCACGGACCGTTCGTGCATCAGGCGTGGTGGTGGCGCGGTCGCCACAGCATTCATGAGAAGAAGAAAAACTTTGAGCCGATTCCGAACGGCTTCCGTATGAGCGCGCACATGCCCAGCTCAAACTCCGCGCCCTACAAGCTTCTGCGCTTCTATGCCGACGCCGACTCCATCACGACTACGATCGATTTCGTTCTGCCCAACCTGCGCCGTGAAGTTATCCGAGCAGGGAAGTACTGGTTTTCGTCGCTCACCACGGTTACCCCAATTACGCGCAATCAGTGCCGCATCGACGTAGTTGCCGCCTGGAACCTGTTTCGCTGGGTGCCGTTCGGTCCCGACTTGCTGAAATTCGTCTTTGCCAAATTTGTGGAGCAGGACCGCCGCACCATGGAACTGCAAGCCGAAGGTCTGAAACACAATCCGCATCTCATGCTGATCGACGACGCCGACCGTCCCGCGAAATGGTATTTCCAACTGAAGGCTGCGCACCTGGAGGCGAAGCGCACCGGCGGTGAGATGAAGCATCCGATGGCGGGACCGGTTACGCTGAGGTGGAGAAGTTGAAGGTTGGATCCAGCACTGATCTGTCCGGCTGCATCCCGTTCCAGAAGGGAAGGGGATAGGAAGCGCAGAATTGCTTTTCACCCGCGTTACAACCTCGGTTAATTCTCGTCCTTAACCAGCCAGGCCAGCGCTTCCTCGCGCGTCTTGAAGCTCACAAGTTCGCGCTGGGTAAAATTCTTGAGGTGCTCGTAAAAAACGTGGGGCATGGTATCAATTCCCACCCACGCGGAACGCTTCAAATACGGCCGGTCGGAGACGGCGCCCGCTTTTAGCTGGTCGATGGCAGCGCGGTCAAACTCTGCGCCGGTGAAATCAGCCAGCAGCAATACGGAGGCCCGAACTTCCTCCGCTACATAGGACGGGACCAGCAGCGACAGTGTTTCAACCTCCCGTGCCGTGCAGTGTGATGCATCGACCAGCAGGATCCGCTTGCCCTGGTGCTCGATAAACCGAATGCGGTCTTCCATCGGTACCTTTCCGCTTCCGGGGCTGGCTCGATGCCCGCTCCGGAATTAATCCTGCACCAGCCAGTCCATGGCTTCCTCGCGGGTCTTGAAATGAGGAAGGTCGCGCTGCGAAAAGTTCTTGAAGTGTTCGTAAAAAACTTCCGGCAGGCTCTCGGTTCCCACCCATGCGGAGCGCTTTACGTAAGGGCGGTCGAGCACGAGCACTTCTTTGATTCGGGTGGCCACGTGCTTGTCGATTTCCGCTCCCGTAAAGTCGGTCATGGTGAGCAGCGATCCGGGGGCGTGGCGCGCGACATCGGTGCGGACCAACTCGATCAGCAACAAGATCTCCTTCGCCGAACAGTTCGTGATGTCGATTACGAAGATGGGGTGGCCTTTGTGCTTGATGAAGTGCAGGCGCTCGTCGAGAGGTGCGGCGTTTGAGCTCATATCAGTAAAGACTCCACTACGGCGTAAGCGCTGTCGAGCGCGGCATCCAGCGCGGCGGCATCTTGCCCGCCCGCTTCGGCAAGATCGGGACGGCCTCCGCCTTTGCCTCCGACTTTCTGCGCCACCGGGCCGATCACTTTTCCGGCCTGAATCTTCCCGGTGAGATCTTTGGTGACGCCAACGATCAGCGAGACGTTGCCGTTCGATGCCGAACCAAGCACGACGACGCCCGATCCAATCTTCTCGCGCAATTGATCAGCCAGCGTGCGCAGTTGCGCCCGCTCCAGGTTGTCGACGCGATGCGCAAGCACCTTCACGCCCTTCACATCTTTGATCTGATCGCTGATGTTGGCGGTGCTCGACGACGCGGACTTCATCCGCGCCGAATCCAGTTCGCGAACCAGACGCTTGATCTCGGCATCTTTCTTCTCGAGTTCGGCCTTCAACGCCTCGGCTGGAGAAGTAGTTTCCGCGTGCGTGGGATCCACATCGGCATGTGCGTGACCCTCCTCGGCAGAGGGTGCCCCATTCTTGCGCGGTTTGTGCGAAAGAGTGGGAGAAACGAACGCCGACACCACCTTTTCCAACTCGTGATCTTTTCGGAAATGTGCCGAGCGATCCCTCATCCGGTGATCGCCTCGACGCGCCGCACGCCCGACGACACGCTGCCTTCTTTCAGAATCTTGATCAGGCCAATCTCGCCGGTAGCGCCGGTGTGCGTGCCGCCGCAAAGTTCGGTCGAGAAATCGCCGATCTTCACCACGCGCACCTTGTCGCCGTACTTTTCGCCGAATAACGCCATGGCGTGATACTCGGTGATGGCCACGTCAATCGGCACGTCGGTGATGATCTCGACGATCTGGTTGCGCAGAACTTCCTTGTTGATGATGTCTTCGATGTCCTGCAGTTCTTCGTCTTCCACCGCGGTGAAGTGCGAGAAATCGAAGCGCAGATGATTGGGCGCGACCAGCGATCCCGCCTGCTTCACGTGCTTGCCCAGCACTTCGCGCAGTCCGGCCTGAAGCAGATGCGTGGCGGTGTGATTGCGCATGGTCGACTGCGCGGATTTCGGTGTTGACCACGGCGTCCACTTTGTCGCCAACCGCGGATGCGCTCTCGCGTTTTGTGCGAAAGCGATCACCTGATGCGCCCGCACGCCTTGGATCGGCGAGTAGCATCCCTTCACTTCGGCGATGACGGTGTTGTGATCGTCGCTGTAAAACCATCCCTTGTCGCCAACCTGTCCGCCGGATTCGGCGTAGAACGGCGTGTGGTCGAGGATGATCTCGCCTTCTTCGCCGGGTTTGAGTTCCTGCGCGCCTTGGCCGTTGTGAATGATGGCCAGCACTTCGCAGTTGTCGGAACGGGTCTGCCGATAGCCTTCAAACTCGGATTTCGGAAGCTGCTGGTAAGCGGGATTGGCCGTTTGTTTGGCTGCGCCTTTCCAGGAAGCGCGGGCACGCGACGTTTTCTGCTCGATTGCGCGATCGATAGCCTGCGATCGATAGTGAAACCTCTCCAGAGGCCTGCATCGTGCATGAAGGTCGAGCAGGAAAACCGTAGTGTCATTAATCTGAACGCGATATCGCCTGGAAGTTCAACGGCAGCGGTCCGTCAACAATTGACAGTTCTATCAGCGCGTTCTCCTAACTTCAGATCTGACCTACGTCCAAAGGCCGCTCGTGATTTCGTCATTCAATCTCGCAGTGCTCAGTCCGAGCACATGACCATAATGTTCTCTTCCCTGGCAACGATGGCTGCAATCCGATCTGATGATCGCATCTAATTCAGGATAAGCATCCTGCATCAGTGATCGTGACTGCGAAGACCATCTCATTCAGAAACGGCTTTGCCTGGCCGAGCATCTTCCGTGCGTGATCGCGCGCCGGATGATCTTGCGGAGGACATAGCCGCGGCCTTCATTCGACGGAACAACCCCATCGGAAATCAGAAATGTCGCGGCACGCGAATGGTCGGCGATCACACGCAAGGATGCGTGCTGACTTTGTGCGTCATCTCTGCCGATACTTTGCTCGGCTGGACAGCCAGATGCGTCCGTCTCCACGC
This sequence comes from uncultured Acidobacteriaceae bacterium, assembly GCA_963784085.1. Lineage (GTDB taxonomy): Bacteria > Acidobacteriota > Terriglobia > Terriglobales > Acidobacteriaceae > Sulfotelmatobacter. Next base: position 49,477 of record CAWAQH010000034.1, on the reverse strand, counting down.
GAACTATATGCCAACCTGTTCAGCTCGGCAGCTGCCCTTTTGATCAGCGGCGTGAACAGGTCCGTGTCGTAATTCGAAATCACGCCTTGCAACACTGCCGCCACGCGCTCCAGCCCCATGCCGGTATCGATCGACGGCTTGGGCAGCGGATTCAGCTTGCCGCTGGCGTCGCGGTCGAACTGCATGAACACCAGATTCCAAATCTCGACGTAGCGGCCGCAATCGCAGGTAAACGCACAATCGGCATGGCCCTGATCGGACGCGGCGACACCCATGTCGTAGTGAATCTCGCTGCAGGGGCCGCAGGGGCCGGTGTCGCCCATCTGCCAGAAATTGTCTTTTAGCGCCCATCTCGAAGATTCGTTCTTTGGGCACGCCCTGAGCCGCCCACAGGTCGTAGGCTTCAGCATCGCGCGGGACGCCGCCTTCGCCGTTGAAGATGGTCACGTAGAGCTTGTCTTTGTCGATGCCATACCAATCCTTCGAAGTGATCAGCTCCCAGGCGTAGGCGATGGCGTCTTTCTTGAAGTAATCGCCGAAGGAAAAATTTCCCAGCATCTCAAAGAACGTGTGATGGCGGTTGGTGAAGCCGACATTTTCCAGATCGTTGTGCTTGCCGCCGGCGCGCACGCATTTCTGCGAAGTTGTGGCCCTGTTGTAGTCGCGCTTCTCGAGGCCGAGAAAAACGTCCTTGAACTGGTTCATGCCCGCGTTGGTGAACAGCAGAGTCGGATCGTTCGCCGGCACCAGCGACGACGAATGCACCTCTCGATGCCCCTTCTGCACAAAGAAGTCGAGAAACTTGCGGCGAATTTCAGAGCCAGTCAGCATGGGATCGATGAACAGTAATTCTAGCATTCAAAAACATAACGACAGAGGGCACAGCCGAATACGAAGGAAACCCAACCGTTGGATCCTCCGTATTTTTCTGTGCCCTTTGTGGTCGAAGATTTTTGGGCGGAAAGCCGCTACTGCGGCTTCTTATCCGCGTCGGTTTTGGGGTCGACGACCTTCTTAATTCCGTGGCCGGTGGCCTTGACGCCCTTCTCAGTGCCCTTGGCGGTGTCTTTGGCTGCGACTTTTGTGTCGTGGCCAGCCGTGTCGGCGACTTTCTCGGTGCCCTTGGCTGTATCTTTGGCTGCGACCTTGGTGGCGTGTCCGGTGTCTTTGGCCGCGACTTTTGTGTCATGGCCGGCCGTATTGGCAACTTTCTCCGTGCCTTTGGCCGTATCTTTAGCGGCGACCTTGGTGGCGTGACCGGTGGCGTCGGCGCCCTTCTTCACATCGGTGGCCGCGTCCTGAGCCAGGGCTAGAGGTACTGCGCTGAACAGCACTGCGGCGAGAATCACCTTCAAACGGAACTTCATAATGCCTCCTGAAACGGTTTATTTTGGGAAACGGTCTTGAAGTATGCAACAAGGAACAGGGTCTTGCCAAGTGCTCGGTGCCGCGAAGGGCAAAGAGTTCTTCCGCCGAGACGGCCGGGGAGCAAAGAAATCATTACTCCCTAGGAGCTTCGCCCTCGAGTTCGCTCAGGATTTCCTCATCTACGTCCCAGCGCTTCAAAATGGCGAAGATCGTCTTACTGCCGAAGCCACCCCGCGCCAGTTGGCGGAAGATGCGCGCCGCTTCTTTCCGGTCTTTGGGTTTCACCAGGCGCTTCTTGCGCAGGTATTCGCGGGCCTGTTTTTCATCGCTCACGCCTTCGAAGGCGGCCTCTACCGCTTTTTCAATTACATCGCCGTGCACGCCCTTGATTTTCAGATCGGTGATCACGCGCATGCGCCCGAGTTTCTGATTGTCACGCCGAAGGGTCGAAAAATACTCGGCATAGTGCGAGTCGTTGAGATAGCCGCGGTCTTTGAGCCGCCGAATCACCAACTCGACCAGCGTTTTCCCATACTCCGACTCAACGTTTTCAATCCGCGCTCGAAACAGGCGCTTCAGTTCGGCCACAGTCCGCATCCGGCGGGCCAGCGCACCCACGGCGTATTCGTACAACTCGTCCTCGGAATAGGACCTCTTTTTAGGACGCGGGAACGCCATACTCCAACCATAGCGCAACCGCGAAGCGTATGCGAACCGCATCGTCGCGTTGCCGCGGTTATTCCGTCTTGTCTCCGGCGTAACTCGGATGCCGGGCGGGTGCGCGCCGCCCCGCTTCGCGCGACAGCTTTCGCAGCCAGCGTAATTCGGTGCGAAATTGCGCGATGATCAGGCCGAGCATCCAGACCGCTTCGTGCGATTTGTGTCCGACCTCGGCACGAACGGCACGCAGCGTAGCTTCCTCTCGCGCCAGTTCCTTTTCCAGAAACCGTTCGCGGCGGCGCAGTTGCTGCTCGAACACTCCAGGACGCGCCTGCCACGACAGCGCCATCCACGTGAGAAATGAGGGCCGGTCACGCTCTGTCGCCCAGGCCTCGCGCTCCAGCGCATCGGCCAGGTCGGCACGTCCGCGGGCCGTGGTGGTGAAGACGCTTCGTTCCGGGCCGGCTGAGGGATGGTCGCTGTTCGCCGCGCGGATCAGCCCCATCCCCGCCAGCTTCTCCAGCGAGTAATACATCTGCGGCCGCGAAATGCCCGCCCAGTCGCGCACCTGGCGCCGCTCAAGCTCCAGGTTGGCCTGGTAGCCGTGCAGCGGCCGCTCTGCCAAAAGGCTCAGCAGAACCAGGTCCGGCGTAGTCAGGGCCGGCTTCTTGGCAGACTTATTAACTTCGGCCATCACGCGCCTTGCGTTGCCGGCTCCAATACCACCACTGGCACTGCTCGATTGGAAGCTGCGGATCTCGCGCCTGGGCTACGGCAGCGCGAAAAACGTCAAGACAGCAGATGTCCTGGGCCTGTCCGGTCACACGGCACAGCCGCTCAAAAAGTTTCTCGGGATTGCGCTTCGCCAGTTGCCCGACGCTGCGGACTCCCAGCAGCTCAAAATCGCGCGCGATCGCCGGCCCTACGGAAACCAAATCCCGCAGGCCTCGTTCTGCGGTTGCCATAAAAGCCTCCTTGACACCGGAATGTGTATGCGATATCGTCTGCTAGTCTAAATAAGACTACAGCGGTCTGGCAAGAAGAAAATTGCGCAAGTAGAAATCGCGAAAGTAGCGGCCATTGTGCCGGGCGATCCTCTTGCTTGCAGCCATTGCCTTCAGGGCAGACGAAGGCGGAAGAAAGGACAAGGACCATGAATGTGAAAAAAATCACGCCTGTACTTTTTGTGGAAGCAGTGGAGCCCTGCGCCAGCTTCTGGGTAGAGCGCCTGGGTTTTGAGAGAACGGCGGAAGTGCCCGAAGGCGATGGACTCGCCTTCGTCATGTTACAAAAAGGCAACGTGGAACTGATGTATCAGAGCTATGCCAGCGCCGATAAGGAAGGCAGCGTCATTGCCGAACTGGCCCGCAAAGGCCCCACATTTCTCTACGTGGAGGTGGAGAACCTCGAGCAGACCATCGCCGCGGTGAAAGGCGCGCCGATTGTGATGCCGGTGCGGACCACATTCTACGGCGCGACCGAGATCAGCATCAAAGACCCGGCGGGACACTTCATAACCTTCGCCCAGTTCGCAGCTCCGCCGCAAAAGTAAAAGCTGCCGTCAGAGCCTGGATCTCACAGCTTTGATCTCACAGCTCGGATCTCAGAGCTTCGATCGCATACAAAACGAAACGGGCGCGCTTTTTAAGCGCGCCCGAAACAACCCCAAAGTGTCGACACCCGGAAACTCACGACGCGCATCTTGCTATCCCCCACGTGGATGATCCATAATAGTGCGGTATCCATGAGCCACGATTGACGTTGAGCGGCCACGTCGCCAGCCCCGCGATGTTGTGCCCCGCAGGCGGCGCGAGCGTGATCGGATCGGCCTGGAAGTTACCTTGCAGATCGTCAACCCTAAACTCTTGATTGACGGCGAGGTTCGTGGTCGGCAGGTTGACCGTCTGTGCTGCGGCACCGACCGATCGCTGCAGTCCGATCGCATAGTCCGTGTAGAGCATGTTCAGGGTCGCGCTCGACGTGACGATGCGTCCCGGCTTGATGGTCGACCCTGTCGATATGGCGCTCGTCAGGTTGGCGACCAGGGCGCTCAAGTTACCATCGTCGAGCACGCTGATCCCGAGCGTGTTGGATATGTAGTTAGCGACCGCCGCCGATATCATGCTCGCCAGTCGCCAAGTCGTGTTCGCTTGCTGTGGGTCCGCGAGTCCCGGCTCGACGCCAGTCGCGAGATCCGCGAGCGCCTGGTAGACCGACGGCGAGTAGACGTTCGCACCCGCGCCGGTGGCCCACGGGACGTAGTCAACTTCTAAAGCCATGGTTTCCCTACGCTCCCGCTCTATTGAGCCACGAGGCCGGCTCGTGTTGGTCGTCCGGCAACGCCTCAATCACCACGGGCTCCGGCGGCTTGTCCCCGCACCACGGGCACTTCTCGACGGTCGCCTTCACGCCGTCCTCGGCGCCCGGAGTCTCGTCGATCATCTGCCTGAGCACTGCAGCGTGGTCCTCTGCCATCTTCCTGACCCGCGCGCTCGCGTCCTGTCGCGACAGCTGGCCGATCTTTTGCCTGTGGACCACGGCTTTCAGCGCAGCCTCGAACTCGGTCCGCATCGTCCTGGACCGGGCGAGCACGGCGTTCCGCGCGGCTTCGTTCTTAGGGTCAAGCGTCCTCGCAACCGGGAGATGCGCCGGATGTCCACGACTAGAGCACGCACCGCACGCGACGAGGTAACGCCCGCGGCTCTTCCACACCTGCAATGTCATCGCGTCAGTTCCCCGCATGCTGCACGCCCCAGTAGCCGACGCCCCACCCGGCGATATTGGCGTTTTCGACGCCGTAGCCGAAGTAGGGGACGCCCGGCTCGGGCGGCGTGAAGTAGTTGTCGATATGGACCCCGGCAGGCTTCAGATCGAGATATCCGCCCTGAAACAACGCCAGAGTCACGGCATCCGGTACCGGCCCCGTGAGCGCCTGCGCCATGTGCATGTCGTCATAGTCTTGGATCAGGATACCAGTGCCGGTACCAACGAACAGGGTGTCCCAGACCTCGTAGGCGCCCGGGATCGTCCCGTCCCATTGGTTCGCCGCGACCCGCGCATAGAGCAGAGTACGATACTGAGCATCCGGCAAAACCACGAGCTCCGTGGCGTCTATGTCCACGATCCAGTTGCCCTCGCTCCATCCGAGGCCCGGCGTGGCCCAACTAAAGAATACGCCGGTCAGCGGCACAGATATGTTACGGGTGACCCCAACCCATTCGCCGACTGCATCCTCCTGCGAGCCCACCGCGAGATCGATGTCGTACAGCGACGGGATGCCGGCCACGAGGACCTGAGAATCGCATAATGGCTGCAGGACTGCGGCCACCATGGTCGTGAAGTCGGGCTGGTCGATGTGCTCCGAGGTAATGAGGTCCAAGTAGGGCTGGACGTCGCCGGGTGACGGTCCAACGTTAACATCCCACTGAAGCCCAGAATCCCAAAAAGCGTTCGGTTGCCCGCTGTCCCAGTTTTCTATGTAGGACATTTACAGGACTGTGACGCCGACCGTCGTGCTCGACGCCGCCTGATTGAATGCAATGTCGACGTCTGCGGCCTCCTGTGGTCCGGCTCCAATTGCCTGCGTAAGGACCGTGATCGTGTAGGTGGCCGACAATGTGTCTAGCTGCGCCTGGGTAAGCCCTGTGGCGCCCGTCGCAGCATCGCCGCTCAGGTTCGCCGGTGCCCACAGCCGGTTGAGATAGTCGGTCACTCCTATGTCGAGCGCGTCAAGGAACGCGGCCACGCTCGCCTGGATCAATGCTGCGGTCGATGACACCCAGCCGGCCAGTGGCTGGACCGTGATGGCGACGACGATCCCTACCTCGGCGAGCACATAGTAACGGATCGTATTCGGGACTCCGTTCTGGTCGACCACGACCTCGCTGGTCGTGCCGTAAGTCCCGGTCCCAGGGTTCTTGACCGCCGCAATCGCCTCGCAGATCGCGACCGAGCTGCCGCCCTGCGCAACGACGCAGATTGAGTGGTTCGGTATCCCGTCACTGTCAATTGAGTCCGTGTCGTTCTCATAGATCTGCAACCGCTCGACACCGACCACGTTCGCGACGGCCGCGAAGATATTCTCAAGCGGCGTCTGCGCCGGCAAACTCGTCGACTGGGCCTGTCGCCCGCGGAGCGCCGCATTAAGCTCTGATGGTGCGCCGAGGGTCGCTGCGGACGTGTTCGTCACCTCGGTCCATCCCGCGATCGGGGTCAAGATGACTGTGAGAGTCCCCTCGCCCGCCGCGGTTGCACCAAGAGTGGTGCAGATCGCGTCGACCGTGACGGTCCCACCGTTCCCGATCGTGCAGTTCGGGATCGACCACTGCGTTCCAAGGTTCAGATCGTCGCCGATCAACGCGCCGACGATCGGCGTGTTGGCAGTACCCGTCAGAGTCACTGGAGCAGTGCTCGCGGTCGGGACATTGCGGCGGATGCCGTTGATCTTAACGATGCTCGACAGCCCAGCACCTTGCGCGAAGGTCGGTGAGTAGGCGTTGTAGACCGCGATCGCGAGCTGATTGTTGTCGTAGATTGCCTGAGCGAAGATGGCGAGGAACTGACCGTCCTGGCTGTCGGGATCCAGGTCCGCGTCCGTGCCGTATATCTGCCAGAAGGCGTTCTGCAGCTGAGCGAAGATATCCGCGTAGCTCGGCGCGCTGATCCCCGTCGCCGTTATCTGCGCCGAGAGCGTCGCCACGCTACAGCACCACTGGTGCGAGCTGGACCGGCGTCTGGCTGTACTGGGTGAAGATGCTTAGGTCCGTGATCGTAAACTTACGCGTGTCAGGGTCGAACTCGCTCACGTAGCTGTCGATACTAACAACGCCGGTGGTTTCGAGGACGCGCTGGCGAATCGCCGCGTCGCGGAGGTTCTGCGTGCCGTAGCCAAGGATCTGAGTCGAGTACGGCGTGCCCACGGTCTTGTCGAGGAACCATTCACCCTGCCACAGACGGAGCCGGGTCAGCACCGACTGACCCACCGCCTGCGGGTCGTCGACGAAGAAGTTCGCGGTCCCTTGACCGAACGTGTAGTCGCCGGTCGGGCTCAGCATGCGGTACCTCACGGCACGGTCACCATCACGCCGTTCACCCACAGTCCTGCAGTCGCCACGATGCTCACCTTGTTAGCTGTACCGTCAACGACGAGGCTCGCGCCTGCCGCGACCAGCCCCGCCTGCTTGGTCGTCTTGTTGAGCCTCGCCATCACGGTCCCGTCGTAGCTCCGCATCTGAGCCTCGATCGCGCTCGCGCCGCCGGACAAGTTCGCGGCGCTCGGCTGAGAGAACGCCAGCGGAATGAAGAACCCATCGGACAAGTCATGCATCCGCAGCTCAGCTTGGGGGTTCACGCCGCCGTTCTGCCACCATGCGTCGATGCACCGCGACGCGAAGACGAGAAGTCCCTCGTCCCCCACCGCGAGGGGGTACGTGCCGACGTAGCCACCGCCCCCGCCGAATATGACCGGGCAGTCGACGCACAGCGGCAGCGTAGCGTTCACCCAGCTACCCGACGGCGTGCGTACCTGGGCCTGCACGGTCGATTGCGCCTGCACGGTCACCGCCGTCGAATTGAACCCCGTACCCGCAACCTCAGCTGGGAGGGCCGTCCATATCTTGGACTGCAGACCGTCGAGCGCGACCTTGATCGCCAGGAGCGGACTGTTCGTCCGCTCGCGCCTATCCATAAGGAAGCACCGAGCTGTCCGGCGCCGCGCTCGGATCGACCGCGAGCGCGATGATCTTGGTCAACCAGTCGTCGCCCTCGCCGCGCGTGTCGCCCTCGGGCTCGGCGACGATGACCCTGTAGAAACCGTCATCGCTCGTGCTGGCGAACAGCGGCGGGATGCCGCCGTACTCTATCTGGCCGGCATTCTGGATGTTCGCGGTCGTTACAATAGAAGCATTGTCGAGCTGTATCCGAGTTCCGCACTTGATTAGTGGGTTCAACAGGCACCGCAGTTCAATGCCGTTCTGAGTCGCCTCGGGCACTCCGATCATCCCGGTCTGAGCCGTGATGACCACAGCCTCGCCCGGGAGGTACCCCGTCAGGGGGACGAAGTTCACCTTCCCATCGGGACCAACCTGCCAGGTGCAGAGAGCCGAGTCGGTGACATTGTCCCAATGATCACGGGCCAGCCCGAACAGGACCTTACCGCGAGGCAAGACTCCGCCGGTACCGAAGTTCTGCGGAATGCTCCCGTACTGGACGCCGGCCGCGAGCGCATTCGGCGTACCTTGGGCCGCCGGCGAGTCGGCGACGCCCTGCTGGATAGCGTTTAAGCGGTCCTGGTACGACGCGCCCGCCTTCAGAGTCTTCGACACGACGCCGAAATTGTAGACTGCATCAAGGCTGGCCGCGACGATTTCAACAAACGTGTCGATGTTGCTAAGGCGTCCGCTCCGAATGCGGATGATCGAGCCCTGAAAGATGACGCCGAAGTTTCCATTCTCGTACCCGGCTTGAAGCGTGACGTTCTGGAACTCCTGCTTGATCTGCTTGACCGTGGTATCGGCCAAATTAAGCACGCGAATCGTCGCGGTCGGTGGAGTGTTCTCGTCCATCGCTGTGACGTGGAACTGTATCCTGAACTCGGACAGGTCAAGCCCCGGCTGCGACCCAGCGGGCGTTGGCGGCTGGCTCGGTGACAACGATGCGACGCTTGATCCCGCGGCCGCCGAGGCATTCGCGCCACTCGACGACGGCGCCCCGCCGCCTGTCTGACCAACGCCATACACGATCAGCGAGCACTTCCTGATGAACTGGTCGGTCACGGCGATGGTACCTGGGGCGAGATGAAGAAAAGATGCCCCGTACTGCCAAGCGCGCCGTAGCCAGGCACCTCGGTCACGTCGAAGTCGCTCTGCACTTGGAATGAGCCACCGATCCCGAGGTAGGCAAACTGTTCCAGTAGATCGGCACCTGTAATCAGTTGCAGGCCCTGTACCAAGGGGTTCTGTTGAGAATCTTCGACGTCAAGGTTCCAGCACTGCGCCGCCGGGTTCCACGTCAAGACCAGATGATACGTCGTCCCGCCAAGCGAGACATCGAACTCCTGTGATTGAGGCGTAGTCGGCACCTCGTAAACGCTGTAGGTGATTCCACCGAGCGTGAAGATGGTCGTTGCCATGCTAAAGCAATGAGCTCGCGTTGAAGTTGGTCCCGGGCGCGAGGCTTTGTGTCCCGAGATTTTGAGTCGCGCCGTTGACGCCCGGCGCGGCCATGTTGGCGGCCGGTGGAACGCTGACGGTCTGCGTGTTCACGAGGATGATCTGCTTCATATCGACGACGAGGAGCATGGCGTACTCCCACTTCTCGTCGGTGAACGTTTCCAGGCTCGTGATCAATAAATTAGTGTAGAGCCGTTTCCCGGTGACCAAGCCGAACGGAAGGCGCGCGGCCTGCATCGCGAGGAACAGCGCGTAGACGGCCTGCACATAGAACGGATCGCCCAGCGCCTGCTGGCTCGAATTCGAATAACCGACCCGAAGTGTGAGCCGCGCCGGGCGCTTGAACGCGTGGTCGGTGATCGCGGCACCCTGCTGGACCGGGTTCTCGGTGACCGTAAGCTCGTCGAGATGCTTCTCCTCGGCGATCGCATCAGCCAGGAATCCGCGAGGGAACACGACCGTCTGAAGGAGCGCGCTCAGGCTCGCGCTCAAGATCAGACCGACCGTGGTGCTGAGCGGGATCACCGGACGTTGCTCGACAGATTACGGACCAGGTTGTCATTGACCCGGCCCTGCTTGTCGAGCACGAGCCTGGCCGTCTCTGACGGCGGACCTCCGCCCGCGACATGGATATCGGTCTTCTGGTGAATCACGACGTCATGCGAATCGACACCGCCGGCGTACTGCTGACCAAGCGACGACGACAGCTCGTCGGCGATGTTGGCCCGGATCGGCTCCTCCCGCTCGGGGTGGTCGGTCCGCTCGTAGTAGCGAGAGAACGCCCGCGCCGCATCGGACGCCGACGTCGCTTGCCGGACGCGCGCGGCGGCCCCCTGCTCGCCGTGGGTGAGCTCATACTGGACGAACGCCAGTTGCTCTTCCATTGTAGAATCTTTTATCGAGTGCCCGGCCCACCGGGCAAAGGCCGCCTGCCTTCCCGCATCCCACTGGGCCAGGCCGAAGAAGTTCAACCCCTGAGCGTTAGCCCGGAGCGGCTGAAGGTTGCTCTCTCGCTTCAAATTCGCCGCGATGCCGACCGCTTGGTCACGAGTCCAGCCCTGGGCAACAAAGTAATCGACGACCTGCTTGTCACGACCAGCGGGCGCTCCCGAGCGGGGCGTCCCGGCTGCGGCGTTCAGGTCCGGCGTAGTCGACAAACCTAGCCTATAAAACAACGGCCCGAGCTTCTCTCTCAGCCACGACTTGGTCTCGGGGTCGTTTCGCTTCTCGGTCTCCAGCGCGAGCATCACGGCACCGAGCCACCCGCCACGAGCCAGCGTGCCAATGACCGACGTCCCGCCGGCGGCGGCGGCCGTCGTAGTCGCGGCAGCGGCCTCTGTCCCTGCTACCGTGGCCGACGCCGCTTTGATCAGACCGAGCGACCGTAGGATACGGCCAAGGACTCCGTTCAAAATCCACAGCCCAGCCGCAGATGTCCCGATGGTTCCAAGCGTCAGGAACCACCCGTTAGTCTCCCTATCGGCTTTGTTGATCAACTGGACTATCTGGTCAAACTTCTCGGTGAGGTACTCCGCCTCGGGCAGGAAGTCCGCCGCGATGCGCGTCCCGAGGATGCCGAAGTCGTCCTCCAGCGTGTTCAAGGTCCGACCGAACGCCGTGAACCTGCCGCCGAGATCTTTCGCGTCGGTGCCAGCCTCGCGGGCGCGTCGCCTGTGGTCCTCGAACGCCCGCTTCTCCACGTCGCCGAAGAGCGTGTATTGGCGAAACACGTCCTCGGGTATTCCGAACAACCCCGCGAGCTGAGCCCCGACGTAATAAGGGAGCTTCTTGAAGCGATCGAGTATCTTCGTCGGGTCGCTCTCGCCACCGACCAGCGCCTTCAACCCCGGGTTCAATCGAATAGCACGCGCGACCCCTTCGATGGCGTCGGTGGCCTGACCGGCCGTGAGCCCAATCTGTTTGAACCCATACTGGGTCGACTGGATGAAGTTGACCGATTTGTTGGTCCGTTGGCTGACGTAGTAAAGCGTCTCGTACTGGCGCGCGACGCGCGTGACCATGGCCTCAATTGCGAGACCTGTCTCGACTGCAACAGAGCCAACCTTGAACGTTGCTTCGCCGGTCCGAAGGAGCGCGCCCTCGTACTTTCGCCAGCTGGCGTCATCCACGGCCCAACCGAGAGAAATGAGATACTCTCGAAGCGTCTCAGCCATACGTTACGGCTTCCTCGACGCCGCGCGGCGTCTGTTCTCGGCCGACACAGCAATCGCGTCGTTCGCCATGGCGACGTGGTAGAGGTTCACGCGACCCTCAATGAGGTCCGTCATGTCGTAGAACCCGCGCGGGATCGGTGCGGTCAACCAGTCTTCTCCGCCAGGGAGTCTCGCCCAGTCTCCTCCGCCGTCGGCCCGCCCGAACCGAACGGGCCTTCGGAGAAAAAATCGAGGAGCCCGTTGTGCTCGAATACCCGGTACATCAGCGCAATCATCCCGGCCAGATCGACGTCCTTGAACTGGACTCCACCCTCCGCGTTAATGACTGGAGTCCATCCGACGCCGCTCTTCCGCTTGACCGCGGATAGGCACAGGTTGATGATCCGTTGACGCTGAGCCGGCGCCGAGAATGCTGCTCCGCCCGTAATCAAAAACTCGACCGCCTTCGCGTACTGCGCATCGGTCACGTCCTTTGGACGGTCACGTCGCAGGAACGCAAGGCCGCTCAGCGGGTCGCGGAAGTCCGACGCCAAGTTGAACTGGTCAAATGTGCTCAACCGGCCGACGCGGTACTTCTCGCCGCCGACCGTCATCTCAGATTCTAGCGCGCTCACAGCTTATGGTACCCGTCTTCGAATGCCTGCCGCGGTGATATCGAGGCATAGCCATCATTGTAGACGACGTAGTAGTCCCCTTCGATCGGCCTGTACCGTGCGAACATCTTATCTGCCGGCTTTACGACCACGCAGAGCCCGCTCTTGGGGTCGTGGATATCGAGCTCCATGAGATCGTCAGGAAATACTTGGACGATCTTAGCGGCCTTAACTACCTTATGCGACTGCCACCGCGGTAGCAGATCCACGTTCAACCTGCGACCGTCCATGTCTTCAGTCATCTACGTCTCCTATGCTTCGCCGGAGATGCCCGATCCCGTCGGACGCGGTTTAGATCACGCGACCCCTGCCCCAAGATTGTTATCGACGACGCCCGTGAATACCCACTCAAGGATGTTACCGTCCTCAGCCCACGTGTCGTCAGGAAACTTCTCGAACGCCATCTGGTCGCCGGTCCCCTGGTCGCCGCTGACCGTGTTGGTGATAACGATCACGTTCTGACCCCAGTTCGCAGCGGTCCCACGTTGGGCCGCATATGCTTGGCTGAGCACCGCGTTGATCGGGCTCGTCTTCAAAAGACGGACCGTGATCTTTCCCGTCTGCCCCGCGTGGAGGTTCTGCATGATCTGCCCGTCAGCGCCGGTCGTAGTAGTCGTCTTCGGCTCGTCGTAGGCAAGTGTGACGCCCTCCTTCGCGACGCCTGCGCTCGATCCGATCTGCTCGGAGCCGGGCGTCGGCCCTTCGATCGAGGCGTTGATGCCAGGTCCCACGATGGAGACCTGGACGTCTAGAAACGAATACGTGCCCATCGGCTAGGTCCCTTCGCTTGGTTCGCTCACTGATTGACGTAGATCGTGCCCGAGACAAGATCCACGGCCCCCGCGAGCTTCGACGCGACTTGAATCGGCGGGCAAACCCGCTCGGCCCGCTGCGCCTCGGACTGACTCGCCACGGACGGCGCGTAGACGTAGTAGCCCTTCGGGAGGGTTTGACCCTCCTGGAGCGTGCCGAAACCTCCGGCGTTCCATACGCCCGGCGCCAGGAGTCCGTTGGTCACGCCCTGCCCACACGCCTGTGATACGCCGGTAAGCAACGTGTTCACGCCAGCGTCGGTCTGCGGTATCTTCGTCGTCTGAGTGAACAATATATTGAAGACGTTCGTCGCGCACTGGTTCCTCAGCCAGTCGACGCCGACGATCGTGTCAATAAACTGCCCGCTCGGGCAGATACCAGGCTCGATGATCGGAACGCCGTTTGCATACGCAACGAAGACGTTGACGTTGTAGCTCTCCAGATTCGTGATCTGCGACGCCGTCAGAGTCTCCGCCGCGACGCCGACATCCTGCTTGTAGAACAGAGCAATCGCGGTGAGCGAGCCCTGCCAGTTCACGGTGGCGATGCGCGCCGCAGTACTCCACGCAGCATACTGGCTCTGGCTGGAGTACTGGATCGCTGTGTGCTGCGTCAGCAGCTGCTGCATCAGGTAGCCGATCGACGTGGTTGCGTTCGGCGCCAGCATCGCGGTCTCTTGCGAATTGTACCACTGAAAATGCGGCGTCGCGTCCCCGTCGAAGTAAGGCCCGATCGCCTCGCAATCGGTGTCCGCAGCGCTCGGCGCGAACTCGTGGTACCATTGCCCACCGAACATATTGTCGAGGATGACCACCGCTGCGAGCAGCGACTCCGCCGAGATGCCGTTGGCGACGTAGGCACCGCTGTCCGCCGCCTGGCCGTTCATCATCACGCTAATGTCATTCGCGGCCCCCGCAGTCAAAAACGATACTGCCGAGCTCGTTCCCGTCGTTCCGCTAGTGATGATGAACCTGTTGTAGACCGCGTCGTAGGTGCAAGTTGCCGCCGCATAGCCGCCGGTCCCGATCGCCCGGAGCGCCGTCTGGATAATCGCGGCGACGCCTTGGAGCGTGGTCACACCGGCCATGGTGCCGCAGGTGATGTTCTGCGCAGCCCCGTTGACGCTGATACCGAACTCGCCCGCCGTGACGGCAGTCCACGCGCTGACAAGCGAGTTGGCCGTGCTAAGCGGCGCGCAGAAAAGCTGACCGTTGGTAGCGCCATTCGCCCACCGTCCGACGTTCATCTGCGTCGGCTGCGGGTTCTGATCGAACCACGCCTCCGCCGCAAGATACTCCTGCGCCGACGTGCCAAAGTCGGCCGCGACCTGTGCGAGTGTCTGGTAGACGCGCATACGAGTAACGACGTCGATCACCGCGCTCGTCCCGATGACGAGCCCTGTGTTGAGTGCGGGCGCCTGGACGCCCTGCGGTGTGATGACCGACTGGAAGTTGACCAGCCGCGACACCGAGAGATTGACGGGCGCGCTCATCGGACGGCCTCCCTGGCGCCGCGGTAGTCAGTAAGCACGCGCGCGGCCGCCATGCCTCGGGCGATGACATCATGACCGTTCGTCCCTTCGTCCTGGTGCCGTGCGACCGCCGCGCGGATTGCGAGGTGGTACTCGCGCGCGGACGCGTCGACCGCTGCGCGGCGTCGGTTGTACCGGCGCCGGTCGGCTGGACCGAGCCTCGTGAACTTGACACCGGGCGGCGTTGGATGGTCCGCATGTGCACGCGCGACGCGCTCCTTGTGAGCAGAAGTCAGTGCCGCGAGCTCGGCGCGATGGCGCGCCGCCTTCTCATCGTCGGTCTCGGGCGATGGAGCAGCGGGCTTCGCATCTTCATTGACCTCGGGCGGTGGGGCCGCTGTCTTCACGTCTTCGTCGGCCATTTAGATCTCTCCTCGTGTCGGGGGGTCAGAGGCCCCAATAGCTCTGCTGGTTAGCGGTCATGCTGGCGAGCTGTGTAGAATTGAACCCGGTGGCCCAGATACCACCCTCACAGACGATGCCCGTCAGATACTGGAACGCCCCAGAATCGGGGTTGGCTCCGATCGCGAGCGTGCTGTTCGTCCCGTTGGTACCTGGGCTCGTCGACGTGCTGGTCTGGGTGCCGTCCACGTACAGCAGCGACGACGCCGCGTTAACTACCGCGTCTATGGTATGAAAGGCGTTGTCGGTCGCCGCCGCCGGCGTCCCGTTGTTGTTGCCGGCGTAGGTCCCCACCTCGTTCGTGTGGTTCCAGAACGACATATTCAGGCCGCCGCCCACCAGGTGAGTGCTCACGATCTGGCTGTATGAGCTCGTGCTGCCGGTCCGCTCGGCCA
Source organism: uncultured Acidobacteriaceae bacterium (assembly GCA_963784085.1). Taxonomy (GTDB): domain Bacteria; phylum Acidobacteriota; class Terriglobia; order Terriglobales; family Acidobacteriaceae; genus Sulfotelmatobacter. Next base: position 34,312 of record CAWAQH010000034.1, on the reverse strand, counting down.
CCGATTCCAAAGACACTGGCTGGGAATGAGTGGTCGCGGTGTTGGCAGACTCCAGTATCTGAGCGCCACCGAACTGCGCGCAAGGTACGCCGTTGAGGGCCGATGCCAAGAACGTTGGTTGGTTCGCAGCGGTTGCGTTCGTTATGTTGCACGGCGATCCGCCGCACAAGTTGGACCCGCTTTGGTCGTACAGAGTTTTGACGAGACAGGTACCGCTGACCAAGCAAGCAGCACCAACAGTTCCTAAGACAAGATTGCCGTTCGATATTGTCTCAGTTTCACATGACGCATCGAGAGCTGTACAGATAATCGCGGCGTTTCCAGAATAGGCCGCGTTATAACCACGAAACCCCCACCACGCGGCGGCACCAGAGACGACGTCGCCCGGTCCCTGGTAGCCGCTCGATGACGCCTTCTCCCCGCCGCTCGCCCCGACGGTCGTCAGCCCATCCGCACGTGCCACGAGCGTTGCCAGGCAGATCACGAGAATGATCGCGGACCTACGGAGCATTGTAGCCCTGGGCGTTGCATAAGATCGTGCTCACGCCCACGTTCGCCGTGAACTTGAATGCGGTCGTGGTTGCAACCACGAGCGGAGTCGAGAACACCATGTTGTTACCGCCACCCCCGCCCGAGTTGGCGAGCCCCATGGGCGTCGAAGCGGTGTCATTGAACGTCACGTAGTCTGCGGTGGTTCCCGCGTCGGTGCGAAAGCACTGCGCAGAGGTGATGTAGAGCTTATTCGCGCTCGGTGCCGCGATGATCGTCGTCGCGCTGGTCCCCGTGGCATTCCCTGTTCCCGACACCCAGTTCGCTTGATTGCCGTACTGCGATCCCGCCGTCTGATTCGCCGCCGTGGCCGCGCCGGTCGGGAGCGGGAGCGATGACGCGCTGACAGGGGTGGGCGTACCGCCCGAGACGCCCTGCACGCTGAGGACCGTGCTCGCCGGGCTGCCAGCGGTACCCTGCACCACGGTCTGGTTGGCAGCGGTCGCCGCACCGCTGGGGAGCGGGAGGGCTGCCGCGCTGACGGGCAGCGACGTACCGCCGGACACGCCTTGGACGCTGACGACGGCCGTGGCCGGGCTGCCAGCGGTCCCCTGCACCACGGTCTGGTTGGCAGCGGTCGCCGCACCGCTGGGGAGCGGAAGAGCCGCCGCGCTGACGGGCACAGCGGTCCCGCTCGTTACGCCCTGCACGCTGACGACGTTCGTTGATGGGCTGCCAGCGGTCCCCGGCGCACTGCCAGCGACCGTGGTGGTATCTTGACCGATCGCGACGCGCTGCGCGCCGGTGCCGACCGCGCCCGCACCCGCGAGCGTGGTCACGCCATTGACCTGTTCATATTCGTCTGACCACCGACGAGGTGACCGCCCCCGCGATGGTAGCAAGGTTGCCCCCGGTCTCCTGAGCCGCGTTGGTCGGGAGCGGGAGCGCGGTGGCGCTCACGGGGAGAGCAACGCCCCCGGTCACGCCCTGGACCGCCTGTGCGCTCAACGCGCTCGACCCCGCGACCGTGACCTCTTGGTTCGCGGCCGTCGCGGCGCCGCTCGGAAGCGGCAACGATGCAGCTGACACAGGGACCGCCGCGCCGCCAGAGACGCCTTGGACACTGACGACCGTGCTCGCGGGACTGCCCGCGGTGCCCTGGACCGACGTCTGATTCGCCGCAGTGGCGGCCCCGCCGAGCGTGCCAAGGTTGGCCATGACCGATCCACCCGAATTCTGCATGGGTGTACCGAGGGCAGACAAAACTGCAGCTAGCGTGGTCTGCGTCGCAGCGCCGGTTGGGAGCGGCAGCGCCGTTGCGCTGACCGGGACCGCAGTCCCACTCGACACGCCCTGTACACTGACAACGTTCACCGACGGAGTACCCGCCGTGCCCGGCGCGCTGCCGGCCAAGGTTGTCACATCCTGCGCCACCGCGACGCGCTGCGATCCCGAACCCACGGCGCCCGCGCCGGTCGACGCGGCGGTGCCACCGACCTGCTTGACGTTCGACTGGACCACGCTGGAGGACACCGCGCCAGCGATGACCGCGAGATTCCCTCCCGTCTCCTCCGCCGCGTTGGTCGGCAGCGGGAGCGCCGCGGCACTGACAACGACTGCGGTCCCGCTCGGCACGCCCTGTACGCTGACCACCGTGCTCGCTGGACTGCCGGCGGTCCCATAGGACGCCGTCTGGTTGGCGGCCGTCGCTGCACCACCGAGCGTTCCCAGGTTGGCCGTGACGGTCCATGACCCGGACTGGGTCGCGCCGAAGCTGCTGTTGCCTATCGACCCTCCCGCCTGGAACGGTGACCCAAGGGCTGTGATCATGGTCACTTGATTCGCGGCGGTCGCCGCGCCGGCGGGCAGCGCCGACGTCTTGACGTCGACTTCGAGGTAGCCGCTCGTATTGACGAGGAGCGGCAGCATGTTCGTGCCGTTTGACGCACCGACCGCCAAGCCGACCGCCGGAAACGGGTTACTGAAGTTCGAGGAGCTGACCCCGCAGCCGCTCTGGCACTCCACCTGGAGCGGAGTCATCCCGCTCATCCCTTGGACCGACATGCCATACCCCGGCGGAGTCCCAGCGATGCCGGTCAGAGGATTCCCGGTCGCCGCATCCATTGGAACCGACGCCGTGCAGTAGGCGCCCGCGCACGTGAAAGCGTGAAAAGCGTAAGTCTGCCCGAGCCCGTTCGACAGAGTGTAGGTTGTCTCGGTCTGCGCCCGTGCTGCAGTAGCGGCGACCATACAGAAAAGCGCAGCAGCGAGGATTCTCATCATCTCGGTCACACCCCGGTCTGCACGGTCGGGACGAATATCATTCGGATTCTCCGGCGGGGCAGGCGGCGTCGGCGGCGCGGGGACCGCGCGCGGCGCCTCAAACGGCTGGGGTGGCAGTCCGCCGTCCGTAACGATGTCCCCCTGCGCCGAGACCAGAGGCTCTACCGGGTAGACGCGGACGATTTCGCGGCGGAGGACGACTTCGAGGTCGACCCGGTACTGCCAGCGCAGCTTGAAGATGACCGGCACCGCGACCGGCGAACCAACCCGCGTCAACCCGAAGCCGGCGGCGGTGAGTGGTTCACGGTTCTGGGCGACCGCACTGCCATTGCGCAGGAGCGCGCAGTAGTAATCGGCAAGGCCGCCTGACCCGAGGTCGTAGAAGCTCGCAAGCGCGTTCAACGTCTCATGCCGCTGCAGTTGATAGTTGCCGATCGCGCGGTCGAAGCCAAGAAGGGAAACTCGTCGGCCGGGCGCGTCGATATCTTGAACGCGCACCACGCCTCGCCCGCCTGCGGCACGTTCGGTGGTTCTGATTGCCAATAGGGGCGGACCAATGGGCCATCGAGGCCCGTGATGCCGACAACCCACGACTGAACGAAGTCGAGGAGCGCCTGGCCTTCGAGCGGCGTGGGAGCGGGCGCCGGGGACGGCGCGAGGTAGCCGCCGGTGGCCGACGTGTTACTCGCCGGGGGCATTGACGAACTCCCTACAAGCAAACGTGTCGCCAGCGACCGACTGCGCCGTGCCAACGACCGCGATCGCTCCGGTAACAACCGGGAAGCCTGGGTATGGCGGAAAGAACCCGCCTGAATTGATGACCCACGAGTTTGCGATCTCACCGTCAGCGCCGAGCTCGTTTAGCAGCATTGCGTTCGCGCTAGTATTCTGAAACAGGAATCCGCAGCGCACCTCGGTCGTTTGCGCGGGTATCACCGGCTGAAATTCAGCATTCGCCCCGACCGACGTGGGGGCAAGCGCCCCCGAGTAATCATTGATCTGATCCAGCCCGGTCCACGTGGTCCAGTGCGGGATGCCCTGCGCGTCGAGTACTTGTATTAGCACGACTTGATGCTCCGCGCGCTCACGGTGATACAGATCGGCACGCCGTGGACCACGACGACCTCCGCGAACCCGTCGTGCCGCGTCATGGTCGCGGCGTCGAAGTCGCGCAGCAACGCCGATATCATCTGGCTCCTCGCCACCTCGTCAGGTACCCCGAGGCTGATCACGCATTGCTCCGGGTCGACGCCCTCCCGTTCGAGCAGCCAGCGAAGGTGCGCGCCCAGCTTGCGGAGCGCGTTCGACGTCGCAGTCGCAACCGCCATGGCTACGACTGGCCTCCCCTCGTCACGGCCGAATCCTGACCACGAGTGAAGTCGGTCTGCCCATTGACCGGCGCAAGCTGGTGCGGCGGTGTGCCGACGTAGTCGATCTGGCTGCACTCGGCCTCGACCATGCCTCCCCCGTACTCGGTCCAATCATCGAGGACGCGTACCTCATAGGTGTCACCGCGCCATACGATCTGGTCCGGCTTGTAGCTCGCCTCGCCGGTCGACTGGCTGGGACCGCGTAGCCGGAACGTCGAGACGACCTTGATCGTCTTCGCGCCGGCGTCGAGCGCTTCCTCACGGATCAGGCTGTTGTCGCCGGTCGGCTGCACTGAGCCGATGACGCCATCAACCCGGTTCTCCTGCAGCGTCACCACGCCGTTCTGGCCAACGATCTCGCGGCGACGAATCACGGTGAACGCGTCGCCAGCGACGTCGGGGTCGGAGAGGATGTCAGTAACATCGACCTCGGCCATCTTAAATTACATGCTTATCCGGTTTAAACACACACAGTCCTACATCTTGTGGGCATTACTTCCGAACCCCTGAAAGCGTTTGATAGTAGAACTGATGCAGAAAACCGAGAGGAGCCGTCTGCATCTGCCACAGCCAGATTGCGCGACCGGAACGGCCATTTCCGTCCGTGAACGGATGCAACGTCTCGTAGTCAATGTGAGCCTGCCAAGGATGGTAAAGGTCAGCGCCTTCCATGACGCGAGCCAGCAGCGTATCGAGCGATGTTCTAATCTCAGGACAGCCACGCGGCGCAATGTGGTTACCAACGCGCACATCAAGACCGTGTTTGTCACGGAGGCGATGGCCCGGCGCGATGATACCGACGAAGCCCTCAACGTCCGGCGTCCGCAAGTTGATTACGTTGATAAGTGCCGCGTGAGCATCAATCTCGTCGCCGGTCGGGTCACGCAGGATGCCCTCAATCCGGTTACTTTCCCGCACAAAATCTTCAAGCTTCAACATCTAGTAGGTTCCATCATTTGTGTGTGTGTCAACCGGATAAGCACGTTAGATTATCAAGCCTAGTCGCTCTGCATCCCACCAAAGAAAACAATGATGATAACGATCAGCATAAACAGGCCCACGTGCGACCCTCCATTATTCAACGGTTTGTGCCGGCCCTCAACGCCTTTATATCCGCGTTAAGCAGTTGCGGTTCCTACCATTGTCCGCGAGCCATTTCTTCAAGTTCTCGCTCATCAGAGGGCCAAGCACGTCGGCCTTAATACCGCTCGCAATCAGCACTGTGAACGCACCGAAGACCGCGCCGATGGCCTGGCCGCCCATGATCGCAATGAGAGCGGCGAGCAGTACCACGGGCGCGGTTCCTTATTTCCTTGATGGCTTACAGGCCACCGAACAAGCTGCTGAGCTTGCTGGTCGAGGTTGCAGATTCCAAAAGCGCGTTCTTGGCCTGCGCGATGTTGCTGGCGAAGTTTGACTGTCCGCCCGTGATCGCCTGGTTGACCCAGTTCGTAACCGTCGGCGGAATGTTGGCGATCGTTGTAAGCTCGGGGAGCAGCGACGCAGCGGTGGACGGGTTGGCCTCCATCTGGTCGAGAACCTCGATCGCCTGCATCTCGCTAGCCTCGCTGAGGTGCGAACCGAGCAGGCTGAGCGCGCCGGGCGTGGAGCCCAGGGTCGATAGCGCAGATGAAAGAGCTGTAATGGTAGCTGGTGAAATACTCATTTGGGTCGGTTCTCCTGTTTTGTGGGGTAGACCCGCTCTATGTAGCTACGCCCGCGGGCGGACGCCACGTGTACCGATTTAGACTCTCCGCTTCCGGTTCGGTATCGCGGCGAGCACGCGGTCGAGCGCGTCAGCTTCGGTAAGAGCATCACCTACTTCAAATTCTGGCGTCCCCTCGTAGTCCTGGATATCGCAGTCAACAACCTTCGGGTCCGCCGCAAGGTCGGCGTACTTCGCCTCGGCCTCAGAGGCGTCCTGATAGATCTGGCGGAATGTGGAGTTGTCGGCGAACTTCGCCGTAACAAGGTAGGAGGCGTCACGCGCATCCTTCCCGCTCTCCGCCTCCTTCAGCACCCACGCAAGCGCCGCGCGCTCATCGAGCTTCAGCTCGCGCGCTAGGTCCTGCAGGCGCTTCTTGCTGCCGGCGTGATACTCTCGCAGAATTGCCCGCGCGTCAGACTTGGATAAAATCGAATCGAGGCCGAGGCCACGGCGAAGACGGTCTGCATCGCGGCGCGCGGGGCGGCGGTGGTCGGGGATGGTGCGTAGGGTGCGGTCGATCGCACGATCTGCCGCCCGCGTGGCGCTCTTCGCCGTGTACTTGCCGGCGTTCTGATCGCCAAGTCCTTCTAGAGCGAAACGCTTGGCATCGGCGTCATTATCTGCTTTAACACTAATTGTTCGCTTATCACCACCTTCTTTCTTCTCAACAACAACGTCCCACTTTGCAAAAGCATCTTGCGTTCGCCGCCCACCAGGTATCCGCGCCAGGATCGCGTCGAGTGCGCGATGGTGCTTGTCGCGGCGCAGGGCGGCGTCGCGGTGCCCCATGCGCCGCTTAGCGGCACGCGCGGCGGCGTCAAGGTCAGATTGATTAGGGTCACGGTCATCACGTGCCCGCTTGTCCGGCAAGGCCGCTAGGGCGCGGTCGATGGCGCTCCCGGCACGACGCCGTATCCTGCGGTCCGGTATCCCTGCCACGATCTGATCCAGCGTCTTGCTCATGCCGGTGCCTTCCTCTTGGCGCCCGCGACGCGCCGGATAACGTAGGTTATACTCTTCAGTAGCTGAGCCGTGTCGATGAGCGGCGTGAACAGCCCGGTCGACGCCGAATCCTCACCGAGGTACCGCGCGTTCGCCGCGAGCTCACCACGCTTCTTCTCCCGGTACGACTTGCTCTTGCGCCGACGGATACGGCCCAGCGCAGTAGCGTACTTGATCGGCGGCGGGATGCCCTCGGTGATGACCCCACGGATCGCTGCTTGATTGACCAGACCGACCTTCATCAGCTGATTCTCGACCGCGGACGGCCGGAGATCCAGCGCAAGCTCACCGGCGCGACGCATAAGCGCGACCGTCTGGTTGCTCGCGCGGCGGACACCTGGCTCCATGAACGGTCGTGCGGGAATCTTCGCCTCCGGCGCGCCCTTGTCGTGGATGTAGGCGAGCGCCGCATTGGTGATCTCACCCTCACGCGACGACTTATCTTCCGGCACGCCGACCATGACGCGGCGCGAAGTGAGGAGCTCGACGCCCGCAAGAAGCTTCGCAGTATTGTCTAAGATCCTAGTAGTGCCGGACTTCATCGTGATCACCCAAACATAGTTTGTCCTGGCCATGGCGGTGGTCCCAGCCACGGATCCTGACCAAATCCGGTCTCGTTCGTCCTGATCGGTCCAACCAGTGTCGGTCCGCTCGCGTAGGCCCCCGCGACCGTGGTCGCGATGACGAATCCATTCCCGGTCGGCCCAAGCTCCTTGTACACGACGTCGAGCACTATCGTCGGCGGCGCCGGGCTCTGCAGCGCGTAGTCGCAGGCATCGATGCTGTCGTCGACCGATGCCTCAAGCAGCTGCAGGAGCGCGATCATCGTCGCGGCCAGGTTGGCGGCGATCTGCACTTGATAGACGCTCGCCGGCACGCCGGCGACGAACGTGACCTTCGCTGCCCCGAGCGTGATCGTGGTGCCCGCCGCTGGGTTAAGTGTGAACGTAATGGTCCCAGTCGGCGGAACGAACGCAAGCGGCGTGATCCCGGGCTGCCACGGGTCCCACCCGATGCCCACCTGAACCGGCCCCGATCCGAATAGCTGAAATAACCGATAGAGGCGCGTACCGTAGGTCGTCAGATTCCAATGTCCCGCGCCCTCGTCGATTCCCGACGATGTATCGTAGGACACGCTCACGCCACCAACGCTCTTCGAGCTCACGACGCCACCGACCGACGTGCCTGGCGTGCCGCCGCGCCTCGCCGCGTCGCCCGCCTGCTTTTCAAGCGCGAGGTTGTGCGCGACGAAGAGCTCGGTGGCGACATCCAGGATGGTCGCGGCAGGCGCGACCGGTGCCGGGCTGCCTAGCCCCACCGCGAGGTGTTCGTCAACAGCATCCCGGCGACGTTGATCCAGTACTGAATCGCCGGGTTCGGATATAAGGAAATGCTGCCGAATTCGGTGTAGTCGGCGCGGAAGGACGTGGTGGAGATCACGCTACCACGAGTTCCCGTACTTCTTGCCAACGTTCAAGCTATCGGCGGGGGTAACGATGTCGGGGATGTTCGACGCCACTGGCGCCGCTTCGGGCACGGCGTCCCTGTTCGACAGACCAGCCTCCTTCAACGCAGCAGCGACGGCCTGCTTCTGCGGGTGCCCTGAGTTCACCATCTCCGCGATATTCTCGGAAACGGCCTCGTGGCTAGAACCCTTTTCAAGCGGCATGGGGTGCAAGCTCCTCGGTTCGCGTTAAACTAAGCGAGGGGTGTTAGCCCCTCGCTTCATCACTCCTGAGCAACAACCCCATTCGCCCGAAACCACCAGTGGTCGGCGAGCTTCTTCGGGATCTTGCGAACCCCCTTGAGCACGTCAATGACATGATGGTCGTCGAGCCGGTGAGTGAACGTCTCCGGGATAATGCACGTCACCAATGGCTCGCCGTTCTTCTGCTGCTGCGCGGCGTACTCGACTACTGTGGTCGGGCGCCGCGACGGCGTACCGACCAGACGCAGGAGCTCGGCATTCTTGAGCGCCGCCTGCGATTGCATTGCCGCGTACTCAGCTTGAGCCTTCTGGCTCGCGGCCGCGCTGTCGACGACCTTGGACTGGATGTCCCTCAGCTCGGCCTGAGTCTTCTCGATCCGGGCTTTCGCGTCGTCGGTCTCCGGCTCGGGTACGGCGGCTGTCTTGGTGTAGGTCGCAGCGTCCGGCGGAGGTGCCTTCGGGTCTTGCTGGGGCCGGTCCGACGCCTTGGGCTGCTGGAACTAGTCTCCGATTGAGCCGGACCCAGTAGTTTTGTCGCGCGCGTCCTGCGTACCCTGGTCTTGATCACTCATCTTTTGTTTCTCCGGTTAGTGGTGACGGTCTTTCTGGTGTTATAAAACCAGTTACCGTCGAAATACCTCAGAGTCCATCGAAGTATCCGAAAACCTCCGGATAGACTACTTCTACAACGCCCAACTTGCAGTAGTACGAGCTCTTATGATAGAGCCCATCATACTGCACCGGCGTCCGCGCAAGCAGAGTCATTGGAAAGCGAACGTACTTCTTCTCCTTCGTGTAGACCATCATCCGGTCCACACTCGGGGTGCCAATGGTGCCGCCAACGCCGGCGCCGACCAGCCACTTCAGCGGGAAGATCTCAAGCTTCTTGCCGCGCGCCGCCAGGATGTTGTTGTCCTGGAGATACTTCAGGATCGACACCGTACCGGCCGCGCTGACGAGCTCGGTCGAAATGTACGAGAACTGGGCCGGCGGCAACAGGAGCCGGTCAGGAATCACGGCCCACGCTGCGTTCGCCCACGTGGTCGACAGCGCGGTATTGACGTCGGCCAAAATCTCCGCCGGCGTCTTCGTGGTCCACGCCGGCGTGCCCATCGCACCGTTCGCGACGTTCGACACGTTCGTCACCAGGCTGTTGTTGGTGATACCGGTCGCGCCGTTCACGTCGCCATAGTAGACCTGCTCGTCGATGTCCATCTGGTGCTTCATCTGAAGCGCCTCGAACTTCTGGGCATCGATCGGGCGCCCCACCTTGGCGGCAGACTCAATCTCGAAAATGTCGTACTTAAGCTCCTGCGCCCACGGTGTTAGCGGGAAAGTCTTCTTCCCGATATCGACCGCGACGCCGGCGACCTGGTTCGTGGTCTTGCCGACCCACGCCTTACCGTTGCCGATGCCTTGGCCAGTACCGAGGCCGCCCGAGGCGCCGAACGTGGTCAGCGTAAAGCTGCTGATCTCGTCGGCGATCGTAACATTGTCCCGGAGATCGACGTCGCGGCCGAATGAGATGGACACAAGCGGCTGGTGCATGGTCATGTCGAGCCGTTCGAGCTCACCGACCAAGAACGCGCCGGTCGTATCGTAGGTCCGGCCGCTACCGTCCATCATGGTATGCTGACCGATATGCTTTCCCGGATCGTTGACCCGACCGGCAGAATCCATCACTACACCGCGCGCGGCATCGAACGTGATGAACTGGTCACGAGTGTAGCCCCGGCCGAAGAGGCGGGGCGGTCTGGCGAACTGCTGCTCGCCGTCGACGACGTACTTCATGGTCGCATTCTCCTGTGTGTTCCTGGGGTGCCGACGTCGCTCCCGGGCCACCGGCCCGGGTCCGCGATCAGACCTCGAAGATGATCTCGCCCGCGCCGTTGGCGTCGGGAGGACCGTTGAACGTGGTGTCGTAGGTGCCAGTGGGCGTGATCAAGATCGTGCTGCCACCCGAGGCGTTCTGGGTCGGGAACCCTTGATAGTTCGGGGCCGCCGACGCAGCGACCCAGATGTAGATCGGGTCACCCTTGCCCGGGGTGCCATTCACATAGTTGATCATGTACCCGCTGCGCATGACGTCGACCGGCACGTTGGTCGCCACGCTCGTAAACCCGCCGAGGGTCTGCGCGCCATAAGCGCCAGCCGTGCCGGGGTCCTGGAACGGAAACGGACGCACAGCGAATCCGTAAATGTGCGTGAGTGCTCCATCAGTGGACAGGACCCGGCGGATCTTCTTGCTGACCGAGTCCACGACCACCGCTTGCCCATAGTAGAGCGGCGGATTAATCGGATCGAGCAGGCCGGGCTCGATCGTGAACGGGTGCGTGCGGTTGACGTCCCCGTAGAAACCCGCCCCCATGCGGAACTGGAACGCCATGGGGTCGAACGCGTCCCGCGTATAGCCGGCGCCGAACCGGCGCGAAGCGTGATCGCGGGGAAGGTGGACCGCCGGGGCCGCGAGGCAACCGCCGAGGATCCGGAGAACTCTCTTGTTCATCATCTCGATGCTATCTCCTTTTGTGCGTGCGCGCGCCGTGAACGGTCACTTGCCCGCGTAGTGGGTGTTGAAGACCTTCTGCAGATCCGCGAGCGACTTCACGCCGCCGACCGGCTCGCCCATCGTCCGGTTCTCGCCGGCGCCGTCGCCCACGCGGATCTGGGCATTGTTGCGGTTCTTCTTCATCACCGCGACCGCATTGAACGCGCTGCGCACCGCATCGCAGCTCATCTTCTTGACGTCGAGCGCGCGCCCGGCAAGAACCTCCTCGATCATGCCGCGCGTATCAGCCTTGCCCCAAGCGAGATCGAGGGCGCTTCGGCGGAGGTCGCAGATCGACTTGAAGCTGCGCGCCGGCGGAGACTTCTGGTCGAAGGTCGGCACCCGAATGCCCGGCGCAACGATCTCGGCCATCGCGACCGTGGCCTTGTAGCTGTCGGCCAGGTACCGGCTGTCCTTCGCGGCCTTGACATCGCCCGCCTCGGCACCGGGAGGAGCTTCAAGCTCAAGCTGGCCCAGGATGGCTTTGCCCTCCTCGTCGGTGATCTCCTCCTCACCGTTCATCTTCTTGAACGCGTCTTCGAGACCCTTTATCCTGGTATCGAGTTCCTCGGGCACGTCGAACGTGGTTCCGCCACCGCGAACCATTTCGGCCAGCTCGTGGATCGCTGTCTCAAGGCGGGACACCCGTGCTTCGAGGTCGCCAGCGCCGCCGTCGGGGTCTGGGTCGTCAACGGTCTCGGACGCAGCTGCCGGCATGTGGTTGTGGATCTCGACGTGATGCGGCGTATCGCCCGGCTGACCCTCGACGTCCTCCGCCTCGCCCTCCTTGAGGGCCTTTTCAAGCTCCTCCTTGTCCGCCGCCGGGATCGCCGTACTCTTCATGAGCAGCGCCCGGATGCGGTCAAAGGCGGTCGCCCCGTTCTTCCTCTTCGTCATAGCCATGGATACCTCCTCGGCCGTTGGTGAATGGTCGCCGATCGAGCAGCGCGGGCCACAGCGACCCCTATCGACCAGCGCCACGTGATTGATTCGGATATTCTTCTGGGCCAGCTTCCCCGGCTCCATCTCCTCATAGTCGACGTCGTAGCCAAGACTTATCTCGCGTTTGCCGTCGCCGATGGCCGCGATGAGGACCTTACTGTAGACCATGAGGTCCATCAGCAGGAGATCGTCGTCGATGCCCTCGCCCCGGTGCGGGTTCATCACCACGCCCGGCACGCCCGCGTGAGTGTCCGGCGTCACGATCTGCTCCGGGTGATCATCGACGATCGGCTTCCCGTTGCCACTGGCCATCGCGAGCGCGTCGAACACCTCCTTCTCATCACGCCACACCCGGAACACACCGTCCGGCGGCGGCGTGAACCGCTCCGCGCCTGGTATCTCCTGTGGCGCGTAAATCTGCCAGCCAGCGCGCGCGACTGGCGTGTCCTGAACCAAGAGGAACCCCTCTGGGGTCAGCGCGCGATTCGGCCCAAGCTTCTCAGTGGTTAGGAATCGCATCTCATCGAGGACCTCGCCGAGGTCCATGTCGCGCGCGGCAAGGAGGCGTCGGATGCGGCTCACCTGCCCGACAGCCCCAGGTTGATCACGACGTTCGCCGGGCCTGCCGACGAGTCGGAGTCGGCAAGGCCGCCGGTCACGCAGAACCCCACGCCGCGAGCAAACAACATCTGCTGGATCAGCGCCGGCGGTGCGCCGCTCGCCCCGACCGGCACCGTGAGGACCGGCGTGCCGGTCCCGCACGTCGGCGCGACATTGGTGTCGTATAATTTCAAGAACGCCGCCGTGGTCGACGCATTGATTGCCTGGACCAGTCCAACCTGCGCCGCCCCTGAGAACACCAGCGTCGCGTTCGTCAATGCGGTCGTAATCCAGTGCCGCGGCGCATACTGCGCCAGTGCGTGACTGGCGGCGAGCGCCGCAGCGAACAGGGCGGCCGCTGCGAGAATCGTGCGCCTCACTTATCCCTCCCGCGCGAGAGCTGGTCGGCGACGAGCGCCGCGACCATCTGCCTGAATTCTTCCGGCGCCCACCGCAGATTGCGGTCGAGCGGATACCACCGCACCGACGCGACCAGCCGCTCGTATCGGATCAATGGCGACGGGGTCGGCAGCGTCAGGGCGAGCCATGTCTCCCGCTCCCCGATCAAGTTGAAAGCGGTCGCGGCGAGCGCGCTCGCCAAGAAGGCGCCCCGCCAGAGCGAAGGCCACCACCGCAGTGGCCGGATCTTCGAGAGGAGCCCAGACCAGCGCCGCGGCGCAGAGCGCGGCGAACATGGGTCGCTCCGGGAGAAGCTGAGAGCCGAGCGCATGACATGCTATCCAGAATATGAGGATCGAGCCAACCCCGAGCTCGTAGGCGAGCTGAAGCGGATCGCAGTGGGCGAACACATAGTGCTGAAACGCTCCAGCATAGACGTTCAGCCCGCTGCCCAGAAAAGTGACGCCGCCGAGCGTATCGCGCCAGATCATCAGTCGTGTCTGGTCGCTGCCGAGCTTGTCGGCCCACCAGAGATAAACCACAAGGCCGACAACCACAGCGACTGCACCAGCAACGAGCTCGCGACGCCGGTCGCGACGCGCGGTCCACAGCCAGCAGAGTCCTGCCACGGCCGCCATAAGGACTGGCTCGCGCTCGCCCGTGAGGATTGCGGACGCTGCCGGCGCAATCGCCAGGAGCGGCCTCCCTACGCCGACCATCGCCACAGCGGCAAGGACCGACGCTTCGGCGAGCACGTTGGCTGTTAAGAATAGTCCGCCAATCGGCTCGAACCCGATGCTTCCGAGGTCCTCAACCGGATGGCACCCCAGCCACTGGGCCAGTGCGAACGGAAGCGAGAGAGAGACGCCGACCGCATAGGCGGTCCAAGTTGCACCCATATCACGCTGGCGCGACGCCCATACCATGACCGCGACGAGCGGCACCCAGCGGACCACGCCGCCGAACGTGTCGACCGGCGACGCGGACCAAAAAAGACCGAGCAATATCCACGCGACCAGCGCCGCGGCACAGAGCGTTACCACGTCGACCGCAAGCTCGACCGTGGTCATGAGAAGCGCCGCACCGACCGTGACAGCGGCCCACCGCCCGGCCACCGAGACCGATGCCGCGCCGGGCAGGTAAGCCGCCCCGGCGAGGAAGAATACGGCGGGCGCGAGCCAGTCGCGCCGCGCCGTCCAGATGTGCCGCACGCTACTTCAGGATCACGCATCCAATCTTGGCAGTAATCGTGCTGCCGGCCGTGCCGCTATAGGTCTCGGCGACGCGCCACCAGCGCGTCAGCGGGAGGCCGGAGGCGACCGCCGGCGATGTCAGCGAGGCGGTCTGCGCTCCAGGGTAGACGAAAAGAGGGGTCTCCGTGGTCTCCGATATCGGCCCGCTGGTCGCGTAGGTGAACCATTGGTTCGTCGCGGTGTCGAAGCCCTGAATCGAGAACGTAGCGCCGGTGGTGCCTGTGTTCGCGCTCTGGTACATCGAGCAAACAACGCCGCTCTGATTGATGTTCGCCTGCGTCGCGCTGTTAACGTTGCCACTGGTCGCCGTGATCGTGATCAGTGGGGTTGTAAGGTCGATGTTGTATGGCCCGACGTAGCTGGGCACGGGCTGCGCGCGCGCCGGTGCCGGTCCACGAACCGTGAGATTGCCGACAACGAGCATCACCGCGAAGACAGCGGCCAGGAGCGCGGGCAGCGCCGCGCGTCGCAAGAAGGTCTTCTTCATGGGGTCTTCTCCTTTGGAGTTGCGGGTCCCGGGGTCGGGGTAGCGGCAGCGGCGTCCCCGGGCTCGCCGCGCATGATTTGAAACGCTCGGTCTATTCGCGGGTCGGTGGGCAACGGCGCATGGTCACCGCCCGCGATCATCTGGTCGAGCTCGGCGGTGCTGCCGAGCGGCACTCGGTCCATCTCACCCGGCACCACGAAGATCCTCCGGCAAGACCGCGCATGCGCATGGACCACGCGACCTCCGAAACGCGTCCTTGGCCCTGCGGACCGACCGCCGTGCCTCTTCCGCGCACGACAGGCAACGGTGCAGGCTGGCCGAGTAACCGTAGCTCGCCGGCTCCACCAGCACAGCCGCCTCGCCGTGCTTATGGCAGATGAACTCGGTCACGGCGATGCTCCACCGCCGAGCAACGCGATCAACGTAACCACAAGCGACCACGACAGCACGGCGGCTGCGACGAGCATGGGCCGGGTCGCAGTGGTTCGAGGAAGCCCGGGGGTACGCGGCACAGTCGACGGCGTCGGCTCAATCATTAAAAAGTCACTCCCCCGGAATGATAGGTTCTGCCCAGCAACGGCATCGGTAGATACAACCAGCATGCGCCCGCTCGCCGTTTGAACCAGCAACCGGAGGGTCACTCCATGCAATGTAGACGCCCTCCAGTGCACGGTGCAAAGGTCTAACGTCCCCGTCGCGACTCGTTCTCCAGATATATCCGAGAGAACCAACGTGAAGCGATCGCGCTTCCAAAAGATTGCTCGAAGCGCGCGACGTCTCCGTGACAGCGATCAAAGTGGCGCGGCTCGACGCCACCTCGCCGCTCCTCATAATCTCCTTCGCAATCTCACTCGCTCGCGCTCCAGTCTCCATCGACTGTATCGCCAGCGCCTGCACCCGCCGCGCCGCTTCAAGCGGCAGGCTGGTGATGAGCTCGACCTGCTGCTCCAGCAGCGACCGCGTCACCTCGCCGGTCGGCGCCGTCCTTATTTCGTCGGCGAGCGCGCGGCTCATGCCACGTGACACCTCGCGCCAGGCCGCCTCGTCACGCTTCATCACGTCGACCAGCATCGAAGCGCCAGCAGATCGTGCCCACTGCCCCACGATGACCGAGTAGCGGTTGAGCGCCTCGCGTATCCCAGGCGCGGAGGCGATCGGGTCGGGGCCGGCGAACCCTGTCACGATGTCGCCGATGGTTCGCGCAATCTTCCGTAGCTTCCGCTCGTAGGCCCGCTGCGCGTTCTTGACGCGTGCGAACTTGGAGCGCTGAGCCGGCGTGTCACGGGGACGCGTGCGGCGGTCGAGGGCCTGTACGATCATGTGTGCCCTCGCATGACCATGATGGTCACGAGTATGGACACGACCGGAGACGCCACCGCCGCGCAGGCCATCACAATCGCAAGAAGCCGCGCGTTGGCGTCGGTCATCCCTTTGCGTTGGCCGCCGACTCCACTCTCGGTGGTCTGCATGCTGGCCAAGGTCATCGTGAGCCGCGTCATCGCGTCAGTAGTCGTCTGCGACAGAGCCGATATGCCGGATGCCATCCGGGAGAGAGCGTCGGCCGTGGCCGGGTCCTGGACGCTGCTCTTACCAGCCTGAGTGAACGCCCCGGCCTCGAGCTTCGTGACCCGAGTATCGAAGGTGGCCTGAATCTGCACGAGCTGCGTGCTGACCAGATTCGACGTGGTGCGCACCGATTCGGCGAGCATGTCGCGAATGGTATTTTGGAACTCCTGCCTCGTCTGCGCGAGCTGATCTATGCGCTTGGTCTCGGCTTCGCGCTGCGCGTTCTGAAACATCACTTGATTGTCGGAGACGAGTTTTATCATCTCCTTCGTCCCGGCCACCTTCTCGTCCATCAGCCTGGACTGAGCATCGCGCATCGCATCCTGGTACTTGCTCTCGGCCCGAACCAGATCGAGGACGTTCTTGGTCGGGTCGACGATGCGCCGTTTCACAGGAGCTTCCTCCAAAACATCCTCGGTCAGCATGGTCGCGTTCTTCAACGAGCGCCCTCCCCTCGCGACCTCTTCTCCGCCGCCACCTGCTTGAGCGCCTCGTACCGGACTTTGCCGCCAGGGAACCCGAAGGCATTCGACTTGGGAGCGGCTGCAAGCTCTGCTTCGATCTCGTGGAGCGTCATCTCGCGCGCTGGCTTTAGGAGGATGACGCTGGCATCCTTATTGCGCGACCCATACCTCTCCCCAAGCGTCGGCCGAACCGGCCTGCCCGGCGGCGGCTGCTCCGCCCGCGCCCTCAGCCTCTTCAATGCTTCCAGCGCAGCGGCCTTCTCACCCGGCGTGCCGGGGCGCTGGTAGAGCGCCCACGCGGCTCGTATCTGAGATTCGAGGTCGTCACGTCCCCAGTAGTTATGCACGACCAGCTTCACGCCGCGACCCTCCGTCGCCGCCGCGCGGACCTCTTACCATTGCCCTCGACAACCGGCCTGAATCGCGACTCACGAAACCCAATGCGGTCATAACGCCGCTCGATCTCGACCAATCGCACACAGCTCTCATCAACGATCCACGGACCCACCCAGTCGTGCTGGGGCACCCGATCACGCACGGTGTAGGTCTCGCCGCGCACCAACGCGCCGCGTCGCACGGTGAACACGCGCCCGCGGAACGGTGCGTCGTCGACGCAGACGACCCGGTCGCCCGGCGACAGCGCCATGGTCAGTAGTGCCCGCCCTGGATCGGACTGCCAAAGTCGTGCAGCCCAAGAATGCCTATGAGAATGAACAGCACGACGTAGCTGCCGAACACGCCCCAGGCGTAGGGCGTCGGACGCCATGGGTTCATACCGAATCCACCGAAGATCCCGACGATAACGTAAATGAGCCAGAACCAGATGTTTGCACCCATGACAGTGCTACCTCTCTACTTCTTCGTATATCTCTTCCGCCCAAAGTTCAGCGCAACATAAGCGGTCGGCTCCTCCGGACCCGAGTCGACGATGACCGGAATCCCAGTGGCCGCCGTGATCAAATTGGCTAGGCGTGGGTCAGTCGTGTGAAGCCCATCGACCATGTCCGCCGCTTGATATATCCCGGAGTCAAAGTTGGCGTCTCTGAATGCCGAGTCAAAGTCCTCGGCAAGTTCGAGCGCGTCCGGTGTGCCCACCATGACGTCGATCTGCTTGCCCGGACGATAATTCTTCAGCACCGCGCGGAGTGACGCGTCCTGGGCGTCAGTGAGCTCATACCAATGGTAACGGTCCCGGCGCCGCTGGGCACGGGCATCCGGCGCAGACTGCGTCGTCTGTGGCGCGAGCCCTGGAATGGCCACAGACAAGAGCGGCACAAGAGGCGTGATCAGCCGGCCAAAAACCACTGCGACAACGATACCCGACGCCACGAACGCAGCGACCTTCAGACGCCTTACGGTGTCGTCCCTCACACCACCCTCCGCCGCGGATCGTCCTTCTTCATGGCCCGCTCGTCGCCGCGCTGGCGCGCAACCTGTATCATGGCGGTCACGGCGCCGCGCTTCATGCCGAACTCTACGGCGATGGCCCCGGTCTCCGCGCCGCGCGCCCACGCGTTCAGCACGGCGTTCTTGTCATACTTCTTGGTTGTGCTCCAGTTACGCCGCGGCGTCTGAGCGCGGCGCACCGCCGGCACTACGTCTGCCGCCCGCGCCGCAGCCACCGCGACATGGTCGATGCGCCGCGGCCGCATGATCGGGTCCGGGCGCATCTGATGATGAACCTTCCGCTCCGCGTCCCGAAAGCACGAGCCACGCTCCTCGCTCGTTACCGCGCGGCCGCTTGGGTAATAGTCCGCGACCATCGTACCCCGCGGGTACTTCCTCAAGAGCTCACGCACGGTCGACGCGGTCAGACCGTCGTTGGTGAGCCAATACGGCGCTCGACCTTCTTCCACAACGAGTTCGGGGCGAAGGATCACAGCGCGAGCACCAGGAGGCCGATCCCGAAGCCCCCGAACAGGAAAAGCTCAGGATCGACGCCACCACGCGCGTCAGGTCGCTCGGCGTCCATCTGGTTGGCCTGGACCGCGAGCCACGCCCCGCCGGCGCCAAGCGCCCAAATGAACGTGGCGATCACGAACCTCACGACCGAACCCTCACGGCGAAGCCCCAGCAGAGGAGAGCCGCAGCCAGAGCCAAAACAAAAGGGACTTACATACATGACTCCCCCACTCGGCTATAACAATTCGTGATAATAGGGCTATTGACCCTATAGGGCCTTTAGCCCTATAAAGGGACATCAGCAAGGGAGACCGAAGATGTTCCGCCAGATCGACAACCACAAGCGCACCGCCTCCGTAAAGAACGGCATTGTCACCATCATGGGCGACGACGGATGGGAAACCCTCCTCGACTGCCGCATGACCTTCAAGAGCGACGCCGAGGCTCTGGAGTGGCTTTCCATCGGATGGGAGGAGTTCGATCCCAACGCAGGACTGAAGGCGATGGGCTTGGTTTGGAACGGATACTGCTATGCAAGGCCGGCGGCGGCATGACCCCCGCCCAATACCGGGCGGCCATTGAAAAGCTCGGCCTCTCCCAAAGGGCGGCCGGGCAGTTTCTTGGAATTGACGAGCGGCAATCCCGGAGATGGATCGCTGGCGATGCCAGAATTCCTGAGTCAGTGGCCAAACTGTTGCGATTGATGGTCCGCCTGAAGCTTTCTCCCGACGATGTGAAATGAGAGTGTGATGTCCAAGTCCACCATTTCGACCTTCGAATTGTTCGCGATGTTTCCCGATGCGGACTCCGCACGGGCTTGGCGCGGGCGGCGGTCTATGGAGATGCGGTCGCTCATGCGGCCACCCTCATCAGCGGCTGCCCCATATTACCATGCGCCAGCCAGTCGCGCAACTTCGCTGTCGTGAACGCGAACGCTGTCGCGCGCCCGGGCGGCAGATGGCCGCGGTACGCGTCCTCATAGGCACCAATCGCGGCATGCGCCGTCGGGTAGCCGAACAGCACCTTGTGCTCCTCGAACGACCCATCACGGCGAAAGTGATTGACAACGTAGACCGGCTCCGCGTCGCCGTCAGCCCCGATGAAACAGTCCATTCTGCTCATCCGCGCCCTCGGCGCTTCCGGTCCCACGAATGTAGCCGTAATCCGCCGGCCAAGGCCGTCCACCCGCCCAGCGCGGCTCGCCCGCACGGCACTCGACAACGACCGGGAAGCCGGCCACCTCGCGCAGCGGCCCAGCCGAGTCGGATGCATGATCCTTCGCGCCCGCCCCGTGGCACATGGCCTCGTTCGGGCTCACGTGTGGGTCGGGCGGCGGATTGCGGACCGGCATCTTCTCAATCTTACCGAGCTCGCCTGCCATAAACTCGCTGTACTTCGCCCAGTCGGCGCCCTGCGCCTCGATGTAGGCCCGCTCGCTCGGCGTGCCGCGCTTCCGGTGCGCGGTCGGGTAGGACATGCCCTCCTCGTATATCCCATTGCGCTCGGGTATCTCGTGGTGGTAGAGGGCCATCCAAACGTCAAGCGGTGCGCCGTCCTTCTTCAGAACCTTCTCCGAGTACCGCGGCATCGCGTGGTGGACATATATCCCTCGCCCGCGCCGGTCGGCGACCGCGCCACAACGGACGTCGAACCTGTTGTCGATGAAGCCGGTCTCCGCGGCGTCGCCGCGCGACGCGGATACGGTCGATGACACCTGCTTAGCGATCGCCGCAAGCGCGGGCGTCGCGGTGGCCCCGGCGCCGCCACCCACCGCCCGGGGTGTCGGGGGGAAGGGGGAAGGCGGCGACTCAGCGGCGGCGCCGGGGTTCTGTGGATCCTTTACCGATTCGATGCCAGGCGGCTCGGCAGCATCCGCCTCCTCGGCCTTCTTAATATCATCGTCGGTGACGTTCGTGAACACGCCGGTCTCGCGCGACTGCTGCCGCAACTCCTTGAGCGCGGTCGCGTCGCCGATGAGACTACCCTCGCGCGCCGCGATCACAGTCCGTGTGACCGTCTCCGCCGTATTCCGCCTTCTCCTTGTGCGTCATCTGGCGGAGCGGCGCGAACTTGAAGCCGAACTTGTCAGGGAGCGCGAGACCCTCACTTTGCGCGTCGACCCTTACGACCTTGTCGACGAACACACGGAGGTCCGTCTCCTGGTCCTGGTTGATGCTATCGTCGTAATTGCGCCAGTCGCTGTCACCTGTCGAGTTGAGCCCCGCCGGGCTCATGCCGAAGAGCCGAACCGCAGGGACGCGGAGTGCACCGCACAGCTGCTGGCCGAACTGCACCAACGCTTCCGATATGCCGGACTGCACCTGTGGCGTGTTGGCCGCGAAGTCGTCCTGGCCGTCGATAAGCGTGATGCCCTCGATGCCCTGAAACATCTTCATCATGTTGACGTAGCGCAGCAACCCTTGGTACGCGGGGCCGCCAGCCGTCACGATCTCGCGTAGCCGATTGATCTTGTACGTGCGAACATAGCTCTTGTAGACCGTCTGCGCCGCGCCTTGAGTCGCGCTATCAAACGCCACAAGACGATCATAGATGCGCTCGTAGACCGACGTCCCCCAAGAGTTCTCCATCACCGACTGCCAGTATGGCATCTCGTCGCCAAGGAGCCGGAGGCATCGTGAGTAGTGTATCTTACGGCCCGGCAGCATCGACGCATCGCTGCGTATCAAATAGAACTTCGGTTTTCCGATGTCCGGCCCGAGCTCATCGACAAGGCCACCTTGGCTGATGGTTGGATCAACCATCCAGCGGTCGAGGACCGCGATGCCTTTGAACGCTCCGCGCCCGATGCGATCGATGCGGAGCGGCTCTTCGAGGTCCTGACCATCGATCAAGAGCACGCCGATGGCGCCGCCGTAGAGGCTCGCCCATTTCTTCGTATTACAAATTCCAGTCCAAACGCCCTTCCGTGACAGCGATGACTGCAACGTCTCGACGTCGTCGGGAGGCATCGTCGTGTTGATTTGGATGCCCGCACGGGTCATATCCTCGGCGCGAAGGTTGACCGCGACGCCGCCGATCCAGGTCCCGCGGTATATCCACTCGACCAGCGTGCGAACCCGAGTGATCGGGTTAAATCCGTAGGTCGACTGCGCCAACGCGTTCGGCGTGCCCATGCCGAGGGCCAAGCCGAAATTCTGAAAGCTGTCGGCCGTGCGGTCGACCGCGAACCGGCCCTTCTCACGAGGCTGTTTAGCCGCCTTCAAAGCAGCTCGCTCATCCTTGACGGCTTGGCGCCGCGCCGCGACCATCGACGGCTTCCTAGCCACGGCGGACTGCCTCTCTGAAGGCCAACACGACGCAGACGCATGCAACGAGCATGCACGCCAGCGTGAAAGCGACGTCGTACTTCAAACCATGGACCGCTAGCGTGATCACGCGTCCTCCGTCTGCTTCGTCACTGCCCGGCAGATGAGCCACCAAGCGAGAACGTGCGACAAAGCATATAGGCCGACACCAACGGTCGCGACGATTCCGATAATAACGATCACGGTTGTACCGCGCGCGCCAGAAGACCGCCGAACCCCGCGAAATCGAGCGCGAGGATCACCAGCACGGCATCATAGACGATACCTTCCCAGTCGATCTTCATCATTGCATTCCCAGCTTGATCCAGGCGCTCAGATCGCCGTCGCCCGTCAATTTGTTGAAAGCGCCAGCCGAAGCATCCACCTGGTCCTTGAACTTCCCGAACGGCCACGACTCACACTCCTCGGAGTAATCGTAGAACCAGTCGCCGTCGATGACACCCATGTTACCGTTCTGCACCTGCGCCACAAACGGCTCAGCACGAACTATCTTATCGCCTGTGACCCGGTCAGGATAAGCCGCAACGCCGGCGAGATTGCGCACCGAGCTCTCGGCCGATTCTTTGCCGCCGCTGCCCGGCTCCTGTTCGACGTAGATCTCATAAATGGGGCAGAGCGAGGCGTCGATGCCGGCGGTCGCTTTAATCTTATTCTCCCGATCCAGCGCCGACCAGCGGCCGCGGACCATGTCCTGGATCACGAACCCTGGGTGATGGTCCGGCGTCATCTCGTGCATCAGACAGCCTGCGGTGTACGCGGCAGCGTTGCTGTCGGCCTCGGCCGTGCCTGCTTTGTCGAAGTAGCGCACGCTCTTGACCACCTTCGAACGATCAAGAAACGGCACATGAACGAACTTCTCAATCGGCAGTTGCCCACCGCCGACGACAAACGGCGACTGCTGGTAGATACTCTCCCAGCTCGCTTCGGTGAGGACTTTACGGCGCTCGGCCAAGAAGTCCGGGCTCTTGAACTCGGGAAACAACGCCTCGCCCGCCTCACGCCGATCGTCCCAATTCGGCGCGCCGTCACGGCCGGCCGCTGCCACCGCAGGGTAGCGCCTGACCCGCATGTCGGCACCATACTTCGCCTGCAAGCGCCCAAGCGGATCATTGACGTGCCAGCGAGTCATGAGCGCGATGAACCCAGCATCATCCGTGAAGCGGCTCATGAAGTCGTCAACAAGCCAGTTCCACGCCGCATCGCGGTTCTGCTTGGAGCTCGCCTCCTTGCGGCCCTTGATGGGGTCATCAACCAACCCAAGCCGCAAGCCGAAGCCGTTGATCGCACCGTCGACCGTGGTGTTCCTGAACGACCCAATGTGGAGCGGATACTCGATCAGCGTCGTGTTGTTCTGCCAGCCCGGCTGACCCAGTTGTACCTTGGGAAACACGCCGCGATAGCGCGGAGTGTTCATCATACGGTCCAACGTCCGATTCGCTCTGGTCCCGAGACCCTCGCTGTAGCTCGCGTAGATCGACGGCCAGTCCGGCTCTTTCCCCGCCACCCACGCCGCAAAGTCGATGATCGCGCTGGTCTTGCCGTGTTGCGGCGGCGCCATGAGAGCGAGCTTCGGGCGACGCCCAAGCTTCAGCCTCATATAGAACCGCTGAAGCTCCTCCGAAACCTCCTGAGTCCACCAGCCCCAACACATCTTCGGATGCATCAGCCGACGGAAAATGGCGAAGTCTTCGCGACCGCGCGCCCAAAGTAATTTGATCGCCTCGTCGACCGCTCGACTTGATATCAGGTCTTGGCGCGGCAGTACTTCCGTCGCGGACGGCGACTCAGTCGGAGCTGGTCTTTCCGCCGTCCTCGTCTGATCCAACATCGCTGCTGTACTCTCCGATCGGTAGCTCAAGAAGCTTCATGCTCTCCACCGTAAGACCCTGCTCCGCAAGCCGACGCTGAATTTCGTTAGCCGTCTCATACTCGGCAGTAGCGCGTCCCGCATCGATCTTGATCTGAAGCGGCAAGACCTTCCCAAGAAGCGATGCATAAGATTGCGGTTGCTTTGTCGCCAACCAGCGGAGATACCCGACGAGGCCACCATACTCATCGACTGCCTCCGCAACTTCTTGTTCCGTTAACTTGGCGTCTCTCGCAATCTTCGCAACAAGCTCGTCGCCAGCCTCAGCTGCCGCAAGCAAAATAGCTTTCTTCAAGAGAAGTGTTGTTTTATTCTGAGTGCCTTTAGCGCGGCCAATTACCTGACCATCCGGGTTGCGGCGCCCAGGTCCCATCAACCAAGGTCTGTTCGACGGCGCAGCCGTCCCGTTCGCTCCATTCGTTTCAGCCATAGCTCACCGCAAAGTGCGGAAATTTCTTCCGCTGAACCGGGTACAGTCGAGCATCTTATCGCTCCAAGCAGAAGCGAGAGGTTTTGCTCCGCTACCCTTTTACGCCTGTCCTATCCCTAAGACAGGCTTTTATGTCATCCACGCCCCGATCGGGAGTTCTACTGCCGTCAATTGCCCGAACGCGTCTACCAGCACGCGGTCTGTGCCGCGATCATCATCGCGTTTCACAAACTTGGCCGGCTGGCCGGCGAACATTCCGTTGATGATTCGTCCAGGGCTTCCCTCGCGCGGGCGCGCAAGACTCACTGGCACGAAGCCTCGAACCTCCGATCCGCGCATGCGCATCACCTCGGCGCCTCGCGCAACGAGAGGTCTCTCATCGGCCGTCAAGATACCGCGCACAAACCGAAAATGCTTCGCGCCGACCACCACAAGTTCATCATGAACAATGCGACCACACAACCGCGCGAACCATTCAACGCATTGTCCAGCGAACTCGATGAGAATATAACGCCCGAGGAGCATTCGCTCCACCCAGGTCCGCCGGCCTCGCTTGAAGATTTTTTCCCGGAACTTCGGCTGGTAGCAGACGTAACCAGCCTCACTGAGCTCATCGTATGCGCGCGTCTCTCGCTGATGTGCCGCTATCGCTACGAGCCAGTCTGCCACGTGGGGATCCCCGGAAAAAGACGCGCGTCTCGATGGGCTGAGGCCACTAGCACGTGTTTTTGCACTTGTAAAGCCCCAAAACAGCGGGTTGGTGGTATTAGGCGAGAGTCGTCAAAAACGGGTTACTAAAGTAACAACTGTGAGGCAGATCGGCGTATTCCTAAACCCCCGTAAAAGCACCTCAGGTTACAAAAGTAACAGTTACAAAGCATACTACCGTGTACACGCGCGCGTGCAGGACGTGCTTATACCTTTGCTGAGTTACTTTTGTAACCCAAACCCAACCGGGGCAAAAACCAACCTCTTAAATTGCGTCAAGCCGGACCATTCCCCACTCGCGACGCCCAAAACATCCTGCGAACAGCATCCTCGCTTGCGCCGGCAGCGGCGACAACCGGGCATTCGTGCTCCTCCATTAAAAGGGACTTATATAGATAGTTATACAAGATTGGTATTGTACGCTGGTAGTGTCTCAGTTTGATTGTGGCAGGGGCTAATCGAGCCATGCTCGAATGATGAGAGGGAGAATGCCCAGGGCGAAAAGGACGCCGCCGACTATATCCATAGCGATACCCAACGCGCGGTTGTTGCGCTCAAATGTCGTCAGTGTACCGTCTTTTCGAATTTCGGTTTCCATCCGATGGTTCATCCACTCGCCGAATCCTACAGTGACTATTGCGAGGCCAATGAGGGTCACGGCATGATCTTTGGCGGCGATCGACGCAACCGCGATGACGACGCCAACCGGAATGGCGGCGATCCACCATCTTCGAAGATCGAACCCCTTCAGCCAATCCCACACAGCCAATTCCGCCTGAAAAACAAGGGTTTCTGCGGCATTTGGCTGCCCCCGTTAAGGGTGTATTTGCCGCCGGGTTGCTACTATATACGCCATTAGCGTATGATTAACTATCTGGGAGCAGGGCAAAATGCCGACGGGTCCGCGGGGCGAGCGCCGACCAGCCGACGTTATTGGTGCGGCCATCATGGTCGCGAAGCTCGCTACTGGCGAGATCGTCGAACATTCAACCCCGAAGTCAGGGCGCGTTCGCAGCGGGCGAGCCGGTGCTCGTGCGCGCGCGCAAAAGTTATCAGCCGCGGAGCGGAAGGCGATCGCCAAGAATGCCGCGGCCAAACGTTGGAATAGCTGAGTTGAGTGACCAATCCACATCACCAAAATCCGAGGCATCACCGCCGCCTCCTCCGCAGCAGCAACAGCAGATGCTGAACGCGCTGCATTCTGCTGTACCGACCATTTATGCAAATGGCTTTGGAATCGCCGGAAGTGCGTCAGATCTGACGGTAATTCTAATGCTGAACAACAATCCAATTGCTCTTTTGAGCTTGTCTTATACCAGCGCAAAGACTCTCGGTGCCGACCTAGCAAGGGCCGTCGAAAATTTCGAAAAGGCAACAAAACAAGGGATAAAAACCATACATCAGACTACTGACGATCTAAAAAAGGACATGGGAGAAGCCAATGTCAGAACTCTTTAACTACGGATGTTCCGCAGCTGGCGTTTTCTACATCGGCTATACGGGGAATGTTGGGTCCGACGTTGAGGAAAAGCTCAATTCTTTCGCCGATTTACCGGATTACGGGAGTGGTGGCCCTATTCCTCAGTCTCAAATTGCCACAGCGCTTGCATGGAATAATTTTCTGAGGGCTCGCGGCTTTCTCGAAACTGACGCATCGCCCGGCACCGATGGTGAAGTCGCCATTGGCGGTCGGCTGGGCGAGCATTATGTTGAGGTCATTATCGAGCCCGACAATACGATTTCTGTTGCTTATGATCGGAACAGAAAGCAAATATTCTATAAGTTACGGCAACCGCCGTGGCAGGCTCAGAGATTGCTTCAAAAGCTTACGGATGAGATATGGAGTGCGTCCACATCATTCATCGCAACAAATACAACGCCACAGCAGATCAGTGGTTTAGGACGGCTTTCCGCAACAGGACGGCTCGCGACCACAAACACCGCAGAGGGATTTTTCGGAAATTCCAAGCGTTCGCTGGACGGCACACATCATCACGTCAGCCGGAAATATCTTCCCTTCTATCTTGCTGAACTCGATTACAAATACAACACGCGCGAAATGACAGACGGCGCGCGGACTGCAAATGCTATTCCAAAGCTGGTTGGGAAGCGACTCATGCTTCGTCGCCCGAAAGGGCACTCGTAAATGTCTGGCGCAGTAGCAAAACGCGCATCAGAGCGACGCGCAGAGCATCTGCTAAACGATCTTCTCGTTTCACAGGGATGGGTTCTTCGCAGGCCGCCTTTCGGCGACGTTCTGTTTCAGCACGAATACCGTAGCTACGTTGAACTTTCCGAAGCTCTAGCCAAATCCAGTAAAAAGGGAACTGGCCACGGCATTCCAGAAGCGATCCTAATGGACCGCAATACGCCGACGCCGCTTGCAACTATCGAAGTAAAACCTCTGGCATCGGAGATCGGCCAAGCTGTTTCCGAATCACAGGGTTACGCCGATGCCCTTTGGGATGCTGGCTGGAAGCCGCTTGCCATTGGACTGGCCGGAACGACCGATGACGAATTTAAGCTGCAAGTATCCAAGCGGGTAGGCAGCAAGTGGAAAGCAGTTACCTATGACGGGAATCCAATTAGCTGGATTCCCACTCGCGTTGATCTTGATCGCATAGCAACTCCGACTGGCCCTATAGAAATAAGGCCAACTGTTCCGCCGCTCGGCGTACTTGCGTTGCGCGCCGACGAAATCAATCGTCTGCTGCGAGAATCGCGCATACAAAATGGCCAGCGCCCGGCCGTGGTTGGCGCGATCATGCTGGCCCTTTGGCATTCCAAGGGTGAAATAAGGCGCGATCCGCAATACATTCTCAGAGACATCAACGCCTCTTGTCGCGACGCCTTCATAAAGGCTGGCAAAGCCGACCTCGCAAAAAGTCTGCATGTCGACGAGGCAAACGACAAGCTGAAGGAAAAGGCGAGACGGATATCGACGATCTTGGAACGACTGAATATCACCGTTCTGACAGCCGAACACGACTACCTGGGGCAATTGTACGAAGCCTTTTTTCGGTACACTGGCGGCAACACGATTGGTCAGTATTTTACGCCGCGCCACATCACGCGGATGATGGCTGACGTATGCGAGGTCACTAAGAACGACATCGTTCTAGACCCGGCTTGCGGTACAGGCGGTTTCCTTATTGCATGTATGGATCGCATTATCCGCGAAGAGCATCTGTCGCGGGAACAAATGGTCAAGATTGTTCCTACTCACTTGATCGGTTTTGAGGATGAGCCAGTAACTGCGGCGCTTTGTATTGCGAATATGATTTTGCGCGGTGACGGAAAGACAGGTGTGCATAAGGCCGACTGTTTCACATCTCCGAGTTTCCCAGTCGGGAAGGCGACCGTTGCACTTATGAATCCGCCATTCCCGCACGAAAAGACTGACGATCCGAGCGAAAAATACGTTGAACGTGCGTTAGAAGGTCTTCAGGATCGCGGTAAACTCGCAGTCATATTGCCGACAGGGCTTATTGTGAAACCGGGAACGCAGGATTGGCGCGAGAAGATTCTTAAACACAATTCGCTGCTGGCCATATGCCAATTACCGGATGAGCTATTTCAACCGTTTGCTGCCGCTACCACATCGTTCGCGGTCATTGAAAAAGGCGTCCCGCATAATCCGAAACGTAAGACGGCATTCGTTCGTCTGCGATACGATGGACTATCGCTAGAAAAAGGCGTGCGCATTGAGCGCGGGCCGAACCAAATTCAACAGGCTCTCAATGCCATTCTCAACGGCACCAACAAGCCGGGGTTTTCTGGCGCGGCAAGTATAAGCGGCGGCATGGAATGGGCCGCTGGCGCATATATTGAATCCGCCACGCCGGATGACGCGGAGCTTAGCGTTGCCATAGATGTTTTGCTTCGTCGGCTTGCTTCTTTCTATACGCGCTATGCGCCGGAGATTTTGGCGCAGCGCGAGGCAATTGTTAGCGGTGAGATCAATCAGGTTGTCTATCAAGATTATGTCTCAAAAAAGAAGTTAGAAAATGCCGCAGAGATTATCGGAACGGCTGACGAGATCGGCGGTCAATTCGATATTTTCTATGGTCTTGGTGAAATTGAATCTCGTGAGGGCATTCCCCCCGGCAAAACTCTTATCATTTCGCCGACTGAGCAATACAACGGCTGCGACGGATGGCTGGAATTTGGAACAGTTTTGAAGCCGCCATTTATTACAGTTGCGCGAACTGGCAGCATTGGCGAGGCTTTCGTTCACCTTGAACCGTGCGCCCCTAATTCCGACTGTCTTGTTCTTATTCCCCGTCAGAAAGAGGCGGCGTCACCGGCGCGATTGCTCCTTGCCGCTTCTGCGATCCGTTTAGAAAAATGGCGATACAATTACGGACGCAAAATTACGCCTCAGAGATTGGCTGCCATCAAGCTCGCTCATTCTTCCAATGTTGAAACATTCACCTCCAAGCTATTCGCGAAATTTGCGCGAGTTATCAAAGCCAGTTTGGACCCGTATCGCAATGCCGCCGATGATGCAAGAGACGCGAGACACTACCTAATGTTTTAAGGGCTTGCATAGTATCCTGTTTCCTGTATAATTAAGTATAGGAATAGCCATTAACCCTTATTTATCAACATGAAAAAGACACCCCAATACATCTCACTGTTTCAGTTTTTCAACCTCTTTCCCAATGAAGCGGCGGCAATTCGCTTCTATGAGGACGCGCGTTGGCCCGAGGGTGTTCGTTGCCCGCGTTGCGACCAAAAGGACGGGGTACGCAAAATGGTAAAGCCGCAACCCTATCACTGCTCGCACTGCCGCAAGTACTTCTCTGTCCGGGTTGGTACGGTTATGGAGGCGAGCGGCCTACCTCTGCAAAAGTGGCTCATGGCAACCTACCTCATGACGACCGCTCGCAAGGGCATACCAATACCCGCTACGTTAGGGGACGCGGTGGCGGTTACTGTGGGTATCTATCGTCCCAATGCTCCAAAGGTAGAAATAATCCCGACGCAGAAATCTCCCTTGCGCTATCCCGGTGGCAAGTCGCGAGCAGTAAAAGAAATAATCCAATACTTCCCGCCGGGGTTGGAGCGCGTATGCTCTCCGTTTCTTGGCGGCGGCTCTATCGAGTTGGAGTTGGCGCACTGGGGCATACAGGTTTTTGGGTATGATGTTTTCAAGCCGCTTACTGTTTTTTGGAATGAGCTTTTGAGCGACCCCCACAAGCTCGCCACGCTTGTTCGCAAATACTATCCGCTTACGTCCTCAAAGTTCTACTCGCTACAACTCGGCTTTGGCGACATCAAAGACAAGCGCGAAATGGCGGCGGTGTTTTTCGTACTCAACCGTTCCTCTTTTTCCGGCACTACGCTATCCGGCGGTATGCCGCCGGGGCATACGCGCTTTACCAAATCTATTATCGAGCGGCTCGACCACTTCAAAGCTCCCAACCTACACGTTGCGAACGCCGACTTTCACACTTCGCTCGCCAAGCACTCAAAAGACTTCCTGTATCTCGACCCGCCGTATGCCAATGGGGACGGCAAAGAGGGGCTATATGGCATTAAGGGCGACACGCATGAGGACTTTGACCATGAGGGGCTTGCGGCTATACTCAACGCGCGGGACGGTTGGATACTCTCCTACAACGACAAGCCCAAAGTTCGGGCATGGTACAAGGGACACAAAATGCTTACTCCCTCATGGGCTTACGGCATGAATAACGACAAGAAATCCAACGAGCTACTTATTTTCTCCAAAGACTTTATCGAGGTATGAAACCAACGCAAACATCCGGCAAAGCATTTGAATATGCGTTAGCGGTTGCGCTGCGCGTTGATCCTAGAAAGGAATGCGCTGTGGAAACTAAGGATGAAATTAAAATTACGCACCGACCAATAGTCACCCCCGCGATGGTTTCGGCGGGAAGAGAAGAAATGTCTGATCGATGGAACGAGTTCGTTCATGGCCCCGGCCATGAAGAACTGTGGGATGAAGTTCTCCGAGCGGTATATCTGGCAATGTGGGAAGCGCGGCCTCGATAGCGTCGCGGATTTCGACTGCTTCGCGCATTGCAGTTCGGACGGTCTCTTTATTCTGCTTAAGTTCGCTGATCTACGGGCTTAAAACCATAAGTAAGACTCTGCCTCGCGCCAATCTCCAGCTGCATCATCTCCTTCGATTCGGTGCCTTGATGCCATGTGTCATGAGCGACTCGGTTGCGAGGCGTTTAGAAAGGTGTATCCTGCTCTTGAGCAGGGTGGTCGTCGTCCTGGATGACTTGGTCGATCGGTGAGCTGACCAGTTTGATCCCTTTGAAGACGCGCGCCGCACGTCCATTGACTTTGACGACATTAGGGAGCTTCTGGTAGCCTAGATTCTCCAGCTTTTGGCTGAACTGCCGCTTCCTGCCGGCATACTCCCCAGACCGCTTCGCCCACATGTTCCATGACTGCCACAGCCATGCGAGCGGGGTGAGCGCCTGGACGTCGTCCTCACAGCTTTCGTCGCGCCACAACTGGATTGTATCCTCCTCGTCGAGGTACTTCTCGGTGGCGTCGACGACCGCCGCCGGCGGCCGCAGACCGTCCCTCTTCCACGCTAGGCACCCCTCGATTGCCCACGCTAGTATCCCCGGCCACTCCTCCCGCAACTTGTCGCCGAGGTTCTTGTCGCGCTCGACCGCCGGTATGACGACCACGAACGGCACCAGGTTCATCCGCCTCCTGATGGCCTCGTCCACGGTGCGCAGCCCAGGCTTGTGATTGCCGAAGATGGCCAGCTTGAATGCCGGTGTGAACTCGAAGAAGTCTTGCCGCATGAACCGCGCGCTCACGCGGTCCCCGCCAGTCAGCGCCTTGATGCGGCTCTCCGCCCACCGGCGCCCCTCCTCGGTTTCCATGCTGGTAACGAGCCGTGCGCCTCGGAGGTTTGCCAGCTCGGTGGGGTGTCGGTCGGTGGGCGACGCCGTGAAGGTCTCGATCTGGGCGACCGTGTGGTATGTCCCCATGAACCCGGCGACTGCCTCGACGAACTTGCTCTTGCCGTTGCTGCCCAGGCCATAGAGGAAGAACATGGCGTGCTCGACCGTGACTCCGGTGAGCATATACCCGCACGCCCGCTGCAGGTAGGAGATCAGTTCGGCGTCGCCGCCGGTTACGCGCTGGAGGAAGTTCTGCCACAGGGGGCAAGTGCCGCCTGGCGTTACGGCGGTCACCTTGGTCGAGTAGTCGTCGGCTTGACTCGGCCGCTTGGTGCCTGTGGTAAGGTCCACGGTCCCGTCCGGCGTGCACAGTATCCACGGGTCCTCGTCCCACTGTTCCACCGTGGCGGCGATCCTTGGGTCGCTGCGCGCCAGTGAGACTACCGCTGCCACCGTCCGTGCACTGGCGACCTGCTTGGCCACCGACGGCTTGTCGGTCTCCGCAGCCGCTGTCCGGCAGATGTTGTGCGCCAGATTAAAAATCTTCAGCGTCAAATCCCTGTGCCAGCATTGACCATCCCAGAACAGCCATTGCCCCCACGCGGCGACGTAGCGCGCATAAAGGCCGTGCTCGTCAGCCAGGCGCAGGGCCAAGGCCGAATTGCTGAACTCTGGCGGACGTGGGACGTCCTCGTCTGCCGGTTCGGCGTCCTGGATCAGCTGGGCGATCTTGTCGGTCAAGACGCATGCCTCTTGGTCAGGGGCTACATTCCACGAATGTTTTTATGAACTCTGCCGCGATTTGCGGGACAATGGCGTTGCCGAGGGCGCGCAGTTTTCGGCAATGAGATTGCGCAGCCACTGCGCGCAATAAGCGTCATTATCGTTATAGTAAGCAGTCATGTTTGTATCACCACCGTCAACTTCTCCGCTGCCCGCGTGACGCCAGTGTATAACCATCTCGCTCGATCCTCGCGAAAGCACCTACTCTCATTGAACAGCACCACGCTAGGCCACTGTGATCCTTGTGCCTTATGCACCGTGAGCGCATATCCGTAGGTAAACTCATTGAAGTTGCGCCGCTCATCCCACGACAGCGCACTTTCTCCACCGGCAAAGAACTCATTTCGCACGGCAACGTCGACCGGAGCGCCGTCGTCTTCCGGACGGACCGTCATTCGAATATAACGATCACGCTTGACAGTGATTCGCTCGACATTGCAGATGAGCCCATTTAGCAGGCACTTCTGCCGATTGTTTCGAAGGCAGACGAGCTTATCTTTGACGACCGGCCCCGACGGATCGAGTCCGTGGAGATCACGGAGTCTACGGTTGTGCGCGACGCGCGTGGCGTTGCGTCCGACCAGTATCTGATCGGCGCCGAGGACCTCATCAGCACCGACGCGGGAGACTACACGAAGCACTCCGCTTTCTTCTGACGCGATCGACCCGCCTTCGCGCACGGTCGTTGCCAGTCGAATGATGGGGCTGTCGAGTGCTTGGCGATGCACTTCAGTTAGCATCGCGTCGGGTGGTGCGTCCGTGAAGTATCCGGCGCCGCGCACCGGCGGCAGTTGCGCCGGGTCACCGAGCACCAAAATTTTAACGCCGAACGATAGAAGATCGTTCGCGAGTGTTTCGTCGACCATGCTGCATTCGTCGATCACGCAGAGCTTCGCGCCGACGAGCGGTCCGTTTGGATTGAGAACGAAGTGAGGCTCACCGTGCTCGCCGTCCTCCGGCGTATAAATCAGCGAGTGGATGGTCCGCGCGCCGACGCATCCCATCCGCCGCATGACCAGCGCGGCCTTGCCCGTGAACGCCGCATACTCGGCGCGGCCGTCCGCGAGGTCGTCGGCGATGGTCCGCGCAAGAGTAGATTTTCCTGTCCCCGCGTAGCCGAACAGGCGGAACACATGTGGTGCGCCGGGATCGGCGTACCAGCGCGCGGCGGCGCGGAGCGCGTTGTCTTGCTGCGGGGACCACCTCAAAACTTTTGTCCGATCCACAGCGAATCGTTACGATCAAGCGCCGCTTCTACTATTTTGGCAGCACGATCTCCGCATCGCGGACACAACAGCACTTCGCGGTCGTGGGCGCCTGCCATCTTGAGATGAGACCAATTGGGTGGCCGGCTGTTGTTGTAGCGTCCGGCCGCATTCTCTTGATGATGTGTTTCGTTGCACGCGTCGCAGCTGTAATCGAAAGCGCGTGGTATCTCTTTAACTGACACGTTGTACCTCCCTCATTAGCATATTGTTGAAGTCCGTCCCCTCCTCCGGCGGCACAGCTATTCTTGCGTCGCGTCCTTGCCTTTTCCATTGCGCCGCCGCTGCCCGCGCCGCCGCCTCGCCCGGCCCT
>CAWAQH010000033.1:0-17660 GCA_963784085.1 uncultured Acidobacteriaceae bacterium | reverse complement strand
AAGGGTGGATGCGCCACCGACGGCTCCAAGATGCCAGGCCTCGCCTAACTCAACCGGGGATCGGCGCGCCTTCTGCCTTTCCAATTCAGGTTCGCCGATCCTCACCATTCCGTTCATCGTTCGCATTTAACTCGTGATTTTTATTCCCTGTTCCCTGTCTTTACTATGCCCGGCAATCGCTTCAATGCGTTTCAGGACCACGGCGTTGGCATCGGCCTGCGCATTCCTCACTACGAGCACATCTTTTCTCGCAAGCCGGTCGTCGACTGGTTTGAAATCATCTCGGAAAACTACATGTGCGATGCCGGCCGTCCGCTGGCCACGCTCGATCGCATCCTGGAACAATACAGAGTCGTCCAGCACGGCGTGTCGATGTACTTCGGCTCGGTGACCACGCCCGATCCGGAGCACATGAAGCGGCTCAAGAATTTAATTCGCCGGACGAAAACTCCATGGCTCAGCGATCATCTTTGCTGGGGTTCGGTCGACGGCACCTACACGCACGATTTGCTTCCGTTGCCCTACACATGGGAAGCGGTCGAGCGCACCGTGGAGCGCGTGCGCATGGTGCAGGACTATCTTGAAATTCCCGTCGCTGTTGAAAATGTCAGCTCCTATGCCGCGTTCACTGGCTCCGAAATGACGGAGTGGGAGTTTTTGACGGAAGTCGTGGAGCGCGCCGATTGCGGCATTCTCTTCGACGTGAATAACGTCTACGTCTCGGCCATGAACCACGAGTTCAATCCGCTGGATTACGTGAACGCCGTGCCCGCGCATCGCGTGGCGCAGATTCATATTGCCGGGCATTCGAAATACGAGAAGTACATTCTCGATACGCACGACCATCCAGTCATCGATCCCGTCTGGCAGCTCTACGCGCGCGCCATCGAGCGCTGCGGCCCCACGCCCACGCTGCTCGAGTGGGACGACCACATTCCCAGCTTCGACGAGGTGCACGCCGAGGCGAAAAAGGCGCAAAGATTTCTGCAGCCGCATGCAACAGAGCTTGTGGGGGCGGCGAAATGAGCACCCAGACAAGCCCCCCGACGAATAAAAGTCCGATGGATCTTGCCGCGCTCCAGCGCGAAATGGCCGCAGCCGTAATGCAGCCGCTCACGCCGATGAGAACATGCGCGCGACAATGCCGGACGGGCGATCAACGACCGACGTCGCCGCCTCATTCATTGCGCCTAACTCGCGGCTCACGGCCTTTGAGCGTCTCGAAATCTACAACCGGCAGTATTGGTATCGCGTGCTCGGCGCTCTCGCCGAAGATTTTCCAGCGTTGCGCGCCGTCGTCGGGAACAGTAAATTCGATACTCTCAGCATCGCTTATCTCGCCGAGCATCCCAGCCGCTCGTTCACGCTGCGCAACCTTGGCTCCAAACTTCCCGCGTGGGTTGCAGCTCATCCCGAGCACACCGGGCGCCGTCATCGCCTCGCCGTTGACATGGCGAAGCTGGAGTGGGCATTTGTCGAAGCGTTCGACGCGGCGGAACTCGCTCCGCTCACGCAGCGACAGATCGCCGCGCTTCAAGCAGATTCGCAACTCGCTCTGCAGCCCTATCTGCAACTGGTAGCGCTTCACTACCCAGCGGACGATCTGGTGCATCGAGCTGCACGCCGCGAAAAACGCCAGACCAGCGAAGCAGGAGTCGCGCACGAAGACGATTCCGCGCAGACAGACCGCAGTTCCGAAGTTGCGGCCGCGGCCCATCTGGCTCGCCGTGCATCGCGTCGATCTTTCGGTTTACTATCGCCGCATCGGCCGCGAAGAATTTCAGACGCTCGAAGCGATTCGGTCAGGTTCTCCGCTCGGCGAAGCGCTCGAGGCCGGATTTGTCGGCTCGCGCATCCCTGAGCGCAAACGCGCAGAGCGCGTGCAGGAGTGGTTCAGCAACTGGGCCGAGTTCGGCTGGATTTGCCAGGGCTGAATTTGCCAGTCCAGACTTGCCAGACCCGATTTGCCAGACTAGATTTGGCAGGGTTGATCTCCACAGCTTAGTCAGTCTCACCAAGTTCGCGTGAATTGATTTCTGCGGCCCGATTGCGGAAATGTGTCGCAAGGTCGGCCGCGATGAAAGAGGATTTCTATGTCAGCTCTCGTACGAACCGGCGTCGTCGCATACGGCGGCCTGCGCGCATTTCTCAACAAGCTGCAGAGCCCGCTGCTGCTCGCCATCCGCCTCTACTGGGGCTGGCAGTTCGCAACGGACGGCTGGGGCAAGCTGCACAACCTCAATCGCGTAGGCCTGTACTTCGAAACACTCAATCTCCCCATGCCGCACCAAACGGCCCTCTTTGTCTCAGTCATTGAGTTTGTTGGCGGAATTCTTCTCGCGGTCGGCCTTGGCACGCGCCTCGTCGCGCTGGTGCTCTTTATCAATATGACCGTTGCCTTCTGGACCGCGGAAAAAGACGCCTTCCTCGGCGTCCTCTCCAATCCCGACAAGTTCCAGGGCGCCGACGCCTACAACTACTGGTTTGCCGCGCTGCTGATCATGATTCTCGGTCCCGGCCTGTTCGCGCTCGACACGCCTCTGGCCCTTCGTTTCTCCCGGCCAGCCATGGCAGCGCACTCTGCGGTATCATCGATCAAATCAATATTCAAACAAAGTAAGCGGCATTCAGGCAAGATAAGTCTCAAGTAAGGTTCGGGCCCCATGCGCATCGTCTACCTGCTCGCGTCGCTTGGCGTGGGCGGGGCAGAAAAGCAGGCGCTGGCTGTCGCGGAGCGAATGGCCGACGCGCGGCCACACAGTCGCATTGCTGGTGCTGATGCCGCGCCTGCCGGCAGAGTGGCCCACCGCAATTCCGCGTTTCACCTCGATATGCGCAAAACGCCCTGGAGCGCTGTCGAGGGCTTCAAGCGCGGCGCGCGATTCTCTGCGCGAGTTTCAGCCCGATTTGGTCCACAGCCACGGCTTTCACGCCAACATCTTTGCCCGCCTGCTCCGCGTGGCGTGCTCCATTTGCCCGCCGTCTTCGTCGTGCTCTCCACCGTGCACAATGTGTACGAAGGCGGCTGGCGGCGCATGCTCGCCTATCGGCTCACTGACTTCCTCAGCCGCCGCACCGTCGCCGTGAGCGAGGCCGCAGCCGATCGATTCATCCGCTCAAAGCCGTGCCTGCGACGCAAATGCTCGGTCATTCTCAATGGCATCGACGTTGACGGCTTTGCGCCCGATGCGGACGCGAGCGAGCGCGCGGCATGCGAGGGAAATGGGAATCACCGATCAAATGAGTCGCCGACTTCGTCTGGCTTGCCGTCGGCCGTCTTGCTCCCGGCGAAAGACTACCCAAATTTTTTGCGCGCCTTTGCCGCAGTCGAGCGCGGAAGCGGCCCGACGCGCGCTTGTGGATCGCCGGAGACGCGCGCGGGGACCAGCATTCGCCGCTCGAAGCGCTTGCGAAAGAATTGAGAATCGATGAAGCCGTCCGCTGGCTCGGCCTGCGCCGCGACCTGCCCGCGCTGCTCGATGCCGCCGATGGGTTTGTCTCGGTTCGGCGTGGGAGGGAATGCCGCTCGCCGTCGGCGAGGCGATGGCCATGGAGAAACCCGTCGTCGCCACCGACGTGGGCGGCGTCCGCGAGCTGGTCGGCGATACGCGGCGTGCATTGTTCCGGCAAGAGATCCAGCGGCGCTGGCCGATGCGATGCTCGCAACGATGCAGCAGAGCAGGGAAGAGCTCGCCGACATAGGCCGCGCGGCGCGCGAGCGGATCGTGCGATCACTTCAGCATGGACGCCACGGCCGATACGTGGGAGGCGCTCTATAAGGTTGCTCGATTAATCGCGAGCGTGAATTTTCGCTTGGAACATCAGCGCCAGAATACGCCGAAAAAAGGGCCGGAGCAATCCTGCCTCCGGCCCTGGTCCATTGTTCCCTGATCATTGCTCTCAGAACTGGAACGCCATCTGAAAAAAGACGCGGCGCGCCGCCGAGCTGGCCGAGAAGATTGCTGCCCGCCAGGCCGTGGATCTGCCGAATTGCGGCCCGGGGCCGTACTGTCCCGGTGTTGGATTGAACGTGGGCTGAATGCCGCCCACCGGCGTGCCCAGGTCGATGTCGTTGAACAGGTTCAGCGCCTGCACATTGAAGTTCAGCGAATACTTCTTGCTTCGGTGTTGGTCGCCCCCGCCACATGCCGCCACGCCCGCCGCCTCCGCCAAACGGTCCGCCGCCAAAGCCGCCACCGAAGCCGCCTCCGCCGCAGCCGCCACCGCCGCCACCACCCTGGTGGCGGCCCGCCGGGCGACTCCACCTTGGGTCCGATCCCGAAGGTGCGGCCGACGCGCAGGTTCAGCGCGACCGAAGACGGGCCGTTGC
Organism: uncultured Acidobacteriaceae bacterium; assembly: GCA_963784085.1. GTDB lineage: Bacteria > Acidobacteriota > Terriglobia > Terriglobales > Acidobacteriaceae > Sulfotelmatobacter. The sequence continues at coordinate 13,330 of CAWAQH010000033.1, read as the reverse complement.
CAAGCGAAATGGGAATGGGCTTCTCGCCGCTCTGCGGAACCACATCGAGCGCGCCAAAGCTCGTCTGCAACCACGTTGCTCGCGGCGATCGGAGCGCTGCATACGAAGGCCGGTCGTTGAAGAAGTTGTCGCCGGTCAGATCGTAGGGCGAGGTCACGTTGTACGGGCGGCCCGCCTGAGCAATCAGAAACGGATTGAAGGTGATTCGCCCACGGGCCGGTGTAGTTGCCCATCAGAAACACCAACTGCGGGCGGATGAATGAGGCGCGGCCGTAATCCTGCCGCAGGTTGTAGGAATTCGACGGATTCGATCCGCCGCCGCCGTCGGAGTTCGCCCAGCTCCCCGCGTAGAAGCCCAGTCATGCTGAGCTTCGGCGAGAAGCGCGCGTTCATGTTCACGATCAGCTGGTTCTCGTTGAATACGGCTTCGGGAAAATACTGATCCACAATTCCCTGCGAGGATTTGGGCCGCGTGCCGGTGAGTCGTCGGTGCTGCCGTAGTTGAAAGTGTTCCCGGGCAGATACGCATTCGAGTCGCGCACCACCAGCTGGTGGAACCCAGAGGAGTGCATGTAGGTGAAGGTCAGCGTCGCGACCTTGGTCATCTGGCGCTCCAGGCTCACGCCGAGCTGCTCCATGTAGGGCGAGTGGTAGCCGGGCGAAAGCGAGTAGATCGCCGAGGTGCGACGTGGTGCCCGCGCCGCAGGAGGCTACGCCGCCGCTGATGGAGCTCAGGCTGGTTCCGTTGAAGCATGTTGGATCGGTGATGACGATTTGCTTCTGGCTGTTGGCGGTGCCGTTCAGCGTTCTCGAGATTCATCAGGTTGCCGATAGCAAAGCGGTCGTAGAAGAATCCGAAGCCGCCGCGCAGAACAGTCTTTGGCTTCGGTGCCCTTCTTGTGGCCGTCGAGCGCGTAAGCAAACGCCACGCGCGGAGCCCAGTCGCTGTGGTCGGCGATGTGGTTCTGCGCCTCCCAGCGCAGCCCGCCGGAGAGCGTGAGGATCTTGTTCACCTTCCAGTCGTCCTGGAAGAAGAGCGCGGCGTTGAAGACGTTTCCCTGAAATGCAAAGGCCCTGTGGTGTAGGCGAGCTTGGTGGGCACGCATCCGCCGGTTTGCGTGGCCGGGCAGGCAGCAGCGATCTGCGCAATAGTCTCTCCGCTTTCGACGCCGTTCCAGGTGTCGACGAAGGCCGTGACGGAGGGGAAAGGTGAAGCGCCGTTGAAGTTTCCGTCCGTCGAGTCGCGTCGCGGTCGTCGCGCAGCCACGCGCCGAACTTGATCGCCTGCTTGCCCTCGGTCACCGTGGTGAAGTTCTGCAGCTCGAATGATCGGAGTGCGATCGACGAGTCTGGCCGCCAGTTGCCGCCGCCGGAAAACAGACGCTGGGCGCACGCCGTACGCTCGAGGGCGCGGTGCTCACGGGCGTAAGTCGAATTGGCGCGGCGGTACTGGAACCGCGTCTCGTTCACGATGCGGTCGCTGATGATCTGCGTATCGTCCAGCTGAAGTGTGCTCCATCGAGTCGTGCGGTGCTCGATGTGGAGGCAGCGACGTCGAGCCCAGCGAGCCGCTCACATTGTTGCGCTCGAACTGGTAGCGCATGGTCAGCGTGTTCTTTTGGCCCAGTTGCAGGTCGATGCGCGGCGAAACTGTCAAGGTGGTTGGCCGGGCTGAAGAGACTGCCTGAAACCGTGCCGGGGCTGATCGACCACATGTCGGCGTCCGCGTCGTACACCGGTCCGTTGGGAATCGTAAAACACGTTGTCGGTTTGCGTGTCGCGCTGCTCCACGCTGAAGAAGAACGAAGCCTTTTTGACAGCGCGCCGCTTACCGTGCCGTTGTACTGGAGCTGTAGTAGGAAGGCAGTTGGTCGGTAAACGGGTTGCCGGTTTGAAGACGCTGTCGTTGCCCGCGAAGACCCGCCCGTGCAGCGTGTCGGTTCCCGGCTTGGTGAGAATCTCGATGCGCCCGTAGCCGATCCGGTCGAACTCCGCCGAAAACGGATTCTGATTGATGCGAATCTCGCGGATGGCCGACTTGGGCGGCAGTTGGCCGCCGGTAAATCCGTCGATGTAAATCTGTCCGCCGTTGGGGCCCGCCGAAGGACCGGCCAGTGCAGTCAATTCATTCGACAGCTCGTCGGGATCGTCGGAGAGCGCATCGAGGTCGGTGCCTTTGAGCACGATGGCGCTGGCATTGGCGCCGGCCTCGGTGCTCACCGTCGGCGCGCCCTCATCGGTGACCACGACCTGCTGCTGGGCGGCCTCAATCGCCATCTTGATGTCGATGTTCTTGGTCTGTCCGGCGGTAATGGAATCGGCGCGGAGACAAACGGCGCGAAGCCCTGGAAGTCGGCCTGGATCACGTAGCTTCCCGCGGCAAGCCGCGCACCTGGTAGGCGCCGGCGGAATCGGCGGTCGCGCTGCCCACTTCTTGCCGGCGGCTGTCGTCATCGTGACCTGCGCACCGGGAATCAGCGCGCCCGTCGGGTCGAGAATATGCCCGTGGAGCGTTCCCGGTCGTAGCCGCGGTGCTCTGGAGCCGGCGCCGTACGGGCGTGAGCCGGACGATGGAGCGCTGCGGCGCTGCCTGTGCGGGCCCGCTGTTGCGTCGCGCCTTGCGCCGCTTGCGCCGCGGGTCGCTGGATGCTGCCGAGTCGCGGTGCAGGCGCCGCCTGCGCCCGTGCGGCTGCGCCGGAAACGCTATCAATGAGAGCAACGATCAAAGAAGACAGGTACTCGATTTTGAATACAAAATTTCCTCGCTTGCGAATGATGAAAAATGAAGATGAAGTTAGTGCGGCGGCCGCTTCGGGAGCGCCCGATCTCAGGCTCCAGCTCGACAGCAGGTCCTGCGCCTCGGGCGCTTCCAGCAGCGGCTCCACTCCGGCCAGCAGCTTGACCGCGTTCACGCCGGAAGAATCCTCGGTCGCCACGATCATCACCGCTTCGCCTTTTTGCAAGCTGGCGAGCTGAATCGTCCGGCGCGCGCTCCAGGATGGTTTCCAGATCCATCCTTCCCGCCGCCTCCGCCGCTCTGGCTGAAGCTGCGCTGCGCCGCCGCCTCATGCCCCGGCCCTGCGCCGACGCGATGTCCGCCGGCGCCGCCCTGGTCGCCTTTCAGCCGCGCGGCCAGATATCGTTGCCATCGTGTCGTCGAGCCGCCGCATCTGCGCGTCGGCACGTGATGTGGACAGTGACCGGCTTCTTGGTCGCCAGATCCTTCACCGTCACCGTCGATGCCGACGTATCGGTCGAGAGAATCGTCCCGGCAATGCTGCGGAAGCTGCCTGAAACCATTCCGTCAGCCGCAATCGAAGTGCCGTCCGCGCTCTTGGTGCCGCGCGCCACATCTGGTCGCCGGGCTGGATGGCGGTGATCGGCGCCGGCTGCGCCTGATCGAAACTGACCGAGCCCGGTGCGTACCGCTTGAGTACGTGGAACTGGTGGTGTTGACCGTGACCGCTTTTGTTGCCTGCTCCCGCGCGCATGTTGACGATGAATGACGCCGCTTGCGGCATCGACGCTCTTCACCAGCCCGTGCACGCCCTGGCTCCACTGGGCGGCTTCAGCCTGCTGTATCTTGGCCACGTCGGACTGCTTGATGGCGATAACGCGCAAGCGCCTGCGGCGTTGTCCGTCGCCCGCCGTCGCATTCGGATCGAGATTCACCAGTACGCGGTCGCCGACGGCGATGCTCGCGAAGTCGATCGTCTCGGCCTTGCTCAGATCTGTCTGCCCCGGCGCGATGCGCTTGAGTTGCGCGGTCGAGGGCACCTGAACTGTGTTCACCTGCCCTGGTCGGTCTTTACGGTCAGCGTGTCGCCGCTGATTGCCGTCACCGTGCCCAGGTAGCGCATGACCGGTGTTAGGGCCGGCGTCTGCGGCGGCGTTTGCGCCTGAATCGTCCGCACCTGAATCATGGGCGCGGCTCAAAGCCAGCGCTGCCCAGGCCAGTGTCATAAGCGCGTGAGCCGGGACCGCGCGCATCTTCGTTCCCAATCGCATAAGTTCTTGCTCCTCAATCCACTAACCAGAATAGTTGATCGCCGGTGAGGGCAAGATACACCCGTCCTCATTGCGTAGACGAACCAGCCCGGCAAAAGGTTGAAACGCCGTCCCGGAATAGGGAATAGCAAAAACAGGGACCGAGGGAACCGTAAACCAAAGAACTGTCAATGTGGGTCAGCCTCATCCCGCATCTCCTGACAACCGATCACTGACAACTGCTTCACTTCCATGCCCCCAGCAGCCGGCGCACCAGCACCAGCTGGCCCAGATGGTATGCGTTGTGGTCGGCGGCCAGCAGCGCCTCGCGCAAAATCGTCTGCCCGTTCCCGTGCGGAATTCGTGCGAACAAATCGGTCGCTGGATTCGCACCAGATCGCACATCGCCTTCAAATCGCGGCGAAAGGCGCGCACGCTCTTGTCCCAGGCCTTGTCATTTGGCGGCGCGGCCGTCGCCGGCCAGTAGCCGCTGGGCCAATCGGGCGATTTATGTTTCGCATCGCGCGAGAACTCCAGAATGTCCCCTTGCGCGATGCGCAAGTGCTCCAGCAACTCCCACGGCGAGTGCTCAGCGCCTTTGGGCCGCTTGCCGCGCAGCGCAGGCGCGAGATTGCGCACCGCCGTGTCGAAGTCCGCATGCGCATGGCCGCCGTGGAGCAGCGCCAGCAGATGCTCCCGCAGGGCCGCGTCGCGGTCGACAGCGACAGAGCGCTTTTTAGTTGGCATGAGAAATCTCCTGGATTGTTTGTGACGCGGGAATGAAGGTTTATGACGAGAAAATGTTGATTCGTGATGGGAAAATCCGGCGCCAGAACAAAGTAGACCCGATGAAGTTCATCTGACGAATTGGATTCGTCAGGAAGATTTGACGATGCAACAATTTCCGCCGGGCCGAATCCAAAATCCGAGGAACACGCGGGTTGGCAATGCATAAAAAAGAATGGCTGAAGGCTGGAAGCTGGAAGCACGCACTTCGTACTCCCTACTGGCTACTCCCTACTCCCTGTTCTTTCAGCACCGCCCTCTGCGCCGCAAAGATCTCCTTTAGCCCGGTCTCCGCCAGATCGAGCAGCGTGTTCAACCCCGCACGGGAATAAGAACCCTTCTCCGCCGTTGCCTGCGTCTCGACCAGTCCCCCATCGGCGGTCATCACCACGTTCATGTCCACTTCGGCCTGCGAGTCTTCTTCGTAGCAAAGGTCGAGCAGCGCCTCGCCGCCCACAATACCCACCGACGTCGCGGCCACCAGTTGCTTGAGAGGCGACGTCTTGATCGTTCCCGCCTTGACCAGCGCATTCAGCGCCAGCGCCAGCGCTACCGCCGCGCCGGTGATCGCCGCCGTGCGCGTGCCGCCGTCGGCCTGAATCACGTCGCAGTCGAGAATCACGGTTCGCTCCCCCAGCGCCTGCATGTCCACAACAGAGCGCAGGCTGCGCCCGATCAGTCGCTGAATCTCGTGCGTCCGTCCGCCGATCTTGCCGCGCTCGCTCTCGCGCGGAGTTCTCGTCACGGTGGAGCGGGGCAGCATCGCGTACTCCGCCGTCACCCATCCGCGCCCCGAGTTGCGCAGCCAGCCGGGCACTCCCTGCTCAATGGTTGCGTTGGTCAGGACCCGTGTATTGCCAAGCGAGACCAGCACCGAGCCCTCGGCAGTCTGCACGAAGCCCGGCGTGAGCGTCAGCGGGCGAAGCTGGCTGTTGCTTCTGCCGCCGGGACGAAGAGAGATTTCGCCTGCGGGCGTCTTTGCATTTTCGGTCGCAATTCCTGTTGCCGTCATATCTCGGATTGTAAGGGAGCGCGCCGGAGCCGGATCAGGCGAGTCCGCCCGTGGGCGCCAGGCCGCCGTGTTGGCCCCTCCGCCATGTCGAAGTCCGTTATCGAGTCTGGGTTCCTCGTCCGCATCACCTTCTCGGAACCAGTGTGTCGGGACTCGACGAAGCCACGGCAACAAGTTTCGTAATGGGAATCCGGGAGATTCAAGTGCCGTAACAGGAATCTTCCCGTAAAGGGCTGATACAAATGCTTTTTTGGACCGGACCAGCGCTCGACTTGTTCCGATTCGGAACTCCCGAACGCTTCCGCAACTCCCTCGCGGATCGCCGACCGCACCCCTATCCCTCCCATGATGAGGAACTTAGTAATCCCGTCCCTGTTTGGCACGCGGCGTGTATATGTAAACGTCAAGTCCGCCAGCAGAAGCTGAATCGGGAAGTTGGGCAATTCAAGTCGGGCAATTCAAGTCGGACAAGTCAAGTCGGACAAGTCAAATCGGGCAAGTCAAATCGGGCAAGTGAAGTCGGCAATTCAAATCGGGCCACTCACAACCGTCCACGCGCACCGCAAGAAAGGAACCCGCCAATGCAGCAAGCGCAGCCAATGAGAGACTCGGCACGAAAACAGGATGGCGAGGGCCCCGGAGTCCAGAATCTGGAGATCGATTTGGGGCTGGCGCTGGATTTGGATACGGATGTGAGTTTGGGTGATATGGGTTTGGGTATCGATCTGCAGCGGAAGACAACTCTTCTTGCGCCGGAGTCGGGCCGGGAATCGGCGCACGAATTGCGACGCGAGTCCGGCTATCCCGGTCTCAGTCGAACCAATCCTGATCTTTTCGGCCTCAGTCGCCCCGACATCGTCCCTGCCGGCACGGCCCACAAAGACACAGCTCATACAGAAATGGCATTCGACACCCTGACCGTGCCGCCAGCCCACAGCGAGACTTTCGCCGAGGTGGCGCACGACGCGCGCAATATGGTTACGGCTCTCGGCCTCTACTGCGATCTTCTCGAGGAGCCGGGAGTACTGGCCACTCCTTTCATTCACTATGGGCACGAACTGCGAATGGTCGCCATGGCCAGCCGCCGCCTTGTCGAGAAGATCGTTACCCTCGATTCCCAGAGCGCAATCCGGACAGCCGCACTGCCTGACCTGGTCGCGCTATCCGCGCCGAAATCGGCGTGTCTGGATTCGGCGTGTCTCGAAACAGGCCTTGCCGGAGGCCCCGCCCAAAAACCCGACGCCCCCGCCAACGCGAACCCCAACGCGAGCCGCCGATGGGATCTGCTGCCTGCCGCGCCGGTTACGGACCTCGCCGCCGAGCTCGTCGCCAACCGCAGCCTGCTGGCGGCGCTGGCCGGGCCCTCTATTGTGCTCACCGTTCAGGCCGAGGGAGGCGCGCGGCCGGTGCAACTCACCGGAGAAGACCTGACGCGTGTGCTGGTGAACCTGGTCAAGAACTCCGCCGAGGCCATGCCCGCGGGCGGGCGTATCCACATCGGCTTACGTGAAACGAGCCCGGCCGAGACTGGCCTGCGCGAGCCTAACTTGACCGCGCAGGCCGCCGTCACGGCCGTCGCCCCCGGCCTTCTCCTCACCGTCGAGGACAACGGCCCCGGCATTCCCGCGATCAACGTGGAAACCGTCTTCGCCTCCGGCTACACCACGCATGGCATGGGCGAGGCATCGAACGGCTACCGGATCCTCAACCATCATGGCCTGGGTCTCGCCATCTCGCGCTCCATCGTCGAAGGCGCTGGAGGGCGGATCACCGCCGGCAATCAACAGCAGGGCGGGGCGTGCGTCTCGATCTTGTTGCCGCTGCGCGAGCTGCCGCTGCGCAAGGCAAGCTGACGGCTCAAAAATGCAACTGGCCCGCTCAAGAATGCAAGCTGCGGCTCACGGCTGAAGACCAGCCATCTCGAAGATTAGGTTTTTCTCAACCGATACGAAAGGCGAATACAATGCTGGATACAGTCTTCAACCACAAGAGAGATGGAGTTCATTCCTCAAATTGCCGAACCGGCGATTCGCCTGCACCTGCTGGTAGTGGACGCTGACCCGGCTGTGCGCTCGGCCTGCGCCGAGATCGCGGCGAGCCTTGGCTACGCGGTCGAGAGCTCCGGCGACCTGGGCCAGGCGCGAGGCCTTTTGCGCGGCCACATTGCCGACATTCTGCTCGTCAACCTGCCCGCAGGCTCGAATGAGGGATTGGAACTGGTCTCCGAGGTCAAGCTGCTCTACCCGGACACGTCGGTCATCGCCATGACCTCCACCGGCTCGGTGAACGCGGCCGTTGAAGCCATGCGCTGCGGCGCCTCGGACTACCTCACCAAGCCCTTCGCCATGGACGAGCTCTCGACCGTGCTCGATCGCGCCTCGCAGAGCCACATGACCGACACCGCCACGCGCCAGTTGCGCGAGCGCCTGCGCCTCTCCGAAGGATTGGGCTCGATGATTGGCCGCTCGGCGGAGATGGAGAAGATCTACCGCATCCTTTCCAAAGTCGCCCAGAGCTCGCACCCAGTCCTGATCCTGGGCGAAAGCGGCACCGGCAAAGAGCTTGTCGCGCGCACGATTCACGCCTATGGTCCCAATTCCAGCAAGCCGTTTCTCCCCGTCGATTGCGGCTCGCTGGTGCCTACGCTCATCGAGAGCGAGCTCTTCGGCTACGTCAAGGGAGCCTTCACCGGGGCCAATCGCTCCAAGGACGGATTATTGGTTTCGGCCGAGGGCGGAACCGTCTTTCTCGACGAGATCGGCGAGCTCTCGCTCGATCTGCAGGCCAAGCTGCTGCGCGCGCTGCAGGAGAAGGAAGTCCGGCCGGTCGGCGCCACCCATCGCGTGCCCATCAAGGCGCGCATCGTGGCCGCAACCAACCGCGATCTCGCCACCATGGTCGAAAAGGGCACCTTCCGCAAGGATCTGTTTTACCGGCTCAACGTGGTCAACCTGCGGCTGCCCTCCCTGCGCGACCGCCGCGAGGACATTCCGCTTCTGGCGGCGCATTTTCTTGACCGCATCAGCCGCGAGCACAACCGCAAGTTCACGCTGAGCGACGAGGCTCTGCGCACCATGATGGGTCACGACTGGCCGGGCAACGTGCGCGAGCTCGAAAACTCCCTTGAGCGCGCCACGGCGCTCTCTTCGGGGCCGGTTCTCCACCTCGGCGATCTGCCCACGCAGTTGCAGCAGCAGGGCCTCGAAGCGCAGGCGCGCTGCCACCGTGGCCGGAGAAGAGGCCGACGCCGCTGCCGTCGTCCGGCGTGAGGCCGCTGGCCGATCTTGAGCGCGACGCCATTCTGGGCGCCATCCGCACCCTTGGCGGAGACAAGCTGCAGGCCGCGAAGATGCTCGGCATCGGCAAAACCACCCTCTACCGCAAGCTGAAAGAGTACGGCATCGCCGACCTGCCCGACGGCGAGTAAGAGGCGGCTTCCAGCCTCTGGCTTTCAGCTTCCACTCTCTACTTGTCTCTCACGCAAATTTAAGCACGGACATTCAAGCACCTACGGTCGAGGTCATGCTCGAAGATCGCTTTCATCGTCGGGACGCCAAAAGCCTCCGGCAATGCTCCGGCAGCCGGAAAACGAAACGCAAACTCCGCAAGCTGAAGGCTCGCGGCCAACAATTCAAAATCGGGACCGAATATCGCGACAGAATTTTGGGACCCCAAAAATCGGGACAGAATATCGGGACAAGGAGCAAGTCATGAGCATTCTCTTGGTGACAGGAATCGAAGGCGCGCGCAACTGTGCCGCCGTGGTGGGCGCGCAACTGGGAATGGTGGTTGAAGTGGCCGAAGGCCGCCGCGAGGCGCTGACCGCGCTGCGCAAGAGCGAGTTTCTCGCGGTCATCATCGACGAGACTCTGGCCGAGTGCGATCCCGTGGCCGCTGACCGCATCTGCGAGCAGGCCGGGCTGGCCATTCCTCTGCAGATCAACTTTGCCGTCTCCGCATCGGCGCGTCTTGTCCGCGAGATTCGCTCCGCGCTGCATCGCCGCGAGCGCGAGCAGGCAGTGGCGCGCCGCGCCGCCGCGGCAGCCATTGAAGGCGAGCTCAAGTCCACAGTCGCCGGCCTTCTGCTTCACTCGCAGCTGGCGCTCAGCGGCAGCGAAGTCCCCGCGCCGATCGCCGAGCGGCTGCGCGTTGTCGCCGATCTGGCCGGCAGCCTGCGCCAGCAGTTGAGCGTCCCCATCGCCGGCCGCGCAAACGCCGCGATCTAAACGGCAAACAGGCCGCAAATTGCGCCGTAACTGGCGCCCCAATCCCACCAGTGCGCGACGAGCCAGCGGCCCGCTGTTTACAACTGACCCTCGGTATCGGCTACCCTAAACTGTGCAGGGAGCCGTCATGACCGTCATCCGCCAGGAAGATTTCATCTCGAGCGTTGCGGGCGCGTTGCAGTACATCAGCTACTACCACCCGGTGGATTACATTCGCTCGCTCGCCGAGGCCTATGAGCGCGAGCAATCGCCCGCCGCGCGCGACGCCATGGCGCAAATCCTCATCAACAGCCGCATGTGCGCCGAGGGCCACCGCCCCGTTTGTCAGGACACGGGCATCGTCAACGCCTTCGTCAAGCTGGGCATGGATGTGCGCTTTGAGCCGGGCCCCGGCGAGGAACTTCTCGATTTGCAACAAATGATCGACGCCGGAGTTCGCCGCGCCTACCTCGACCCCGACAACAAGCTGCGCGCATCCCTGCAGGCCGACCCCGCGGGCAAGCGCATCAACACCAAGGACAACACGCCCGCCGCCGTCTTTGTCGAAGTCGTTCGCGGCACGACTGTTGAGGTGACTGTAGCCGCCAAGGGCGGTGGCAGCGAAGCCAAAGCAAAGTTCGTCATGCTCAATCCCAACGACTCGGTCGTGGACTGGGTTCTCAAAACCGTGCCGACGATGGGCGCAGGCTGGTGCCCGCCGGGAATTCTCGGCATCGGCATCGGAGGCACCGCCGAAAAAGCCATGCTGCTGGCCAAGCAATCCCTGATGGACCCCATCGACATTCAGGACCTCATCGCACGCGGTCCCACGACCACCGCCGAAAAACTTCGCGTCGAGCTTTATGACAAAGTGAATCGCCTCGGCATCGGCGCACAGGGACTGGGCGGTCTCACGACAGTCCTCGACGTCAAAGTCGTCGACACGCCTGCGCACGCCGCCAATCTGCCCGTCGCCATGATCCCCAACTGCGCCGCCACGCGCCACGCGCACATCGTTCTCGACGGCTCCGGCCCCGTCTTTCTCGATCCGCCTTCGCTCGACGCGTGGCCCAAGCTGACCTATGACGTGTCGGGAGCGCGCCGCGTCAACCTCGACACCGTCACGCGGGAAGAAGTCGCCACCTGGAAACCGGGCGAGATACTCCTGCTCAACGGCAAGCTGCTCACTGGCCGCGATGCCGCGCATAAGAGAATGTCCGACATGTTGAATAGGGGCGAGAAGCTGCCCGTCGATCTCAGTGGCCGCTTCATCTATTACGTCGGCCCGGTCGATCCTTTAAGCTCTTATTTATGACTAAGAATAAGAGCTACTCTTTTTCTAACCTAGATAATTTAGAAGTAGTAGTGAATTTAGCTTCGCTTAATGATTCCGCTATATTAACTTCGCGCCTTCTACTCTTCTTAGTTAAAACGGACCTATTTTAGTGCGTCTTCTCTAGCTTATTAGTATTAAGGTACCTTCTTATCTCTTTAGGACGCTTCGCTAGTTTAAGGGGATAGGTCGCGATATAGTAGCTAGGCCGTCTATAATATATATAGAGTCCCTCTTTACGTCGCCTATTAAGCTCTTCTAGTTTGACCTATTTAGCGCGCTTACTAGTAAGGCGCTAGTCTTTACTTTAACTTAGGGGTAAATCGTGAGTAAATTAGTTCGCTTTTACTATACTACTAGATAGCGTCTAGTCTATAGGGTCGTAGTATTCTTCTCGTTTCTAGGATTTCTAGGTCTTCTTAGCGTGGCTTCGTGGTATATCTAATATATTATAGTCTATACTAATCTTATATAGCTAGTTAATTAGACCTTAAAACGTCTTTAGAACGCTATAGTATTATAGGGTATCTATTATCGTTTTATTTAGAGAGTTTAGGACGATCTATCGCTTAGGTTCGTCTATCTATTTAAGCGCTCTAGCGTCTATGAATTTACGTTCTAGCTAGGGTAAAAACTTAGAAAATAGCTAGTCACTTTTTTATCTAAGCACGTATAGTCTACGCGCTACCTAGGCTTAAATATTTAGGTTTCTATAGATCCGCTCTAGATACGCTAGTAATTCGTATAGGGACGTAGTATCTTTCCGCTATTATATAAACGTAGTTATGTTCTTCTATACGAGCTTTTTAAGGTAGGTAAAGATATAGATTAACTAGTCTAAGTTAGACCTAATTACTTCTCCATTAACTTATAGTTTACTAATTATAGTGATCTTCTATAATAGCTAATCTAACGTTAAGCTAGCGAACTTCGCTAGGTCTAGTAGCCTCGTACAGGGGCGCCTAATAGTCGCCTCTAAGTATTCTATTAGCGCTAGGGTATGGCTCGTAATAGTTTTAGGTACTAAATAAGGGGTCTCTAACGCTATACCAGCGCCTCTTAGTTACTTAAGTTAGTAAGCTTATTCCATTCATAATAGCTTCTCCTATACGAGTTTAGTAGAGAGAGCTTCTAGTTTATATATCATTATTTATGCCTATTTAGGGGGTAACCCTAACGGGGAAGGGTTTAGGTATCCTTCCTAGTTTGATATACTTACGATGTTAATTTGTATATATTCTGATATGCCTTAGCCTTTCGTTAAGGAGGACTTATTCTGATGTATGCCTCTATTAATTTGAGGGCTTCTGATGTGCGATATGCTACGGACGATCTCGTAGACTTCTAATATGCCTCGTCGATTTAAGGACTTTCTAATGTTATTCCGTTAGTACTCTATATAAAAGAGGAAGATCTATGTATATAAAGGGCTATAGTCGAATTGATTTAATTAGACAGTGTCTATATGCTATTTATATAGATCTTAAGGATCTATTAATAAAGGGGGGGAACTATTATGGTACGGTCGTGTAAAGTTAAGGTTAACTTTATAAAGAAGGAGGGAAGTAATTATTATAGCGTAGCCTACTTCGTACTATTATATTACGCCTAGCTATATAGCCGAATCTATTACGTATCCTTATGTCGCTTAATCTAGCTTCCTAACGATACTAGACGGCGCAGGGAACGTTGGATCTTATGCGCGGGGATCCACCCCGCTTAACCATAACCGCCCCGCTTAATCCCCTACTCTAGGGAAGTTAGGGTTCCTACGTTCCATTCGGAGATATACTATGAGATGGGCGGAATGGCTCTAATCCTAAGCCGAACAGGTCCCAATCTGTAGTTGATACACTCGCTTAAATAGGGTTCTGCCCTATCATGTATTTATTACTAGAGCTTGAGGAATGGTTATTCCTTAAGGATTAGTCTCTATATTAATTTAAAGGACCCTTTTGGTTACCTTATACGTCTACCTCTTATTCCTTACCTAGTTTCTACCTTTAT
>CAWAQH010000032.1:0-10340 GCA_963784085.1 uncultured Acidobacteriaceae bacterium | reverse complement strand
AATATCCTGTCCGATTTCAAGCCCGAAGAAGCGCCCCTTCAACCAGCCGCTGCCGCTGCGTTCCTGCAACGCGCGAAAATCTTCAGTACGGAATCTCCGCTTTCGCACTGTCTTCCGGAAGGTATGCCGTTAGTGGAAATGGCGCCCGCCCCCTACAAGATCATCCAAACGCCCGGACTCACGGTGATGCTTTATGAGCGAGATACAACCTTCCGCCAGCTGTATACCGATGGCCGGAAGCTGCCCGACGATCCTCAACCGACGTGGCTGGGTTACTCAGTCGGTAAATGGGACGGCGATTCGCTGGTGGTCGACTCGGCCGGCTTTAACGACCGGGGATGGCTGGATGCGCGTGGCCACAATCATAGCGATGCGCTGCACCTGACCGAGCGATTTCATCGTCTGGACTTCGGCCATATGGAAGTGCAACTGACCATTGACGATCCCAAAACCTATACTACGGCCTTTCACCGTCCTGCTGAAGCAGCGTTTGCATACCCGACAGCGATCTGTTGGAATCTTTTTGCGCTGAAAACGAGAAGGACGCGCCTCATGTCCCAGGGCCGCACGTCCCAGAAAAGTAAAGCGTCTTTGGCCCCGACTGGGTCTTAACTATCCAAAGAAGTCACTCATTCCTGGTCAATATGTCGCAAAACACTGACGAGAGCTGGCACTCCTTTCTGATTCTGCGTGTGTTAGCGTTTGGCTCTAAAGGTGCTGTGTGTCATGCCAGTATGCACGAGATCAACACCGCATGGTTAGAGTTCGAACATGAGCGCCTCCACGACGTTGAGCAGTGGCCGAACAGTCCTCGCAAACAGGCGGTGGTCGCTGCAATTGAGTCGACACTCGACAGTCTAGCGCGGCATCCGGCAACAGACGAGACGTTTAAGTGCCTTATTTGCGGGAGCAGAAAGCACAACCTGAGGGTGCTGGAGCTGCCGGAATCTCGCGAACCCGCGCCCATCTCGACAGGTTGGAGAGAATTGGAAAAAACCGGCTGATCCTGGTACACGTGGCCTTAGAGCCTGCGTGAAACTACGATCAACCGCTCCCTTCGGTCACGGCTCAGTATCAACAGTCCAGCAAAATCACAGCGTGATGGAGCCGCGGCCAGAGGAAGCGGTCAATGGTTGATGGTTTTCACACAGACTCTTCAGCCGCCTTTCTTACTTACCGTCGTAGGGACGCGTAAAGACCGCGGCTTCCTTCCAGATGCCGTCCTGCTTCTGCCACACCCGGAGCATTCCCACCTCCAATTTGAGGTGCTCTCCGCTCTTATCTACTGGTTCGGTACCGGCGCGCCGTCCAGCACGAACGTCAGCAACTTGGGCAAGCTAGGGACTACCGTGGTCGAGGGTGGAGGAAGCCCGACAGACGGGATCACTTTGCCGGTGCCACCCATGAGCGAGATGTATTGCTTCCCATCGAGCATGTACGTGATGGGCGGACCCATACCGCCGTGCAGGCCGGTCTTCACATCCAGCAGCTTCTCGCCAGTGTCGGCGCGATAAGCCACCAGCCGCCCGTCGGGAATCACCTGCAAGACCAGATTTCCCGCGGTGGAGACAGTTCCGCCACCGATAGAGCCCCCGCCCGGTGCATGCCAGCGTTCCTTTTGCGTGACGGGATCCCAGGCCACCAGCATATTGCGCTGTCCTTCCGGCGGAGCCGGTCCAATGGTCGCCGGAGATGGTACGGTTTTCAGAGCCGCCTGCGGCGCCGACGCAGCGCCGGCTGTGTCCGCGGTGGCGGCCTGTGGCTTCGGCCGGATAATGCCCAGGTTCTTTTCGCCTGCGCCTTGTTTGTAGACGAAGTTCTCATCCGCCGTGTAGCTGCTGACGCCGCCGTTGGATGATGGAATGTAAACCAGGCCAGTGCTCGGATTGAACGACATGGGAGACCAGTTGTGCCCGCCGCCCGGTCCGGGAGTCAGCATCACGCTCGCGGCGCCGTAGTGCGCCTCTTCGTTGATGATCGGCCGCCCGGTCACCTCATCCAGGCCCTTGGCCCAGGAGACTTGCACCCAAGGCTGGCCCGAAATAAACTGTCCCGTCACCCGATCCAGCACGTAGTAGAAACCGTTTTTGTTCGCCTGCATCAGGACCTTGCGCTGCCGGCCTTTGATGTTGAGATCGGCCAGCATCAGCTGCTGAACGCTGTCATAATCCCAGGAATCGCCGGGAACCATCTGGAAATACCATTTCATTTCGCCGGTATCGGGCCGCACCGCAATAACCGAGCAGGCATACAGGTTGTCCTTGCCCTTGGATTTTCGAAGCTGTTCGGGCCAGGGTCCGGCGTTGCCGGTGCCGACGTAAACTAAATCGGCCTCCGGATCATACGCTACCCCGTCCCAAACGGTGCCGCCCCCGCCCATCTTCCACGCTTCAGGGGACCAGGTCTCAGAGGCCTTTTTCATGGCCGCATTCTCGAACGGCTTGGAAGGATCGCCAGGCACGGTATAAAACTTCCACGCAAAGTGGCCGGTGTTCGCATCGAACGCGGCGAAGAATCCGCGCACCGGATATTCCGCCCCACTGACGCCGACGATCACCTTCCCTTTGGCGATTCGCGGAGCCATGGTGATGGAGTAATTTTCCTGCGGATAAGCGACCCGCGATTCCCACACCGGCTTCCCGGTCTCCGCGTCGAGCGCCTCCAGCCTTCCATCGATGATGGGCGCGATGATCATGTTCTGGTAGATCGCCATGCCGCGATTCACAATGCCGCAGCAGACGCTGGGGAATACGGCCTTCTGGTTCACTTCCGGATCCCACCGCCAGCGCTCTTTGCCGGTACGCGCATCCACGGCGAAAACCACGCTCCAGTTCGTGATGCCGTAGAGCGTGCCGTTCCAGACCAGCGGAGTGGCTTCCTGGTTGCCCCCGCCCTGGCCAACGTCGTAGGACCAGGCCAATCCCAGCCGGCTCACATTCGTCGCGTCGATCTGCTTGAGCGGGCTGTAACGGGTTTCCCCGGGATTCTGGCCATAGGTCAGCCATTCGTCCCCGCTTTTGGCGGCGTTCTTCAGAACGCTATCGTCCACCCGCGGGGCTTGCTGGCCCGTCAGAATCCAAGCCATCAGAAACGGCAACAGGGCTGTCTTGCGCATGTGGATATGATACTTCGAAGCGGGGCTCGGCGCCGCCCTTACTGCCGGCTCAAAAATCGGACAATTGCGGGCTGGATCACCGTGGCACGTTCGCTGCAAAGGCGAATGCGCTCCAGTGTGTTCGCCAGATTGCGCGAGCCTCCCGGCAGCGCGGCGATGCGGGGTTGAAAAAAGCTTTCCACCTGCTGGCGATGTGCCGCATCGCAAAACCCCGTGGCGGTAAGTGGGAGCGACGCTCCGAACGGAATACCGCGAGCGCCGGGGAGCACGGAGTTGAGCCGGTCAAAGTTCTGCTGGACGAACTCCCAAACAATCTCGCGGGTCTCGGCCGGAGCGCCAAACAGATTGTATTGTAGTTCTCTCGCGTCAATACCCGGGGCGAATATCAGATCCAGCCCGGCGCGTGCGATAGCAGGGTCACGGAACGATTCCAACGCGTCGATCATCCATCCTCGCTCGCGTTGAATCTTGTCTTTCCTGATTTCATCCACGAGTAGATCGAAGAAGGCCCGGTCGCCCTTCCATGCCACGGCCGCAAGCACCGGCTCCACCATATCCGGGTCAACGGACTGGCGATCCTTCAACCATTCGCGCGCAATCGACGCGGCCTGGGATGACAGTTCAGTATCCTCGCCGTAAGTGGCCACCAGCGGCACAATCTCCGTTCGAAGTTCCCGAACTTCTCGCGATTCACCGGCCTTTGGCTTCCAACCAAGTTCTCGTGCGCGCACACCGTAAACTGAGCGGATAAAGCCCGCATATCTTTGGCTGAGGTCGGCCGGGACGAAATTGCTAAGGCCGCTGACCGTTGCGGCGGTTTGCCGCACCAGCCCCAGATCGGAGCTTTGACTGAAGCTGCTTACGAAGGTGAGCTCCTGTTCCGGGTCGCCAACGCCGGAAGAAAACATCAATTGAACGTTGCGCAGCGCGGCGGCGGACTCTTCTGGCTTGAGATGTGGCAACCCTTTCTTGATCAAGTTGTCTCCAAGCGCTGTGTCATAGGATACGGCGTAGTAACCCGCGGCGTTGGAGTCTGCAAAGAACCAGTCCGGACAGCCCCGGGCGGCCTTCAACTCGAAGTTGCCGGCGGTTTCATTCAGCAAATTGCACTGGCGATGCGTTCCGGCTTCGTCGCCCCACACTGCGCAGACGGGAACAGACCAGAGGGAACCCGCCGCACCGGGAGAACCGAGCGGGAGAAAGCGCCGTTGTTCCAGTTTCAAATCGGGCGGCCGCGCCCCGCCGCAGGAGAGCTTCACGGAGACAACGGGAAACCCCACCTGATTCAAGAACGTCGAAAACGCCGCGCCCACGCCGTTGCCCGATACCGAATCGAGCGAAGCCAGAAGATCCGCACTGGTGGCGTTGCCCCAGGCGTGTTGCCGCAGATACAGCCGGATGGCGCGCTGAAACGCCTCCGGGCCCACGTAGTTCTCAAACATTCCAATCACCGCTTCACCTTTGCCATAGGTAATGCCGTCAAAGGCATTGGCGATGTCTCCCGGAGCTTCAATCTGCTGGCGGATCTTCCGGGTGGTAACGAGACTGTCCGCGCGCATCACAGAGAGCGATCTGGCGGCGTCCGCCTTCATGTTCCACTCAGGCTTCCATTCGTTGAGCAGCTTGGTGGAAAGCCAGCTCGCAAAAGCTTCGTTCAGCCAGATGTCGTCCCACCAGGCTGTGGTCACCAGATCCCCAAACCATTGGTGAGACATCTCGTGTTGCATCGCGTCCGCGCGGCCACGCTGGAGAAGGTCGCCGTCCTGTTCTTTCGGCGAAAGGAGAAAATCTCCGTAGGCGATCAGCCCCGCGTTCTCCATCGCGCCCCACACCGTGGTTAGCGGCACCACCACTTGATCCAGCTTTTCGTACGGATAAGGCGTGCCGAAGTAATCTTCGAGATTCTGAATCAGTCTCGGTGTGACCTCCGCCGCGTACGCCGCTTCGGACGCCCGTCCGCGCGGCACGATGATACGGCTAGGCCGGCGATTCTTACCGACCGGATCGGTCTGAACCACATCGAACGGACCCACCGCGAATGCAACCAGGTAAGACGGCAGTGGCTTGGTTTCCTGAAAACGCACCGCTTTCATTCCGCCGGTCTCGTCCTGCTCTTTTACAGCCGCCGTGTTCGAAAAGGCCTTCAGGTCTTTCGGCACATGCAGCGTTAATTGCCAGGGCACTTTGAAAGAGGGCTCGTCAAAGCACGGGAACACGCGCCGCGCCGTTACCGGTTCGAACTTGGTGAAGATGTACCAGTCCTTCCCTTGCTGCTGCTCAAAAGCGCCGTCGGTAAGAGTACGGCTGATTTCTCCGCTGTAGGCGATGCGCAAAACCGCATGTCCGCCTGGTAGGGTCCGGTTCGCGGTTACCGCCACAAAATCGTCCGTGGCGGGTGTCACCTGCATCGTTTCGTCGTGATTCGCGATACGCAGCGTAGCCTTGTTGAACGCCAACGATTTGCCGTGCAGCCAAATCGTCGACACCGGTTGCGTTATCTCCAGCTCGATCGAAATCGTCCCGCTGAAGTGGTCTTCGCCGGGCGTCATCCGCAGATCGGCCGAATACCGTACCGGCCGCACGGTGGTCGGGAGACGTAATTTCGGTGGCTGAATCTGAGCGCGGCAGGGAGCGAACGATGCCGAGAGGGTCAGCACCAGGGCAGCAGCGAATCGCATTTTATGATCATAAGCCAGAGTTGGCTCGAAATATAATCCTGCTAGTGTTATGATTGTTGCCTTCGAGATCAGCCGGGGAAGGGATCTGTTTTATGGGCCATTACGAAGTGCCTGGAATGACGCTGATCAAGCAAACGAAGACCATGTCCTGCTGGTACGCCAGCGCGCAAATGCTGATCCAGTGGCGCCAGGATAAAGCCATGCAATCGCTGGGGTGGCTGGTACCTCCGGACCTGGATGCTCAGTGCATCAAGCTTCGGGATAGCAATGGTGGAATTGCCAATCCGCAAATCCTGCCGATGGCCGCGCGAATCGGTCTGAAAGCGATCCCGCCTGAGAGCCCCAGCCCGGAAGCCCTGGAGCGCTGGCTCATGCTGTACGGCCCACTCTGGGTGAACGGCAAGACTCACATCGTCGTCATCGCCGGCATCGATACGGCGACCAATATGGTGAAGGTTTACGACCCCGATCCCGCTACACCGATCCAGTGGCGCTCGCTCACAGATTGGTATGCCTTCGGCACTTCGCCGTCCACGAGAGACACGGGGGCCGACGTACAGGCGGTGTTTCTTTACGTGCCGCGTTGACCGCGGCGCACTAAGATACTTGCTGCCCGATCCCGGCTCGCAGGGCGTCGGCATCCACTTGGACCGGTCCGGCTCTCGCTTGAAGTGCGTGCTGGTGATGAATGGCTGGTTCAAATAGTGCGGGTCTTCGACGATAGTGAATACCGTCAACCAGTCCGTCCCGTATGCGGTCAGACGATCGAAATATTCCGTCATCGTGGTGTCCTGGCTGTAAGGGACACCGTTCTTGCGCAGGTATCCGGCCTTTAGATTGGTGGTCACCACCTTTAAGGCGCCGGGCTTGCCCTGCCCTTGTTGGAGACTCACGCCCAGGCCGCCGGATTGCGTGATGCGCTCCCACTCGGCCCCCGAGTTTCCTTGCCACGTCCGTTCCGTTTGCGGTTTTTGGCCTTTGTCGAAAATAAAGCCGCCGTGTTTGTTGCCCGGCATCGGTATCGATTCGCAACGTCGTGTCATTCTCCCAGCTAATCTGGAGCCGCCCCGGCACGCGCATGAGCGCCGCCGCGCCATAGGCTTTGCACCCGTCGCTTGCCAACATGGATGGGTCCCACATGTCGGCCACCTTGCGTCCCTCCGCACTGAGCGGGACGCTGGTATAGTCGCCTTTCTTCGGGATCAGCATGCGCCAGCGCCAGTCTTCGGTGACTACCGAGACCCAGTTTCCCGTGATGTCGATTGGCGCCGCCTCCTTCGGAGTTTTTGGGAGCGCCTGCGGAGCCGGCGGGCGCTTGCGGAGTGGCCGGCACTCCATCACCAGCATGAGTAACGCTGATTGCCGCGATTCGGATGCTCATTTCTTTAGACTTCGATAGACCGCTTCGATAAACATCGAGGTGGTCCAAGGACCGCTGTCCGATCCGTAACGCGAGTCGTACTCGAGCGTCGGCCGCGCCGCCTTCACCTGATCCAGCGTCATGCCTTTCTTGATCGAGTCCTGAATCCGGTCGCGAATGATGGTGACCATGTCCCGGTATTCCACCACGTCGGCTTCGTCGCAGATTCGCCCGTGCCCGGGGATAACCATGGTCCCGCCTTCCTGCCAGTCCTTCGGGATCGTGATTTCGATGATGCGGTTCAAACCATCGATTACGCCGTTGATGCTGCCGCCCTTGTCGATCACGGGATAAGTGGTTGTCACAAAGATGTCGCCGGTGACCACGACGTCGGAGCGCCGGAAGAAGACCAGGCTGTCGCCATCGCTATGCGCGGCCGGCACATGGAAAATTTGAATCGCTTCATTGTTCAGCGAAAGCTCTTTCCAATCCGGATACGATTCGGTGGGCCATGCAGCCACTGGCAGCAGCCCCTTCTGGCCGCTGGGCGCGCTCACCGCGGCAAGCACCGCCTCCTGCGCAAACACCATCGCGCCAGGTCCTCCGCTAGTCGCTTGCGCGGCCGCCGCCGGGAGCTTTTCCAAGCGCCGCCAGGCTCTCGTTCCCGCCCATGTGATCGGGATTCGCATTCGTATCGACGATGAAGCGAATCGGTTTCGTCGACAATTTTCGGATCGCCGCAATCACCTTATCGGTGGCCTTGCCATCGCCCGCGTCCATCAGCAGGACGCCGTCTTCGCCCACCTGCACGGCCATGTTCGCACCCGCGCCCGCCAGCAGGTACACGTTTCCTTGCACTGGCAGCACTCTGATTTCGCCTTCAGTTTCGGTGGTCTGAGGCGAAACCACGCGGGGAAAACTCTTGCCCGGCACCGGTGGAGGGAAGATGCGGTTGTCCAGTTCGTTTTTCTCCAGCTTCGCCATGTATTCCGGATACGTGGTTGCGGCGCCGCCTCGCGCTCCCTCCGCCGGAACGCCACTCTTGGTGAGAAACTCCTGGATATGGGCCGTCTGGCCGGGAAGGTAGTGCGGCACCCAACCCTTGGGACGCCCGCCGAGCTCGTCGATGATCTGCGCGGGCCCGCAGTTTCCCCAGGCGTCGGCATTGGTAGTGAGGCTCAGCACAAAGTTGGAAGTTCGAATCAGCGGCTCGTCCAGGTAGACGGGATCGTTCACGAAGCTAGCCAGCATCAGATAATTGCCGTAGCGCGTGTAATACTCCGTCATGGTCGCCAGGTCGCTGGTGGGCGCGCCGTTGCGCAATAGCCAGCCGGTCTTGATATGCGTGGTCTCCACCACCAGCATGTTTCGTTCCCAGTGTCCGGTGGAGAATCCGGCCCAGGTGTGCGGCGCAAGGTCGAGAAGGATGCTCGCGGCCATCCATCCAGATGGTGCGGGGCCGGCCGTAACTGCCCAGCAAGCTGTAAGCCTGCAACTCTCCCGACACCGGATCGACAATCTTCGAGAACCGAATGTTCGCCGGGCCGCGCATCGCATAGGTGACGACGTGCGGAATGCATTGGCGCTCGAAGGTGGACCGCGCCGATTCGTCCCAGCTTTGGGCCTTGCGCCAACCCGATTCGTTGAGCGGCAAACCCGTGTAATCGCCGAGCCGGACGCCTCCACGATGCTGTAAGTCTTCGTGGAACGTGGCGGCCCATTCGCCGCCCAAATCGATCTGGGCGAACGGCGGAGCCAGCGGTCAAAGATTACGACGCCGAGTCTTTGTCCTGTGGTAAGCGACATAGGTAAGCAAACGAGTCTATCGCAAAAACACAAATAGGGTAGCCCCGGCTTTAGCCGGGTTTTGCTTGTCCGTTTTGGTACCCCCGGCGATTTTCGCCAAACCACGGCTGAAGCCGTGTCTACCAGGGTTTTGAATTTAAACCAGTTCACCCTTCCAACAACCCGAGCGCAGCCATGTGTTGCAGTCGCGCTGGCAGAAGTTCGGCAATTTCTTCAGGACCGAGCGCCAGCTCCCGCGCCAAGGCGGCATGATCTCGCGTCCCATCGAGTAAGAGAATCAAGCGGCGCCCGAATTCATCCATATCCACCAGGGTGTGCGCCAGGTTGGCGATTTGAAGCGAGCGTTGGGCCTGGTGGCGGGCCAGGGCGCTGGCGCGAGGCCGTTCACTGACGGCGTGCTGGCACGGAAAACGGTAGGCATGGCACTCGGCAAAGCCCACCGAAATTAAAGCCAACAGCATTTGCCTCAGCTCCTCGGCGCCGCGGGTGTTGGGAAGCAATTCCTGAAAAGTGACCGGCAGCGGATAGCTGGCGCCCATAGCCGCGCCACCGCTTCCACGGAGGGCTGTTTGGCGCCGATGCGGACACCGCTCCCCCCTCGATTTGGCCGTCTACCATCTGAAAAGGCGCCGAGAAGAAGAGCTGCTCCATGGTTTCGGCGCGGGGCACATCGCGCAGCGTCACTTCCTGGCCGCACAGCAAAGTGTGGCGGAAGGAGCGCAGGTACAAATAGTCGGTGTACTGCTCGCGTTCCAGGCGGTCTTCGGGAAGCCATTTGAGCAGGCCGCGCGGGTCGAACATGCGGTCGACCGTGCTATCGCCGAGGTATTGCAGGCCGTGGGCCGCCGCGTGCGCCATGAAATCCCGAAAATACAGCGGATAATTGACCGGGGAAAGATCGTCGTGAGCCAGCCCGCCGTCGGTGTAAGCAAGCAGCGTCGCCACGTCCTCCTCCAGCAGCTTGCGGAAAGTAGCTGGGGCCAGCGACGATTTGGCGAGCCATTCCAGGAACCAGCGGGAGTGGTCCACGCGTTGCTGCGGCGCGTCGCCGCGAGTGTGGTGGAACAGCATCTCGCGCAGCATCTGGCGCATGTGGCGGCCGGGATAAAGGTTGTAGCTGATCATTGCAATGCCCGACGGTGTCAGCCGTTGCCGGCAGAGCGCCAGAAGACTGTCGCGCACCTCCTCCGGCACCCAGGAGTAGACGCCGTGAGCAATGATGTAATCGAACTCGCCCGCTTCCGTACCCAGATCGCGCAGGTCACGGACCTCAACATCGATGTTGGCGAGGCCCAGAGCGCGAATGTCCGCGCGTGCAAGGGCGACGGGAGCTTCAGCAAGGTCGATCCCTAAGAAGCTGCTGTGCGGTAAGCAATACATC
>CAWAQH010000031.1:0-13884 GCA_963784085.1 uncultured Acidobacteriaceae bacterium | reverse complement strand
CGCTCGGCCCGCGCCCGCTCATCATGGGCATCGTCAACATTACGCCGGACTCGTTTTCCGATGGCGGTCTTTACTTGCATCCTGAACAAGCCATCGCACACGGTCTTCGACTGCTCGACGAGGGCGCCGACATCCTCGATCTCGGCGCCGAAAGCACCCGGCCCGGTTCGCATGCGGGCGACCCTTCGCAACGCGGCCGTCTCCGCAGACGAAGAGCAGGCGCGCCTTCTTCCCGTGATCGAAGGCCTTCTCAAAGCGCGCCCCCAAGTTCTCCTCTCAGCCGATACATACAAGTCCTCAACAGCCCGCGCGGCCGTCAGCGCCGGAGCCGAAATCGTCAACGACGTGAGCGGCCTCCTTTGGGACGATCAAATGGCCAGAACATGCGCCGAATTGCGCTGTGGCGTCGTGCTCATGCATACCCGCGGCAAGCCTGACGAATGGCGCAACCAGCCTCCACTGCCCGACGACGCAGTCCTGCCCCTCGTCTACGATGGCCTGGCAGCCAGCCTGGCCGTAGCTCGCAATGCGGGCATTGCGGAAGAAGCTATCGTGCTCGATCCCGGCTACGGCTTCGGCAAGCGTATGGAAGAAAACTATGCTCTTCTCGCACGCCAGTCCGAGTTGCTTTCGCTCGGACGCCCGCTGCTTATCGGCCTCTCGCGCAAATCCTTCCTCAGCCGCACTCTCGCGAAGCTACCCATTCATGCGCAACAGACACCTTCGATCGCGTCCCGCGACGCACGCCAGCGTTGCCGCTCTCACCGCCGCGATTCTCAACGGAGCCTCCATCATCCGCGTGCACAATGTCCGTCCGGCGCTCGAAGCCGTGGCCATCACCGCGGAAATACTCGCGCACTCGCCGAACCGGTTTTAGCTTCGGGCGAAGCCTCCGCTTGCACTTGGGGCCCCAGCTTGTACTTCGGATTGTGATACGATCATCCGCAAATCGCGTTCCAGCACGACCGCAGGACCCACCACTTCTCATTGGATTTCTCACTTTGGAGGCTCACCTTGAAGCTGTCTCTATCTCCGCTTGTGCTTGTGCTGGCTGGTCTCTGCGCCGCACTACCTGCGGGTGCGCAAACCGCACCACCGCCGCGACATCGTCATCAAGAACGCCACGGTGATGACCGCCACCCACGGCACGATCCAGCACGGCTCGTCTGGGTGCACGACGGCAAGATCGCCGGCGTCGGCACGACGGTTAATGCACCGGCCTCAGCCGTCGTGGTCGACGCGACCGGCAAATACCTCACGCCGGGCATCATCGATCCGCACTCGCACTCGGCGCTCGACAGCGATGTGAACGAGGCCACCAGCCCGGTCACGCCCGAGCATGATGATGATCGACGCCTTCGACAACCGCGACAAGGCGCTCTACCAGGCGCTGGCCGGCGGCGTGACCACCGAGCTGCTGCTGCACGGCTCGGCCAACATGATCGGCGGCCAGGCTGTGGTCATCAAGAACAAGTTTGGCTTCGCAGCGCGACGCGATGCTCTTTCCCAACGCGCCGCGCTCGATCAAGTTTGCCTCGCGGCGAAAATCCCAAGCGCGTCTATGGCAGCCGCGACCAGCTGCCCTCCACGCGCATGGGCAACTTTGAAGTGATGCGGCAGTCGTTTGAAGACGCCAAGGCCTACATGGCCAAGTGGGACGCCTACAACGCCAAGGTGGCCAAAGGAGCGACAAGGCCGCCGATTGCGCCCAAGCGTCGATCTGAAGCTCGAAGCGCTGGCCGATGTGCTGCGCGGCAAGCTCTATGTGCAGATCCACTGCTACCGCGCCGACGAGTTTCTGACCGAAGAAGCCATCGCCAAGGAATACGGCTACAAGATTCGCGCCTTCCATCACGCGCTCGAGATGTACAAGGTAGCGCCGAAGATCGCCGCCGACGGCACGGCGATCGCCACCTTCGCCGACTGGTGGGGCTTCAAGGACGAGGCCTGGGACGCGATTCCGTGGAACGCGGTGATGTCGATGCGCGCAGGGCGTCCGCGTGGCGCTGAAGAGCGATTCGAACGACCACATTCGCCGCCTGAATCAGGAGGCCGGCAAGATGGTCCACTACGGCGGCGCGACCGAAGAAGAGGCGCATCCGCATGATCACGCTGAATCCGGCATGGATCATCGGCGTCGACGACCGGTCGGCTCGATCGATGTGGGCAAAGACGCCGACCTGGTGATCTGGAACATGGATCCGCTCTCGACCTACGCGCGCGCCGAGAAGGTCTATATCGACGGCGATCTGTTCTTCGACAGCTGCTGCCGGGCTTCGGCACGACTCACTTCAACGGAGTGATGCACGACGCGCGGCGGCTTCGGCGGCGATGACGACGATGACGAGGAGGGCAACTAATGACGAAGCCTCATCAGGATTTGCAATCGCGTCGTGACTTATTTGCGATGTCTGCCGCTGCAGTGTCTTCGCTCCAGGCCGTCGCGCCCACCGACCTCAGCACACCTGCGCCGACCATCGCCATCACCGGCGGCAAGCTGCTGACGGTCACTCACGGCGCCATCGAGAACGGCGTGCTGGTCATCGCGGACGGCAAGATCGCCGCCGTGGGCGCGGCCGGTGCGGTGACAGATTCCCGCCGGCGCGACAGATTGTCGACGCCAAGGGCATGACCGTCTATCCCGGCCTGATCGATTCCGAGACCAACCTCGGCCTGAGCGAGATCGAGGCCGACGAGGCCAGCAACGATCTCGTCGAGACCAGCGACGAGATCTTGCCCCACATGCACGTCTACGACGCCTTCCACGCGGAGACCGAGCACATTCCCGTCGCGCGCCTCAACGGCATCACCAACGCGATCGTCGCGCCGGCCTCGGACGACACGATGCCCGGGCAGGACATCTTCATCCAGCTTGCCGGACGTGACCGCGACCAGATGATTCTGGGCCGCGACGTGGCGCTGGCGATGAACTTCTCGGCGCGGAGCAGCGCCGCCGCGGCGGCCGAGGAGGCTGCGCAGAGTTCCCCTCAGCACGCGCATGGGGCTGCATCGCAGCTGCGCCAGACCTTCATCGACGCGCAGGCACTATGCGGCGAGCCGAAGGCCGAATACCAGGCCAAACTGCGACAAGTGGCAGAAGGGCGACAAGAAGGACGCCGCGCCAAGCCGCCCAAGTGCGATCTGAAGATGGAGGCGCTGCATGCCATATCTGCGAGGCGAACGGCCGGTCGTGATCGGCGTCTACGAGGGCTATGAGATCGAGAGCCATCATGCAGATCGCGCAGGAGTTCCATCTCAAGGTGATGCTCAACCACGTCACCCACGGCGCAGGAGATTCTCGACAAGATCGCAGCCTACAAGGTCCCGGTGATCGTTGGGCCGATCTACGACTTTCCCCGCGCCAACGAGCGCTACGACGCGGTCTTCACGCTGCCCGCCGAACTCGCCAAACGCGGCGTCAAGATCGCCTTTTCCTCCGGCCGACGGCGGGCGGAACCCGGCGGCGCCATTCGTCGCGCAACCTGCCTTACGCGGCAGGATATGCGGTGGCCTATGGCCTGCCCTATGACGAAGCGCTGAAGGCCATCACGCTGAACCCGGCCGAGATGTGCGGCGTCGGCGACAAGCTCGGCTCGCTCGACGTGGGCAAGACCGCGAACGTGGTCATCGCCAACGGCGATCCGCTCGATGTCCGCACCGACGTGAAGCAGATCTACATCGAGGGCGTCGCGCATGCCGATGGTCAGCCGCGCAGACGAAGCTGCGGGATGAATACAGCAAGCCGCAGTGACCGGCTCGGCTGGCGCGTTTACCGCGGTAATGAAGTCCCAAAAAGCAAAAGGCCTGCGCGCACGGCACAGGCCTTTTGCTTTTTCACCCCGAAGCTGTCCGCTAAGCATCGGCCTCTTCAAACAGGTCCGATTCCATCTCCGCCTGTCGCACCGACGACCACTTCTCCAGATACATCACACCAAGCACCAGGCCCACCAGGAAAATCGAAACAGCGCCATACTCCAGCGCCGACAGCCGCCGGTCTTCCTTCACAGTCTGATAGACCACGGTTCCGTGCACATTGCGCGGGGTCATCCGCTGCTCGCTCGGCGTGGGCGACTTTGGCAGCTGCTCCAGGTAGTCCGTCGACACCATCGCGCTGAATACCAGTCCAGCCAACCCCGGCAATAGAAAAAGCAACGCAAAAAACTTCAGCACTACCAGCTTGTTGTAACGCATCTTAAAATCCTGTCTCGATCAAAGGCCGAACGCTAACTCAGGCAGGCCGGCAAAATCGCACTGCCTGTGGGAGGAACGCTTCGGCGCGAATCAGCTATCCACTCGATCCCCGGAGATAAAAGAAAGAGCCGGTATAAATTAGGAGACGCCAACTGTTATCCGGGTGTCAATCCTTCAAAAAGTAATCCGAGAGGCGGTCAACGGTAACTTTATCTGGATTGGAATCCACGAAATTTACGTACCTTTTCGGGCTTTCCAATGAAATAGTGACTATTTCCGGTCGTCCGTATCTTCGATTCGGCTTGCTTCAAAGCTTACAATCTTCCATTGGCCCGCGGAGTTGCGCACATAGACCCGCATGTAGCGGTAGCGCCCTTTCAGTGTCTGATTGTTCCGCGTTCCATCAATATCCGCCACCGACGTTACCACGGCGGTTGAGTGATAGACGCGAACCTTCTGGTCGGAGACATCCAGGGTGGTCAGCTTGAACTTGCCCGACCGGACACCCTCGATGGCCTCGTCCCTGCTCTCGATTGCCCCGGCAGCCGTGATGGCGGTGTAGTCATCGGACAGCAAATTAGCCAGTTCCGTACTATTGCCCTTGAGCATGGCTGTGCGCCACGCTTCTTCGGACTTTTCTACTTCATGCTTGTATTCATGCCGCTGGGCGCGCGGCATGCCATGCTTTGGCCCCTGACAGATACCGGGCAACGCCGCCAGAGCCAACAGCAGCGCCATACCAGCTATCCATCGCATGCACCATCTTCCCGGAGGCAACAACCTGGGTTCAGGCGGTTGCCAGCCGGCAGGCAGCTTTCGAGTCAGCATTGTCGCAGGCATAGGCGTAACGAATCGTAGCCTTTGACGCAATCTCAGGTCAAAAGGAATCAACGGGCCAATTGCGATGCGCACGCTCAGGTAGATGCAGATGGTGGCCCTCGCGCCTATGCGAGAGCTGTTAAATTCTCCACAGCCCGGTCGCGCATCCGCTGATAGAGCCCCCCGACGGCCAGCTTGTTAAAGTGCTCAGAGGCGCGGTGAGCCGCCAGCGCCTGCGCGTCCTTGTACTGCTCGTAGATGATGACCGTATCCGGGTCATCCTCAAGCTGATGAGGAATATAGCTCACGCAGCCCGGCTCATTTCGTGAAGCCTCGGCCAGCAAGCGCAGCGTTTCCGCAATATCGGCGCGGTCCTCCGCGGCAAATTTCAGGCGTACGGTGAAACTGACCATTTCGGCTCCTGTCTTCCATCGTCCCGGATCCGGCCGGTTCGTTATGAATGCAGAGCTTCCAGCATATCCGCAAAGCCCGGCAAAATCATCGTCTGATCCCGATCGGGACCTGTGGACACCATGCCGATCTTCGCGCCGCTCTCCCGCTCCTGGAAGCGCAGATACTCCTGCGCGGCGACGGAAGCTCTTCGAATTCGCGGATTCCCTCTGTCGATTGCTGCCAACCCTTCAGCGTGGTGTACCGAGGAATGATCGACTCCAGCCCCTGCACATCCGCCGGAATGACATCGGTAAACTTGCCGTCGATCTCGTAGCCGATGCACACCGGAATCTCTGCCAGCTCATCCAGCACATCCATCTTCGTCACTACCAGCCACTCCGTGCCGTTGACCTGGTTGGAGTAGCGCAGCAGCGGAATATCCAGCCATCCGCAGCGCCGCGGCCGTCCGGTCACCGCGCCATACTCGTTGCCGCGCGCCCGAAGTATTTCGGCCGAGCTCGTCCATGAATCTCCGTCGGAAATGGTCCTTCGCCCACGCGCGTGACATAAGCCTTGGTCACGCCGATCACCGTGCCGATCTGCCGTCGGACCAACGCCTGTTCCCGTTGCCGCGCCGCCCGCCGTGGCCGATGACGAAGTGACAAACGGATATGTCCCATGGTCGATGTCCAGCATCGTGCCCTGCGCGCCCTCGAACATCACGCTGCCACCCTCTGCTGATGACTTCATTCAGCAGGTTCCCGGTATCCGTCACAAAGGGCCGGACCTGCTCCGCCGCCGCAGCATATTCGTCGATACATCTTCGCGGGATCGATCGGCTCGCTGCCAAACAGCGCCTTGGCGATGGCGTTCTTCTCCTGGCACGCGTTCTCGATGTGGGCCTTCAGAATCTTCGGATTGAGCAGATCGACCACGCGCAGGCCGCTGCGCGCCATTTTGTCCTCATACGCCGGCCCGATGCCACGGCTCGTCGTACCGATCTTCTGCCGCCCCGGCGCGCTTTCCGCTGCCAGCTCGATCATACGGTGATAGGGCAGAATCACCTGTGCGCGATTCGACACCCAGAGCTGCCCGTCCACCGCGACGCCCAGCTCGCGCAGCTTCGCAACTTCCTTGAGAAAGGCAATCGGATCGAGCACTACGCCGTTGCCGATCACGCCCTTGCAGCCCGGCCGCAGTACTCCGCAGGGAATCAACTGCAGGACAAACTTCTGCCCGCTGATGATGACCGTGTGCCCGGCGTTATGTCCGCCGGCGTACCGTGCCACAGCGGAAAACTGCCCGCTGAGCACATCCACAATCTTGCCTTTGCCTTCGTCGCCCCACTGGGCGCCGAGCACTACCGCTGTCTTTGCATGCATGAATGATATTGTCCTGAACTCGAGGGTTGGCTCCGGAGTTGGCTGATGGGCTTTTACGCCCCACCGCGCAATTTACCCCGCCAATCCATACCCTTCGAAAACTGAAGCTGTGCCGATTACCCTCACAAGCCGCGGACAGCTTTGTCCGCACCCGTGCCATCTCACATGATATACCGCCTCACGCTCTTCTCCTGCTCACTCCACGCACTCTCACGAGCGATTGAAATTCATTTATTTTCATTTGAACCCATAAGCATTTACTTATATATTTGAGCTGTGCTCCATCCTGTCGAAATCTTCCGCGCACTTGCAGACCCGACACGGTTGGCCGTCTTTGAGTCTCTTGCATCATCCGAGCTGAGTGTCGCCGAGCTGACGGCCAGGTTCGACGTCTCCCAGCCCGCCATCTCGCAGCATCTCGCCGCCTTGCGCGCCAGCGGACTCGTCTGCCCCCGCAAGTCGGGCCGTCAGGTTTTCTATCGGGTTAACCCTGCCGGTATGCAGCCTGTTATCAGTTGGATCGCTCACTACCGCACCTTCTGGAGAGAAAAGCTGCCTCGGCTCGAAGCACTCCTCAAAGACATGCCCCAAGGAGAAAAGGAATGACCGAACCTATGATCGCCTCCGCCACTGGCGGTGAAAAGCAGTCTATCGTCGTCGATTATGTGCTGCCGGAGCCGCCTGCTAAAGTATGGCAGGCGCTCACCGATCCAGACCTGCTCAATCGCTGGCTTATGCCGAATAACATCCGCGCCGAAGTTGGTCATCACTTCACTTTCCAGGCCCCGCCCGTTCCCGGATGGGACGGCATCGTCCACTGCGAGATCCTCGAAGTCGTTCCGGAGCAACGCCTTGTCTATACATGGCAGGGCGGCTCCAGAAGGATCGACGGCTATGGGCACGAAGTTGATACCGTCGTTACGTGGACCCTGACCCCGGACTCCCCTGGAGGAACGCGGCTTCATTTAGAGCATTCTGGCTTCGATCCCGAGAGTTTCGCCTTCAAGGTCATGGGGCAGGGCTGGCGCGGCAAGGTGGCCGAGCGCATCGGCCAGATTCTCGCTGCCTCTTGAACCGGAACTAGCCGCAGATTCATCAGATAAAGCAGGCGGGGGCTTCGGCCCTCGCACACTTCGCACGCACCTGAGATGGAGTCATGCCCGAACTACCGGAAGTAGAAACCATCGCCCGAAGCGTCGATCAGCGTCTGCGGGGCGACCAGATCGTCGAAGCCTGGTTCGGATCGCACAAAGAGCCCTTCAAAAATCCTCCCCCCGCGCAGGCCGCCGGACTTGAGGGCCGCGTCATCCTGGGCGTCCATCGTACCGGCAAGCACATTGTTTGTGAGCTTGGGGAGCTTGGCGGCTCCGGTAAAACCACTGCGGAAAGCGGAGAGTCTGCGGCGCAGTGGATCGTACACCTCGGCATGACAGGACGCCTGCTCGTAACCACCCCCGACGCCGAAATCGTGCCGCACACCCACGCCCGGCTGCGCCTCAAGAGCGGTCGCGAGCTACGCTTCGTGGACCCGCGGCGTTTCGGCCGCCTCGAGTTCCGCGAGCTATCCAGCGACTTAGCCTTCACCGGGCCCGGCAAGGAACCGACCACCATCAGCCCGGAAGACTTCACGAAGCTCTTCCGCGGGCGACGCCTCGCCATCAAAGCCGCACTGCTCAACCAGACAATCCTGCATGGAGTTGGCAACATCTATGCCGACGAAAGCCTCTTCCGCGCTGGCATCCGCCCCAAGCGCATGTCTGGGCGCCTGAAGCGCGACGAGCTTCTTCGCCTCCACACCGCCATCCAGGAGGTTCTTGCTCACGCCATTCAACTCGGCGGCTCTTCGGTTTCCGATTATGTCGATGCCAACGGCGTCAAAGGCTTTTTCCAGCTTGAACACCGGGTTTACCTGCGAACCGGCGAACCGTGCCTCGTTTGTGGAACACCGATCCGCCGCATACTGCTTGCCGGCCGCGGCACGCACTTCTGCCCCACCTGCCAACACTAGCCACGACGCCATGCAGATGCGCTGGGCGCGGTTGACTGGTCCGAAAAACCGTAGCAACTGAATTCAAAATATTCTATTTTTAATAGAATCTGCGCGCCGAGTCAATCGTAAGTTGCACAAAACACTAGATCGTCAGAATGGCGCATCGATTGCTAATAGAAAGGTGCCAGTGATAAGCGGCGCGTGAGAGATCCGAAGCCGCCCTAATCGAGGGCTCCAACTGAGAAGAACGCCAAATGAGCGTTCCCAATGGAGCCACTCAAATCAGCCTGAGTGGTGGTCGCTAGAATCGCCGATACAGGTACAAAATCTTGGGAGGCCAGTGCCCAAGACTAAACTTTGAGATTAAATCGCAAGAGCAAAAGCGCCACCCTTAGCGGGTGGCGCTTTTCCGCGTTCGAAGCCATTTTCGCTTTTCTGCGCCTGCGACCCGCAGCCGGGCACGCGATTCCCTGGGTGGAACTGAGCGGATAAATTTGGCGGGGATTCTTTTCCGGCCTCTTGCGCATTTCTGCCCGTTGCTGAAATACTCGTCCCCAGCCGGGGTTTCGCCAGAGGCAAAAAATATTGAGGCATGGCGGCTCCGGGAAGTAAGCGGCTTTTTGCCGCAGTCTTGCCAGCTTCCATACTTCTATGTACACTCGGAAGTGCCCCATCGCGCAGCGATCCGGAGCCTCCCCGTGTGACAATTATCTACGGGTAGAGCTGGAAGGATTGCGATCGCGAGAGTGCAATACACACAAGTACGTTGAGTTTGTCCGGTTTGGTGCCGATATACACACCTCAACGGAAACGGGCATTTGGGGAGACTCAGTAGATAGTAGCCTGTGCACGGTTCCGCTGAAGCTTCGTGACAGCTTTCCGAGCTTTCTGAACCGTAACGGACAAGGCAAAGCAAATAGTGCGAACAGAGACTTGCAGCGTCGGGAGTGCCACATAGCGGCCCGGATCAACAACCTTCTGCTTCGCTTGAAAAGATTCCTGCATCGGCTGGTAAGGCCGGTCATCTCTGATCCCAGATTCCACCCCCGAGTTGCGGTTCTTCCGCAGCGTGGATGCTGATGGAGCAGGCGTGTACGGAGCCGGACGTATCTCCATGGGCTGCAGCGCCCTCGCAGGTAAAGCTGCTGAAAGCATTTGAATTGGTGGATAAGCACCAGGAAGTGCAAGCATGACGACAGAACTGACGCAGCCCCCATCGGATGCGGGGCAGGCTCAGGCATCGGTGCCTGGGCAGTCACAGGAGCACCGGCGCCGTCGCCGCCGGCGCCGCAAAACGAAGTCCAACCCCGCGGCACAGAGCCAGCCCCAAAGCCAGAACGGTCAACAGGCTTCCGGTTCCGCCGGACCAGCAGCTCCGCCGCCGGTTCAGCAGAACCAGCCCCGACCACAGCAGCAGAGCGGCCAGCAGCAGGGCCACGCTGGCGCTGGACGCAAGAAAAAGAAGAAACAATCCAGCGGCTTCCAGGGTTCGCCCGGCAACAACGCCAACCCCGGCAACTCCATCAATGGCCACAGCGGCGGCAAGAAACGGCAGCAGAAAGGCCCGCGCCAGTTCGTTGGTCCAATGGATCACAGCTACCGTGGCTCCAATGGCAATGTCGCCGATGCTCCGCCCAGCACGATTCCCTTACATGGCAACGGCAATAGCGGCGGCTACTACAGCGATCTGCAGAACGTCCGTGTCACGGCACCGCAGGTTCAGGAGAATGCCCCGCCGCGCATCTACTTCTTCATCGAAGACCTCTTCTTCCTGGCCAAGATTCAGGAAGTCAGCCGGAAGCTGGGCGTCAAGGTGGAGTTCGTCAAGGGCGACGGCAAGGAAGCGCTCGCACACATCGCCGATGCGCCGGAAAACGAGCGCCCTGGCCTGCTGGTCTTCGACCTCAACAATGCCGCGGCAAAGCCCCTGACGCTCATCCCCAAGGTGCGCACCAAGCTCAAGAGGTCGGTTTCGATCATCGGCTTCCTCTCGCACCTGCAGGGTGACCTGAAGATGAAGGCCACCGAAGCCGGCTGCGATACGGTGATGCCGCGCTCGGCCTTCTCGCAGAGCCTGCCCAACCTCATCATGCGCTACGGCCTGGAAGAGCAAGAGGATAACTACCCGCAGCCGGAACTAGGGCAGGTGAGTGAAATACATCGAAGGCGCTCCCTGCGGAGCGCCTTTTTTGCTTTTGATCTACGGCCTTAACCGGATTGCGCTATCCGGGCGGCCAGCGCATTGCCCGTCCGCCGAGCACATGCAGGTGCAGATGATCCACAGTCTGGCCGCCGTCCGGCCCGATATTCATCACCACGCGATAGCCGTTCCCCAGCCCCTTCGCGCGCGCAATCTCCGCCGCCGCCCAGTACAGATGGCCTAGCAGCGCCGCGATCCTCGGCCTCTGTCTCTGCCAGCGAGACGATATGCCTGCGCGGCACCACCAGCACATGCACCGGCGCCTGCGGACTGATATCCGCAAACGCGTAGCACTCCTCATCGGCGTACACGCTTATTCGAAGGAATACTTCCCT
Source organism: uncultured Acidobacteriaceae bacterium (assembly GCA_963784085.1). Classification (GTDB taxonomy): domain Bacteria; phylum Acidobacteriota; class Terriglobia; order Terriglobales; family Acidobacteriaceae; genus Sulfotelmatobacter. The sequence goes on along the minus strand of CAWAQH010000031.1, from coordinate 2,574 downwards.
CAACGATCTTGCAGAACAGGCAGCTCATAACCTCACCAGTGTAACGGCGCGAATCACCCTGAACAACGGACCTGGCCTACTTCGCAAAAAACTTCGGCTTCCCGCCCGCAGCCCACGGATCATAGTGCTCGGCAAACCGTGCGCGGCTCTGAATCGACGGATGATCATAGGTCCACCACACAACAAAGGCATTCGGCTCCGGATCGTCGAGATACGCCTCGCCAAGCCGCTGAAACGAAGCCACAGCGGTCTTCTGAGGATCGGACACGAGGCTATGGATCGCCTCTTGTCCATACACATCCGCCTCATGCTCAAAATGCCGGCTTATGCCGTTCCCTACCGGCTCGGCAACGAACTGTATCAGTGAAATCGCCAGCACCAGCACCACCAACCCCGGCAGGCTCGTCAAACTATCGGTATCCCACGCCTCGCCGAAGCGCCGCAGCAGCATCGCCGCCAGCCGGGCCGCCACATAGAAGAAAAGAAACCCGCCTGCCGAAGCCAGCAAGAGCCCTTTGGGTATATGCCGCAGGACGTAATGCCCCGTCTCATGCGCAAAGGTGAAGACGATTTCATCCACCGGCATCCGGTCCGTCGTCGTATCCCACACCACAATGCGCTTTGAAGCCCCGATCCCGGTCACATACGCATTCAGTCCATTGCTCTTATCGCTTGCCTTCATCAGGAACATCCGCTCCGGTGGAACTTCCGTTCCGGTGCGCGCCACCACCTTCTCAAGCTGCTTCACAAGCCCTGGATGAGACTGAGCCAATGGCTCGAAGCGATTAAACATCGGATCCACGATCTCCGGCAGCAGAAACGTTCCGATCACCACCAGTGGCATAAACGCGATACCGAACCAGACCCAATAGCGCCCCGGCGACCATCGCATGAGCCACGCCGCGAGCGCCAGTAACGGTGTTTCGATCACCACCGCCAGCGCCAGGCTCTTCGCCATGTCCACAAGCCACGCACCCCAGGGCTCCACGCTGATCCCATAACGCAGCGTAAAAAAGTGCCCAATCGCACCCATCGGCGCTTCGACCATCAAAAAGATCGCCGCAGCCAGCAGCGCCGCAAACACCCCCGTCCGCAGCCACCAGCGTCCACTCAATCGCTCAGTACGTCGCTCAGCCCAGCGCCCCAGTCGAGCCGCAACCCCTGTTCCCAGCAGCAATATCAGAAATATCGGCTGCCACAGCTCCACGCCGAAATGCAGTGCTGAGAACACACTCCCCAGCACCCTAGCTTTCCTAAGCTCATCGGGTGGTAGTTTGTAAGGCTCATCCAATGCAGTCGCGGGAGAAAAATTCACCACAAAAGCAGCGCTCGAAACAGAAGCGCGATAGAACTCTGGACTAGCCACGACCTGCGTCACGGCGTGCGCCGGCATGCATTCCGCTGCCCCTGCCAGCAACACCACCGTCAGCGTCAGTCTGGACCATAATCCGCGTCTGCCGCACAGTAAAGATCGCAATCCCTCGCCGCTTGCGTCAAACTTCTGCGACAATAGCCGAAAGAAACGGTTCAAGCGCACCCTTTCTCCAGTACACCATGAGTATCCCTGTCTCCCGAAGTTTCTTCGCCGCGCCATTCTGGCCGGTTGCTGTTTCCATCTTTCCCGCTCAGGCGACTGGCAACCGCGTGCGCTCCCATCCTTCTCATTGCACCTCATCTGCACGCCCAGCAATCCGCCCCGCTGCCGCCTCCTGCTCGACGTGATGACTTCAGAGCTGAATCGCGCCATGGGCTCGCTCGGCAAGCAGCCTGACGCTGCCGGCAAACCGACGGATAAGACGGGCAGGCAGATCGCCCCCTACTTTATCAGCTACTCCGTCACTGACGCCTCGTCTATCTCGATTCGTGCACAGTACGGAGCGCTCGTAGACTCCGCGCAGGACCATTCGCGCGCACTCGACGTCCAGGTCCGGGTCGGCGATCCCACCCTCGACAACACCCACGGCAACCATCGCGCCTCTGCGGTTAACAGCATCCAGCTTCCGCTCGCCGACGACCGCCAGGCGCTCGCCAGTTCTCTCTGGCTCGCCACCAACTCCGGCTACGGCACCGCCCTCTACAACTATCTCCGCGTCAAGACCGAAGCGAAGTCCGCGCCAAGGAAGAAGACAACTCCGGCGACTTCTCGAAAGAGGCGCCGCAGATTTCCATCGGCAATCCAGTCGCGGCGCCTGTTGTCGATAAGACTGCGTGGGAGGAGCGCGTCCGCGCGCTATCCAGACTCTTCCGCGAATTTCCCGACGTCAACGCCACGTCGTCGCTCTCAGCGCCCAGACGAAACCGACTATTATTCCTCTTCCGAAGGCTCCCGCCTGGCCAACCCTCATCAGCAGGCCCGCCTCATTGTCTTCGCCGTCACCCGTGCCGACCACGGCATGGACCTCTTCCGCGCCCAGACATTCGAAGCACCCACCGTCAACGGCCTGCCGGCCCAGCCTGAGTCGAGACGGCCATACGCGACCTGGGCAGGAGCCTCGAGGCGCTGCGCAAAGCCCCTGTCACCGAACCCTTCAACGGCCCAGCCATGCTTTCCGGCCGCGCCGCCGCCGTCTTCTT
>CAWAQH010000030.1:0-12929 GCA_963784085.1 uncultured Acidobacteriaceae bacterium | reverse complement strand
GAATTGTGAAGTGCGATCCAGAAAGTCAAAGGCTTTAAACACCGGTTCACAGGGGAAAACTTTCTAGGCGGCTACCGATCCGGGAGCGGTTTGTGGGATTAGGACGGCGCGGCGGCGTTTCTTGAACTGGGCCACGAACCAGGCCACCCCTGCGGCGAGAGCGCTGTAGGGAATGATACCGAGGTTGCCGCTAATGAAGAGCCGGACCGGGAGATAGGTCAGCAGGAAGGCCCATAGGAAGGTATCGCGTTCCAGGAAGTAGCCGATGAGAGCTCCCGCAACGAAGTAGCAAAGCCGGATTATGGGCTGACACGGTTCGCCAGGGAGGCCGAGAGTACGGAGGGCGTGAGCGGCGGCGGGGGCGTATTCGAGGCGGGCGAAGACCGGCAAGGCGGCTGCCAGGAACGCCACGGGAAAGAAAAGTCGGGGGGAAATGCCCTGGGCAAAGGGATTGAAAAAGTTGCGAATGCCGCGCCAGTTGACTTTGTCGGAGAAGGCGTAGCCGTCTTCGCCAGTCAGAGGCACGTAGCCTCCCACGGAAAGCTGATAGGCGCTGTAGCGCTCGTGTTCGCTTTCGACGCTTTTGAAGATACGGTCAACGTCGGTGAGGGGGGCGACGGGGCATCCCATGGTCTGGGCGCGGGCGTCGTGAATGCGCTTCAGCTTTGCGGGATCGTCGATCTGGGGACACTCTGCAAGACCCAATAGGGCGGATTATCGAGGATGCTCTTTAGTTTCATGTTGCGGGTGGTGAGAACGCGGTCGTCGGTGAAGCGGGTGTGGAAGTGGATTGTGCAATTGCTGGTGAAGGTTTGTTTGCCCTCGACGGTGAGGGCCAGTTCCTGGATCGCCACCTCACAGCGTGAACTCTCGGCAGGGTTCACATCGTAGCGCGTGAGGCTTTTGCCCAGGTTGCTGATGAGATAGGTGCACACTGGGCGGTAGTTCATGGCCGCCAATTTGTCGTCGTAGGGCGCGAAATAACGTGCTTGCGCTTCGGTCAGAGAGGCTTCAGGGACGTTTTCGATCTGGTAGCGGGCGGGGACGTGCAGCGCGCTTTGGCGCAGGCGGGGCAGTGCTGTGAATAGGAGTTTGCCTGACGCGTAGAGGAATACCGCTAGATCGGCATCGACCGGGAATCGCATGGATGTCTCTCCCGGGGGAGTTCTGATAGAAGCTTAGCAACGATTTGGCGGCGAAGCTGAGTTACGGAAGTGTCGTGGCGGGGAGTGAGGTAGCGCATGCGCCTCGCTGCGCTCGGCTGGACGGCCGAGGCGGCCGTCCCCACATCTTGCTTGGGTGGGCAGCCGAGGCAGCTGTCCCCCTACGTGAAAACTTAGGATCATCCTTGGGTGACATGGATTAGGGCCTGGAGGCTCCAGAGGATGTCGGCGGCTACCAGGGCCCAGACCGAAGCGGTTACCAGTTGGCGAAACCGGGTCTGCATCAGGTCGGCCATGATGCCGGAGACAAAGATGAGCAGGAACGGGATGGAAGATAGCAGGAACGCAGCGCCGGCGACGTGGGGATGAGCCATGCCTAAGGCGATGAAGAGCAAGGCGACCAGTCCGGGGGCGGTGTTGCCGAAGTAGCGTGTGCGCGGCCATCCGAAACAGGTTGCGACGGCCACAGGCAACAGCAGGGCGAACGGAGGACAGGCCCGCAGAATTTCTTTTGCGACCTCGCGGTAAACGGCGAAGACGGTGAAGCTGCGCCAGGTCGCTCCCCAAAAAGAGGCGTGCCGCAGCCCCTCGATAAAAGCATGGAGATGAAAGAAATATGTAGCGAACAGCAGGGCGGCAGCGATGAGGCAAGCGAAGGCCCAAATGACGAAAGCCGCACCGCGGCGGATGGGCGCGAGGTAGAGGAGAAATGCCAGGGCCAGCGGTATGACGACGACCATGGAAAATTGGGATGCGACCGCGATGGCGAGCGAAACTCCGAGGAGCACGATGCGGCGCCAGTTCCAGAGAACGACTTCGCGGGGGGCGTAAAGCGTGTGGGCGACGGCGATGGCGGTGAAGATGGCGCCAACGATCCCCAGGCGGCGAGGATTTCAGGCTCGGCGTGCCAGACGGCGCTGGCCTGAATCATCGACGGAGAAAAACAGTACAGCGTGAGGGCGAGAAAACCTCCGGAGTTGCCGCAGAGACGGCGGGCGACATACCAGAGCGAAGCGCCGAGGAAAACTCCGAAGGCGAGAAAAGGAAGGCGCGGAAGCCAGCGCCAGTCCGGAAAAGATTGCCGGTCGGGCAGGTTGCGGGCCAGGCCAGCAGGGGTGCGGCGGTGACCAGGGGAAGCAGCGGGGAGTTCTCGTGTCGAACCCGGCGGCGTCTTCAGAGATTTCGGCGGGAAGTGTGCCGGGAGGATCGGGTAGGGCGCGCCCGCGATGGGCCCGCGGTGGAGTTGGCGCCATCCGGCGGCGATGCGAGCCTGCTCGGCAGCGGCACCCGAATTGGCCAGGGACAACTCGGAGTGAATCAGCCAGACCGCCTGCGCCAGAAAAACCAGAAGCAGGGCTGCGGCGAGAAACTGCCGGTTGGCCGAAACGCTCGCGGGCGAAGAATCGGGACATAAGGCAGGACGAAGTGTTTTACCATGTTGCAGCCGGTTTGCGGGATTAAGTTTTGCATGGCCGAACAGAACCTAAGCACGGAGATGGGCGCAACGAGTGCGGGCAGCAGCGGCGGCGAGCGGAGCCATGAGCAAGAGCCGTGGCTGCGCCGCGTTTTTGTTGACGGCGGCGGCTTGCGCCCAGGGTGGAGCATCGCCCTTTATCTGGTCATGTTCGGTGTGCTCCTGGCGGTGGGAAACTGGCTGACCGATTCGGTGCATTTCGAGGGACTGTGGTGGCAGGTGGTTCAGGAGTTCGGCGTGGTTGCGGCGGCGATGGTTCCGGCGCTGGTGATGATGCGGATCGAAAAACGCGGCTGGGGCGCGTATGGGCTGCCGTTGCGGCAGGCTTTTTCGAAGCCGTTCTGGATGGGCGCGATCTGGGGATTTCTGGGCATTACCGTGCTGCTCGCGATGATGCACGGACTGCACGCGTTCGATTTCGGCCACCTCGCACTGCGCGGAATGAGATCGTGAAGTTCGCGGCCTTTTGGGGCGTGATGTTTCTGGGCGTGGGTTTGTTCGAGGAATTCCTGATGCGCGGCTACATGCAGTTCACGCTGGCGCGAAGCATGGGTTTCTGGCCGGCGGCGGGCGTGCTTTCGATAGTCTTCGGCGCGCTGCATCTGAACAATCCGGGAGAAGCCTGGATCGGAGCGCTGGCCGCGGGCTGCATTGGTTTCTTTTTTTGTCTCACGCTGCGCCGTACCGGGAGCTTGTGGTTCGCCGTGGGATTCCATGCGGCGTGGGATTGGGGCGAGAGTTTTTTTTATTCGTTCCGGACAACGGCCAGCTATCGCCAGGACATCTGCTGAGTTCGTCGTTTCACGGCTCGCGCTGGATTACGGGCGGCTCGGTGGGCCCGGAAGGCAGCTTGCTCTGCTTCCTGGTGATTGCCGTGATGTGGATCGGATTTGACAGAATGTATCGGGAAGCGTATCGGGAAGCACAGCCGGTGCCAAAGTAGGAGGCAGTCATGTGTTTTTCAGCGGCGGCAAATTTTGTGGGCAGCGGAGTGCTGGCAACAATCGGCGTGGTTACTCTGACCAGGGTCAAGCATCGGCGCGAACTTCTGTTTGCGTCGTCTGCCGCTGCTGTTTGCCATTCACCAGTTCATTGAAGGCTTTGTCTGGCTGGGGCTGGATGGAATGCTGCCGGCGAGGTCACGCACAACATGGGCGCGGCATTCATGCTGTATGCCCAGGGACTGCTGCCATTTCTGTTGCCGCTCAGCGTCTTCTGTTTGAGGCCGACGCCAGGAGCCGCAGGCGCATGCGGCCGTTCCTGGTGATTGGCGGTTTGACGACGCTTTATATCCTCTGGGCTCTGACGGCTTATCCGACACAGGTTTTCGTCAGGGGCAACAGCATCGTCTACATCAACCCGGCCACGAACAATATTACGGTTGCGATTCTTTATGTCATTGCCACCTGCGGATCGCTATTGTTTTCGAAAGTAAGAGACATGGTGATCTTCGGACTGGCGAACGTGGCGATACTGCTGACCGTGATGGCGTTCAAGCGCTACGCGTTTACCTCTTTGTGGTGCGCGTATGCCGCGATTGCCAGCGTGATTATCCTGGCGTACTTCTGGAAGAGCAGCGGAGTCAGGCCGTTTAAGTATTTCGCGGCAGGGTAGTTTTCACGTCATCGTATCGGATCGTGCAAGGTGCGCGTTCGACGGGGCATTGCCGGTTCCTGCTTTGGACGGGCCGGCGGCAAGGCCACGGAAGGCAATGAGTTCACGCCGTTCGTTTGTCGTCAATCACGGCGTTGCACCGGCGTTACTTGACTTACTTTAGTAATGAGCTATTCTTAGCTCACGTAAGGCGCTCTCCCCGCCGATGACCTATTGAGCGGAGGGGTTGTGGCAAAAAAAAAGCCAGTGAAGCGTGAGACTACAGGTATCCGCGACTTAAGCGATCTCCTGAAGGATTCTCCGCCGGGAGCTTGGGTTGCGTTGTCGCACGACGAAACAAGAATCGTGGGAACGGCAACAACTATGCAGGCTGCCGCATTTCAGGCCCAACTGAACCACGAGGAAGATCCCGTCTTGGTAAAAATGCCACTACAGGGCGAGGGGCTGGCGGCTGGAGTAAGATAAGCCGCGTGCGATTCGCCTACACCAAACTTCCCAACACCGAACCGCGTCCATATCTCAATGTCGTGCTGAGCCATGGATGCCAAACTTCAAACATTGTAAAAGCTGTTGTTGATTCCGGCGCAGACTATCCGCTTTTTCCCATGGAGACTGCGGAATCTTACTTGAAGCTTGATCTGGCGCGGGCGAAATCTCGAATTTTCTCGGGCACAACAGGCAAGGCGCAAATCGCCAAGCTAGCCCACGTCCTCATGATAGTTCTCGACGAAGAGATGAACAAAGTCTGGGAGATTCGTGCAACTTGCGGTTTCTGCGACACCCTCGAAATGGCAGGTGGTGCACTTCTCGGGCAGAACGGATTTTTCTCTTTTTTCAAGACAACGTTCTACCAGCCAGAGCGACGCTTTGCTATTGAGCAATGGCCTATTGTTTGAGCCTCACTACTTCTGGGGCGGGAATGGCTTCTCCGGTTTCTTCTTCGCGTTCTTGACCCTCTCGCGATCGAGCGGCGGCGAATCCAGCAGGTTCCGGACGATTCCTTCGAACTCCCTGACCGGGTTCGACTCCGACTGCCCGCGCACCAAAGTTCGCACCTTAACTTTCTTCCGGGCTTCTCCTAATCTTCGCCTCGGCCTATACTTCATTGCATGAGCGGGGAAACTCCAGGCGCCGAGAGCAGTCTGCTTGCGCCGCTGCGGCGCTATTGGGGTTACAGCGGGTTCCGTCCACTGCAGGAGCGGATCGTGCGCAGCCTGCTGGCGGGGCATGACACCTGCGTGGTGATGCCGACGGGCGGGGGCAAGTCCCTGTGCTACCAGTTGCCGGCGGTGGTGTCGGAAAAGACGGCGGTGGTGATCTCGCCGCTGATCGCGCTGATGCAGGACCAGGCTGCGCAACTGGCGCAGATGGGGATTCCGGCGGCGGTGCTGAACAGCACGCTGAGTGACAGCGAACAATCGAAGGTGATGAAAAAGGCGCGCGAAGGCGCCTACCGGCTGCTTTACGTGTCGCCGGAGCGCGTGGCGCGCGGGGATACCATGGGATGGCTGCAGCAAGTGCCGATCGCTTTTTTCGCGATCGATGAAGCGCATTGCATTTCGGAGTGGGGGCACGAATTCCGTCCGGAATACCGGCAGTTGAACAAATTGCGCAGCAAGTTTCCCGATCGTCCCATCGCGGCGTTTACGGCGAGCGCCACCCAGCATGTGCGGCATGACATTCTGGCGCAACTGCAATTGCGCAATCCCGACAAATACATTGCCAGCTTTTACCGGCCGAACCTGCGCTACCTGGTGCGCGAGTGTGAGGGAGCCGAGCAGATGGAATTGCTGGTGAACGCCCTGCGCAGCTATGAGGGGAGCAACGTGATCGTCTACTCGCCCACGATCAATCGAGTGGAAGAGACGGTGGATTTTCTCGGCGACCACGATATTGCCGCCGTGGGTTATCACGGCAAGATGGGAAACGAGGACCGGCGGCGCAATCAGGAACGGTGGATGTCAGACGAAGTGCGCGTGCTCGTCGGGACAATCGCCTTCGGCCTGGGCATCAATAAAGCCGCGGTGCGGGCGGTGATTCACTTGTCGCTGCCGAAATCGATTGAGCAGTACTACCAGGAGGCCGGGCGGGCAGGGCGCGATGGGCTGAGCGCGGATTGCGTTTTGCTTTGGCAGAAGAGGGATGCGGGGCTGCTGGGATTTTTCGCCAATCAGATTCTCGATGCGGCGGAGCGCGGGCGGGCATGGGAACGGTACCGGATTATCCGCGAGTTTGTGGAGTCGAAGCGCTGCCGCCACCGGCAGATTTGCGCGCACTTCGGGGAAGCTCCGAAGTGGGAGAAGTGCGATGCCTGCGACGTTTGCGGCAGCGCGGCGGAGTGGATGGCACTGGCAACGCAGCCTGTGATCTACAAGGGCAAGCAATCCAGGGTAAAGCCGGGGGCGGTTTCTCCGGCTGACGCGGAGTTGAGCGAATATCTTCGGGAGTGGCGGCGGACAACGGCGAAGGAACAAGGCGTGCCTGCATTTGTGGTGCTGCACGACACCACGCTCGAGGAAATCTGCGTGCGGCGGCCCGCGTCGGTGGCCGACCTTCTCGGCATCACGGGTATTGGGGAGCGGAAGGCCGAGTTGTATGGGAAAGGAATCCTGACTGCTCTGCAGAGCTACCGGGGCGGCGCTCGCGCCTCGGCAGCGCCTGAGAAAAAGACCGCGCCCGCGTTGGAGACGTTGCGCTTGCTGGCCGAGGGAAACAGCTTTGAAGACATTGCGAAAATCCGCGGGCGACAGATTTCGACGGTTGTGAACGCTGTGGCGAATCTGGTGGAAAGCGGACAGTTGGAGTTTGAACCGGCCTGGATCGATCGCAATAAGCTGACGGTGATTGAGGCGGCTTGCGCCAAGCTTGGGGTGGAGGGGCTGAAGCCTTTGAAAGATGTTTTGCCGCCGGAGATTACTTATGACGAGATTCGGTTGGTGGTGGGGCGGGTGCGGAAAGAGCAGCGCGTGAGTAAGGTGGATGTTCCGGCGTAGCTCGGGGGGACGGCGCCAGGATGCTCGCTTGCGCTCGCCGGACAGCCGAGCCGGCTGTCCCCACAGGGTTCTTGTTGATCTAAATATTAAGGAGTTGATTGGCGGCGGCCTGGCCGGACTTGATGCAGTCTGGCACGCCGATGCCGCGGTAGCCGTTGCCGGCGAGGGCCAGGCCGGGCAACTGTTGGCGGAGGCGCTCGATGCGCTCCAGCCGTTCGAGATGGCCAACGCCATACTGTGCCATGGCCGATTTCCAGCGATAGACGCGGGCGAACAGAGGCCGGGCGCGGACGCCGAGAATCTGCTGCAGGTCGTTGCGCACGATGGCGATGATGGCGTCATCTGCCATGGGCCAGATGTTTTCGGCATGCGATCCGGCGAAAAAGCAGCGCAGCAGAGCGCGGTCATCGGGCGCGCGATGGGAAAACTTGTTGTGGACGAAAGTGGCGGCCAACAGTTGTTTGCCTTCGCTACGGGGCACAAGAAATCCGAAACCCGGCGGCAGCGATTCGCGGACGTTGCGATCATAGCCGAGGCCGACGGTGATTGAAGAGCTGTAGTGAATGCCGGCAAGTTCAGTAGAAAGATCGGGACTGCTGGTAGCGAGAAGCTGCGCTGCGGCGTGAGTTGGGACGGCGAGAATTACGGCGTCGAAGCGATCATGCTTCTCTTTCGTTGAAACACTCCAGCCTGCGGCTTCGGGCTGAATGGAACGCACAAGAGTGCTGGTTCGCAATGAGGCGGGGTCAAGTTTGGGGACCAGAGTTTCGATGAGCTGCTGCATGCCGTTCATGAGCGAAGTGAAAAGCGAAGGCGCGGGCTCGTGCGATGGGGACGGCAACTTCTTGCGAGCGGCGAGCTTTTTTGCGGCGAGCTTTCTCGCTTCGAGCATGGCGCGGCCGAGGCTGCCGTGATTGCGCTCCATGTCGGCGAAGCGCGGGAGCACGGCGCGCACGCTCAAACTGGCGGCTTCGCCGCCGTAGATGCCGGAGAGCAGAGGATCCGCGAGGCGGTCAACCATTTCCTTTCCGTAGTGGCGTTCGACGAAAGAGGCTATGCTTTCGTCGGCTTCCGCGGTGCGTGGGGGATGGAAAAGTTCTTGCGCCATGCGGAGCTTGGTGCTCCAGGAAAAAAGCGGCGACAGGCCGGTGGGAATAATTTTGGTGGGGACCATGAACATCAGGCCGTCGGGCATGGGAACCAGCCGTCCGCGCGCCAGAATGTAAGTGACGCGGTCAACGTCATTGGAGCCGATGAGCTGGTCGCCGAGGCCGAGCGCGCGGCAGAGATCGGCGGCCCAGGGCTTTTCGGTGATGAAAGAATCGGGGCCGGCCTCGACAATGCAATCGTGAATGTGTTCGGTGCGGAGCACTCCGCCGAGATGGGGCGACGACTCATAGAGCGTGTATTCGGCTGTGCCGACGCGGCGCTGGGCTTCAAGGGCGAAGGCGGCGGCAAGTCCGGAGATGCCGCCGCCGATGATGGCAATGCGAGTCATGAGCGCAGAGTCCCTACATCCCCTTACGCAGACGAATGCCCCTGGGAATATTCCTGCACCAACTTAGCCAGGTTTTTCACGTTCTCGACGGGAGTTTCGGGAAGGATGCCGTGGCCCAGATTAAAAATGTGGCCGGGGCGTCCGGCGGCGAGGCGAAGAATCTGTTCGGCACGGTGTTTCAATTCCTTCCAATCCGCGAAAAGCAGGATGGGGTCGAGATTGCCCTGTACGGCACAGCGATATTCCAGAACGCGCCAACCGGCATCGAGGGGAATGCGCCAGTCGAGGCCGATCACGTCCGCGCCGGATTCATTCATGGCGGGCAGCAGCGTGGCGCTATTGGTGCCGAAATAAATGATGGGAGCGCCGGTTTTGCGCAGGGCTCGAACCATGCTGGTGACGTGGGGCAGAACGTACTGGCGATAGTCTTCGACGCTGAGGCAGCCAACCCAGCTATCGAAAATCTGGATCACATCGGCGCCGGCGTGCACTTGCGCGACCGAGTACTCGGTGGTGACCGCGATCAGCTTGCGCATCAACTCATCCCAAACGGCGGGGGAGTTGTACATCATTTTCTTGGTGTGCAGATAGTGGCGCGAGCCGCCGCCTTCGATCATGTAGCTGGCCAGGGTGAAAGGCGCTCCGCAAAAACCGATGACGGGGAGCTTTCCCGCAAAATGAGTGGCGACCAGGCCCACGGCGTCAGAGACGTAGCCGAGATCGGCGGCGCGGTCGGTGCGGAGCTGGGCGACATCTTCGGGCGTGCGCACAGGCCAATCAATGATGGGGCCTTCGCCGGCGGCAAAATGAAAAGGCAGGCCCATGACTTCGAGAGGGAGCAGCAAATCGGCGAAAATAATCGCCGCATCGACGCCCAGAAATTCGGCGGCCGTGATGGTGACTTCAGCGGCCAGCGCAGGCTTTTTACAAATCTCAAGCAGGGAATGCTGCTTGCGGATGGCGCGGTACTCGGGCATATAACGGCCAGCCTGGCGCATAAACCAGACAGGTGTGCGCTCGACAGGTTGCGACTTGCAGGCGCGAACGAAAAGAGAATTGGGCGCAGACATAAACCGAATTTACTGTAACATTTTGCAAAGTCGCGTGCCGCGCGGTGGATCACGCGCACATGTTTACGAGATTAGAATTAAGAGTGGGTGGCATGGCTAAAGATCGAATGAGCGAATCGCCGATCGTGAACGAGAGAGTGGAGCTGGCCGTCGCGGATGGCACTCGGATGGCGGCATACGTGGCGCGTCCAGGGCAAGGCGGGCCGCATCCCGGATTGCTGGTGTTTCAGGAGGCATTTGGCGTGAACCACCATATTCGCGGCGTGTGCGACCGCTTTGCTGCAGAGGGATACGTGGCGATTGCTCCAGAGCTTTTTCATCGCACCGCGCCAGCGGGTTTTGAGGGCAGCTACGCGGACTTCTCCGCTGTCACGCCTCACTTCCAAGCGGTGACGACGGAAACGGTGGAGTTGGATGCGGGCGCGGCCTTCGACTGGCTGCACTCGAACGGGCAGGTGAAGCCTGACGAGATTTCGAGCGTCGGATTCTGTATGGGCGGCCGCGCTTCATTTGTTGCCAACAGCGTGTTCCGGCTGCGCGCCGCGGTTTCGTTTTATGGAGGAGGAATCGCTCCGGCATTGCTCGATCGGGCGGCAAAGTTGCAGGCTCCTTCATTGTTGATCTGGGGTGGATTGGATAAACGAATTACCGCAGAGCACCGGAAGGCGATCACGGACGCGCTCAGCGCGCAGAATAAGGTTTACGTGAACGCAGAATTCTCCCGCGCGGACCATGGATTTTTCTGCGACGAACGGGCCGCATACGAGCCGCACTCGGCACGGCAGGCGTGGGCGCTGACCCTGGAGTTTTTGCGCTCGTGAACAGGACGAGGGCGCGGTTGACGGCGGCGATCGTTTCCATTCTGGCGATGGGCGCGGCGGGGCAGATGCCAGGTCCCGTTCCGCGAAGCGAAAATTCCAAACCTCCGTCCCTTTCCTCGCCGACTTTCTATAAGGATGTTTTACCGCTGCTGCAAACTCGATGCCAGAGTTGCCACCGCAGTGGAGAGCCAGCGCCGATGCCGCTAGTGACCTACGAGGAAGTTAAGCCGTGGGCGGGGAAAATTGCGGCGGCGGTCGAGATGAGGATGATGCCGCCGTGGTTTGCCGATCCGCGATTCGGACATTTTTCCAACGATCCATCGTTGAGCGAGGAGCAGATCGCGACGATTGCTGCCTGGGCAAAAGCTGGAGCACCGGCCGGGGACGCGCGCGATGCGCCGCCGCCGCGCAACTGGAGTGGAGGCTGGAATATTCCGCATCCTGATGTGGTGGTGAAGATGCCGAAGCCGGTGCGGATTCCGGCGCGCGGCGAGGTGGAATATACCTACGAGATTGCGCCTACGCATTTTGCCGAGGACAGGTGGGTGCAGATGGTAGAGGTGCGGCCAACGAGCGCGGCGCATGTGCATCACGCGGTGGTTTATATCCGGCCTCCGGATTCGGCATGGCTGCGGCATGCGCCGGTGGGCGAGCCGTTTACGGCTTCGATGTTGAGCGACGCGGAGGAGCGCAGGCAGGCGCACGAAACCACCAGCGATCTGCTGCTGGTGTATGCGCCGGGCAGCGCGCCCGACCGCTGGGCGGACGGGATGGCGAAATTTGTGCCGGCGGGATCGGACCTGGTGTTTCAGATGCACTACACCACGAACGGCGAGGCTGCCAGCGATGAGACCGGCGTGGGGCTGGTGTTTGCGAAGACTCCGCCGAAGCAGAGGGTGATCACGCTACAGTTGAATAATCATGCGCTCATCATTCCACCGGGCGCGGACGATTTCCGCGTGGAGGTGCAGGGGACACTGCCGAACGGCGCAACCTTGTTGAGCCTGTTTCCGCACATGCACCTGCGCGGAAAGCGTTTCGAGTACGACATTGTGCATGACGACGGAAGCGTGGAAACGCTGCTGCGAGTGAACTACCACTTTCACTGGCAGTTGAGTTACAAGCTGGCCGAGCCTCGGGAACTGAAAGCGGGGACCAGGTTGCGCGCCGTGGCGTGGTACGACAATTCGAAAAACAATCCGCATAATCCCGATCCGGAGAAGACGGTGACCTGGGGCGACCAGACTTCGGAGGAAATGATGGTGGGATTTTTTGATGTTGCGGTTCCGGTGGGGACGGATAAGGAGCAGTTTTTCATCCGGCACGCGGAGGCCGGGAAAAAGCCGTGACCGGCATGACAAGCAAAACTGCACCGCTATCGGCCCTGTTTGCGAGTTGCCGACCGGGCGCGTATTTGTAAGACTGGATTGGGCTCATCGTTTTGATCGCGAACGCTTCAACTTTCACAGCCGAACAGAAACCACATGCTCGCGGGCCCAGAACCGCATACTGGGCGCTGGCCGCGGTGTTTCTGGCAGTGTATGTGGGGTCGATGTTCACGCCCGGGTTGATGGACGACGCCGATGCCACTCATGCGGAGGCAGCCCGCGAAATGTTCGTGAGCGGGGATTACGTCACGCTGCACGTGAACGGCGTGCGCTATCTGGAAAAAGCGCCGCTGCCCTACTGGCTGGTGGCCTTCAGCTACAGGATTTTTGGCGTAAGCGAATTCAGCACCCGCCTGCCCATGGTGCTTTCGGTGCTGTTGCTCGGACTGCTCGGAATGCGCTGGGGATGTCGCGCGTTCGGAGAACGCAGCGGCGCTTATGCTGCGTTGTTTGTCTACACCTGCGCCGGAATCTATCTGTTCACCCGGATACTGATTCCGGAGGTGCTGCTGAGCCTGCTGATTGCGGCAGCCTTGTATTTTTTTCTGACCGCGCTCGAGCCGCGAGGCGCAGTCTGGCGCTGGTATGCGGGCTACGCGATGATGGCCCTGGGAGTGCTGACCAAGGGGCTGATCGCGCTGGTGTTTCCCTGCGGCGCGGCATTTTTCTTCCTGCTGATCACCGGAGAGTGGCGGCCGTGGCGCGAGTTTCGGCTGTTCTCAGGGTTGGTGCTGTTTCTGGCGATTGCCGCGCCGTGGCACATTCTGGCCGGCTTGCGTAATCCGGGAACGCCCGAGCACCACGGTTTTTTCTGGTTTTATTTCGTCAACGAACACTTCCTGCGGTTTTTAGGAAAGCGCTATCCGCAGGATTACAACAAGCTCCCGGCCGCGCTGTATTGGTCGCTG
>CAWAQH010000029.1:0-13532 GCA_963784085.1 uncultured Acidobacteriaceae bacterium | reverse complement strand
GCCTCGGTAGATGAATCGGCCATCACCGGCGAATCGGCGCCTGTCATTCGCGAAGCCGGCGGCGATCGTTCTGCCGTGACCGGCGGCACGCGTGTGCTGTCCGATGGATCGATGGTGCGGATTACGTCGAATCCCGGCGAAACCTTTCTCGATCGCATGATTGCGCTGGTCGAAGGTGCCGAGCGGCAAAAGACCCCGAATGAAATTGCGCTGAATATCCTGCTGGCCGGGCTGACGATCATCTTTTTGCTCGCCGTGGTCACGCTGCTGCCGTTCGCGATCTATTCCGACGCGCCGCAGACGGTCTTCGTGCTGGTCTCGCTTCTGGTCTGCCTGATTCCGACCACTATCGGCGGCCTGCTTTCCGCCATCGGCATCGCCGGCATGGATCGTCTGGTGCAGCACAATGTGCTGGCAATGTGCGGCCGCGCAGTAGAAGCGGCCGGCGACGTCAACATGCTGCTTCTGGATAAGACCGGCACCATCACTCTCGGCAACCGCGAGGCCACGGATTCATAACCGCCCCCGGCGTCGCCGAAGCGATGCTGGCCGATGCGGCGCAGCTTCCTCGCTCGCCGACGAAACTCCCGAAGGCCGCTCGATCGTAGTGCTGGCCAAGGAACACTACGGACTGCGCGGGCGGGAGTGAGCACGCACGAACGCCGAATTTATTCCCTTCAGCGCGATGACGCGCATGTCCGGCGTGAATCTGGATGGCCGCGCATTCGCAAAGGCGCGGCCGACGCCATCGCCACATATCTCGAGAGCAGGGAGGCATTGCCCGCCGAAGTGCGCGCGGCCGTGGAAGGATTGCGCGATCGGGCGGCACGCCGCTGGTCGTCGCCGAGAATGGCCGCGCCTGGGTGTCATCCACCTGAAAGATATCGTCAAAGGCGGCATGCGGGACGCTTCTATCAGCTTCGAGCCATGGGCATCCGGACCGTGATGATCACGGGCGACAACCCCTTAACCGCGGCCGCGATCGCACCGAGGCCGGCGTCGACGATTTTCTTGCCGAGGCCACGCCGAAAGACAAAATCGATCTGATTCGCCGCGAACAGGGCCAGGGCAAGCTGGTCGCCATGACCGGCGACGGCACCAACGATGCTCCGGCACTGGCTCAAGCCGATGTCGGCGTCGCCATGAATACTGGCACGCAGGCCGCCAAAGAAGCCGGCAACATGGTCGATCTCGATTCCAATCCCACCAAGCTGATCGAGATTGTCGAGATCGGCAAGCAGTTGCTGATGACGCGTGGCGCGCTGACGACATTTTCGATTGCGAACGATGTTGCCAAATATTTCGCTATCATTCCGGCCATGTTTGCCGGGAAGTTTCCCGTGCTGCGGCGCTGAACGTGATGCAGCTGGCCACGCCCCAGTCGGCGATTCTTTCGGCAGTCATTTTCAATGCCCTTATCATCGTGGCGCTGATTCCGCTGGCGCTGCGGGGAGTGAAATATGTTCCGCAAGGGGCGGCAGTGTTGCTGCGACGGAATCTTCTGGTGTACGGCGCGGGAGGAGTGGTTGTGCCATTTATTGGAATCAAGCTGATCGACATGCTCATCGTGCGGGCCGGCCTGGCATGAGCACCAGAACCGGTCTTACAAATGGTTTTGGGAAGGGCACGACTTCAGTCGTGCCACCTACGGCTAGCATGAATTCTGAGCTTTAGCCCCTGAGGCGAACGATTTTTCCCTGGCAAACGATTTATCAGGCCAGTTCCAACAACGTAGAGGCGACTATGAAAAAAAATCTGATTACAGCCGTGCTGATGACACTGGCGACGACTGTGTTGTTCGGCCTGTTGTTTCCGCTATTGATTACGGGATTTGCGCAGTTCCTGTTTCCGAGGCAGGCGAATGGAGAACTTATCAGTCGCGGTGGAGCCTTGGTTGGTTCGCAGCTGATCGGCCAGCAATTTTCGTCGACGGGATATTTTCACTCGCGGCCGTCTGGCGCCGGAACCGGCTATGACGCGGCCAGTTCGGGATCGACCGAACCTGGGACCGACAAATGCTACGCTCATCGCGCGTGTCCAGGGCGATGCCGATCGCTTGCAAGCAGAAAATCCCGGAGCTGCAATTCCGCTGGACTTATTGACTACGTCGGGCTCGGGGCTCGATCCTCACATCTCGCCGGAAGCTGCGGAATTTCAGGTGCCGCGCATCGCGAAAGAACGCGGATTGACCGAAGATATGGTTCGCGAAGCGGTACGGCAACACACTGAGTCGCGGCAATTCGGATTTCTGGGCGAGCCTCGAGTCAACGTGCTCGAGCTGAACCTGACGATGGATCCAGATCTCGCCGAAGCCCGTGAAGCAATGATCCCCGCCAGATAGATATTCTGCCTTGATGTTGGCCATTCCAGTCTGACGGCCACCACGTCGCGGCACTCCACTGCCCCATCGCTCCACCACTCTAACCCAGGAAACTAAACTGTCTCTACCGGGTTTACATCGGCGTGAGTAAGATTGCTAGCAGCATCTTCATGCATCGAGGAGCAAATCGTCATGGCGACCTGCAAGCAGCGGTGGAACTGGGCGGTAATGGCGTTGCTCCTGTCGTTCATGCTGCAAACGCCGCCCAGGGTCAAAGGCGCAAGACGCCCAGTGCCGGCGATGCCGCAAGCCTCCGCAAGAATCGCTCCAAGGCCGGCCGATCCAGGATCCTCCAGGCCGTGTTGCCCGGCTGAATTACATGGAGGGATCGGTCTTGTTCCAGCCCGGCGGTGAAAACGACTGGGTCGATGCCGTGGTCAACCGTCCTTTGGTGACCGGCGACAATCTTTGGGCGGATGAAAATTCGCGCGCCGAAGTTCACGTCGGATCGACCGCGCTGCGACTCGGCCCAAAGACGGGGATTACATTGCTCGAAGTGAGTGACCGCGCGACGCAGATTCGCCTGGCGCAGGGCTCGCTGATCGTGAACGTGCGGCACGTCGACGACGAAGACGCCGTTGAAATCGATACGCCGAACGTGGCGTTTGTCGTGATGCAGCCGGGGGACTATCGAATCGATGTCGATCCCGACGGTGATCGTACCGACGTGACGGTCTGGCGCGGTCGCGGCGAAGCCACCGGCGGGGGCTCGTCCTATACGGTGGTTGCGAATCAGGATGCCACGTTCACCGGCGCCGATCAGCCGAACGCCGATCAGTTGAATTACGACCTCGGCCAGATTCCAGCAGATGACGATTTCGACACTTGGGCCTCGGACCGCGACCGGACCGAAGATCAGTCCGATTCCGCGAACTATGTTTCGCGCGAGATGACCGGATATGAGGATCTCGACGAATACGGCGACTGGAGTTATGCGGCCGGCTATGGCACCTGCTGGCGGCCGCGCGGTCTGGCGGTGGGATGGGCGCCCTATCGCTTCGGGCACTGGATCTGGCTGGACCCGTGGGGCTGGACTTGGGTCGAAAACGAGCCCTGGGGATTCGCTCCATTTCACTATGGACGCTGGGCATTCGCTGGAACCGGCTGGTACTGGGTTCCTGGACCGAGTGTGGTTCGGCCGATTTATGCGCCCGCGCTGGTCGCTTGGGTGGGCGGCGCACCGGGTCTCAACTTCTCGTTCTCGTTTGGAGCAGGAGTGGGATGGTTTCCGCTGGCGCCGGGAGAGGTGTTCATTCCTGGCTATCGCGTGACGCGGAATTATGTGAACCGGGTGAACATCACGAATACAACGGTGAATGTGACCCGCATCACCAACGTCTACAACACGGTCGTCGTGAACCGCAGCGTGAACAACATCAGCTACGCGAACCGCAACGTGAATGGCGGCGTGACGGTCGTTTCGCGAGATACCTTCGTGAACGCGCGGCCCGTGGCGCGCAACGTTGTATCCGTTCCGTCGAAAGAACTGGCGGCCGCGCCAGTGTCGCGCACGGTGAACGCTGAACCAGTGCGGGCCAGCATGATGGGTACGGGCAGGACTGCGGCGATTCGGCCTCCGGCGGCTGTGATGAGCCGGCCGGTAGTCGCGCTGAGAACCCCGGCGCCCATGCCGCGCTCTTTCGATCAAAGGCAGGCGCAGGCTGGCGGACATCTCAACCAGCCTTCGCTCGTCCGTCAGGAAGCGCCAGGCCGGCCAGTCGCAACCCCTTCATCGGCGCGGACGGCGCGGACGGCGACGGAGGACGATCAGCAGGGATTCCGTTCATTCGGTCAGGGCAGTGAAGGCAACGCCCGGACAAAGCCGCAGCCGCGAGTGTGGGAACAGCAAGGGACTCCGGAACCGGAAAAGAGCCCGCAGCCTCAAACCGCGAAGTCGACTCGCAATGTCAATGTGCAGCCTGCGCCGGGATGGTCGCATCCGCTGGCCAAGCCGGTACAGCCGGTACAGGAGAAAAATTCAACGCAAGAGCAGCAACGAGCGCAGAAATTCAGCACCTGGCAGCAACAGAAGCCTGCACCTCCCCCGCCGCAACGGCAGCAGAATTCGCATCCGCCGGCGCAGAGTCACACAAGTAGTGCCCCGAAGAAATGACATTGACGCCGGGCAACCGCCTGCCGTCTGATGGGTTCGTATGTATTGTGCTGCGGGCGGGGTAGTTTTATGAAGAACGGATTCCTGGCAAATCTCGCGATGTTAATTCTGATGCTGGTCGGCGCTTTTTCCATAAGCGGCCGCGCGCAGACCACCGACGCGGGCTCGGGTGCTTCGGAGCAACCGAACGCTCCCATGGAAATAGGAGTGCCCCACCCGCAGCGACCGCCGCAGCCCCGCCAACCTCCGCAAATGGGCGAAGAAGCTGGCCGTCCGTCGGGCGCTGATCCAGCCAAGGATGATCCAGCCAGGGATGATCCGGCCAAGAGTGAGCGAGGAGTCGGCCGAATCAGCATGATTCATGGGGATGTCTCGATCCAGCGCGGAGGTTCGAGCACATGGTCTGCCGCGGTGTTGAATCAGCCGGTTTTGAATGGCAATAAGGTTTCTACGGGAAAAGACTCGCGGGCCGAAGTGCAGCTCGATCACGCCAACATCCTCCGCCTGGGCCCGAACGCGCAAGCGACCATGGCAGATTTCACCCGCGAATACATTCAGATTAAGGTCGGGCAGGGCATGGCCAGTTACTCGGTCTTTGAAGAAGGTGAGGCCGAGCCGGAGATTGATACACCCAACGTCGCGCTACATCCCGTGCGTGAGGATGGCGTGTTCCGCATTGAAGTGCGTCCCGATGGGGATTCCATCATCATTGCTCGCAAGGGCGAGGCCGAAATCTCAACCCCGCAGGGTATCGCCCAACTGAATCCGGGTGAGATGGCGACCGTGCGCGGTCCCGGTGCCGATGCCAAATACAAGATCAACCCTGCTCCCGACCGCGACGATTGGGACCGGTGGAATAGCGACCGCAACCGCATGATCCATGAGTCTGACGCTGACGCATGGCGTCACACCAACCGGCGTCAAGTTGGAGCGGGAGACCTCAATGCCTACGGACAGTCGCAGAATGCGCCGGAGTCTGGCCAGGTATGGCTGCCGAATCAGCCGGACGGTTGGTCGCCCGATCAGGATGGGACGTGGGGTTATGCACCGTATTGGGGCTGGGCTGGGGTTGGCTGGACCTGGGGTGGCGGGACTTGGGTTGGCTATGCGCCGTGGGGCTGGGCACCCTATCCCTACGGGCGTGGGATTTGGTATGGGGGCGCGCGGCCACGGTCTTCTGGCCGCTATGGTGGCAGCCATGGCAGCTCCGCCGGCGGTTCCCACAGCTCGCCCAGCGGCGGCAGCCATTCCTCAGGCGGCAATTCTGGCGGCGAAGGTCACCGCTAGCTATGCCGTTTCTGATTTCCTGAAAGCCCCCACCGGGCCAGCCGCTACGGTCGCGCATACGCCGGACTCTCTGGATCGGGACGATCATAATCCCGCCCATACTTGTTCTTGTGCGCGAACTCAAGATCGGATTCCGCCAGAGTAAGAGTTCCGAGGAAGGTATCGCCAGTAGCCACGGTAATTTCGCGTTCGGCGGCATGCAACGCCTCGGGCGAAACTGAGGGATGGAACACATGCATCTGGTAGCGGCCTGGCGCGACGCCCCCGATGCTGATTTCGCCGCGCCAAGTCGATACCGCATAGTATGGAGTATTCAGTGCGATCACCACAGCGCTCATCTGCGCGTGAATGTTGCAGAAGATGAACGATATGCCAGGTTTGTCGAATTGGACAGTCTGGGTGGTGCCACTCTCATACAGTCCGAGGTCGAAGCGCTTGCCATCGAACAGCGAAAACACGTTGTGAAAAAAAGGATCACGGTTGGGAAACTCCACTTTTCCACCTGCCGGAATCACCAGCAGTGACGGTTGAAAGCTCTTGTCTTTCTGCACCAATTGCGGGATGCGTCCGGTCTGCGCAGGGGAGAGAGGCGCAGGCGTGTTGCCCACAGGAGTGAGCCAGATTACGACCTTCGAAGCGTCGTGCACCTGCCGCCCGTTTTTCGTGAGTTGCACTTTGCCCTTGAGGTCCACATTTTGCGCGGCCAGGACGCAGGTCAACGATATACAGGTAAACGATAGACAGGTAAACGCTAGAACGCACCAGAGCACTCCGTATGCGCGGCCGATTCTGGAGGCGGGCATTTTCAGAATAATATCCCCATCGCAAGATTAATCTGGTTGGTGGTGGTGGCGCTGTCATAGATAGGGAAGGTGTGCAAACGCCTGAATTCGGCCGAGAGCAGCAAATCAGACCGCGGCCGGTAAATCATGTTGCCGAAAGCGCCACGATTGCGTCCTAAGATTTCTCCGAAATTGTTGGCGTCGGTGGCGAAACCCCTGATGTCACCGGCAAAGGCGTTGTCCTCGGCAAAGACTCCATTCAGTTCCAGCTTGCGGGTGAGTTGGAATTTGAGCTGGCTCCATCCTCCAGCCGAGTCGACTCCGCGGATGGGTGTCGTCGCATAAGACGAACTGCCGCCAAACACAATGGTTTGGCCGATCCCTCCGCCGAGGCCCGCGATTCCCCGGCCCCGGTAAAATTCACCGGAGAGAGCCAGACGTCGAAGAATCGGAATCTGCCAATCCATCATGCCCGCCCAGGCGTCAGAAAATCCGGGCCATTCCCATTTTTGCCGGCCATAGTAACCTGCCACGCCAAAGCTCAAGGGATGGTCCAACACCGGGCGCGACCATGCGGTACGAACCGCATACGCCGGTTGACCTGTACTCTCGCCAGCCTGAGCTACGCGAGCGAACGAATTGGCGGGCGTTTCCCAATCCAGATTGTCCAAAACTCCACCCTGCAGCGTAATACTCTGCTGGTCAGCCAGATCAAAGCGATGCTCCACGCGAATCTGAGGAGTCCAGCCCCACAGGTTTCCTGCGCTCCCGAAAGCCGGAACTGCAAGCGAAGCAAATGAAGTGGGAGAAAGCGGTGAGATGAACAGAGAATCCTGCCCGGCAATCACCGAGGTGTTGTTCCAGTCGAGCCGCACGCTCGCAGTCTGCAGACGGGCAACGCCGAAGCTCACTCCGTTATTGGTCGCGGGGAATCCACCGAAGAAATCAAACTGCACGTTGGCTGAAGTTTTTGCTCCGGCCACCGTCGGCCCAAAAATTTCGAGACCAATTTCGGTTTGGCGCAAAGTGGCTCCGAAGCTGGTTTGCGGCGTGCCCGGCGCAGCAACTTCCGCGTAGTCGGGGACGTCCAGATTATCGGAGGCGCCCACATTGTGAAACGCATTCATCAGCACAATTCCGGAAAGCCGGGCGCGATACTTGCCGGCGGTTTCCACTTTTGTCTGATATTGCTCATCGATTTTCGAGCCTAGCAACTGCGTCGATTCCTCGAGCTTCTCAACCCGGCTTCCCAGGTCGGTCCCCGCGGGTAAGGTGAGGGCGGCCGAGTCGCCGGGCGCGCCTTCCGGCGCGTTTGCCGGGCGTGCGTCCGCGCTCGCCGGAGCCGCCATCGGCGCGAGCAACTGGCGCGTGCTCTGCAATTCCTGGCGCAATTCGCGCATTTCGGCTCTCGATTGGGCGTTTTCAGTCCGCATCTGTTCGATCACAGCCCGCAATTCCCGCACTTGCGAGTCGAGTTCGCGCAGAGATGCCTCGCCCGCCTGCGATGAAGCGGTGGCCGCTGAGGTCGCAGTGGGCGTGGCTTCCTGGGCCTGCCCGAAAGCAGACAACAAAATCAATGCAGCCGCAATCACGGCTGTCACGCGAAGCGCAAGGGTTTCAGGGATCTTCACACTTCCTCCTGCGCGACATCCGGATCACGGTGAAATCGGTAGAACGGGGTTACGTGTCCGAATGTCGAATTGAATTTTCCGTAGCTCGAACGTTAGTCAAGGGCAATAAACGTCCAGGTTGATGCTCGTCGTCGCCGGCATCCACCGGCCCCTCTGTGGCACGTCCCGGAAGCGTAATCCGAAAAACCGTTTGCCCGTCCGGAGTGCGCTCCAGCAAAACTTCGCCGCCGTGGTCATGCACAATCTTCTGCACAACCGTCAGCCCAAGCCCCGTGCCGTTTTCCTTGCCGAAACTTACAAAAGGATGAAACAGCTTGTCGCGAATCGGTTCTGCAATGCCGGGACCGTTGTCCGCAACCGAAATCGTGACCGCATAGCCGGTCCGTTCGATCGTGACCTGCACTCGACCGTCGCCACTCGGTGCCGCTTCGCAGGCATTCAGCAGAAGATTGTAGAGCGCGCGCTCCAGCTTGCGCGGATCGAACCACGCGAGATTCTGGCTGTTGTTCCTGATCTCGATCAGCGTGCCCTGGTGGCGCGGGTGCAGGCGCACGGCCTGCGCGGCGCGCTGCACGGTTTCGGCCACGCTCGAGTAACTCGGATTGAGCGACTCCCGGGTCCGGGCAAACTCGAGCAGGGAATCGATCAGGTCCGTCATCTGATTCACGCCCGTGCGGACCTCCTGATACAACTCTTCGCGCTGCGCCGAACTCAAACGGCCGTCACAAAGAAACTCGGAATTGGCTACCACTGCGGCCAGGGCGTGGCGCAGGTCGTGGGAAATCGAACTGGCCATGCGGCCGATCGTGGCCAATTGCTCCGACTCCAGCAGGGCCTGTTGCGTCTTGAGCAGGCTGGCGCGCATGCGATCGAAAGCGGAAGTAAGCTCTGCCACTTCGTCGCTGCCCCGCGGGTCAAGCGGATGGTGAAAATCCCCGTGCTCTAGCGCGCGCACGCCTTCCACCAGGCTGGCCAGCGGGCGGGTAAAGGTATAGGAAATCAGGAACACCAGTCCACTGCCGATTAAAACCGCGGTAAGGCCGAGCAGCAGCAGCAGGCGATTCAGGTTGTCGAGGAACTTCGCCGCCTGATCGTAGGACCCTAACACTGTCAGCCGCACGGGCGGTTGCTGCTGTCCCGACAAGTCGAGCGAAGTTGCGACGAAATTCTCTCTGCCAACCTGAACGTCCCGCGCTGCCGTATCGCGAGATGCACTCGGGGCCGATTCGGCGGCCAATGCGCGAACGCCCCGCGTTTGCGCCTGCTCCGCCGTTAAAGTGGTGGCGACGACTTCGTCGCCGTAGGAAAATACAACCTGACATGCCGAAACCTTACTGACTTCGCGCGCCAGGCGATCGTCGATTTCGTAACCGATGATCAGGAACCCGAGCAACGGTCCTTCTGTCTTGCCGAAATAAACCGGCTGCAAAAAAGTCTGATAGAAATGATGGTCGCCGAGCCACCAGTGGCTGGAGTCCTCTTCTTTCAGCGATTGCTCAAAATATCGCTGTGCCGCTTCCCGCGTGAACCCGGCCGACTTTGTGTGCAGGGCCACCACCTTGCCATTGCGGTCCGCCAATGCCAGCAGATCGCTGCCGGTCAGCGGCCAGACATCCTGCGAAGCGTCTTGAATTGTGGCCGGATCGCGCGCCGTCAGGATGGCCCGCGTGATCGGCAGGTAGGCCACCAGTTCCGCCGAATGGATCAGCATGACCTCACGATCATGTTGAAAATTCTGGAACGTCGTCACCGAGTTCCGCAGGTCTTGAACAATACCTTCGCGGACGTGGTTTCTCACCCGGTTCCGCACCACCAGCAGGCTCAAAGCCGTGAGCCCGGCCGTGATCAGGACCATCGAGAGCAGAAAACGCGTACGCAGCCGCGTGCGCGAAACCAGGGCGACGCCGGAGTTTTCGAGGAATCGTCGCGAGTCGGGTTCGGGTAAAGAGGCCAAGGGATCTCAGCGAACGAACTTGTAGCCCATTCCGTGCACCGTGCGGAAGTGTACCGGACTGGCGGGGTCGCGTTCCAGTTTTTGCCGCAGCTTGAGGATATGGTTATCTACGGTACGGGTCGAAGGGTAATTCTGGTAGCCCCAAACTTCGTTCAGCAATTCGTCGCGGCCGATGACCCGGTCCGCATTTTGCACCAGAAACTGCAGGGTCTTGAATTCCTGCGCGGTCAGGACAATCACCTTGCCCTCGCGCCGGACTTCCATCTTTTTGAAATCGATTGAGATGCCGTCGAAACTCACCAGATTGACGCTCGCCGTCCTCGACGTATGTCGTAAAGCCGCGCGTACGCGCGCCAGGACTTCCCTGGGACTGAAGGGTTTGGTTACATAATCGTCCGCACCCAGTTCAAGCAAAAGCACTTTGTCGGAGACGTTGCTGGTGGCGCTGAGCACAATGATCGGCAACGTGGGCGCTTGCGCTTTGACTTCCTTGCAGACATCGCCCCCGGAAAGCTTGGGCAGGCGCAGGTCGAGAATAATCACCGCCGGTGGCGAGGCCTGAAAGCTTTCCAGCGCAGACTTGCCATTGCCTTGAACCTCAACCGTATACCCCTCGGACTCGAACATCCGCTTGAGCGCCTTCTGCACGGCGGGATCATCCTCTACGACCAGAATTCTCCCCATCGGCTTGGTGGAGTTCATCGCTTCTGCCGATTTTGCCGTAGTCATAGGTGTGGCGACTTGACCCATAAATCCGTCCTCATCTGTTTCGGGCCCATTGGTTTCGAACCCTGGTGCAATCTTGCATGTGCAATCTGGCAAAAACGCCCGATAACAAGTGAAGCTTACAATGTTTCTACCCATTTTCCGCGCTTTGGCAGAGGTTTGACAATTTTTTTACAATTACACGCCCCTGTCAAAAGGCCCTGGGCAAAGGGCGTGCTACAGGATCAAGGTAGAATAGTCACAGCTTGCCGGTTCCTCCCGAATTCGATCTACTGCGCGTCATCCTCGTGGACGCTCGCAATCCTCTGAACATCGGTGCGGCCGCCAGGGCCATGAGCAACTTTGGAGTCAGCCATCTGCGGGTGGTTAATCCCTATGATGTAGCGTTCGAGGGGGCGCGTTCGGCTGTGGGCGCAGCAGCCGTGCTCGAGAGCGCAGAAAAGTTCCAAACTGTAGCCGATGCGGCCGCGGATTGCTCTTTAGTGGTCGGCACCACCGCTGTGGGCGCTCGCGATCTCCAGCATTCGCTACAGCGCCTGGAA
This sequence comes from uncultured Acidobacteriaceae bacterium, assembly GCA_963784085.1. Lineage (GTDB taxonomy): Bacteria > Acidobacteriota > Terriglobia > Terriglobales > Acidobacteriaceae > Sulfotelmatobacter. Next base: position 2,117 of record CAWAQH010000029.1, on the reverse strand, counting down.
GCCGGGGCGCCGCTCATTCGCGCTCATCTTCTCTCGGCTCCGTGCGCTCTTCTATTCGGTTCGGAAAAATTCGGCCTCTCCAATCGCGACATGAGCCATTGTCACTGGCTCATGAACATCCCCACTCGCGAGGAACATTTTTCAATGAATCTGGGCCAGGCGGTCGCGGTTTGTCTGTATGAATTGATCCGCGATCCCGGCGCAACCACAATGACTAAGCCGGAGCAGGGAACGTCCAGCCTCGGCAGCCGAGGTCGAACGAATCAACGAGACTTTGCTCACAGCTTTGCGCGCCAGCGATTATCCCAAGCTGACCACCAGTGATGCTTTTGAAAGCGCGGTTCGCCGCATGGTGCTGCGCATGCACCTCGAAACCGGAGACGCCGAATTCCTCCTTGGCATGTTCCGTCAAATCATTTGGAAGTTAAAACAGAGAAGCTAAAGCAGAGAAGCCAAAGCAGAAGACTTCAATCATTCACGGCCTGATCTCGTCCGAAGCAGCATTCACGGCCGTTCTCCGCAATTGAAAGCGCAGCATCCATTCGCTGGCCACTGCCTGTCCGTTCACCTGCGGCGGATTGAACTTCCACTGCCGTGCCGCCGCCAGCGCCAGATTCGCAAAATACTTACTCGGTCCCGCGGAGCTAAGCCGCCCCTGCGTGACGTTACCCGAAGAATCGACGTCCACGCGAACGGCGATCTTGACCGTGCCGTCAATCGTGCGAAGTGCGCTCTGCGAGACTCCCGGCATCACCTGCTGCCGCACGCTGCCCCGCATTGGCGCGGATTTTGGTACGTGTTTTTCCTTTTCCGTAAACGGCGCAGGCACCTTGGTCGCAGGCGATTGTGCCGCGGGCGCCACGGCCGACGGTGCAGTGGCAGTGTTAGCTTCTTTCGCTGGAATCGCCGGCGAATGGCTGATCAGTCGGCTGCCCAGCAAGATTGCGAGAAACAGAGCCACAGCTACAATGGGCACGATGAGCCAGCGCCTAGCTGGCGGCTCAATCCTCTGCGCTCGAACCACCTCCGCGCTAACCGGAGGTCGCGGCGAAGGCGCCCGAGTGCCGGGTTGAAGCATGGCGGGTTGAAGCGTGCCGGGCTGAAGCGCGTTCAGGATGGTTTCCGCCGTACACCGACGTTGCGGATCGAGGTGCAGACACTCCCGCACAATTCCCCGCAACGGTTGTGGAATGTCTTCGTTCAGAGCAAGCCCGCGCTGGCTGGTTTCGACCGGCTCGACCTGCGTCAAAACGGCGAGCAGCGTTTGGCCCAGGGACCAAACATCCCCAGCCGTGGATAGTCCAGTCGAGGCGATTTCCGGCGCGTCGTAAAGGCTCGGAGCAGCGGCGGGCTCGCCCGCTTTGCCCAGTCCGTCGATCGAGATTTTTAATTGATTGTCGACCGCCATGATGTTGGCGGGCTTGACGCGGCCATGCCCAAAGCCCGCCTGATGCAGAACACGCAACCCTTCTGCTGCGGGAAGCAGCATGGCGCGCGCTTCGTCCGGCGAAAGCGGCCGCAGCGGAATGATCTCCGCCAGGTTCTCTTCCGCGTATTCCATGACGACATACAGAAACGGGGTGTCGTCGATCTGGCCGCGTCCGTACTCCAGGAGCGGCAACAGATGAGGATGCGAGAGCTTGGCCGATTCGGCCCAACGCGAAAGTTGAGCGCCGTCGTTTTCCGCTCGAATAAGCTTTATGGCAGCCTTTTGCGGTCCCGCTCCAGCGCGCTCGGTGAGAAAAACGGCGCTATGGTCCGACCCGCCCAGCCACTGCCGCAGCGGAAACCTTCCATCTACGACCCGGCCTTCCCACTTGTTCCAAACTTCGGTCGGAGCGCTCATAGGCCAAAATCAGCGAAGGCCTATTCTAGTCCAGCAGGGGAGTCGGCGCGCTGAAAATTGATGGGGGGTTTGGGACTTGCGGATGGCGACAATCATGGACCACGTGGCCACGGAGAATGTGGCCACAGACCATGTGGCCATGGGCGCCTCGCCCGTGCAAGCGAGCGAAGCGCTAAGGGTGCCACATGGCGTCGCCGCCCCTGTTAAGTGTTTGTGCTAAATTGGAAAGGAGCGGGCGCGTAGCTCAGTTGGTAGAGCAATGCCCTTTTAA
>CAWAQH010000028.1:0-137411 GCA_963784085.1 uncultured Acidobacteriaceae bacterium | reverse complement strand
CCCCAGACGAGCCGGCGATGGACACGGACGGTGGCCAGGGCGACCCGCCACCCAGGCCGGGTGGGGTGTGACGACGCCAGATCGATGCGCGCCCAGGCCAGCGCGACGCTCGGCTGGCGTCGGGGGATGCCGCCATCCCATCAAGGCTACGGACGGAGGCGCCCCCGCCGAATCAACCGCGCGGCGGAATGAGAGCGGCTGTCCCTCATCCCTTTCGACGCAACCGAGGTCCCGTTCTGCTGCATCACCGCCGCCTCCACAATTTGGATGTCCGGCGGCTGAATGGCCAACGGTCCGCCCGCCACCGGGACCTGCCACACCATTGACACGTACGGCGTCGGCTGCAGTTGCGTCCCCGCCACGCAGGGCGGGAACCCGGTGATGTCGAAGGGCATGGCGAGCGACGGAGTCGGCCGGCCGCACACCTCGCTCCGCCGGTGCCACTGCACCGACGCGCCGTAGGGCATCGGCGCCTTGGTCACGGTCAACGGCAAGATGTACATGGCGGCGGCGAGCACATCACCCCCCGACGGCGTCGAGGCGTACACGAGGCCGTCGACGTGCTGGGGGTCGAGCGTCCGCTGCGCCACCGTTCGCCGCCACGACTGCCGGGTTCACGTAGGCCACGACCGGGTAATCGGTCGGAGACGCGGGCTCGTACCCGGCGGCCATCGCCTCCGCCGGTGTGGTGTAGCCGGACACGAGTGCGCTGGTCACCTGCACGTACTGCGCGGCGCCGATGCGTCGGCCGCGGTCAGGCTCGGCGCGCCGCCGCTCTCGGCCATGTGGATGTCACTCGGCCGTTGTTCCCGTCGGCCAGGAGCGAGCTGGCCTCGGCCTGGGGAATGGCCGGGCCCGTGTAGTGCCAGCCGGGGGTCGTGGTGTTGAAACCGGCGGCCGCGCTGGCATCGGCCCCGTTCATGTCCATGCCGTTCGAACCGCTCATGATCATGTACGGCGTGTTGTTGAGGTCCAGCCCCGAGATCTTCAAACCGCTCTGGTGCGGCACGCAGGTGCTGGCAGTGGCCGACGGCGAGGTCGAGCCCGCGATCCCGCGTTCCGAGCTGCCCATGGCCATACCCGCTCATGGCGCTGTCGGTCGACTCGGTCGCCACGGCGGGATAGCTGGCGCTCGACCGCGGAGCGCCGCGCCGAGGGCGCCGATGCCGAGGACGGCCGCCGCGGGGCTCCGCCGCAGTATTTCTCCGGCGGGCGAACGCCAGGCCGCCTTCGACGCGATCACCGTCGGCACCATGGCCGCGGCGAGCAGGATCAGCAGTGGTCCGGTGTTCGGGTCGGTGTCCGAGCCGCTGAACACGTCACCGACGAGGCCCTGGCCGGCGAACCACATCACGAGGGACAGCAACGCCCCAGCGGCGAGGAACCAGCCGGGTCGGCGGGCGACCAGCGGACCGAGCCCGATGGTGACCGACACGGCGGCCAGGATCCAAGCCGTCTGGGTCCCGGTGGTCGAGAAGAGGTTGGGCGACGCTGGTGAGGAAGTGGGCGTACCAGCCGGGCACCCCGTCGGTCATGCCCGAGATGGCGCTCTGAATGGAGGTCCGGGTCCGGTTGGCGGGCAGCAGGAACAGCACGGCGGCCAGACCACCAGTACCCGGCCCAGACGGCGAGGGGCGTGATCGTCCCCCCGATCCCCTGGGCGGCCGCCGACGTGGAAACGCCCGACGGCCGGTCGCTCCAGTCGACTGCGAACCGTCGAGGCGGCCGCGGCCACGCCATCAGCCCGATGAGGCCGTAGAGGAGGACGGAGCCCGGGGCGCCGGTGAGGGCGGTGGCGTTGCCCGTGAGGAGCATGCCCAGCCCCTCGCCGATGACCCAGATGCCGAGCACCCAGGCGAACGACACCGCCGAACGCGGTGCGCACCGTGCCCTTGTAGAGGAGGCCGACGCCGATGACGAGCTGAATGAGCGCGAAGAACGTGTTCCAGACCGCGATGTCGGGCGACAGGAAGTTCCCGATATGGGTGATGAAGTCCGCCAGGACGAACGGTTGCCCGCTGGCGCTGCCCAGGATGTTGTTGTCCACGAAGTAGGGCCGAACATGAAGGGTTGGAACTGCAGGGCGGCATCGAGGATCCAGAAGAGGCCGAGGATGACCTGCAGGGTCCGCTGGGTCCGGACGGCGAAGGGGAACCGGCTGTGCTCCGCCTCGCCCTCTTCCTCGCCCTGCGTGCCCCGGTCGGTGTCCATGCCCTGCTTTACGCTATCGGCGGCCCTGTGGATGCCAGTGTCAGGCTCCCATCAGGGCAGGTCAAAGTCCTGGGCGACGCAGTTGACCGGCGTCACGGCCTCGGCGACGGGCTTCCCGACGACGTTGTCGTACACGTTCAACGTCGAGCCGTTCAGGCAGGCATAGGCCACGACGTTCGTCCGGAGCCGGGGTCGCCCAAAATCACGGTCGGGTCACCGACCTCGAGGACCTCGTCCGCCGAGCTGCAACCCCCGCTCGGGGCCGCCGCCTCAGGCTTCGTTGACGGCGGTCACCAGCTTCTGCAGGGTGTCCTTGGCGTCCCCGAAGAGCATGGTGGTCTTCGGGGTCGCTAGAGCAGTTCGTTGTCGATGCCGGCGAAGCCGGGCCGAACAGCAGCGTACTGTCGTCGAGAAACGTCATCACGAAGCCGCCGTCCATGGGATAGATATTGGTGTTGTGGTATTTGGTGGGCTTGATCTTTTTTGCCGCCATCTTTTTCAGCGCGGCCTTCATGTTGAAGGGACCACCGGCCACGCCGACCATCTTGACTCCCTTGGGGCTGCGGAATGTGGCCAGCACCAGCGAGTCGATATCTTTATCGGGATTGAGCCCGACCGCCTTGAGCGCACCCTCGAACTGCTCCAGGTTGGGCTGCGCCTCCGTCAAGTGCTGCTTCAGGGCGGTTGCCGAGGTAGAGTCTCGCAGCGCACGGTAATCGACTGAGATTAATTGCTGCAGGTCGGCGGGAATCACGGTCCGCGCTGACGAACTCAGCGGCATGGCATTCGCTGTGTTCGCGAAAACCATAGCCACCATCAGAACAGAACTTAGACTAGCCTTGACGGTTTTCATAATGGTCTCTGTCCTCATTAAAATCTCTCCCAAACTTGATACTCGTAATTCTTGACGCCCATAGTCAATGAACGGGTTTCTGCCCGCGTCTTGCAGGTTAGATGCTGTTTTTGGATTTCCGTTATTGCTGGTACTATTCTAAGCCAACCCGCCGGTTTCCGAACCAGCCAAAGGTCACATCCCCGGTGATCAGTTTGGGACAGCTCTCACCTGTGGAAAAGGTTCATGCTCGCTGCCCGGCTCCTGGCAAGTTGCCGTTTCGCATGACCTACTTGAGATCAGCACTCCCGCGGAGTATTCCACTCGCACGTGACGCAGGTTTTTCGCGTTGGGAGTTTGGGGCAAGTGCCGGGGTTATCATTCGCGAATAGCGTGCACTCTCTTTCGGACTTCCGCCGCAAATGCCTGGTCCTTCAATGATGCGAGATTGATGTCAACGTTGGCCAAGGCCCCGGTTATCGCGGCGCCGGCCAGCGCCTGCGCGGTCGTGAAGATCCGACTTCATGTTGGGATTGCTGATGGCAAATAGCTCTGCGTAATCTGCGCAACTTCATGCGCTTTTTCGGCGACGCCAACGGCACGCCGGTCGCCAGTTTCAAACTTGCGTCGATCGCGGCATCGGCATTGCCGGGCTCAGCCTTGGCTTGCTTGTACGCCTTCATCACCGCGTCATAAGCCGCAGCGTCGGCGTCTATGGCGGCTTTCAACTCCTCGCGCAGCGGCCCCAATCGCCCGATCGCCGCGCTCAGTTGCGCTTCATATTGCAAGTAGGCTTTCTTGCCACGCGACATCGACGCCACCATCACGGCCAGTCCAGCCGCCATCGCACCCGCCGCTGCCGCTGCGCTGCCCCCGCCCGGAGTCGCCGTAGGCGCGGCCAGTTGCTCGATCAAAGGCTCTACTCCCGCGCGCAGCCCGCCGACCGCCATTTTGCCGCTCATGACCGCAGCCAGCCGGTTCTCCAAAATCAAGGAGGAATCGAAGTTCTCCACTTGCAGGAACCACTCCGCTGCCGACTCCAGGGCCTTTTTCGGAATCAATCCCACGATCTCGCTTGACACTGGCACCACACCGTACCGCGCCGCCTCACGCTTTACCATTTCGAACACGCGATGCACCGGAGTCTGCTCGAAATCGGTCAGGTTCATGGAAACCTGCGCCAGCCCGCGCACAAGAAATCCCGCGCCCTTGACGAACCTCATTCCTCCATTCGAAGCCCGCACGGCCTTGGCGATTTTCTTTGCGATCTCCACGTCGGGGGTGTTGAGGAAAACGTTGTAGGCGACGAGAGACTTTCGCGCCCCAACCACGGTGGCGCCCGCCGTGGGATGTACCCTGGCCTCGCCAAAATCCGGCTTCCGGGCTGGATTGGTGGCAATCTCGGCGCGAATGCCTTCAAACTGCCCGCGCCGGATATTCTCGAGGTTCTGGCGCTCCGGCGTTGCCGCCGCCGCTTCGTATAAGTAGACCGGAACCTGATAGCGCTTCCAAATCTCCGCCCCTACGTGCCGCGCCATGGCTACGCAATCTTCAATGGTCACGCCATCAATCGGAATGAACGGCACCACATCGGATGCCCCCATCCGCGGGTGCGCACCCTTGTGCACGTTCAAATCGATCAGCTCCGCGGCCTTCCCTACGCCGCGAATCGCCGCTTCCTGAATCGCTTCGCGCTCGCCGACCAGCGTGATTACGCACCGGTTGTGGTCCGAATCCATCTCGCGGTCGAGCAGGTAGACTCCATCCATCTTCATGGCGTCGACAATGGCGTCAACTTTAGCCTTGTCGCGACCTTCGGAAAAATTCGGGACACATTCCACTAGCGTAGACATAGGTAAGAAGAATAGCGGGGGCCAGAGGAGAGATGCAAGAACCCGGCTTCCACGACGAACTTTTTCACGGCACAAACTTTGCGTGGTTGGATGAACATGGTTTGCTGAACCTGAGTCGCGGCCGGGAGTAAAATCGGGCGGTCTAAACATCACCCGGTCTGATCGGCTAAGGACCGTATCGACAATTTGCTCGTATTTTGGACAGCAACTAGAGGCGAGCAGCAGGGTTAGAGGGTAGGAACGCCGGATTACTACGTCGGATTAGCTGAGGAGGTTTGTATGTTTCGGATCGAGCGATATTTGCCCTTGGTCGTGGTTACCGCAGCATTGCTATTCGTCGAGGCGGGCTGCGGCGGGGGCAGTGGCAGCGGCGGCACAAGCCCCACAGGCAATAACGTTTCGCCGGCGCAGGCCCAGGCAATTTCGGAACAGGTGCAAACGACTGTTCTGCTCGGTCTGGATAGTGCATTTGCTACTTCGAGCGCCGCCCGCAGAACTCTATCGGCTGCAGTAAGCCAAATTCACCCGGATCAGTCCTCTGGGTGCACTTCAACTAACGGCGGCGAAACCTGCAATTGGCCGGTTTCGTATAGCGGCTCCTGCCCGGAAGGGGGAACGATGTCGGTAGCGGGCGCTATCGACGGTGATCTGAACAGTTCCGGCGATGGGTCGATAAGCAGCACGCTCGCCATCACGCCGACAAATTGCGCCGTCTCGAGCCTGACCATTAACGGAGACCCCAGTATCTCGATTGCCATGCAAATCCCCTTCGCCGATCAGACCGTCACTTATCCCGCAAACCTGACTGAAACTGGGGGCGTATCCTACGGGCCGAACCCATCGGGCACATGTCAGGTGAACGTGTCGATCTCAGTGACCTCCTCGACTACCTGCACGATCACAGGCTCAGTGTGTGGACAGTCGGTGAACGGGAGCTGCTAACGCCGCTGGTTCCGAAGCGAGATGCCCGGGCGCGAGAAGAATTCTGCGCCCGCAAAGCCGTTTAGTGATCAGCGCATTAGAGAACGCTCAGGCTTCCGCTTGGAACATTCCTCGGTGGTGGGTCACTTTGAAAAACCGGCGGCTGAAGCCGCGCTGATTTTGCGGCATTTGCGGCGCGACTGAAGTCGCGCCCTTTCAAAGCAAATCCAAGTCAAAGCAAATTCAAAATCAAAGCAAATTCAAACTGACCCACTACCCATTCCACATCCCTTTTGGCTTTCCTTCACAACTCAGTTTAGAATTGCGACATTCGGCGCGCGCTTTGTCCATGGATGAAGAGATCAAGACGCCCCCTGTCGCCGTTGACAGTCTCACCGGTACGCTCGTGGGCCGATTTGTCGTGGGCCGACGTTTCCTCGGCGTCGGTGGCATGGGTGAGGTCTATGTCGCCGAAGACCCCACTCTGAAGCGCATGGTCGCACTCAAGTGCGCCGCGGCCCGCTCGCAACCCGATCCCGCTGACCGTAAGCATTTTCTCAAGGAGGCCCAGCGCGCTTCAGCCCTGAACCACCCCAATATCGGAGCCATGTACGACGTGGTCGAGCACGCCGGCGAACTCTGGCTGGTCATGGAATACGTGGAGGGCGAAAATTTGCGCCATCGCCTGAAACAGCCAATCTCCAGCGAGGAATTTTTTGCTATCGCCTTCCAGTGCTGCGACGGGCTGCAGGCTGCTTACGAAAAAAGCATCGTTCATGGCGATATCAAACCGGACAATATCATGCTCGCCCCCGGCAACCGGGTAAAGATTCTGGACTTCGGCGTGGCCCGCCGCGCCTGGAACAGCAATCCCGACGACGCCACCAAGACGATGGAGACCATGACGGCCTCCAGCGGCACTCCGGCATACATGGCGCCCGAAGTCCTGCTGCGCAGGCCCGACGACGGCCGCTCCGACGTTTTTTCCCTCGGGCTTGTTTTCTACGAAATGCTGGGCGGCGAACAGCCCTTCCACACCGATAGCATCGCCACCACGGTGGCCCGCATCGTTCACATCGAACCGCCGCCGCTCAAGGACGTTCCCAAGCCCCTCGCGGATATCGTCACGCGGATGATGGCAAAAAATCCCGAGGTGCGTTATCCCAATGCGGCCGCCGTTCTGGCCGACTTGCACCGGGTGCAGCAAGGTGGAAAACCGAAACGCGCGCCCTCCGTTTCCGGCCAGCTTCATCAGTACCGCATCTTTGCCGCGCTGGGGATTGTTGCCCTGCTCTTACTTCTGCTGCTGGCGATCGGTCCGGCGCGCCGTTGGTTCCGGTCCACCGCCGCAAGTAATGGCGCGCCCCAGCCCTCCAGCGCTCTGCCGCAGACTAAAATCCTTGCGGTTCTTCCCTTTTCGCCCGCCAATTCTGACCCAAAACTCGCCGCTCTCGGCCAGGGCCTGGTCGAAAGCGTTGCGGCTAAACTCGGCGACCTCACCGAAGACCGCGCCTTTGAAGTGATCCCACCCCGTACGCTGCAGGATAGAAAAATCTCCACGCTCGCTGAGGCCGCGCACATGTTCGGCGCAAACCTTGGCCTCGTCCTTACTCTGGAACCCCAGTCCGACACACTCGTCAAGGTCAACTATTCTCTGCTGAATGGGCAATCCGGCAGCGCAGCGGGCAGCGGTTCCGTGACCGTGCCCATGAACGATGGCTTCGCCGTTGAACAGGTGGTCGCCGATGGCGCCATCAAAGCTTTGCACATGCAGTTGCGTCCGGAAGAGGAAGCCGCACTGAAATATCACGGCACCGATAACGCCGATGCCTACCAGAATTACCTGCAGGCGCAAGGCTACCTGCTGAATCACAGCAAGGCCGAAAATATTGATATCGCCGCGCTGATGGCGCGCGAGGCCCTCAAGCTTGACCCTAATTTCGGCATGTCCAAAGCCGTCCTCGGCGAGAGCTATTGGCTCAAGTATTCCGATACCAAGCAGAAACAGTGGATCGCGCCCGCGCAGAGCAACTGCAACGAGGCGGTGAAGCTGGGCAATGCCGGCGCCGCCGGCCACGTTTGCCTCGGCCTCATCGATGACGGCACCGGGCATTCGCCCGAAGCCGCGGCCGAATTCCAGTTGGCCCTCGGCCTCGAACCCACCAACGAGCAAGCTGCGCTTGGCCTTGCCCTGGCCTACGAACACGAAGGCAAAATCACGGAAGGGAAAAAGCCCTCCAGCAAGCCATTCAGGCGCACCCCAACAGCCGCCTCGCCTACAGCTCCGCCGGCGTTTTTTACGGCAGCCGCAATGAATACGAAAAAGCCCTGCAGATGTACGCCAAGGTGATCGAGATCGCACCGGACTGGTACGGCACCTATGTGAACGTGGGAGCCATTTACAGCGACATGGGGCAGTTCGAGAAGGCCATTGATCCGCTGAAAAAATCCATCGCGATTCGGCCCACGTACGCGGGCTACGTCAACCTGGGAACAGCCTATTTTGGCCTCAACCGATTCGCCGATGCCGCCTCCGCTTTTGACGAAGCCACCAAACTTGACCCGCAACAGTACGTTACCTGGGCCAACCTGGGCGCAGCCCTCTACTACGGAGGCAAGAAGGATGAGGCCGCTGCCCCACACCGCAAGGCCGTCGAACTCGCGCTCGGGGAACTGAAGGTGAATCCTCGCGATCCCGATGTTCTGGGCAGACTGGCGGAGTGCTATTCCATGTTAGGCGATCGCAAACATGCGCTCCTCTATCTAGGCCAGGCGCTGCAATACGGGCACAACGACAAAGAAATTCTTCTCGACGCGGCCGGAGTTTATAACCAACTCGGCGAGAGCGGTTTAGCTGTAGAATTCCTAGCTAAGACGGTACAGGCTGGCTACACCCCGGAGAAAATCCGGAGCCTGCCCGAATTTAACAACCTGGTGAATACGCCAGGCTACCAGCAGCTGATGAGGTCTTCACATCCGTAAGTTCCCCGCGTTGACGGGGAAGGGCCCATTACAACCAGCCCCGGGCGCATGGCCCGCTCTCAGAGCCTTCGCCCCGGCAATCTGAAAGGAGCACGATCATGCACACAATGCGAAAACCAGAGAATGATTCCGTGGTTCTGACTCCCGGCATCTGCCAGGATTTCTCCGGTGCGATCAGCAATGAGGTGGAATGGCAAGGGGGCACTCCGACCTACACCATTTCCCAAGTCGACTCGAACCATGTTTTCCCCTTCACCCCCGCGATTACCGGGAGCAACGGGCTGTTGGAGATCAACTTCCCCACCGCCAGCATCATCACGATCAAGCCCGGACTGAACACAAAGAGTCCCAACAATGTTTACACATTTAATGTGAGTTGCTGTCCCATGGACTCGGCCCCTCACACGGTAACTGTCAGCGGATAATTTCCACGCGGCCACCGAATCCGGCTTGCGCTGTCCCTGTCCCTGCGTTCTTTATTGTTGCAGGAACTAGATTTTTGCAGGGATGGGGATGGCGCCTTTGACTTAGCTAAGGCTGCCGTTGGTGGTGGGTCAATTTGAAAAACCAGCGGCTTCAAAGCAAATTCAAACTGACCCACTACCCTGCTGTTTCAAATATTGACGCGAGGATTTCCAGCTAGGGGCGACCGCTAATGTTTTTGTGCCCAGAACCTGCCTACTCCCAGTCGCATCTGCACGGTGTTGATCCCCGGATTCGGCGTCGCCAGCCCAGCATTCGAAATATGCAGATACCGTAGTTCCACGCTCCAGTTATATTTCGGCCCCAGCACGTGCGTTCCCAGCGCCGCCGCGGAAGTAAAGTTCACGGTGTTGGTATAGGCAGGGACATTGTGATTGGTGAACAGCGTCCCTCCGCTCAACTCAAAATACGGCGAGAACCGGCCGTGCCGCTGAAAATTCCACTTCAGGCCGAAGGGATTAAATCCTGCTCCATACGCCGTGTTCGCAGGCTGAAAAATCAGATATGCCGGCTCCGCATCCACCGCATATTCAAATCGCCCGCGCAAAAAACCTGGGAGATGCGGCCCCGTAAGCACCCACCCATAGCGCAACCCGAGATCAAAAATCCCGGTCTTCGAGGTCCCGCCCGGAACTGAATATCCACCACCGGTCCAAACCTGCACTTCGTGGCCACCCTGATCCGGCCCCGGTTCATCCTGCCCCAGGGCAAATGCCGTCATCAGCGTCAAAACCACACAGAGCAGCCACCCGTTCTTTCGAGTCATGCCTAGGAGGGTGCCCGACTCCGGTGGATTTTGCAAGCGCTGCATGAGCGGCGATTGCGCTGCAATGTTTCCGCCAGGAGCGATATGGTTCAGCGGCCCACCAATTTTTGCAACTCTTCTGGATAACGCGCGCCTTGTACCGCGATTGTTGATGCTGCCACGTCCAGATGGCGGAGATCTTCGGGCGACAGCTCGACGTTCACGGCTCCGATGTTTTCTTCCAGCCGATGCAGCTTGGTCGTCCCGGGAATGGGCACGATCCATGGCTTCTGCGCCAGCAGCCACGCCAGTGCAATCTGGGCGGCGTCGCCTTCTTCGCGCGGCGATCTCGCTGAACAGATCGACCAGCGCCTGATTCGCCTTGCGGTTCCTCCGGCGTGAAGCGAGGGACGATGTTGCGGAAATCGGTGTTGTCGAACTTCGTGTCCTCATCTGATCTTGCCGGTGAGAAAGCCCTTTCCCAGCGGGCTGAAGGGCACGAACCCGATCCCAAGTTCCTCGAGGGTCGGGATCACTTCCTTCTCCGGCTCTCCTCCACCAGAGCGAATATTCGCTCTGCAGCGCCGTGACCGGCTGAACCGCGTGGGCGCGACGGATCGTCTGCACGCCCGCCTCCGAGAGCCCGAAGTGCTTCACCTTGCCTTGCCGAATCAGGTCCTTCACCGCGCCCGCGACGTCTTCGATCGGCACGTTCGGATCGACCCGGTGCTGATAGAAAAGATCGATGCCGTCGATCCTCAGCCGCTTCAGCGAGGCCTCGGCGACTTCCTTGATGTGCTCGGGCCGGCTGTCCAGCCCAGCCGTCTTGCCGGTGTTCGCGATCCGATCTTGAACCCGAACTTGGTGGCGATCACCACCTGCTCGCGAAAGGGCGCGAGCGCCTCGCCCACCAGCTCTTCGTTGGTGTACGGACCGTATATCTCAGCAGTATCGAAAAATGTGACGCCGCGTTCGACGGCTGCGCGAATCAGCGCGATCATCCCGCTTTTTGTCCGCAGGCGCCCATAGCCGAAGCTCAGTCCCATGCAGCCCAGTCCGATCGCCGATACTTCCAGATTGCTTTTCCCAAGTTTGCGTTTGTTCATGATTCGTCCTCAGTTCCAGCGAAAATCAAGCAGCTTATGTCCAGCTTATGTCGCCTGGTTTTAGATGCCACTCTAGATTATTCGATGTCTTCCTGGCGCATTGGAACGATGCTTTTCACTCTGAAGTTCGCAGCAGTCTAGTTCAAAAGATGACCAGAAAGAGCACTTTGCAATTTCCTGCAATGCTGCCACTTGACAACTGCAGACTCATATCCTATAATTAGCACTCGATAGGCGAGACTGCTAACAGTACGCCATAACCCATAACAATTCATAGGTTTACGCAACGTCAAACCTTCTATCCAACTTTGAAAGGAGTTGCACACCATGGCAAAATTCAGCCCACTACATGACCGCATTCTGGTACCGTCGCGTGGAAGAAGCTTCCACCACCCGAGGCGGCATCATTATCCCCGACAGCGCAAAAGATAAGCCGCAAGAAGGCGAAGTCATCTCCACCGGCAAAGGCCGCACCAACGATGAAGGCAAGACCTTCCCTCTCGCTGTTCAAGAGGGCGACCGCATTCTGTTCGGCAAGTATTCCGGCACCGAGATCAAGATTGATGGCGAAGACTACATCATCATGAAAGAAGACGAAGTCCTCGGCATCCTGACCGGAGCCTCGCACAGCTCGGCCAAGAAAGAACCGCCGGCTCGAAGCGGTAAGTCAGGCCAGCGCGGATACGTGCATAAATCGGGCCGAAGGTTTACCCGGTGAACCCCCAGTGCCCTCTGTGTTAAACGAAATTTCAATACTCTGAAGGAGAAAAGAATCATGGCAAAACAAATCGTACACGGCGAAGAGTCCCGCCAGGCAATCCTGCGCGGCGTCAATCTTCTGGCCGACGCAGTCAAAGTCACACTCGGCCCCAAGGGCCGCAACGTTGTCATTGAAAAGAAATTCGGATCGCCGACCATCACCAAAGACGGCGTAACCGTAGCCAAAGAAATCGAACTGAAGGACGGCCTCGAAAACATGGGCGCCCAGATGGTTCGCGAAGTGGCCAGCAAAACCTCCGATGTAGCCGGTGACGGCACCACCACCGCAACCGTTCTTGCCCAGGCAATTTATCGCGAAGGCGTAAAGACGGTTGCGGCCGGCGCCAATCCGATGGCGATGAAGCGCGGCATCGAGAAAGCCGTCTCGCTTGTCTGCGGTCAGTTCGACAAGAAGACCGGCGAGCGCGGCAAAGGCGAACTCGACAAGTTCTCCAAGCCCGTCTCCGGCGAAATGATCGCTCAAGTCGGCACCATTTCGGCGAACAACGATGAGACCATTGGGCACATCATTGCTGAAGCTATGAAGAAGGTCGGCAAGGATGGCGTCATTACCGTCGAAGAGTCGAAGACTCTTGAGACGCAGTTGGAAGTGGTCGAGGGCATGCAGTTCGACCGCGGCTATCTGTCTCCTTACTTCGTTACTGATCCCGAGCGGATGGAAGTTGCGATCGAGAATGCTTACATTCTGATCAACGAGAAGAAGATCAGCTCCATGAAGGATCTTCTGCCGCTGCTCGAGCAGATTGCCAAGAGCGGCAAGCCGCTGCTCATCATCGCGGAAGATGTTGAGGGCGAGGCGCTCGCTACTCTCGTCGTCAACAAGCTGCGTGGAACGCTGCAAGTCGCGGCCGTTAAGGCTCCTGGCTTCGGCGATCGCCGCAAGGCCATGTTGCAGGATATCGCGATCCTCACGGGCGGCAAGGCCATCACGGAAGATCTCGGCATCAAGCTCGAGAACGTGCAGATCAGCGATCTCGGGCAGGTCAAGAAGATCACCATCGACAAGGATAATACGACCCTGGTCGAAGGCAAGGGCAAGCACTCGGAGATCGAAGGCCGCGTGAAAGAAATTCGCAGCCAGATCGACAAGACCACCAGCGACTACGACCGCGAGAAGTTGCAGGAGCGGTTGGCCAAGCTGGTCGGTGGCGTAGCCGTAATCAAAGTCGGCGCCGCAACCGAGACCGAAATGAAGGAAAAGAAAGCCCGCGTCGAAGACGCCATGCATGCAACTCGCGCAGCCGTGGAAGAAGGAATTGTCCCGGGCGGCGGAGTGGCACTGGCGCGTTGCGTCGCGGCTCTCGACAAGCTGAAGCTCGAAGGGGATGAGCAGATCGGTGTCAACATCGTGAAGCGCGCCCTGCAAGAGCCGATGCGTCAGATCGTCGAGAACGCCGGCGAAGAAGGCGCAGTCGTCCTCGGCAAGGTGCTCGAATCCAAGGACACCAACTACGGCTTCAACGCCCTGACTAACGAGTACGAAGATCTGGTCAAGGCAGGCGTGCTCGATCCCACGAAGGTGGTGCGCACCGCACTCACCAACGCCGGCTCGATTGCGTCCTTGATGCTGACCACCGAAGCGCTGGTCGCGGAGATTCCGGAAAAGAAGGAAGCTCCGATGGGCGGCGGCGGACACGGCGGCGGCGGTATGGAAGGCATGTACTAAGAACAGTGGCCAGTTGTCAGTGGTCAGTGGTCAGTAAAATCAAAGGCCCCGCTCGCGAGAGTGGGGCCTTTTCGCAGGTGGGATAATTCGTAACAAAGCGTTGGACGTTACCGGAGTCGTTTGGAAAGACCTCTCGCAGCGTCATTGCGAAGAACGCAATCCGAGCCTAAGCGTTCGGGTCTCAAATTTAACCTCGCGGGGCGGAAGTTGGCAGTTCCATGTGCAGGGAGATTTCGATGGTTCTCGCAGTTTGGCTGGAAATAACCCATTGCAGGCCTGTTCTCTCACCCAAATCACAGCAACCACTCCTCTCAAGGAGTGCATCTTCATCGCGGCCTCGTCCGTAATTGCTCGATCCTACGACGGTCGCCCGGTACGGAATCAAGAAACCACAGATCATATTCATAATGAGGATATCGTGCTAGATACGATACCGTTCGTATCTAATTACTATTATTACATATCATGTATTCAATGCATGTTCGTAACATAAATATGAATCATGTGCTATGGATGGCTGCGCTGAGCCCTTAGATGACTAGCGAAGAACGCAATCCGAGCCTAAGCGTTCGGGTCTCAAATTTAACCTCGCGGGGCGGAAGTTGGCAGTTCCATGTGCAGGGAGATTTCGATGGTTCTCGCAGTTTGGCTGGAAATAACCCATTGCAGGCCTGTTCTCTCACCCAAATCACAGCAACCACTCCTCTCAAGTCGTGCATCTTCACCGCGGCCTCGTCCGTAATTGCTCGATCCTACGACGGTCGCCCGGCATGGGGAATCAGCATGGCCGCAAGAATTCACGGCGACGATAATCTGATAGACAACTTATCACGCATTTGCTAGCTTAGAGGCTAGAGAATCTTAGGAGGCCTTCAGGTGGCTAACAAGAATGTCAGCGTGGATTCCGTAGAACAGGCGCAAGGGGCTGGCTCCGATTTTCCCAAGCATTCGCTGAAGACGGCGATTCGCATTGCCACCGCCCTCGAGGAAAAGAACAGCGGCAATCCCATGCCACCGACCAACGTCGCCATCGCAATCGACAAAAGCCCTGGCAGTTCCGACTTTAGAGTGCTCCTCTCGTCGTCAATCAAATACGGGCTTACGGTGGGCAGCTACAATCAATCCAAGGTCTCCCTGACGGCGCTTGCCCGCGATATCCTCGAGCCCACGTCTGACGAGTCAAAGGGGAAGGCGTTGGCCCAGGCAGCTTTCGCGCCGCAGATCTTCGGAAGAATCTTCGACGCATACAAGAACAAGAAGGTTCCGGATCCACAATTCTTCCAAAACGCCTTAGTCCGGGATTTCGGCGTCTCGCGGGAACAGGCGTCGCGTTGCGCGGCGATCTTCCAAGAGAACGTCGAGTGTTTAGGCTTAGTTCGCCAAGCGAGCACAGGCAAGTGGCTCGCGTCTGAGCCAGTGGGCTTTGCTTTTCGGGACGAACCGCCGGAGCTCGTGGGCGAAGAGGCTGCGGCTTTAAGCAACCAGCGCCCGTCGGCGGAGTCTCGAGCGCAGCAGCCCTTGGGCGCGAAGGCCGCCGGCCCGGGTGCTAATAGCCCTGCGGCAGGGGTAGCTGATGCCCGCGCTCGAAGGGTGTTCATCACGCACGGGAAAAACAAAGGGCTCATCGAGCCCGCAAAGAAGCTACTCGCGTTTGGCGAATTGGAGGCTGTTGTTGCCGCCGAGAAGCAAACGGTCGCGCAGCCTGTGCCAGAAAAGGTCATGGAGGAAATGCGGTCCTGTGGTGCGGCCATCATTCATGTCGACGATGAACTTCGTCTGCTCGACAAAGTTGCAAACGAACACATTGTCCTCAACGAGAATGTGCTCATTGAGATCGGGGCAGCGATGGCTCTCTACGGTCGGCGATTTATCCTCGTGGTGAAAGAGGGAGTAAAGCTGCCGTCCAACTTACAGGGACTCTATGAGGTCCGCTACGACGGAGACAGCTTGGACGGCGCCGCCACCATCAAGCTTCTCGAAGCGATAAACGACATGAAGAAGCGGCCACTACCGGATGGCGGGCCGCGTTAGCCCACCCTGAAGTGGTTACCCGGCGGTACCGAGGTTATCGTGACAAGGCATACGCGTAACGTGTATACAAGTAACAAGAAACCCGATGAATTCTCGGGACCAGGGCAATCACAACCCCTGATCCCGGTCGTTTTTCAGGGCGGATCGCAGGGACTTCTGCGAGGGTTCCCGGCGGGTGTCAAGTCGGATCTCGGCTACGCCTTGAACTGGTGCAGCGCGGGCAAACTCCTCCGGACAGGAAGATAGTCCGCGAGGTAGGTGCCGGTGTTTATGAGCTGCGGGAGCAGGATGAGAGAACGTGGTATCGAGTCTTGTATGTACGAGGGACAGATGAAATCCAGGTTCTCCATTGCTTCGAGAAGAGATCGAACAGCATAGAGCAGAAAGACATTGACACAGCCAAGGCACGCCTCAAGCGCGTGCTGGAAGCCGAACGCGAGGAAAAGAAGAATGCCAAACAGGCGCTCCGTAGAAGGCGAATACAGAGTTGAAGGGAGCGTGTTGGATGAACTCGGGCTGGATCGGCAGGCGGCTCTTGAACTGAAATTGAAGGCGGCGCTGCATCAGAGGATTCTGCAGTTGGTTAAGCGGCGTGGGTACCGAGCCCGCGATTTGGAACGAATCCTGCGGATTCAGCAGCCGCGGGTTAGTGAGATGATGCGCGGGAAGCTTTCCACCTTGAGCGTGGCCCGACTCTTGCTCTACGCCGATCTGTTAGGGGCTGAGGCCGAGGTTAAGCTCAGGAAAGCCAGAGCCCACGCGGCTGCTTAGCTGAGGTACCTCAGCGGCTGAAGCCGGGCTCCGGGTTTTAAGGCCCCTACGGCACGAGTGAACTCGTGCCCTTCCCGAACACTTTTTCGCCGGCTGTGTGCCGCTTTTGGGAAAGCCGAACGCGAGGAAGAAAAGGATGCCAAACAGGCGCTCCGTCGAAGGTGAATACAGAGTTGAGGGGAGCGCGTTGGATGAACCCGAGCTGGATCGGCTGCCCTCAGCGGCTGAAGCCGGGCTCCATTTTCTGGGCCTTTACGGCACGAGTGAACTCGTGCCCTTCCCGAGCGTGGCGGGCCATTTCGTTCGTGGTTCTGCCTGGGCTGCTCACGGCTTACCTCTGCGGCCGGGCTTCATTTTCTGGGCCTTTACGGCACGAGTGAACTCGTGCCCTTCCCGGTTTTACGCGGCGCTGAAGCGCTGCGCCACCCAAAATCCAAGAGCTCCCCCGCTGCCCTCCCAAAGGGCACCGGACAACTGCCCCGGAAAATCGCCCACCTGCCCTGAATAACTTTCCCGCAACCTTTTTCTTCATGCGGAATCATAAGTATATTGATAGCGAAAGTGCGAGGTGGGTTATTCGTACACTAAGGATGGGCGCGAAGAGCGCGATTGTTGCCGTAATGGCTTTGCTTTGGGCTGTGCTCATCGTGGGGACCGTGCGCGGGGCAGCGCAGGATCAGGCCCCGGCTGCATCTTCAAGCCAAGGATCCCCTAATCAGGCGGAATCTGATCAGGCAGCATCCGATGAGTCCGAGTCCGAGCCAGAGCGGGCTCCGGTGGATGCCGAGCCCTACACCAAATTGTCGAATAAGCAACTGGAGCGGCTGGTTGCGCCGATTGCGCTCTATCCGGATGCGCTCGTGGCGCAGGTTTTGTCTGCCTCCACTTTTCCGGTGCAGATCACCGAGGCAGAAGACTTTCTGAACTCTCATCCCGGACTCAGCAAAGACGAGCTGGGCAAGCAGGTCGATCAGCAACCGTGGGACCCGAGCGTGAAGGCCCTGGTACAGTTTCCCTCGGTTCTGGCAAACCTGAGCAAGAACCTGGGCTGGACCTCCGAACTGGGTGACGCTTACTACAACCAGCACGACGACGTAATGAAGTCAGTGCAGGAGATGCGAAAGAAGGCGAAAAAGGCGGGGGATCTGAAGCCGACGCCGCAGCTCAACGTGGAGGAGGACCAGGGCCAGCTTGATATCGTCCCAGCCGACCCGGATGTAGTCTATGTTCCCGCCTACGATCCGTGGCTGGTATATGGATACCCCATCGCGCCGTGGCCTTACTGGGTGGACGTGCCGGGCATCTGGTGGGATGGGCCGGGAATTTATTTTGGCATAGGATTTCCCATTGCTCCGTTCTGGGGCTTCGGATGGGGATGGGGCGCTTGGGGCGTGGATTGGTATCACCGCGGAATCTACTTTAACCATCAACCGTATTACGCGCGGGGTCCGGCATTTTTCGATCGCGGAGCCTACTACAACGGGCATCCTGGGTTTGGGCGACCGGGCGAGTTCCGTGGCGGCATGGAGGACCGGGGGGCTTATCGCGGTTTTTCCCCGCCGGCCGACGGCCGGGGAACCCGGTCGGGAACGTTCAACGGATTTGGCCAGGGTGGAATGTCGAGAGGGTTTTCTGCGCGGGGGCAAAGCAGCTTCGGCGGCAGCTTCCATGGCGGAGGATTCGGTGGAGGCGGCTTCCACGGTGGCGGCGGGGGCGGAGGTCGTCGCCGTTAGGATTCGAGATTCTTTACGAACGAGCCGGGATGAGAAGGTCGAAAAGGTGCCAGCATGTCATGGAATCGAGGGCAAGCAATAGCGATGCAAATGAAGCGGAAATTGATTTTGGCAGCCGGTTGCACGATGATCGCAATGGCTTTGGCATGTCTGCCGATGAATGCGCAGCAGGCGGCGGCAGGCAATGCCGCGCCGACTGAGCAATCGAAAGGAAAGTCGTTTCGGAAGCCAGAGGACGCCGCGGCGGCGCTGTACGCGGCGGCCGTGCGCAACGACGATGCAGAAATGCTCGCCATTCTTGGTCCAGACGCGAAAGAGGTTGTGGAGTGGAGCGACGATGCCAACGAACGCCGGGAGCATCGAGAGCGATTCGCCAAAAAATATGCGCAGATGCACCGGTTGACGCGAGAACCGGATCATACGGTCGCGCTTTATGTGGGAGCCGAGAACTGGCCGTTGCCGATTCCGATCGTTGAGTACAAGGGGGCGTGGTACTTCGACGCGGAGCTGGGAATGCAGGAGATCCGCTACCGCAGGATTGGCAGAAATGAAATGGAGGCGCTCGAGGTTTGCCGGGCCTTGGTGGACGCCGAGAGGGAATATCACGCGAACGCCAAGGCGTACACGGCGAAATTTATCAGCGCCAGCCCTGCTCACGACGGCTTGTACTGGAAAAGTGGCGACGATGGTGGCAGGAGTCCGATTGGGCCGTACCTGGCTCATGCCGGAGTGGAAGCCGGGGGCGCGAGTGCCGAGCCTTTTCATGGCTTTTACTATCGAATCGTGCTGCAGGGCACCGATGGCTTCGCGGTAATCGCCTATCCCGCGATGTATCGCGCATCGGGAGTGATGACGTTTATCATGAATTCGGACGGGACTACGTACGAAAAGGATTTGGGTGAGAAAACGGCATCAGGCGTCCAGCAGATCGCTTCGGCTCATCCGGATGACTCCTGGAAGAAGGTCGATTAGACGGCATCCCGCAGTAATCCAAGGGCCCCGGCACGAAGCCAGGCCTATCTTGGCCTTTCGTATGTTGGAGATACCTCGCAGCAACTATCCGCCCTATTTCGTGTTCTAACTGATAGTGGGGAGGTTCAACGTGAAACCGAACTTATTCAAAACGTTAGTTATTGGCGTGGTAGCAGGCGCCCTCAGTCTGGGCGTGGTCTGCCCGCTGCAAGCGGCTGCGTCGCCTCAAGACCAGAGTATGCAAAAGCCTTCGCCTGATATCGGCATGGCCCAGGATCAGGCCGCTGTGCCCGACCAGGGCCCGGGCCAGGATCAAGACGCGCCGCCTCAAAATCAGGCGCCTTTGGCGGTTCAGCCTCCGGCCCCGAGCCAGCAGCAATACACGCCGCTGTCGGCCGACCAACTGCAGCAACTTGTCGCTCCCATCGCGCTGTATCCTGACGCTTTGGTGGCCCAGGTTCTCGCCGCCTCCGCTTACCCCACGCAGATTGTGGAGGCCGATCGCTTCGTGAAAGAAAATCCCGACTTGAAGGGACAATCGTTAGGCAACGCGGTCGAGCAGCAGGATTGGGACCCCAGCGTGAAAGCTCTCTGCCAGTTCCCTTCAGTGTTGGCGAATTTGGACCGGGATCTTTCCTGGACCACGGAACTGGGCAACGCCAATTACAACCAGTCTGCCGACGTGATGCAGGCCATTCAATACATGCGACACAAAGCGCAGGCCGCGGGTAATTTACGCAGCACACCGCAGCAGCGCGTATATGACCAGGGAGACCAGGTAGAAATTCAGCCGGCCGACCCCGATGTGGTCTATGTGCCGCAATACAATCCAGGGTACGTATACGGATATCCCGTAGGCCTGTGGCCGGGATTCTATCCGTGGTGGGGCTTTGGTGGCCCGTATATATCGTTCGGGTTCGGATTCCCGATTGCGCCGTTTTTCGGATTCGGCTGGGGATGGGGCGGATGGGGCCTGGGTTGGGGCTTCCACGGCGGAGTCTTGTACGGAGGCCATCCTTATGCCTACCACTACGGCGGATTCTATAGCCACAACGCATTTGTCCACGGAAACTACCGCGGCTACTCATCCAACCATGGCAGCTATGGATCGCATGGCTACGCCGGCGGCAGCCACAGCTTTGAAGGCAACCGAGGCTACTCCGGTAGTCGCGGTGCATTCAGCGAAAATCGCGGCCACGCGGCACCCGGAGGCTCCCGAACATATTCTGGCACGAACCATGGCTACTCAGGCGGCGCCAGCCGAGGCTATGAAGGCCGAGGCGCAACCAGTTCGCGGCCCGGCTCATCCAGCCACGGCAGCGCTCCGCAAGGACCTTCCTCACACGGAAGCTCCAGCTTCGGCGGATCGCACGGTAGCAGCGGCCATAGTTCAGGTGGGCACTCCAGCGGCGGTCACAGCAGCGGTGGTGGTCACAGCAGTGGCGGCGGACACGGGCACGGCCGTTAGAGTGGATTTGCGGTGCGAGCATTAGCAGGTCGCCCTGAGGCCTGCACTGCATCCAGAGTCGACGGGATGGTTACCGCGATAGCCCGGCATTCACTGCCGGGCTATTGTCGTTTCTTACGAGGAATTAATAAACGGCAGGTTACCGAATCTGCGGTATCATCAGAACATGCCTTATATCCTTGAGCACCTTACCAGCCTTCGTCAGGAAATCACCGATTTACGCAATATGAACGCGCGGTCGGCGAACCGCTCCTCAGACAGTCAGATCGACCAATCGGCTGTAGAAATGCGGGCCAACCGCCTGACTGAGATCAAGAAGGAATTGTCGCAAATGCTCAACCGGCCGGAAGATCCAGCGGTCTGGTGGGAAAAAGGCCGGCGCAACCGCGTCGCTTAGGCCGGACTAACCCCGGAATCCATAATTTCCTATAAGGCAAGAGATTGGGCTGCGACAGCCAGTGCCGTGTCGAGCCCTTCTGCCTTTGGCGCTCCGCCTTGAGCAAGATCCTTGCTTCCTCCTCCGCGTCCACCCAGCTTCGCCGTGGTTTCTTTCAGCAACGCACCCATATCGTGGGGCTGGCCCGCGGACTGCGCGAAGACCAGCGCTGGCTGCGGCGAAGTCGTTGCCAATAGTGCGACCGCGGGGGCCTGCCGCGTCAGTTTCTGCGCCAGCAGCTTGAGAAAGTTGAGATCGCGGTCGGAAAAAATGCGCACGACCAGCTTGCGGCCGTGCTCTTCCGACGTTTCGGCGAGCAAAGCTGTGGCTTGCGCGGCGGCCAGTTCGTCCTGGGACTGCTCCCATTGCTTACGCAGCGAGCGGATCTCATCGAGAGACTTGCGGGCTTGCTGCGGAACGTCGTAGATGCCGGCGGAAAAAAGCGCAGCAGTTTCCGTGAGGGTAGAAAAGTCGCGCCCGGCGGTCGTGACGGTGCGCTGGCCCGCAACAAATTCCACGCGGTACCCCTGGCGAATCTTTTCGGTCTTGCGGAGCAAGATGCCGCCAATCTGTCCAGTGCAGTTCACGTGCGTGCCACCGCAGGCGGTGAGGTCGAAATCCTGAACATCAATCAAGCGGAGTTGATCCCGCTTGACGGGGGAAGCTTGCGCACTCCGAGTTTCGCAGCTTCATCCCGGCTCACGTAGCGCACCTCGACGGGACGATTTTCGAGGGCGATTTCGTTCGCCAGCCGCTCAGCAGATTCGATTTGGTCTTTGTTGAGAGAGGGTGTATCGAGATCGATGGAGCAGGGACTCGTCGGCCATGTGGAAGGAAACGGTGGGCATGTTGAAAAGGCGCACGAAAGCGGCGGAGAGAACGTGCTGGGCGGAGTGCTGCCGCATGTGATCGCGGCGCCTTTCGGCGTCAATTTCGCCCCGAACATGCGTTCCGGGCCGGGCATCTTTCAGAGGAGCGTCGAGGTAATGCACGATGCGCCCATCTTCGGTGTCTGCGGTTTCGGAAACGCGGACTTTGGCAGCGTCTGCGGAGTCCACGGCGACGATCCAGCCGGTATCATGAATCTGGCCGCCGCTGGTGGGGTAGAAGGCCGTGCGGTCCAGAATAACCGCTGGACGCGGGGTTTCGATCACGTCACAGATTTCGGCGTCGAATTTGTACAGGAATGAATCCTGGTAATAGAGACGATCGGTCATGGAGTCCTATTTAGGATAGGGGCGACTTGAGGAGTTATCAAGTCGTTCGATCCCTGATGCCTGGCCCCTTTGGGAGCGACGGTTCGATGTTATCTTAAAGTGGTTCCGAACAGCCGGTTCGCCCTATGGACGTCCTCCGCAAATTGTTCGAGCAGCACTTCCATGTTCAACCCGCGCACGTGCAGCCCTTGCAGGGCCAACTGGGCGGCTCCGGGCGCAACATCATCCGCCTGAGCACCGACCGCGAGAGCGCAATCGGCATTCTGTATAACGGCGGGAGGAAAACGTGGCTTTTCTTGAATTCTCCCGGCATTTCCGGCGGCACGGCCTGCCCGTCCCAGAGATTTATGGCGAAGATCTCAGCCAGGGCGCCTATCTCGAAGAAGACCTTGGAGACACGACGCTTTTCGAATTTCTCGCAAAGAATCGCCGGGGCGAAACTATCGCGCCGCGCGGCCATCGAAGCCTATCGCAAGGTTGTGGCCGTACTGCCGCGTTTTCAGATCGAAGCCGGCCGCGACTTGAATTATAAAGTGTGCTATCCGCGAAGCAGTTTCGATCAGCAATCGATCGCGTGGGATCTGAATTATTTCAAGTATTACTTCCTCCGGCTGGCTGGCATTCCCTTTAACGAGCAATCCCTCGAAGACGACTTCGCCAGCCTGACGAACTTTCTCTTAAGCGCCCCCAGCGATTATTTTCTCTACCGCGACTTTCAATCGCGCAATATCATGCTGCGGGACGGCCATCCGTTCTTCCTCGACTATCAGGGCGGACGCAAAGGCGCACTGCAATATGACATCGCTTCCCTTCTCTATGATGCCAAGGCCGATCTGCCCGCCGGAGCTGCGCCAGCAAGTGCTCGATCTTTATATCGAACGGCTTGGGGATTTCATCGCCCTTGAGCGCGCAGCCTTCATGCACCACTACTACGCCTTTGTTTACGTTCGCATCATGCAGGCGTTGGGCGCTTACGGGTTTCGCGGATTCTATGAGCGCAAACCGCATTTTCTGCAAAGCGTGCCCTACGCGCTGAAAAACTTGCGCTGGCTGCTGCAGCACGTCGAGCTTCCAATCGCTCTGCCCACGCTGATGCACGCGTTCCACAGCATGGTGGCCTCGGAGAAACTGCAGGGCCTAGCTTCCGAAGCGGAGAATCTTGACGATGTAGAATTTTCAGCTTCTCCTTTCACCGGGGCCTGCCCAAGGATGAAACCGGACATGGCGGCGGATTCATTTTCGACGCCGCAGCCTGCCCAATCCCGGCCGCGAAGAGCGATTCAAAGCTCTCACCGGCAAAGATGCGCCCGGTGATCGACTATCTGAACCAGCAGGAAAGCGTGCATCAATTTTTGGCGAGCGTGATGTCGCTGGTGGATGCCAGCGTGAACGCATATCGAGCGCCGCGGCTTCAAGAGTCTGATGGTGTCATTCGGCTGCACCGGCGGCCAGCATCGTTCCGTCTATTTGGCGGAGCAATTAGCGAAGCATCTGAGGGGCAGAAACCGGGTCGAGGTGATCGTGCGTCATCGCGAGTTGGAAAACCTGGCCTTGGGAAGCTCGGCGCAATGAAAGCCATGGTTCTGGCTGCGGGCCTGGGCACCCGCCTCCGGCCGCTTACCGACATCGTCCCAAGGCGCTGGTGGAAGTCGCAGGCCGAACGATGCTCGAGATCACGCTGGTTCGCCTGCGCGCCTTTGATGTTCGCGAAGTCATTATCAATGTGCATCACTTCGCTGACATGATCATCGACTATCTGAAGGCGAACGAGAACTTCGGCATGCACATTGAGATTTCGCGCGAAGATGTCTTGCTTGACACCGGGGGCGGCCTGAAAAAAGCTGCGTAGTTTTTTCCTCGAAGATTCAGCAAGACGCGAAGAGTCCTTCATCGTGCACAATGTGGATGTCATCAGCACGATTGATCTGGACGCATGGTGCAATTTCATGCTGAGCGTCGAGCTTTGGCGACTCTCGCGGTGCAAGAGCGCGAGACTTCCCGGTACCTGCTGTTCGACTCCAGCTTGAACTGTGCGGGCGGCGTTCGGGGCGCGACGGATTACCTGAGATGGTGCGACCTTCTCAGCAGGTGCAGGCGCTGGCCTTTTCCGGCATTCATGTTATTTCGCCACGGATGTTTGCGATGATGACGGAGGAAGGCGCTTTCTCCATCATTACCTCCTATTTGCGTCTTGCGGCTGAGGGAGAGAATATCGTGGCGTTCAGAGACGATGAATATTATTGGCGCGATCTCGGTCGGCCAGAGAATCTGGCACAAGTCGAGATGGAGTTTCGAAACAAAGCCTTCTCCTGATCGAGTTCTACAAGCCGATTCCGCGCAGAAGCGGTAGTTAGCACAGTTTGACAATGAGGTGACAGGTCATGAAAAGGTTCCGACGTGCACTCTACTTCCTTGCTCTCATCGTACTAACGCTTCCGGTTGCAGCCCAACAACCGCAAATCTCAAACTATGATCGGGACCGAGCGCAGGAGATGCTGAAGGTCATCGGCGACGAAGTGCGGCAGCACTATTACGATCCTCAATTTCACGGACTGAACTGGGAGACGGTCCTCGAGCAGGCCAAGTCAAAGATCGCGAAGGCGTCCTCGCTCGATATGTCTCTATCGCATATCGCCGCTGCATTGGATGCGCTAAACGACTCCCATACATTCTTCTTGCCTCCCAGACTCGTAGTTCGAGCAAATTACGGATTCCAATATCAGATGATCGGCGACCGCTGCTTTGTTACGCGAGTGCGCCCGCAAAGCCACGCCGAAGAAGCAGGTGTGAAACCGGGCGACGAAATCCTCACCATAAACGGCTATAGCGTTAGCCGCGACACCCTGTGGAAGATGCAGTACGTATTTTCTGTGCTCCGGCCGCAACCCGGCCTTCGCTTGAGCCTACAGGACCTGTCGGGAGGCCAGCGCAAAGTCGATGTGGCAGCCGTTGTTCACCAAGACAAAGGCAGGGTCGATTACACAAATAGCTTCGACGGTTGGGAAGCCGTGCGCAAGCTGGAAAACGGAGAACACTTCATGCGCGCCCGGTACGCGGAGTATGGGGACGCGCTGTTGATTCTTAAGGTACCGGAGTTCAGTTTTTCGGTACTGGACGTAGAGGAGATGATCGGGAAGGCTCGCAAACATCAAAATCTGATTGTGGACCTTCGGGGCAATCCCGGTGGCAGTGTCGAGACGCTCAAATACCTGGTAGGTGGAATGTTTGATAAGGAAGTCAAGATCGCGGACCGCATGGGAAGGAAGGAGACCAAGGCCGAGGTGGCCAAGCCGCTGCATAACCCTTTCACGGGAAAACTAGTGGTGCTGACGGATTCAAAATCAGCGTCGGCTGCCGAGCTGTTCGCGCGGGTTATACAGCTGGAGAAGCGCGGGGTGGTGATCGGCGATCATACTTCGGGCAGCGTGATGGAAGCGAGACATTATGATGAGCACCTGGGTTTCGGAACCGTCGTTTTTTATGGAGCATCCATCACCGAATGGAATCTGATTATGGCGGACGGAAAGAGCCTGGAGCACACGGGTGTAACCCCAGATGTGGTCCTGCTCCAGAGTGCTCAGGATTTATCGGGCGGTCGCGATCCAGTGCTGAGCCGTGCGGCAGAGATTCTTGGCGTGAAGGTAGCTCCAGAGGAAGCCGGAAAACTGTTCCCGTATGAGTGGCCGCCAGAGTAATCGGACTCCCTAGTACGGCCCGATAATCCCCGCAATCGCTCGAGATGCCGGCGGCGCAGCCTGTGCCTGCTTCGTATCGAGCACATCCAAATATTTCAGGCCCGAGCCGGTGTTGAACAACACGACCGTATCGTCTTCGCTGAAAAACTCGCTGGCCAACAGTTTCTGGTATGCCACCAGCGAGGCCGCTCCCTCGGGCGCGGCAAAAACGCCTTCGACCTCCGCCCAGTGGCGGGTGGCCTCGAGAATTTCCGGGTCGGTAGCGGCGACCGCCAGGCCTCCGCTTTTCTTGAGAATGTCGAGAATCAGATAGTCGCCGTACGGCTTTGGCACGCGCAAGCCCGCGGCTAAAGTTGAAGCATTCGGCCATATCTCCGCCGCCGGCCGGCCTTCATCCCATGCTTTAACAATCGGCGCGCATCCTGCAGACTGCACGCTGATCATATTCGGCCGCTCGGGGCCGATAAAACCAAGCTTTTCCAGTTCATCGAAAGCCTTCCACATGCCGAGCAAGCCCACGCCGCCGCCAGTCGGATAGATAATGCCCTGCGGAAGCTTCCATCCCAGTTGCTCAGCGACTTCGTAGCCCATCGTCTTCTTACCTTCCACGCGATAAGGCTCTTTCGTAGTGGAAACGTCGAACCATCCCTCCTTGGCCCACGCGGGTTTTTCTTTCAGCTCGGCAATCTTGCGGGCGCAGTCGGAGATCAGCCCATCGACCAGTGTGACATGGGCTCCGTAGGTACTGGCACTCGATGCGGTTCGCCATCGGCACATCCCTGGGCATGAAAGTGTGCGCTTCGATGTCCGCGGCGGCAGCGTAGGCAGCCATGGCGGAGGCTGCGTTTCCGGCGGATGGAATCGCCAGTTTCTTCAGTCCGAAATGGCGCGCCATCGTTACGGCGGCGGAGAGCCCGCGCGCCTTGAACGAGCCGGTCGGATTCAAGCCTTCATCTTTAATGAAAACATTCGGATACTCACGGCTTGCCAGCATGGGAGTAAAGCCTTCACCGAGTGTGACGGGCTTGGCCTCCGGAAGGACCGCGTCATACCTCCACATGGTGGGTGCGAGCGGCAGCAGAGACGCGGGCGAGAAACTGTTCCGGATGCCATCCAGATCGTAGCGCGCGTAAAGGATGCCGCCATCCTTGGCGCAGACTGTCTGCGGACGGTCGGCGGGATAGCTTTCCCCGCACCGTGTGCATTCGAGATGAGTAGGCCGGGGCACGCAGAAAGTTTATCAGGAAAGCTTGTGGCTCTTGGTCCCTGGCTCTTAGTCTTTGGCTTCCGGCGAAAAGCCAAGACCTGACGAAAAAAGGCCGCCAATTTATGTCGGCGGCCCGCTTCAACCTTGAGATCCTTATCTAGATCTACTTCTTTTTTGCCCGCTTCGAGGGCGGGTGGATCACGCCTTTCTCAGGACTCTCTTTCTCAATCGGATCGGAGAGATGATGCAGCGGCTTGTCCCCTGCCGAAGAGAACTGCGGACCCCGTTCGTCTGCCGTGAGGTTCTGCGCCGTATACATGGCCTCTCGGAACGCAGCCCCCGATTTAGCATTGGCGATCGCAAACACTCCATGCGGAACGCCGCTGTTAAAAACTGTGGCAATGTAGTCACCGACCATCAGGCCGTTCTGCGAGTTGGGCAGCCATTTCAGTTGCATCGGCCCAGCCAGCCTCTTGAACAGGTTCCAGGTGGTGCCGCCGTTGCCGGAGGAAATGTAGCCCACGAAAAGCTTGCAGGTCGAGACCGTGCAACTACTCGAAATATAAAAGTAATAATGGATTGCAACGTGCGCGGTTGCGCCTGAAGTCGTTGGGTCGATGCCGATTCCAGGAATGAAGTGGTCCACGGTGCTGACTGTGGAATCGATGGGAACGCGCGTCACCGCTGACCATGTGGTGCCGTTGCTGGAAGTGCTGTAAACCAGATCGTTGGTCGAGCACTTGCTGCGAAAACGGCAATCCTCCCACACCACCCATACCGTGCCGGCCCCATCCACGGCGGCCGAGGGCAGCGGACCGCTGCGAAAGCCGCCCGCTTCGGTGTGGCTTTGAATACTTGAGATCGTGACCGGAGCCGACCAGCTCACGCCTCCGTTGGTCGATGTGAAGGCAGACATATTAAATGTTTCGATCGGCACCACCACGGTGCCGTTGGGCTGCACCAGCGGTTGCCCGCCAATGCCAGTCGAACCATTGGCCGTCTTGGTCGCCGCCCCCCAAGTCAAGCCTCCATCGCTCGATGTGCTCATCAGGATCTGGTCGCCGGCATCGGGATTGTCCCACTCCATGTAGCAGTTGCCGTAATACGGGCTGGTCGAGTAGCTGTCGCATACGATCCAGTTCTTGTCGGAACTGGGCACATCCGGACCCACATTCACCGGATTATTCCAGGTAAACCCGCCGTCAGTGGACCGGCTCACAACCACAGCCGGAGTCTCGGAAGTATCCGAGATGGGCAAGCTCGCGATCATCCACACGCCGTGCTTGGCGTCATACGCCACCGCAGGATCGCTGGCCGCGCTGTAAGGGCCGCTGCCGTTTCCTGTGGTCAAGCCGGGCAGAAACCCGTGGGTCCAGGTGGTGCCGCCGTCGGTGGAAGTGGCCCAGCCAATCGCGGTCGCGCCTCCGGGAGAAATCCGTCCGGTCTGAAATGCCGACACCAGGGTCGAACCATTGGCCAGCACATGCGGCTCAACTTCCGTAGCGTGCTGGCCCGGCGGAACCGTGAATGTGTCGGAACTGATCTCTGTCAAAGTGACTGCGGACTCTACTTGCGCGGACGCAGCGGCCGCCGCACCGAAAAGGCTTAGCCCTACCAGGCAGGTGAAAACTAACTTTTCCTTGCCAAAACCAAAGAGAATTCGATTCATCGGGATTTTGTCCTCGGATACGAAGAATGGTCTACGCAGAGTTTTACCCTGAATGGCAGAACATTCGCGGGCTTCAACGATGCACGGTAGTAGAACCGTGCCGCCAAACATATCGTGGAAACTGGACCATGTCAATGTGAACGGATTTGCAACTTGGGTTCGATCACCGCTGCCGACCGTATGAACACGACCGCTGCGTCATCGCTGTAAACCGGCTGCCAGCCCGCGGTTTCCTCGAGGATATTGGATAGGGCCGACTGCCTGGGCACGATCACGCAGCGCGCGTTGCTCTGCTTCAGAAAATCCTGCCAGCCCCGCTCCACCTGCACCATCTTCAAGTAAGACTTCAGGAACTCGTCACCATAGAAATCATGCCGGTCGTCGACTACCATCCGCATTCGCGGATAAAGCCGGTAAATAAGATAGCCGCCCCATGAATCGGAACTGACCACCGGCCCCTGCAATTCATGCGCCTCGAGATAATCGACAGCCGCAACGGGAAACCGCTTGGCATCAAAATGCGCGTCCATCAACCGCGTGGCGCCCACGCTGCCGCCATGCGCCGCAATCCAGCCGGCGAGTAGGATCGCCGCGAGCGGCCACAGATGACCTCGCGCGGCCAGTTCAATCGCCTGCATCCGCCCCAGGAACCCTTCCGGTGCAGGGTCACTCCCTGGGCCCGTCGCGCGTTGCTCTCCGTATCTCCCCGCGTATCTCTCGAGCGCATCCGACAACCATGGGCCGATCACCAGGATCAATAACAATGACGATACCGGTATGTTCCTCGACGCATACAGTCCGGAATAGATCGCCAGCAGCAGCACCAACCCGTGGCTCACGCTGGCTTTCCGCCTTTTTGTAACCAGGGCTACGAGCGTCAGCAGCAGCACTCCGGCGAAACATTTTTGCGCAACGTAGTGGAAGTTTGGAGACTGAAACTCGTCGATGTGATCCATCAGAAAACGATTGGAAAGATAGCGATAGATGTGTACATGCAACTTGAACCCATAGGGATTCACAGCGGTTGCGGCTGCGCACAGAATTCCGATTAGAGCCAGTTGCCGTGCGCGTTGCCCGGCCCGAATCTGGCGCAAAATCTCTTCCCATCGATCGCCCGCGGGCCTCAGCCACACCCAAACCGCGCCGAACCAGTAGATCGCCAGCAGTGCGAAGCCAACCAGAAACCCACCGTGGACATTCACCCACAGCAGCATCAGAACAGGCAGGCACCATAACAGCCGGCGTCTCCCAGGGACTGTCTTGGATTGCGTACTGGGTTGCGCCGGGGCTTGCGTGTCGAGGTTTCCCTCTGACGATTCCAACATCCAAAACCAGGCCACCGTAAACAGCCAACTCACCACGTGCGGCCGAGCCAAAAAATGGATCATGGAGGCAGAAGCTGCGAGCAGCGTGAGGGCCAGCGCCGCGAATAGATTCGTCTTCCGTTGCAGCAACAGCCGAAACGCCCAGGCAAACGTCAGCGCGATAGTCGCAGCGGTAAAAACGACCACGCCGTTCAGTCCCGCCACGCGCTCCAGCCATCCAACTTTCAGGTCGTACAGCCACTCCCACGCGAACCAGGGCTGCCCGCTCATGCTCGCGGAAAACGGATCGATGCGGGGCACAGCATGCGTCGCCAGAATCAGCTGCCCGGTCCGAATGTGCCAGCCAATTCCAGCATCACCCAACAGCCGCGTGGAGAGCGCGGTTAGCGTCAAAACGCCCATTAGCGCCCCGAAAATTGCATCGCTAACCGAGGGCAGCAGCCAGCGCACCCACACGGGATGCGGTTCTGCCGCTGATCTTATGGAACCATTTGCCATCGCGCTGAATCTTATAGAGCGGGACTATGAACAGCAAGACCGCAAACCAATTCGCACATCGTATCGTGATCGTCGGAGCCGGCTTCGGCGGCCTCAACGCGGCCCAGGCGCTGGCGGGCGCGCCCCTGAACGTCACTGTAATCGACCGGAAAAATTATCACACCTTCCAGCCGTTGCTCTACCAGGTTGCCACTGCGGGACTTTCGCCCGGAGAAATCGCCGCGCCCATCCGTTCGATTCTGAGCGGTCACCAGAACGTCGAAGTGCTCATGGCCGAAGTCACTGGCTTCGATCTCGAACGCCGCGTGGTGCAAATCGCCGGTCAAGAAGAAAGACGGGAAATCCCTTACGATTCCCTGATCGTGACTGCCGGCGCCAGCCACGCCTACTTCGGCCACGACGAATGGCAAAGCTTGGCACCCGGTCTCAAGACCATAGAAGACGCGCTCGAAATCCGCCGCCGCGTCCTGCTCGCCTTCGAACTCGCCGAGCGCAGGGCTTCCGCCGGAGAATCGTGTGACCCGTTGAATTTCGTGGTGGTCGGCGGCGGCCCCACCGGAGTGGAACTGGCCGGGACCCTTGCCGAAATCTGCCGCCATTCTCTGGCTCACGATTTTCGTGCCATCGACCCGCGCAGCGCTCGCATTCACCTCATAGAGGGCGGCCCGCATGTGCTACCCGCCTATCCCGAGGACCTCTCGCGCAGCGCTCTGGAGCAACTCCAGCGCCTAGGCGTGGAAGTGCTTACGTCGGCGATGGTCACGAAAATCGAACCTGGCGCCATTTATATGAGTGGTACCCGGATGGGCGCATCCGTCATCCTGTGGGCCGCGGGGGTGGCCGCTTCGCCGTTGGGCAAGGAACTCGGCGTGCCCACTGACCGCGCCGGACGCGTGCCCGTCAATCCCGATCTCAGCCTTCCCGGACATCCTGAAGTTTTTGTCATTGGAGACCTGGCTGCGTTAAAAGACGAATCCGGAAAACCCCTGCCCGGTCTGGCACCTGTCGCCATCCAGCAAGGCCGCTTCGTCGCAAAAATCATTCGCCGGGAAATCAGCCGCCACGACGGCGCCACGTCCCGCCCTGCTTTCCACTACCACGACAAAGGCAGCCTCGCCACCATCGGCCGCTCCGCCGCAATCGCCCAGTTTGGCAAGATCCACATCTCCGGCTTCATCGCCTGGCTGGCTTGGCTGTTCGTCCACATTCTTTTTCTCGTCGGTTTTCGCAACCGTATGCTGGTTCTTATCCAGTGGGCGTGGTCGTATTTCACCTACGAACGCGGCGCGCGCCTCATCACCGGAAGCACAACTCTTCCCGGTTGGAGCGAAGCGCCTGAGAGCCCCAGTTGTCGGGAGGCCGAAGAAAGCTCTGCTGCAACTCACAAATGAAGAGTAGGAGTATTCTTGTATTCTCGGGCAACTCATGAAAAGCAATCCAATTTCGCGAATTATCTTCGGCCTGGTAACGGCCCTCATTCTCAGCTCTGTCTCTTTCGCCGAAGTCCTCAAGATCGTCGTTAACGATACGATTCAGCCCATCACCGAGGAATACATCGCACGCGCTATCGACGAAGCCCAGCGCCGCCACGCCCAGGCAATTTTGATCGAGATCAACACTCCCGGTGGCCTGGTTGAATCCACGCGCCACATCATCGAGAAAATCACCGCATCGCAGGTTCCAGTGATCGTCTATGTGGCGCCCAGCGGAAGCCGTGCCGGTTCGGCGGGAATCTTTATTCTCGAAACCGCCGACGTCGCAGCCATGGCTCCGGGAACCAATGCCGGTGCCGCGCATCCCGTCTTGATAGGCCCGCTCGCGCCTAAGGTTGACGACGAGATGAATCGCAAAATTGAGAATGATACCGCCGCCCTCATGCGCTCGGTCGTCTCCCGTCGCGGGCGTAATGTCGAAATCGCCGAGAGCGCCGTGCGCGAGTCGAAGTCATTCACCGAACAGGAGGCGCTCTCGCAGCATCTCATCGACTATGTGGCTTCGAGCCAGGAAGACCTGTTTCGCCAGATGGAAGGCAAGAGCTTTAAGCGCTTCAATGGGCAGGAGGTCACGCTTAAACTCTCCGGCGATTCCGTTGTGCCGTTCGGCCTCACGCTGAAAGAAGCGATCCTCGACTACCTGATGGATCCAAACATTGCATTCATTTTGCTGGCCGTCGGCGCGCTCGCGCTTTATGCCGAATTCAACCATCCCGGCGCCGTGGTTCCCGGAACCGTGGGCGTGGTCTTTATCCTGCTGGCAGCGTTTGCGCTGAATTTGCTGCCCACGCGCTTTGCCGCGCTGGGCCTGATTCTTGCCGCATTTGCCCTTTTCGCCGCTGAGGCGAAGTTTGCCAGCCACGGCGTGCTCACCATCGGCGGAATCGCTCTGCTTACTCTCGGCGGCCTGCTGCTCGTCGATTCGCCCATCCCGGAAATGCGCGTCCACCTGCTCACCGCCCTCGCCGTCAGCATCCCCCTCGGCCTGATCACGGCGTTCCTGATGACAATCGCTGTCAAAGCTCGCCGCAACAAACTGGTCTCGGGCGCTCAAGGGATCATTGGCGAGACCGGGATCGCGCAAACTCCACTCTCCCCGCGCGGTAAAGTTTTCGTCCACGGCGAACTCTGGGACGCGGTTTCCTCTGCGAGCGTCGCTGTCGGCGAATCCGTCGTCGTAAGCCGTATTGACGGCCTTATGCTTCAAGTCGACCCGCTGCCCGCGATCCGAACCACTCCAGCGCAGGCTCTTTCCTGAACGTCTTCAAGGGGCCAGCGCCGTTCGGTGCACCAGCGCGAGCAACTACCGGTCTCCGAATTCCACTCCCGCTCTACTCTATTAGCGTTACAATCCGGCTGAGCGGCACTTGTCTGTGGCGCAGTGGAGGCAGTAGAAGCATATGGAAGGACTTACGTTCGGCTTCGGCACAATCGTTCTCGTCATTATCGCGATCTACCTGCTCAGCTCCATCAAGATTCTGGCTGAGTATGAACGCGGCGTCATCTTCCGCCTCGGCCGCCTTTTAACTACAGCCAAGGGTCCGGGAGTGATTCTGGTGTTCGTGCCCATTGATCGCCTGGTCCGCGTCTCGCTTCGCCAGGAAGCTCTCGAAGTGCCGCCCCAGGACATCATTACCCGGGACAATGTCACGCTCAAAGTAAACGCCGTCATTTTTTTGCGCGTGATCGATCCCAACAAGGCCGTCGTGGAAGTCTCCAACTACGTGTACCAGACCTCGCAATTCGCCCAGACCACGCTGCGCTCCGTGCTGGGCGAGCAGGAACTCGACGAACTGCTCTCGCACCGCGAAAAAATCAATCTTCGCCTGCAGAGCATTCTCGACCAGCACACTTCCCCGTGGGGAGTAAAAGTCACGAATGTGGAGGTCAAGCAAGTCGATATGCCTGAATCCATGCTGCGCGCCATGGCCAAACAAGCCGAAGCGGAGCGCGAAAAGCGTTCCAAGATTATTCACGCTGAGGGCGAGTTCTCCGCCGCGCAGCGACTGGTGGATGCCGCCCACCTGCTGGCCACCGAACCCGTCAGCGTGCAACTGCGCTACCTGCAGACCCTGACTGAAATTGGCGTGGAGAAAAATACCACGGTCATCTTCCCTGTCCCCGTGGACTTCTTCTCGGGACTGCAGAAGTTGCTGGCCAAGGGCGACGACAAAGCGGCATAGATTGGGGGCGATTGTCAGTGAAGACTCTTGGGTGGCAAAGCGGTTCAGCGCTGCGACAAGAGATAAGAGAGGTGCGGTAAGCGGGGCATTGGCCTCCGAGGTACACACTTACGATGGATTCCTCACCAGACACTGAAATCACACTGGGCACCGCGAAGCTGCTGGGCCTTTTCTTCGGCCTGGTAATTGTATGCGCCGTTTTTTTCGCATTAGGCTATACGCTGGGACGCAAGTCCGACACCGGATTCGCTCTGACCGCAGCCCCGTCGTCCACCGCGCCCAACGGCCCCAAGCCTGCAGGCGCAGCCGAACCTGCTCCTGCGATGGGTTTTTACAAAGCTGTCGAACAGAAGGACGCAAACGCGCAACTGACCCCGACTACATCTGACACACCGACCGGCACTGCATCGAGTCCAGCACAATCTGCGCCCAGCGATGCTACTTCGGCTGCGTCCGCCCCGCCCCAGCCGTTGCCAGGCAGCAATTCGCCCGATCCTCTGGCCACGCTCCCCAGTTCCGGTTATTTCGTGCAAGTCGCAGCCGTCAGCAAGCAGGATGACGCCCAGGCCCTGGTCGACGCCCTCAAGAAAAAAACCTATCCCGCCTTCGTCGCCGCCAACTCCACCACCGACAAGCTGTTTCGCGTGCAGGTCGGCCCCTTTACCGACATCAAGGACGCGGAAGCCATGCGCTCCCGCCTCATCAACGACGGTTACAGCCCGATCCTGAAAAAGTAAGAACTGGAAAAGTAAGAACTGAAGAATCGAACGTCTCCATGAAGCTTGATCCCCTCTTGAATCGCCGTGTCATCTTCAAGCTGCACGGCATGGATCCACTTGACTCCACCGTCCTCAAGCGCGACGAGACCGGATACTGGATTCGTGGCGGCACTCTTACACCACAACTCGATCCATCCAATTGCGCCCTGCCCGATAGCGACGTGCGCTTCCTCGAATTCACCCGCATCCAGTGGATGCGCGCCCCGCGAAAGCGGGCGTAAGTGTTTCTGGATTATCAACCGCGCATTGGATTGCCCGGTCGTCCCTCTTCTTTGCATATTGACAGCTATCAATTTAACGACTATTCCTGATCCATCATGACCGCATCGCCAGCATCTCTCGATCAACGCCTCCACGCGATTGCCGATCCCACTCGCCGGCGTATTCTCTTGTCCCTCAAACAGCAGGTCGCCTCCAGCAGCGCTCCGGGCGGGAAATCGGGCCTATGCGCCGGCGATATCGAAGCGCGCGTGCATCTCTCCCAACCCACCATCTCGCATCACATGGCCATCCTCACCAAGGCCGGCCTCGTCGATGCTGCTAAACAAGGACAGTGGCGCTGGTACCGACGCAACGACAAAGCTCTTCGCCAATTGGTGAAAAGCCTCCGCAGGCAACTGTGACTTAGCTTTTGAGTTTGGCGCCGCGATGAAGGCGCTGGTCCTGATTGGAATTTCAGCTACTGCGGCCCCTCGGCTATACGGTCGCGGCCTGCGCCTTCTGCAGCAAGCGCCTGGCCTGCGCGATCAACTCTTTCACTTCGAAAGGTTTCACCAGGTAGGGAACACTGTTCTCCTGCAGAAAGGCCCGTTCGTCGCCCTGCTCGACGCCGTTGGAAAATGTAAACAGCACATGCTTTTCCATCTGCGGACAATTCTGCTGAACCCACGCGTAGGCTTCTTTCGCGTTCCAGTCTGCAGGCATCTTGCCGCTCATAATCACGGCGTCAAATGGCTCGGCGAGTAACGCGGTCTTCACATCGGAGCTGCGCTTCGCGGTCACCACATTGGCTCCGGCGCCGGTCAGCACATCTCGCTCAAACTCGAGCACCGCTTCTTCTTCCTCCACCAGCAGCACGCGGCCCTGAATTGCGCCTTCGCGCTTCGACGCGGCAACCGGCTCCGGTTCTACGACGACTCCGGTTGCCGCGGCTGCCGTCGGCAGCCGTACTTCGATCACCGCCCCGCCTTCCACGGCATTGTGCGCCGTGATGTCTCCGCCATGCTCCTTCACAATTCCGTAGCAGATGCTCAAGCCCAGGCCTGTTCCCTTCCCGATGCCCTTGGTCGTATAGAACGGATCGAAAATTCTCTTGGCATCTTTGAACCCCGGGCCATCATCGGCAAACTGCGCGCAAATGTTGCCCTTCTCGGAACAGACGCGGATCTTCAACTTTCCTGACCGTCCAGTCTCGAGCACGGCATCTACCGCATTGTTGAGGATGTTCAGAAACACTTGCTCGATCTGGTGCGGATCGGCCACCACCATCGCCGCCTCAGCGCCCAGATCTTTTTCCACAGCAATGTGATTCACTTTGAGATCGTAATCACGCAAGGCCAGCGTTTCTTCCAAAACGTGCCGGACATCCACCTCCGCGCGCTCTGGCTTTCTCTGCCGCGCAAACGACAGCAGGTTCTGCACCACCCGGTGCGTCCGTTGCGCCTGCTTGAACATCTTGCCTACGTAATCGGTCGCGCGCTCGTTCAGCCCTTCGCTTTCGAGCAGCTGCGCATAACCTAGAATTGCGGTCAGTGGATTGTTCAATTCGTGGGCCACGCCCGCAATGAGCTGCCCCACGGCCGACATTTTCTCGCTCTGCAGGAGCTGCTCCTGGGTGCGCCGCAGATCTTCGTAGGCTTTGCAGGTTTCTTCGTAGAGACGAACTTTTTCGATTGTGGTAGCCAACTGGCGGCTGATCGCTACCAGCAGGTTTTCTTCCCCGATCGAGTATTCATGCTCCGCGTAGCTGCTCAATCCCATGATGCCGATCGGCTTATCTTTGCCCCAGAACAGCACCCAGAGCCACGAGTTATCGCTGTCGGAGCGAACGAAGTCCGCTACCGCTCCCGTCAGATGCGGTAAATACTCGGCCGTGATCACCTCCGCACGGGAGCGCATGACCAGATCTCCGAAGCCCTCCGCAAAACTGATTTCCGCGGGACGCGCTTTGTCGCGACTGTTCGGCCCCCATGCCGCTCGGCGCCGGAAGGTTGGAGCATCGGAATCCGAAAGATAGACCGCGCCTCTCTCCGCGCCAAACAGCGAAACCACCTGCCGCAGCGTAAGGTTCAGAATTTCATCCAAATCGAAAGACTGCGTCGCCACGACTGCCATTGCGTTCAGCGCATTCAGTTCGCGGTTGCGCCGCCGCATTTCGTCTTCCGCACGCCGCTTTTCAGTTACGTCCAGAACAAAGCCCTGAAATCGTTCTACGCGTCCTGCCGCATCCCGGCTCGCAAAGCTGCTCTCGACCGCGAGCAGCAGCGTCCCGTTCTTGCGGCGCATTGTCGCTTCCCGATTGCGGGCGCAATTTTGCTCCGTGATGCTCTGGCGGAACGCCTCGCGCTGGCCCGCATCGATACGAATATCTTCATCCAGATTCAGCGCCATCAACTCATCGCGCTTTTCATAGCCAAGCATGCGCACAAACGCGTCGTTGCAGTCGAGCAACCGGCCTCGCGGCGAAGCTACGTAAACGCCTTCCTGCACCTGCTCGAATAGAAGCCGGTATTTTTCCTCCGCGGAGCGCCGCTCCGTGATGTCGCGGACAATGTGTATAGTGCCCTTCTGCTTGTTCCCTTGTTCCGTGTAAGAGGAAGTCGAGACTGTCGAAAATCCACCGAAGCACAGGTCTGCGCCTTCCGTGACTTCCTCGTCTCCGCGCCCGCAGTACGGGCAACCCGACCACTCGCCCAGGCCGTGCGGTAATACCGACTCGCATGTGCTGCCAATCACGTCTGCAGACGCCATTTCGATCTGTTCCAACAAAGTCTGATTGGCTTTGAGAATGCGATATTCCGAGTCGTGCGCCAAAATGATGTCGTTGACCGAGTCAAATGTGTTGCGCCACTGCCGTTGCGAGCGCAAAGTCTGTTCCAGAAGACGGAAGTTCTCAATCGCGATCCCCAACTGTTGGCCACAGGTCTCGAGAAATTCCAGCTCTTCGACCGAAGGTTTCCTCGCGCTGGCGCAGCCTAGAACCAGCAGCCCGATTGCCGCTTTTTTCCCGAGCACCGGCACCATCACTGCATATGACAATCTTTCCGACTTCAGCACTTTCGCATTTTCCGGCTCGGCTGCGCCCCGGTTCGCCGTCACCGCGTTGCCGCGCGCCAGCATTTGCGACACTTTTTCGCTCA
This sequence comes from uncultured Acidobacteriaceae bacterium, assembly GCA_963784085.1. Classification (GTDB taxonomy): domain Bacteria; phylum Acidobacteriota; class Terriglobia; order Terriglobales; family Acidobacteriaceae; genus Sulfotelmatobacter. The sequence goes on along the minus strand of CAWAQH010000028.1, from coordinate 98,996 downwards.
ACTCCGCATTGCCGGCTTCTCGCAAAAAGTCCTGCGACACCCCCACTGCGTGTGTCGCCACCAGGCTTCCACTCTCAATCAAACGGAACCATGCCGCTTTGCTCCTTGTCAGCCGCTGCAATTCTTCCAGTGCGGCTTCGATTATTCCGTCCTGTTGTTGCGCCAGCACAATGCTCTCGGTCAACGCCTCCATCATCTTCAATCGTCGACCGCGCGCGCGCGCTTCGCCAAAACCGATCAGCAGCATGCTCAGCCCGAGCAGCGCATCGAACACCACAAAAGCTTTCGCCGGAATCTGGCTGGTGAGAGGCGCCCAGCTCAGGCGCTGCGCCAGCAGACACGCGGCCAGCAACCACGGCCCGAATTCCCAACGGCCGCGCCGGGCGCTTACCAACGCAACTCCCGCGACCAGAGAAATAATCAGGTAGGAAACTTCCAAAGCCACGCGCAACGGCAAAGACTCCGGCCACAGCACCACTCGCACCACGGCAAAACCCGCCACGCTCACTGCGATTGCAGCCAGCGGGAATATTAAGTTCCGTTCCCGGATATAAACGAAGACTCCGCCCGCAAACAGTCCCACGGCCAGCACAAAAGCAGCCTGTTCCACCGCCGGCACTAAGGGTTGCGGAATCCCCATTGCCGCCCCGTGCAAAGCTGCCAGCCGCGAAGCTGCCAGCAAGGCCCAGCCCGCCGTCCATATCAGAAGACACCGCTCCCGCAGAGCGAACCCCACCATCAGGAGGGATGCGGCCACAATGAGCAGCGTCCACTCCCCGGCGTTCAGCCCGGCAAGCGCGGGCTGTGCGGTGGTGCTCCAAAATGTCCAAAGCGAAGCGTTCATTATTGTCAGGCACGCGTACTTAGCTTGCGCAGACGGAATATGCCCTGCTTTTCAATACCACGCTTTGGGAGTTTGGAGCTGCGCTTTCCGGACCTCTCTGGTTACTTTCGGCACCTGACGGCAGGCGTAAAATCGCCGATAGTACCCTTGGGACACACATGCCTGACCGCATTCTCGTAGTCGACGACGAAGAAGCCATCCGCGAGATCGTCTGCGCCATTCTTGCGGCTGCGGGCTATACCTGGAAGCAGGCTGGCTCTGGCCTTGAGGCGCTTGCCCTACTCGAATCAGGCGAGCAATTCGAACTCATGCTTTCTGACTTGATGATGGCCGACCTCGATGGCATCGGCCTGCTCGAGCGCACTAAAGAGAAGTTTCCCGACATGCCGGTCGTGATGGTGACCGCCGTTCACGACATTTCCGTGGCGCTGGCTGCCATTCGCAATGGCGCCTACGACTACCTGCTGAAACCATTTGAGCGCGAACAGTTGCTGAATGCAGTGGGCCGCGCGCTCGAGAATCGCCGCCTTAAGGTGGAGAACCGCACCTATCAAACCAATCTGGAAGCTTTGGTGAAAGCTCGCACCGACGAACTTCGCGCCGCCATGGCCGATCTGGAGCGCTCCTACGACATCACGCTGCAGGCCCTGGGCGACGCACTCGACCTCAAAGACGCCGAAACCGAGGGCCACTCCCGCCGCGTCACCGCCTTCACCATTGCCATTGCCCGCGCCATGGGCGTGCCACGCGAACAGATCCTCATCATCGCCCGCGGCGCTTTCCTCCACGACATCGGCAAAATGGCGATTCCCGATAACATTCTGCGCAAGCCCGGCAAGCTCGATAATGACGAGCGCGCCATCATGAAGGAGCACTGCTATCACGGCTACCAGATGCTCAAGAAGATTCCCTTTCTCACGGAAGCCTGTGACATCGTTTATTCGCACCAGGAGCACTTCGATGGCTCCGGGTATCCCCGGGGTCTCAAGGGACCTGAAATACCTTTGGGCGCTCGGATATTCTCCGTCGCAGACACTCTCGACGCGATCATTTCCGACCGTCCCTACCGTCCAGCCCGCACTCTCACCGAGGCTCGCAAGGAGATCGCAGCCTGGGCCGGGCGCCAGTTCGATCCCGAAGTGGTTCAGGTCTTTCTGAAGATGCCCGACGATATTTTTGAAGATTTACGCCGCGAAATCAACAGCCAGAACTACCCCTTCAACTACGCCGCCAGCGCCAGAGCCAACTAATTCTTTCCAGACCGCGACCACGCAGCAAGACGGATCCAGCCCCGCGTTCTAGCTGGTGATCGCTCGGCGTGGCACCATACAATGAAAAGCGATCAGGAGGCACTCCATGAAACTCCATCTTCTCGCTCTTTGCATCGTCGCCACCGCGGCTTTTGCTCAGGATCACCCTGCCGTAAGCGCGCAACTGAATTCCGTCTATGTCGGCGCCGACGGCAAATTCGAAACCGCCCCCGACACTGCACTCCTCCAATTCAACATCTCCGCGCAGGAGAACACTTCCCAAACCGCTTACCAGCAAGCCTCCAAGCAAGTTGAGCAGGTCCGCCAGGTCCTGCGCGCCAATGCCATCGAACCCAAAGCCGCCAACATCGGATTTTTCTCGGTGCAACCGGCGTACCAATACAACAATGGCAACCAGAAGCTGATCGGCTACCGCGTGACGACTGACGTGACTCTCAAGCTAAAAGATTTTTCCAAGATCGGCCCCATCACCGAGCAATTGACGGAGGCCAATGTCAGCGAGAACCAAACTTTAAGCTACACTCTCGAAACCATCGACGAAGCCAAGAACAAAGCTGTCGAAGACGCCTACCGTCGTGCTCGCAATTCTGCCGACGCCCTTGCCCGCGCCAGCGGCCGCACTATAGGAGAGCTTTCCTACGCCTCGGTCGACACTTTTGAAAACCAGCACATGCCGGTTCCGCGCATGCGTGCGATGGCCGCCGCATACAAAACCGAAGCCCCCGCACCCACCGAGGAATTCTCTCCGCAAAACGTGACTGTCACAGCGCACGTGAATGCGCTATTCAATTTGAAGTGAGTTAGTCGGAGGCGTTAGGAGTTAGGTTTCCGAAATGAACTCTAGCGCGTATGGGTTGCGGCAGTTTCTCGCCGGAGCATCGCCAGCGACTGCACCTTGACGCCGGGGATCGCATCCGCCGCACGTTGCAGGGCATTTTTCCTGACTAAGAGATTCTGCTGGAGAAACCCAAACAAGAGCCGGTTGATGGCTTCCTTGTTACTCGTCCATTCCTGAGGCGTGGCAACCCACGGTCCCGTGACCTCTGCCGTCGGCATGTCGAAATAACTGAAATGACTGTAACCGGGCCTCGAGATGAGTGCGACACACGCATCGGGGGAAACCGCGTGCTGATAGGCCGCCACCAAAGACTCCAGGTCATGCCGGAAGCCTAATTCCCGGGCCTTGAACTTTTCCTCCGTCTCGCCCGCACGGCGCGGCGGTAATCCACCGGAGACCGCCATCATCGGCTGAGAAACTGCGGGCTGCGAGACTGCAGGATGAATCTCCCCATCGTCGAGCCCACCATCAAGATTCACGCAGGCCTTGAATCGGCGATCATGACTGCAGGTGAAGATCGAAATCATACCGCCCAGGGAGTGGCCGACGGCCGCGGCTTCCTCAAGGCTGAGGCGTCCCCGGAACCGCTTATCACCCGTATTTAGTTTCGCCAGTTGATCCAGAACGAAGCTGTCATCCTTTGCGCCCGCTTCGTACCGCGAGCGGTGGAACTGAATTCGTTCCTGGGCAGAGCGTTTCGGGTCGCGATCCCATCCGCTTTGCTCAACGATATGGCCATCGGGAAAAACAACCATGTCCCCGTCATAGCTATGTTCGACTGCAGCTACGACGTAGCCGTTGCTGGCGAGGCTCTCGAGCATTGCCGAGTAAAACAAAACCGGAGTACCCCCGCCATGCGAAAACACGACTACCGGAAATTTCGCGCCGCCATGAGCCATATCCACGCCTTCCAGGGCATGGGTGGTGGAGGATAACGCCGCATAGGCCGGCCCCCACGTGTTCTTAAAAAACGAGTTTCCAAAATGCTGATTCTCGTAAGCTTCCTGCTCTTTCAGGTGAGGGAAATACGCCGCCGCTGCGCCCTGAGCCGACGCATCCCTGGGATAGTAAATATGCACGAGCAACTCGCGGTGTTCCCCGTGATTTCCCGGCATGGTTTCCAGACGTGAGGGATCGGTCCAGGCAAACGTGACACGGCCAATAGCGTACGGTCCAGAGGGATAAGGAAGGCCCGAGTCAGCAAGTCCACTTATCGGCGCGAAGAAAAACAAACACAATAACGCAGAAACCAATCTTGGCATATGGATGGAGGTCAACCTGAGACTCTCGTGTCATTCCTCGCTGGGCTGAGGGCTGCTGAGGAAACTGCTCTCGCTCTTGCCGCAACTAGCCGCCTACAAACCAGCCTTGGACGTTGCAATACGCCCCGCGTCCACTGTGATCGGGCGCTGAATTTCCATTTCAATCGACGTTCCCACTTCCAACTTCACATCCAGCCCGCGCTTTAGCAACGCCCACGCCACCCCAGCTACGGCGCCCACGCCCGCGCCCACACGCGCCCCGTTCAGTCCCGCGGCCAACCCGCCCGCGGTCGCTCCTCCCAGGGTTCCGTAGGTTCCGTTCTTGGCTGCGTCTTCTATCTTCTTCCCGGTATCTTTGTCCTGCTGAATCGTTCCTTCGTCGTCCTTCACTGAATTATTGTCCGCCCCCGGCGTGTTCTGCACCGACCCTGGCAGTATTACGGTATATCCGCTGGGAAAAATAATCGACGTAAAGTGAATCAGCATCTCCGCCCGCCCGTGGCCGTGCCCCGCGCGCTCGACGTGCGAAATCGTTCCCTGGATGTAAGCCCCCGCGGGAATGACTACATGATCATTCATGACAAAGGGGAACGCCGTGGTCGCATACACTGCATCTCCCTCGCGCGCGTTCTTGGTCGAAATGGCCTGCGCCAGCGACAAAGGAATCTTCGTCCCTGCCGGAATCGTAATCACATTCGAATCGGTAGCCGGTACAGGAACTGCGTTGGAAGCCGCAGGGGGCACTGCAGCCGGCGCAGGGGTCGCCGTTGCTGCCGCAGGTGCATTACTCGCAGCCGCAGCCGGCGGCTTGGGAGCCTCCGCCGCCTGCCCCATCGCCATTCCTGAGATCAGAAAAACTGTCAGAAGCCCACGCATCACGCACCTCCAGACGTCGAGGATCTAGCTAATAGGGAGCAACCCAAGAACGATCTAACAACGGTCAAGCCAATAACCCTGAGATTATCACGGCTCGCCCGCTGGCGATGCACCCTTCTCTAACTCCGACTTAAGATTCTCGCCTGGCAGTTGTTTGCGGCAGGCGCGCATTGCCGCTAACCGAGCCGCTCAGTCGAGGCTGCACACATTAGTCCACTTCGCGGCTTAACAACGCACCTAAAATCCTTGAGAGAAGAACGCCCTCCGCCGCCGCAGTAAACACGAACCAGATTGGACGCCGATGCGGGTAGCTTCGTAGAATGGCTGTAAATGCGAACAAATGAACCACCAGCAGGCCTGTGACAGCCAACCAAAGCGTCAACGAACGCCAGTATTTTCTCAACGGTTTGACAGCTATCCAAAAAGTGACTGGGATCCAGAATGCGAGCCCACCCCATACAGCCGAAATCCGCACGCGCGGCACGAAAATAATAACCACGGCAAAGACCACCAGGACGGCCAAGGAAATTCCTACACAGAGAAGGCCACGCTTAACAATCCTCCACAGCGTAGATTCACTCAATGGCGTTCTCCGTAATATGCCGCTCCCCGGACGCGTACAGGCATGTCCATCTACATACACGGGCGCTACCGACGCCCGCCTGTGTCTTCCGGAAAATATATCCGCCAGCCTCGCTCCCTCGCTTTGGCCTCCAGATCCGAATTCGGATTCACGGCAAAAGCATGCTTCGCCATCGCCAGCATTTCTACATCCCAGCGCGAGTTGCCGAAGGCCGCATCAATCTTCTTTTTCACCACATCGCGCAGCGCCTCTGGCTTGCCCAAACCCGAGGGCACGCGGATCAAACGATCCGTAGCCACGCCATTCTCGACCTCGACCGAGGCGGCAAGAATGCGGCTTTCCGGTATGCCGAAGTGCTTCATCCCGGCCCGGATCACCCATTCGTTCGAAGAAGAGACAGCCCAGACTTCGCAACCGGTTTCCTGCAGCCGCCGCACCAGTTCGCGCATTTCGGGAAAAATCTGCGCCGCAAAGAACTGGTCGAAGAACCGCCCTGCGGCATTGAGCAGTTTCTCTTCTGAAATCCCTTGATGCATGGTCACCATCTCGCCGCACATCGTGGTTTCATCCACTCCGCCGCGCTTGTAGTTCGCATAGCGTTCGCGCATCGCGAGCACCGGTACGTCAGGAACAATGTTGCCCTCTCTCAGCTCCCAATCGAAAAAGCGCTCCCCGGCGTCGCCTGCCCAGAGCGTGCCATCGCAGTCAAAGGCCGCAACCTGCGGCCGCAGCCGGAACACCGATTCGAGGAATTCGTTGGTAGCGGGAAGAAATGTGGATGCGACGTTCATCCCTTCGACAATAACTTGCTTCGCGGAAAACGCGCAACGCCGGGGGACTAAAGAAGGGGCTGAACTAAAACACTAGACGCGGCCGCTACAATAACCGTGCCAGCTCCGCATACTCCTCCGGCGTGTTGACATTCAACGCGACCATCGGGTCATTCACCGCGACATATTGGATGTTCTGCTGGTGTTCATGTTCGAACGTCGCGGGCGGTCGATGTGGCCGGTATCCGCAAGAAGGCCTCGATCATTTCGCGGCCCGCCAGATAAGGGTGCCCATGCTTCCCGGAAAACTCCGGGACCACCGCCCAGATATTCTGATCGGCAGCTTCGAAAGCAGCATGCAGCGTGTCGATGGTTTCTGCGCGGACCGGCGGCCGGTCGACCAGCGTGATCATGGCAGCGTCACGACCGCGATTGAGCACTTCGTGCAGGCCCACTTGCAGCGAACTGAACTGCCCACGCCCCGCATCTGGATTCACAACCAGAGACGCTCCTCGCGCATAAATAATTGGCGCCAACTGCGGTTCATTCCTGCCCACCACCACCACTACAAACTCGGTTGCCTGCGTAAGAGAGTGAATTGCAGCCGAAAGGAAGGTCTCGCTCGAAGGCGCTTGCCCGGCCGTCGTCGGGGGCCACGGGAGCAAGGCCTTGTCCCGGCCCATGCGTGAGGACTCCCCGGCGGCGAGGATCACGGCGACGAAGCTGGAAGCGCGCGTCATGCTGCGAAGATAGCAGGAAGGCATGACAATTGCTGACTTTCTGGTCGCCGATTGCTAGACAATGCCCTACTCCTCGACCGCCACGTCCGGCGCAGCTTCTGTTTCTGCATCAGGAGCTTTTACATCCCTCGCTTCTGAATCCGGCGTTCGGAACCAGCTCATGTACGGTAGCTTGCCGTCGGCGTGCCGGCGAACCGCAATCAGCTCCGCCGTAATCGCAACCGCAATTTCTTCCGGCGTGACCGCGCCAATGTCGAGTCCGATGGGGGCATGGACCCGCTCGAATAAATGTGCGGGCACGCCCTCCTCCCGCAGCGTCTTGAAGATCCCGATCACCTTCCGCCTGGATCCAATCATCCCCACATAGCGGGCTCGCGTCCCCACCGCCCAACGCAGAATGCGCATGTCGTCGCGATGCCCGCGCGTGACGATCACGATGTAGGAAGCTTCGTTGGGGTCAAGCTTCTGCATGGCCTCATCAAAGTCAAGCACGTGCACTTCGCGAGCCTCAGGAAAACGTTCCTGGGTCGCGTAGGAGGATCGATCGTCGCTGACAATGAGGTCAAAGCCAGCGCTTGCGGCAACTCGACAAAGGTTTACAGCAACGTGACCTGCGCCGAATACATAAAGTAACGCTGGAGGCAGAATCGGCTCGATAAAAACTTCCAGAGTTCCCCGCAGACCAGCCCGGTGTCGTATTTGGGATCCTGATTCAGATCGAATGTGAGGGTGCGGGGCTTCTCTGATTCCATCACTTCCCGCGCCGCCTGCCACACGTCAGCCTCTACGCAACCCCCGCCGATCGTGCCCACGATCGACCCATCGTCGCGCACCAACATCTTGGCCGTCTTAAACGAGGGGATCGAGCCGCGCACGTTTACGATGGTCGCGACCGCGCCTCGGCGTCCCTCGCGGCGAAGTTGCACGATTTGCTCGTAGATGTCCATGCCAGGCAGAAGCAACTTGCAGTCTTGATTATCAATCGGTTAACAGGAGGAGTCAAACCGCGAGGGAAAATCGAAAGCCCCAGGGTCATCACTCCGGGGCTTTGCACTAAACCAGTTAAAGTAAGACACGGATTGCCAAGCACATTGATCGTGAACTGGCACCGATTGATTGTCAAGCTTACTTTTCGGCGAGTGGAACACAGAGGGTGGCGGAGTTGAACCGCAGTGGCTGATGAAGGCCACTCACCGGCCTGGCAAGCCGTGTCCAGTACCCACTGGCAACGTCCTCTAGACCGCAGCTTGCCCAATAAGGTCCTACGCTGACGATTGACTAAGACGAGGGATCAGAGGAAGAAATTTCCCTCGCGATGCCGGATTGGGAATTTCTGACACGGGCAAGTATGCTTGTAGCGCCGCAGATAAAGATAAACGGGGGAGAACGCACTTATGAAGGCAGTCCGCATTCATCAATTCGGTGGGCCGGAAGTTTTGACGTACGAAGACGTTGCCGATGCGCAGCCGCGCAAAGATCAGGTTCTCGTGCGCGTGCGCGCCTGTTCCCTGAATCATCTCGACATCTGGGTGCGCAAGGGGCTGCCCGGAGTAAAGCTCCCGCACATTCTTGGCAGCGATGTCGCGGGCGAGATCGCCGAAATCGGCGAGTACGTGACCGGATTCAAGACCGGCCAGCGCGTGCTGCTCGCTCCCATGCATTACTGCGGACACTGCGAGAAGTGCGCCTCGGGATTGCAAAACCAGTGCCGCGAATTCACCGCGCTGGGAAATCTGGTGGATGGCGGCAATTGCGAACTCATCGCCGTGCCGGCCGCGAACGTAATCCCGATTCCCGACGCGCTCGATTTTAATCAGGCCGCCAGCGTGCCGCTGGTTTTTCTCACGGCGTGGCACATGCTGGTCGGCCGCGCCGGCATCCGGCCAGGACAGACTGTTCTTGTGCTCGGCGCAAGCTCCGGCGTAGGCATCGCGGCGATTCAAATCGCCAAACTCTTCCACTGCCGCGTTATCACCACGGCCGGCGACGAGACCAAGCTGGCCAAAGGCCGCGAACTCGGCGCCGATTTCGGCATCAACCACTATCAGCAAGAAATCTCCGAAGAAGTCCGCAAGATCACGAACAAAGAAGGCGTCGATATCGTACTCGAGCACGTCGGCGCCGCCACCTGGGATGAGAGTGTGAAGTCCCTCAAGAGCGGCGGCACGCTGGTCACCTGCGGCGCCACCACAGGTCCCATCGTCGGCATCGATCTGCGCCACCTGTTCGCACGCCAGTTGACCCTGCTTGGCTCATATATGGGCACCATGGGCGAACTCCACGAAGTGCTACGCCACGTTTTCGCCGGCCGCCTGAAGCCGGTGGTCGACCGCACATTCCCACTCAGCGAACTCCGCGCCGCGCATGAGTATCTGGAGAAGAGCCAGATGTTTGGGAAGATCGTGGTCAACCCGTAGGAGCATGGTGGCGCGCTGATTTTGGATGGCGCAGCGCTTCCAGCGCTGCGATACGCCTTTGCTAGTTTAGAATATCCTCATGGCCCCCGAACTAAATTTCGGCCCCTACATCGACACCGAAAACGGCAAGCGCACGGTCAAGGACCTGACCTTCGGCAATCCCACGCCCGAAGGCGTGGTGCTCTCCACGCTCGATTCCGCCGTGAACTGGATGCGCAAAGGCTCGATCTGGCCCATGACATTTGGCTTGGCCTGCTGTGCCATCGAGATGATGTCGATGGGCGCGTCGCGCTTCGACATCGCGCGTTTCGGAGCCGAAGTTTTTCGCCCCTCTCCGCGGCAGAGCGATCTGATGATCATCGCCGGGCGGGTGTCGAACAAGATGGCGCCCGTGATTCGCCTGCTCTGGGAGCAGATGCCCGAACCCAAATGGGTAATCTCCATGGGCGCCTGCGCCACTTCCGGCGGCGTGTTCCAGAATTACGCTCTGGTTCAGAGTGTGAATCAGGTCATCCCAGTCGACATTTACGTCCCTGGCTGCCCGCCCCGGCCCGAGCAACTCATCTACGCCATCACACTGCTGCAGGAAAAAATCCAGAACGAGCGCGGCACCATCAAGAAGGCTCTCAATCTCGGCTAAGGCGATTTGGATGCGCCGTCGGTTAAACCCCGATTACGCCGACTAACTCCTTTACTGCCGCCACGCTCTTCTCAAGCCCGGCCTTCTCTTCCGCCGTCAGCTTGATCTCGATAATCTGCTCAATGCCTTTTGCGCCGAGCTTCACCGGCACGCCGACATAAAGGTCGTTGATGCCATACTCTCCTTGCAGGTATGCGGCGCAGGGCAGAATTTTCTTCTTGTCTTTCAGAATTGCTTCCACCATTTCCGTCGCCGCGGCCGAAGGCGCGTAATAGGCCGAGCCCGTCTTCAGATACTTGACGATTTCCGCGCCGCCGTCGCGGGTGCGTTGCACAATCGCATCGAGCCGGGACTTCTCGATCAACTCCGTAATCGGAATGCCAGCAACGGTGGAATAGCGCGGCAGCGGGACCATGGTGTCACCGTGGCCGCCAAGGACGAACGCCGTAACGTTCTCGACGCTGACCTTCAGTTCGTCGGCGATAAAGGCGCGGAAGCGGGCCGAATCGAGCACACCGGCCATGCCGATGACGCGCTCGCGGGGAAATCCGCTGAGCTTGTAGGCCGCCTGCGCCATGGCATCGAGCGGGTTCGAGACAATTATCAGAATGCAGTTCGGCGAATATTTCACGACCTCGCATACAACCGCCTTCATGATGCCGTGGTTGGTGTTGAGCAGATCGTCTCGGTTCATGCCGGGCTTGCGCGGGATGCCGGCGGTGATCACAACAATGTCGGAATCCGCGGTGTCTTTGTAGTCGTTCGTGCCGGTGATGTAGGAGTCGCGCTTCTCGATCGGCATGGCCTCAAGCAAATCCAGGCCCTTGCCTTGCGGGACGCCTTCGATGATGTCGATGAGGACAACGTCGGCTAGTTCTTTAGAAGCGATCCAGTGAGCGGCGGTTGCGCCAACGTTGCCCGAGCCTACTATGGTTACTTTCTTTCGCATATGAGTCCTTTCTATTTCATCCCGAAAAATCGTTAACACAACAGAGGACACAGCGCCACACAGGGTAAAACCGATGACCTGCCCCGTTAACCGGAGCCTGCCCTGAGCGAAGTCGGAGGGTATCCCCTGTGTTTATGGGTTTTATTTCGCTTACACCAGCACCCCGGATCCCATGTTCTCGACAATGCCGTCGGCAAACTGACTGGTTGTTACTTTGGTCGCACCTTCCATAAGCCGCTCGAAATCGTAGGTGACTTTTTTCTGGAGAATGCTGCGCTCCAGTCCTCCTTCGATCAGATCGGCAGCTTCGTTCCAGCCCAGGAAGCGAAACAGCATGACTCCGGAAAGAATCACAGAACCGGGATTAATCACGTCCTTGTCCGCATACTTTGGCGCGGTACCGTGCGTTGCTTCGAAGATGGCATAGCCATCGCCAATGTTCGCGCCCGGAGCGATGCCCAAGCCGCCGACCTGCGCCGCGCACGCGTCGGAAATATAGTCGCCATTGAGGTTCGGGGTTGCAAGCACAGAATACTCATCGGCGCGCGTCACCACCTGCTGGAAAATGGAATCGGCGATGCGGTCGTTGATCATGATCTTATTTTTCCACTGGCCCTTGCCGTGCGTTGCGTAGATGCGGTCGAGCACTTCTTTTACTTCCTGCTCGACGGCCTTGCGGAAGGCCGGTGGCGCGAACTCCATGCCGGGCTCGACCAGTTCGGCGTTCTGCGGCACGGTCAGCTTCGGATTCCGGTCGAGGTTGTCGACGATCCAGCTTTCGCGCTCGGTGATCACTTTGTCGCGGAATTCCTCGGTGGCAAGCTCGTATCCCCACTTGCGGAATGCGCCTTCGGTAAATTTCTGGATGTTGCCCTTGTGGACCAGGGTCACGCTCTTGCGGCCGGTTTCGATGGCGTGAAGAATCGCCATGCGCACGAGGCGCTTGGTTCCGGTCACCGACATCGGCTTGATGCCGATGCCGGAATCGAGGCGGATCTGCTTCTTTCCGCCCTTCAGCATATCTTTATTGAGGAACTCGATCAGTCTTGCGCACTCGGCAGTTCCCTCTTCCCACTCGATGCCGGCGTAGACGTCTTCCGTGTTTTCGCGGTAGATGACCACATCCATGCGCTCGGGATGCTTCACCGGCGACGGTACGCCCTTGTAATACTTCACCGGGCGCACGCAGCAATACAAATCGAGAAGCTGGCGCAACGCGACATTGAGCGAACGGATGCCGCCGCCTACTGGCGTAGTCAGCGGGCCCTTGATGGCGATGCGAAATTCGCGAACCGCTTCGACTGTGTCATCGGGCAGCCAGGTATCGAACTTGGCTTTTGCCTTCTCTCCCGCGAATACCTCATACCAGGCCACGCCACGCTTGCCGTGGTACGCCTTCTCCACGGCCGCGTCGAATACTCTTTTCGACGCCTTCCAGATGTCGCGCCCGGTTCCATCACCCTCGATAAAGGGCACAATCGGATTGTCCGGCACATCGTACTTTCCATTTGCAAAGCCGATCTTTTTGCCATCGGCCGGTACTGCCACACCGTTATAAGAGCCTGCCATCGCCAACCTCCGGTAAGTTAAACACGCTTCGAAACCTCGCATCCTTCGATCTTTGATTATAGAGAATGAATTATAGAGAATGCGAAGACGTACCACTATCACGTCCGGCGCTTGTTTGCTCTCCTCTCACCACCGTCGAGTGCCGAAGGACTTGTGCACGCCCACTGTCATGTAGCGTCCCCAGGGACCGTTGTTGCCCAGGTCGGCTATACCAAGATAAGTGTCTCGGGCCCCAAGGCGATCAAAAAGAAAATGCTGGGTCACGCGAAACTCAAATCCCTTGGCGATGAAAACGCCCACCCCCCACGAGTGTTCGATACCGATTGCGTCCGGCGACCAGGTGTAGAGAGTCTGCGGAATGGTTTTTCCGAACAGGAACGCCGGCGCGCCAAATACCATGAAGCGCCGCAAGGGACCGCGGCCGAAGGGACGCGCTTCGAGCATTCCGGAAATCATGTAGCGCGCAAACATACTGCAGGGCGCGTTCGCACCGCCATACTGCCCTGCGTTGCCGGCACACAGGTTGGGGTCGATTTCGTTGTGCGGAGGCGCCAGGTCGACTTGCCACCATCCCCAAAACGTGTCTTTCGGAAAAAACATTCGCGGCTCATCGACCGTAGGCTGAACAACCGCGGTCTGAACCGTGGTTTGCGCGGTCGCACGAGGTGCATCCTGAGCGCTGCTCAAAACCGAAGTCAGTACGGCAAACGCAAGAATCCACATCAAAGTTCTCATCCTGCCTCCCAAACAATTTATCTGCGGTGTATTCGAGCGAGACATTGTAACCTGCCCCTCGTGCGGGCGGCGGCTTGGGGCCGACGTGATTTGCCGTGCGGTTTGCGAGAGAGCTGGGCATCCAACCCGCTCTGAGGCCCACGGGAAACTTTCAGTGCTGAAGAACCCCTGAGTATTCGCGCGCGATTGAAATGGTGCGTCTTCCTAGTGATCCATCGAGCTATGAATCGCCAAGTGCGGGCTTACGGACTTCCATAATTCATATTCCATATTCTGATTTATTCCATTCGCCGGATTATCGCCAAGCTCCCACAGGCGCAAGGACTTACAGTGCAAGCATCTACGGTTTGGCTGGACGATTGCTATGCTTTAGCGTAAGAAAGTTCAGGAACCCTCATGCCTCAGGAAGTTTCCGTCTCTTATCAGGCCATCAAGAGTAAGGTTTATCGCTTGATCGATGCCATGGTTGTGGGCGAAAAAACCGAGGTCGAGGTGCACGAATCGATCCGCCGATGGTGGGAACTGATTCATCCCGCCGACCGCCCAATCGCACAAAAGTATCTACTCGCGGTTCTGGAACGCTCCGCTGCGGCGCTGGATGCCGTCGAGGGAGGTCTGGTCGAGGCAACGGAAGACGAAGCGTCGCGACCCTCCGAATCGGCCAAGACCCTAAAGATTGTGGAACGAATCGTGAAGCAGAGCACGAAGCAGCCCACCCTCAGCCCGACCGCCTGAGATCGCAAATCGATTCCAGACTCCCACGAACTGTCCTCGCTTTGCTCGAGATTACAAGATTGCGCAGGAGACACAGATTTTACAAACTGCGCGCTTGCCGCCTTTCGTTCTGCCGAGTATCCTCAAGTTTCGTCCATTCGCGCAAAGATCAAAAATCAGAAATTCAAAGATCAAAGATCATTCAGGAGCCACAAATGAGACTTTCCTGCCTCCAGTTCTTCTTCACGGTTCGCGGTTATCTTCTCTTCGGAGCGTTGCTCGTAACGGCTGGGTCGATGCTCGCCGCGTCTTCCGGAATCTACACCTTTACCCTCAACTCCATTGATGGCAAACCCGCGCCCCTGGCCAACTACAAGGGCAAGGTGGTTCTTGTCGTAAACGTGGCCAGCCAGTGCGGCTACACGCCGCAATACAGCGCTCTCGAAGCTACGTACGAAAAGTATAAAGACCAGGGCTTCGTGATCCTCGGCTTCCCCGCCAACAACTTCGGCGCGCAGGAGCCTGGAACCAACGAGGAGATCAAGACGTTCTGCAGCCGCAAGTACAGCGTAACCTTCCCCATGTACGCGAAGATCTCGGTCAAGGGAGCCGACCAGGCCCCGCTCTACGCCTACTTAACCAACGACACTGGATCGGGAATCAAAGGCGAGATCAAGTGGAATTTCACCAAGTTTTTAGTCGACCGCAACGGCAACGTAGTGCAGCGTTTCGAACCGGCAGTCACGCCGGATTCGAAAGAAGTGATCTCGGCGATTGAGAAGCAGTTGAAGCAGTAGCCAAGCGATCAACTTTCCAGAAGCGCGTTTCCCGTTTCCTATGCTGATTCAGGATGGGTCCCAGCAAGACGGAGCGTAATAACGTGATGACAGCTCACGGAATCGTTATCACTCTTCCATGCCCAATAATACTTTACGATTCGTCGATGGCCGAGCAGGTATCAAAGACGCCGCCCTCGTTCAAAGGCTTTTGGCTTCATACGACCATGGTGAAGAAGGAAATATGTTCGAGCGGGTGGAACCCTCAACTTGTCAAAAGTTCCATCTATGGAACCGCGATCTACCTTTCCCGGAAGAAATGGGATCTTGACGATCCGTGCCTTAACAATCTAGACCATACGAGTCCAATTGATTTGGACGCCATGAAGAGCGGTCTAAGAAATCCGACCGTGATTGTGTGTGTTTTGGCACTTCAAGACAACGAGGTGCGGTCTTGCTTCCCTTCGAAAGTGGAACCGAATGGTTACACGGGAGACCACCTGATCGACCATCTAAACTTGAACGTCTCCGAAGATAAATCCAGGTCTCGAGGAATACGCCGGGTCAACGATAGTGATAATTCATCGAAGAGCCTGCAATTCGGTAAAAATGCTGGTCCGGGGGACAATAGACAAAATAAGAAGATTGCTGACTACTTCCTCAAGAATGGGACAAAAGCTATCAAGTTTTTAGAATACGACACGGAAGTAGTGGCGGTATTTGACCCGAGCTGTATTCGCGTGCTTTCCGAAACCACGAATTTTGATGTACATCTTTTTTCGGAGATTTTGGCGGGCAGCTAAGTTTCCTAGGCACGCCCCATCGCAATATAGGTTCCCGCAAGTCGGCTTGTTGGAAGTTGGACGGCTCGCATGTTTGCGCCGGGTAGCTGATTGGCGGTCCGAAGAGGAATCCCGCCCTAAGCCCGCCGTTAATAGTGCCGATACGCGTATATAGCAACCTTCCCTGCTACAATTCGATTCGCAAGACTGCTAAAGACGGGTACTGCATCGTTTTCGGGTTGTGCTTCGCCTGAACTGGCAACTGCTTCACTGCCCATGGATTTCGACCAACTCCAAACGTTTCTCGAGGTCGCCCGTCACGCCTCGTTCTCGCGCGCGGCGGAGAAGCGTTTCCGCACCCAGCCTGCCATCTCCTCGCAGATTCGCGCCCTCGAGGATGAAGTCGGCGCCAAGCTGTTTGACCGTTCTGGCGGCAAGGTCTCGCTCACCGCCGCTGGAAAAGCTTTCCAGAAATACACGCAGGACACGCTCGACGCCCGCAAGGCCATGCTTACCTCTCTCGCCGAGATGGAACACGTCCCCCGCGGCGTCATTACCGTGGGTGCAAACGAAGGCACGTGCCTGCACATCCTCCCCGAGGTCTTTGCCGACTTCAAGAAGCAGTATCCCGACGTCTCGGTAAACATCAAGCGCGCCGACTATGCCAAAATTCTCGAGTCCGTAACCGACAACTCCGTGGATTTCGGCTTCGTTTCCCTCCCAGTGAAAGACAACCGGCTGACCGTGGTTCTCATCCATCAGGATGAACTGGTGATCATCGCCCCGCCGCACCACCCGCTGGGTAAGATGAAGGCGGCGAATGTGGGTGACCTGGCCAGGTATCCGCTGGTTCTTCCCAAGGCCGGGCACACCCGCGACGGGCTCGACGAACTGTTTCGCGAGCGCCGTCTGAAGCCGAACTACAGCATGGAACTGGATTCGAGTGAACTTTTGAAACGCTTTGTAGCGGCCGGCGTGGGCGTGGGCTTCATCGCCCGATCCAACGTGCAGGAGGACGTGCGCGCCGGGGTGCTGGTTGCCATTCCCATGGCTGACGCCCGGATGCGGCGCGACCTGGCCCTGGTTTTCCGCAAGGACAAGGCGCTCAGCCGGGCAGCGCTCGCCTTCATCGATATCGCCAAGAAACACAAATCCAGTGATGTTCTGACTGCCAGATCGAAGTAGATGAATACACTCCCGCCATCTTCCCCGAGAAGTTGTCATGCTGAGCGAGGATCGAGCTTCGCGCATGCGAAGCTCGACCTCAGTCGAAGCATCCCTACGCCCTCACGCAATAGACTTCTTTCTGTCCGTTATGCGATAGCCGCTCGTTTTTTCCTCCTTCTGATCAACCTGCTCTGCCGGTCGGCGGGGGCTCAGACCAAATCCGCTGCCCCAATGCCCGACACCGCTTACAAGCTGATCGTGGTCAAAGTGAGCGGCAGCAAACGTTTTACGTCGGAGGAAGTCGCTGCGGCCAGCGGATTGCCCCTTGGTACCGTGGCGCATGACGAAGATTTCAAAAAGGCGGTACGCCAACTGGGCGAGAGCGGGGCTTTCGCCGCCATCACCTACGGCTACTCGTTTACCGCAGCCGGCACCAAACTCGAATTTCAGGTCACCGATGCGGAGAAGTTTGTTCCGGCCCGCTTTTCCGATTTTGTCTGGTTTACCGACGAAGAACTGCGCCGGAAAATACATGAACGCGTTCCGCTCTTTAACGGGGAGCTTCCCGCCGCCACGGGACGTTTGCCCGACCAGGTCTCCGACATATTGCAGGCGCTGCTCGTGGAAAATGCTATCCCGGGGATTGTTGAGTTTGCGCGCAACTCCCCCAAAGGGGCCCAACCGGATTCCAGTGGGCCCGTCGAGTCGATCGACTACAACGTCACCGGGGTGAGCATTCGCATCCGGCGCGTCGAATTTCCGGGCGCGGGTGCGGCCCAGTTGCCGCTGCTGCAAGCCGCAGCGGACAAGTTAGCCGATCGCGAGTATTCCCGCATATTCATGAAGTCCTTCATCGAACACACGCTGCTGCTCGTCTTTCACGAAGACGGATATTTGAAGGCCGCATGCGCTCCTCCACAACTCAAGGTCGTCAAGACGGCGTCACCCGATGCCAGGGAGAACACGCTCCCACCGACTTTTGTGGATATTACGTTTGCCGTCACTCCGGGCGTCCAGTACAAGGTCACGGGCGAAGAGTGGTCTGGCAACAAAGAGATCTCGACCGATTTGCTCCAGCCACTGCTGCATAACCAGGCGGGGCAGCCGGCGAATACTGTTCAACTCGAGGACGACCTGCGCGCGGTCCAGGAACTTTACGGTACTCGCGGCTACGTCACGGCTGCCATCAAGGCAAATGCCGCATTCGATGACGCCGCCGGGACGGTGGCCTATCAGCTTGTGGTGAATGAAGGTCCGGTCTACCACATGGGCCAGCTTGAGTTTCGGGGCATCGACAATAGTCTGACAGCCAGACTTCAGGCGGCGTGGAAGCTTCGTCCCGGAGATGTCTACGATGCCTCTTATCTCAAGGAGTTCCTGCCCCGCGCCCGAAAACTTCTCCCTGCCAGCCTGGACTGGGAGGTTTCCACCCACGTAACTGCGCTCAGTCGAGATAAGACTGTAGACATCGACCTGCAATATACCGCCAAGGCGCCGCAGTAGGTCGGCCCCGATTACTTTGAATGCTGTCACTTTTAATGCCGGCCTTCGACCAACAGCGATAGACTATGCGTATCGCCATCGGATTCGGCGGTGCAGCGGCGTGGCGGAGGGAGAATACAGAATGAATCGTGGTTCGCGTTGGTGCGCGTTCCTGGCAGCAATCGTCTTATTGATAACGGCTGGTTCCAATCTGCAAGCGCTCGCGGGTGCCAAGCGGACATTCACCGGCGAGGTTGGTGACGCCATGTGCGGCGCAAAGCATATGGCCGAAGAAGATACGCCGGCGGAGTGCACCCGCAGCTGCGTGGCTCACGGCTCCAACTATGCGCTGGTCGTGGGCGACAAGGTTTACGTTCTGCAAACTACCGACAAAGCAGCTTTGGCCACGCTCGACCAGCAGGCGGGCAAGAAGGCGACCGTAACCGGCGTCCTCGATGGCGACAACCTTCAGGTCAGTTCGGTCGTCGCCGCCAAGTAGCTGGACGCAACGCCGTTAATGCCGCAACGGAAAAACGAACTGAAAGTAGTTCACAGTTGACTGCGGCGAACTTTGTGGTACATTAGGGCCGTTCTGCCCGGAGCCCTCCCCCGATGATTCCGGGCATCACGGCGGGAACCGCGCCAGCGGTTGCCCGCCTTTTTTCTCGCCCATGCAAAATTCATCATTCCTTTACAGAGCATTGTGTTAAATTGTGCATTCTCCATCTCACTTTTGTGCCGGAGGCTACAGCGTTGGGCAAAGACATGGTTCCCAAGCGGATGTTCTTCACCAAGGGAGTCGGGAAGCACCGCGAGCGTTTAACATCCTTCGAGTTGGCCCTGCGTGACGCCGGCATTGCCGCGCAAAACCTGGTGCGCGTCTCTTCGATCTTCCCGCCGAATTGCAAGATGCTGGCCCGCAAAGAGGGAGTAAAGTATCTCAGTCCGGGCGAAGTCGTGTTTGCCGTGGTTGCCGAGAACTCCACCCATGAAGCGCATCGCCTGCTGGCCTCCTCGATCGGCGTGGCGATTCCCGCAGACAAGAACACCTACGGCTACCTGAGCGAGCACCATTCTTTTGGCGAGACCGAAGATGCCGCCGGAGAATACGCCGAAGAACTGGCGGCGGAGATGCTCGCCACCACGCTGAACGTGGAGTTCGACCCTGACCGGTCGTGGGACGAGAAGAAACAGATCTACCGGTTGTCGAATAAGATCGTGCGCACGGCGAACGTCACGCAAAGCGCCGTGGGCGACAAACGCGGGCTGTGGACCACCGTAATCGCCTCTGCGGTTCTGATCTTCGACTAGATGGCTTCTATTTTCAGGGTCGGGAACGCGGCGCGGTAAAGCCGTTCATCCAGCGAGAGCAGACGATAGCCGCGAATTTCGGCATGGGCGCCGATCAGGAAATCCGCGAGAATGCGCCGCGTTCCATGATCGCGTTGTTGGCGCCGCCGTTCCGCATAGGCTTGGAACGCTCGACCGGCCGACCGCCAAATTGGTTCATTCAAGTTCCAATCGATGACGATTCCGTTTTCTTCCAGCAGCGTACTCACAAGAGCTTCGGTTCGGCCAGGCGCGGCGATGAGTTCGGAAAAGACGGGAGCAGCCACGACCAGACCGCCTCGACGAAACGCCGCATTCAGTGCTGTTTCTGCCGCGAGGCTGAGCCCAGGATCGTCTGCCCAAAGTGCAACGATTACATTGCTATCAATGGCCGTGGTCATTCAACGTCGCCCCAAGCTTGCCCCCGCTTCATTCCCCGCGCATTTCTCTTAGCCAGCGAGCGATGCCCTTGCGGCCCGGGCCAATGCCGGGATTGCCGATTCCGCGATACTTGGAGAATGTACTTTGGCTTCGCACGGGCCGCACACGAACCCCGCTCTCGTCATCCTCGAACATCAACTTGTCGCCAGCGCGGACCCCAAGAATCTTCCGCACTTCCAGCGGCACCGTGATCTGCCCCTTGCTGGTAAGAGTAGCCTGCTTCTGCATGACGAAACCTCGATTCCTTACTTTAACACACTATCCTTACTTGTGAAAAGATTGGAGCGACTCTGAAGTCAATGTAAGGAACTTTCCCCAATTCTCCCGCTGGTTCCAAGAGATAGCAGGCAGCTTCGCTTCCCTCTGATAACAAACGGCTTAGATCATTTGTGCGACGGCAGGACTCGCGCCGCATCTAAGTGTATTATGATTGCACCTAAGTAACCTCTATGCCCTCCCTAATGTAACCTTCGGTTAACAGTTTTCCCGTATCATTAAGGACGTAAGAGAATTGCCCGTTCGAGCTAGAGGAGTGGTTGTGGATATCAATACCCGCAGGAAAAAACAGCAAGCTCTCATGACCGAGCTGCTGGAAAGAAAAATCCGCCTTCACGCGCAGCACCTCTACGACCAGCGCGGCCGGCAGGAAGGCCAAGCCCTGCGAGACTGGGTTGAAGCCGAATCTCGCGTCCTGGAAAACAGCATCCTGGCTCCGCTCTACCGCAAGACCCGCGAAACGTCGTCCTCAGAAGCCGAAGCCTAGCCGAACCCTTAAAACACATGTTGGGATGCCTGAAACGTGTAGGGACAGCCGCCCTCGGCTGTCCAGCGGCCCAGGTGTATCGGGCCGCAGTTCCGAAGCCGCCACGAGACCCGGCTACTTCTTCGCCGCAGCCGCTTTCCCTTTTCCGCTTTTACTTCCCTTCTTATCCAGCCGCTCGAACACTGCAGCCACAATCAGCGGCAAGCCAACGGTAGCGTCGACAAATACTTCTCCAAACCGGCCGCCCTCCGCCGGAGGAACAAACTTGCCCCACGAAATCGCCTCGCTATAAGGGCTGCCCGATAATCCACCCCAGTAAACCGGCTCGGGACAAATCCGCAGCCCATAGTGATATCGCTTCAGCGGCACATTCTCTCCGAGCCTTCTATGCCGCAACTCGCAGAACGGACCAAACTGTTGCGACCAATTGCGCGGCACTCCTCCGCCGATGGTCACGATCCCAAGTTTTTTTTGCCGCAGCAGCGTCGCCGCAAAATGCTCCAAATCGAGGAAAGGATCGTAGCGAATCTTGTGGCGCCCCGTCGATTCCCGCAGACGGTTGTTCAGCGCCGTATCGAGACCCATCTCGGAATCGGTAAACGCCGGCACGAAGACCGGCACGCCCATTGCATGAGCCGATTTCAAAATGCCACGATCTTGCGTGTTCTTCGCCAGATAGGCTCCGATCGCATGATTCAGCTTGTAGGAGCACATCTCTTCGTTGTGGTCCCAACCCTCGAGCACTGCCGACATCACTTCTTCCACATCGTCAAGATTCTGCTCGGGCTCGAGCGTGTCGTAAACGCGGTTGTACCCTTGCTCATAAAGTTCTTCATCGGAAACTTCAGGATTGGCACGGAAATGCGCTCGCCCCGTCGCCTCAACCAAGCCGTGCGCCATCAACGCTCCGGTTGAAACCACGGCATTGACGATGCCTCGGTCGATCAACTCAGTTACGATCAATCCCTGTTTGGCCACGGTCATAGCGCCCGACAAAGTCATCACCACAAAACATTCTTCATCGCGTGCCATCGCCTCAAGCACGTCGGCGGCCTCGCCCAGTTGCCGTCCCGTAAAGGCCGTCTTCGACATGGCGCGCACCAGGTCGTCAATCGATTTCACCCTGGTCAAATCAAGCGGCTCCAGCGGAATCAGGCGATCTTCGATGGGATTGTGCAGGTGACGGTCCACACCGTCGCCGGCGTGCCCCGCGTGGTTCTGACTTTTCCCCTGATGTGAGTTGCTATGATCGCCGTGTTTCAAGATGATGCCTCCAATTTTGCCCACAATTCTTCCGAGCAATTACTTTACAGGATGAATGTTAACGATGCCACGGAGCGCCGCGATCTCCGCGATCCGGTTCTTTTCACCGCCCTAACGATAGATTAGTCAACGAGGCACACCGAAGGGATCAAGATGAAACAGCACAGCTACGAACTTCAAGTCGAGTGGACCGGCAACACCGGCGAGGGCACGAAGACCTACCGCAGCTATCGGCGCGATTACACTATCACCGCAGATGGCAAACCTCAGATTCCAGGCTCAAGCGATCCCAGCTTTCGCGGCGACTCATCGCGCTACAATCCCGAAGATCTCCTGGTGGCCAGCCTTTCCGCCTGCCACATGCTCTCCTATCTGCATCTCTGCGCCGTAAACCATCTGACCGTAGTCAACTACAGTGACGCAGCGCTCGGACTCATGGACGAGAATAGCGACGGCTCAGGGCAGTTCACACGCGTGACGCTCCGGCCCACGGTCAAGATTCTGCCGGGCGACGATCCAGTCAAGGCCAAGGCTCTTCACGACGAAGCTCATCATCTGTGCTTCATTGCGCGCTCTGTGAACTTTCCTGTAAACGTTGCCCCGACCATCACAACAACTTTTCCATAGCCAACAGCCTCTCCCGATGCGACGACTCCCCGATTTCCTCTGTGTGACCCCGTGACCCTTGTTGAAGATTTTGATTTTTGCCTGAACGATCCGTACGTATCCGTACCCCGGAGTTACACTCTCCCCATGCCCGGCAAGCGCAAGTTCGAAGAACAACTAGCAGCCATCGAGTCGCTTCGCGAGCAATCGCCGGAAGCTCGCGTCGAGCCGCTTCGCATGGCTCTTGAGCATCGCAACAACTTCGTCGTCAGCAAGGCGGCGGATCTGGTCCGCGCCTTCCAGTTGATTCAACTCATCCCCGAATTGCTTTCAGCCTTCGACCGCTTCATGCTGTGCTCGGACAAAGACGATCCCGTCAAAACCGATCCGCAATGCTGGGCCAAGACCGCGTTGAGCCGCGCTCTGGCAGCGTTCGAGTATCAGGACGAGGCACTTTTTCTTCGCGGCATGAAGCACATTCAACTGGAGCCCGTCTGGGGAGGGACCTCGGATTCCGCCGGCACTCTGCGCGCCACCTGCGCGCTGGCGCTGGTACAGTGCCGCAACCTGAGGGAAGGCGACCTACTGGCGCACCTGATCGAACTGTCGGCGGATAAAGACAAGTCAGTTCGCATCGAAGTGGTGCGCGCCATCGAGCAGGTCGCGTCGCCCACGGCCGCGCTGCTTCTGCGTCAGCGGGCCATTCTCGGCGCCGACGATCCCGAGGTGCTGGGAGCATGTCACACCGGCATCCTCCACATCGAGGGCGTGAGCGCGATTCCGTGGGTGAGCCGCTTCCTCGATTCGCGCGACGATGCCGCCGCAGAGGCGGCGCTGGCGATCGCGGGCACGCATTCCCCTGATGCCTTTCGCGTTTTACGCGACCGTATAGACCGGTCAGCCGATCCGTGGTTTGTTTCCGTGCTACTCTCCGCCATCGCGCTCACGCGCCAGGATGCAGCGCAGGAATTCCTGCTCGACCTGGTACGGACCGAATCCAGACACGCCGAGCCCGCCATCGAGGCCATTCTGCGGACAGCGCCGTCCGTGGAGATCACAAAGCAGATGGAAGAACTAGTAGCCGGAAACCAGCGCCTAGCCCGCAGCTTAGCCAAAGCGCGCTCCACCAAATAATTCCTCGTGATACTTCGTGTCTTTTGTGAGTCGTTGGTTTTACTGACGGCTGATAGCTGACAGCTTTCAAAATGCTATATTGTTCGCGGAGGATCGCCCGCTTGCCCCCTGACAAATTTCGTGCAGCCCTGGTGCAAATGTCCTGCGGCCCGGAGCCGGAACAGAATCTCACAAGAGCCCTGGAACGCGTGGCCGATGCCGCCGGACGGGGCGCACAAGTCATCTGCCTGCCTGAACTGTTCCAGACGCAATATTTCTGCCAGCGTGAAGATCATTCGCTTTTCGACCTGGCCGAGCCGATTCCTGGCCCCGCCAGCGAAAAACTCGCCGCCGCCGCCCGCCGGCACGGCGTTGTGCTGATCGCATCACTGTTCGAGAAGCGTGCCCCGGGCATTTACCACAACACTGCGGCTATTTTCGATTCCGACGGAGCGCTCCGCGGCCTCTACCGCAAGATGCACATTCCCGATGACCCGCTCTACTACGAAAAGTTTTACTTCACTCCGGGCGATCTAGGGTTCCGCGCTCTCGACACCACTGCCGGCCGCCTCGGCACGCTAGTCTGCTGGGACCAATGGTTTCCGGAAGGCGCGCGCCTCACCGCGCTGCAAGGCGCATCCGTGCTCTTCTATCCCACCGCCATCGGCTGGCATCCCGCGGAGAAAGCCGAGTTTGGCATAGCCCAGCACGATGCCTGGCGCACCATGCAGCGGGCTCACGCCATCGCCAACGGGGTCTACGTGGCAGCCGTCAATCGGGTAGGCTTCGAAACCGGCAACATCCGAGGCAAGTCCACGCCGGGCCACGGACTCGAATTCTGGGGCGGATCATTCTTCTGCGATCCTTTCGGACGGGTGCTGGCCGAGGCCTCGCACGACCGGGAAGAAATTCTCATGGGCGACGTGGACTTGAAGGCCCTCGAAGATATCCGCCGCAACTGGCCTTTTCTCCGCGACCGCAGAATCGACGCCTATGCGCCGATTACAAATCGCTTGATCGACTGAGAAATCCAGACGTTAGCCGCGAAACGGCGATGGAATGCAGCCCACGGCGCAAGCCGTGGGCTGCTGGAGTGAAAAAAGAGCAAGCCCAGCTGTGGCGAAAGAGTTCTCACTAATGGGGTCTGGCCGGGCCTGTCTCAGAGTGGGTCGGGCCCCTGGAGCAAACGCTTGGAATTTGGGGAGGATAATGGGATTATTGGAGCGGACAGGTGGCGGCATGAAACAGCTATACAGAGCGTTTCGCTTTCTTCTGGCCTGCGCAGTCATGTTCGTCAGCGGCTATTTTCTCGAGAAGCCTCGCGATGATGCTGACAAGATAATTGTGCCCTTGTTGTGCGCACTTGCGGTGTATTACTTGTGGCGTGAACGTTCCCCAACCAGCCCATCGCTTCCCCTCGTGCAATAAACTACCTCCATGCCCCGATCCAGGCATTCAAGTAATGCTTCAGGTGGTTCCCCGGCAACATTCCACGTCCGCATGCCGGCCGAATGGGAACCCCACGCCGCCACCTGGCTTGCCTGGCCCCATTATCACGGTGATTGGCCGGGACGATTCGAACCGATTCCGTGGGTGTACACCGAAATCATCCGCAATCTGGCGCGCCACGAGCGCGTAGAAGTGATCGTCAACGACGGAGCAGCGGAACGACAAGTCCGCAAGTTGCTCGACCGTTCACACGCGCCTGTGAAAAACGTCCGTTTCCACCGCTGGCCCACCAACCGAGTCTGGCTCCGCGACTCCGGCTGCATCTTCTGTACATGTGGCGCGGGCGCCCTCACCCGCGAAAGCCCGGGACACAACTCGAGCCTGCTCGCCACAAAGTTTCGTTTCAACGCCTGGGCCAAATACTCGAACTGGCGTGACGACGAAAAGATCGGCAGCTTGATGGCGACAGCCGCCCGCGCGCAAGAAATCCGCCCGCTCGCGAATCAAGCCCGCGTAGTCCTCGAAGGCGGCTCCATCGACGTCAACGGGAGCGGCACCATCCTCACTACCGAAGAATGCCTGCTGAGCAAAGTGCAGCAACGCAATCCGGGCATGTCACGCAAGGACTACGAAAAACTCTTCGCCGCCTATCTGGGCGCGCCGCACACAATCTGGCTGGGCAAAGGCATTTCCGGCGACGACACACATGGACATGTGGACGACCTGGCCCGCTTCGTCGCTGCCGATACAGTTGTCATCATGATCGAGAGCAATTCGAAAGACCCTAATCACAAACCGCTGCGCGATAACCTTCGCCGCCTACGGGCAGCGCGCGCTCAAGATGGCAAAGCGCTAAAGATTGTTGAACTTCCCATGCCCCGCCCTGTCATCTTTGAAAAGCGACGACTGCCGGCCAGCTACGCAAATTTTTATATCGCGAATGGTATCGTGCTGACTCCGGTGTTCAACGATCCCAATGACCGCATCGCGCTCGATACGCTTGCGGTGCTTTTCCCGACGCGAGAAGTCGTCCCGATCTATTCCGGCGATTTCATCTGGGGACTCGGTGCGATGCACTGCATGACGCAACAACAGCCAGCGCCAACTGAAACCTGAGAGCTGATTGCTGATGTCAGAGATGACCACATCCCGCCTGGAAGCCTTCAGCGACGGCGTGATCGCCATCATTATCACGATCATGGTGCTCGAACTGCGGGCGCCGGCGCAGCCGACGCTGGCGGCTCTGCTCAAAGTGTCGCCGGTATTTCTCAGCTACGGCCTAAGCTTCCTGGTTGCGGCCATCATGTGGGTCAACCATCATCACCTGATTCACGCGGTGCGCTCGGTCACGGCACGGCTTCTGTGGTCAAATCTTTATCTGCTGTTCTGGATGTCGCTGGTTCCCTTCGTCACCGACTACATGGGCAAAAACCACCGCGAACCCATGGCGGTGGCTCTCTACGCCCTCGATCTTTTTATGTGCTCGACCGGGTATTATCTGCTGCGTACGGAACTGATTCGCCAGTGCGGGCACGATACCGCAATGATCGAATATCACCAACGCATCCAACGCAAGAACGCGCTCGCGGGCGGCCTCTACCTGCTCTCCGTCCCGCTAGCGTATGTTTCGATCTACGGTTCGTTTTTCATTTTTGCGATGGTCCCGGCCATGTACTTTCTTCCGGAAAAGATGCTGGCGGGTGGCGAGTAGTCTCGAGTTCGCCTTCGCGGAAGACTCAATTTCCCCAGAATGCCAACAGGTTGGAATGGCGCTAGAAGCTCGCGATAGAAGCTGAACCCGGGAGCTACTTCTTATACTGCGTCGGCGCTGGGCCTTTTTCCAGGGTTTCGCGGTCCCAGATCCAGCCTTCACGGGTGTAGCTGGCAAGTTCAAAATCCTGCGTCAATTCGAGTGCGTCCACCGGGCACGCGTCCTCGCACAGGCCACAGAACATGCAGCGGCTCAGGTCGTAGGTAAAAGTCGTAAGTTCTTTGCGGCGTGTGTGCTCGTTGCGGGCGCTCGACACCACGATTAAGTTTTCGGGGCACGCGAGCGCGCACAGATCGCAGGCAATACACATCGTCTCATCCGTGTCAGGATTGACGTTCAGACGTGGTGCGCCCCGGTAGC
This sequence comes from uncultured Acidobacteriaceae bacterium, assembly GCA_963784085.1. Classification (GTDB taxonomy): domain Bacteria; phylum Acidobacteriota; class Terriglobia; order Terriglobales; family Acidobacteriaceae; genus Sulfotelmatobacter. The sequence goes on along the minus strand of CAWAQH010000028.1, from coordinate 71,486 downwards.
GCTCGGCGACCTGCGGACGCTCCATGGGATATTGCTCGGTATAGATTTCCTTGGGATCCTGGTATTTGAATGTGACCTTCAACCCTTGCAGCAGGTCGATCAGGAAAACTTTGCGTAGGAGGCTTTGCATCCCCATGACGGAGTTAGCATAACACTGAGCGGCGGCCAGTGGCCAGATGCCAGCGCTCGATACCCGCAAAAACCAGCAACTGGCCCGAATTGAGGGATCTTCGATGCGGGCGTTAGCCCCTCATTCTCTGCTCGCCGCCGGGAACCTTTTTCACTCTTTCCTCGTACTTCAGATTAAGAGAATGTTATGCGAGCCTATTCCAAATTGACGCCCCGCGCACAGATGTTGCTGGGCTTACCCCTGGTTGCACTCGTGTATCCGATTGTGACTATACTTCCGCCGGCGCTGTACCGAGCCCTGGTGCCGGAAGTGGTTCGCTCGGTGTTGCACTTGATCTGACCGGCATTGGACTTGCGCTGCCGCAAGTCGCGCTTCATCTGTATCCGCACGCCGGAGAGCAGTTCACAGTGATACCCTTCTGCCGAGGCCTGATCTGTGCCCATCGGCAACCAACCAACAGCAATTAACGACGAACTTTGGATGGAGGAAGCACTGCGCGCCGCGCAACGGGCGCTGAAATCGGGCGAAGTTCCGGTGGGCGCGATCGTGGTGTGCGAGCGGAAAAATTATCGGCCGGGGTGGAACCGCAACATCGGCGACTCCGATCCCACGGCCCATGCCGAAATCGTGGCGCTGCGCGAAGCCGGCGCAACCGTTGGTAACCATCGCCTGGCGGAGTCCGATCTGTTTGCTACAATTGAACCGTGCCCGATGTGCGCCGGAGCGCTGGTGCATGCCCGGATCAAGCGCCTGATTTATGGTGCCGACGATCCCAAAGCGGGCGCCGTGCAATCGGTAATGCAGGTGCTGAATCACCCGCAACTGAACCACAAAGTAGAAATCCGCAGCGGCGTCCTGGCAGGCCGTTGCGCGGAATTGCTGCAAACGTTCTTTAAAAGCCGTCGTTAGATGTCCAGGTGTCAGCTGGCCCACTGAATCGACTGGCCACTGACCCCTGCCTTCCGGAGAGGTGCGTGAGTGGTTGAAACGATCCGCCTCGAAAGCGGACATACCTTAACGGGTATCGTGGGTTCAAATCCCACCCTCTCCGCCATTTTTCATCCCAAACAAAAATGCGCGCTGCACCGATCGTGCAGCGCGCGCTAACACCTGCCCCTCGGTTAGCCTTGCGACGGGTGCAACACGCGGAAAGTGTTGCCGCCGTTGGACCAGACCAGGATCAGAGCGTCCTGTCCTTTCCCGACTTTCCCCAACTCCTGCGCAGCATCGGAAGCAGACTGCACCGGTCGCCGATTGACTTCGAGGATCACGTCGCCCCGCTGCAAACCGGCGTTATCGGCCGGACTGCCGGGCTGAACGTTGCCTACGATGGCTCCGTGAATGTCTTTCGGAGCCTGCAGTTGGTCGCGCATATCGGGAGTCAGGTCGGCTAGGCCGATTCCCCAGCGCGGCTTCCCATTCTCGGCGCTCACCGATTCTTCTTCACCACTCTTGCTTCCCATGGCTTCGAGAATGACAGGAACAGTGATGTCCTTGCCCTCGCGAATCACATCGAGCTTCACGGTGGTTTTCGGCTGCTTCTGGCCGATTTGCACCTGAAGTTCTCCGGCATCGCTCACAGCGTGGCCGTCGAGACCCGTAATCACATCTCCAGTCTTCAGGCCGGCCCTGGCTCCAGGCGAGTTCGGTTCCACCTGCGTGATGAGCGCGCCCTCCGCCTTCTTCAGGTCAAAGAACCTGGAGTTTTCCGGAGTCACATCGCTGATGCCGATTCCCATGTATCCGTGGCTGACCTTGCCATACTTGATCAGGCTTTCCACAGTGGGCCGCACGATCTGCGTGGGAATCGCGAAGCCCATGCCGGAGAATTGTCCGGTTGAGGAAATCAGGAAAGTGTTGATCCCGATCACTTCACCCCGCGCGTCCACCAGCGGGCCGCCGGAATTGCCGGGGTTGATGGCCGCATCCGTCTGAATAAATTCGCCCGGCTTGCGGCGATCGCTGGCGGAAGGATTCGGCCGGTTCAAGGCGCTGACGATTCCGCGGGTTACCGTGAACCGGAAGCCGAAGGGGTTGCCGAAGGCAAGCACCGTCTGTCCTGGATGCAACTGGGTGGAATCGCCCCACGGTACACTGGGCAAACCGGTGGCATCCACTTTGATGACGGCAAGATCGGTGAGCGGATCGGTCCCCACCACCTTGGCATGCAGGATTCGACGGTCGCTCATGGTCACGCTGATGTCCACGGCTCCCTCGACTACGTGGTTGTTGGTGACGATATATCCGTCGGGAGAAATGATCACGCCGCTGCCCAGCCCGTGTTCGATCTGCGAGCGCGGTTGCATCGGAGTGTTGAATCCGAAGGGCCCAAACTGCTGGCCGAATTGCTGACCGAATTGCCGCATGTCGGGCAAGCCCTCGCCATCATTCATTTTCGCTTCAGTCTTGGATGTGACCGTTACATTTACGATCGCGGGCGTGACCCGGGCCGCAAGCGCTTCCATGGCGCGGTCAAGCGCTAGAAGCGCATTCACACTGTTGTCGTCGAGGGCCGCAGCTGCCGGAGCGGGCTCCGACGCTCCTGACGCCCGGGCGGGTTTGGCAAATTCGTAAGTTCCGAGCGCAAAAGCCATCACGGCTGCAACGACCGGAACCAGGAACCGCCTGCTTAGTTTCGTTTTCTGATTTTGCATCCAGGTACTCATGTTGTCTCCTTCTCCTTTGTGGCAACTAATCATTTAGTTGATATCCCTAAAAAAACTCGCTAAATCGACTTGGCCAGAGCTCTCTGCTGCTGGGCTGCATTCGCGGGCATGGAAGCAAACGTCACGTGCCAGACCGTTACGCTGAGTCTCACCGTACCCTGCTCGTTAAATTCCTCCGTGCGCATTACGAGTAGAAACTCCTGCGCCGCGATACTCTGCCTCGCGGTCACGGCCACAGGACTGATCGGACGTACTTCTTGTCTCTGCCGGGCGTCAACCGTCTGAAACTGGTTAGCATCGACCCGCTCATTTTTCTTCGCACCAGCTTCAACACCACGCCTCACGGCAAGAGCGGTTGTCACCCGTGGATTGCGCATCCTCGCCGTTGAGCCCACGTCAGTTCTCATGGTCACCGGAACCACAGCGGACGGCGTCAGCCGAGCAACATCTTCTTGCACGCTAGCGTAGCTCTGAGACGGAACAGGGCTCTCGAACGCGATCAATCTGGGAGCACTCGGGAGGGCGAGCAGGCACAGCCCCACAAGCCCCATCATCAAGCCGAGCGCCGGCTTGAACACCCCGGTTTCGTGTGATCGGTCGGCATCCAGAATTTGTGCAAGACGCTTCGAACTCTCGCGCGCATGGCCAATCGCCGCCTGCGCCATGGCCAGACTGCGTTGAAGGAAGCTCTTCTCCGCGAGCGTGACCAGGCATTCGGCATAGGCGCGCGCATTTCCGGTTTCCGCCAGTACCGCGTCGTCGCAGGCCATCTCCCGCTCCAGCGAGATCCGCCTTTCGATCCACCACACCGCCGGATGAAAGAAGAAAGCCGCGCCCACGATCTTTTGCACCAGGTTGGTCCAGTCATCCCAGCGGCGAAGATGGGCCAGTTCGTGCAACAGTACGATTCTCAGTTCCCCGGCGGGAGTTCGCTTAACGCCCAGTCCGGAATAAGAATCACCGGCTTGAAAAATCCGATCGCCGTTGGCACTTTCACGGTCGACGAACTGCATACGGTCACTGGCCTGAACCTTTCGCACTGCGCCAGCACGTCGCGCAATGCAGGGTCTAACTCCGAGGCTACGAGCGCAACGGAGCTTCTGCGCAGTTGTCGGATGTTCCAGAGCCCCACCAGCACGCGCGCGGCCGACAACGCGGCAAACACGACCCAGACGACAAATATGGCAGAGGCCCAGAACCCGGGAAGCACGATCTCGGCCCGCATGGCGCGCGTCGCCGCCCCCTCATGACCCAGCCCTGGCGCTAGCGCGAGTCCGACAATCGCAACCAGCGCTGAAAACCATACCGCAAATCGCGTTCCGGAATTGTGCTTTCCTGTGACCTGCAGCACCGCCCAGGCAACGGCGGCAATCAGCACTCCTTCGCAGATGGAGTTCAGAGCATGTTCGGCGACGAGTTGTGCCAGCAGATGGATTCCCGGCGCGGTCATTTTTTAGCTCCTCGGGTTTCAGTTCCTCGAATTTCAGCTCGCGTCGTGCTGGTTCTTATTGTCGTTGTTTCCAGCATCTTCTTCAGGCGATCTAATTCTCCCGCATCGACGCCCCGCTCTTCGAGAATGTTCAGAACCAGCTGTTCGTGGGAGTTCTTGAAGAACCGGCTGACTAGGTTGCTGACCTCACTCCGGCTGGCATCCCTGCGTTGCACAATCGGAACATACACATGCGCCCGGCCATCCTTCTCGTGTCCGACGTAACCCTTTTTCTCGAGAACCCGGATTGTAGTCAGCACGGAGTTGTAGGCGAGAGCCAACTTTGCAGGAAGCCCATCGAGAACCTGCTGGACGGTCCCTGACTCCCGTTGCCACAGCACATTCATGATGCGCAACTCAGCTTCCGTTAGAGTTACCGATTGACGCGGGGGCAATGGAATCTCCTTTACCCTCGATTAGACGCGCGGGGGCGGGAAAGGTAACCAATCATTTAGTTGCTGTCTACAATAAACTGCCAGCGCGTATCTAACACGCTTAGATTGTGATTGTTAGCTGATATTTATTCAACGATTACAAGGTTGCAGGGGGCACGGATGATTCCAGCCTGTGCGAGGGCATCTGCGCGGTGGTGAAGGTTCGAGGGTCGTGTTTCAATCCTGGGCCAGCCAAGCCAGAGCTTCCTCGCGGTTGGAGAAAGCGGGAAAATCGCGCCGCGAGAACTCGGCCATTTGCTTCGACAATCCGTCAGGCAGGTTCTCGACCCCAACCCACGCCGATTTCTTGACGAAAGGCTTGTCGAAAACGGCCGCTTCTTTCATGGTTCGAATCGATTCCTCGTCGAATGACGCTCCGGTGAAATCGGAGAGAATCAAAACCGATCCGCGCGAGCGCGTGGTCACCTGTTCCGGAACCGTGCGCATGACTTTTTCGACCTCGTTGGCGGCGCATTGTGTTACGTCGATCAGCAGAATCTGCTTGCCCTGATGAGTAATGAATTTGATGCGATCGGTCACTGAATTGTTCCCTTCGCAGGGACGTATTTTACGGTTGCCATGTTGCACTTATAGCAAGAGAACGTCAATCTGGGAGTTTCCCTATGCTTCAACGCCCGGGGTCACAACGGTAGTAGTCACAAGAGTAGGGGAAGATCGGCGGTTCGCGCCCCTACTTCCTAGACAGTATCCGCTCGATCTGTTTTATGTGATTGATGTCGTGCCCGGCCAGCATGCGAACGGTGTGCTCAATCGTCTCCTGCCCCCGCTCCGCGTGGATGCCGTAACGCTTCCACTGGTCGGGCGTCAATAATTTGAGCAAGCTCAGATTGGCCTCTCGGGCTACGCGAAACTGCTCCAGCGACTTGCGAGCATCGCGCTTCCCATAGTGCCCGCTCGTAACCCACGCATCCTGATCGAAAGCCGCTACGGGAGTTCCGGGCGAGCCCAGAATCAACCGCAGGCGGAAACCGACGGCAACCTCAACGTCACTGAAGTGCGCCAGAATCTCGCCGATCGACCACTTGTCAGGCGCCGGATGCTTGCGCAGCTTTGCGGCAGGCACACCTTTGATCAGGCGCCCCAGTTTCTTTGCCGTGGCGGCTTGCACCGCCAAAGGCTGCTTCCCTTCCAGGTTCCCGACGATGCGCTGTGTGTATTGCTGCGCTCTCTCCTTCATGGCTTCTGCTCCGATTGAAACGTGGTCCAGGGGCCGGCCTTCATATCGCGGAGCATGGGCTTCTGCCACGAAAACTCCGGATGCCGTTCCAGAAAGTCCTTCGCCAGAAAATCTTCTCCGCAGGGATGGCCTGCGCGCGCCACCAGACTCATGTTCGCCGCCATCTTGCTATCGGTGGCTTTGCCCTGCACCGCTCCGCCGGGGTTATACGGTTCCCAACCCCATTCCTTCACGCCCCGCGGCGAAGTTTCCGCGTGCCCGCAAAGGGAACGCTCATTCGGCTGCGGCTTGTCGGATTCAAAGCTGTCCTGATGATCTCCCAGGAATTGCTCCGCCATCCCAACGTCGATCCTCCCTTTCGACTCCTTCATCAACTCATCCCAGCGCGCGTGCCGTGCATTCATCGATGCCGACTTGTCATTGGGATCGAAGCCGCTGGTCTCTTCCTTAATCAATTTGGGATCGCGGGCAAAGTTTGAGCTGACGAAGTACCCGTCCTTGGTCCGCCAGAGCGGCGTGTTCTTGAGCCCGAGTTCGAGATATGCGATCTCTCCCGTCTTGCGGTCGCCGATGAGCCAGTCGTTGGCATAGCCGCCGTTGTTGCCGTCTTTGATGATGCGCACATAGTCGTCGATGCTCTCGGCATACTGGAGGGCCTTGCGCGAGCGCACGAACTCGGGCTTGCCCTCCGGGTCCCAGCCCTCGAATTGCGTGATGGTGGTTTCGGTAATCATGATGCCCGCAGCATTCAGCCCGAAATCGTCGGCACTGGTGATCATGCCGGGGAAGCCATCCATCAGAATCCGCTGCCCGTGCTGCGGAACTATATCGAAAATCATGACCCAACGTTCGCCCTCGAGATAGCTGGTCCAGTTGTTGTGCGCAATGACGATCTGGTGGTCTTTTGTGTAGGCGCCGGTAGCGATGAAGGCGCTGCAGTTGCCCGGGGCCGACAGCTTGGGCGCACGCGCCTGTTTCTCCCGCTTGTTCAGCCAGGGCACATAGTAGTCCGGGAGTTCTTCATTGGCATTCAAGGCGACAATGTCATACAGATCCACGTCCACGCCATGCGCCTTTACACCGTCGGCAATGCCTTGCAGTTCCTGCTGATATTCGGCCTCAATGTGCGGCCACAGCATTTCGCGCGCCGTCTTGCGGAAAAATTCCCAATCCCGCTGCGTATCATGCGTATCGAGCAGCTTGGTGGCTGCCAAAGCGTCGGCAATCTCCGGCGCCAGCAGATAGCCGTGCTGAAAGCCGATATCGGCCGGCGAACCTTCGAGATGGACGTAGGTCCAACCACCCTTCTGGAAGCGGTAGGCTTTCTCGAGGCGCGCGTCAGATGCGGCGGAAGAAAGCGCCGGCGACAACATCATGGCAAGGGCAACGAGCAGAACGGGGAGAAAATGTAGTGGCGCAAATTTGACCTTCTTCGACATTTGAGCGTCCCTCTAGTTCCGGCAAAGGTTCGGCGCGACTGCCATTGTAGCCGAATCCGACGACAAAAAAGCGGGCCGTTCAATGCGGCAGTGGGTCAATTTGAAAAATCAGCGGCTGAAGCCGCGCTGATTTTGCGGCATTTACGGCGCGACTGAAGTCGCGCCCTTTCAAAGCAAGTTCAAACTGATCCCCTACCTCAATGCCACCCTTACGAGATTGAGGGCCCGCGGGTTGGCCTCCTGATCTGGTTGTTACAGGTCGGTTCGGGGCTCGCTGTGCCGCTGCAAATACCAACAAGGCAAATAGCCGGACTGCGGGAACAACGCGTTCGCGCAGGTTCGCAGTTGCGGAGGGCTAAAGATCAGTACAGTCTTCCCACTTTTCTGCGGCACCGCATCATAGCCGTAAACCGTGACTTGGCCGAAGGGTTGCCGGTTGGCCGAGACGCGATGGCGAAACACTGCGTAGTCAATTCCGTAGGCGAGCAGCGTCAGAACCGCGAGAGACGCGATGATCGAGGCGATCAGCACCACGAAATGCTTGATTCGGGCTCTCTGGACTGAATTCACTGTGGAAAATTATACCCGCAGCATCCCCGGGCCGATGATCCGATAATCCCGTCGTTGACAACGCCCCGCCGCAACAGGCAAACTACCGAGTCCGCTGATTACGGGCTACGGCGAGCTGCTGCGGGCATTTCAGAGGACAGGTGCGCGTCTAGGACGTACTCATCGGCCATGGAGCAAGCAGTCTCCTACACATTCGATTCCACTTTGGAAACCGTGGACCATGCGGAAGAAAAAGCCACCCGCATCGCCACGGAGTTGGGCTTTGCTGAAGACGAGGTGATGCAGATTTCCATGGCGGTGCGCGAAGGTGCGGTCAACGCCGTGTTGCACGGTAACGCCTACGCGCCGGATAAGAAAGTGGTTCTGGCCTTCCAGCGTACCTCCGGAGACCTTGTCATTACCATTCGCGATCAGGGCACGGGCATTGACTTGAGCAGCATTCCGAACCCTTTAGCGCCGGAAAATCTGCTTAAAACCTCAGGACGCGGTATTTTTCTTATGCGCTCTTTTATGGACGTGGTGGAAATCCGCCCGTCCCAGACAGGCACCGAAATTAAATTGATCAAGCACGTCCGCGGCACGTCCGCGGCCGGCAAGGAGGGGTCTCAGTGAGCATGAAACTCAGCACTCGGCAGGTGGACGGAGTCACCATTGTGGATTGCAGCGGCCGCATCACACTCGGCGAAGGCAGCGTCATGATGCGCGACACCGTGCGCGACCTGCTCGCCAAGGGCAATAAGAAGATCGTCTTGAACCTCGGCGACGTTAACTACATCGACAGCTCCGGCATCGGCGAACTGGTGAGCGCGTATACCACCACCAAAAACCAGGGCGGCGAACTCAAGCTGCTCAACCTCACCAAGAAGGTTCACGACCTGCTCCAGATCACCAAGCTCTATACGGTATTCGACGTGAAAGAAGATGAGACCGCCGCGGTCAAGGGCTTCAAGTAGGCTGACGCTTTGAAAGGGCGCGGCTGCAAGCCGCGCCGCAAATCCCACACCTCCAGGACTCATGTGGGGACGGCAGCCCCTTCGACAAGCTCAGGGCAGGCTCTCGGCTGTCCGGCCGGGCAAAGCCCGGCTGTGCATCGAGCGCCATTCCCGTTTGTTGAGTGGCCGGACGCGCGCAGACGATCCCCCTTGGACGACGGCTACCGTGCCCCCTAGTAACGCCCCAACTATCCGATGTTGAGCCAAAAGGGTTTTCCACAGCCCAACCCTGTGACATCTAACCTTGCGCCGCACCAAAAACTCACTCGATAATTGCCCGGGTTCTCAAAGCCGCCATCTGGTCGACAGTTTCGATGCTCATGTCCGCAATAAGTAACTTCGCGGTGCTGGCGCTCCTGCTATCCGCAGCCTCGGCCTCCGCCTCCGACTGCCTTCCCATCAGCGCTGCCAGACAGCACGTCGGGGAGACCAAGTGCGTGACCGGAAAAGTTGTGCGCGTAAAGGTCGGCGCCAGGGGCGTGCATTTCGTGGACTTCTGCGCCGAACAGATGGCTTGCCCATTCACCGTCGTGGTCTTTCCTCACGATCTGAAAGACGTGGGCGATGTCCGCCGGCTTACCGGACATGTGATTGAAATCCGCGGCCCGGTCAAGCTGTATGATGGGCGCGCGGAAATCATCCTGAACCGCGTCAGCCAGGTGACCGGCGGCTCAACCCTGATCCCACCCATGCCCAAGAACTACGACGTGGAAAAAGAAGGCCACTACAGCGCCGGCAGAATCCGCCCCACCAAGAAGCCCGCAAAAAACAAGGGCACGGCAGCCACCACGGCAACTTACGGCAATGAAGCGGAGGCAGACCAGCCGCCGCAGCAATGAGCTCAAGCAACTTGCCTGCCTCTCCGCAAATACGGAGCGCTGATTGCGCAACGCTGATTAGGAGACCGACTGGAACCGACTTAGCTGCCGGTTGTGGCTCGAATGATCACTTGTGATCCAGACTCCAGCTTCACCGATTTTCCGTCAGCCGTAAGCACGCCGTCGGACCCGAGTTGCATGTTCTTGATTCCTACGACTCCCTCGGACTGCTCAGTCAGTATTGCCACGGTCGAGGAAGTCCCCGCTGAGCCCGCTCCCGAATGCTGGAGATTTCTATTAATCGAATTGCCATAGTCAACGCCACCCCCGCCAGCGTCTGGAGCCGGGTTCGGACCCACAGCCCGCACCACGCCTTGAATTGCCACGCCCTCGTTGTGTCCCAGGACGACCTGGTCAAATACGATCCCCAGTGACGACTCCGTATCGCCCTTGGATCGCGCCTTCGATTGGGTGACGTGGCCCAGAACCTTCGTCCCAGCCAGGATTTGCTTCCCGTCCGGTAAGTGCATGATTTCGACGGTCTTGAACTCCACTTGATCGCCGGGCTTCTTGTTCTTTGAATCCAGCGAGCCGACGGGCGTTAGGGCTATAAGAAACTGGGCCGATTTCTGGTTCCCGGCCGGCTGTTGGGCGGCGACGTTTTTGTCCAGGCACAATAAGATTGCCGGCAGCACGAGAACAGCAGCCAGCGCGAACCGGCAAACAGGCCTGCCTCTTATCGAGAATACGGTCCTGAACCCATCGCTACTCTGATCGAAAATCTGCGACTTCACCGACGTTATAACGTCCTCCACTCATTCATTTCCGTCATGTTTACCGAACCTGTTACACCCTGGGTAAGTTCCAGCTTAGGCTCATCGGCGGCCCCTCTGCAACACCAGAAAGGCCGCCGTCCGACTGTTCGATGAAGATCGCGCCGGAAAGGATGTCCGGCCTACACCATGCCCTTTCTCAACTCCTCCAGCGGATACTTCGTCCCCCGCCAGACAATTCCGCGATGGCGCAGCGTGAGAAACATCGACCGCAGCAAAATATAGAGAAACAGGGCCGTGCTGAACGGATGCAGCACAAAATAAAACGCCGGAACCTTCGACCGCCGCGACATGCCCACATAGATCAGAAACATGGACGCGAGTGCGATGGCGTATGGCAAGCGCTCCCAACCATGCACCAGGCACACTCCGACAAACGGCCCGAGATTCAGAAAAACCATTCCGAATGCCGAGATCACAGTCCGCCACCACTGGAAGGACAACACGGCGAAAAAATTCTTGGTCAGATTCTCGACCACTCCCTTCGCGCCGTGCGCCCAGTGAATCGAAATCAGGTCGCCGCCAAACACATTGCGCTGCGCGAAGCCGGCGTTCTTCACCACCTTGCCCAGTTTCATGTCGTCGAGCACTTCCATGCGCAGGGCTGCGTAAGTTCCCACCGAGCGGTACACGCTCCCGCGGATCAAATTAAAGGCGCCCACACCCATGTGGTCCCGCGCCTTCGCATCCGCCACCTTCCATGGCCGGTGGCCAAAAACAAACATGGTCATAAAGAAGGCGATCATCATGCATTCGCCCGGACTCTTCACCGTCATCTCGGGAAACAAGACCACGTGATCGGCACGCTCCGCTTCGGCGTAAGCCAGGGCGCGTCGAACCGAATCCGGCTTGAACAGCACGTCGGCGTCGGTGAACAGCAACCAGTCTCCCGTCGCCTGGTTTGCAGCCGTCCACATGGCGTGCGTCTTCCCCATCCAGCCCGACGGTAATTCGCGATGATGAATCACACGTAGCCGGTCAACTGCCAGAGCAGGCTGCCCCACTTCTCGCTTCTGTTGCTGGAAGCGGCCAGCGGCTACAGTCTCCATGACCTCGCCGGTTCGATCCGTCGAACGGTCATTCACCGCAATCACTTCGTAGTTGTCGTAATCAAGCGCCAACAGCGCTGCCAACGATTGCCCGATGTCGGCTTCTTCATTGCGCGCCGGAACGATGATGGAAACGCGAGGATTGCCGGAGGCCGTAACCGGATTGCGGTCCCATTCGGGTTTTGCGATGTCGGCAACGCTCGGCATACCGATGGCCGCGTCGACGATGCGGGAGAACCAAACCAGCGCCAGGGTCGTGCCGGCAATCCAGTGGAGGTAATGCATCCGCCTAGCTCTTCCCTGCCTCGATGGCTGGGTCCAATCGCACTGGCGGCGCAAATCTCATCCCATAAAACAGTATGGCAGAAGAGAGCGCGGTCGCTACCACCGGCGCTATAAAGGCCAGTCGCAGCGTGTAGTGGTCAGAAACGTAGCCGATCAGCGATGCCGAGGGCACGTCGCCCAGAAGGTGAAATATAAAGATGTTGACCGCCAGCGCGGCTGCGCGAATGGGCGCGCTCACTGAGTTGATGACAGCTGCGTTGAGCGGCCCCGTATTCAGCAATAGCAGAAACTCCGCCGCAAAGATTGCAATTACCATTCTGTTGCCGCTGGCCTGAATCGCAATCCACATCGCGGGAATTCCCAGGGCCAGGCTGACGGCAGAAACCAGATAGTGCGCGGCCCGAGTCCTGCGCAACAAATAATCCGAAAGCCACCCGCCCGCCAGCGATGCCACCAGGCCGTTGACCGCGATGCTCAAACCAAACAGGTTGTTGGCTTGTCCGAGCGTGTATCCATGCACACGATGCAGAAAAGTCGGCATCCACACCTGCAGACCGCCCAGCGCGAACGTCATCATCGCCATGCCAAAGGTTGCCGTCAGGAATGCGGGATTCCTCGCCAGCCCCCGCAGGGTATTTCTGTCCGGATTTTTTTCAACGTGATCGAATTGGCCAAGCTTGGGTTCGGGAATGAAAAGCAGTAACAGTGCGAGCAAAGCCCCCGGCGCTGCTCCCACATAGAAGGGCGCGCGCCATCCATAAGCCGGCCCCATCAATCCGCCGAGGACGTAGCCCATCGCCGTCCCCACCGGAATCGCCAGATAGAAAATGCCCATCACTCGTCCGCGCTGGCTCTCTGGAAACATGTCGGCCACAAACGTGGGCGAGAGGATGACAAAACTCGCCTCGCCGACCCCCACGAGGGTGTGGCGAATCAGCAGGCCGGTGAAATCGTGCGTGAATGCCGTGAGCAGCGTCGCCCCGCTCCAGACCATGGCTCCGGCGACGATCACCGATTTCCTCGAGAAGCGCACCGCCAGCGGCCCCATGAACGGCGCGGCGCACATGTAAAAAATGAAAAAGACGCTGGTCAGCATCCCGAACTTGACATCGCTATTGTGAAATTCGGCCTTGACCAGATCCTGCACGGCAAAAAGCACAGAGCGGTCGATATAGTTCAGCAGATTCAACGTCGTCAGCAGCGCGAGCGCGGTGCGAGGATAGAGTTTCGTCGAGGTCACAGGTCGAGCGACTATAGCACGGCACTCACGGGGACTTATTAGGACTTATCCAGAGTGATGTTGAGACTTCCGCCGCGGCCACTTTGCCACCACCACCGTCGAGATACCACCCCGCGGACGGAATTCTCCCTTCACCTCGGCCCACACCGGCTTAGCCCATCGCACAACGTCTTCCAGCACGCGATTCACGATGTTTTCCTGAAAAATTCCAAGGTTGCGATAGAACTGCAGATATTCCTTGTACGATTTCAATTCCAGACAAACCTTGCCGGGTTGGTAGCGCAGCGTGATTACGCCGAAATCTGGCAAGCCTGTCTTCGGGCACACCGAGGTAAACTCGGGATCGTCGATCACAATCTCGTATCCCGGAAACTGATTCGGCCAGGTTTCGATCTCGGGGAACTCGGCGTCCAGCCCGGCGGCGGCGTGCTCGTTAGTATAACGGCGCGGTTTTGGCATGGAAGTATTGTAGCGGGTTCCGTGTTAATTTCTTGGTCAAGCAAAAGCCGGTTCTGATTGTGGTCGAGATGCGCCGATCGTAGTTAATCCGGGGTTTGACTGGGAGAAGACGCGGGCTCGCATCCGGCAGGTAGTGGCGGCATCTAAACATACATCGGGTTGGGTAATACGCAAGTTCTGCTGCGCCTCGGTGAGTGGTAAATTAATGCTTGCAGTAGTTCCCGTTGCGGGCTGAAAAGAAAACCGGAAAACGAATCGGTTGGCAACGAATCACAATTCGAATGGCCGCCCCGCGGTCCGCAAAGGCCGCACCTGGCTCGCCCTGGGAGTGGTTGCCGCCCTTGCTCTGGTCCCGCTCTTCACCCGCTCTAGTCCTCTGAAAGTTCGCACCACCACGGTAGAACGGGGGCCCATTCGCAGCCAAATTTCCACCAACGGTAAGGTCGAGCCCATTCGCAACTTCGAGGCGCACTCGCCCGCAGCCACCACCGTAAAGCGCGTGCTGGTTAAGGAAGGCGACCACGTTCGCCAAGGCCAACTGGTGCTGGAACTCGATGACGCCGACCTGCGCAGCCAGGCCGCGCGGGCGCAGACGCAACTCAAGGCCGCGCAAGCCGACCAGTCAGCCATCAGAAACAGCGGCACGCGCGAAGAAGTCCTCACGCTCGATGCGCAACTCGTGAAGGCGCACAGTGCGCGTGATTTCGCACAGCGAAACCTGGATGCTCTGCGCCGCTTGCAGCAACAGGGCGCAGCTTCGGCGGGCGAAGCGAAGCAAGCCGAAGACGCCTTGCAACGGGCTCAGGCCGATACCACACTGCTGGAGCAAAAACAGAAAGACCGCTACTCGCAACCGGAAGTCGCCAAGGTCCAGGCGCAGGGAACCGAGGCGCAAGCCGCCTACGATGCCGCGGAAGACGCGCTGCAAAAGTCGAGCATTCGCGCCCCGTTCGATGGCATCGTCTATGCCCTTCCCGTCAAGCAAGGCGCATATGTGCAGATTGGAGAATTGTTGTTGCAGGAAGGGGACCTATCGAAAATGCTCGTACGCACTTTCGTTGACGAGCCCGATATCGGCCGCCTCGCCGCCGGAGAGAAAATCGAAGTCACATGGGATGCCTTGCCTTCGCGTACCTGGCGCGGCACCGTCAGCGCCATTCCCTCCACGGTCAAGATGCGCGCCTCTCGCAGCGTAGGCGAAGTGACCTGCGTGGTTGACAACCAGGACTTGCGCCTGCTGCCCAATGTCAACGTGGGTGTCACGGTGATTACCGCCGAACACACCGGCGTTCTCACACTGCTGCGCGAAGCCGTTCACATGGACGACACCAAGCCCTACGTCTATCAAGTTGTCGATGGTCAACTCAAACGCCAGGTGGTGGAAGTCTCGGTGCAGAACCTTACGCGGGTTGAGATCACCGGCGGTCTGCCCGAGAATGCCGTCGTCGCCCTGTCCTCGACCGACTCCAAGCCTATGACCGATGGAGCGCGCGTCAAGGTGGTTCCCTAGACGATGAGGTGGATCGCATTGCGGCAGACTGGGGCTTTTGACGTCCTCATCGCTTGCCTCGCATTCCTGACGCTGTCATTCCCACTCGCCGCCGAAACTCCGCAGGATATGCTTGCCTCGGGCCACGTCGATCAGGCCCTGGAGATCCTCGAGCAGCAGGTCCGCACCGCACCCAGTTCTGAAGCCTACAATCTGCTCTGTCGCGCTCACTTTGAACTGGGCGAATGGGACGCCGCAATTTTCGCCTGCGAAAAGTCCGTGTCATTGGCCCCCGGCAACGGTCTCTATCACCTCTGGATGGGCCGCGCCTACGGCGAAAAGGCCGATCACACCAGCTTCCTCACCGCCGCTGGCTTCGCCAGGAAGGTTCATGCCGAATTTGAACGCGCCGTAGAACTCTCACCCGACAGTTGGGAGGCGCGCACAGACCTGGCCGAGTTTTATCTGGAGGCTCCCGGCATTCTTGGCGGTGGCAGGGATAAGGCACGCGCCGAGGCGGAATTGCTCGCCCCGCTGAACCCGGCCATGGCGCATTGGGTGAAGGGCCGCATCTCCGAAAAGGAGAAAGACACGGCCACCGCTGAACGCGAATATCACGCCGCCATCGACGCCAGCCAGGGCCGCGTTCGCGCCTGGCTGAACCTCGCCGGCTTTTATCGCCGCATTAACCAGTTCGAGGCCATGCTGCAGGCCCTGCGCACCATGGAATCGCGCCCGCTCGATCATCCCGCCGCACTGGTCGATGGCGCGAACATGCTGCTGCATACCGGACGCGACTATCCCCTCGCGATTCGACTGCTGCATCGCTATCTCGATTCCACCCCCGTCGAAGAGGCTCCGGCATTCAAAGCTCACGTGCTGTTCGGTGAGTTGCTCGAGAAGCAGGGCGACCGCCACGCCGCCGCCGGGGAGTATCGCGCTGCGCTGGCTTTGGCCCAGAGCTACCGGCCCGCGCAAGATGGATTAAGGCGCGTGTCACGCTGAGATTCTCAGGAAAGTGAAAGATGACTTCGGTTCGGATCGACAAATGGCTCTGGGCGGCCCGATTTTTCAAGACGCGATCCCTCGCCTCGCGCGCCTGCGAACTGCGTAGGATTGAATCGAACGGCCAGCCGGCAAAGCCCGCGCGCGAGGTTCGCATCGGAGACATGCTGCGCATCACGAATGATGGCGGCGATTTCGAGGTCGAGGTCCTTCTCCTCAGCGACCTCCGTGGCCCCGCCTCCTTCGCGCAGACGCTCTACCGTGAAACCGAGACCAGCCGCGAACTGCGACAGAAGGTTGCCGCCGAGCGCAAGGCCATGAAGCAGTTCGAGGAACTTCCCGCCGGCCGCCCATCAAAACGTGACCGCCGCAGGATCATCCAATTCCGCGGACGATCCTAGGCCAAGCCGCACGCCAAGTCTTCACCCTCGCCGGTTGCGATAAAGAGCAGCGTCCACTTCCCCGGCCATTGCTTCACAATTCAACTGCCGCTCCAGAAAGTCCCTTACGGTTCGGGCCGTAGTCAACGGATCGCCTAGCACTTGCCGGTATGGCACCAACAGAACAGCTATGTTTTTCCTCGTCCCCAGCCAAGCCTGCACTTCCCGCAAGTGCTTGGTGAACGCGGCTGCGATCACATCATCCTTCACCGGGGCGGAACTCCCACGCCGACGCAGCATCTCCGCCTGCGAAGCCAGCACTTCCAGCAGCGGGCGCTCCATGAACAGAATTTCATAGTTGTGCCCTTCGGGTAGAAATTGCAGAAACTGCGAGATTACTTTCACCGCCTTGCCCTCAGCCGCCTCGATCAGATCGGGCTTCTCGGCTAAGAGCTTCGCCGGTTCCCACTCGCAGTAGCCGCGTGGATTGTCGTCATCGGGCTTGCGTTCGAAATCGCTGAGCAGCGTCATGCCGCCCGCGGCCAGCATCTGCATCATCAGCGATGTGCCCGAGCGTGGCAGCCCCGATACGATGGTGATCACTTCTTCTTCAATCCCGCGCCATTATAGACCCAGATCCGCGCCTCATTTCGAGACGATGCCTTCCGCCATTCCCTATCCAGTGGCTGCCGCCGCAGGGTACAATCCCACACGATATGCCTCTAACGCCCGGAACTCGGTTAGGCCCGTATGAAATTGTTTCGCCACTGGGCGCCGGCGGCATGGGAGAGGTTTATCGCGCGCAAGATACCCGCCTAGGACGCGATGTTGCGCTCAAGATTCTGCCTCCAGAGGTTGCCAACGACCCGGTGCGGCGCTCCCGCTTCGAGCAGGAAGCACGGGCGGTCGCGGCGCTGAACCATCCCAACATTGTCGCCGTCTACGACGTCGGCGATGGCTACATGGTCAGCGAGCTCGTCGATGGCGAAACCCTGCGAGGCGCAAAATTCGGACTGCGCAAAACGCTCGACATCGCCGCACAGATCGCATCTGGCCTTGCGGCGGCGCATGCCGCAGGAATTGTCCATCGCGATCTTAAGCCCGATAACCTTTTGCTGACGAGGGACGGGCGCGCGAAAATTCTCGATTTTGGATTGGCGCGCCGCCGCGACCCGAAGGACGCAGCCACGGAAGAAACCATGGCGGTGCGCACTGAGCCGGGTATGGTGATGGGCACGGCGGGCTATATGTCGCCTGAGCAGGTGCGCGGGCAAGAGGCCGACCATCGCAGCGACATTTTCAGTTTCGGTGTGATGCTGCACGAGTTGCTGAGCGGGTTGCGGGCTTTCCAGCGCGAGACGTCGGTGCAGACGATGACGGCGATCCTGCAAGAGGATGCGCCTGATCTGCCGCGCACGGTGCCAGCCGGAGTTCGCGAAGTAGTGACGCACTGTCTGGAAAAAGATCCGGCCAATCGCTTCCAATCGGCGCGCGACCTCGGCTTCGCGTTGCACGCGCTTTCGCAGGGTGACAGCCACAGCGAGACGACGATGACGCCAGTGGTTTCGTCGGCGAACATTTCTGAGCCGAACGCTCCCGCGGCGAGAGATTCTGCATCAATCTTCTCCGCCCAGTCGGCGGGTACATGGCTTGCGCTTGCGGCGCTGCTCCTGTTCGCCGTAGGAGCAACTTTCTTCCTTACTCGATGGCTGGTGCACGAACCACCGCCGACGAGATGGTCCGCGGTGCGCCTGGGAGGCCCGGACATTGCGTTGGGGCCGCGGCTCTCGCCCGATGGCCACGTATTAGCTTTTCAAGCCATGGTGGATGGGAATACACAGGTCGCGGTCATGAAGCCGGAATCCGGCAGCTGGAAGGTGCTGACGCGGCGGCGCGACCTCGGAGCCGTCGATTACCTGTGCTGGTCGCCCGATGGCAGCACCATTTATTTCAGCCGTAATACCGATGTGCCGCAGGGGATTTTCAGCGTGCCGTTTCTGGGCGGCGAGGAACACCTGATTCTGGAAAATGCCGACAATCCCGCGGCTCTTCCCGATGGTTCCCTGTTGGTCTCGCGAATCAACCAGCAACGCCGGTTGCAGTTGTTCCGCTTGTGGCCGGAAACGGGGAAGCTGCAGGAACTTCCCGCAGATCTGGCTAACCAGGCCGGCTTCGTATCGGTTCAAATTTCGCGCGACGGCAGGCGCGCAGTTGTCTTCGGAACAAAGGCGAACAGCGCAGAGAAGCTGTCGTTGATCGAGGTCGATCTGGCAGCGGCGTCGGCGCGGCTGATTCCCGTGATCGGGTTGGATTACGCCGACCTGCGCACCTTCGCGCTTTCCGGGGATGGAGCATCCGTAATCGCCGCGTTTCGCGAGAACTCGCTGGCGCGCATTATGCGAATTCCGATCACTGGAGGCGGCGCGCCGCAGGAACTTTTCACCGTGACCAGCGACGTTTGGGCTATAGACGCCGCGCCCGATGGGAGCATTCTGATAGCCCCGGTGGAGCGTCCGGCAGAACTGGTGAGCTTCGCGCCGCGTGGGGCGCAATCGCCGGGGCAACCGGGGACGGCGCCGGCACCCATCAAGATCGCCAGCTTTCCGGAGCTTCCGCCTGCGGACATGGTGGCGGTGCTGACGGACGGCCGCGCCGTGGTCCCAGCCCAGGTTTCGGGCCGCACCCGCCTGATGACCGTGGAGCAGGGTAAGGATCCGGCGCAACTCATCAACACCGGAGAGGAGACTGCGGCGCCTTTGACCGCGTTGGCTGGAAACCGGATCGCGTTTGTGATCGGGCCCGAGCCTCACGAAACCATCGCCATCGCAGCCGCCTCCAATGGCCGCATCAGCAGCCGGATTTCGCCGGGCAAAGGCAGTATTCAATCCATAACGGCTTCGCCGGATGGAGCGATGCTCTACTTCACTGCGGGAGGATCGGTGTGGTCGGTAGTCGCCGGCAGCGTGGAGCCGCACAAAGTGTGCGCCGGGGACTGGGTGGTATGGAATCCATCGGGCGGAACCCTGATCGTTGCCCGCAGCGAGAGTTCGCAAATCAGCTTGTTTGAAGTGCCGGCCACTGGCGGGGTGGAGCGCAGTATTTCCTTCGACCGGGCATCTCCGCTGTTTAACGAATTTGTCTCGCCGGGCACGATTCGCAGCTACGGCCAAATGCTGGTGTCACTCAACGTGGCCGACTCGTGGTTCAATCCTCTGGCATTGCTCGACTTGAAATCAGGGCGGATTACGAGGTTCGCAGGCGACAGCATCAGCGATCTGCATTCGGCCGCGTGGACCTCCGACGGCGGCATCATCGCCAGCCGCGAGGCCCTGGTTTCGACGATCTGGAGGTTTACACCGGAGAGCAAATAACAGCCTGGCTGTCCTCAGCCGTGCCAGCCCCGATGAAACCCTGCTGATCTTTTCGCCCCAACCAGCCCTGATTTGTCCGTAGAATCCTTCCAGCAACTGCACGAGGTGAGAAACGATGACAAAGCAATCATGGCGTGGAACATGTGTGCCTGAAATCCTGTTAGTGGCACTTCTGTTATTTCCCGCTTCTCTGCTGGCCGAGCCCGTAACTCTGCGGCAAGTAATCGATCTCGCCCTGAAACATGCTACCGGCGCAGCCATTGCCGCTGCCGATGAACAGCACGCCTCCGCCAGCTACCGCGAATTGCGCAACAGCTACATTCCGCAACTGACGGCGGGCGCGGGCATCGGATGGTCTGACGGTTTTCCTCTCAGCCTGGAGGGCTCGGCTCCTTCGCTGTTTAACGTGACCGCGCAATCCGCGCTCGTCAATCCTGCGCTCAAGGACTTCATTCACGCCGCCGAGTCCGACGTCACAGTCAGCAACCTGCACACCAAAGACCAGCGCAACCAGGTCATTCAGGATGCCGTATTGAGCTACGCCGAACTGGCCAAGTGGCAGCAGCGTTTACTCCGCTTGCGCGAGGCGCAGACTGCGGCCGAGAAAACCGAAGCCGCGGTCTCCGAGCGCGTGAAAGAAGGCATCGACAGCGAGATGGATCACAGCCAGGCCCGCTTGTCGGTGGCTCGTATCCGCCTGCATCTTGCCCAGGCCTCCGGCGCTGCGGATGTCCTCCGCGAGCGCCTCGCCCATCTCACCGGACTACCCACCGCCACCTTCGAAATCGAGCCCGACTCCATGCCCGCTCTGCCCGCCGTGAAGGCGGAGGACGATTTCCCGGCGCAAGCCGCCAACTCCAGCCCATCGGTTCAGGCCGCGGTGGAACATGCGCGCGGGCAGTATTTGCGGGCAAAGGCTGAGCGCAAGTCCCTGTGGCCGAGCATGGATTTCGCCGCCCAGTACGCCTTGCTTGCCACCTACAACAATTACAGTACCTACTACAATCACTTCCAGCCCAACAATGCCACCGTGGGCGTGTCGATCCACCTGCCTTTTTTGAATCTGGCCCAGCACGAGCGGTCCCGAGAGGCGGAGTCGGAGGCCTTCAAAGCCACCAAACAGGCCGAAGCCGCTCGCGACAAGGCATCGGAAGAAACATTGCGGCTGCAACGTTCCGTCGCCCAGATGCAAGCTGCCCGCGATGTCGCGCAACTGGAATACGAGATCGCACAGAAAAGCATTGAGGCCGTCCTCACCCGCATGGATTCCGCCACCGCCAACCTGCACGATCTTGAAAGCGCCCAGTCGCAGGCCAGCGAGCGCTTCATCGCCTTGCAGGACATTACTTTCGAACTGGAGCGCAGCCAGATCGAACTTATGCGCGCCACCGGAGACCTGGAACACTGGGCCCTGGGAACGAAATGACTCAGCAACTCGATCCCAAGCAACTATGGATAGGCGCAGTTGAAGTCAGGCCTCTCCAGCAGAATAATTACGTTTTGGGAGATACGAAGGGGGCGTTTGTAAATATTGTCACCTGGGCCCGCGATGCTGAAGAGTATGAACGCAACGCAGAGCTAGTTGTCCGCAAACTAGGGTTATTCATTGGCGAGGTCATCAATCCCGAACCCGTCGAAGCGATGGGGAAAAGAGAAGGACGCTTCACCGAGGAGATTGAGGATCTCATCTCGAGGGCAAAGGACAATCCGAACGCGATAATTTACGGAACATTCCACACTTTTGAGAGAGACGATGCTTAGACTCGGAGGTGGACTTGCTCTCTCGAGGCGCTTGATTGACTGGCAGCGATGAGCTCCGCAATAAATCACGAAGAAGCCTCGTGAAAGCGTTTATCGACCCCAATCGAACAGAGCGCTATCTGGAAATGATCGCACCTCAAAGCCGCAAACCAATCGTCTCCGGGCGCTTCTTTTGCTCCGTTCACTGCATCAAACGGCATGTTCGACCCCGAACCTGCGTGAACACTGCTTTTCGACCGCATCAAGCGTGGGCGGATGATAAAATAGGCCATACTCAATATGCCCCTTAAAACACTGTTTTTGAACCCGCCTTCTTTCGAGAACTTTGATGGTGGCGCCGGCTCCCGGTGGCCCGCTACGCGCGAAATCGAGTCGTACTGGTACCCGGTGTGGCTGGCGTATCCCACCGGAATGCTGGAGGGCGCTCGACTGCTCGATGCCCCCCCACATTACATCTCGGCGGAGCAGACCATCGAAATCGCCAAGGACTACGAGTTTCTGGTTCTGTTCACCTCGACTCCGGGCTTTCCCGGCGACATTGGCCTGGCCAAGGCGATCAAGACAGCCAATCCAAAGATCAAGATTGCTTTTGTCGGACCGCACGTCAGCGTGCTGCCGGAAAAGTCTCTGCGCGACTGCCCCTCGATCGATTTCGTCGCTCGCAAAGAGTTTGACTATGCCGTAGTCGACTACGCCAAGGGCAAGCCGCTGGCGGAGATTCCCGGCGTTTCGTTCCTGAAAGATGACAAGGTCGTTCACAATCCCGACGCCCCGCAGATTCAGGATCTCGATGCCCTGCCCCACGTCACCGACATCTACAAGCGCGATCTCGATGTCACCCGCTACAACGTGCCGTTTTTGCTAAACCCTTACGTTTCCCTCTACACCACGCGCGGCTGCCCGGCGCAATGCACGTTCTGCCTGTGGCCGCAAACTTTAAGTGGACATCCCTGGCGCAAGCGCTCCACCGACGATGTCGCCGCGGAAATGGCGAAGGTGAAGCAATACTGGCCGGAAGTGAAGGAATTTTTCTTCGACGACGACACGTTCAATATCCAGGCCGCGCGCACCATCGAGTTGTGCGCCAAACTGAAGCCGCTGGGCCTGACCTGGTCCTGCACTTCGCGCGTTACCACCAGTTTTGAAACCCTCAAAGCCATGAAGGAAGCTGGCTGCCGCCTGCTCATCGTCGGCTATGAGTCCGGCGATCAGCAGATTCTTAAAAATATCAAGAAGGGCGCAACTCTGGAGCACGCCCGCCAGTTCACCAAGAACTGCCACAAGCTGGGCCTGGTAATCCACGGAGACTTCATCTTAGGATTGCCGGGCGAGACCCACGAGACCATCAACAACACGATCAAATTCGCCAAGGAGTTGGACGTCGAAACCATTCAGGTTTCGGTGGCCCACGCCTATCCCGGCACGGAGCTTTACGATTACGCGGTGAAGAACGGCTTTATGGTCGGCGACAACAAAATGGTCGATGAAGGCGGCCACCAACTCGCGCATATCCAGTACCCCGGGCTGCCTGCCGATGACATCCTTTCGGCTGTGCACCGCTTCTACGACGAATATTATTTCCGTCCCAAAGCCGTGTTCCGCATCCTGAGAAAGGCCGCCTTCGATAGCAACGACCGTAAGCGCCTTTATAAGGAAGCCAAGACCTTCCTGAAATTGCGCTCGCAGCGCAATAAGTTGGTCAAGCAGCACAGCGACGAGGCCGCCGCCGAACTCGCCAAGGCGTGATTAAGAAAGAATAAGGGCTTTTCACCACAAGACACAGAGAAAACCTTTTATTGTCTTTCCTCTCTTCTTTTGTTTCTTTGTTCCCTGTGATTCTGTGTCTCTGTGGTGAAAGATTTTAGAATTCGCTCGCTAAACTTCCAGTGACTTTTCGCAAGTATCTTGTGTTGGCCGGAGTCATGGTCTTCGCCGTGGCCGGGGACTCCATGCTTTCCTACGGCATGAAGCAAACCGGCAATATCTCCGTGCATCATCCGCAGGATCTGATCCTCGCCGTTCTCAATCCCTGGGTGGCTATTGGCATTGTTCTTCTGCTGGGTTTTTTCGCCACTTACATGACCGCGCTTTCCTGGGCTGATCTAACTTACGTTCTGCCAGCAACTTCGCTGGCCTATGTCTTCCTTGCGCTCGTGGCAAGATTTTTGCTCCATGAACATGTCAGCTCGCTGCGCTGGCTGGGCATCGCCTTGATTATTGGGGGCGTGGGATTCGTGGCGGGTGGGCCGGAGATTACTGTTCATCCCCCGAATCTGCCCGCCGATGCCGCAGCACAGGAAAGCCAGGCTGCGGCCACCGCCAGTTCCGGTGATCGCCGATGAGAGCCCTTCACACCTGGAGCGGAATCTTCGTAATCGTATTGGTGTCGGTCGTTGGCGATGTGCTGCTGGCCCGTGCTATGAAACAGGTCGGTGATGTCGGCGCTTTGCGGCGGCGCGCCGGCGTTGGCGTTGTGATCGCGCGGACCCTCGGCAATCCCAACTTCATGCTCGGCGTCGTCGCTATGGCCGTGGCCTTCTTCACCTTGCTGTTCGCACTCTCCTGGGGAGACGTAAGTCTGATCGCTCCCGCAGCATCCTCCCTCACTTTCGTCGGCAATGCGGTGGCCGCGAAGATATTTCTGCATGAGAAGGTGGATCGACGGCGGTGGATTGCAGCTGGGCTGGTGGCCGCTGGAGTGGCGCTGCTGGCAGGCTAGAACATACAACTCATGTCATTCTGGACCCGCACAAACGCCCAGCTCGAACACCCAACCCGAACGCCCGGTAAGAACGCCCAGTAAGAAACCTGCTCTTTTCGTGCCCACTCATCGAGAGTTAAACAGCCTCATCAGGCCAGTAGCCGGCAGATCGGGAACCAGAAACCTGCGAGCATTGCTCCCTGCGGCGCGGGCCAATGCTTCGGCGGCCAGATACCCGCTGCGGACCGCTCCTTCCATCGTGGCCGGCCAGCCCGTCGCGGTCCAATCTCCGGCAAGAAAAACCCGAGGCCACACCGTGGACTGCTGCGGACGATAGGCATCAATGCCCGGTCGCGGGGAATAGGTCGCGCGGACTTCCTTGATCACCGTAGACTTCACCAGACGGGCCTCACGCGCGGCGGGAAAAAACTCACAGACCTCGTTGAGTGCAAGGTCGACAATTTCGCCGCGAGATTTGTCGATCAGGCTCTTCGAGGCACTGACCACCAGCTCGATGTAGCTGCCGGGGGCCTCAGGACTGCCTGGCTCGCTGCGCGCTCCCAGCGGCCGCGATTTGTGAAACATCCATTGAATCGTACGGTCGAGCAGAACGGCGTGGTCGAGATCGGTAATCTGCCGGTCAAACCATAGGTGAATGCCGGTAATGGGAGCCGACTCGAAATGGCTGATTTGCTCGCGCAGCCCCATCGATTCCGGCGCCTGAGGAAGAACCCGATCGACATTTTCGAAGGGCAGAGCAAGGACAAGATAGTCAAACCCCTCTTCTGTTCCTCCTCCGTCGCTCACTTGAACCTGCACTCCAGTTGTCTGCGCCGAAAAAGTCTCCAGCGAACTTCGCAGCCGAATAGCCCCGCCACGGGCGCGAACGTAGTCGCCGGCGCGATTGTAGAGATCGGTGAGAGGAATCGACGGAACCCCCATATGCCGCGCCTCAGGCGATTTCATCGATTCGCGCACGACTTGCGCGGCATAGGAAATCGAAATCAGGTCGAGATCCTCGCTCAACGCACTGACAAGAATTGGCTTCCAGAATCGTTCTATCGCATTCTCGGTTTGGCCGTGTTGCCGGCACCACTCCTGAAACGATCGTCCGTCATCCGGCTGCGCAGTCAGCGTAAGCGCGGCGATGGCGCGGGAGATCGCCAGCTTGTCTTTCGCCGTGAGAAATGGAAACCCCAGAAACGCGGGCCCGGTGTGCAATGGCGCAGGCAGAGGAGACGCACGCATCACTGTGGTGCGTCCGCCCGGCTCGATGAACGTCATGTCTTCGTACCAGCGGATCTTGTCTTCCACCCCAATACGGCGGTAAAACTCGATCAGGTTAGTGCATACGCGAAAAAGCACGTGCTGGCAGTTGTCGACTACTTCGCCGGTACCGGGATGTTCGTAGGAAGACGCGCGCCCGCCGAGGTAGGGCCGGCGCTCGAACAGCGTGACGCGATAGCCGGATTCTGCCAAGGCACAGGCGGCGGCGAGGCCGGCCAGGCCGCCTCCGGCGATGGCTACGGTAGGCTGGGTGGGGGAAGTGATCATGAGGGAAGTGAATTGTCGATTGCCGATTTCTGATGTCGCTCAAAAGCAGGCTCTGACTCGGCAATCAGGAACTCGATCATCAGAAAGTCTTCGTCACGTAAGGCGCTGCCAGAAGCCTTTCCCCAGGACGCGCAGCTTTTCGCTGACCGTGAGGCTGATCTTTCCGCTGAATACGTCGTACTGGCGCTCGGCGATTTTTTCGAGCAGCCGGCGATAGATGGTAACCAGCACCCACAGCGCGGGCTGGCTGTCTTCTTCGACAAGTAGGGAATCAGTTGTTCGCCGGCCCGGTAATACTCGCGGGCGCGATCCGCCTCATAGCCAGAGTAGCGGACGAAAGCGGGCCGACATCCGGTGTCGCCAGAAGTTCGGCAGATGAAAGGCCGAACTTCGCCAGATCTTCTTCGCGGCAAATAAACCCGGCCCATCGCGGCATCTTCTTTCACGTCGCGAATAATGTTGGTCAGCTGAAAAGCCAATCCGCATTGTTCGGCCAGCGGCTCGGCCGCCGGATCGCGGTATCCGAAAATTTGAATGCATACCAACCCTACAACCGACGCCACGCGGTAACAATAGAATGCAGGTCTTCGAATGTCCGGTACTGAACGCTGAGCGCTGCGCATCCGTGTGCGGCGTCGCTCGATTCGTGGCGGCCGGGTCGGCCACATCCATCGCGGTGCCGTAGAGCAAGTTGGTCGAGCAGTCCAACCGGAATGGTGTATCTGCGCTGCGCGTCGGTCAGCGCCAGCAGCACGGGATCGTCGGTGGGCTCGCCCGGCTGAGCGCGGTGCAACTCGTCCAGCCAGTCGGTAAGCTTGTTGCGGCGCTCTTCCAGGCTGAGGCTGCCGTCGTCAGCAATGTCATCGCAGCGCCGCATGAAGGCGTAAACCGCGCACAACGCCTGGCGCTTGCGCTTGCGGCAGCACCAGAAACGCATAATAGAAATTCTTGGCGGCGGACGCGTGATGCCCCGGCAAACCGAATACGCCATCGCAAGCTGCGATGGCGGTCGGAGTAAACGGCGTGAAGGCCTGCTGCAATCGCCGCGCTCATGCGCAGCTTCCCCAGCGCCGCGCGGGCCACCAGCGCCAGTTTGCGCGTCTTCGAAATCGCCGGACGCCGCCCAGCACGGCATATTCCTGGCGCTCGATGGCGTTCAGAATCTCCTGGCCGCCGCGGCTGAAGAATTCGATGTCGACCGCCAAGTCGCGGTCCACTTTCGCAACCAGCGGCAAACCCCGTGCAAACCATTCGCGCGCGCGCTCCACTTCAAATTTCATCATCTCGCAAAATGCCGAAGTATTGCGGCTTGCGCCGTGATCTCTCTTCAGCTTACGCGCGAATCGCCGCAAGTCTTCCAGCGGAAGATAGATTCGGCCCTTGGCATAGTCCGACGCTCACGTCCTGCCAGAAGTTCGCCAATTGCAATGCGGTGCAGGTGTAATCGGAAAGCGCCTGGCGCTCGGCATCGCTGATAGCCACACAGGTAAAGCACCAGATGCCCCACCGGATTCGCCGAATAGCGGCAGTAGCCAAGCACATCATTAAATGTTTCGAAGCGGGTGACGGTTTGGTCCTGACGGAACGCGGTCAGCAGATCGGAAAACTCATGCTTCGGAATCTCGAATTTGCTGACCGTCTCTGCCAGCGCCACAAATACCGGATGCCGCGGCGTGCCCGC
This sequence comes from uncultured Acidobacteriaceae bacterium, assembly GCA_963784085.1. Lineage (GTDB taxonomy): Bacteria > Acidobacteriota > Terriglobia > Terriglobales > Acidobacteriaceae > Sulfotelmatobacter. Next base: position 43,942 of record CAWAQH010000028.1, on the reverse strand, counting down.
ATAGCACGCATCCAGCTCCGCCTCCCATTGATCGAGCAATTGCCACGGACGCGCTGGCATCGCCGACTTCGTCGCCCAGATCGTCCGAGATCCGGCAGTAGGCATAGACATTGAAGAAATCCTGGCGCAGGCGCTCGGGCAGAAACCAGGTGGCGACCGAGAAATTCTCGTAGTGTGTGCGCGCCAGACGGCGGCAATATTCGCGCGGCATCCTCGAGCGAGGGCGCTACCCGCGGGATCGCATATTCCGGCGGCAGCCGACTCCAGCCGGCTAACGCGTGCGGGCGTTGATCACAGGCGCGAGAATCGTCGCTAGTGATGCAGAAGTCATTGGCAAGCATCTTCTCTGTTCAGTTGCCCGCGGAAACGCGCCTAATTCAGTGCCCGGGAATGATGGCGGTCTTGATGTCGCCATTGCGGTTCAGCATGTGGCGCAGCACCTTCTGCAGGCGGAAAGCGGCGCTTCGCCGGTAATGTAATCGGTGGGACGAATCTTCTTCTCCGCAATCAACCCGAACGCCCGGCGCACGGTTTCCGGCGTGTGATGGAACGTCGCCTTAAGTGTGATTTCCGAATAGTGCAGGCGGTTGGTATCGAGCTGCACTTTGGTCCCGCTGGCGCATCCGCCAAAGAAATTCACCGTGCCGCCCTTGCGCACCATCTGCACCGCCCACTCCCAGGCTTCAGGACGGCCTACCGCCTCGACCACCACATCGCTGCCGCGCTTCTCCGGAGTCAAGCTCGCGGACGGCCTCCACCGGATCTTTCACCTTGGTGATCTGCACCACTTCATGCGCGCCCATCTGCTTGCGCGGCCAGCACACCTGCGAATCGCGCTTGACCACCGAAATCACGTTGCAGCCGATAGCCTTCGCCACCTGCACAAACATCAGCCCGATCGGCCCGCCGCCGATCACCGCCACCGTGTCGCCAATTTCCACTCCGGTTTCATGCAGCCCGCGCAGAACACAGGCCAGAGGCTCAGTCATCGCGGCATCTTCAAATCTCACATTCGGCGGCATCGACCAGCATATTGGTCTCAACAATGCGCCGCGGAATCCGGATGTACTCGGCATATGCGCCGTTGTTGAACAGCAGATCCTCGCATAGATTTTCCTGATGCTTCGAACAATAGAAGCACATCCGCAGGGAGCCGAGTTCAGCGCCACCACGCGCATGCCCTTCTTGAAGCCGCGCACGCCCTCGCCCACTTCCTCGATCATTCCCGCCAGTTCGTGCCCGAACAGCGCCGGCGGAACAATCATGCGGGCGTGATATCCGCGCTGGTACACCTTTAAATCCGTTCCGCACGTGAGCGCCACCTGCACTTTAACCAGAACTTCGCCCTCGCCCACGCGAGGAATCGGCACCCTTTCAATCTTGATATCTTCTTTGCCGTAGAGGACGGCAGCCGTCATCTTTCCATTCACATGTTCCTTCCCAAGACTGTCGCTTCCCACGCTAGCTGCCGCGGCTGAATCACGATCTTCATCGAGTCCGGTTGAGGATGGGCAGCCAGATTCAACGCTTCCACGCTGCTTTCCAACGGAAAACGGTGGCTGATGAGCCGTTCCAAATCCATTTCACGGTTCATCACAAACCGCACCGATTCCTCCTGCAATTCCACCGACGCACTATAAGAGCCCAACAATGCCTTTTCGTCCACGCACACCGCCGCCGGATCAATCGTGGCCTCGCCGCGCACCGTTTGCGCAAACAGCAAAACGCGCCCTCCCGGACGCGCCGCATCCATCGCCGGCCGGATCAGTCCGCTCCCGCCAACCGCCAAAATCACAGCGTCAGCCCCGCGTCCTTCCGTCATCTCCCGCACCGCTCTCACCAACGTCAGCGTTGGAGGCGTCAATCGTGTGTCTTAGGCCAAAGCTTTCAGCTATTGTAAGCCTCTCCGCATACAAATCGGAAGTAATCACCGTGGCCCCGCCCGCTTCGGCCAGTGCGCCAACAGGATCAGCCAATCGGACCCTGCCCGATCACCAGCACCGTCTCCCCGGCTGTAAGTCGCAGTGTCTCGATCCCTTTGATGCAGGTATTCACCGGCTCGACAAAGCACGCCTGTTCATAACGACGCCCTCCGGGATGCGCACCGTTCCCTTCTCCACGATCCAGTCCATCACCCGGACATATTCCGCGAAACCGCCGCCGGAGGGCTCGAATCCCGCCGTGCATCCCACTTTCTTGTACGTAGCGCATTGTGCGAACGTTTTGTGCCGGCAGTAATAGCATTCGCGGCACGGAATGTGATGGAAGACGACGACGCGTTCGCCCAGGCTGAACTGGCGACCCCGCGCCCACTTCGCGACCACACCGGCAGTTTCGTGCCCGAAAATCCGCGGCGCGGAGTGCGAACCAGTAGAGATCTTCTTTAGATCGGTCCCGCAAATGCCACAGGTGTGGACACGAACCAGAATCTCTCCCGGCCCGATTTCCGGCACGGGCACCTCTTCCAGCCGCACATCGTTTACACCGCGATAAACCGCGGCCTTCATGGTCGCGGAATGACTGGCTTCGTGTCTCGATCGCTAATTGTCCGGCAATCCTCAACCGAAATTGCAGATGGTGGAAGCCAATCTCATACAGATTCTATATTATATGAATCCTCACTTGATGCCGAGTCTTAAACCCAAACTTTATCCCACAATCTCGGCGGGTGACTGATCTCCCTCGTCAATGAGTGCGAGGCCAGCACAGGCCCGGCTGGCTTTGCGCTATTTCAGGCCAACGCGATTGCACGCCTCCATAGCCAGGGACGCATCGCAAATGGCACGAAATTGGACGACGAAACGTCCCTGCATCGATGAATCCGTCGATCTCCGGCATCTGAAATCGAGCTCGTCAGAGATAACCTTGAAAACCCCATTCCATCCCGTGTGCCCGCGCCGCAGCCGCTACGGCAGCAGCTTCCATGTCGACCGCTCGAGCGCCGTAAGCCTGCGCCAGATCTTTCTTCTGATCCATTCCGCCACTGTCATGGAAGTCACCAACTACCTGCCCTCTGCCAGCCCTCGATCTCGGTGCGGCTCCGTCGCCGGCATCCACCACCGCGGCTGGCAGCAAAAACATCCCCAACACGCAACGTCCGGCATCGAGCGCGCCGGCAAATCCCACCGACTGCACCAGCGCCGGGCCGATACAACGCGATGACGGCTTCGGCGGCGCGACGCGCAGCTTCGCGCGCCGATTCCGCCGCAGACCACGACCACTCTCGTCGCTGTCAAAGAAAACGAACCTGCGGTCCTCATGCTCGCGCTCGACGCGGCTCCATCCTTCGGTCAGCCCGGCTCACTTCGCGCTCGAGCGCGGCAACGATGGCGATTTTAGGCATATCCGTTGGCCCGGAACCACTCGACCGCACGGCGCAACGCGTCATCGGCGGGAACCGTCTTCCATCCCAGTTCGCGCTCGGCTTTGCCGGAACTGGCCCACATCTTTTTCTTTCCCATGCGCACCGTTTCAATCGTCGCGCGCGGCTCGCGGCCCAGCAGCCGGCCCGATACCGTCTGATCCACCGCGCCAGCCGCGTAAGCGACAAAGTATGGCAGCTTCACTCTCGGCGAGGGCAGTCCTGAAATCAGCGCCCAGCTTGTCGAGAATCTGTTTCAGCGTCAGATTCTCGCCGCCCAGAATGTAGCGTTCGCCGCTCCTGCCTTTTTCGAGCGCCGCGACGTGCCCGCGGGCGCATTCCCGAACATCCACCAGATTCAATCCCGTCTCCACGTAGGCGGGAAACTTTCGCTTCAGAAAATCCACGACGATTCGTCCCGGTTGGAGTCGGCTTGATGTCCTGCTCGCCCACCGGAGTCGTCGGATTCACCGTCACCACGCGCATCCCGCCATCGCGCCGGCTTCGAGCGCCACCTGCTCGGCCATGAACTTCGAACGCTTGTAATGCCCGATCATGTCGGCCAGCGAAACCGGAGAATCTTCAGTCGGCGGGATGGCCGTTGCCGGTGAAGCCCATCGTGGCCACGCTCGACGTGTACACCACGCAGCGCACGCCATTTTTGCGCGCCGCCTCCAGAATCGACCGCGTACCCTCCACGTTCGAGCGGTACATCTCCTCGGGATCCCGCACCCACAGCCGGTAATCGGCGGCCACGTGAAACACCACCTCGCAGCCCGCCATTGCTTTTTCCAGCGAGCTGGGATCGCGCAGGTCGCCGCGTCGCCGTCTCGGCCTTCAGACGTAACCTTCCAGATTCTTCAGGTTGCTGGTCGCGCGCACCAGCAGCCGCAAATCGGCTCCCTGCTCCGCTAGAGCGCGAGCCACGTGGGAGCCGAGGAATCCGGTTGCGCCGGTGACGAAAGCCAGCATTTAGCAATCGGCAGTCAGCATTCGCATTCAGCTCTACAATGCGAACCGCTCATTGACGACCATGAAGCGCGGCTTAATGAGTGCTAAGTGCCAATTGCATTGCTAGCTGCTTTCTTCTCCATCACCTTGGCATACGTCGTCAGCGCAAGCAGCGGGAAATACTCGCGGTAGAGGTGATACTTCAAATAGAACACGCGCGGGAAGCCGGTGCCGGTGAAGTAAGGCTCATCCCACGATCCATCTTCTTTCTGCGTGCGCAGCAGGTAGGCAATGCCGCGGGCCACCGAATCGCTGCGGGTGTCGCCGACCGCCAGCAATCCAAGAATCGCCCACGCGGTTTGCGAAGGAGTGCTCGGCCTACTCCGCGCAGCGCCGCATCGTCGTAAGAGCCACAAGCTCTCGCCCCAACCGCCATCCGGAGTTCTGCACCATGCGCAACCATTCCGCCGCCTGCTGGATGCAAGGCTCGTGGTTGTCCATGCCAATCGCTTCGAAGCCGCGCAGCACCAGGGCCGTGCCGTAGATGTAGTTCACGCCCCAGCGCCCGAACCAGCTTCCGTCCGGCTCCTGCTCGTCGCGGACGAACTGAATCGCACGCTTCACCGCAGGATGATTCTTGTCGTAGCCGTAGGCCGCCATCATCTCGAGCGTGCGCCCGGTAATGTCCACCGTCGGCGGATCGAGCATGGCGTTGTGATCGGCGAAGGGCACGTGCTGAAACACCATGCGGTCGTTGTCTTTATCGAACGATGCCCAGCCGCCGTTCTTGCATTGCATGGACAAGACCCAGTCGATCGCGCGCTGCACCGACTCCCGCTGGTAGCGGCCATTGGGATGCTCCACGCGGCTCAGCGCCAGGCAAACCATGGCGGTGTCATCCACATCCGGATAAAACTCGTTGTTGAACTCGAAGTACCAGCCGCCTGGCTTGCCCTTCTTGTTCTTGATCTGCCAGTCGCCGGGATTCCGCACCTGTTTCTGCAGAATCCAGTCGGCGCACTTCACCATGCGCGGATCATTCGCCGGAACTCCCGCTTCGCCAAGCGCGAACATGGCGTACGCCGTATCCCACACCGGAGACATGCAGGGCTGCATGCGGAAAGTGTCGCTCTTCTTCGATGCCGAGCTTCTCGAATTCATCGAGCGCCCGGATCACCTGCGGATCATCGAGTGAGTATCCCTGGCAGCGCAGGGCGATGATCGGAGTTCATGATCGAGGGATAGATCCCGCCAGCCCGTCGCTCATCTCGAAGCGCTCGAGCATCCACTTCTCCGCGCTCTTCAGCGCAATCGAGCGCAGCGGCCGGATGTGCACGCGCTCAAACCAGTGCGTCATGCGGTCAAGGCAAAGAAAGAAATTGCGCCACGAAACCAGCTTCTTCGACCAGCGCAGGTGCATGCGAGACTTTCGCATGCCGCCGACGAACAGTTCTTCGACGCCCATCTCGCGCGGAATCTTCTTGAACGGCTTCTTGGCGTAGCAGATGGAAAGCGGCACCAGGATGGCCCGCGACCACGAAGAAATCTCGTAGATATTGAACCAGAACCAGTTGGGAAACAGAACGATCTCGGGCGGAATCGCCGGCACCGCGTCGTAATCATACTGCCCGAAGAAACACAGATAGATCTTGGTGAATGTGTTGACCTCAGTGACTCCGCCCAGTTCCAGGATTTTCTTGCGGGCGCGCTGCAGCACGGGATGATCCGCCCTGTATCCGGCGAGCTTCAGCCCGAAATAAGCCTTCACCGAAACGCTGATATTCGACGGCCCCGTAGGATAAATGCTCCAGCCGCCGTCTTCATTCTGATGCTGAATGATCCAGTTGGCAGCCTTTTGGAAGCGCTCGGGATCGCCCGTCCCCAGCAGGGTGTGCAGCAGAATGTAATCGGACTCGAGTGTGGTGTCGGCTTCCAGTTCCCCGCACCAATAGCCATCTTCGTGCTGAGCGGAGAAAAGAAGCTTGCGGGCGGCGTGCCATGGCGGCGCCTACACGGCCGGCCAGTCCGTCGATCTTGCCAAAGCGAAGTTGGGGTGCGGAAGCTAGTATGGGAGTCAGGGGAGTTTGTGTCCATCTCCATCAATAAGCGGCTCCGTTAGTCCGCGGTGGCGCTTGCCGGAGCGGCGGCGATGGCTTCGACAATCTCCGGCGGCAGCCCGAAGCGGACGTTTTCCGGCATCACTTCGAGTTCCTGCACGTTGTCGAAACCTTTGGTGGCGAGAAACTTCATCGTTTCCTCCACCAGGCATTCTGGCGCGGAAGCGCCGGCCGTGAGCGCGATCGTTTTCACGTCCGCCAGCCAATCCGGCCTCGATATCTTTGTAGCTGTCGATGAGATGCGAGTTGGTACCCAGATTCCGCGCCACCTCGACCAGACGATTCGAATTTGAACTGTTTTCCGAGCCCACCACCAGCAGCAAGATCAGCATTCCGAGGCCACCTGCTTCACGGCGACTTGCCGGTTTTCCGTGGCATAGCAGATATCCTGCGCCGCCGGGCCCTTGATGTTGGGAAACTTCTTCTTGAGCGCCGCGATGATGTCTTTTGTCTCGTCCAGGCTCAGCGTGGTCTGCGTGAGATAAGCCACGCGATTGGGGTCGGGCACGCTCAGCGATTTCACCTGCTCCGGATTTCCCACGACCTGGGTCACCAGCGGAGCCTCGCCCAGCGTTCCGATCACTTCGTCATGATCGTGGTGCCCGATCAGGATCAGCGAATAGCCTTCCTTGGCAAACTTCACCGCTTCCACGTGCACCTTGGTGACCAGCGGGCACGTCGCATCGATGACGCGCAACCCGCGCCGGGCGCTGTGTTCCCGCACCTCGGGAGAAACTCCGTGCGCGCTGTAGATGACGCGCTCGCCGTTGGGGACTTCATCTTCGCTGTCGACGAAGATCGCGCCCTTGCCGCGCAACTCATCCACCACAAAGCTGTTGTGGACGATCTCCTTGCGCACGTAAATCGGCGGCCCAAAGGCCTCGAGCGCAATGCGGACCACATCGATCGCCCGCACCACGCCGGCGCAGAACCCTCGCGGCTTGAGCAATAGCAATGTCTTTCCCTGGCTGTTTGGCACTATCAAACTCCCGTTCCTATGATCTTCATTCTTGATCTTCCCCAGACCGCAAGATGCAAAAATCGCCTGAAATCTACCTATTCAGGGTACACGAACCCCATTGAGGCGATACTATTAAACTACCGGAAAGTACCCTTCTGGTCAACGTAAGCCACAGAAACGGCGGGGATTAGCAGTGAACGGCAAGAATCTCAGGATGAGCGGCGGTGGCGAGGACAACTGACCGCCCTGAAGCCTCCGCCAAGCTTCTTTTTGCCCTACCCGTTCGCCTTGATCATCTGTTCCGCGTGCTTGCGCGACGTATCGGTCAGCTTGGCCCCGCTCAGCATGCGCGCGACTTCCTCGGTGCGCTCTTCGCCCACAACGGCGCGGATGCTGGTTCGCGTGCGGCCGTTGCGTTCTTTCTTTTCGATTACGTAGTGGTGATCCGCAAAGGTGGCGATCTGCGGCAGGTGAGTCACGCATAATACCTGGTTGGACCGCGCCAGTGCCTTCAGTTTCTTCCCCACTGCTTCAGCGGCGCGGCCTCCGATGCCGGTGTCGATTTCGTCGAAGACCATGGTGCGCTGGGCCGCTTGCCTGCGATGCCGCCTTGGCCACCGCGTCGATGGCCCACTCTCCACGCTCACTTTCAGCGCCAGCATTACCCGGGATAATTCTCCGCCCGATGCAATGTGTTCCAACTGCCGCATTGGCTCGCCGGGATTTGTCGCAATCATGTAGACCACCTGATCGATTCCCGTCGGCGTCCAGTTCCCTTCTTCCTCGCTGTCGTTATCTCGATGCGGAACACCGACTTCATTGCAAGATCGTTGATCTCGGCCTCGACCAGCCTCTCCAGCTTGCGCGCCGCGTCCTGCCGTTTTTTCGAAAGCGCCCGCGCTGAGCTGCAGATACTCGCTACCGGCCTTTGCCAGTTCGGCGCGCAACTCGCGCAGGATCTCGTCTTTGTTCTCCATCTTCCGAAAGCTTGCGGGCCACGTCGGCCCCGAACGCGATCACGTCATCGAGCGCCGGACCATACTTCCGCTTCAGCCGGTCCAGTAACGCAAGCCGATCCTCCACCTCCGCAAGATGCTCCGGCGAGGACTGGATTCCCCCCGCATAATCGCGCACGGTAGCGCCGACATCCTCAACGCTGATGCGCGCTGTTTCGAGCGCAGCCAGAGCCTCCTGAAACTTCGGCTCATATCGCGCCAGTTCCTCCATCTGCTTCTGCGCCGCACGCATCGACGAAGTGGTAGACCCATCGCCCTCGTAAAGCAGATCGAACGCCTGCATGGCCGCGTTGTAAATCTTCTCCGCGTTGGCGAGCACGCGCTTTTCCGTTTCCAGTTGCTCGTCTTCGCCCGCCTGCAGCTTGGCGTCTTCAATCTCGCGCTTCTGAAATATCCACAGATCAACCAGCCGCAAGCGGTCCTGTTCGCCTCGCTCCAGTTCTTCGATATGTCCGCGAATTCCCTTCCAGGCTTCATATGCGTCCGCGACAGGCTCAGTTTGGCTTATGGCAAATCCATCAAGCAACGCCAGGCGCGCCGGGGCATCGAACGAAAGCATCGATTCATTTTGTGCGTGGATCGCCGCCAGATGCGGGGCAAGTTGCCGCAACACCGCAACGGTTGCCGCCTGATTATTCACGAACACGCGGCCTTTGCCTCCAACCGCAATCTCGCGCCGGATAATCAGCGACCCATCGTCGGATTCGTCCAGCCCGTTGTGCTCGAGCACTTTCTCGACAGCCTCCCCGGCGCTGCCTCGCACTCGAAAACCGCCGACACAATCGCCCGCTCGGCTCCGCTGCGAATCACCTCGATCGAAGCTTTCTCCCCCAACAGGAGCGCCAGAGCATCAATCAAGATGGATTTCCCGGCGCCGGTTTCTCCTGTCAGCAGGTTCAGCCCACAGGCAAACTCCACCGCAGCGTTGTCGATCACCGCGTAATTTTCCAGCCGCAATTCAACCAGCACAGCCCATCCTCAAGCCACGACCTAGAAGTTTTGCGCAGCATAGCATGAAAACCGCCCCAGGGAGTCTACCCGGTTACGTTTCAGATACACCCCTAAACCTGCGACTCCGCATCATCTATAATCCGAAAAAGGAATCATCTTAACTTCATGCAACTTGCCTGCTCGTTTGCACTCTTTGTCGGCAGCGACATTCTCGACCTCGTTTCCAACACCGGCCCCGTCGCGAAGTTCGTTCTGCTCACTCTTCTGGCCTTCAGCCTCATCTCCTGGGCCATCATTCTTACCAAATGGAACCTGTTGCGACGAGCGCGCCTGCAGAGCGGACGCTTTCTGCGCGCCTTTCGCAAAGCCCAACGCCTGCAGGATATCGCCGCCGTGGCCGACCAGTTTCATCCCAGCCCGCTGGTGGGCGTGTTCGACGGGGGTTTCCAGGAATACAAGCGCCAGCTTTCTTCCCCCACCGCGTCGCTGCGCAGCCTGACCGCTGTCCAGCGCGGCATGCAGATCGGCGCCTCGGAAGAAATCACCCGCCTCGAGCGCAACGTGCCCTGGCTCGCCATCACAGCCTCGGTCACGCCCTTCATTGGCCTGTTTGGCACGGTGTGGGGCATCATCGACGCGTTTCACGGACTCGGCACCGCCGGCGCCGCTACTCTGCGCGCCGTCGCCCCCGGCATTTCCGAGGCTCTCATCACCACCGCCGCCGGGCTTGCGGCGGCCATTCCCGCAGTGATCGCCTATAACCTGATCGGCAACTCGATCCGCGTTTTCGCCGCTCGCGGCGATGACTTCGCCCTTGAGGTCCTCAACACCATCGAGACGGCCCAGTCGCAGGCCACGACCTCACTTCCATCCGAGGTCAGGCGCTGATGGCCTTTACCTCGTCCAACGGGCGCACCCAGACTGCCCTCGCCGATATCAACATTACCCCCCTCGTCGATGTCGTCCTTGTCCTGCTCATCATATTTATGGTGACAGCTCCCATTTTGCAGTCCGGCATCGAGGTTAATGTGCCCAAGACACGCACCGTCAAGGAAATCACCGAAGAGCGCGTCGTCATTACCATCAATAAGGACCAGCGGGTGTTTCTCGGCAACGACGCCATCAACATCAATCAGATCGCTTCCGCACTGCGCCAGAAGATTCGCGATCCTCACAATCAGTTCATCTTTGTCCGTGCCGATGAAAATGTGCCTTTCGGCGCCTTTGCCACCGTTATGGACGCGGTGAAGCAGTCGGGCATTACGAACGTCAGCATCGTCACCCAGCCGATAGAAGAACATGGCGCAAAACGCTGAGATATTTTTCGAGTATGATAGTTGGCCGAGGGCCCTGGCCTGGTCCGCTGGCTTCCACCTCGCCATCACCGCGCTCATCCTGCTCTACGCGGTCGCGTTCACTGGATCAAACGGCGAGGGGTGGGGCGGAGGCGGCGGGGGTTCCGCCATCGGCGTCTCCCTGGTGAGTTCCGTTCCATTGCCCGCTACGGCGGCGCAGACGGAGAATGTTCTGGCCAATGAGTCCAAGGGCATTACCAAGTCGCAACCGAAGCCAGAAGAAAAAGAGCCGGACGCGATTGAAATTCCGGGCAAGAATTCAAAACTCAAGCCCAAGAAAATTCCCACTCCCACCAAAGAGAAACCGAAGCCTGCGCCCGAGCAGGAAACCAACCAGGTGGCGTTCGGTGAAGGTGGTCCGGTCAGCGGCCCCTATGGCAGCTTTAGCTCAGGCGGAGCGAAAGGCGGCTTTGGAGTCACGGGAAGCGGTGGCGATTTCGGCACCAGATACGGCTGGTACGTCCAGATCATTCAGCGAAAAGTTGCGGAAAACTGGCTGAAGTATGAAGTCGATCCCCGCATCACCAGCGCGCGACGCGTCTATATCACTTTCGATGTTGCGCGCGATGGCCATCCCTATAATGTGCGGGTCGAGCAGTCCAGCGGCGTGCCCTCGCTTGATATTTCGGCTACCCGTGCTTTGCAGCGCATCGACACCTTCGGTCCTCTGCCGCCGGATTACAACGGCAGCAAAATTTCGGTGGAATATTGGTTCGATTACAGCAGAAAATAACACTTGTATCCTTGGAGCCCCATCGGGGCATCCATATTAAGTCATTCAACCTCGAAGCCTCCGATCTGCATGATAGAACATCCAAGGCATCCACATGATTATTCTTGAGGTTCTGTGCGTAGCGGATGATGATGAGTATTAACTTGCCGATGAGAACATATCGGAATACGATATTGTCGTACGGCGTATCTTTTTGCTTGGGTTCGCGTGACGGCGACACGGGATGGACCAAACGTCAGCCAGTTCCGCATCAGTTCACCATATGCGCGGCCTCTGCTTCTTGGCGTTTCTGAGCGCTGTCTATTCACTCTTGCTGATCTCGCTCCTGCTCTCTCCTCTTCCGCTCTTGGCCCAGGATTGGGTTCGCACCGGCTCTGGTCTCGGAGTCGAAAAAGTCCGGCTCGCCGTGCCTGATTTCAAGCCCTCGACCAGCGATCCTCAAAACGAGGCGCTGCTTAAGACTTTTAACGAGACGTCTCTGGAACGACCTGGATAATTCCGGGCGTGGTTGAACTCGTCTCCAAGAGTTTTTATCCATTGCAGGTGCCGGGCAGCCGCCCGAAGTCACTTTCCCGGCCTGGAACGCGCCTCCGCCGAACGCCGCCATGCTGGCTTTCGGCAACCTCGGCGTCGCCGCCGGCAAGCTCACCGTTCAAGGCTGGCTTTATGACGTAAAGAACACAGCTTCGCCGCGAGGTTCTCGGCAAACAATATACAGACCTTCCAGCAACGACGCAGCCCGCGTCATCGCCCACAAATTCGCCGATGAAATTATTTTCCGCCTGGGTGGAGGCATTCCCGGCATCGCTGAGAGCAAAATCTATTTCGTCAGCGACCGCTCGGGCCACAAAGAAATCTGGGTGATGGATTACGACGGCTCCAATCAGCGGCAACTGACGCACCTGGGCTCGGTCTCGCTTTCGCCGCGCATTTCGCCCGATGGCTCTCGTCTCGCCTTCAGTTCTCTCACCAAGAGCGGCTGGGATATCCTCATGTTCTCGATCGATCTCAACCGCTTAGTCAGTTTCCCGCGCTTCGGCGGCACCAATCTCTCGCCGGCGTGGTCGCCCGATGGCACGCACCTCGCGCTTTCCTCTTCGCGCGGCGGCAATTCCGAGATTTATGTTTGCGATGCTAACGGGCGCCAACCTGCAACGCATGACGGCCAACAAAGGTCCGGACGTTTCTCCCGTGTGGAACCGCAAGACGGGCGCGCAGATCGCTTTCGTCAGCGGCAGCACGGGATTGCCTCAGGTCTATACCATGGAAGCCGACGGCACGAACCAGCAGCGCATGACCGACCAAGGCTACGCGGTCTCGCCCAATTGGTCGCCCAACGGGCAGTTCCTGACGCTGGCGTGGATCCGCAAGTATGGCCCCGGAGAGCCCGGCTCGCTCCGATATTTACCTGATGGACATCGCCAGCAAACAGTGGGTGCAGCTCACGCACGATGGCGGGCGCAACGATTTTCCCTCGTGGTCGCCCGATGGCCGCCATATTGTTTTTCAGTCCAGCCGATCGGGCAAAGAAGAAATCTGGATGATGCTCGCCGACGGCACCAAACTTCATCAACTGACTTTTACCGGACGTAATACGCAACCCAACTGGAGTTGGAAATAAACCACTTCGTCTGAACTCGAAGCCATTTTCCGGGTTCGCAGGAGGATCAAAAGTGAAGAGGAACGAAATGAAACATCAAAGTTTAGGGTCTCGCAACCGTCGTTGCTCTGGCCGCTGTTCTGATGCTGGGCGCCTGCGACAAGAAAGCAGCTCCGCCGCCGCCGCCGCCGCCACCGGCGCCGCCGTCGCCGACGGCTTCCATCTCCGTGAGCCCAGATACGCATTCAGCCGGGGCAATCGGCCACGCTGACCTGGCAGACCACCAATGCCACCGATGTTTCCATCGACGGCATTGGCGCGGTTCAGGCCAGCGGATCGCAACAGGTTACTCCTGCCGATTCGATGACCTATCACCTGGTCGCCAAAGGATGCGGGCGGAACCCAGGAGGCCACGCACGCGTCTCACCGTAACGCCAGCCGCCGGCGCCGCGCGGCAACGACTTCGTCGCCCACGGAAGAAGACCTTTTCAGCCGGAACATCAAGGACGTTTACTTCGACTACGACAAGTCCGACATTCGCGCCGATCAGCAGGCTTCGGTTCAGGCCGACTGCCAGTTCCTCAATCAGCACCCGAACATCAACTTTACGATTGAAGGACACTGCGACGAGCGCGGTTCAACGGAATACAACCTGGCCCTGGGCGACCAGCGCGCCAGTCGGTAAAGAATGCCTTGGTCACGGCTGGAATCAGCGCCAGCCGCATCAAGACCATCAGCTATGGCAAAGAGAAGCCGTTCTGCCTGGAAGCACAACGAGGCCTGTTGGCAGCAGAACCGCCGTGGCCACCTTGTCTACCAGAAGTAGTGAATGCCTCATCAGGGGCGGAGGAAATTCCGCCCTTGTTTTTTCATGTTGTCGCATCCGAAGAATCTGTCCCACCCGCGGCGCCAGCAATCCGTCTAAAATAGAATCTCAGGAAACTTACGCCTATGACACTACGACGCTTTTCCGCTCTTCTCGCTCTGCTCTCCACGCTTTGGCTTACCGCAGCCCCGGCCTGGGGCGCCAACAAGGAAATGATCCAACTGCAAACCCAGGTCCAGCAACTGCAGGAGCAGATGACCGCCATGCAGCGCAGCTTCGACGAGCGCATGGGCGTGATGAAAAACCTGGTCGAGCAGGACACCGACGCCATCAACAAAGTTGCCGCGCCATCAACCGCCCTGCAGGCCACGCTGCAAAAGCAGCAAGGCGACTCCTCCACGCACGTGGACCAGCTCTCCGGCCAGATTCAATCGCTCAACGACACCCTGGACGAGTTGAAGGCCCGCCTGGCCAAAGTCAGCAAGCAGCTTGAGGACATGCAATCGTCCCAGCAGAGCCTGGCCGCGCAGCAGAGCACAGCAGCAGGCGCAGCAACAGGCTATGGCTGCAGGCACCGCCGCCTGATGTTCTCTACAACAATGCGCTGCGCGATTACAACGGAGACAAGAACGACCTGGCCACGCAGGAATTTTCCGACTACATCAAGTTTTATCCCAACACCGATCTGGCGGGAAATTGCTATTTCTATCTCGGCGAAATTCAATTCCGCCAGGGGAACTACCAGCAGGCTGCGCAGAGTTACGATCAGGTGCTGCAGAATTTTCCCACCGGAAATAAAGCCGCCTCCGCTCAGCTGAAAAAAGGATTTTGCGCTTAATCGAACTGGGCAAGCAGGATGATGGCGTGAGCGAACTTCGCCACGTGATCCAGCGCTATCCCAATTCGAACGAAGCGCTACAGGCCCGCGAGCGACTGCGCAAGCTGGGAGTTTCACCCCGCGCCGGGCGAATAACGCTGCTTAATCGGAGGGAATCATGACCACCGACGTTCTTAAGAACGACCCTGACCGCTCCAAAGGAGCCACCGAAGGCGCAGAGCGCGACCACGATGCCAATGCCGGCCTTGCCGGACAACTCGGCCACCGCGACCAGGACGCAATGATCAAAGATGCCGACAGCGATTTTCCCGAGCCCGGAGAAAGTCCGGAACACTCCGGGGAAGGTAAGGCGAAAGCGTCTGTGAGAAAGTGATCGGTGATCGCTGATCGGAAAAAAACTTTGCAGCCCGGCCACTGATCACTGATCACTAGCCACTGACCACTGCTCTTAAATCGCCATCGGGCCGACTTCTTTTTCGACTTCCACGGTGTCGACCATTACGATGGCGTCCCACGGGCAACCGTCGAGGAAGCAGCCATCCGGGCCTTTGCTGAGGCATTTCTTGCAGCCGATGCAGAGAATAGGATCGACCGCGATGCGCCCAAACGGAGTGCTGTCCTCGTCCGCCACCCAGAACATGCAATCTTCCACGGGACAATATTCCACGCATGCAGGCGAACCGGCGCACCCCGTACAGCACTCGGTGATCACCGCCAGTTCCTTCGGCTTCTTCTTGCGAGGCGTGGCGAGGCCCTTGGACCTGGGTTCGGACTTCATCTCGTCGGGAACCATTCCGACTGCTTTGGTGGCGCCGGGTGCAGGAGACATGGCGAGATTATAACGTGAACTCGGCGGATTGCGAACTTACTTCCGCGTGTACCTGGCCACCTCTATCGAGTCCGGCCTGAACACGTCTTTGTCTCCGGCGTACTTGCGACAGAAAGCTTTCAGATCTTTTGTCGAAGCGATTAGCGTGTCGGAGTTATCTGGCATCGTCGCCAAAGTTACCGTCTTTGCCGCTATCGCCTTCTTCAGCCAGTCGGAGTCCATCGGAGTGGTCGACAGCGTGGTTTTGTCGAATTTCGCGAGCAAGATATTGTGTCTCGCGATGCACATGTCGCAAACATCGTCCGCCATCGGCGAGACGTTGAGAAAGTAATTGTCATCCAGCTTCACCAGTCGGGCCTGGAAGTGGCTCGGCGTGACCGAATCGCCGCAGCCATCACCCTTGCCGGTCGATTGCAGATCGTAGACTCCGTCCTTGCCTGTGATCGTCGTCGGCAGGGAGCATTTGTCGCCAACCTCAATCCAAGAGCCGATCAGGCCCTGGTCAAAAACCACGTCGGGATCCTTGCCTGAAAGATCTTCCTCGTACAGCGGGTTAATCGAGGTCACCCAGCATCCCAGCATCACGAGCAGACCGGCAAGAGCCAGAAGGGTCGCCGAATACCTGAGGATCAGACGAGAACTCACAAAACCGGAGAACGGCATGCAACCTCCCGGAACGGATCGAGCGCTACCTCGAACCCAAGTAAAATCATACACTTCCGTGTCATAAAAGGGGCTTAGCCGCTCGCTTCGCTTATAATCGAAGGGTTGCATGACTACCACTCCCCTGCTGGACGCAATTCGCGAGCAAGCGGGAAACGCCGCAATGCTTCCCACGGCCGACTCTCGCGGAGCCACAACCGCGGCGCGCTTTGCGGATCCTGAGACGGAGTTCTCCGCCCTGCAAAACGCCTGTGGAATCTACGATCTTGGCTTCCGCTCCCGCCTCTCGCTCACTGGCGGCGACCGTGTTCGCTGGCTGAATGGCATGGTCACCAACAATATTCGCGACCTCGCCCCAGGGCACGGCGTGTATGCTTTTCTGCTCAATCCCCAGGGCCGGATACTCGGCGATATGTACGCGTACAACCGGGGCGAGTCCATCGTCATAGAGACCGACCGCAGCCAAGTCGAAAAGATCGTCGCCACCTTTGATCACTACATCATCATGGACGATGTCGAAGTGACGAACATCAGCGAGCAGCAAACCGCTCTGGGGCTGGCTGGACCGAAAGCACGGGAGGTCCTCAATGTCGCAGGCATTGAGGTTCCCAACCTGCAGCCCTTGCAGTTGATGACTCCGCGCTGCAACTGCGATTGCGGCTGCGTGGAGTGCACAGTGATTTGCGGCAGGGACGGGCCGGAGGAATCGTACGAAATCTGGCTCGCGCCCAAGGACCTTTACAAGACCTGGCAGGCGCTCATTGTCGCCGGGGCAACGCCGGTGGGCAGCGAAGCGCTTGAAATACAGCGCATTGTGGCTGGCATCCCACTCTATGGCGTGGATATCCGCGAACGCGATCTGCCCCAGGAAACCGAGCAGACGCGCGCCCTCAATTTCAACAAGGGCTGTTACGTCGGCCAAGAAATTGTCGAGCGTATTCGTTCCCGCGGCAATGTGCATCGAAAGTTCACCGGCTTTGTTGTGGAGGGCGCGCCCGCTCTTGCCGCCGGGGACAAGGTCCTGGCTGCGGAAAAAGATTCGGGTGAGATCACAAGTGTCACAGTTCTGCGCACGCCGTCGGGTGACCGCACAGTCGCCCTCGGGTATATCCGCCGCGAATCTGCCGTGCCGGGTCGCGATGTGAAGATTGGATCCCAGAAGGCTACGGTCGTGCAGTTGCCGATGGAAAACCTCCTGCGAGAGGTGCATGATGCGGTGGTGCAGGGGTCTAAAACAACTCCCGGTGCAAGCAAGATCCAAACGCCTTCAGGGCGCTGAAAGGTTGCGAGAAAGTTTCATCACAATTCAAAGAGAACGAATTTAGAGGGAAGAAGCTATGGCTGACAAAAGACCAGATTCCGGTTTCACCGTAACCGATCGCCGCACATTCACCGAGGACGGTGAGTTACGCAAAGAGGTTGAAGTGGCCGCCGAAGTGGAGAAACCGCGGGTCGTGGCACCCCCCATGCACACCCCCGCGAAAGAAACTGCCACCCCCGCCGGAACTGTAGCCCCATTCCCCGCCGGTGGGGATGGAACGCCTGATCAAAACGTGCCGCCCCCACCAACCGCGGCCGAACAACAGGCGCAGGCCGATGCCTACCGGGAATCGTCGAAAGTACTTGATTCGCGCGTGGAACTCAGCGGCCGCTCCGCCAAAGAATTTGAAATGACCTTCAACCGCTTTCTGGCCTCGCTCTACATGACGGCGATGCTGCAGTTGGGATTGATGCATGAGCAGGGCGGCCAGCCTCGCCTCGACATCATCGGGGCGCGCCAAACCATCGACACGCTTTCGCTGTTGGCGGAAAAAACCAAGGGCAACCTCACGCCGACAGAAGAGGCTTTTTTGCAAAACAGCCTCTACGAGGTGCGCATGGCGTACGTCGAAGTCACGAACGCCCTGTCGCGTCCGCCACAACCGGGGGCTGCAACCGGAACCGGCGGACGATGACGATCCTGCGTAAACGCACAACCGGAAGGGTCCGCGCATGAAGGCGACGCTCACGGTGCTGGGCAGCGGCACGTCCATGGGCGTGCCTACACTCGGCTGCGACTGCGCAGTATGCCACTCCAGCGATCCCCACGACCGTCGCACCCGCCCTTCGATTATGATCGAGTACGCCGGAAAGGTCGTACTCATTGACACCACCCCCGATTTCTACGGGCAGGCGATTCGCGAACGGATCACGCGCGTGGATGCCGTTCTCTACACTCACACCCACGCCGATCACATCCTCGGCATTGACGATCTGCGCCCGCTGAGTTACCGCCACAAACCGGCAAAGCTGCCGCTCTACGCGCGCCCGGATGCGGCCGCGTTTCTCCGCAAGATGTTCAGCTACATCTTTGACGCCAACTACAAATATGGCAGCCTTCCGCAGCTCGAATTGATCCCTATCGACGCGCCTGTGGACCTTTTCGGCGCGCGCTTCGAGCCAGTGCGCCTGATTCATGGCGATGCCGACATTTACGGCTTCCGTTTCGGCAGCGCCGCGTACCTTACCGACCACAGCGAAATTCCTGAGGCTTCCTTTCATCAGTTGGAAGGCCTGGACATTCTTTTTCTCGACGCGCTCCGCCACAAGCCCCACCCCACGCACTCGACCGTGCAGAATTCGCTGCGCATTGCCGAGCGCGTTAAAGCAAAGCGCGCCTTCTTCACCCACATCTGCCACGATCTGCCGCATGACGCGACCAACGCCACGCTGCCGCCCAACGTGCGTCTGGCCCATGACGGGATGAAGCTGGAGTTTGAGATTTGAAAGACAGTGATCGGTGCTCAGTGGTCAGTGGTCCGTGAACCCTGCGGAACACTGGCTGTGCTGGCTACCGACCTCTGACCACTGCCATGCTCGTCTTTCACAAACTCGAAGACGTCCCCGCCGCTTTCGGCCCCTCCGTGGTCACCGTGGGCAACTTTGACGGAGTGCATCGTGCGCATGCGCACGTGCTGGGCGAGATTGTGCGCCGGGCGCGGGAGAGCGGGGCCAGAGCCGTGGCCGTCACGTTTGAGCCTCATCCCTCCAGGATTCTTCGGCCTGATTCAGGCCTCAAGCTGATCTCTCCCCTGCGGGAAAAACTGCGCCTGCTCGACGCCACCGGCATCGACGCGGTGCTGATACTTCCCTTCGGACGCGATCTTTCCTTGATGACTCCCCGCCAGTTTGCTGAGCGCATCCTGCGAAAGAAGCTGCGCGCCCGCGAGGTTCATGAAGGGTACAACTTTCGCTTTGGGCACAGGGCGGCGGGCGATGTGAATCTTTTGGCGCAGTTGGGGCAGGAAATGGGCTTTGAAGTGAAAGTCTATTCCGAAGAGAAACTGCGGGGCGAGCATGTTTCGAGCAGCCACATCCGGAAGTTGATTGCCGAGGGCCGCGTAAGCAGGGCGCGGCATCTGCTCGCCCGTCCGTTCTGCATCCTGAGCGTGCCAGGTCGCGGACGCGGGTTCGGCTCGAAATACACCGTCCCCACCATCAACCTGGCGCGCTATGAAGAGCTTGTTCCGAGCGATGGCGTCTATATCACCTGCACGCGGGTAGGCGCTGAACGCTTTGATTCTGTAACCAATGTTGGGAATCGCCCCACCTTTGGCGCCGACTCGTTTGCCATCGAAACGCACCTGCTGAACTTTCATCCCATCGAGCTCACGCCAGAGAATGAAGTCGAAATCTGCTTTCTCGACCGCATCCGCGACGAGATCAAGTTCCCGTCAGTCGAGGCACTGCGCGAGCAGATCGCGCGCGACGTGAAGAGGGCAAGAAGGTACTTTCACCTGCTCCGACTGGGACCGATAAGTGGCCGATAAGTCGCGCCGATAACCGCGACTGCGGCGTGGCACGAACTCTATTCGATCGGTTCCACCACGAGTGACTTCCCATCGCCTCTGCTTCCCGGGCGTTGCACAACGACAATGGCCGCCAGTACGCAAACAATCCCCAAAGTCTGGATCGGGCGCAGCACCTCGCCCAGCAGCATTGCCGCGAGAAGAATGGAAAATACTGGCTCCAGGCAACTGGCGATGATGGCGCTCGTCGGCTCAAGATACTGCAGGCCGAGGAAGTAGAGCGAAAAAGCTCCCAGCACCGAAATCATGGAGAACACGAACAGGAACAGCCACTGTGCCGGGGCGTAGTGCGCGGCAACGATTTTCCACGGAGGGTTCACGATCAGCCAGAAGACGGAGGCCGCGGCGAGCGTCCACACCAGCACGCGCCAGCGATCGTGCCGAATAAGAATTCCGTGCCCAGCGACGTTGTAGAAAGCAAACGAAAACGACGCCAACAGGGCGGCAATCAGGCCGTAGGAATCGAGGCGCAGCCCTGGTCCAGGGGAGAAACCAGTCGAGGAATTAGTCCCCACTATGCCGATAACCAGGGCAATGCCGCTGACCGCCAGCCCGACTGCAATCAGTTTCTGCGGCGATAGTTTTTGCTGCCCGCGGGCGACGACGTAGAACAGCACCCAGACCGGAGCTGTGTATTGCACGATGATGGCCGTAGCCACGTTAGTTCGCTGGATGGCAACGTAATAAAAATAATTCGAAAACGCCACGCCGAGCGTGCCCAACACAAGGCAGTAAACCAGATCGCGCGCGGGGAGTTTGATCCGCTGCCAGCCCTTCGCTCCAACCAGCAAAGGCAGCAGCACGAGCAGAGAAAATGTCGTCCGGGTCTGCGACAGAATTAGGGGATCGATTGGAGGAAGCACCGCGTCGCGCAACGGCAGCCTCCCCGTAAATACAGCCCGTCCCAGTGTGGCTGAAATACCCCAAAGAAGCGCCGCCGTGCCAATAAACAAATAGCCGCGCAGGGGGCGAACGGATGAGTCTTGAACGGATGAGCTTTCTTGATCAGGATTCGGGATCGTCGGCCTCGCCAATCCCTTCGATGATCAGGCAGCCGCTACGATGCGGTCAAGGTGCTGGAATCGCTGAATCGAGAGAATCGAAAAGCACGGCCATTCGTTTCAATCCTGCGATCGGGCGTTGAGCTGAACGATCAGATGCGCCAGCGCAACCCCAATGCACATGCCGGTAGCTATCAGCGTCGCTATCTGCACCGGCCGCACATGATCAGCCCCGGGCGTGCGCAAGAATCCAAAAAAGGTGAAGACACCGAGAAATAGCGGGAAGAAAATCGAGCGTCTTCTCATTCCGAGCCTCCGAACCTATGTGACCGCCGCTTCACGTTGAGCGCTTCAAGCTCGCGTTTCACACGTCCACATATTCGATTTCAGCGGTGATCTTAGCCGTCTTCTCGAGCATGGCTGAGACCGAGCAATATTTTTCTTTCGAGAGTCGAACCGCGTCCTCAACCGCCTTGCGAGTCACTTTACCACCAACCCGGTAAATGAGTCTGATTTTCGTGTAAACCGAGGGCGAGTCCGTCGCGCGCTCGGCTTCCGCCCGCACTTCCAGGCTGGCCAACGGCTCGCGTTTCTTCTGCAGAATGGAGACCACATCGTAGCCCGTGCAGCCGCAGAGCCC
Source organism: uncultured Acidobacteriaceae bacterium (assembly GCA_963784085.1). Lineage (GTDB taxonomy): Bacteria > Acidobacteriota > Terriglobia > Terriglobales > Acidobacteriaceae > Sulfotelmatobacter. The sequence continues at coordinate 22,252 of CAWAQH010000028.1, read as the reverse complement.
AATGAGCACGAGTTCCACGGGACTGTTCCCTGCCTTCTTATCGCCATCGACGACGATCGAGTGGCCGCTGTCAGAAATCCCGTTAAAACACTGCTTCTCCATCCAGGTGGCTTTGGCGTTGGTCATGGCAGTTCAGCCTCAAGTCTCATCTTCGGTTATCCGTGCTCGGTTCAGGATGAATCAGCACTCGAAACAGTTCCGGAGCTGCCTGCTTAAAGCGGATTTCGAGCTCGGTCTGTATATCATGCACCCGCGCCAGCGACAGCTCGTCCGACAGCGTGCAGTGGCAGGAAACATAAAGCCGCCCTCGCACTTTCTTGATCACGATATCGTGCATGTCAATGATTTCCGGAAATTCAGTGGCGAGCAACTTGAGCTTGCGCTCGAGATCGGCGTCACGCACCAGCTCATCGCCCGTCTCAATGGTGGCTGGCTCGCTTTCGATATGCGTGAGGATATCGTCGATCTCCGCAACCTCCTGGCGCATGTCCGCTTCCAGTTCCGTCACCAGATCGTGGGCGCTCTTCAAGGTCAGGTTTTCGTCGAGTTCGATGTGCTGCTCCACGTGCAGCCGTCCAGCAAGGTCCTGCACGCTGATGTCATGAACATTCAGGTTGTGCCGGGTAGCGACAGCGCGAATACGGTCGAAGATATTTTCCGAGCGCTGCGCGCGCGCCAAAGGCTGAACGGTCACGTCAGCATTGGGAAGAACACTTTGCACCGCGGCCACCACCGCCATCACCAGTTGTTCGGATCTCTGAAACGTTACCGTGCGGGCGAAGCCCACGGCAAGATCGGCGAAGTAGCGGTTGCCGGCGCGGCGAATGCGGACGCGCCCAATCTCAAGCACGCCGTCCACGCTCGATACCGCGCCGATGATCTGGGCGCGGATTCCTGCGGGGGCAGCGTCCAGCAGCGCATCGACAGTACGCCGCGCCAGCCGCCAGCTCACCGAAACGATCACGCCTCCAACAAACAAGGCGGCGATGGGATCAGCCAGCCGCAGCCACTCCAGATGATAGATACGGCCGAGCAGGATCAGCGCCAGGCCCAGCACCACCACCGCCGCCGACCAGATGTCGGTGGAGAAGTGCAGAGCGTCGGCTTCGAGCGCCTGGCTTTCGTACTTGGTGGCAATGCGGCCCAGAGCGCGCGAGCGCCACCAGTCCACCCCCATCGAGACCAGCATCACGGCAAAAGCCCAGATCGAAGGCTCGACATCGACGTGGCGAAAGAACAGGCGCATGATCGCTTCGTAGATCACCCAGACGCAGGTCAGCAGAAGCAGTCCGGTTTCCACGAACGCCGAGAAGTTCTCAATCTTGCCATGTCCGTATTGATGATCGGCGTCGGCGGGTTTGTCGGAGACTCCAACCGAAAAGTAGGTGAGCATAGCCGCAATCAGATCGAGCGCGGAGTGCGCGGCTTCGGAAAGGATCCCCAGGCTTCCGGTGGTGACGCCGACTACGATTTTTCCCGCTGTGATGACGAGCGCCGCAATCACCGAGTTTCCGGCGACGGCACGCTTCTCAGCACGCATGGCATTGGGCGAATAAAGCGCCGGGCTCCCGGACATGATGGGATTATCCGCGATAAGACGCACTTGCGCCAAGAGAATCGGAGATAAAGAGTTTGGCGGAGAAGAACCTTAACCCCGCGGGCAGCACAGCAAGAAGAAAAAACAACCTGTATTTTCCTATTGCTTCGAGCCTTTGCCCCCCGGCGTCATCTGCAGGAACGGCATCACGGAGGGCACGCCGCTGGTGTTCACAATCACCAGCATGTAATAGCCCGGCGGGGCCATATTGGCACTGGCGGGGGCCGTCGCCGTGAGCTTTCCAGTGCCCGCGGTGAACGTCAGGTTCACATAGCGCTGATCGAAGTCGTCGGCGTGCGTCGTAGCGCCGGGGCGGACCAGCGCCACGCTGGCGATGGTCGCGGCGTTCGCAGTGGTGATGGTGAATTTCTCGCCGTAGTTAATCGATGTCGGAGCCGACGAAATGACCGGCCGCGCTCCGTTAAAAAGGTACGGCGGGCTGTAGATTTCGTAGGTAACTTCAGTGGCAGCGCCGTTATCCGAACCGGCGGAAACCACGCGGCCGTCAGGAATCAAAACCGCAGTGGAATGATACGTGCGCTGAATCTGCTGCGCTGCCATTACCGACCACTGGCCGGTGGTCGGATTGTACAACTCCGCCGTGAGCACAGGATTGGTGTAGCGCCCGCCACCCCCGCCGCCGCCCACGGCCAGCACAGTCCCATCGGCCAGCAGTACGAGGTTTTCGTTATAGCGGGCATAGGTCATCGAGTTGATGTAGTTCCACGTCGGCTTGGTCGCCGACATGTCGATCACTTCCGCCGTGTTGGTGGCAATGCTGCCCCCATTGAGCTTTGTCGTGGAACCACCCGCGACCAAAACCTTCTCGAGGCCAGGCAGCAACACATGAGGAGCAAAATAACGATAGCCAAAATTAACGTTGGCCACGAACGACCACTTATTGCTGATCGGGTTGAACTGGTAGCTCTCCTCCGGCGGCGATGACAGCAAAACATTGCCGCTCGGAAGCAGCGTCAGGCGAGGATAGACCTGCGCGTCCGGGCCGGGCAGGTTCGCAGTATTGGGCAGCGCCGTCCACGAATTTTTCACGTAGTTGTATGTTTCCGATTGCAGCTGGACCCATTGACCGGTGGAATCGGTTCCCGAGATCTCGAGCAATGTGCCGCTCGGCAGTTCCACGCCGCTCGGATACCAGCGCGCGTTGATCATGTCCTGCGCCACCGACCACGTGGAGGTCGAGGTGTTAAACAATATGGCGTTGGCGGTTCCGCATCCACTCGCGGTGTGGGAGCAAGTGCCCTCAGTATTCCCCCCGGTTGCCAGTACGTTGCCGTTTTCGAGCACCGTGATGCCGGAGCAAAAGATGTCATCGTCAAACGGCAAGTTGATGTTGGTGATGACGCCCGTGATCGGATTCAGCAACACTGCCTGCGAGTTGGATGTGCCTTTGGCCGGGTAGTAGTAGTAGAGCACGTTGCCGTTGTTGAGCACCGCGGCATTTGCCCCCACCAGGCAGGGATAAGTGCAGAAATTGACGGGCGCAGCCCATGACCCCACGATCGAAGTGGAGACGCTCGAACTGGAGGGGGCCGACGGCGCTTTTGCAGCGGATTTCGCCTGCCCCATCACCACAGAGGGCAATGCGCAGGCGCAGAGCAACAGCGCAACCACTGGCCATTTCAATTTCCTGGGCGCCGTATCGGCCGCACCAGGGCCGGAAATTGCACTCAGTCTGCCCGACAACGGCGCTTCAACCGACAATGCCTTAGTTTGCACGAGTCAATCCTCCCCGGCCGCGAATGGCCCCCAGACGCGCCCTGACACACGGATTCCCGCAGGTCAGTGGGAATATCCCATAGGCGGTGCGGGCAGTCAAGATGCAGGATTTTGCAATCCCGATACCGGCTTGCGACCCTTAAATCCCATCGAGAAACCCCACTCCCTCCCCTCTCCGCGGCGCATCTGGCACTACTGCGGAAATAGGGCTGTATGTTACGATGCTAGGTTCGGGTAGTGGAAAACTTCCTGATGTAACCAATCCTGGAGGAATCTTGTATGCATAAGCGTTTATTGGTGTGTGTGTCTTTATTAACCCTGGCCTGGGGACAGGCAGCACCGGCAAAACCGGAGGCGCAGAATCCGGCTCCGCCAGCTCCGGCGGGTGCCAAAAGCGCGGCTCCGAAAGCACCCGCACAGAAGGCTGAAGTGCCAATGGACGCGGTCGTGCTGACCATCAAGGGTGTATGTCCGGCTGCTCCCAAGACCGCCGCCGCCTCGAAGGCTGCTGCCGGCAAAGCCGCCCCCGCGACGAAGCCGGCCGACTGCAAAACGGAAATCACCCGCGCCCAGTTTGAAAAGATGGCCAACGGCATTTCCTGGAACTCCACCCCGCAGTTCAAGAAGCAGTTGGAACAGGCCCTGCCCCGTTTCATGGCCATGTCGGAAGCGGCTAAAAAGAAGGGCATGGAGAACACCGACTACTACAAGGAAAATCTGAAGATCGCCAAGATGCAGATTCTCACCAACGACCTGCAACATTCGATTCAGGTGGAAGCCGATAACGTTCCCGAAGCCAAGATCGCCGAGTATTACAAGAACAATCCGGAAGCGTACCAGCAGTTCTCCATCGACCGGCTGTTCATTCCAAAGCATAAGCAGATAGCGCCCGAGGTGAAGAAGGACGACGACGACGAAAAGAAAGAAGAAGCCAAAGACAAAGAGGAAAAGCTGACTCCAGAGCAGCAAGAGGCGAAAGAGAAACAAGAAGAAGAGAAGCAAAAGGCCAAAGAGGCCGAGGAAAAAGCCAAACAGGAGCAAGGCGACGCCGAGATGGCGAAGCTGGCTGAGAGCCTCCAGGTTCGCGCCGCCGCCGGCGAAGACATGGCCACGCTGCAAAAGGAAGCCTTCGATGCGGCCGGCACCAAGGTGGATAATCCGAAAGTGAACCTGCCTAAAGTGCGCAGGACGGGACTACCCCCGGCGCACTCCTCAGTGTTCGAGCTGAAAGTGGGCGAAGTGTCGAAGGTCATCGACGACAATGGCGGCCACTACATCTATAAGATTGTGAGCAAGGAAACGCTCCCGCTGGACGACACAATCAAAGGAGAAATCCACAACAAGCTGAAGGCTGATCGGCTCAAGGAGATGATGGACAAGTACACCAATTCATACTCCTCAGTCCCCAATGAGGCCTACTTCGGCGCGGGTGAAGCAGGCGGGCCGATGGGCGGGCCGCAACGTCCGCACATGCCCATGCCGACCGGACCGCAGTCACAGCCGTCGACTCCACAAGCACCAGCCCAGCCCCCGGCAGCAGCGGCTCCTCCTTCAAAGCCGAACTGATGGAGAGTGCAAAACCTGTCGTCGTGGTCACTGGCCTGGCGGGGAACCTGGGTTCCAGGTTGCTCCCTATGCTGAAGGACTACTTGGTGATTGGGGTGGACGTCAATCCACCCCAATCCAATCTTCCGTTTCAATTCGAGCGCCTCGATCTCGGCGCGGAATCCTCTACTCGCGCACTTTACGAACTTCTGCGCGATACCAAGCCGGTTTCCCTGGTTCACCTCGCCTTCGTAGTCGACCCCGTACGCGCGGATGTGCTCGACGCCGAACGCATGTGGCAGATCAATGTGGCCGGCACCGCCCGCGTGATGGAGGCCATCACCGAAGCCAATCGCACGGTGGATTCTGGCATCCGGCAGTTCATTTACCCCAGCAGCGTTGCAGCCTACGGCCCCGCCCTGCGCGAGCCCGCTACCGAGGATTCCGCCCTGGCAGCCCACACCCTGCTCTACGCAACCCATAAGAAACAGTCCGACGAAGTTGTGCAGCAACGTGCTTCGGCGCTGCGAGGCTGCAGCGTGTATATTCTGCGTCCACATATTTTTGCCGGCGCTACCGTCGAAAACTACCTGCTTGGAGCATTTCGCGGCACGCCCAATGGCAAGAGTGCGCGTGCAGAAAAAATGCGCGCCGCTGGCAAGCGCCTGCCCTGCATGTTGCCATCAGGGCAACAATATCTCGATAACAAGATCCAGTTCGTGCACGTGGATGATATGGCGCGGCTGATCGCACACCTTCTGCGGCGTGAACCCGAGGCTCACCGGTTGACCGTTCTCAACGTGGCTGGACGCGGCGACCCGCTCACCTTCGGCCGCTGCATCGAATTGGCGCGGGCAAAGCTGGTGCGCGTTCCCGGAAAATGGGCCATGCGCCAGGTCTTGCAGTATCTGTGGAACCGGCAAATCTCGGCGATTCCTCCCGAGGCCCTGCCCTACATGACCAGCGAATACATCATGAATACCACCCGCCTGCGCTCTTTCCTCGCAGCCGATTACGAGACCGTAATGCGTTACACCATCGCGGATGCTTTTGCCGACAGTTTCGAGATCAGGCGCGAACACGCCTGAACTCAGTTATTCATCGTTGTCATTCCCACGCTGCGGCAAAGACTCTCCCTTTCTCCCGCACCTTCCATGACGGAGCCACAGCTCCCTTATTCCCGCACTCGCGGCAATATTTTCACCAAGCGAGGGAATAAATCGCAGCTTGCCTGGTTTACTCTAAGAGCGTGTCCGAAGACCGGATCAGTGCGGCGTCGTTTGAAGACCTGGCCCTGCCCTTGTTCGGCCAGCTCTATAACTTCGCGCACTGGCTCACGCAGGACCGCACCGAAGCCGAGGACCTGGTCCAGGAAACCTATGTGAAAGCGCTTCGCGGGTTCTCGTCGTTTCGGCCCGGCACGAATTTCCGGGCCTGGATGTACCGCATCCTGCGCAATTCATTTCTCAGTTCACACACTGGCCTGAAGACCATGGTTGTATTAGATGACGAAAGCGACAGCCTGCTTGCCGAGGGGGCAACGCCCGAGAGCCTTCTCATCGAACAGGCTGGCCGGGACATGGTGCAGGAGGAATTGGCCGCATTGCCCGTTCCCTTCCGCGAAATCTTGCTGCTCTGCGAAGTGGAAGAAATGTCGTATCAGGAAATCGCTGAAGCCTTGTCCATCCCCACGGGCACAGTGATGTCGCGCCTGTTTCGCGCGCGCCAGGCCCTGCGCACAGCGCTGCGAAAGCGGATCGATGGAGGTCGCCATGGCATGTGAGCAATGGCGCGGCAAGCTTGACCAATACGTCGATGGCGAACTCGCGCCTGCCGAGGTTCAGGCTTTGGCCACGCATCTGCGAACTTGCGCCGCTTGTGGGGCCGAGGTGCTCGACCGGGTTCACATCAAAAGAGCAATCCACACCGCCGGCCGGCGATACGAGCCCAGCCCGGAATTCCGCGCGAGGATTGCCCAAAGCCTCAGGACCGAACCCCGTCGAGGATTCACCGCAAGATGGAAGCTTGTTTTGGTCCCGGTGCTGACCTTGTTGATTGCGGCTTTCTGGCTGAATTCGTACCTGGGGCGCGAGCGCGCAAACCGGCGCCGCATTTACAGCGAATTGGCCGACCTGCACGTGGCCACTTTGGCCAGCGCCACTCCGGTGGATGTGCTTTCCTCCGATCGCCACACGGTGAAGCCATGGTTTCAGGGCAGGATTCCTTTCACCTTCAACCTGCCGGAGTTGGCAGGGTCGGAGTTCACCCTGCTCGGTGGGCGAGTAGCCTATCTTCAGCAAGTTCCCGGCGCGCATTTGATTTATCAAATCCGCAAGCACGAGATCTCCGTATTCATTTTCCCCGCGGGCGCGGAGGAGATCGAAATGTTGCCATCAGGTGCGGCAAACGCGGCTTCGTTCAACTCCGAAACCTGGTCGCAGAACGGACTGCGCTACTTCGTCATCGGAGACTCGAGTCCGCAAGACATTCGGGCTCTGAGCAAGTTGTTGCGGAGCGTGGAGTGAGTTCCGCTCTTGGCCTGCGCTCACACGGGAAAGAAGCCAACTCCGATCCCTGAAATTTGTGACCCGAACCCCTAAGCCTGGACCCCTGGATCCAACAGAACCCCTTCACTTCTTTCCGCAATACAACCCCGCGACGCCAAACGTATAGGGAGTCCAACCCGCGACGCGGAAGCCCGCGACGCGCATGCGGTCGAGCATTTCTTGCGGCTCCGGAAAGCGCTCTACGGAATTGGGCAGGTAGGCGTAGGGACCGCGCACGCCGGAAATCATCGTGCCTATGCGCGGCAGCACTTGCTTGAAATAGATTCGATAGAGCCGGCCCATCAAACCTTTTGGTTCACTGAAATCCAAAATGCCGCACTCACCTCCGGGCCGCAGCACGCGCACAATCTCGCGCAGCCCGGCATCGTAGTCGGCAAGGTTGCGGAAGCCGAAAGCGGAAGTGACCAGGCTGAAGTGCTGGTCGGGAAACGGAAGACGAAGAGCATCTGCTTCAATCCAGCGCGGCATCGCAGACCTGCCGTCTTGTGAGCCCGGCGTCTTCGCCCGCGCCCGCTGCAACATGGCGTGCGAAAAATCAGCGCCCAGCAATTGCGGAGCGCTCCTCCCCGCCTGTTTGCGCAAAGCAAACGTCATATCACCAGTGCCGCAGCAGAGGTCCAGAACCCGCGCATCCGGTTCCGCCAAAACTTCCGCGAATGTTCGCGCAGTACGCCGCCACCACAGGCGGTCGATATTGAACGACAAAACGTGATTGAGCAGATCGTAACGTGGCGCGATCGACGTAAACATCTCGCGCACCGCGCGCGCCGCGGACTGAACGTCCGTTGCGCCTTCCGGAGCGGCGCCGATCACCGGTTTTAGAGCTTCGGGCATGTCTGGGGCTAGCAATTTCACTTCCCCCATCCTCCGCGCGACAAGCGCCGCAATTCCTCAACCGCATCGATGACCACGCTATCCGGCACGTCAGCGGCAATTTCGACTTTGCCAATCTCCCGCGGCAAAACAAAATGCGCCACCCCGCCCTGCGTTTTCTTGTCGGCCTGCAGGCGGGCGAGAATTTTGCTCGCTCTCACCTTAAGTTCCGGCAGGCGGCCCAGGCCAAGCACGGCATCGGCGATGCGCCCTGCCGTCACGCTGTCCGTCCGTCCCACCGCAAGCGCCATGTTGGTGGCTGCGATCAGCCCCCAGGCAACCGCTTCTCCATGAAGCAGCGTCTTGTACCCGGTCTCGGCTTCAAGCGCGTGGCCAATGGTGTGGCCCAGATTGAGCACGCGGCGCAGCCCACCCTCGTGCTCGTCGGCCGACACCACTTCGGCTTTCAACTTCACGGACTGTGCGATGATGCCCTCCACCTCCACTGGATCCCGCTTTAGAATCTGCGCCCGTTTGTTTTCGAAGCGCAAAAAAAGATCGAGATCGCCGATGATTCCGCACTTGAGCGCTTCGTAAAGACCGGCGCGGAACTGGCGATTGCTAAGAGTTCTAAGAAGCCCAGGGTCAATCAGGACGGTCCGCGGATGATAAAAGGTTCCCAGCAGATTCTTCCCGGCCTCAAGATTCACTCCATTTTTTCCGCCAACCGATGCATCCAACTGGGCCAGGATCGTAGTTGGAATCTGCACCAGTTCCACGCCCCGCATGTAAAGCGAAGCCAGCAGCCCGGTGACATCGCCAACCACTCCGCCGCCGAAAGCGATCAGCACCGCCTTGCGGTCAGCGCCCAGGCGCAACAATCTTTCCGCCAGTATCTCGACGGTGCGCAACTTTTTGGCCGGCTCGCCATCCGGCATCAGGACTACCTGCGGGTGGAAGCCGGCCGAGTGCAGCGACCGCATCAGTTTTGTGCCCCAGCGACGGCGCACGGGTGGAACCGTGACCACAAACAGCTTGCTGGCTTGCGGCAGCAGTTCCGCAAGCACCGCTCCGGAGCGCGCAATTAAGCCATTCTCAATGCGGGCCAGATAAGGCCGCGGTTGAACATGGATCGTCACCTGCGCCATGAGGATTCCATCATAACTGATTGATCTCGAAGTGATTGATCTCACAGTTCAATTCAACGTACCGGGTTGCGGCCTACGGGCCTTGTTCTTTTGCCGGATGCATCACTGATGCCGCGATCGAAATGGCCAGTACTGCCGCGATCACGCCCAGGGTGACCAGCGTCGGGACCGCGAAATAATCCGCCACGATCATCTTCACTCCCACCAGTACCAGCACCAGCGCCAGCCCGGTGTGCAGAAAGCGGAACACTTTCATCAGTCCCGAGACCGCGAAATACATGGACCTCAGGCCGATGATGGCGAACACATTCGAGGTGTAAATGATGAATGCGTTCAGCGTTACCGCAAGCACCGCCGGAATCGAATCGACAGCGAAAATCAGGTCCGTGGTTTCGATCACCACCAGAACCACCAGCAACGGCGTGGCATAAAGCCCCGGGTTACCCTTCCATCGGCGTACGACAAAGCTGCCGCCCCGGTAATCGTCAGTCACGGGCAAAAATCGGCGCATGGCTTTCACCGCCGGATTTTTGGCGGGATCGACTTGATGCTCGCCCGCAAATCCCAACCGGATGCCGCTGTAAATCAACAGCGCTCCGAGCACATACACGATCCAGTGGAAACGCGCGATCAGTCCAACTCCGGCAAAAATGAAGCAGCCGCGCATCAGCAGCGCGCCCACAATCCCCCAAAAAAGTACCCGGTGCTGGTGCGGCTCGGGTACGGAGAAGTAGCGGAAGATCAAGAGAAAGATAAAAAGATTGTCCACGCTGAGCGATAGTTCGAGCACGTATCCCGTGACGAACTCCAGCGCCACCTGTCGCCCCTGCCAGAAAAACACCAGCCCCGCGAAGGCCATGGCGAGTGCCACCCACAAGGCGCTCCAGGCAATGGCTTCGCGCGGGCGGACGGAATGCCCGCGGCGGTGGAAGACCATAAGGTCCAGCACCAGCATACCCAGCGCGAACAGATTGAAAAGGACCCAGAAGTAGATCAAAAAGCTGCCTGAAGAAATCGGAAATTGGATCTAAGATAAACGACCAACAAATCGGCAATAGTTTTACTTCGGCAACGCCTCCATCTTATCCAGAATACGCACCGTCTCAAGCATGGTGCCGCCAACAATCTCCAGGCTCTTGGGGCTTAACTTGTCGACCGTATCCTGCGGCGTGTGCCAGAACACATCGTTATAGCCGTAATCGAAGTCGATCAGATCGGCGGAGGGCACGCCGCGTTTGACGAAGGGCAGGTGATCGTCGCTCACCTCCATGGTGCGCCCGAAGAAATGCGATTGGTAACCCAGCCGAGTGGACGCCTCATACACCACACCTTCCAGCCAGCGCGTCGAATTCGTATCGTGCTCAATGTTGAGATCGGCGTCTCCGACCATATCCGCTAACAGGAATGCTTTGATCTTTTTCATGGTTCCGTCGGCATCCCATTTTTCGGCCAGGTGGCGAATGCCATACAGGCTGTCGGTGTCGCTCCACGTTTTCACTGCCTCTTCGGCATCGTCCCAGACCAGCCATACGCTGTAACCCTCGCGCGTCTTGCCGCGCAGCTGATTGGCGAATTCCAGAAGAAGCGCGCTGGATGATCCACCATCGTTCGCGCCCACATACGACGTATCGCGGAACGGGTAGTTCGTGTCGTAATGGCTGGCGATCACGAAGATGCCGTCTTTCGTCCCCGGGAACTTGGCGATGATGTTGTGCACCGGAAACTTGCCTTCCGCCGTGTCGGCAGTGAAAACGTCGCTTTCCACGCTATCGCCCTTGAGATGCGAGAGGATGTAGTCCTCCACTTTTTTGTGATTGGCACTCCCGATGGGCCGCGGCCCGTAGGCAACGATCTCCTTCACATACTGCATGGCGCGGGCGGAATCGAACGCCGGCAAAGATCCGCTGTCCGGCGGAAGCGAAAGTTTCGGCAGGCTGGCCTCGGCGGATGCGGCCGCCGCTGGCACTGCTGCAGCCGCATCGGTCGCCTTACCGTGATCGCAGCCGACAAAACCCGTCGCCAGCCAGAGAAACAAAACCGGAAAAGAAATCAGCCTTCCCATCAATTCGAAAAACCCTCAGAACGCCCGTGCCATCCCCGGCCACGCACGAAACGGCGCCAGGATACTAAATCACTAAACACTAACCGGACCGTTTTTCCTCGCGTGCCCGGCGCTGCTTAGGATGCACCATCCAGGCGATGCCGATGCTGGCCACATACAAGCCCACCATCGGCGCGGCGAAGATGCACATACTTAAAATGTCGGGCGTGGGCGTGACGATTGCGGCCACCACAAAAATGAGCAAGATGGCGTAGCGAAAATGCTTCCACATGAACCCGGCGCTGACAATGCCCATCAGCGCAAGAAAGAAAATCAGAATCGGCATTTCGAAGATCAATCCCATTCCCAGCACGATGCTCATAAACAGCGACGTGTATTCGGAAATCGTGATCATGGGCTGGAACTGGGTGCTGAAGCCGATCAGAAAATCGAGCGCCCGCGGGTACACAAACCGGTAGCCGAAATATCCTCCGGCGGTGAACAACCCGATCGAGGACACCATGAAGGGCATGACGTAGCGTTTTTCGCTGCGGTAAAGCCCCGGCGAAATGAACATCCATATCTGATAGAGCACGAACGGCGAAGTCAGGAACAGTCCGGCTAGCGCGGAAATCTTCAAGTAAAGGTTGAAGGGATCAACCGGGTTCAGATAGACCAGTTTCTCCGACAAGCCGTGCGCCTTCAGCGCGTCCATGATCGGCTTCTGCATGACCGCGAAGATTCTCGCGTGAAATCCCCAGCACGCCCCAAACCCCACCGCTACGGCCGCAATCGAGTAAACCAGCCGCCGCCGCAGTTCCTCGAGATGATCGAGAAACCCCATCGTGGGCATGTCACTTTTGGCTTCGCCGCCTGAAGCCTCGGTGACCGTATTAAACATTCGATCCCTGCGAGGTTGCGGGACTCGGCCCCACCACGGAGTCCGCCGCGGGAACGGCGCCTGGCAATGCGGCTGAAGTCGGCGTCTGGGCTGCGTCCGCGGCGGCAGTGTCCAAGACAGCAACATCCGCGGCAATAGCGCCCGGCGAATTCAGCTTCTGCCCCGCCGCATCGATCAAGACCGCGCCAGGAGTCACGCTCGGTACGGCCCCCAGCGGCGCCGGTGTGGCTGGAAGCGCGGTGGGTTTCTTATCGACTTCCAGTTGAGAGATTTCGGTCTCGATCTGCGACCGAAACTCATTGGAAGCGCGCCGCAGTTCGGCAATTAGCTTTCCGGCCTGTCGCGCCATCTCCGGCAGCTTCTTCGGCCCAAATAGAACCAGGGCCAGGAAGAACAGGAAGATGGTGTCGGAAAAACTCATGGACTCATCATAATGGCCGAAGCGCAACGGCGGCAATGACTTGACAAGATGTTGACAAGTCTTCCGCAGGTCTGACGAGGTAACGTAATTCGACGGGCGTCGACTCCGCGCGCCAAAAGCCAGAAGTGCTTCTTCATCCGCCCGGTAACAATAGCTAAGGCGTTGGCTTGAGAACCACCGTGCTTCGTTCGTCCCCGGCGATGATGCGATAGAACTTTTTGAGGTCGTCAGCCTGGCTGGCAGGCACGCTCAATTCCTTCAATTCAAAACTGCGCGTGTAGTCGACGACGTTACCGTTCACCACAGTCTTGGAGTGATAACTGGCAAAGCTGTAGTCGGCATCCACGGGCGGCGGCAAATCATCCACGGTGTAACCGGCCGGTATTGTGATTTCAAACGCGTCCGTATCGCTCGCTGGACCGTCGAATTCGATGGGATATTTCCGGTGTTCTTTGGTCTCCAGTATTCCGGAACCCTTAACCCCGATCACCCGCGGCCTCACCAGCAGCAGATTACCCGCGCTCTTTGCATAGTTCGGCGACTCAAAGGAATAGTTGAACCCAAAGGGTAGGTCGGTTTGCTCAAGATTGATCAGCGTGGCGTGAGTAACATGAAAATCTGCGAGCGAGGCGGCAAGCAGCGTCTCGACCGGCTTGATGCGGTCAACATCCTTGGTTACGGTGCGCAGTCCCCAGCGTTCCGAAGAGGCGCGCTCGCCGAGCCGCACTTCGCTGACTTCCCCTCTCAACGTGCCCTTGGCATCGAGCGTGAGCTTGGCTTGCCGCGTGACGCTGTTCATCCTCGAAGGCTGCTGTGGCAGTTCAACCAGTTCGCCGCCATCGGTGGTCACCAGCAGCCCGTAATTCGCCTGCAGATAGCCGCCGATTTGTCCGAAAGGAATCAGTTCGTTGGTAGGGTCGAAAAACAGAAGCTTGCCCAGCCGGGGATGCTGAATCGTGGCAACCAACGCGGGATCGTTCAAACCCTCCGGCAGTTGGATGGCGACGATGGCATGGTTGAACCCGTTGTGCGCGGGCATGTCGCGGGTCACTGAGCCGCGCTCCGAGTTAATGAGCACATCGTAGGAATCCACGCCGATCTCGTGCAGCATGGAACGCATCAGCGTCGCCTTGTCCTTGCAATCTCCATAGTGGTGAGAAAAAACCTCGGCCGCGGGGTGTGGTTGGTACCCCCCAATTCCCAACTCGATCGCTACGTAGCGGATGTCATGCTGCGCGAAGTAAGCCAGTGCCTGCATCTTTGGCAGTAGGCCAGCCTTCGACGCAGTCAGGGTAGAGGCCCGCTGCTTGATCTCCGGCGACACATCCGCACGCCCGGAAACCAGGTTCCAATACCATTTCCCCATTGTGTTCCAGTCCGCGTTTGTATTCAGCGCCGGCCCCCTTGACGACGTGAAGAACGACACAATCATCTGGCCTTCGATACCACGAATCGGGGGCATGAGCGGCTCACGTCTAATGCCCTTGAGGTCATTGACTGTCCACTGCCACGAATTGGTGCCAGATTCGGTTGGTTTCACTTCAGGGTGGTTGAGCCACGAAACCTTATATTCCCATCCCTGGGGAAGCTGGAGAGAATAGCGGCTCTGCAGAACGGGATCGATTTCTTGAAAAGTCCAGATGTCCTGCAAGAATAGAGGCTGCTCCTCGACCTCGTATTCGTAGCCAACGACGTTGCCCGGGTCTGGCGCCGGGATGTGTAGAACTTTGTATTTCGTGTCCGAGATGTATTCCGCTCCTTCAATACTCGGTGAAACTTCGATCGCATCCTTGTCCTTCACTTCATAGTCCTTGCCCTGCGCCGGAATACACCACCCATGCAGGCTTCTCACCTTTCTCTGCGGATTGAAGTGGACAAACACCGTACCGCGATCACGACCGTTCGGCCGCAGAATTTTGTAGACTTCCCGGACTTGTGTTCTGACCTTGTCAGCGCCGATCACCGTGACGTTGGTCTCGGAGTAGAGCAACACCGCATCGGTTTTCTCGTCGTAAGACGCAACCGCAGCGTTCGCCGCGGCACGCATCCAGGAAGGGGCGTCGCCTGCGAATGCCGGGGGCACGACTGAAAAAAGTAGGGCCGCGATCCACCCCGTAAGGCACAGCGCCCGACGCTTACTTACTGGCATTTGCAGAGCTCGGTTGGAGTACGATCTGTTCTTCATCTGCAGTCCTTACCAGCTGGTAGAAGTTACGCAGCGCTGGATAATATTTGGGCTCCAAGAGCATGAAGTCCACACGGAGCTTTCGGGTTAGGTGGATTGTGTCCTTGTCGCCCTCTGCTTTCCGGCTATAGCCGACCACGTGGGCATCTTTGTCCATCGCTTTCGGAACGCCGCCGATCTGCCAGCCCGGAGGCAGTTCGATGGTAACGTCATCCGACTTCTCGTATGGATATTCAAAATAGATGGCATGGACACGGTCTGCATGTTCGAAGATATGTTTCTCCGCCCCACTAAAGACCTCGGCTGGAATCACCACGCGCTGCCCCGCACTTGACGACCAGTTCGGAATCTTGAGCTCGAACTCTGCCACCAAAGGCGTTTCCGAGCCGCTCCAGTCCGGTTGGTTGGTCAGTTCGGCTTCAGACGCGATGGGAACCTGGTGTTTTGCCCCATCCTCTAGAAACTTCTTTTGTGCGACCGCGTCCGAATGCTGGACGTTGAGGCGGTGGTACATGGCCTCCAGCCCAGTGTAAGTAACTGTTAACCTGCCTTCCAGGTCACCGCTGTCAGAGAGTTTCAGTCTCGCCTTGCGCTCAATGCGAGATTCCGAACTGGAAGGGAGAGTGGTATTGATCCAGCTTCCGCCGTCCTTATCCAACCGCAATCCCCGCACCCCGGTCTCCGACCAAGTCAGCATTCCAAAGGGCGTGAATCGCCCTCCGGGATCGAAGTAGAGATCCTTGCCATTGAGCTTGACCAGAACCACATTGGAATCAAGTTTCCTGGCCTGCATCGTGCTGGGGTCAAAAAAGTAATTGTGCCGGTCGGAGACCCAGACGCCATAGGCTTCGAACCCGGCCGCCCTTACCAGCGCCAGGTAGAGCCATGTCAATTGGACACCGTTGCCATAGCCCCGCTTCCAGACTTCCTCAACGTTTTCGGCGGATTTCTCATTCTCGCGCTTCTGTTCCTGTTCGGTTTTGCGCAATTCGTAGGATGTATTACGGATCTGCTGGACCCGGTCGTAGATTTTCCGCAGTTTCAGTTCCGGTGCGTCGTTGGGCGCAACGATCTGGCCCACCGCTTCCTCCATGGCTTTTTGCTTACCCACAAACCTTTCCAATAACGCGTTGTCTCTGGTTCCGACCGCCTTCCAAAAGCTTTCCTGGTCCTTCTCGTGGAATTCTTCGCTGTAGGTAAAGTCGACGCGGGACTTCAGCTCGTCTTCCGGCGGCATGAAGTCTTCTGTCTGAAAAGCGGGGATGTTGTTTGCTTCCATGCGGACGACTTTATCCGAACCCTGGGTTGGGTTGGCGCCGGGCGGCAAGTCGTGCCAGCTCCAGCGAAGGCTGACCGTCGTGCGGGCGTGGGTCAGCGGTTGCAGTGTAAATTTGGCCCTCTTGGTGAACAGGTCTTGGCTCAGGATCCAACTCGATCCGAATACATAATCCAACTTCAGGTCATAGCTGTAGAGATACTCAAGGATGCTGCCGACCTGAACATCCGGAAAAGTGAACGTCTTGGCCAGATACTTGGTGCTCCGACTCTTGACGAGCGACTGCTCCAATACCTTACCGTCAAACTCAACAATCGAGCCGTCGGGTCTAACGGTTCGCGCCTTGATGTTCCTAACTTCCTCACTGTCCTTGAAAAACGGAATCTCAACGTTAGCGTACTTCCGGCCCTCCTCGGTCAGAACTTTGATTCGGATGTATTCATCCTGGTGGGTCGGCCAGCCGTTGTCGTCGCGATCGATCTGGCGGTAGAGAATGATCGCGGGAGCGCCCGGCGCAAGGGGCTCGCTTGTCATCTTCAGTTCTTGTGGATCTGGAGGTTGAAAGTTTCTGCCGGCCTGGACATCTAGTGTGCCGTAGTTGGCAATGGAGAGTACTCCGAACAGGACACAA
This sequence comes from uncultured Acidobacteriaceae bacterium, assembly GCA_963784085.1. Classification (GTDB taxonomy): domain Bacteria; phylum Acidobacteriota; class Terriglobia; order Terriglobales; family Acidobacteriaceae; genus Sulfotelmatobacter. The sequence goes on along the minus strand of CAWAQH010000028.1, from coordinate 5,390 downwards.
CACACGACAAAAACTACGCGACGCAGCGACACGAATGACTCCCGAGCTCTTCAGGTTTAACCAGAACGGCCCCCCCCCCTCGTTCGGTGACCGCCACCATATAGTGGTATTCCCTTATCGTCAAGGGTTTTCGAAGGGCTCTGAGTGGAAAGGGTGCCCGGATCACGTCGGGCAGCGTCTTTTCCGGATCCGAGGAACCCCAAGCGCCTGGCCCCGCATCCTAACAACATAGGACTGTTTTCCCGGTGGTTACCATGGTGACCATCCCGGTCTGGAGCAGTCTAATCTGGTGATATACTGCGTTTAATCAGCGCGGCAGCTGGGGTGTTCGAAACCCTCAAACTGAAGGAAAAATTCACGATGGCACGTAGTTCTCGCCGTTCACTCTTTTTGGTAGCTTTCTTTCTCCTCGCTTGCGGTTTTCTCGGCATCCTTTTCGCCCAGCGCACGGGACAGCAGTCCTCGCTCAGCAGCGACTCCGACGTCAAAGACAGCCTCAAGCAGTTCAGTGACGTTTACTCGATCATCGAGGAGAACTACGCCGAGCCCGTGAACCCCGACAAAGCCATCTACAACGGCGCCATCCCCGGCATGCTGCACTCGCTCGACCCTCACTCCAATTTCTTCGATCCCAAGTCTTACGCGTTGATGCGCGAAGACCAGCGGGGCAAATACTACGGCGTGGGTATGACCGTCGGTCCGCGCAACAATAAAGTCATCGTGATCTTTCCCTTCACCGGCACGCCCGCCTACAAGGCTGGCATTCATCCCGGCGATGTCATTATCGCGGTCGATGGCAAGTCCACCGAGAACATGGTCACAAGCGATGTGGCCGACATGCTCAAAGGGATGCTCGGGCATTTCAGGTCCATGATCCGGTGCACGCGCGCGTCGATGGGCGCGATGTCGTGCGCGCCGCTCGTCTCGATCAGCACCGTGTAGCCGTCGTCGCAAAGGCGCGACATCAGCGTGTGCACCCGCTTCTGCAAAAGCGGCTCGCCGCCCGTGACCTCGACCAGCCGGCACGGATATTTTTCCACCTCCGCGATGATCTCGCCGAGCGTGCGCCGCTTGCCCTCGTAGAAAGCGTACTCGGTATCGCAATAGGTGCAGCGCAGGTCGCAGCCGGTCAGGCGCACGAAAACGCACGGCTGCCCCGCGAACGTGCTCTCGCCCTGGATGCTGTAGAAAATCTCGTTGATCGTGAGCGTGTCGGCGGCGGTGGTTTTCGTCGCGACAGGCTCGACTGCGGTGCTCATGTCAGGAATATAGCCCGAAACGCGCCGAATGGCTGTGTCAAAAATCCCCGGGTCCGCGGAACTAGGACGAAATCCCCAGCGCGCTCCGGATTTCCTTCACGACCAGCGCCGCGAGATCGTTGCTTGAAAAACGATTCCGGGTCACGCCGACGGCCAGGCGATGGGGCGGATTGGCATATCCGGTCGAGCCACCATAGCCGCCGTGCCCAAATCCGGTCGGGCTTCCCTCCGTCTCCCAGCCCATAGCCAAGCCCCTTGCGCGGCGTGACGCCTTCCACAAAGCCCTCGCCGGGTATTTGCTGTTCGCGTCGCCAGGCGGATGCGTTCCGGCGGAAGCAACTCCACGCCGTCCACGCCGCCGGGCAGCAGCGCCGCGTAATGCCGCGCCACGGCCCGGGCGCTCATGATGCCGTTGGAAGCGGGGATGCAGGCGCGGCGCGCATCGGGGCGGTTCATCCAGTCGCGCAAAGGGGCTCCATGCAGGGCGCAACGCCTTGCTCCGCGGGATTGGGCGGCGGAGGCGGCGGTCGACCGGAGGGCTGCGGGATCGAAAGCTGCTTCCAGAAAAGCGACCCGCGGTTCCAGTTCCGCCGGAACCCCCGCAAACATCGTGGTGATGCCGAGAGGCCGGCAAATCTCGTCCTCAATGAAGGGCTGAAAGGCGCGCCCATCGACCCGCCGGGCGACTTCGCCCAAAATCCAGCCGAAGGTCACCGGATGATAAAACATCTTTTCTCCCGGCGGCCAGACCGGCTTCAACTGCGCGACCGCCGCGCACATGAAGTCCCAGTCGCAGAGCTGCGCGTGGTCGATGCCGATCGGGCATGTAGGGAATCCCGGAGGTGTGCGCCAGGGCGTGGCGCACGGTGATGCGCCTCCTTGCCGTTCGCGGCGAACTCGGGCCAGTAGTGGGCGATCGGCTTGTCGTAATCGATCTGGCCGCGCTCGGCCAGGATGTGCATCACGGTCGCCAAAATTCCCTTCGTGGTGGAAAAAACCGGGAACAGCGTGTCGCCATCGACGGGCGCTCCGGTGCGGACATCGGCGACGCCGGCCCAGGCATCCGACGACCAGTTTTCCATCCACGTAGATCGCGACCTGCGCGCCCCGCTCCTTGCCCTCGGCGACGAGGTTGTTGAGCAGAGTCTGGATCGCTCCTGAAGTTGGTTCTGCATGAAGACCGTGTTAGAAAGAGAATTCCTCTCATGGCGATTCAATACCTCAGCACCCGCCGCAAAAAGCCCTTCGTCACCTCCGACTCGCGGCGCGCCGAAGATCTGCTCGGGCGGCCCGAACTCCGCGATGCGCCCCTCGGCCAAAAGCGCGACGCGGTCGGCGAGACGGCGCGCGAAGCCCATCTCGTGCGTGACCAGAAGCAGGTCGCGCCCCTCCTGCTTGAGTTCCTCGATCAGCTCCAGCACCTCGGCGGTCATCTCGGGATCGAGCGCCGAGGTCGGCTCGTCGAGCAGCACGACCTGCGGCTTGATCGCGATGGCCCGCGCGATGGCCACGCGCTGGCGCTGCCCGCCGGAAAGCTCCGCCGGCCGCTTGTGCGCGTGGTCGAGCAACTGGAACCGGCGCAGCGTCCCCTCGGCCAGCTCGCGCGCCTCGTCCGGCGTGCGCCCGTGCACTTTTTCCAGCGGCAGCGTGATGTTCTTGCAGCGCCGTCATGTGCGGGAAAAGATTGAAGGCCTGGAACACCGTGCCGATCGAGCGGCGATGGCGCAGCAGCGCCTCGTCGTGATACTCGATCGGCTTGTCGTTCAGCACGACCGCGCCGCTGGTCGGATATTCGAGCCCGGCCACGATCCGCAGCAGGGTCGATTTGCCGCCGCCCGACGGCCCGATCAGCGCGAGGCAATGGACGCCGTCGAGTTCGAGGCTCACCCGGTCGATCACGGTGTGCGCGCCGAACCGCTTCACCACGTCCTGAAGGCTAAGTTTCATACTTGAAGCGGCGTTCGAGCCAGCGCGACCAGAGCGAAATCGGCACGGTGAGGACGAGATAGCCGACCGCCAGCGCGAAATAAGTCTCGAGGTTGTCGTAGTTGATGCTGCTCGCCTGCTGCGCGCTTTGGGTGAACTCCGCGATCGCCATGACCGAGAGCAGCGACGAATCCTTGATCAGCGAGACGAGCTGCCCGACCAGCGGCGGCAGCACCTGGCGGAACGCCTGCGGGATGATGACGTAACGGTAAGTCTGCGCGCGGGTGAAGCCGATGGCGCGGGCCGATTCGATCTGCGTCTTGCCCACGCTCTCGATCCCGGCGCGCATGATCTCGCTGATGTAGGCGCTCTCGAAAAGCGTGAGGATGAGGATGCCCGAGACGAGCCGGTACTCGTTGCCGATCCCGAACGCGCCGCCGAAGCCGTACCAGACGAGATAAATCAGCACCAGCAGCGGCGTGCAGCGCAGCGATCTCGACCAGCACCTTGCGCGAAATAGCGCAGCGGCAGAAAAAACGAGCGCTGGCAAAGCGCGAGAACGAAATCCGCCCACCGTGCTCAGGACCAGCGCCGCGCCGGTGACGCCGAGCGTCATCAGCCAGCCCTCGAAAAGCATCGACCCGGTAATCCCAGACCGACCGACCCAGTTGAAATGGAGGCTGACCAGGCAGACCCAGACCAGCGCCGATCAGCAGCAGCAGCGCGAAGAGCGATATTGAGCACCCGCGCCACCGTCGGCGGCGACGCCTCTCCCCTCGCCCCGCCCGGAGCCAGGACAAGTCGCGCCATGTTTCCATCACGCCCTGAAAACTACGGCAAACCGCCCCGTTGCCAAGACGGATGAAACTGAATTTTGAGGTAATTTTAACTGGCTTTTGGCAGGCTGGCGAGTGTGTCGGCACTGTCCTGCGTGATTTGATAGCCCGCCTGGATCAGCCGATCCTGTCCTCGGCTTGCATGGCGGCGCTGAGATTGATTCTCTCATATTTGATCAACGCCGGGCGGAAGCGGGCGAGAAATCAATCATCTTGATGATCTCGGCGTCATAGCCCTCGGTGTCGATTTGCAACAACTGGGCGTCAAGCGCACCGTGACGGGCCAGGAGGTCCATAAGCGAGAACGCAGGCCACCTGCTGCTCGACGATGAATTCGGGGGCAAGCCGAACTTGAGGGCGTGATCCGGGGAAAACGAGGCGATGCCCGCCGTCCATGGCTTGTCGAGCGACCCGATTTTGTCCGGAGCGATCCGGTAAAGCGTGGCCGTGGTCCGCTCGGAATGGAGGGCGACGTTGACCGGCACGATTCTCGGATGATGCCGGTAATTCAGGCGGAGCGACTCGAAGACGTCGGGCAGTGGTTCGATCACCAGCCCGGAGCAGTGATGGTTGGTGACGAAATGATAGAGTCCGTCGAAACTAACCCCGTCGTTCGCCCCAACCTGGATTAACTTGAAATCAGGCGTGCTCCGGTAGAGCCGTTCGAGCAGGACCGAGAACCGGGAGATTTTTTCGATCCGATAGCCCCTGATCCTGTGAATCTTGTTAATCCTGTCGAAAAAATTCCCCTTCATGTCCTTCATGTTCCTCCTGTCAAAATTCCCCTCCCCATTCCGTTAATTCCGAAATTCCGTTAATTCCGTCAAAATTCAGTGTCTTCCGCAATCTCGACAACGCGCCCTCTCTGCGACAAATTAAGGAGTGATTTCCATCCAAGACATCGCCAACCGCGAACTGCTCGACCTCGTGCCCTACGAGCCGGGCAAGCCGGTCGATGACGTCGCGCGCGAACTCGGCCTCGACCCCGCCTCGATCATCAAGCTCGCCTCGAACGAAAACCCGCTCGGCCCCTCGCCGCTCGCCATGGCCGCGATGCACAAGGCCATCGAGACGGCCCACTTTTATCCCGACGGCGGCGGCTTCCACCTGCGCAACGCCATCGCGGAGAAATTCGGCCTGACCGGAAAACGTCGTGCTCGGCAACGGCTCGAACGAAATCATCGAGCTCCTCTTCCACGCCTTCACCCGGCCCGGCATCCACGAGATCGTCACGGCCCGCCACGCCTTCGCCGTCTACACGCTCATGGCCCAGCTTTTCGGCGTCCGCGCCATCGTGGTCGACGACGTCGACTTCACGCCCGACCTGCCCGCGATGCTCCGCGCCGTCACGCCGCAGACGCGCCTGATT
>CAWAQH010000027.1:0-11809 GCA_963784085.1 uncultured Acidobacteriaceae bacterium | reverse complement strand
CCCCATTTGCTGGCGAGAGTCGTACACAAAATCCGTGGTTCGTACGAAGGGCTCGGTAAGATAATCGGGATCGTCGATAATCACCATCACAGTCAGATGGTCGTCATGCCGGAACAGATGTTCGGTTACGGTCGCGTTCTCACTGCGCGGGATGCCATTGCGCCGGATCCAGCCTTCTTTCAAGTGAGTGGTTGTGATGGTCAGTACGTCCCCGTCCCACTTTCCGGTGGAGAATCCCTGCCAGGTGTGCGCGGCATCCGCGGGCGGGTGCGGCCGGCCATCCATCCAGATGGTTCGCTCAGGAGCTTGCCAGGAAATGTGCGTGTGATAAGCGATCAGCTTCTGCGTATCGTGGTCCACTTCCTTCCAGATGCGCAGGTTCGCCGGGCCGCGCCAGGCGTAGTCGGATGGATGCGGGCGGCACTGATTCTCGGGCAGCGTGAGCAGGGACGCATCCCAGCTATCGCCCCGCAGGCGCGCGGCGTCGTTGATCGGCAGCCCCAGATAATCGCCGATGTCGGGCCCCGGAATACGCTCCAGAAAATCTTCGTCAAACTGAGGCGCCCACTCGCCCGAGGGATCCATTTGCGCGAATACTGGAACGGCCAGAATCGCCGTCAGCAAAAGCAGCTTGGCATTTCGCATCTTCACACACCTCGCGTAGCTTAAAATGCTATCACGCGGGAATGGAGATGGCTTGCGGGAACCGCACTCTCATGAACAGAATCATGACACAGCCGGAACTCGGGCCTAAAACAAGTCGGGCGCCGAAGCCGGAGTCATCCAGTGCGATGCGAACTCCGGGCGGCGCCCAACTCATCACTAATCAATACGGCGTTTCGTGAACGAAGCCGTTTACCCCGTTATCGATGGTCGGGGACGTATAACCGGTTCGCGACCGAAGCTGAACAGGTCGAACAGGTCGCTGATCGCCGGAGTATTGTCCGGCACATACGGGTTGGCCGGGCTCACTACCGGGTTGGGGATATTGTCCCGGCTGCGGGTGGTCACCGGACCCAGACCCCAGTTCCTCTCGATGAACTTGAGGATGGAGACGTGATCCGAATAGTCGTGCGAGATGTGTCCCGCCTTGGTGTAGGGAGACACGACCATCAGCGGAATGCGCGTGCCGTCGCCGAAGTAGTCGAGCGGCTGAACATAACCGGAGTCGTAATAGCCGCCGCCTTCGTCGAAGGTGATGATGATCGCCGTCTCGCTCCAGAGCAGCGGGTTGGCCTGCACCGCGTCACAATCTTCTCGCGTAGAACCTTCAAAAAGGTCCAGTTTCGAGGATGACGGATGGCCGTCCACCAGGCCGCTGGGCTTGACGAAGGAAACCGCCGGCAGCGTTCCGTTCTGGATATCGCTATAGAGATTGGCCGTGTCCTGAATGTGCGCCGTGCGGACAGCTGCGTTGGCCATGATGGAAGTGTCGTACTGGAACGGGTTGCAGATGTTGCAATACTCGTCGCTGTTCGCGCCAACTGGCCCCATAGTTGAGCTGATAGGGATCGGGCACATAGTTATTCCACTGGTCGCCGTAATACTTCCAGGAAATGTTGGCGGCGATGAGGCTGTCGCCGATGCTCGGCACGGAGGAAGGTGGAATGGTGAATACGCGTGTTGTTGGCGTTGGTGTCCGTATAAGCGTTGTTGCCGTTGCCGAAGTAGCCCGGGTTGTAATTGTTCAGCAGGTAGTAGTGGCCCGCTTCGCAGTTCGGATTGATCGGATGGGCCAGAGACTGCAGGTAGTTCACAATCGGAGCGACTCCAGGCTGAGTAGTGTCCGAGCAGTTGGTGTAGGATCCTCCGCCAGAGGAGGCTGAACCGTAACCACCATTTCCGTAACCATCCTCGGTATACCAGTTGTTGGTGCCGGCGGCCGGATTCGGATTTTCGACTTCATCCACTATGCCCGCGTTGGCCGTCCCGGCGTCAACTTCAGTATTGTGAGGCGGAGTGGCGGCGTTGCCGTTGCCGTCGCTGAACCAGATCGCATCGCCGTGGCCGAGCATGATGTGGTTCGCGCCGGTGCCGCCCTTGACGGATTGGTGGAAGTTATCGCTCATCGCGTAGTTGTCGGCGAGCCTCTTGAAATAAGGGCGCTCGCCATTTTGGACATTGTAGAATCCCATGGATGTGGATCCTTCACCGGTTGTCGTGAGACCGGACACATATTTGGTGCTGAAGTTCGACGGCTGCGCGTCGCCATTGGTGCCCGCGCCCACCGTGACTTCTACCCAGGGGAACAAGCCGCATCGCAACCGGATGGATTCTCAAAGTAGGCGTGATCCGCGCTGCAATCCAACTGCTGCCACATCTGGTAAAAGCGATGGACCGGACTTGCGGCGTAGGAGTTGTAGGTAAAGGTTGTGCCGTTGGTCAATTGAAACGGACCGGGCGGCAATGCGTTGACGTTGGTGATTCGCGTGTCGGGTGTCTTGCGACGTCAGGCCGGTGCCTCCGGAGATCAAAGATTGATAGAACTGCGCGGTCAATCCGTTTTCCGATTGCTGGGCCAGAGTCAGGCTGTCGCCCGTTACGTAGGAGTCCTTGGGACCTCCCACCAGCGGCGCGGGCAGAACCGGGAACGCAGTCTTGGCTGGGCTCATCAGAAATGTGTCGGGCGCCTGGTCCGTGGCGGCACTCTGCGCCGCCTGGGCGAAATTGGGCCCGGGAGTGCCATCGGCGTTTACGATACCTTCTGAAAGCAGGTTCCAGACTGTTTGATCGCCCTTGGGCACGTAGGTCGCAAAGACGTGGTCGAAGCTACGGTTTTCGCCGATGATCACGATGACGTGTTTGATGGGCGTGGTGGTGTTGTCGTCCCCGGTTTGTGCGTTCAACGAAGTGCCGGCTATAAGCTGGATAAGCGCAACGGATGCCATCCCTATGCGCAGGCAATGCAAGGCACTGGATGCAACTTGTCTGACTGACATTCATTCTCCTTGTGTGTGGCGTTCGGTAGACAAACGCAAACTATAATAGCTGTCGATTTTGCATATTCAATGTATTTTCGATGAATTTAAAATGACGGCGATGAATTTAGAATGCCGATGCCGGTTCCACGCGAATCAGCCCCATCATTCCTCCATCCTCGTGTTCCAGAAGATGACAATGATAGACGAATGTGCCGACCGTGTTCGGATCGCGAAAATCCATTCGTAATCTGACGCTCGGATATACCAGCATCTGGTCCTTGTAATAAGGAACGTTGACGGTATCGCGGAGAAACGGCTCGTTGACGGGCTTCCCCAGATAATCGAGCAACAGGAAATGCAGTTGATGAATGTGGAACGCGTGCAGTTCGTTGGACCGGTTCTCGATGATCCAATCTTCCACCGTTCCCTGCTTCACGACGATATTCGGCACGCCCGATTGCGGATCGAACACCGCGGGCGTTTGGCCGTCCACTGTGATGTAAAATTCAGTCGCGCTGTTGGGATTGTTCGGATCGGTCAGCTTTCTCGGAGAAGTACAGCCTCCGCGTGCGCACCGGCGCCACATCTCCCAGCCATGCCGTGGAGGACGGGGGAAGCGGCTGGGGCGAGGCGGCGAGCTTCGAGCGCGGCTCCGGCGCATCTTCGGAAGCTGTAATCGTGGCGATCGCGCGGTTCGGATCGTTTTCGCCGCCCGGTCCCGTATCCACGGTTCGCGTCACCAGAAGCCCCGCAACACCCAACGGCGGCCCCTTCACAATGAATTCCACTCGCGCGCCGGGCGGCACTCCGAGATGGGTTTGCCAGTCGACAAAATCTCCCAAAGTTCCGTTCTCGTTCAGAGGCACGCCGTCCAGACGCAACCAGGCCAAGCGGCTGGGGCTTGCGATCGAACAGAACCTCCAGATTGAGATACGTAATGGCCGAGGCATTCAACACGCGCCACAGTTGCCGTTCCCCCGGTTTCATCTCGATCGCGGCGGGCGGATAGTCGGGATACGGGACCGGCACAAAATTGATCGAGAGATCCTTGGCCGGCTTGCCGAAGCCCGTACCGTTATTGGCCGCGTCTCCGTCACGGTCGAGCAGCATCTTGGGCACGACGGGCTCCGATTTCGAGGGCGGCGCATTCGGGTTCAGTAAGTCCTGGTCGCGAATAACCAGCACTCGCTCCGGCAATCCCGCCACTGCCTTGTTCGCGCGCTCGATTCCTTCGACGATGAGCGCGCCCGACGCTCCGCCCAGAACCTGCAGCTTTACTGAATCCGTGGATGTGCGGATGGTACCAATACAATCCGGGCGGCTCGTCCGCCGGAATGCGAAACCGATACTCGAACGGCGGATCGTGGGGGCTCATCGATGTCTTCAGAACATCGTCCTGATGGCACACCGGCGGAATGGTCAAACCATGAAAATGAAGATTAGTCGACGTCGCCGTCATGGCGCCGCTCACGCACGGGTCATTATTCTTCCCGGTCGGGTTTTTGTCGCCATGCATGTGGGCGTGCATATGATCTGTCGGCGCGGCTTTCGGATCGACGACAGTCAAATCGTTCTTCAAATGCAGGATCAGAAGATCGCCGGGTTTCAGTCGAAGGTTGGGCGACACATTGCCGTTCCCGTCCATGTAACAGTAACGAACGGATCCGTCCGGCTCGAGAGAATTGTGAATTGTCAGATCGGCCTTCAACACCCCGTTGCTGCTGCGTAAATCCTCGGGTTCCGGAACACTGCTCCCGGCCGACTGGTCGCTGGCAAATGTTACCCGGTACTTCCGCGGCAGACACCACTACACTCGCAAGCGCGATCAGAACCAGCTGTTTCACGGTGCCTAGTGTCTTACAGCCAGGTCAATATTGTATGAACACAGCGTGAAACCTTGATGACTAACCGAGCCGCGCAGGTTAGCGAGCGGATTCCGCGTTTCTTTCTGAACCGCGCGCGTGAGCAAGCGGATTCCGCGTTCTAACGGTAGATCGTTGCTATCGCCGTCACTCGCTCGTCGAATACGCCGCCCTGCGACAGCGGTTCCAGCGCTTCTTGCATCGCGGCTTCAAAGGCGGGCCGCCGGTCGCCCAACACGTCCGGCGAGGTTGTCGACAAGGAGAGCGCGCGTCCTATCAAGTCGGGAATTGTAATCTGGTGCGCCTCGGTCGCCTCCACTTCTTCAACCTTACGGAATCGCGATCCCTGGAACCACTCCTCGAGATTGATGTGATAACGGGTTTCGTCCGGATCGGACGACCACGCCCGGCGCACCTCGTGAAACTTGCCGACCCATCCCTGGGACGCCGCGCTGTGAGCCCGGGTGCCGCAAATCGCGATCCAGCCATTCGCGTCGACCATTCGCTCCAGCACGGCGATGGCCTTGTCGCGATCGAACCAATGCAGTGCGCGTCCGATTGTCACCGCTTGAAAAAGTCCGATGTCCGCGGGCAGATCCTCGATGCGCGCCTGAATCAGGTCCAAGCGGACTCCGGCCCGGGCCGCCTCCACACGCGCCGCCGCTAGCATTTCGGTCTCGACATCGACGCCTACGCACGTTTTCACATAAGGAGCGAATCCGATAACCAGCGATCCCGGCCCGCATCCAATATCGATGAGACGTTCGGTACCCTGCACACCCTCGCGCTGTACGACCTCCCGAAAGAAACTCGCGGGATAGGGCTCGCGATATCTGGCATAAAACGGAACAGTAGAATCGAAGCGCCCCACGTGCAGTCCATCGGAATTCTAGCAGAACGGGCGGCAGTTGTTATTCTGGGCTGGAGGCGCGCGGAATTCTCAAAATCGCTCACATCGACACCGGCAAGGATTTTCGAGGCGGGCAGGATCTGCTTTTGTCGCTGGCGCGAGGCCTGCAGCAACGCGGGCATCGTCAAGTGGTCGTTGCTCCGAAAGGCAGCCCGCTGTCGCAACGCGCCGCAGCCGAAGGACACGAACGTGATGCGCCTCGGAAGCATCCGCACGTTACGCGAGCGCCTGCGCGACCACCACTTCGATATCGTCCACGCGCACGATGCCAAAGCCGCAGACCATTTCCTTCCGCGCTTCCATCGGGCTCCCGGTCCGCCGCGTCGCGAGCCGATTGGTCGCATTCATCCCCCGCCATCCGCTCATTCATCGCTTGAAATACAGCCTCACCTGCCACGGCGTGATCGCGCTGTCGCAATCGGTGCGTCACGTTCTGATCGCGGCCGGTGTGCCGGACTCGCAAATCGAAGTCATCTTGCCGGGGATCGACCTGCCCAAGGAACTCCCCAGCCCCGATGAACGTGCCAAAGCGCGCGCGCGATGGGGATTCACGAGCGACGAGTTCGTCATTGGGCACATCGCCGCGTTCACTCACGAAAAGGGCCAGGACGTGGCTCTGCATGCGGCGCTGCTGCTGGGGCCCAAGCTTCCTCGCGCGCGCATGCTGCTGGCGGGCGATGGGCCGGAGCGAACGCGGCCCGGGATGGTGGAGTTGGCGCGCCAGGCGTCCGGCGTCGCGCAGTTACCAGGATTCGTCGATGATTTGAACCAGTTCTACGCCGCGCTCGATCTCTATATCATGCCCTCGCGTTCGGAGGCTTGGGGGCTGACCGCGCTACGGGCCATGGCCGGCGGCCTGGCGGTGATCGCGAGCAACGTGGGCGGGCTTCCGGAGGTGGTGGAGCACGGAAAAAGCGGCTGGCTGGTGCCGCCCGAATCTCCCGAAGCGTTGGCCGGCGCCATCGTCGACGCTGTGTCCGACCCCGCCCGCCTGTGTGAATTCGGCCGTAACGCTCGCGAGCGAGCCGCGCAATTCTCGATCGAGCGGACGGTCGAAAAGACCGAACATTTCTACCTGCGCCTGCTGGCCGATGCGACAATAAAGACTTCAACCACTGCTATGACATGGACCCGCAGAAATGTTGTGGTAACCGGAGCCGGCGGCTTCATCGGCAGCCACCTGGTGGAGCGCCTGCTCGCGCTGGACGCGAACGTCACGGCGTTCGTCCGGTATAATTCGCGGAACGATCCGGGCTTCCTGGATCTGCTGGCGCCCCAGACAAAACACATACGAATTGTTCCGGGCGATATTCGCGATCCGGAAGCCGTGCGCAAGGCGCTGGAAGGGGCCGACACCATCTTTCATCTGGCGGCGCTCACCGGCATTCCCTACTCTTATGTCCATCCCATCGAAGTGTTCGAGGTGAACGCCCAGGGGACGCTGAATGTTTTAGTGGGCGCTCGCGACGCGTCCCTCGAGCGCGTGGTGATCACCTCCACCAGCGAAGTTTACGGAAGCGCACTTTACGTGCCCATCGACGAAAAGCATCCCAAGCAGCCACTCTCGCCGTACTCGGCCAGCAAGATCGCGTCCGACGCCATCGCGCTCAGCTTTCACGCCGCCTTTCAGCTTCCCGTAACCGTGGTGCGGCCATTCAACACTTACGGTCCGCGCCAAAGCGACCGCGCCATCATCCCCACCATCATCAGCCAGGCGTTAACGCAGCCTGAAATCACTGTAGGAAATACCACGCCTACGCGGGACTTCACTTACGTCACCGATACGGTGGAGGGCCTTTTGCAGGTGGCCGACTCGGACCCGACCGTGGGCCAGGAAGTGAATCTGGGGACGGGCTCAGAGGTGTCGATCGGCGATCTGGTGCAACACATCAACACGATCATCGGCCGCGACCTTCCCGTTCGGAAGAAAGACGAACGCGTGCGTCCTGAAACCAGCGAAGTGCATCGGCTGCTCTCGAACAATTCGAAGGCGCGCGACTTGGTGGGCTGGGCGCCCCGCGTAACGCTTGGACGATGGAATCCGGCTCACCGCGAGATGGGTGGAGGAGCGGCTGGAAATGTACGATCCCAGCACGTACCGGATCTAATGGAGCCTCAGCCGATTCCAATGAAAGCCAGCGGCGAAGCGCGATGAAAGCGATGATCCTGGCCGGCGGCATGGGCACGCGTCTGCGCCCTTTGACGTTCTCCATACCGAAACCATTGCTGCCGGTGGGAGAGAAACCGATTTTGCAGAAGATCGTCGAGCAGTTGCGCGACGCCGGCGTCACCGATATCGTTCTCGCCACCGGATATCAAGCGGAACTGGTGCGCGCGTTCTGCGGCGATGGTTCCAGGTTTGGCGTTAACGTTTCCTACGTGCACGAGCACCAACCGCTCGGCACCGCCGGTCCTGCCAGTGCATTAAAGGCCAGCTCCCCGCTGGCGAATTGTTGCTCCTGATGAATGGCGACCTGATCACCGATCTCGACTTTCGCGACTTTTTGCATCCAGCCGCGCGAGTGGTTGCCGACTTGTCGGTGCCTATGCGAAATACACTTACCGCTCGCCTTACGGCGTCCTTTCCATCGCCGATGGAGCCGTTCAGGGCGTGGCGGAAAAACCGGAAACGGAATATGCCATCAGCGCCGGTATTTATTGTTTGACCAGCGCCGCGCTCGATCTCATTCCGCAAGACTAGTTCTTCACCATGCCCGAATTGATGGCCGGGCTGCTCGCCGCCGGCAACCGCATCCATGCCTTTCCGATAACAGGGACTTGGATGGGCCTGGAGAGTATCGAGCACTTCAACGAAGCAGTACAGAGGTTGCCCCGGGAATGATGCTGCTGTTCCCCCTTGGCTTCCTCCGCTTGCCACAGCGCGACATAACCGCAGCCCATCACGGCCAGAAACATCGCCAGCACTTCGCTGTTGTTGAGATTCCAGGAGTAGAAGCCGCTCACCAGCACGCCCACGATTACGGCAATGGCGGCGTGCAATACCCAGCGTTCTGTCAGCGTCCCATGGCAGCCGGCGCAGAGCGCGCGCGAAATCGAATACCGCCCCTCCGATCATCCACAGCAGCGCCAGCATGGCCGGCACACCGCGTTCGGCCGCGTATTGCACGTAATCGTTTTCCAAATGGCCGTAATATTGCGACGCTTGCGGCTGGGGCATATCCGGCCGGATGTAAGTTTTGATACTGCCGCCAAACCTGTTCCGGCCCGACGCCCAGCCAGGGATGCGCCTTGATCATTTCCCAGCCGATGCGCCGCAGCTCCGCCCGATGGGCGTTGGAATCCGTCTGGCCTTCGTGAGGAGTAAGCGCGGACACGGCGCGCTCACGAATATCGAGAGGATTCGCGAACAAAAGTCCCGCGATCAATACCGGCACCGCCGCCAGCGCCCATTTCTTCCAGAACCAGATCAGGTACACGGCGCCGCACGAGCGTCCCCAGCCACATGCTGCGCGTCCAGGTTAATCCCAGAGCCGCGCTCACCGGCAACGCGGCCAAAATCAGCCAGGCGAGTGCCCGTGCGATCGCGCGCGAAGAAAACCAGCGCCGCAATCACCAGCAGCGCCATCATCAACTCCCCGCTCAACGTCATCCAATGGCCCATGAATCCGGTGATGCGGGCGTCCACGTAAGAGGTGTAAAAGTTCTGATGGGCCAATTCCGCGGCGCGATATTTTTCGAAGAACTGCAGCAGCGCCCATAGCGGAAGAAAGCGTCGCGGCCAAAGCCCAGACCAATCGCGAGCCAGCGAACCTCACTTACCGTTCGAAAGGCGCTGGTCACCAGAAACAGCATCAGATAGACGTAGAATTTCCTGACCTGGGGAAGGCCCTCGCGAATGTGCCCGGAAACAAACAGCGAGACAAGAGTGCCCAACAGGAAGAGGGACAGCGGTAACCAGACCGGCGGTAAGCGCCATCGCCGCCTTGTGACGACAAGCGCAATGAGCGCCGCGGCCATCAGGATCTCAAACACGCGGATGGAAACCAGCGTCGTGACGGCTGCCGCGGCAACCAGGTAGAGTGGCACGTCCTTACGATGAAATTCCATGGCCGATGCCCGCTTGGGCCGATGCCCTCATCATAAGTCAAAACAGGCCAGGCAAGAACAAGCTATTGTAACGATAAGATATTGAATGCCAAGCTTTCATGACTGACGACGCCGTCCTCATCGTTGAAGACCTCTCTGTCGCTCTGGACGGTCTCCCGGTTCTCAAAAATGTCTCTTTCACGCTGAAACAAGGCGAGGCGCTCGCGGTGATTGGCCCCAACGGCGCCGGCAAAACTGTTCTGTTTCGTGCCTTGTTGGGACTCGTTCCGCATACCGGGCTCGTCGAATGGCACAAGAACGTAAAGATTGGCTATGTCCCGCAGAGATTCTCGGTCGATCGTTCCGCCCCCATCTCCGCCATGGAGTTCTTTCTGCTCCAATCGCCCAGTTTCTGGCGGCCAAACGCGGCCTTCACCCGACCAGTTAGATGAAGAGTGAAGCTGATGGGCCTGGACCGAAGCGTTCTACGCAAGGGGCTGGGAGAATTGTCGGGCGGCGAGACCCAGCGTGTGCTGATCGCGGCTGCGCTGCTGCAAAAACCTAGCGTGCTTCTGCTCGACGAACCCACCGCGGCCGTGGACGCCGGCTTTGAGGACACGGTCTACGCGCTCCTCCATCGCGTCCAGATGGAGCGTGGAACGGCGCTGCTGCTGATCTCGCACGATCTCAGCGTCGTGTACCGCTACGCGCAGCGGGTGCTGTGCCTGAACAAGAGCGTGGTGTGCCAGGGCCCTCCTGTGGAAGCGCTGAATCCCGAAGCCCTCGCCACCCTCTACGGCGAGGCCGGCTTCTACCATCATGAAACACGGCCCCGGTCATGTACACGGCCCCATTCATGAACACGGCCCGGCGCCACTAATGCATTCCACCCTGCACACCTCATTCTGGATCGCTCTGCTGGTGGGAATCGCCTCCGGCAGCGTTGGCCCCTTCATCCTTCTGCGGCGGATGGCGCTGGTGGGCGACGCGCTTTCTCACGTCGCGCTTCCCGGCATTGCGCTGGCGATCATCTATCAACTGGATCCGTTTTACGGCGTGATCGTCTTCCTGATTGGCGCCGCGTTTCTGGTTTTCTGGCTGGAAGGCCGAAGCAGCCTGCCGCCGGACGCGATCGTCGGGCTCTTATTTACGGGCTGCCTGGCGATTGGAATCCTCATGATCCCGAATGAGGACGTCATCGAGTCGCTGTTCGGCTCGTTTCCCGTGCTGTCTTCGCCGCTGCTATTGGCGATCCTGCTTACCGCGGTGGTGTTGTCCGCGCTGTGCTTCGTACTCGCCAAGCGCTTTCTGTTCCTGATCGTTTCCCCGGACTTGGCGCGGGTGCACGGCCTGGGACGCGGCTATGATTTGGCGCTGCTGCTGATCTTCGCGATGATCGTGGCGCTCGGAATCAAACTCGTCGGGACCCTTTTGATGGGCGCGCTCACTATTATCCCGGCATCCATCGCAAAAAACCTCGCCCAAAGCATGCGGCGCTATGTGATCCTATCGGCCGTCTTCGGCGGCGCCATTTCGGTGGCCGGGGTTTGGCTGGCCGAGAGCTTCCGCTTCCTGCCGGGTCCCGCTATCGTTCTATTGGGCGTCGGGTTGTTCGTGCTGAGCCTTCCGTTTGCGCGCAAGGGGTTGGCGTAGCCATACCCCTGCGTTTACAAATTTTCCCTTTTCTATACTATGACTAGTCAGACCAGTTTGCTGAGAGGCCACGATGAAACATACCGAATCGGCAAGGACGAATTGCAGCCAGCCAATAAGACCAGCACTATCTGGCAGATCCAAACCGCCAAGGCCCGCTTTAGTGAGGTATTCCGTTTAGCTCTCACTGCGGGGCCGCAACGGATAACACGCCAGGGCAAAGATGCGGTTGTCATGATCTCCGGCGAGCAATACGAACGGCTTCTGGCTAAATCGCACCAGCCAAAGAGTTTAGTGCAGTTCTTCCGCGAATCGCCGCTAGTCGGCGTCGAGCTCGATCTGAGCGCGACAGGGATACCGGACGCGACATTGAGGTATGAGCGGTTATCTGCTAGACACCAACTGCATTTCCGAGC
>CAWAQH010000026.1:0-42567 GCA_963784085.1 uncultured Acidobacteriaceae bacterium | reverse complement strand
CACCGATGAAATCGCGCCCGGACCGGCCAGCATGGGAATGCCGAGCGGCACGATGCCGGCGTCCTCTTTTGTCGCGGCTTCTTCGGTGTCGCCGTGGGTCTCCTGCGTGGGCGAGCGGCGGGCTTCCAGCATGTCCAGACCGATGAGCAGCAGAATCAGGCCGCCGGCGATTTCAAATGCCGGCAGCGTGATGCCGAACATGCGGAAGATGAGCTGGCCGGCGATGGCGAAGCTGGTGAGCACGATGAAGCAGGTGATCGCGCCCTTGCGCGCCATGCGCTTGCGGCGCGCGGCATCGGCGCTCTCGGTGATGGCGAGAAACGACGGGATCGCGGCGAAGGGATCGACGAGGAAAAAGATGGAGCTGAGCGCCAGCAGCGAAAAGCGCACGATGGGCGCCTGGCTCAGCTCGTTGAGTGCATTCGCGGCTGGGTTGGAGAAGAGCACGCTTCAGGCTAGAACATTCGCTCGGAGTTGCCAGCGGGGCGATCAATCTGCGCCGCGTAAAGGGTTACGCTCGCTGTTGGATAAGATGAGTTGACCGGAGACATTGGGATGGTCTGCAATTCTGCGACTAAAATCATCTCTTGCTCACCGACCCCCAACGCGAACGCATCACCGTTGTCCTCGTCTCGCCGCGCAATCCCCTCAATATAGGAGCGGCGGCGCGGGCCATGGCCAACTTCGGCTTCTCGCGCCTCACCGTGGTCGCTCCGTACGAGGAACACTGGCGCGAAGCCAAGTCCGCCGTCGGCGCCTCGGATCTGCTCCAAAACGCAAAACGCATGGAGCGCCTTGCCGAAGCTGTGGCCGATTGCACGCTGGTGATCGGCACCGGAACCCTCGCGCATCGCAAGCCGGAGCAGACGGTGATTCTGCTTCCGGATTTGGCGCCCGTTCGTCGGCGCGAGCTTGCGCGCGGCGGCCGCGTGGCACTTGTTTTCGGCTCGGAAAAACGCGGGCTTACCCGCGAAGATCTCGCTCTTTGCCACCTGCTCGTCGAGATTCCCACCGATCCGCGCCAGCCCTCGATGAATCTGGGCCAGGCTGTTGCCGTGTGCCTGTATGAGCTGGCGCGCGCGGCTCCCACGCTTAGCCGACGAAAACAAAGACGCGCGAAGATGGGGCACCCGGAACCTGTGAAGGGACACGCGGCTGCCGCATCGATGCGCGTTCCCGCTTGCGCACGCGATCTCGATCTGCTGGCCGGCGTCGTCGCAGAGACCATGCAGGCCGCGAACTACTCGCCTGCGGCGATGCAGAAGGCGAATCGCTCATGATCTGCGACCTGCTGCTGCGCCGGCTCGCCCTCGACGCAGCCGACGCGCGGCGAATTCTGGGCCTCTTCCGGCGGATTTTGTGGCGGCTCAAGCGCTGAATTGGCCTAAAGATTGAATGGACCCGGCCACGTGTGATTACTAACGGCTTATTTTCATCGCGGCAGCAGTTCGGAACTCCTGTTAAAGTTGCGTTCGAAGGCTCCCTATGATTCTGCGCTATTGCTCGCTCCCGTGTCCGGTCTTTCGCCGCGCCTGCGCCCAACGTGTCGCGGCCCAGCGTTTCGGGCCTGTGCCTATTGATCTGCGGCGCGTCGGCGCTGCTGCTCTCGCTGGCCGCAGTAAACGTGCAGAGCGCAGCAAGCGGCTCCCGCGCCCACGGCCGAAAGTCAACCTCCGGCGCAAACGCTGCCCTCAACACCCGCCACGCCTCAACCTGCGGAGTCGCAGGCTGCGCCGCAATCGCCAGTCCTGCGTCGCCGCCTGCGCCGGCAGAAAGTCAGCCCGCGCCAGCGCCCACCGGCGCAAGCGCCCGCGGCCGCACCAAAGCACTGCGGCCAGTCCGCAGAGCCGCGGAAGCATCACCGAAGACCAGCTGAGAAAACAGTTCGTGGGCAAGGATCTCTTTCTGCGCGGCGGCTATCTCGACAACACGCTCACCTTCAACGAGCACGGCGTGCTGATCGGCCACTCGCCGCAGGGCTCTTATACGCTCAGCGGAATCCGCATCGACAAAGTGCGCCTGCATGAAGCACAAGGTGGAGCTGACGGGCGCGCGTTACGGATTGCACTTTCTGGGCGCGCTGCCCTACGAGGATCCCACCAAGGCCGTCGACCGCGTGAACATCACGCCCAAGAAAAAAGAAGTGCGGATCACCATCGATCGCGAGCTCGTGGTCAAGCCGAAGCAGGAAAAGGGCAAGGAAAAGCGGAAACCGGCCGCGAAGCCCGCTCGCAACGCGGCTCCCGCTGCCGCACCCGCGCCTAATCTACCGCGCCAATCCGGCGACAGCCGCCGCGGCCCATCCGCCGCTGACACCGAAACGACCGATGCCAGCCGAGGCGCAGGCCGAGATTGCCGCGGCTCCCGAGGCCGAGCGGCCCGCCGACGCCAAGAGCGTCACCACTACCCTTTCGCCCGCGCACGCCAACAAGGTTCTTGAAGACGCGCTCGGTAACATCTTCGCGCAGGGATTTGACGAGCGCATGATGGCCGTCGATGCCCGGCTTCTGGAAGCTCTACTACGATGCCGTCGCGGCCAAGACCGATTACCAGCCCACGGATCCCGAGCGTGCTGCGGCAAAACATGGTCGACACAAAAGCGCAGCCTCAAGTCCACCTTCGAGCCCGCGTCGAACCAGTTCGCGCAGGACTACGGCGTGGCCGGCATGTCGGAGTATCACGTCGTCATCGGCGCCGACGGCAAGCCGGGCGAAATCGCGGTAGCGCGGCCCATCGGCTTCGGGCTCGACGAGAGCGCCGTCGATTCCATTCGCAAGGCGACCTTCGAGCCTGCCATCAAGGACGGCAAGCCGGTTCCGGTGATGCTCAATCTGGTGGTGGAGTTCCGCATCTACTCCAAGCGGACCGCCGTGGAGACGAAGCCAACGCCCGACAAGGCGCCCGACGCGCCCGCATTTGCCCGGACCGTACAGCGTGCAGCACTAGCCTGCACCGCTGCATCAAGACCATGTCCGCATAAATTCCTAGCTCCAGTGACGTACCGTCCGACCTCGGACCAGGGTCGCCCAACCCGCACATCGCGGTTAGCGGTGTGGACGCCGGAGAGCACTCGCCACGAATTGTTGAGTTGATTCGTGCCGCTCCCGATGTAGAATTCACCGCAGGTTTTGGAAATCCCGACTACAGCCTCGCTGTTGCGAAGGAGAAGTGAAGCGAAATGAATCGACGCTCTTTCCTCATCACGTCTGCCGGACTTCTGGGAACGCTCCCTCTTTACGCAAACAGCGGCGGCTACGAGCTCGCTCCCACGGCGCCGGAACACGATCCGAAAGGGTGGATCGATGTATCGCCGGGGCCGGAACTTGAGGGTTGGACGGAATATAAGTGGTTCGGAGTGACGGGGGAAGATTGGCGCAATGCCCATCAGTGGCACATGAACGCAGATACAGGCATTCTGCTTTGCGACGGCTTGCAGCCGCTGAGTAAGTATCACAGCATGTTTTTGATGGATCGCGAATGGAAGGATTTCATCTTTCACGTTGAGTGGAAGTTCACCCATTTGGACCAGCCCACCGGCTACAGCGGTTACAACAGCGGCGTATTCGTGCGCATGAAAGAGGAAACACCGGATGTTAAAGTGATGCACCAGGTCGAGACCGGGTCCTGGCTGGGCCACGCCGGCTGGCTGCGCGGAGGATTCTTCGATCATGGCGTTGTTACAGTGCTCGATACGCGCGTGCGAGTAGACCACCAGTGGCGCAGAGTGGATCCCGGCTTCCCGGGCAGTTGGAAACCGCTGATCAAATCGATCACTCCGGAATCGGACCCCAAGGGTCTCAAGAGCGCTTACGACGTCGGCATTCAAGGACCCGTCTATCCCGCCGGCGAATGGAATACATACGATGTGACCTGCCGAGGCAGCAAGATCTCAGTTCGGACAAATGGCAAACCCAGCAGCTACGCGGACAATTGCCAGGTGCCCCTGGGCCGCATTGGGCTCGAATGCGAAGGGCATCGGATTGAATTCCGCAACCTGCGCGTGAAGCCCCTTTCCTGAGCGTGGTGTTTGTCTCTGCCCAGTGTGTAGATCGATTCCAGGAGAAATCATGAATCTATCGCGCCGGTACTTCTGCTTTTTGCTTTCGGCAATCGCCACCATCAAGGCGTCTGCACAAAGCTTGCTATTGCCATCGAGGGCATACTCCTACGAGAAGATTCCAGTCCATCAAGAGCCTCACAGCCGTCTGCGTCATTTCTTCGATGGCGAGACCCACACTGGGTTCGCCGTCGAACTCCATGAAAGTGAGTTAGCCGCAGGCGACGCGCCGCATCCGCCACACCATCATGTACACGAAGAAGTCATTCTGATCCGCGAAGGAACGGTGGACGTCATGATCTCCGGGCAAACTACCCGGCTCGGCCCGGGGTCGGTTGCTTATATCGCGTCCAATGAAGAGCACGGATGGCGCAATGTTGGAACCAGCCCCGCGCGCTACTACTTATTCGCGCTCGGCCCCGAGTGGGACTATCGCGAACGAATGGCCGCGACGGAATAAGGTGGGGTAACTGCCGGTTAGGCGATCACTCGCCTGAAGTGATGATTTTGCAGTGCCGCCTTGATTCGTAACGAGTTTCTTTGTCTCCCGCTTCACGTCGATGAGCCGGGCAGACCTCCGGTGCGTGGCTGTTGCAAGCAATCGCACATGACATCAATGGCTTAGCCGAACACCCGCCGTTCACCTCGAACTCACCAGCCGTCTACCCCGAATCGATGGGCAATCCACCGGCAAATCACCCCGCATGCATTGTCCTCACGGCGACCTCCGCGGCAAAGTCGAGACACAAATTCATCGGAGCGCTGCTCCAGGAGGTTCTCCATGAAAAAGTCAATGGGTTTCGCAGGATTGCTCTCACGTCTCGTCGCGCTGGCGCTGGCCGCACCGGCAGTGGCTCAGCAGAACCAATACACCATCCAGTCCCGTTCAGCTTCAATGTGAGCGCGCGTGTACTCCCCGCAGGCGAGTACGACGTCTGCGTGGTCGCGTCCGGAGCCGTGCAGATTCGCGGCATGACAAGCTCCGACGATTTTTGGCGCCTCTCGTCTAAACCAGTCGCCTCGCGAGCCTCAGAACGCAGAGCTCGTCTTCCATCGGTACGGACGGCAATATTTCCTGTCCCAGGTGTGGTTTGCAGGCTTCGGCCAGGGCTACGAGTTGCCGGTCTCGAGTGCCGAGCGGGAGTACGCGAAACAAATCCCGAAAACGGAAACGGTATTGCGCGCGGCAAAATAAAGGAAGCCGTCAGGCCCGGAGCATCCGGGCCCGCATGACTGACGATGCGCTCGTTTTGCTTGCATAGATCCGGTTTTGAAAGGCCACGGCTTGTCGCGGTTCCTCGCGGGTGACGGGATTTCATATGGGCCGGCTTGAATCCCCCTCGCGAGGCTCATGCGACCTTGAGCGCGCTCAATCGATTGTCATTCGCCACGCGTGACGCGCAACGCGTCGCTATTTCTTCAGCAGCGCCGGCCAATTCACGACTACCGTAATGGGCGCGGGCTTGGCCTCGTTTGCGGGCATGAGCATCAGGAACCGCTGGCCGTCGGGCGAAGCGTCATATATGTTTCTCCAATAAGAGATCGGCATCAGCTGCGCCTGAAAAAGCTCCTTCGGGATGCCCGCCTGGAATGCCCCAGAGACCGTGTTGACCGCGACCGCCATCAGCTTATCGTCCGGGGCCAGATAGAACAGCTCTTTCCCGTCCCGGCGCCACATTGGCTCTGCCCCGCCCGAGGTTGAGATCTCCCACTTGCCGGTCTGCTGCGGGAAAGTCTGGACGTAAACCTCCAGTCTTCCCGTCTCGTTTGACGAATAGGCTACGTAGCGGCCGTTCGGCGAGAATCGCGCGCTGAAAGCGCCGAAATCGCCTTGCGACGAAGACAAAGGGCTTGCGTTCGCCAAAAAGCGGCAACACCCAGAAGCTCGCTTCGAACTTGAGCTGCCCGAGTTGTCGTAGATGGCATAGCGGCCATCCGCCGACAAATCGTCAAGGGCCTTGGCTTGATCCTTCGACTGAAAGACCGGCTGCGTGCTGCCCAGGCCGTTCGCGTCTTTCTGATAAATGTCGATCTGGCCGCTGCGATCAGACGAGTACAGAATCCGGCTTCCATCCGCCGTCCAGGCGGGATCGAAGTCGTCGGCGGGGTTGAAGGTGAGGCGCGAAGCCGTCCCGCGCTTCATTTCATAGACCCAGATGTCGCGTTTGCCGTAATTCCCCACGCCCACGGCAACTCTGGCCCCATCGGGCGAGAACGCCGGAGCCGTGTAAATGTCCGGCTGGCCCACAGTGCCCAGCTTCTGTCCCTCGCGGTTGAACCATGCCATTTGGTCGTTGACTGTGCCTGACCCGGTCGCGTAGGCCAGAAGGCCTGTCGCAGAGACCGAGAAGTATCCGTAGCCCAGGCCGAGCCCCACGTTTTCGGCCACCTCGAGCGCCGGGCCTGTGAAACTCAGCGTCCTCGCATTGAAGGGCCGCGCCATCAATGCGTTTTGATCCAAATACAACAGGTAGCCGGGCGGAGCGTATAAGGCGCCGGATGTCTACCTGTGCCAGGCTCTTCACGCTTTTTGAGTCCAGCGTGCCGGCCTCAACCATGTATTCGCCGCTGACGCCCGTCGCCGCCTGGAAGAGGAAATGGCGGCCGTCGGGAAGAAACTGCGGAAACCTATAGCCGCTTCATGGCGCTGGGGATCCGGGGCAACCACGAGCGTGGGCGTCCCGCCCGTATCGGGTACGCGGTAAAGGCTGCCGTCACGGCTCGAAAAGAGAATGACGCCGTCGCGGCTCCAGGTTGCGGTCGTGAGAGGGCCTGTCAGGGCACAAAGCATCTGTGGCAGTCCGCCCGCGGCCGCAACCTTCTCCAGTTTGCCCTCCGCGGAAAACCCGATGTCCTGGCTGTCGGCAGACCAGAACGGCAGAGCGGCGCCTTCCGTTCCCGGAATCGGCTGGGCCGTGAGGCTGTCGAGCGGGCGCACCCAGAGGACCCGGGGTCTTGTCCGGTCCGGATCGGGCGACGAATGCCAGAGCGCGGCCGTCGGGAGAAAGGCTTACCTCGCCGTCGTAGACCAGCTCTGTGTTTTCGGGCGGCGGGATGGAGAAACGCATCACGTTTGGCTGCGGCGCCGGTTTCAGCAGGAGCCAGGACGGCGAGCCCGGCAAACAATAACGCGATGCCGCCCAACGCCCACGGCAGAGCGCGGTGCACGTGCGAAGCGCCGCGCGGCGCCGCAGGCGGCCGCTTGCCGGCTGGCTCCGTTCCTGCCAGCTCCGGCTCAGCCACGGCCGCTTCGGGCGCGGCGTCCTTTTCCACCTGACCGATGAATCGGTAGCCGTAGCGCGGAATCGTCTCAATGTAGCGCGGCGTCTCCGCCTCGTCGCCCAGCGCCTGGCGAAGCTTCTTGATGGCCGTATTCAGGTTGTGATCGAAATCGACGAACGTGTCGGACGACCAGAGCCGCTCGCGGATTTGCTCGCGCGTCACCAGTTCGCCTGGCGTCTCCAGCAGGATTTCGAGCACGCTGATGGGTTGCCCCTGCAGCTTGATGCGCGTGCCGTTGGTGCGCAGCTCCCCGGTGCGCGAATCGAGCTCGAATGGTCCGAACCGTTTTTTGGCGCCGGGGAGAGGCATGCTTCTCTCGAACCTAAGTGCTTGTTTTCGGCGGGAGCCGCCGCGCATGGCGCGAAAACCGAACGCAGCCACGGTGAATCGTCGAAATCTTCAAAAAAATGCGTTAAGAGGGGACGAGCGTTGAAGGCCTATATACGCCAGCATAAGCTGCGATTGCGGCAAACTCAATCACCACGGTTGTGTTCTTGAAGGTATAATCGCTCCTCATTAGAGAGGAGAGGTCAATGAAAAACAAACTTACCATGGTCCTCGGGCTCTATTTGGCAGTTGCGCTTCCCCTGCTTGCAGAGAAAAAAGAAGATGACCGTTTGGCCAATTCCGCCACGGTGATGAAGGAGCTGCTGCAGGGAACGAACGGCTTGCCGGTGAGCGTACTGAACCAGGCGATGTGCGTGGTGGTCTTCCCGAGCGTGAAGAAAGTTGCGATTGGTTTCCTGGGCGGCAGCTACGGGCGCGGCGTGCTGGTGTGCCGAAAGGGCGCCAAGATGGATGGAGCCTGGGGCGCGCCGGTGATGTACGAGCTGGATACGGGCAGCCTTGGTCTACAACTGGGAGTCACAGAAACCGATTTTGTGCTGGCGGTGATGCACAGCAAGGGTGTGGATGCGGTCCTGAGCGGCAAGATGAAGCTGGGCGCCGATGCCGCGGCGGCCGCTGGCCCGACGGGCGCACAAGCGACTGGCTACAACGCTACGGATATGCGCTCATCTGACATTCTGACCTATTCGCGGTCCAAGGGACTGTTTGCCGGCGTGTCCCTTGAAGGTGCGTCAATGAGCGTGGACGGTGACGCCAATAAAAAGCTGTACGGCAAGGAAGTGGGCGCCACGGAGATTGTGGTCAGCACCCAGCCGATTGTGTCGACAGCCCAGGGGCTGATAAGTGTGCTGAACGGGACGTCGCCAAAGCGCAAGTGAGTTGGAGAAGGCAGGGAGCGAGGGAGCGAGGGAGCAAGCCACCTCGGCGACGAAGACCTGTCGCCCGGGGGCCCCGGCCGGGAGCGAGGGGGCGAGAAAACAGGGAGCTGGGGTTGGACAGTGTATTGCAGATGCAATACAAATGCAATACATGCGTAATGCGCAATCATTGGCGGGTTGAGGCGCGGAGTTCAGGCGGCGTCTTACGAATGCAATACATATGGCGGACGCGCGTAAGACGGCGCAAGACACGGGTTTCGGGCCGCGTCTTACGCCGTCTTACGTGTCTTACAGAGCCCACTGCCCTCGGCGCGGGTTCCGCTTGCCGATCACTCGGGCGAGGGCGGCTGCCAGAGCTCGATGCGGTTGCCTTCAGGATCCCAGATCCATGCGAATTTGCCGTAGGCGTGGTCGTCGCGCTTGGGATCGATGCGGACGCCGGCCGCGGCTAACTGGGCAAGGAGTGCGTCGAGATCATCGACGCGGAAGTTGACCATGGCCTGCTGCGCGCCTTCGCCGAAGTAGTTCGAGTCGAGCGGGAAGTGGGCGAAGACGGTCATGCCCGTGGATTCGGGCCCGTCGAAGGCTAGGGTTCCGCCGCCCTGGTCGGGAATGCCGAGATGCGTTTGGTACCACTGGGCGAGCGCCTTGGAGTCGCGCGCCTTGAGGAAGATGCCGCCGATGCCGACTGCTTTCGCCATAAAGACAGCTCCTGGGTTTAGGGGTCCGGTTTCAGGGGTCGGGGGACAGGCTTTCGGTTCTCAGCTTAGAGCTATCAGCAATTCGGCTTCGAGGGCAAGCCTTATTTGAGAATGGGTTGTGCCCGGCTAACCCTCTTCGCGGAGCAGATCCTGGAGTTTGGGCTTGTGCTTGGCCTGGCGGCCGGTGGGCGGGGCGCCGGGTAGCACGCGCGAGGGTTTGGGCTGGCCCACGCGCTCGCGGGCGTTGGCCTTGACGGCTTTTGTGGCGGAAAAACGGGCTGGCTTGCGTTTCGCCATGGCAAGAACGAGTATGGATAGATTCGGGCGTTTGGGAAAGTACCCGAGCCGAGTCCTGGGGCTGGCGGCGGCTTGCTCTAATTTTGCGATTTTGCGGCGAGACCCGAACGAGTGCGGGCGTGGACGCCCGCACGACAGCCGGTCTGGAGACCGGCGCTACGATCAGCGGAGGGCTACAGAGGAATGGAAGAGCGGGATTTTTTTGTCGAGACGGTAGAGCAGCGCACGCACAATTTGGTCTGCCCCAAGTGCGGGCAGGCGGGCGACTACAAAGTGACATGGGTAGTGCGGCGCAAGCGCCCGCAGTTTCCGCGCGGGGCCGACGAGCGCGACCGCGCGCGTTTCGCTAAAGCGCAATCCTATATGGTGCGGCGCGACGACAAGCTGACTGCGCCAACATCCGCTGCCGCAAGCCAGTTCGAAGTGACCACGCTGCAGTCGCTGGCGTTTTTAATGGACTAGGGCCTGCCGCGCATGCTGGCGATTGCGCGGCGCGGGATTGGTGGCGCGGCGCGGGCGGCTTGTGATTCAATTAAAGATAGGAACGCCGGACCCGGAGGTCTGGCAAAAGTCCGGTCGCGTCCCGCAAGGAGAAATTCCATGGCTAATCCCCTTCTTCCCCCCGAAGAGCGCAATCTCACTCCCGACCAGGTGGAGGCGCTGGACAAGCGGCGCGACCTGGGACACACTTTTCTGGTGATCGCCGGCCAATTTTCGGTGATCGCGACCGTCCTGCTGCTGTGGGTGGCGCCAGGATCTGAAGTATTCGCCGGGCTGGGTGCACCCCATGGCGTTTTACTTCGCTCATCGCGCTGGGGCTGATCGCGTTCTTCGGCATCACCGGCCTGGTGCTGCGCCGGGGCACGCCGCGCCTGGACTGAATGGGTCGAGTGCGGGCCTGTCAAGGCCCGCGCGTCTCCTTTGCGCCTGTGATCAATTGCACCTTCCGCAAAAAACTCATTCGCGCCTCCGCTGATAAACTGAAGCTAGATGATCCTCCCGTTCGTCCGCGAAATTTTCGCGGAGCTGGAGCACTCCCCGGGATTTGAGCGCGTTCGCAGGCATCTGAGCCTGGGTGCGGGGCGGAGGCGTGTGTCCGGATTGACTGCGACGGCGCGGGCGCTTTATCTGCCGCTGATGGCGCGGGCCGCCAAGCAGCCGGTGATCGTGGTGGTGGCCGACAACAAGGCCGCCGAGGCGCTGGAGCCGCTGCTGCAGGCGGGATGCGAGCTGACCGGCGCCGTCGATCCGGCGCGCGTGGTGCGCTTGCCGGCCCACGATGTGCTTCCTTTTGAAAATCTTTCGCCGCATCCCGACGTGCAGGAGCAGCGCGCGGCCGCGCTGTGGAAGCTGGCCACCGGCGCGGTGTCGATATCTGATCGCGCCGGTGGAATCGGCGGCGCTGAAGCTCTTCGATCGCGACTACTATGCGGGCCTGGCGGTGACGCTCAAGCGCGGCGAAGAAGTGGACGTCGAGGTGCTCACCGCGCACCTGGCCAGCGTGGGCTACACGCAGATGGATCTGGTGGAGATGCCGGGGCAGTTCACGCGGCGCGGCGGAATTCTGGATGTGTATTCGCCGGAGGCCGACCGGCCGGTGCGCATCGAGTTTTTCGGCGACGAGATTGAGACCATCCGCAAATTCGATCCCGAGACGCAGCGCTCGCAGATCGGGACTGGACGAAACGCAACTGCTGCCGCTGACGGAAACGCCGGTGACGGAGCGCTTGCTGGCCGCGGTGCATGCGCGGCTGAGCCGGCAGCGCGTCGAAGATCGGAAGACGAAGAGATGGCGGTCGAGAGCTGGCGGCGGCCGGCGGCGTGAGCGTCTTTCCGGGCTGGGAGTTTTTCACGCGCGGTTGCCGGCGCGGAACAAGTCGCTGCTGATCGCTGCTGCCGCGCATGCGCGCTGTTTGTGGAAGAGCCGGCCATGGTGCGCAACCAGATCGATCGCTGGTGGAACAAGGTTGAGCAGCGCCATGAGCGCTCGGGCATCGGCTCGCTGATTCGGCCGGAAGATATTTATCTGCGGCCGGAGGTGCTGCAGGCCGCGCTCGAGTCGCACATGGGCCTCGATCTCGATCAACTGGGCGCGGTCGACGTGCTGGACGAGGACGCGACGCTGGGCGAGATTGAGCTGCACACGCGGCCCACGCTGCGCTTTCACGGATCGATTCCGGCGCTGACCGAGCAGCTGAAGAACCTGATGGCGCCGGAGACGCGCATCGTGCTGGCCGCGCCGCACCAGGGCGATGTGGAGCGGCTGGCGACGGTGCTGCGCGAGTATCGAGATTCCTTATCGGCTGGGCAGCCGCACTCCGCATGCCCGGCGAAACCATGCTCGACGAAGGCAGCTATCTGGCCGGCGATCTGCGCGTGCCGGTGATTGTGCGCACGCCGCTGGCGGCGGGCGTGAGCTTTGCCGAATGCGAATCTGATTGTGTTCGGCGCCAATGATCTTTCCGATGAAGCCGATGTGGCGGCGCGGCCCGAGCCGAAGCGATCGAAGACCGCGGCGTTTGTTTCCGACTTTCGCGATCTCGGCGTCGGCGACTATGTGGTGCACGTGGAGCACGGCATCGCGCAGTATCAGGGACTGAAGGAGATTGTGCAGGACGGGCTCTCGGTCGAGTTCATGATTCTGGAATTTGCCGAGCAGCGCCAAGCTGTATGTTCCGCTGACGCGGCTGGATCTGATTCAGAAATACCGCTCGACCGACGCGGGACCGGCGCCGGTGCTGAACAGGCTGGGCTCGCAGCAGTGGGCCAAGACCAAGGCGCGCGTGCGCAAGGCCATGCAGGACATGGCCGCGGAGCTGCTGAAGCTTTACGCCGAGCGCAACACCGCGCAGGGCACGGCGTTCTCGAAGGACAACGAGTTTCAGCGCGAGTTTGAAGACGCCTTCGACTACAACGAGACGGACGACCAGTTGTCGGCGATTCGCGCCATCAAGTACGACATGGAATCGACGACGCCGATGGACCGGCTGCTGTGCGGCGATGTGGGCTACGGCAAAACCGAAGTGGCCATGCGCGCGGCGTTCAAGGCCGTGCAGGACGGCAAGCAGGTTGCGGTGCTGACGCCGACGACGGTTCTGAGCTTTCAGCATTTCGAGACATTCAAGAAGCGCTTCGCGCAGTTCCCGATCAACATCGAGATGATCTCGCGCTTCCGCACGGCGAAGGAACAGAAAGATATTGTGGAGCGCGTGGAGACGGGCAAGGTCGACATTCTGATCGGCACGCACCGGCTGCTTTCGAAGGACATCAAGTTTCAGGACCTGGGCCTGCTGGTTGTGGATGAAGAGCAGCGCTTCGGCGTGCGCCACAAAGAGCGGCTGAAGCAGATGCGCAAGGAGATCGATGTGCTGGCGATGAGCGCCACGCCGATTCCGCGCACGCTGCACATGTCGCTGGTGGGGCTGCGCGACATGAGCGTGATCGAGACGCCGCCCAAGGACCGCATGGCGATTCAGACGGTGGTGGCGAAGTTCGACGAGAAGATTATTCGCTCGGCGGTCGAAGTGGAGCTGGAGCGCGGCGGGCAGGTTTATTTCGTGCACAATCGCGTGGAGTCGATTTACGAAATTGCGGCGCGGATTCAGGAGCTGGTGCCGGCGGCGCGCGTGGCCGTGGGCGCACGGGCAGATGGGCGAGAGCGAGCTGGAGAAGGTGATGCTGGCCTTCATGCACCACGAATACGACGTGCTGGTGGCGACGACGATCATTGAGAACGGGCTCGACATTCCGCTGGCGAACACGATTCTGATCAATCGCGCGGACCGGCATGGGCTGAGCGAGCTTTACCAGTTGCGCGGACGCGTGGGCCGGTCGAATCGGCGCGCGTATGCGTACCTGCTGATTCCGCCGGAGAACGAGTTGACGGAGATTGCGCGGCGGCGGCTGGCGGCGCTGAAAGAATTTTCGCGACCTGGGCGCGGGATTCAAGATTGCGGCGCTCGATCTGGAGCTGCGCGGCGCGGGCAACATGCTGGGCGGCGAGCAGAGCGGGCACATCGAGGCGGTTGGCTTCGAGCTTTACACGTCGATGCTGGAAGCCGCGGTGAAGGAGCTGAAGGGCGAGGGCAGCGAAGAGCGGCCGGCCACGCAGCTCAATCTGGGCATTGCGCTGCGCATCGACGAGAGCTATGTGCCGGAAGAGAACCAGCGGCTGCGGCTCTACAAGAAGATTGCCGGCGCGACGAGCGAAGCGGCGATTGACGAAGTGCGCGCGGAGATGGAAGACCGCTATGGCGCGCTGCCCGATGCCACGGTGTACCTGCTGGAAGCGGCGCATGCTGCGCCTGGAATGCGAGCGGATGGGCATTGCGCAGATCGACCGCAAGCGCGGCGAGCTGCAGATTCGATTCACGGAGAATGCCGCGGTCGATCCGCAGCACCTGATGCGGCTGGTGGCGAAGAACGCCAAGCGCGGCGCGCAGTT
This sequence comes from uncultured Acidobacteriaceae bacterium, assembly GCA_963784085.1. Classification (GTDB taxonomy): domain Bacteria; phylum Acidobacteriota; class Terriglobia; order Terriglobales; family Acidobacteriaceae; genus Sulfotelmatobacter. The sequence goes on along the minus strand of CAWAQH010000026.1, from coordinate 28,560 downwards.
CACGCCGCAGGGTCTGCTGAAGTTTCCTCTGAAGGCCGCGCGGCCCGACGAGGTGCTGCTCGAGATTCGCGAAGTGCTGGCCGGGCTGGCGCCAGCGGCGGTGGGAGCATAAAGAAAGCGGAGTTCGCGGGGTTAGCGGAGTTAAATCAGGTCGCCGTAACAGCTATCGATTCCTGCAGGTGAAAGCGCTCTTGCACCGTCCCTACGAGACTCCGCAGCAAATCTCTTCAATCCGCTGACCCCACGCTGAAGCGCGGGGCTAACAATAGCTGCGCCTACGGCGCGTCCGGCTGGACCTTCCTTCTGAGTCCTCGACATCGCGGCGAACACCGCTGACTCCGCTAGCGGAGATGTGCGGGCGTGGACGCCCGCACGACAGCCGGTCTGGAGACCAGCGCTACATTTCCCTAGACAACCTTCCATTTAATGTTGCAGCCGATGGAGGGCTTCTGGTCCGCGGGGACGGGCTTGCCGGCGAGCACCACGTCGATGGCGGCGCGCAGGTCTTTGCCGGTGACGGGAATGCCGTTTCCGGGGCGGCTGTCATCGTATTGGCCGCGATAGACGAGCCGGAAATCGGCGTCGAAGAGATAGGGATCGGGCGTGCAGGCGGCCTTGTAGGCGTGGGCCACGGCCTGCGACTCGTCGTAGAGATAAGGAAACTCGAAGCCATTGGCTTCGGCCTGCTGCTTGAGTCCGGCGGGGCTGTCGGCTGGATGCGTGTTCGACATCGTTGGAGCTGATGGCGACGATGCCGAGCGGCTTGTCGTCATAGTCGGCGCTGAGCTGGCCCAGAGATTTCTCGATGTGCTTGACGTAGGGGCAGTGGGCGCAGATGAAGAGGACGAGCAGCGCCTTTTGGCCGCGGAAATCGTCGCGGTGAATGGTCTTGCCGGTGATAGCATCGGTGAGCGCGAAGTCGGGCGCGATGGTGCCGAGGTCAAGCATGGTGGATTCGGTGAGGACATGATTTTCTCCTTTAGCGATCCCGTTTCTCGCGGTAGCGAGCTTGGCGGTCATTGGCGTGCATGCTTAGCGGCAGTTGCGTCGGAGGACTGCGGTTCGGGCTATCTAGCTCCAGACAGTTCCCGCCTAGGCGCAAACTAAGCTCCGCGTGTCTCCTAAAACAACCCTGTCTGGCGGCCGGGGGCTGCGATGCCGAAGTGCTCGTAGGCCAGGCGCGTGGCTACGCGGCCGCGCGGCGTGCGGTCGAGAAATCCGATCTGGATCAGGAACGGCTCGTAGACTTCTTCGAGCGCGTCTTCTTCTTCGGCAAGCGTGGCGGCCAGCGTGCCCAGACCTACCGGGCCGCCGTCGTATTTCTGGATGATGGTCAGCATGCAGGCGGCGATCGATCTCGTCGAAGCCGTGCGCGTCCACTTCAAGCATGGTGAGGGCGGCATTGGCCGTGGGACGGTCGATCGATCCCGTGCCGCGCACCTGGGCGTAGTCGCGCACGCGGCGCAGCAGGCGGTTGGCGATGCGCGGCGTGCCGCGGGAGCGCAGCGCAATCTCCGCAGCGCCGTCGGCGTCGATGGGAACCTGCAGCACTTCGGCGGAGCGCTAGACGATGAAGCGCAATTCGTCTTCGGTGTAAAACTCCAGGCGCAGCAGAATGCCGAAGCGCGAGCGCAGCGGCGACGAAAGCAGGCCGGGCCGCGTGGTGGCGCCGATGAAGGTGAAGGGCCTGATCTCCATCACGTGGGTGCGCGCCGCCGGGCCCTGGCCGATGATGATGTCGAGCTTGTAATCCTCGAGCGCGGTGTAGAGCTTTTCTTCGAGCACCGGCTGCAGGCGGTGAATCTCGTCGAGGAAAAGCACCTGGCGTTCGCGCAGATTGGTGAGGATGGCGGTGAGGTCGCCCTGGATCTGACGAGCGCCGGACCGGAGGTCTGCTGGAAGCCGACGTCGAGTTCGTTGGCGATGATGGTGGCGAGCGTGGTCTTGCCCAGGCCGGGAGGGCCGAAGAGCAGCACATGGTCCAGCGCTTCGCCGCGGGACTTGGCAGCTTCGAGGGCGATGGCGAGTTGCTCTTTGGCTTTGGACTGGCCGATGAACTCGCGCAGCCAGCGCGGGCGCAGCTTGAGTTCGAAACTCTGCTCTTCGTCGGCGCGCGCGGCGCTGACCAGACGTTCGGGAGAGTTGTCGCGAGCGATGACCATGCTGAGGAGAAGTTTAGCAGCTCACAGGCGAGAGGGGCAAACTGCTCGCGTGTAAAACGACTGCCGATCAGGGCTAGCGCTTCAAGGGATCGAGCCGGCACCGATGCCGCGGCTTTGAACGACCGCAAGAAATTTCGATCACAGAAATTGCGATTATGGGCTGGTGCCGGGGGTTTCACCTTCGGTAATGCGGCCTTTTTTTTCGAGCTTGAAATCAGGTCGGCGATTACGTTCGTCACGTCTGATTGAGACGCAGCGCCAAAGGACTTATTGACTGACTTGGTGCAGAAAGCCAAAGTAACACCTTTGTGCCAGAAGGAGGTGAGTTTGAGTGACATATATTTGATGGCGTAGAGGCCAGCGAGAGTCTGCCATGACGACGTTGGTCGACGTCAAAACCGGCTGCAGATTCCGGAGGTCAATCATGCTTGATCGTTTTTCACCGCGGGCACTCCTTCTGACTCGCTCTTGCTCTTGCGCCCATTGCCGGTTGCACGAATCCTCTAGTCGATTCCATCGCGGTTTCGTCCGACCACGCAGATCATCTCGGTGCCGGTCAGACCGCGCAGTTCACGGCAACGGGAACGATCGGCCACGGAACCAACTCATCCCTCGACCACGTCGAATATCACCGACTCGGCTACATGGACTTCGAGCTCTCCCGCGTGGCCAGCATCAACTCCACGGGACTGGCCACTGCGCGTACCGCACGGGACCACGACGATTACGGCAACGATCAACGGCTACACGGGAACTATCACCGCGAGCCGCGACCTTGACAGTCACGAGCAACGTCGGGCGGGTGGCGCGGGTCAGCGTTCGGTATCACCTCGCTGACCGTCATCCCCGGTTCGCAATCTGTCGCCGTCCCCGGTCAAACCAGCAATTCATCGCGATCGGCACCACTTCCGACAGGCGCGACTGTGAATCTCACCAACCAGGTTTCGTGGTCTTCAAGCAGCGTGCAGATCGCCACGATCGGCGGCATCTACGGGACTCGCCACGGCGCTGGCCAGGGCACAGTGACGATCATCGCTCTCTATGCCAACCAGCGGCGGAAGCACGATTGCGGGAACCGCAACCTTTACCGTCACCGGCCGGATCGTCGGAACAATATACCGCGGTGAACCATTCCCAACGGCTCAAGTCGGTCTCTGCCTCCGGCCAAACCGGCCAATTCATCGCGCTTGCCACCTCGGGAACCACCGGCCTTGAGGTAGATGTAACCAATTCGCCACAGACCTACGTGGACGTTCGAGCATCCCACGATCGCGACCGTCACCTCCGGACTCGCTTCAGGCAACGGCGTTGTCACCGGCGTCAGCCAGGGAAGCACGGCCATCACGGCTGAGGTGCAGAATCCTGACGGCGCCGTTGTCTCGGCGACTGCCGCAGTGACTGCCTACGCTCACTGCTCCCGCCTGAGCCCATTCTTTCGCTCACCATTATTCCCAGCTCGATCTCGGTGAATGACTTCCAGTTCACCGGACAATTCCTCGCGATCGCAACGTACTCGATCCGCTCCCTACGTCCGCGACGTGACCAACTCTCCCAGTACAACCTGGATCTCATACCGAGCCTGAGATCTTCCCGGTCGACACCAATTCGCGGCGGAAATCCCGGGGCCAGCGCCGGGCTGGCTACTGCCTACGGAAGCGGCGGCGCGGTGATCGTCGCAGAAACAACCAGTACCGACGGGACGATCCAGGACGCTACGGCTATGTTCAACTGCCCTCTGGTTCTACCCACGGCTACCACCGCTGGGTTCCTGCTATCCGGGTGAGCCGCCGGCGGCGACTCTGCTTGAGACCCTCACCATCTATAACGAGGGCCTGAATACTACTAACTGGCTGGTGACTGCTCCTCCGCCACCGGCACACCCGATGTGATCCACTGCGGCCCGGGTTGGACTGTCGAGGGGAACGCTGGCGGCTCTGTTTGCACGGCGACCTACCCGGCAGGCACCCTCGTAATCCTGGAAGCAAGTCAACCCTCGGGCGCCACCGGCACTTTCGGCGGTTGGTCCTATAACTGTACGCCGAGCAATTCGGCCGGAAACCCGCTCCCGGGTCCGATCTACTGGACTGCGGCTGGCCCCAACTACTGTGTGGTTGACCTTTCCAGCAACGACACTGTCGGCGCAATCTTCAATTAGGAATCGACTCGATCCTCTCCAAGAGAAGCCGCCCTTCGGGGCGGCTTTTTTTGCGCGCGCATTCGGGCGCGGGCCGCCGGAAGCTGCGATTCACCTTCGCGCGGGGTGGGCCGTTTAGACTGGTAGCAGCCGCTCGATTCGCATGACCCACCGGTTTCAAGCCCTCCGCCGCTTTCAATTCAATCTGCCGCAACGCATTGCGGCGGGACTGCTGGCTCTATTTCTTCTGCAGGGTTTCTGGCTCATCAGCCAGCAGACGCTGACAGACATCGACTACCAGTACGCGCGCTGCGGACGCGAAACCTGGGAAATGCCTTCGCCCCTGGCCGGCTACTACACCTCCTGCGGCAACATTCACGACGGCATTCTGGCGTACCGGCTGGCCGGGCTTCCGCTCACGCTGAATCTTCTAGCCGAGCGCGGACTCGATCTGTTGCGCAAGCCGGAGAATCGCGTGGTGCAGGAGAATGGCGAGCTGAGCACATGGGAACTGCGGCATCAAATGACGCACATCCTTTTGCTGCTGCGCCTGCCGTTCCTCTTCGCGGGCTTCCTGCTGGGCGGATGCATCTGGTGGGTGACGCGGCGGCTCTACGGCAATCTGGGCGGCTATACGGCCCTGGCGCTCTATTGCTTTTCGCCGGCGGTGCTGCGGGCCTGCGTAACGCCCAATCCCGAGGTGCTGGCGGCGCTGGGCCTCTTTGGCGGCGTGTATACCTGCATTGGCGTGGCCCATGCCATGCAGGGCCCGCGGCGCAAGTGGCGGCCACGGATGGTTCTGCTCACGGTGATCTTTGGCGTGGCGGCAGCCGCGCACATTGTGGCGTTGCCGCTGGCAGCACTGCTCGGCCTGGCGGCCATGCTTTGGGTCGCCGAGGGACACAGGAGCCAGACATTGCCCGTGGTGCTGGTGGCCGCAGCGGGGGCGCTGGTGCTGGTCTTTGCCTGTTACGGGTTTTCGCCCGATGCGTACAGCTACGTCTTCCGCTCCGCGGCGGGATTCCTGTGGGTCTCGCTGGATCCGGCGAGACGATTCTTCAGCACGCTTGCCAATGGCGGCATTACGATTGCCGCGTGCGCCGCGGTGGTGTTGTATCTGAGCACGCGCAAATCACGCTACTTCGGCAACACAGCTCCGCTGCTTTGCGCCTTGGTTTGCATGGTGCTCGTCATGACGGGCTCTCCGGGCAGCCCGTGGCTCTGGGCGCAGCCGTTTCTGCTGACGTTTGTGGGCGGCGTGTTGGCCGACGCGTACGAGGCCCGCAAGAGGACGATGGGCGCTGGGCGCGGCGGGAGCGATTGTGGGGTTGCAGGCGGTGTTGTGCGTGTTGAGCTTGCCGGGGCTAATCTAGGTTGTCGACGATCAACCTTCCGCTCTCAGTGATTCATCGATTGGCTGGAGCAAGTTAGAAAACAGTTCGAGGAAAGTGCATAGGCCATGGAGCGCCCCTCAGGGGCTAAAGCCCCCGTCCGTTGAGCCGCGCTTACGGCACGACTCAAGTCGTGCCCTGACACTTCGTGCGGACCTTGAGGAGAGCTTCCGGAACCCGCGAAGTCGAATTATATGTTTGAGTAAGCCCTGCTTCGGAGGACGCATTTCCGGTGCAAAAACGGGCTCGGATGCGCGCGCAACGACGCGCGTGAGACAGGATGGTATAGTTTCTTCATAAATCAAAGCAAAATAAGGAGTTATTTCCATCTCTCCACCTTGCTAAAAGGTCCCCCGGGCCACTAAAATAGAAGTTAAGAGCTGCGGATCCGGCCCTGCTTTTTCCGGACATTTTGCCGCCTTCCTGCGAGCCCTAACAAAACTATGGCAGACGATCAGAACCCTCAGCTTCCTCTCGACGGAGCGAACCCTCCCGGCGGCACGAACCTCATTCCCATCAACATCGAAGAGGAGATGCGCCGCTCCTATCTCGACTACTCGATGTCGGTGATTATCGGGCGCGCGCTGCCTGATGCCCGCGACGGATTGAAGCCCGTGCATCGCCGCGTGCTCTACACCATGAGCGAGATGGGCCTGCAGCACAACAAGAAGTACACGAAGTGCGCCAAGGTGGTGGGCCAGGCGATGGGCGTGTACCATCCGCACGGCGATTCGGCGATTTACGACACGCTGGTGCGCATGGCGCAGCCGTTTTCGTTGCGCTACCCGCTGGTGGACGGGCAGGGAAATTTCGGCTCGGTCGACGGCGATCCGCCGGCGGCGATGCGCTACACCGAGTGCCGCATGGAGCGCATTGCCGGCGAACTGCTGGCCGACATCGATATGGAGACCGTGGACTTTGTGCCCAACTATGACGAGTCCACAGTTGAGCCGTCGGTTCTGCCCACGCGGATTCCGAACCTGATCGTGAATGGATCGAGCGGCATCGCGGTGGGCATGGCGACGAATATTCCGCCGCACAATTTGACCGAGGTGATGAACGCGGCGATCGCGCTGGTGAAGAATCCCAAAGGCGGACTGGCCGAGGTGCTGAAGCACGTGCACGGGCCGGACTTCCCGACCGGCGGCATTCTCTACGGCGCACGGGAATCGCGGAAGCGTACCGTACGGGCCGCGGCCGCTTCCTGATGCGCGCGCGCGTAGCCATAGAGAACGTGACCAAGGAACAGCAGGCGCTGATTGTCACCGAGATTCCTTACCAGGTGAACAAGTCGACGCTCTTCAAGCGCATTGCCGAGCTGGTGGAGAACAAGATCATCACCGAAATCGACATCGGCGCCGACCGCACGCGCGACGAGAGCGACCGCGACGGCATGCGGATGGTGATCGGCCTGAAGCGCGGCGCGCAGCCGGAGATTGTGCTGAACCAGCTCTACAAGCACACGCAGCTGCAAGAAAGTTTCTCCATGATCTTCCTGGCCGTGACCAACGGCCAGCCGAAGGAACTCGGGACTGGCCGAAGCCATCCAGCTTTTCATCGACCACCGCATCGACGTGGTGCAGCGGCGCACGGTTTACCTGCTGCGCAAGGCGCGCGAACGCGAACACATTCTGGAAGGCCTGAAGATCGCGCTCGACAATCTCGATACCGTGATCAAGATTATCCGCGCATCGAATTCCCGCGCAGACGCTCGCGAGAACCTGTACGCATGGGGCAAGGGCAAGGACATCGTCATCCGCCTGGACCGCGAGCCGGGTCGCCACGAAGAAAAGGGCCTGACGCTGCGGCAGATCGACGCCATTCTGGAATTGCAGCTCTACCGGCTTACGCAACTCTCTGTCGATGAGCTTCTGAAGGAGCTGACGGAGATCCGCGCGAAGATCGCCGAGTATGAAGAGATTCTGGGCAGCGAGAAGAAACTGCGCGCGGTGATCGTGAAGGAGCTTGAAGACGTCCGCGAAAAGTACGGCGACAAGCGCCGCACCGAGATCATGGACGAGAGCGCGGAGCTGCAGCTTGAAGACCTGATCGCCGACGAGCAGGTTGCGGTGACGGTGAGCCACCAGGGCTATCTGAAGCGCACGCCGATCTCGATCTATCGCCAGCAGCGCCGCGGCGGCACGGGCCGCATGGGCATGAAGACGCGCGAGGAAGATTTCGTCTCGCAGCTCATTGTCGACTCCACGCACTCCTATCTGCTGTGCTTCACCAACACGGGCCGCGTGTATTGGCTCAAGATTTACGAGATTCCCGACGTGGGCGCGGCGGGCAAGGGCAAGTCGATGCAGAGCCTGCTCGACCTGCAGCCGGGCGAAAAAGTCTGCGCCATTCTTCCCGTGCGCGATCTCGAAGAAGAGGGCAAGTTCATCTTCTTCGCCACGCAAAAGGGCACGGTAAAGAAGACGCCGCTCAAGGACTTTTCCAATGTGATGGCGCGCGGCATCATCGCCATCGGCATCGACAAGGATGATGAGTTGGTGGCGGCGCGCATTACCGACGGCTCGCAGATCATCTTCCTGGCCACGCATCTGGGCATGGCGATTCGCTTTGAAGAGAGCGACGTGCGCTCCATGGGCCGGCCGGCTTATGGCGTGCGCGGCATCGCGCTGCTCAAGAACGACTACGTGGTTGGCGTCGCTGTCACGCCGAAGGAGCACGAGCCCGGCGCGTATCGCATTCTCTCCGTCAGCGAGAACGGCTTTGGCAAGCGCACCGACGTGGAGGAGTACCGCCTGCAAACGCGCGGCGGCAAAGGCGTCAAAAACATGGCCGTCACCGACCGTATCGGCCGCGTGAGTACCATCCAGCTTGTGGACGACACCAGCGAGCTGATGGTCATCAGCCAGTTCGGCAAGATCATCCGCGTCGACACCAAGACCATCCGCTCCGCGGGCCGCGCCACGCAAGGCGTTCGCCTGCTGAACCTCGAGCCGGAGGACAAGGTAGCGGCCGCGGTCATCATCCCGCCGGAAGAGCTGAACGGCAACCACGAAGGCGAGCAGGGGACGCTGCTGCAGTAAAACAGTGGCCAGTTTTCATTGGTGAGTGAAGCGGCCCTTCGGGGCCGCTTTATTTTTTCATGGCGTCAGGCAAGCGCAGGCCCGGCTTTTTTCCGCGACCAGAACAGATACACCGGAACTCCCAGCAGGACCAGGATCAGGCCTGGCCAGGTGTACTGCGGCTTGTACCGCAGCAGGGCCGCGCAGATGCCTGTTGCCATGACGATGTAAAGGCCGGGCAGGAGCGGGTAGCCGAAGGCCTTGTAGGGCCGCGGCGTGTTCGGCTGCTTGATGCGCAGAACGAAGAGGCCGAGGATGGTCAGGATATAAAACACCAGCACCGCGAAGATGATGTAGTCGAGCAACTGGCCGTAGGAGCCGGAAACGCAGAGGACGGTGGTCCAGATGGCCTGCACCACGAGCCCGGCCGCTGGGGTCTTGTAGCGCGGATGCAATTTGCCGACCAGGCGGAAGAAGAGGCCGTCCTGCGCCATGGCGTAATAGGCGCGCGCGCCGGAGAGCGTGATGCCGTTGGCGCAGCCGAAGGTTGAGATCAGAATGGCTGCGGCCATGAGATAACCGCCAAGGTGCGGGAAGATCTGCTGCAGCACCGCGGCGCCGATACGATCCTCGGAGGCGTATTGCACGCCGCGCGCAAAGATCGTCGCGCCGTGCGGATCGCCATGCAACGGAAGCACCAGGATGTACGCCGTGCTGGCCAGGAAATAAACCACCAGCACAAAACCGACACCGAAGGCGAGCGAGAGCGGCACGTTGCGCCGCGGGTTCTTGATTTCACCGGCGGTAAAGGTGACGTTGTTCCATGCGTCGGCGGAAAAGAGTGAGCCTACCTGCACTACCGCAAGAATCACGATCAGGTTGACCATGACGATGGGTCCCTGCGCGCCCACCTGCACGGGATGAAGCGTGGCCCAGCCCGCGTTGCGCCAGAACTCGCTCCAGTGGCTGCCGAAGTTGGCGGCAATGGCGCGCGCTGTTGCGGCCGACGGTGAATCCCAAAAGCACGAGGGCCGCGAGCGAGAGCGCCTTGGCCACGGTGAAGACATTCTGCACCAGAGCGCCGAAGCGCACGCCGCAGATATTTACGGCCGCGACGAACCACACGACGACGATGCCGGCGAGATTTGCGGTGCTGACGCCGATGTCCATGTTGCCCAGCACCATGGGGCCGACGGGAATGGCGGGCACGTGCGCGATATGCCAGAGCCAATGCGTGCTCGAAACCGATGGGAAGAAGACGCCCAGGAATTTGCCGAAGGCCACGCAGACAGCGGCGATGGTTCCGGTCTCGATGACGAGGAAAAGCGTCCAGCCGTAGAGAAATCCCCAGAGCGGCCCGAGCGATTCGCGCAGGTAGACGTATTGGCCGCCGGCCTTGGGCATCATGGCGGCCAGCTCGCCGTAGCTGAGAGCGCAGATCATGGTCATGACCGCAGTGATGATCCACGCGCCCAGGTAAAGCGCCGGAGAATCGGTGAGGCGCGCGATGTCGCAGTCGACAATGAAGATGCCGCTGCCGATCATGGAGCCGATGACGATGGTGGTGGCGCTGAACAGGCCCAGGCTCTGCACCATCTGCTGGCCGGAACTGGAGTTGGATGGGACGGAGGCCTGCTGAGGACGATTGCCCCCGCCATGGCCGCTTCCGGGCTGCTGTGCGTTCTGTGTCATCGTGCGTTTGTCATCCCGGGTTGGTCGTCGTGACCTGATTGTTGATTTTATGGTGCTCATGGGGAAATCTGGAGAGCTTTACAGGGCCTTTCCACTCCAGGTCACGGCAATGGCATTGAGACCACGCCATTGAGATCAGTGTATTCGACCGGTCCGTCTCATGGGCAGATCGCCGACGCCCCGTGGCGTCGACGTTGATCTATGGCATTGATCGCACGGCGAGCAGATGAGGTGACTGTTCCAATTTTGTCCTCTGCCAGCGCTTGGCGAATCTCGGAATTCGCGTTTATGATGTTGCGACTTGACGGGGAAACGTATTCCTCGATCTGGTGGCAGAGACAACCGAAATAATGGGTATCAGGATTGTTAAATTCTGGGCGTCAGCCTTTCTTCCCTCAGTACCGCGACAGAAAAAACTCCCTCGGCGCACTCAAAGACGAGGCGCTCCCTGGATCCCTGCCCTGCAGACACGCAGGTTGTGGTCGGAGCCGTCCACTACGGAGGGCATGGACAGCTTGAGCCCGCCCGCGAGAACGCACTTCAGATTGCCCCCGATCATGTTGGCCATTTCGCCGAGCACATCGCGCACCACGTCATTACTATCTCCGGGATCTCCATCGAAAGAAAGCGGGCGGCGAATGCGCACGCCTGCTTATGACCGCACTCCAGCGCCAGCGCTCCGTTCCAATCGCCAGCTAAATAAATCGTCGCTGTCAACTGGTCCTCACTCTGGAAGCCACGACTGGTCGGATTCGCTCACTTCCAGGCACACCATGGTTCTGAAGACGTATTCCACGATCTGCGCCAGTTCGCCCAGATGGATTTCAATGGTGGATTCAGCCGGCATGATTGCCCTCTCAGCGTGCGACGTACACAGTTGCATTTCCCACTGCCAGTCTTTCAAAATACTCCTCAACTCCGAATGCCGTCTCAACGCCCCCCAGCAGCAGCCATCCGCCGCGAAACAAGGTGCCGTGGAGTTCCTTCAAGATGTTCATCTTTGGTCTCTGCATCGAAATAGATCATGACATTGCGGCAGAACACGAGATCGAAAGGTCCGAGGGCGCGCATACTTTTGCGCAGATCGATGGTCTCAAAACTGACCATGCGGCGCACCTCATCGCTCAAATGCCAGACGGTGCCGGAACGAGTGAAAATGCTTGATCAACAGGGTCGCCGGCAGGCCTCTGATTGACCTCGATCTGCTGGTACTCTCCGGATCGGGCGCGTTCCACACCTGCGAGGAAAAGTCGGTACCGAGAATCTGAATGTTCCAGTCGCTCAGCCCCGCCTCGAGGAGAAGCATGGCCAGGCTGTAGGCTTCCTGCCCGGTCGAGGACGCCGCCGACCAGAAGCGCAACTTTTTTGTATCCGCGCGTTCTTTGATCAGGCGCGGCAATAGAACAGTCCGAATGGCATCGTAGTGGGAAGGATCGCGAAAGAAATAGGTCTCGTTCGTCGTCATGGCCTCCACCACCTGGTGGCCGACCTCCGGCTGACGCGAGGACTGGATGAGGGTGCACAAGTCGTCGATGGACTCCAGCCCAAGTTGCCTGACGATGGGTGCGAGGCGGCATTCGAAGAGGTAATGCTTATCCCCTTCGAGCACGATGCCCGCGTGGGAATACACGTGGTCCAGGAGAAACTTGTAGTTCTTCGGATTGATCGTCGCGACTGCGGCTTGGCCAGACATCGCATCTGCTCCCTTGACGTTCGGTCTCACCCTGCGCAATATTTCCGGCACGACCTGGTCGAGCGGCAGAACGCAGTCGGCAAGGCCGGCATTCACCACAGCGCCGGGCATTCCCCACACCACGCTTGAAGCTTCATCCTGCGCGAGGATGCTCGCGCCCTGGGCCTTAAGGATCTCCGCGCCGCGCAGCCCATCCTGCCCCATGCCGGTGAGGATGACGGCAATGACCGCGCCGCCATACGCCTCGCCGACCGAGGAAAAAAGCGCATCGACCGCCGGCCGGCATGAGTTCTGGGGCGGCGACTGATCCAGGCACACACGCGCTCCTGACCGCCATTTCCGGCCACCTTCATATGAAAGTCTCCCGGCGCGATCAATATCGTGCCGGCAGCCACCGGATCGCCCTGGCTCGCTTCTTTGACGGACAATCGGCAAGAGGCGCAAAGACGTTCGGCAAGAAACCGCGTGAACAGCGGTGGCATGTGTTGCACAATCAGAATCGGCAGGGGAAACTCGGCCGGGAGTTGCGGCAGAATCGCGCCCAGAGCGGTCGGCCCGCCCGTGGAGACTCCGATCACGACAACTCTGGGCTGTACGTTCGTACTCTGCAGGACAACCTTGCTGCGCCAGAGCGGCGGCGCCACTGAGACCTGCGCCGGTCCGGCCTCGCCGCGGCGCGACTCTTCCCGGCAGAATGAAGAACTGCTTGATCTTCGGAACCAGTTCTTCCCGCAAGCGCGCCATGGAGCGATCCAGCGACCCTTCATTGGAGGCTTTGGTCACATAGTCGCTGGCGCCGAGCGTCAACGCTTCCAGGGTAACTGCCGCTCCACGCTCGGTGAGCGTGCTGAACATGATGACCCGTAGCTGAGGATAGTCGCGTCGCAGGTGCCGCAATGTTTCCAGACCATCCATCTCGGGCATCTCGATGTCCAGCGTGAGAACGTCGGGATTGTACTGCGGTATCCGTTGCAGTGCGATGGAGCCGTTCGCCGCCGTCCCCACCACCTCGATCTCCGCATCCTCTTCAAGAGCGTGCGTGACCAGGCGGCGGATGACGACTGAATCGTCCACCACCAACACGCGAATCCGCTCTCCAGGTTGGAGAATTCGCTTGTTCACCGCAGGCATGTGCGCACTCCTCAAGGATGGATTCCCGCTAGCTCGAGCTTCTCCACGAGAATGTCCCGTGTGAATGGCTTCATCACATATTCGTTCGCGCCAGCCTCCATGGCTTCCGCGATGTGTTGGATTTCGGTTTCCGTTGTTACCATGACTACCGCCACGAAGGAGTGTTCGGGATTCTGACGCAACTTTTTCAGCAGATCTAGGCCGTTCATCTCCGGCATGTTCCAATCCGCCAGATACCAGCTTTATCCCGCTGTTCCCGGCTTCCACAATTTCCAGAGCATCTTTGCCATTGGCTGCCTCCTGTACGTCATACCCGAGTTGCCCCAGGGTCCTGACGAGAAGCATTCGAATAGCCCTTGAATCGTCCACAACCAACGCTTTTACCATCCATTTACCTCCAAACTCACGGCTGGCGATTGGACGCGGCCTGAGGGCCATTTCGATCCCTCAAACCGCGTCCTACGTCGGTTTGATCAGAACGTGAATTTTGAGACAACTTTTTGCAACTCCGCAGCCATACGGCTCAACTCCTGCGAAGCCTTCTGCGTATCGTTGGCGCCCTCCGTGGTGTTTTTTGCCGCCAGGGCCACGCTGCCAATGTTCTTGGCAATGTCGCCTACCCCGGTGGCAGCTTCGGTTACGCTGTGGCCGATCTCGTTGGTCGTCGCCGTTTGTTCTTCGACCGCCGAGGCGATGCTGTTAGAGATGTCATTGATCTGATTGATGATCGCGCTTATCTCTTCGATCGCCGTGACCGCACCCTTGGTGTCGCCTTGAATCGCCTCGATCTTCTGACCGATGTCCTCCGTCGCCTTGGCGGTCTGCTTGGCAAGCTCCTTGACCTCGTTGGCCACCACCGCGAAGCCCTTGCCCGCTTCACCGGCACGCGCGGCTTCGATGGTGGCGTTGAGGGCCAGCAGATTGGTTTGTTGCGCGATCGAGGTAATCACCTTGATGACGTTCCCAATCTCCTGGCTGGATTCGCCAAGCTTCTTCACGGTCTCGTTGGTGGAATGCGCCACGTTGACGGCATTCTTGGCGACCCGCGCCGACTCGTTGGCGTTCTTGGCGATCTCGCGGATCGAGGCCTGCATCTCCTCGGATGCTGAAGCAACCGAGGCTACGTTCTTCGAGACCTCTTCGCTGGCCGCCGAAACCACGTTGGCCTGGGTTGCGGTCTCTTCGGCGTTGCCAGCCATCTGCGTGCTCACGGCGGTCAGTTCCTCCGACGAGGATGCCAACGCCGTAGCACTTTGCGCAGTGACCTTCAACGGCTCGACCACGATCTCGAGAGTATTGTTGATGCCCTCGATGATTTTCGGTAATCGCCCTTGTGCCTGCCGGCATCGGCGCGCGTGCCAAGCTTGCCTTCCGCAGCCGCTTTCGCCAACCCCTGGGTGTCGTCAATCAGGTTGCCGATATTGGTCTTCAATAGGACCAGCCACTCGTAAATCTGGTCCATATCGGAGGCCTTGGCCATCGTTGCCGACATATCACCGTTTGCGACCTTGGTAACGAAGGCAACCAATTCTGCAAGCCAATCATGAACGCCATTGATGGAGTCTTTCATTTTGGCGTGATCGCCCTTGCAGTCGACCGCTACCCGCTCGCGAAGGTTGCCGCCGCGAATCAGCGTCAGCACCCGGTTGCCTTCTCCGATGGGCACAAGGATTTCGTCGAGCATCTGATTGACGCCCTCGACGATCCTGCGATAGTCGCCCTGATGCTTGGTGGCATCGGCGCGTGTGCTCAGTTGACCTTCCGCCGAGGCTTTGATCAGCCCGCCGGTCTCAGTGACCAAAGCCTTTATATTATCGATGCAATTGTTCAGGTTGTTCTTGATCTCGTTGAAGTCGCCGTTGTAGTTGTCGGTGATCCTGGGCGGAATGTCGCCCTTGGAAATCCGGTCAACGTACTCAGCGGAAACATTGAGCGGGCCGATGACCGCGTCCAGCGTGGCGTTTACGCCCTCGACTACTTTACGGTAGTCGCCCTGATGCTTGGTGGCGTCGGCGCGAGTGGCCAGCTTGCCCTCGACGGCGGCCTTCGATCAACACACTGGTGTCGCCGACCAGCGCGTTAACGGCGTCGATGCAGGTGTTCAGGTTGTTCTTGATCTCGTTGAAGTCGCCGTTGTAGTTGTCGGTGATCTTGGGCGGAATGTCGCCCTTGGAGATGCGGTCGACGTACTCGGCCGAAACATTGAGCGGGCCGATGACCGCGTCCAGCGTGGCGTTTACGCCCTCAACGACTTTGCGGTAGTCGCCCTGATGCTTGGCGGCGTCGGCGCGAGTGGCCAGCTTGCCTTCGACGGCGGCCTTCGACAACAGACCGGCGTCGGCGACCAGCGCGTTAACGGCGTCGATGCAGGTGTTCAGGTTGTTCTTGATCTCGTTGAAGTCGCCGTTGTAGTTGTCGGTGATCTTGGGCGGAATGTCGCCCTTGGAGATCCGGTCCACGTACTCGGCGGAGACATTAAGCGGACCGATGAGCGCGTCCAGCGTGGCTTGACGCCTTCAACGACTTTGCGGTAGTCGCCCTGGTGCTTGGTGGCGTCGGCGCGAGTGGCCAGCTTGCCTTCGACGGCGGCCTTTGGCAGCAGAGCGGCGTCGGCCAGCATCGCGTTCAGCGCCTGTTTCTGCGGCGTGGTGTCGGTGGCGTACTTGACCACCTTGAAGGGCTTGCCGTTCAGATCCATGATCGGATTGTAGGAAGCCTGAATCCAGACCTCCTTGCCGCCCTTGCCGATGCGCTTGTATTCCGCCGCCTGATACTCGCCACGGTTCAATGCCGCCCAGAACTCCTTGTACTCGTAGCTCTGCCGATAGGCCTCGTCCACGAACATGCTGTGGTGGCGGCCTTTGATCTCATCGAGCGTGTAGCCCAGGGCTCTGAGGAAATTTTCGTTGGCGTTGAGGACCGTTCCGTCCATCTTGAACTCGATCACGGCCTGCGATTTGCCGATGGCGGCAATCTGGCCCACGTAGTCCGCGTTCTGGAGCTTCTGCGCTGTTACATCGGTGGCGTATTTCACCACCTTGAAGGGCTTGCCGTCGAGATCCATGATCGGGTTGTAGGACGCCTGAATCCAGACCTCCTTGCCACCCTTGCCGATGCGCTTGTATTCGGCCGCCTGATACTCGCCACGGTTCAAGGCTGACCCAGAACTCGCGATATTCGCTGCTCTGCTTGTACGCCGGATCAACGAATATTCCATGGTGCTGGCCTTGGATCTCGTCCATCCTGTATCCAAGCGCTTTGAGGAAGTTGTCGTTGGCATCGAGAACCGTGCCGTCCATGGCGAATTCGATGACCGCCTGCGATTTGCGGATCGCCGCAACCTGCCCGGCGTAATCGACAAACAGCTGTTGGTCCACGCTGCCACGATGAGCGCCGTTTCCATTCTTGGTTGTGGTGCGTTGATGCTCCGGCCGTTCCAAAACTACGACGCCGGCGGACGAACTGCGGTCGGGGCGATCACCCCGGCTAAAACTCGATTGTCTTCCCATGGTCCTTGCTCCTTTGCATCCTGATTGTTTATTTCGCCGCCACCGGCAGCTGACTCGTTTTCGGCTCGCTGATGCGCGCTGCCTCTGATTGAGCGCTCGGTGAGCGGAGGGCCGTGGCCAAAGTAGATCCGCCGGACATCGCGGTCACACAGCTTCTTCAATGCGGCTTGAAAGCCCGATCTCGTAGCTTCCATCGGTCGAGGTCATCAGCAACGGCGAGTCGCCGGCGAACAACACGTCCTTCGTCTTCGTTGTAGAGGCAGATCGAGTCGCTGCTGTGACCCGGGGCATGGATCACCTCGAACCAGCCGATCGCCCATGCTGCACGATATCCCCATCGCGCATCGTGGTATCGACACCGGCGAGGCTCGGCGAGAAAGCCAGCACCCTGGGGTGGAACGCCGCTCGAATTTCGGGTAAGAGGGCGCAATGATCGGAATGGCTGTGTGTCAGCACCACCTGCTCCACGGCCCACTTACCGACCCCGGTCGGCGCCCGCTTCAATACTTGCCAGGATGGCCGGATCCTCGCCTACATCGACGAGACGTATTCACGTCCTCCAGCTGGCTCCTGTCGCCGAGCACCAGGTAAACCTGGGAGGTATACATCCGGCCGCTAGCTCCCTGACGTCACGATCCGCATGCGGCCGGCCTCCACTTTGCGGAACAGTTGTCCGTCGGGAATCACCCGCTCAAACAAGGCGGCCAGTTCCCGCGGCATCTCCTGCGTCTGCTCGGTGACGAAGTAGCCGCCCGAACCCAGCGCCCGATGAAACATCCTCAGCACTTCGACTCTTTCCGGCGGACGAAAATGGAGCAGCACGTTTTTGCAGACCACCAGCGAGTAGTCGCGGCCGATTTCCTTCAAGGAGAGGAGATCGTGGCATTGAAAGACCACGCGCTGCCGAACTTTGTCGATCACGCGAAACATCGCCGGTTTGCCGTTTGCTCTCGAAATACCGTTCGAGGATGCCTTCGGGCAGGCGTGACAACTCGTCTTCCGGGTACGCGGCCGCCGCTATAGCCTGGGCGAAGTGGCCCGTGTTTTCCACGTCGGTGGCGTCGATGCGAAGATTGTTGAAGGCGAAGTGTCCCATGCGCTCGGCAAAGAGGATGGACAGGGTGTAAGGCTCCTGCCCCAGGGCCGAGCCCGCATCCCAGATGCGGGGGTGGTTGCGGCCCGTAATGAGCGGGAGGCAGTAATCCACGGCCTTCTCCAGCACGTGTTGATCCCGAAAAAAGAACGTGAATGCCACTCCGGTTTCCTCTTTGGATTCGCGCGTATCGCCGCTTCTTCAAGCAGCCCAGCTTGCGACGGTTAGCTCTTCAACTGCGCTCCGCAGCTCTTCCCACCGCGATGTCCACCGTTCGTTCCGTATTGAGGACGAGCAGCAGCCGGTCTTTCAGCTTGTAGACGCCATGAATAATCTCGCGCGCCTCGGGATCGAGATTCTCCGGCGGGCGCTCATACGTGGCCGCATCCACGTCGAGCACATCTCCAATCTCGTCGACCAGCAAACTCACTGCGCCGTCATCGGTCCGGATCACCACGTTGGTCGGCACCTGGCCTCCGGCGCGGGGCGGCAAATGCAGCCGCCGCCGCAAGTCGATGGCGGTGACGATCTGCCCGCGCAGGTTGATCAGCCCCTCGATAACCTCCGGGGCCTGCGGCACGTGGGTCATCTGCTGGAAGCGCAACACCTCCTGTACGCGGAGAACATCCACTCCGAAAAACAGGTCCGCCACAAAGAACGTTGAAAGCTGTCCGCTGGTCAAGGCCGCTTCGGTATCGGTTGCCATCACTTACTTCTCCTCTCCGGCGCACATGGGCTCGGTTGTCTGGAAATCCTCTGCTGAAGCCAGCCGCGCGATCGACTGGAGGATAGCGTTGCCATCGAACTTCGCCTGGCAGTCCTCAAATCCAGCTGTCCGAACTGTGGAGGACTGGGCCTGGGTGGATGTCTCGGCCAAAGCCAGCAGCGGAATCCGCGCCCACTCAGGTCTGGCGTGCATGGCCGCAAGCAGGGCGGAACTGCCCTTGGGCGGCAGATCCATCGCCGCCACAACGACGTTCGGCTGCTGCTCCATTTCGCGAATTGCCTCATCGAGACTGCCGGCCTCCTGCACCCGGTAGCCTGCCATGTCCAGCCCGCTGCGGAGCAGCCCACGCGAGAACGGTGAGCCCTCCGCGACGAGCACGGTCTTGCTGCCGGCGGCACCGCCCGCGCCTTGGAACCAGCTTTCTTCGACTGCGTGGATCACCTCGTTGAGATCCAGAAGATCGGTGACCCGCTTGCCGACCACCGCCGACCCGAGCAGGCCCTTGCGAGCCGATTTCTGACGCACCGTAATGGTTTCTTCCACGACATCCAGAATCTGGTCGACCACCATTCCCACGGTGCGGTCGCCGTCGTTGAAAACAATTACCTGCACCGGATCCGGGTCTGCTCTTGCCGGGGCGATGCCGGTTCAAGAACCTCGCGTATACGCACCAGGGGAAGAATGCGGTTGCGGTACTGCACCACCTGGCATCCACCCGCGAACTCGATCGAACTGCGGGGAAACTCCTCGAGCCTGGCGACCAAAGAGAGTGGCACGGCGAGACGCTCGAAGGAACCGGCACGAAACAAGAGCAGACGCTGCTGTTCGATGCCTCCATGCCTTTTCTTCTCCTCCGCTACCCGCGTCTGATCCCGTGATTCGGCCAGCACTCCAGAGCGCTGCCCGATGCCGAGCACATCGAGAATGAGGGCCACGCGGCCGTCGCCCATGATCGTCGCGCCCGCATACTCCGTAAGCCCCTTCAATTGTTTGCCGAGCGGCTTGACCACGATCTCCTGCGTATCATTTATGCCGTCGACCATCAGCCCAAACTGGCGATCTTCGGCCTGCAGAACCACAATGCTGACAGCCTCGGCCCGCTCCGGGGAGCGGAGGCCCAAGACCTTATTCAGATAAGCAATAGGCAACAGGCTGCCCCGCCGGCGATAAACCGGGGTTCCGTGTACCTGCTCGATGTGCCTCTCAGAGGAATCTCCCTCGAGGCGAATCAACTCAAGCAAACTGACCTGAGGAATGACGAACCGCTCCCCTCCGCTGGTAATCACCAGGCCAGGAATAATGGCCAGAGTGAGCGGAATCTTCAGCTTGACCGTGGATCCCTCACCGGGCCGGTTCAAAATATCAACCACGCCGCCGATCTTCTCGATGTTGGTCTTGACGACGTCCATGCCAACACCGCGACCGGAGACATTGGTCACCGTCTGGGCGGTCGAAAAACCGGGATGGAAGATCAGATTCAACGCCTCGCGGTCGCTCAGCTTCTCGGCTTGTTCAGGCCGCAGAAGACCTTTCTCAACAGCCTTCTGCTTGACCCGGCCCACATCGATCCCGGTCCCGTCATCGCCGATTTCGATGTTGACCTGTCCGCCTTCGTGATAAGCGCGAAGCGTTAATATTCCCTGCGGCGATTTTGCCGGAGCGCGCTCGAACGTCGGGTGGTTCGATGCCGTGGTCGCAAGAGTTGCGGACAAGATGCACCAGCGGATCTTTAATGGCTTCGATGATGGTCCGGTCCAGTTCTGTGTCGGCTCCCTCCATCTCCAGCCGGATCTGCTTGCCCAGGGACACGGCCATGTCGCGTACCACGCGCGGCAGCTTGTTCCAGACCATGCCGATGGGTTGCATGCGCGTCTTCATGACGCCTTCCTGCAACTCCGTGGTAATCAGGTTCAGCCGCTGCGAGGTCGCATTGAGAGCCGGATCTTCACGCTCGGCGTTGAACTGAAGGATCTGATTGCGCGTTAAAACCAGCTCGCCGACCAGGTCCATCAGCTTGTCAAGGTGCACCACCCCGACCCGGATATTTGCATCCGCGGCGGCGGAATGCCGTTTGACATCGTCCTCCCTACGACCTTCTCCCTGCCTGCGGTCTTCTTCTACACGCTTGGTGCCGGACGGGCCGCCCTGTTCCAGCGCAGGGGAGTTGCTGCCGCTATTCGTTTCCGCATCGCAGACAGCCGGCGCATCCGGAGCTTCCGGACCAGGGGCGAATTGGCTCTGCTCGCTGGCTTCCAATTGCGCCGCAACGCGCAGGCGTTCGGCCAGTTCCTCAAAGCCGTCCGGACCCTCTTCTCCGCAGGATTCGATGGAGGCCAGGACCTTCCGAGTGGCGTCGACCGTTTCCAGGATGAGCGAGATCAGAGCCGGAGTGAGTTCCCGTTGACCATCGCGCAACTGGCTTAGAAGGCTTTCGGCTTGATGCGTAATCCGCTCCAGGGTGGAAAAGCCGAAGAAACCGCACGTACCCTTGATAGTGTGAATGCAGCGGAAGATGCTGGCGAGTAACGCCGCGTCCTTGGGGCGCTTCTCCAGTTCCACGAGTTCCTGGTCCAGGCGCGAGAGGTTCTCATGACTCTCCACAAGGAATTCACGAATCACATCCTGATCTTGCATGCGAATGTTCTCCACGGAGCCCGAACCGGCTCCTTGCTCATTCATCGGTGCGTTTGCGCAAAGCCCTTCATCCAGCCGGACTGGCGATTGCCACGGTGGAAGGGTCGACAGCAACTTAACTGATCAATCTATCGGCCGCTGCATGGCAGGATTGAATTATTCTTCTCTAATTTTCGGATTGATTTAGTTGAGCGCCCCGCCCATGGAGGCTCCTCTTGGTTTCATCATTAGGAAGCTCGAAGGGCCCGGGCATTGCTAACTTGAAGGTCGATGAGCGCTTCGTCCAGACCGATCACGGTTAGCCTGACCTGCGCCCGGAAAGCTCGGCCAGGGAAAACAGGAGTTCTCTCGTACTGACCCGCTCGTTAGCCGGGGTCCACGTTATTGCGCAGAATGTTGTTCCGCAACACGACTTCCTGGTTCGGCTCCATCCACGTTTGCTGGGCGATGCCTGCGCCGCCGTTGCCTTCCGCAAGGCTGCCTTCGACAGTCACCTTCCGGCTTCGGCGATCCGCACGCCGTCGAGAGCGTTGCGCGCAATCTCGCAGTCGCGGATCGTGACCTCGCGCCCGAAGATCACGGCAACCCCGTTCCCCAACATCGAATCGGCAAACCGCGAGCCGCTGACGGCGACGCGCGGAACATGATTCATTTTGAGGTTGTGGTTCTTTCCCGGTCCCGGCGGCACCATGCCTCCGCTTCCCGAGAAATCGCAATTGACGATTTCGACCCGTCGGCCCCGAACAATTCAACCGCCGGAGAAGTGCAATTGCGAACGGTGATGTGTTCGAAACGCAGGTTGCGCTGAAGTGGCCTTGCTCTCGGCTATGAAACACAATGCCGGCGCGAATCGGACCGTGCAGCGGTGCGCCGCCTTCTGCACATCGGTGTTGGGATCGCGCGAGGCCTGCGGCGTTGTCGCGCCTTCGATCACAAAATCGCGGAGCACCACGTCGTGCATGTCCGGCTCGGCATTTACGATGGCGGCCTCACATTGTGCTTTCGCCGGATCGAGGAACAGCTCGCAGTCGATGCCGGTGCCCGCGATCGTGATTCCGCTCGGACACTTCAGCGTGGCCGGCAGCGTGTGCAGTCCCGCCGCCAGGCTCACGTGCCTCCGCCGTTGCCCTGAGCTTGTCGAGCGCGGCCTGAATCGATTCGCCCGGCGCGACGGCGATGGCATCGGCTGGCGTCGGCGCTGTTGGCTCGGGCTGCGCACCGGCCGTGGCGGCGATCTTCGAGGGCGCTGGGCGCGGGCTTCAACCTGATGGGAGAGGTGCCACCGCGAAAGAAAGTCAGAACGCCGCGGGATGTGGTCACGCGGCGCGCAGAGCTGCCTTCTCCGTGTACGGCATATCCATGTGCTTGATAGTAGCGGTAATGCTGCAATATGCCGTCGTAGATGTCGCTGAACCGGCCACGCGTGTCGACGATCTTGCCGTAAACGGGGACCTTCTCGCCCAGCAGTAGACTCGCCGTGTATTCGTAGCCCAGCGCGATGCGGTTATCGGCCTCGCCGAAAAGATCGACGCCCTGGTTCCATGCGATGATGCACGTACTCGCCAGATAACCAAGACCGAGTTGCGTGTGGCCCTGGTCGCGGCAGGTCTCTTCGCATTGGCCGCTGGGATAAATGTAACGCGTGATGCCGCTGTTGACGAGGCCGATGCGATAGTGCCGGTAGACCGCGTCCATCAGCTTATGGTCCTCGCAAAAAATGCCGATGGAGAGCAGCGTGAACATGATCGCAGCATCCCAGTTGCCGTTTGCCTCCGGATAAAACATGCGCAGAAGCGGCACATAAACCGTGAGCAGCATGCGCTTGAATTGCGCCAGCGATCGCGCGCGCCATCCGGGATAAGTGGCGCGCAGAATTTCCGCCGCGTTCGCGAATTCGCCGCCCGTCCATCCGGCGAGCAGCATGGCGTCGTTCTCATAAAAATCGACCAGCGTTCCGGACCATGCGTCGAAGATCTCGATCGCCTTGCGCGCATAGGCCTCGTTGCCGGTAACGTACCACTGCAGGACGTGGTTTTCTGCGGCGTTCGCGCTGGCCGACAACTCCGCACCGCCCTTTCGTCCGGCGCCGTATGCGCCGCGAATAATGTGCGCGAAAGGCTTCGGCTTGAAGTCGAGCGAGGAGTTCGGCTCGGCCTGCAGGCGATCCCACGCGGATTTCCAGGGCTCCTCGCCGGCTTTGACCTTCGCCTTCATGAATTCCAGATCGGCGCGCGTCTGCAAAATGCCGGGATGAACGATCGAGTGGCGAGCCGCATTGGGGCTGTTAGCGGCAGCCGCCCCAGAATGACGTGCAGAGACGCCTTCCTTTGGAGCGCCGGGGGACTGCGACCAACCGGGCAAGGCAGCTGCGGCAAGGCCGGCGCCCGACTGCAAAAGAAATGCGCGTCTCTTCATGTTTCCGACCTTTCCCATAAGGGTGCCCTTTGCGAAAGGCTCCCGCTCTCCGGGATGCTCAAATTCCGCGAATGTATAAGCAGATATCCTTTTGCGTGAACAGAGCGGAATTATTTTGCGTCCACGCGGCATTGCCGATTCTCCCGTCTTCACATTCAGGCTCCATGGCTGGGGCGCGGCAGGTGCATGGAGCCATCGCCGATCTCGAGCGGCATCCAGAAGTATCGAGAGTCCCACAGCTCCTTCGGGCGCCAGAGATCGCCCATGAAGATGACCGTCGTCCTTTCTGGAGCCCGTCACCTTCAGGAGCATCGTCGATTGCGAATCGTAGTTGTTCGCCTCAGGCGGGGCCAGGTTCTTGAATTCGGTCCATGGCCCGTGAGCGCCGGCGCAGTGGCATACACATTGGGATTGGGCCGCCAGCCCGTCATGTGCGAACCCACCACGTAATATAGCCCGCCAACATGCACTAACGCGCCGCCCTCGAGCGGCGCCGGAATGAAGCAGGTTTTCTTCACATCCATGTAGTCGTCAGTCAATTGGGCGAGGAAGAAACCTTTCGTCGGACGCGACTCGAAGATCAAGTAGGCTGACCCATCGTCGTCCACAAACTGCCCTATGTCGCGGCTTTCCTCATCGAGGGGGCGGAAACTTTTGACATAAGACATACGGGCCGGCGATGCGGTTGCTGACTGCAATCATCACGCGAGCGAATTTGTAGTGCGCGTCATCGAGATGCGCATACATTACGAACTTGCCGGTGCGAGAATTGACATACACCTTGGGCCGCTCGAGCACCCAACTGAGGTCCGAGATGCTCGGGATCGGTGAGCGCCAGCACCTGGCCCCGGAATTTCCAGTGCACAAGATCGCGCGAGGAATAACAAGCGACGTAACGCTTGTCAGGATCGTTAGACTGCGAGCGGTCCTCGCCGAACCAGTAGTACGTTCCCTTCCACACTGTGATGCCGCCGCCGTGCGCCTGAATGCGTTGTCCATGGTTGTCGAGCCATGGGTCGCCGGGCCGGATGACGCCGGGCGCGGCAAATAGCTCGCCGGCGGAAATCGCGAGAAGGCCCACCAACAACACCATGCAAAGAGACCGTGCGCAATGAGCTGCTTTTCCGGAATCGATTCTAGTCGCAGCGGTTCTCCGTGCGAGGCATTTGCAATTGGGATTCATAGGAAACTCATCCAATCTGCTCCCAGGCGTAAACATCATAAGAAGATTTGCCTTCCACGCGACCTGTTCCATTGTTCCACGTCAAGTGGAGCGCGCCTGCGTCACCTGGTCAGCGTGAATGGCATGGAACCGTCGCCATAGACGCGCGCGGTGAGGCGGCGCGTTTCAGGAGCGCCGGCGTAGAGGCCGACATCCGCCCATGGCACAATACTGCCGGTCTTGACATAGACGGGGATCTTCTCGGTTGATGCGGGGACGGAGATTTCCGTGCCTCCCTGGAATCGCCTTGCCCGTCCAGAAATCGTGCCATCCGCCTTCAGGCAGCACAACTCTGCGGCTGCCATCCGGATTCCTGCGTGACGGACCCTGCGGCGCGCCGCTCGCATCTTCCACAAAGATGGGCGCGACCATCATGCGGTCACCGATCATGTATTGGTCGTCGACGGTGTAAAGCCGCTTGTCATTTGGCGCATCGAGCACGAGCGCGCGGAAGGGCGGAGTGCCGTCTTCGGCGTAGCGTTGGAATGCGGCGGTGAGGTAGGGCACGAGCTGCATCCGCCATCCGATGATCTCGCGGCAACGCGCCTCCAGCTTTTCCCAACCATCCAGCAGCTGGTCCGCGTTGTTCAGCCGGCGATTCAGTTGCTTCCACGGCGGATTCTTGATGTACCATCCGTTGATCATCGCCAGCGGCGAGAAAACCACGCTCTGCAGGCGCCGGATCAAGTCTTCTTCGCTCACGGCGTCGCGCACCTCCGGGCACCAAAGCAATCCGCTGAAACCGGAGTTGACCAGCGCGCGGATAAAATCGCGATGCACGTACAAGTCGCTGTAGAGCACAAACGGATACGGAGCGGCGAGTGCGCCGCTGGAGCGAACAAGATTGTAGGTCGGCAGTTTGCGCTTGCGGAACTCGTTCCAGATGCGCCATCTGATAGCGCAGGCCAAACACGTTGTGCATCTGCTCGCCGTCCACGCCTGACGGAAACACACTGCATTCCGGGAACGACCATCCGCCGGTGTAATCGGAGTTATCGCACTCGTCGATCTTGAATCCGCTTACGCCCGCGTCAAGAAATGTTTTGGCGTGATAGGCGCCAAAGGCCGCGCGCGCCGGCTCGCCCGCAAAATCGGGAACCAATCCGCCCCACACGCCATAATCGCCGGAATGCGGCTCGATCTCCGGAAAAAGCGGCGACGCGGGATGCGTGAAAGCATGCTCCCAGAGATTCACTTTGTAATTCATCTCGCCGCGCAGAGCTTACAAAGCCCGCAGGATCCGGGAAGCGATCCTTATTCCAGACGAATGTGCAGGAATAAGAATGTGTTTGCCAACCGCCTTCCAGCCCAATCACGTCACAAGGAATTTTGTGATCGCGAAACTCCTTTGCCAGCGCCATCGCGCTCTGTTGTGTCGCGCGCGACTCCGGCCGGTACCAGAAACCCAAGCCCCCACTCCGGCGGAATCACGCCGCCACCGGAGAAGATGTTGTACCGCCGCACCGCATCCACCATCTCCGGACCAGCAAACAGATATACGTCCACACCACTGGCGCGCGGCACCTCGACGGTAATCTGCCCTGTGTCGCCATCCTGAATGTTATGCGTGTAATTCGGATCCGGATTGGTGTTGTTCACCAAGTCGGCCGTGTGCGTAGGCTTGGGCCGCGCATCGCCAAAATAAAACGTGGCGTAGCGCGCCGTGTCGATCAGGATGCCGATGCCTTCCGTCGTCACGTAGAACGGCACGGGCGCATGCGAATCGCCGGTATCGAATCTTGGGATCGGCATTGACGCGCACGACTTTCTTCTTGCCTCGCTGCGCAAACGACAGGAACTGCAGCCCGAGGCCGAAAATCTGCTCATTGGGCCGCAGCGGCAATTGCACCTTGCACCCGCGCTTTGTTTGTTTGCCGCCAATGGCAGGCAAGGGCGCTGCGTCCACCTTGGGCAGTTTTGCAAATGCCTCAGTCTGCGCTGGAACCAGCCGGCTCGAAACTGGCGTAAAGCGCTCCGGCGTGCCGATGGTGGCTTTCCATACGCCGGGATGAATTCTCTTCCAGGCCACTGAGCTTTCGAGGCGTCGCAGCTGCTGATGGCTCTGCTGCGCAGCAAACCGGAAAAGCCGGCTGCCGTTCCCACTGCTGCCAGTCCCTTGGCAAGGCTCCGTCGCGTAATCTTCGTCGTCGAGCTTATACCCATCGATCCTTCTCCCTCTGACCCGTTTGACCATGACTTCGGCTCATGGCTTCCATGATCTCAACTTCTCCCGAAGGGTGGGCGATTCTCTGGGATCAAAGTGTTTCAAGAGCATAAGTCCGGGAGACTAAATCGGAAAGTGAATGCCCGACCCCACGAAAAGAATGCGTCAGGCTCCTGGTCTAAGCGAACCTGACGCATCCAGCCAGTGTTGATCTACGGTTATTACCAGGTCAAACGGCCAGAGATCTGGATTTGTCCGGTTGGTTTGGTTTCCATTCCCCGAAGTACCGAGCCGGACGATACCGAAGGTTCCATCCGACGTCGAGGTATCGTAGGCAGAGGAGAACGTCTGCACATGATTAAAGACGTTGAACGCATCGATTCTCATCTGGAAAGAGGGCGCTCCGAGCACAATGGGCGGCCGCTCAGCTGGCAATCGGGTTCCGGGATAGTCGCGCCGTGGTACTACGAGGCCGACGGATGGGGCTGGTTCCGGTCATGGGGTGGCGGCATGGTTGTCACCTGCGGGCTCGACCACACCCTCGCACCGGGCGAGGACACCGCTGCGGATTTCAATCAGCCACACATTATGACGACAGTCCAGTACGGGCTCCATGGACGCATCGGTGGTCTGCCCGCGCGCCTGATTGGATATGGCGAGCAGTGGGATGGCGATGAGTGCGTTCTTTGGGCCGAAGGAGAGGTGCAGCAAAGTGCCGTCTTCGGTGAGTACCTAGTACTGCGTCGCCGCATAGAGGCGAGGGTGGGCGACTCGTACTTCACAATTCATGACAGGGTCGAGAACGCCGGGCACACGCGTACGTCACATATGTTTCTCTACCACTGCAATGCGGGTTTCCCTGTGCTCGACGAATTGTCCGAGCTCATCGTGCCCAGCCGGAAGACGACCACGGATTATGGCGTGCCGATCGAGGGATACCAGACGATGTCAGCGCCGATCAAGAATTTCACTGAGGCCTGCTTCGAGCACGACCTCATTGCGGAGTCGGCGGGAACCGTTCCGGTCGCGCTGGTGAACCGGAGACTCGGCCTCGGGGTGTACCAGGTCTTTCACATCGGGCAGCTCCCTCACCACACTGTCTGGCGCATGATGGGCGAGGGAACCTACGCACTGGCGATGGAGCCGAGCACCAACCGGGACGCAGGTCGCAGGGATGCGCGGGAACGGGGCGAACTGCAATGGCTTGAGCCCGGGGAGGAACGCCGCTATGACCTCGAAGTGGGCGCGCTTGCCGGAGAGGCAGCCATTGCAGACTTCGAGGCCCGGATCGGACGGATCTCGTAGCTGCTGAGGCTTGCCAGGGAGCTCATGTGATTCCGCTATCGGCCGGGCTTAGCTCGCCTCGAGTTCAAGCAGGCGGATCCCCGCGATCTCGTTGGTGACAAGGACGTTGAGGAAGCCGCCACGCAGCGCACCCAGGATCGCCTCGACCTTGTGCACGCCGCCCGCGACTCCCACGACTTTCGGGATCTTCTTCAGATCGGCGAGCTCGATGCCGATCCGCCGCTCGTGCAGCGGGATGTCCACTACGACGCCGTTGGCGTCGAAGAAA
>CAWAQH010000025.1:0-30000 GCA_963784085.1 uncultured Acidobacteriaceae bacterium | reverse complement strand
TGGGGCTCGGCGGCAACTTCAACTACGGGGCCGGCAGCCTGCGCTGCAATGAGGGCCGCGGCAAAGCACAGCAGGATGGGGTACGTCATGCGGGGGATTGTAGCATCCGTTCGAGGCCACCGGGCGCATGCCTCAGCCTATAGAGCAAAGTAGGTTTTTTGGTGGAGCAGGCTATTTTCGTCGCCGATGACGACGAGGTCGGGCCAGGCGGGAGTGGTGACGATCAGCAGGCGGAGGCCTTTCCTGTCGGCACCGGACGGAACATCGAAGGCGAGGGACGTGCTATAGGAATCAGCCGGCTTCAGAGCAGTGAGCAGGGGTGTGCCCTGGACCGCAGCGGGCAAGTACCGGTGGCCGGAGTTGTCGACCAGGCAGATGACGCGAGGAGCGGGCGTGAGCGGCGCGTCCTTTGGCCGGCTCGGAGACGTGGTGGTTTCGTCGAACCGCGTGCGGACGGGACCGTATAGCGCGTGGAGCCGGAAGCCGGTTCAGTCTCGACGTCGAGAACGGAGTAGGCGAGGTGGCAGTCGATCTCGCAGAAATATTTTTCCTGGGCACGCGCGAGAATTTTGTTGCGGCTGGCCAGGGAGAAACCAACCAGCAGCGCGAGGTAGAGAATCGCGCCGGCGGAAACCACCCTCATGCAGGCGAGCGCCCATTTTGGCTTGCGCGAAAACCACGCAATTCCGGCCGAAGCAATTGCGAGAAACGATCCCGCACAAGCCGCAAGGAAGGCCAGAACGGCCAGCGGGGCGGGGAAGTTCATATTGCTGGCGAAATCGGGCGTCAACATGGAATCGGTCTCCTGAACGGCAAGGTTGGCATTGTCTTTGTCATGTAATGTACTTTGTACCTACAAGAAGGAATCTCGTCCCTGCAGGATTCAGCTCTTTCATGTTTTCCATCCGGGCAATCGCGGCGAGTGAACGTTGTCGCTGGCGCGACTCAAAAACCTCGGCTTAAAGCAGTGAAGATCACTTCCGCGTGACGCGGATCCACTCCTCCATCTGATCCAGATACTGCGCCAGCGCGCGGCGCCCTGTCGCCGTCAGGCGATACTCTGTGCGCGGCACGCGGCCTTCGAAATACTTCAAGCAGGAAATGTATTCCGCCTCTTCGAGCTTGCGGGCGTGGACGCTCAGGTTGCCGTCCGTCGTCTTGAGAATTCGCTTGAGGTCGGTGAAGCTGAGGCTGGCGTTGGTAGCCAGGGCGCTCACGATTCCCAGCCGGATGCGTTCGTGAATCAGGCGGTCAAGCTCGGGCAGATCGAGCGCACGGGCCGGGGCGGGCGCACGAGCCGGAGCGGGGGCACGAACGGAGCCCGCGGCCTTCGCGTGCTTGCTGCGTTGCGCCAGGGCGCGTTTTATCTGATGGTCAGCCACCGTGCCTCCGGGCGATCAGCAATCCAAAGATAATGTGCAGGCCGCCGAATCCCGCGGCCAGAAACCAGTTTGCCCAGCCTGCGGGCGCAACCACGGCCATGGCGCCGGTGGCCATGAAACAGATGCCCATGACCGGGACGATGGAGACCGAATACGCGCCTCCGGTGATAATACCCGCGCCATACAGCAGCAGCCACGCGGGCGCGAGCGCGGTGTACTGACCGGCGCGCGCCAGCAGAAAAGTTATGAGTGCGCCGGCGATGAATGGCGGCAACAGGCCCAGGACAACTTTGCGTCCGGGGCCGGAGAATAGCGGCAGGCCGCGGCGCGTCGCCTTCCCGTGCATCGAGATCATGGCGATCAAGCCGGCCAGGATGGCTTCGGCAAGCCAGACCTTCAGCCAGGCGGCGGAATTTGATTGGCGCGCGGCCAAAGCGGCCGCGGCGAGCGCGGTGAGGCCAAGAATCACTTGTCCCCAGCCCGGAACGGCCGTGAAAGAGGCGGAGCGCTCCATGGTGTCGCGGATGAAGCGCAGGTCGGCGGCGGGGTTGAGTTCGGAGCTGAGATCAGGGTTCGGGCCGGGGTTCAGACCTGCGTTCAGAGAGGCAGCCGCGTGGGCCTGCGTACGAGTATCGCGACGAGTGCGGCGAATCCGGTGCTGGCGAGGACCGTGCATAACGGTGGCAGAATAGCGCCCGGACGGCCCTTGTGTCAAGTACTTTGCGATGTAAAGCGAAACAAATAGAGATATGTAAAGCGAAACAAAAAAGATCCGCAGGCTACTGGGGCAGATCCAGACGGCGCATCAGGTCGGCAAAGCGGGGGTCGGAGCGGATAGGATCCAGCGCCGGACGACGGATGCCCAACACGAGTTCGATTTCCCTATCGGCGTAGGCTTTATCGAGGTACTCAAACGCTTTGTCCCGCTCCCCGGTGACCGCCATCGCCATGGCTATCCAGGTCTTGGACTCTGCTTTGTCGAACGCCTTCTCGGATAATTCGCGGAAACCTTTCGCGTCCGGGCTCCACGAGCCTGGCACAGACATGGAGATTTGCACTTCCTTTACGGCGTTGGCAAAATCTCCCGTCGCGGCATATAGAGAACCCAGCTTGCGATGGGCTGGAGCAAAGCCGGGATCCTGCTGCAAGGTCTTTTTGAACTGTTCAAACGCCTCGGGATAACGGTGCGCATCCATCAGCGCAGCCGCATAGTTCGTATTG
This sequence comes from uncultured Acidobacteriaceae bacterium, assembly GCA_963784085.1. Classification (GTDB taxonomy): domain Bacteria; phylum Acidobacteriota; class Terriglobia; order Terriglobales; family Acidobacteriaceae; genus Sulfotelmatobacter. The sequence goes on along the minus strand of CAWAQH010000025.1, from coordinate 27,397 downwards.
GTTATGGAGGAAAGCGGATCGAGCGATAAAGCCAGTGAAAACTCCCCCAGCGCCTGATCGAATCGCTTCTTGGGGACGAGCAAGGTTACGGCATAAAGGTAATGAGCGGTGGCGTCGTTGGGATTTAACTGAAGGGCGCGGCGGAACTCCTGCTCAGACTGGTCCCACTGATCTGAAAAGCTTAGGGCATCCGCGCGCGCGCAGGTGCGCCTCGGTAAGGGAATCGTCGAGTTCGAGAGCCTTGCGGCAGCTTCTTCGGCCAGCACCTGCGCCTGCTTTGATGTGATGCGACGTCGTAGCTGGGGATTATGTTGTAGGTATCGGCCAGCCCGGCATAGGCGAGGGCATAGTTGGGGTCGGCGGCAATCGCCTGCTGGAATATGTCGATGCTTTTCTTCAGCCCTGCGGGGTGCGGCCGTACCAGAGCTGGCGGCCTTCCAGATACAGGCGGTAGGCTTCCGGGATTCGTGGTGCCAGCGCTGCCCAACGCTGCTTCGACGGCGCCTTCAGGTGGATGCGCAGTCGGTCTTGAAAGGTCACGCGCAATGTCGCCTTGCACCGCGTGATGTCGGCCAGCTTGCGGTCGTACTGCGATCCCCAGAGTTCGCTGCCGTCGGCGGTATTGACCAGGTCGGCGGAATGCTCAGTTCGTCGCCATGCTGGGTGATGCGTCCGACAAGCACGGCCGCGACTTGCAGCGTCTGGCCGATCTGGCGCGGGTCGTCCTGCTTTTCCCTTGAAATTGAAAACGGTGCTGCGGGCCATCACTTTGAGGTCGGGCAGCTGCGAGAGTGCGCCGATCAGGCTCTCGGTGAGGCCGTCGCTGAGGTAGTCATTGCCCGCATCCGCGTGGCGTTGACGAACGGTAGCACGGCGATGGAGTCTGATCTTCTTCGCGTCAGACTTGGCGCGAAGCAAGTACGACGCCAACCGCAGCCGCGATGAGGATGATTGCCGCAAGCCCAGCAAGAGGCAAGTTTGAGCGAACGGCTGGCGGATGCGGCAGGCTGGATCGATGAGGAATTGATCAATGAAGGATTGATGGCCGGGGAACTGGCCGCCGACTCGGCGATCGCTACGGTCGATGCGCCGGACGAACGGCCGGAGTCGTAGTCACGCTTGAGCCGGGTTAGATCGCTGCGGAGATCGGCGGCGGTCTGATAGCGCAGGTTTCGGTCCTTTTCAAGAGCTTTGCCGATGATGCGTTCGAAATCGGCGGGAATGTCGGGATTGAGACGCAGCGCCGGGGGTGGGGCGGCGTCGAGAATGGATTTGAAAATCTCGGCGGAACTGTTGCCGCGAAATGGGAGCGTGCCAGTGGCCATCTCGTAGAGGACGGCGCCGAAGGAAAACAGATCGGTGCGGGCGTCCAACTCTTTGGCGCGAGCCTGCTCGGGCGACATGTAGGAGATGGTGCCGAGAGTCGACCCAGGGCTGGTGAGGTGCTGCTTGTCGACATCGGCGGTCATCGTGTTCGACGATGCGATCTGGCTTGAGGAAGTTGCGGGGCCGTGACCTTGGCCAGGCCGAAATCCAGCATTTTGGCGTGGCCGCGCTTGGTGACAAAAATGTTGGCGGGCTTGATGTCGCGATGGACGATGCCCTGGGAGTGCGCGGCATCCAAGCCGTCGGCAATCTCGATGGCGAGGCCCAGCATGGTTTCGTTCTCCACGGGCCTGCCGCCGATCAGATGCTTCAGCGTCACGCCGTCGAGAAACTCCATGGCGATGAACGACTGGTCGCCGTGCTTGCCGATTTCGTAGATGGTGCAGATGTTGGGATGATTGAGAGCGATGGCGGCGCGAGCCTCGCGGCGAAAGCGCTCCAGCGCCTGCGGATCCCGCGACAGTTCATCGGGCAGAAATTTGAGGGCCACGAAGCGGCCGAGTTCGGTGTCCTCGGCCTTGTAGACCACGCCCATGCCGCCGCCGCCGAGTTTCTCGATGATGCGGTAGTGCGAAATGGTCTGGCCGATCATTGCTTGATCACTATTGATCTTAGAGCTTCCATTGGATTACTGGTGCAGAATCGTACGTAGGGAAGCCGGGCAAGTCAACGAAAGGGTAAGATTCTGCTCAGGCAATCCTCGGCAGAAAAGATAAGGACGGTCTCGTGATGCGATTCTTACCGCGCGGTTCGGTGGCGCTGTTGCTCGCCTTCATTTCTGTAGTTGCTGGCTCGCCCCTGTCGGCCCAGCAGGGCCCGAACCGGAGCCCAGGCCGGAGCGACGACCGGAGCGCGAATCGCAGCGAAGACCGGATTTTCTTTCACGCCCGCGTCTTCACCGGCGATCCCCAGAATCCTTACGCGGAAGCGGTGGCCGTTCGCGGCGACAAAATTGTTGCCGTCGGCGGCCTCGCCGAAGTGGTCAAGGCTTCATCCCCGAATGCGGAGCGCATCGATCTCGAGGGCCAAAGTCTTTTCCCCGGACTCATCGATTCCCACAGCCACTCGATCGAAGGCGGACTCGGGCTGATTTCCGCCGACGCTAGCGAGAAAGTCAGCACTCTCGATCAGCTTCCGGCATTTGCGGCGGACGCGAAAAAGTCGGGTCGCGGCATGCGCGGCGACATTCTTGAAATCCTCGGCCTGCCGCTGGAATTCTGGTCGCGTACCGACGTGCTGAATGCGCAGTTCAGCACCGGCGATTACGAAAAGCAGAGCGTCCTACTGCGCGGCATGGACGGCCACACATCGTGGGCCAATCGCGCGCTGTTGCAGCGCGCCGGAATCACGCCGGAATTCCTGAAAAAGCTTTCTCCCGATCAACGCAGTTACTACGGCGTTGATCATGGTGGCGCGCAGCCAAACGGTTTTCTGGTTGATGCCGGAGAAGACAAGATCGAAGCCTTGCTGCCCGAGCCCACGCCCGAAAGGTTGCTGGCCGCGGCCAGGGCCGCGGTGGAATACAACCACAGCCTCGGCATCACGGCCTGGGTGGAAGCCGAGGCCAGCGATTTCGTGTTGCGGGCCTACCGGCTGCTTGCCGACCACGGAGAAATGCTTTCCGAAGTGGTGGCGTTTCCGCCCGTCCCGGCGAGTGATCCCGCGGCAGAACTTGCCGGCGTGCTTAAGCAACAGGATGCCTACAGGAATGTGCCTCATCTGCATGTGAGCGGGATCAAAATTTTTGCCGACGGCGTGGTCGAGTTTCCCTCGCAAACCGCGCATCTGACCAGGCCGTATAAAAACACGGGGCGCTACGGAGACCTCTTGTTTGATCCGGAAAAATTCAACCAGCTCTGCGTCGAGGCCGATAAGCAAGGCCTGATCGTTCACGTGCACGCGATTGGGGATGGCGCGGTGAAGGCGGCGCTGGATGGAATTGCGGCAGCGCGCAAGGCCAACGGCAATTCCGGAATTTTGCATATTCTGACGCACGAACAGTTTGTGCGGCCCGAGGATTTTCCTCGCTTCCGGGAACTGGGCGTGATCAGCGCGCTACAACTGTTCTGGGCTGAGGCCAGCCAGGACACGATTGAAATTGTGAAGCCCTACGTAGACGCGGAGATTTACAAGTGGCAGTATCCGGCACGGTCCATTCTGGATAACGGCGGAATGATTTCCGGCGCCAGCGACTGGCCGGTTTCAACCGCAAACGTGTTTCGCGCGATTTATCAGGCCGAGACGCGCAAGGGGCCCGAGGGCGTGCTCGATGCTTCGCAGGCCATGCCCCGGGAAGCCATGTTCTATGCCTACACGCGGAATTCCGCGCGGGCGATGAATCTGAGTTCCATGATGGGGACGATCGCTCCGGGTAAGAGGGCAAATTTGGTTCTGCTCGATCGCGATGTGCTGACGGTTTCTCCCGAGCAGATGCGGGATACCAAGGTGCTATGGACAATGGTGTCAGGAAAAACTGTGTATCGTGCGGAGTGATGACGAAGAAAAGTGACGAAGAAAAGCGACACGCGGTAAACCACCGTCATGCCTGAGTTACCGGATATCAGCGCTTATATCACTGCCCTTGAGCCGCGCATCGTGGGCCAGCCGCTCGAAAAGGTGCGGCTCGCCAGTGCTTTTCTGCTGCGAACGGTACAACCGCCGGTCGAGGCGGCTGAAGGGCGGATGGTGCGCGAGTTGCGGCGCGTCGGCAAGCGCATCGCGATCGGGCTCGATGGCGATCTCTGGCTGGTGCTGCATCTGATGATTGCGGGGCGGCTGCATTGGAAGGCGCGAGGCGCCAAGTTGTCCGGACGTCAGAATCTGGCGGCGTTCGACTTTCCGGTGGCTCGCTCGTTCTCACCGAGGCGGGATCGAAACGGCGCGCGTCGCTGCATGTTCTGAGCGGTGAAGAAAGTTTGCGTTCGCTCGATCCGGGCGGGATCGAGATCTTCGCCAGCGATCTCGACACGTTTCGCGAGCGGCTCGACGGCCGAGAATCATACGCTGAAGCGGGCGCTGACCGATCCGCGAATGTTGAGCGGTATCGGCAACGCTTATTCGGATGAGATTCTGCATGCCGCACAGCTGTCTCCCATCACGCAGACTCAGAAGTTGAAGCCGGAAGAGTGGGAGCGTTTGTTTACGGCTGCGCGGCAGACTTTGAAGTTGTGGATCGATCGGCTTGCAGGCGGAGGCGCGCGCGAGTTTTCCGGAAAAAGTTACCGCGTTTCGGGCTGGGATGGCGGTACATGGCCGTTATGGGGAGCCTTGCCCGCGCTGCGGAGAAAAAGTGTTAGCGCATTCGTTATGCCGACAAGGAAACCAACTACTGCGCGCGCTGCCAGACCGGCAGGAAAAGTTCTGGCGGACCGGAGTTTGTCACGCCTGCTGGGATCGGACTGGCCGCGCACGCTGGATGAGTTGGAGGCCCTGAAGCGGCGCTAAGTAAGAGACGGAAGAGCATAGGCGACTGACACGATGTCTTTGACTGATCAACTTGGTTTTCGGTTCCAGCCGCCGGAGCGGCGCGTGTGGACAGTACGCGGCCTGGTCGCCGCAGTTCGCACTCATGTGGAGCGCGAATATTCCGACGCATGGGTGGAGGGCGAAATCTCGAATTTTCGCGCGCCGGATTCCGGGCATCTTTATTTCACGCTGAAAGATGGCAATGCGCAGATCCGGGTAGTGATGTTCAGTTCGAAGGCGCGGCTGCTGCGGTTTCGCCCGGCCGACGGAATGCAGGTTGTGGTGCGCGGACGCGTAACGATTTATGAAGATCGCGGCGAATTGCAAATCGCCGCCGAGTACATTGAGCCCAAGGGCGCGGGCGGATTGCAGGTTGCCTTCGAGCAACTGAAGGCCAAGCTCGAAGCCGAAGGATTGTTTGCGGCGGAGCGGAAGAAGGCGATTCCGACGTTGCCATCGCGCATTGGAATTGTGACTTCGCCGCAGGCGGCGGCGCTGCGCGACATCCTTAACATTTTGCATAGGCGGCATCACACGGCGAATGTGGTGATTTATCCCGCGCAGGTGCAGGGCGATTCTGCGGCTGCTGAACTCGCCAGCGGCGTACGGTATTTCAATGAGTTCAAGGCGACGCAACCGCAGCGTGGAAGTCATTATTGTGGGGCGCGGTGGGGGCTCGGCGGAAGATCTTGGCTGCCTTCAATGATGAAGGCCTTGGCACGGACCGTGGCGTGCGTCCCGGATTCCAGTCATTTCGGCGGTGGGGCATGAGACCGATTTCACCATTTGGATTTTGTCGCCGACCTGCGCGCGCCTACCCCTTCGGCAGCGGCGGAGTTGGTGATCCGATCACGAGTTGAAGTGGAGAATCAGGCGGCAGTCGTTGCGGGAGCGGCTGGTGCGCGCGATGGAGCGCCGTCTGCTGGAGGCCCGCCACGCTCTGATGCAACGCGCGCAGGACGGAGCATTCGCTCGCATGATGGATTTGATCCGGCAGCGGCAGCAGAAAGCTCGACGATCTCACCTTCGCCTGGAGCGCGGCGAGTGGCAACGCTGGAATCAGCATGCGCAAGCGTTGAAAGGCCATCTCGGCAGCGGTTCAGTCACTACGATTTGCGGCGCGTGCTTGCTCGGATACGCGCAGACAATTGGAGGCGGGGACGGCGGCAATGGCCTCCGCCATGCGGAATCAACTGCTGCAGAATAAATTCCGCCTTGAGCGCATGGGGCGGGCTCTGGAAGCGCTTTCGCCCTTGGCGATTCTTGGAGCGCGGATATGCGCTGGTATTTGATGGCGCTGGGAACTTAGTAAAGGATGCGGAGCAAGTGAAACGCGGGCGAAGAAATTTCAGCGCCCGTCGGCGCGTGGGGAAATTACTGCCACGGTCAATGAAGCCACGTACGCCGCATCGTGCTGGCCGAAAAATCGATAAGACCACGCGAAAAAACCGTAGGTTTCAAGTTCCCAGGACCCAATCCCGATTGTCTGAACTCTTGCCATCATCTGTTCGCCCGCAGTGCATTAGAATGTAGGGTTCGGTTCCGTATCTGGCAACTAGGAAAAAATCCAGTGACGCAACTGATGGCGCCATGGTCGAGAGTGTCGTTTACGGTACTCGACATTCTGCTGGTGGCGCTGATCATCTACGAAGTGCTGGTCATGATCCGTGGCACGCGCGCTGCGCCCATGCTCGCGGGTCTGGCAGCGGTAGCGGCCGCATTCTATCTGGCGCGCATCGGCGAGCTGGTCACGTTGAACTGGCTGGTCAGCCATTTGCTGCCCTACGTCGTGTTCGCATTGATCGTGGTATTTCAGTTGGAGATCCGGCATGTGTTGTCAGACTTGGGCCGCCGGGTGAGTTTTCTTGCGCGGATCAACGGTCGAGGGCGATTCCTACGATGACATTGTGCTCGCCGCAAATTTATTTTCGCAACATCAGACCGGCGCGTTGATGGTGATCGAGCGCGAGATCGGATTGCGGACCTATATCGAAAGCGGCGTCGCGATGGATGCCCGGCTTTCCTATGATCTCCTGGCGACAATTTTCCGGCCCAGCGCTCCGCTGCATGACGGCGCCGTGATCATTCAGAAAGATCGGCTCGCCGCCGCCGCCTGTTTCTGCCGCTTTCAATGAACCCAGTGCTCTCGACGCAAATGGGTACACGCCATCGCGCCGGCATTGGCATTACCGAAGAAACAGATGCCATCGCCGTCATTGTTTCCGAAGAATCGGGCGCCATCAGCATGGCGGTTGGCGGCAAAATTGAACGTGATCTGACCGTGGAACAATTGCGCGACATTCTCAGCGCGAACTGCGCCGTTATATGTCGCCGGTGGCGTTACCCACGGTGGTGGTGCAAAACGATGAATCGGATTTTGGCGCATCGCCCCTGCGAGCCGCAGCGCCATCGAGAGCCGATGAAGACTCCGAGACGGAAATCGGAGCGCCCGCTATGAAGGACCTTTTGCGAGCGCTGGGTGCTACATAACTTCTGGCTGAAAATTTTGTCGCTGCTGCTGGCGACAGGGCTGTGGCTTGCCATCTCTCCCGATCAGGAGCCGGCGGAGGTCGCCGATCCGTGTCCCCATCGAATTTCAGCATGTCCCGCCGCATCTGGAGATCAGCTCAATCACCATTCCCGAAGCGCAAATCAGGGTTCGTGGGCCGGAGCGGCTGATCCGGCAACTGCGCTCTACCGACATCCATGCGGAATTGAAATGGGCGATGCCAAACCCGGCGAGCGCACCTTGATCTGACCTCGCGGCAAATTCATGTGCAACGCGATTTGCGTGTGGTGCAAGTGGTGCCGGGGCAGGTGCATCTCAGTTTCGATATGCGGCTCACGCGCGATGTGCCCGTTCGTCCTCGGGTCACGGCAATTTTGCTGCAGGGGAACACATCGCCCGCGTGCTCGTAGAGCCCGAGAACATCTCCATCACCGGACCCCAGCATCATGTGGAAGTCGTCGAAGCCGCAACCACCGACCCGATCGATGCCTCGGGAACCAAGACGCAGGCGACGTTCGTGACCAATGCGTATATCTCGGATGCTCTGGTGCAGGTGGTGCAGCCAACACCGGTGCGAATCACGGTGATTATGGAAGCCAACGGGCCGGCGAACGCGAAGTAAACTCGCGGCGGCGGGATGACAGTTTGTGAATGGATGGCAGGCAGCTCTGGAATTTATGAGTAATCAAGGCCGACAATTGTTTGGCACCGACGGCATACGCGGCGTGGCCGGCGAATTTCCGTTGACCGAAGAAAGCACATTTCTAATCGGGCGGGCGCTCGGGCATGATCTGCTGCGCGGATCGTGGAAGGCGAAGGCGGTGATGGGGCAGGACACGCGCGAATCCAGCGGCTGGATTGCGGACCGCGTGGCCTCCGGACTGGCTGCGGTGGGCGTGGAAGTGCACAGCGCCGGAATCATCACCACGCCCGGAGTGGCCTATCTGGCGCGGGCGCGCGGTTTTGCCGCGGGCGTGGTCATTTCCGCGTCGCATAATCCCTGGACCGACAACGGGATCAAAGTTTTTTCCGGCGACGGGTTCAAGTTGACGGATGAGCGCGAACTGGCGGTCGAAAAAGAAATCTTCGCGCTCCTAGCCAGGCCGGGAGCGGCCGACGATACGGCATTGAAAGTTGCCGGCCCATCCCTTCCGGGCGAGGCGGCGTTGCGCAAGGCCTACATCGAGTCGCTCGTGCACAGCGTGCCGTCTGACTTGAGCAAGTTGCGTGTGCTGGTGGATTGCGCCAACGGCGCGGCGGCGGCCGAGGCGCCAGAATTATTCCGCATCCTCGGAGTTCAGGCAACGTTCATTCACGTAACTCCCGATGGAAGAAACATCAATGAAGGTTGCGGGGCTCTGCATCCTGAGACGTTGGGCAAGGCCGTGGCCAACGGAAAGTTTGATCTGGGCGTGACTTTTGATGGCGACGCCGACCGCGCTTTGTTTTGCGATAGCTCCGGGCATGTGGTCAATGGCGATGGCGCACTGCTGCTGACGGCGCGGGATTTGAAGGCACAGGGCAAGCTGGCCGGGGATGCGGTAGTCGCGACCACCATGTCCAACATGGGGCTTGAGAGTGCGCTCAAGAATTCCGGCATTCGCATGTTGCGGGCAAATGTCGGCGATAAGTATGTTCTTGAAGAAATGCTGAAGACCGGCGCGGCGCTGGGCGGGGAGCAATCGGGACACATTATTTTTCGCGACGGCGATTCCACCACCGGAGACGGCCTGCTGACTGCGCTCCGCGTGATGGATGTGATCGTGCGATCGGCGAAGTCGTTGGCCGACCTGGTGGGCGACCTCAAAGTGTTTCCGCAGAAAATTCAGAACGTGCGGGTGCGGGCGAAGATTCCGTTCGAGAAGGTGCCCGCGGTGCAACGCGCGATTGAAGCCGCCGAGCGCGCCCTGGCCGGAAATGGCCGCGTGGTTGTGCGCTATTCCGGAACCGAGGCATTGGCGCGAGTCATGGTCGAGGCCGAGTCGGAGGAGATGATGCGGGCGTTGGCGGCCGGCATTGCCGAAGCAATTCAGAACACGCTGGGAGCCTGAGCGGAGGAGGGAACAATGAGCGAACAGTCCGATCGGCTGATCAAGCAAGCTCTACAGGCGCGAAGAGACAATCGACCCGACGATGCCAAGCGTCATCTGGTCGAGGCGGGTGCGCTTTGCCGGGAGGGCGGCGAACGCGCTGAATTAGCGAGAGCTCTCGCCGATCTGGGCCAGATTGAGAGAGATCTGCATCACAACAATGCCGCGCTTCGGCACTATGAGGAGGCGGTGGCTATTTATCGCGCAGACGGCAATCCGCTCAAGCTGGCTCATACGATTCGGCATGTGGCGGATATCCAACGTCATGAAGGCAATCACCCGGTCGCCGAGACTTGTTATGGCGAAGCCTTGCGAATATACCGGGCTCATCCGGAGACTCCGCCGCTGGATTTGGCAAACGCGCTGCGCGGGTGGGCGCTGCTGAAAGAGGCAGCGGGAGAGGTTCAGGAAGCGCGGGCGCAATGGCAGGAAGCCGGCAAGCTTTACGCGGACGTTCATGTCGAGGCTGGCGTCGCGGAAAGCAAACGGCGAATGGAGTTGCTGAAGGTCTAGATTTTGCCTCAGAGAGATCGCTCTGAAATCTCTTTCACTCGAATATCGGCGAGATCCTTGCCAGCACTTCGCCCATGATTGCGTCTGGAATGCTTTCCAGCTTCCTGCCGCCGCGCGCGGTGAGATCGAGGGCGCGAGGCTGGTCGCAGCGTATGATCCCCGAAGTTTTGGTCCCGGCTGCCGTCATGGGCACGGCAAAACCTGCCATGCGCGCGAAATTGCCACCGCTTGTGATGGGCAGAACTATGGGGACCTTGGTCATCCGGTTGAAGGACTCAGGAGAAACGATCAGCACTGGGCGGCGGCCCTTTTGCTCATGGCCGGATGAAGGATCGAGACTGACGAGCCAGATTTCGCCGCGCTTCATGCCTGGTCTTATCAGATGAGCTCGCGTCCAACGGGCTTGCTGCTAAGCCATTCACGTTCTTGCTTCGAGCGTTGTTTCAAAGTTCGCTTCGAACGCCGCGCCTTGGGATTGCATTGAGCCAGCAGTTCGTCCAGGGAATAACGTGGACGTGGCCGCGCCTCAACGATGAGACGGCCGCTTTCCACTGCGATGCCGACCTTCGCACCAGGTTGCAATTGCAGGACGTTGAGCAGCGCGGGCGGGACGGCCAACATGACCGAGCCGCCGACTTTGCGCAGGTTGGTGGTGTGCATGGCCGTTCTCCTAAGTTATATTATAGTATAACACGAGCCCTGCCACTCCCTATTCCAAATCCCTCCAGTTCGGACCTAACCCCATATCCACTTGCAGCGGCACTGCCAGCGCGTGAACCTTCTCCATCTGCTCCCGGACTAACGACTGCATCTCGTCCACTTCTTTCTCGGAGACCTCGAAGACCAGTTCGTCGTGGACCTGCAGGGTCATCCGCGACTTCAGTTTTCGTTCCTGCAATGCTGAATCGATTCTGATCATCGCCACCTTGATCAAATCTGCCGCGGTTCCCTGCAATGGCGTATTCACGGCGGTGCGTTCGGCGAAGCCGCGCTGGTTGGCGTTTCTGCTGTTGATGTCCGGAATGGGCCGCACTCGGCCGTGGAGAGTTTTCACTTTCAGGTCGCGGCGGGCTTCTTCGAGGGTCTGGTCGATGAAAGCGCGCACGCCTTTGTATTTCTCGAAATAATTTGCGATGAACAATTTCGCTTCGGCGGGCTCGATGCCGAGTTGCTGCGAAAGCCCGAAAGCGGAGAGGCCGTAGACAATGCCGAAGTTGACGACCTTGGCCTGGCGGCGATGATCGGGCGTGACCATGAGCGGCGGGACTCCGAAGACTTGCGACGCGGTTAAAGTGTGAATGTCGTCGCCGCGCCGGAAAGCCTCGACCAGGAGCGGATCGTGCGAGAAGTGCGCGAGCAGGCGGAGCTCGATCTGCGAATAATCCGCGGTGAGCAGAACATGGCCAGGCTCGGCGATGAAGGCGGCGCGAATGCCGCGTCCGAGTTCGGTACGGATGGGAATGTTTTGCAGATTCGGATTCGCCGAAGAAAGCCTCCCCGTGGCCGTGCCGGTCTGGCCAAAGGTGGTGTGCAGGCGCCCCGTGGCCGCTTTGATTAGCGCCGGCAGCGTGTCGACGTAAGTCGACTTCAGCTTGGTGAGCTGGCGGTAGTCGAGGACCATGCGGGCGATAGGATAATCGTCGGCAAGATTTTCCAGCACATCGACAGCCGTCGATATGGTGCGGCCTTTGCCATACTTCACCGGCCGGGGAAGATTCATCTTATTGAAGAGCACATCGCCGAGTTGTTTGGGTGAGCCGATGTTGAATTCCGAGCCGGCGGCTTCGTAGATGGCCCTGGCTTGAATGCCGATCTCGCGCTCGAGTTCCAGCGACATTTTCGCAAGCGCGCTGGTATCGATTTTCACTCCCGCCTGCTCCATGCGCGCCAGCACCGGAACCAGCGGAAGATCCATTTCTTCATACAGCTTGGTGAGTCCTGCCTGCTTCACATCTTCGCGCAAAACGGCTGCCAGCCGCCCGGTTGCGTCGGCGGCCTCGGCCAGATCGCCGCTTAGCTTCAGATTGAAGCGGCGAAGCGCGACCGCATCCAAGCGATGCGAAGTGTAGGTCGGGTCAAGCAAGTACGAATAGAGCATGGGGTCGTGCTCCACGCCATGCAGCGAGATGCCCAGAAAATCGAGCGCATGAATTGCCGATTTGTAATCGTGGATGGATTTCGCTGTTTCGGCCGCAAGAATTTCGCGCAGTCTTGTGCCTGCACTCCCGGAATCGAATGTCACGATGGTCGCCGATCCCGCGGCGGCAGAAATCGCCGCGCGCCGTGACGCAGGTTCAGGAGGTCGGGCAGTTTCGTTGTCATCGGTAAGCGCCAGCATGCCGGTTTGCGGAACTTCTTCGGCTGTCTCTTCTTCTACATCGGAAGGTGGTCCTGTCTGATCTTGTTCAATCGCGATGGCCAGAGCCGATTCTGGCGCAAGAGATTTCACCACGCTTTCTATGTCAGCGGCGGTTTCGGCTTCCCTGTAGTGGGTTTCAGTGACTTGAACTTCCGGCAATAACTCCTTCAGGAGCGAAGTAAATTCAAGTTCGGTGAACAGCTCGCGCAGCAGATCAACGTCAGGCTGGCCGGCGCGCATCGCCTCAAATCAAGTTCGACGGGAACGTTGGTGTCGATGGTCGCCATGGCTCTGCTGAACAGAATTGTGTCGCGATTGTTCTGCAGAGATTCACGATAAGTTTTCTTTTCCACTTCGTTGGCACGGTCGAGCGCCTGCTCCACGGAGCCGAAGCGTTTGATGATTTCGACCGAGCCTTTGTCGCCGATGCCAGGTGCGCCCGGGAATATTGTCGACCGCGTCGCCGCGGAGAGCCATGATGTCGATGACGCGCGCGGGAGGGACACCCAAGAATCTCTTCAACCTTGGCGGCATCGCAGATCAGATTGTCTTTGGGAGGGTTCAGAATCTGCACTTCGTCGTTGACCAGTTGCATCATGTCTTTGTCGCCGAGCTGACAATGTAGACAGGATGTTTGCCGCCGCAGCTTTGCGGGCCAGAGTGCCGATCACATCGTCGGCTTCGAAGCCGGCCAGTTCGAGAATCGGAATGCGATAGGCTTCGAGCGCGCGGCGAATATACGGGAATCTGCTGGGCAAGGTCCTCGGGCATGGCGGCGCGATTGGCTTTGTAGCCTTTGTATTCCATTTCGGTGAAAGTTTGCGTCTTGATGTCGAACTTGCGGACGTGGTCATGGCCTCTGCCTGCGTCGCGCGGAAAGTCTTGGCGCGCTACGTCGAAAACCGCGGCGAGATATTCGGGCGAAAAATCGTCGCGCAGTTTGCGCAACATGTTGACGAAGACGTAGCATGGCGGCGGTGGGAAATCCGTTTTTGGTCGACATCCGCGAGCGCTGCCGCGCCATGGCGTGGTAGGCGCGGAAAATAAACGACATGGTGTCGATGAGGAAGATGCGATCGGATCGGACGCCTGCGCGGAGCGCGTTGCAGACATCGAGTTCCGGAGATTTCGCTCGGGGAGGCAAGTGGGTAGTTTAGCAGCCGGAGACAGCGTAAGCAGCGCGAGCCGCTCAGCATGGCGCGAAGTTTTCGCGGGGCTAGTAATCCACGGTGAAGTCGGCCTTCACCACTTTTTTGGGAGCCCCGCCGGACGCGTTGCGAAAAACCAGATGGTATTTCACCGGCTGGGCCAGGGAGGGAGAGAGATTGAAGCTCACGTCCTGAGCGTCGGAGGGTTCGCTCGAGAAAAGAACCTCAGGATCATGGCCGGAGGAAAGCACGCCGTATTGTTCGTCATTCAACAGCATCAAGTCGATGACGGCGGGCTTGCCGTCGTAGGGGCCCACTTCCTGCTGCACGTAGGCTCGAAAGGTTCCGTGCAGACGCGGAGTTGCGGCGTGCGCTGGAACGGAAAAAGGGAATTGCACTACTTGCGCCACCGAAAATGTCTTTTGCACGATGTGGCTGCTGGTGCCCACGGGAGAGCTCTCCACGTGTTCGGCTTCTTCCACTCGCGCAATCGGCGCAGTAGCCGGCTGGGCGGGCGTTCTGGATAAATGTCCGCCGATGTAAGCCCAGCCGATGATCAGCACTGCAATCATGATCGCCGACTGTAGGACTCGTTTCATACACACTCCCACCGAGATTATTCGCTGGGAGTGCGCGGGAATCCAGATGCCTTATGGAAACGACGATTACTTCGGTTTGCCGTACTCGGTGGTGTAGTGCAATTGAATTTCGCCGCAGGTGCCCTGTTCCGCCGAATAAACCACGCAAGTGTCGAACGGGCGCGAATACACATGCAGGCTTACTGCACGCTGGTTGAACTCACGAGGATTCAGCACCCTGTGCACGGGCTCCAGCGGGTCGACGGCGCAGGGTTGCGACAGATTCATCTCCACGATTTCCGTGGCTTTGATCGTGCTCTTGCCGGGGCAATATCCTGATGCATCACGTGAAAATTTTCCACCTGCAGGCGGCCGATCGGCACGGCCATCCAGCAGTTCTGGTCTTTGTGGTTGTGGACGGAGCTGGCCTGGCCCATCTCCCAGCATATGGCGATTAACTCGTAGAACGGAGTCTTGTCGATCAGGTTGCGGGTGTAGTGCTGGCGATCCCACGTGAGATAAGGCGAGAGTGAGTTGGCATTGACCGGTGTGTCCTGCAAAAATTGGCGCAATTGTTCGACCCGATCAAAGGCGGACTCCGGGAAGGTTCGGAGTTGCGTGACGAAATCCTGGATCGTGATGGGTTTCTGTGCAGTGGACATGGCGAACTGCTCTAACCCGAAAAAGTATAGCGCAGGACCGTTAGCTTACTCGATGAACATGCAGTCGCCATAAGAATAGAAACGATAACGCTCGGCGACTGCGTGATTATAGGCGCGGAGCACATTTCCGCGTCCGGCGAAGGCACTCACAAGCATGAGCAGATGAGGATTGCGGCAGGTGGAAATTGGTGAGCATGGCGTTCACCACCTTGAATTCAAAGCCGCGTTCATCCGGACTGTCCGAGGCCGGATGGATCGGGGCCGGATGGATGAAGATGTCGGCGGCGGCCGAACCGGCGGAAATGGTCCCCGCACCGAGACGTATCGCGTGTTCGAGGGCACGCACCGTGGTGGTGCCGACAGCAACGATCCGGCGGGAATCGCGAAGCGCATCATTAATGGCGCCGGCTGCGCTGGTCGAGATTTCGTAGCGTTCGGAATGGATCTTGTGGTCCTCCACGCGGTCGACTCGCACCGGCTGAAAAGTCCCCAGCCCAACGTGCAGGGTGATTTCGGCAGTTTCGATGCCGCGCTGGCGTATGCGCTCGAGAATTTCCGGAGTGAAATGGAGGCCCGCGGTGGGAGCGGCAACCGATCCTCGCTGCCGCGCATAGACAGTCTGATAACGGTCGCGATCCGCAGAGGAATCCGCACGCTCGATGTAAGGCGGCAGCGGGATATGGCCGATGCGATCAAGCGTCTCGTAGAAATCGCCGGCCGGCTGAAAGCGGATTCGCCGCTCGCCGAATTCGGCGCGCGTCAGAACCTCGGCCTGCAATTCGTCATGCCATCGCCAAACCACAGACGTTCCCCAACGCCGATCTTGCGGCCGGGCCGCACCAGACACTCCCAGTCGTTGGGATCGCTAGAAAGCTGGCGCGTCAAAAAAACTTCAATGCGGCCCTGGAGGAATTCGCGCTCCGCCAAAATAAGATTGCGCCGGCTGACGGGCTGGGCCCTCGCGCCTTCGCGCCGGCCGTAAAGTCGCGCCGGAAAAACGCGGGTGTTGTTAAAGACGAGAAGATCATCCCCCCGGAGCAGCTCGGGGAAATCACGAAATGTGCGGTCCCGGTAACGCCCGGAGCTGCGCTCCAAATGGAGCATCCGCGAGCCATCGCGAGCAGCCGGGGGTTCCTGGGCGATGAGTTCTTCAGGAAGATCGAAGTTGAAATCGGAAACCAGCACGCAGTCAGATTACAGTAGAAATTCGGACTCGAGCCAACGGGCCGTTCGCGACAATGGCCTTTTCTGCCCAGATTGCCGGCTAATCTTGTAAAATTTGGTTTGTCTGTTCGCCCCAGGGTGCGGTACTATGCGGGGGCGGTAGATGTAGCCGCCTTACTGTCCACTTTTTCCCCCGAGAGAGTTTCCATGCCCACGTCCACGGAACGCAAGCACAGGGAAGAAATTATCCGCTACGGGCGGATGCTCCATCAACGTGGGTTCGTGGCGGCAATGGACGGCAATCTTTCGGTCCGGCTGAAGGACGACCGCATTTTAGTGACCCCCACGTGTGTGAGTAAGGGAGCGATGCGGGCCAGTGACATGGTGATCGTGGACCTGGACGGGCAGCGGGTCGCGGGACGGCGGAACGTGACCAGCGAAATCGGAATGCATCTGGTGATCTATCGCATGCGGCCCGATATTCAAGCCATCGTGCATGCCCATCCGCCCACGGCAACGGGGTTTGCCGCCGCAGGCATGGCGCTGACCGAGCCGCTGGTTTGCGAAGTGATCATGGGCTTGGGGTGCATTCCGCTGGCGCGTTATGGCACGCCCGGCACTTCGGAGCTGGCGAAGACTCTCGAGCCATACGTCCCCCACTACGACGCCATCCTGATGTCGAATCACGGCGTGGTGGCCTACGGCGACACGGTCGAACACGCCTACATGAAAATGGAAACCGTGGAGCACTTCGCTCAGATCGCCCTGGTCACGCATCTGCTGGGCCGCCAGCAGCCGCTGACCGGAGTCGACATCGAGAAACTGCTGTTGGCGCGGACAAAATATTTTGGTGGAAAAGTAAGGATGGCGGCATCCATGCCGATCTCCATGGGCAGGCCGCCGGATAATATGAGCTAGCGTCGCTACGAGTTAAGATCGCTCGTCGAGACCGCCAAGGGCGCCACTCGCGCCCTTTCTTTTTTCTGCAGCTTTTTCTGTGCGGCTATTCTCCTCCAATGCGGAAGCGAAAGCCGGCGCGGAAGTTCACGGGCAGCGCGGGATAGCCAAGCACTTCGTTATAGCGGCGATCCAGCGCATTCGCAACATTGGCATAAGCCGTAACCCGTGAGTTGAAGGCATACCATCCCCCAATGTCGGCGCGAACATAGCCGGCGGCGTGGGTGATGCCGAATCCGTCGAAGTCAGAATCGGCGCGCGAACCCACAAAACTTCCTGCCAGATTCGCTCCCCATCGCCTTCCCGCATAATTCAGCAGAGTGGTTGCAGAATGCTTGGGGCGCAGCAACAGCGGATCTCCCGGCGCGTAAGGAAAGCTGCACGCGTTTGTCGCCGTACACTCCGGGTTTTCCAATATTTGGGTCGAAGTGTAAGTGTAGGCCGTCGTCAGCGACAATCTCGAGTTCAGCCTTCCTTGCAGCTCAACCTCGGCGCCCTGCGCGAAAGATTGCTCAAGATTGAAAAACTCGTATTCCCCCGTCGGAGTGGGGATGGCCTCGATCTGATCGTGAAAAAGATTGTTGAAGTAAGTAGCGTTCAGCGCCCACCGGCCGGCAAACAGCTTCTGCTCAAAGCCGGCTTCAAAAGCCCGCGTACGCTCTGGCAACAGGCCGTGGTTGGGAGCGTAGTCATAGGCAACATCGCCAAAGGTCTGGTAGAGCGCAGGTTCCATAAATCCGGTCGCGTAGGAAAACCGCAGGCGCGTCCCGGAAAATACTTCTCCACCTTGCAGTGCCAGCAGAGTGAGTGCAACCCGCGGCACGCCCGTATTGCCGTAAGCGCTGCTGTGCACAAAGCGCCCACCGGCGATTACCGAGAGCCTGCCCAGCGTCAACTGCTGTTGCAGGTAAACATCCTGATCCAGCCGCTGCCCTGGCGCGGGCGGGGGGAAATCCAGGTCGTTCACAACCCCGGTCTCATTTTCGATGCGGTAACCGAACGTGGTGTGGGCCCAGGTGCGCTCGGAGTAGTCTCCCTGATATTCAACCCCCACGCGGTTGACGTGAGTTTCGAAAGTATCTGGAAAATCATCGTAGCTGGCCGGGTTGCTGTTCAAATTCACATCCGTATAGCGGTAGAGGTAATCGAAAACGGTCAGGCGGTGCTGCCAGCCGGAAGGCTCCGCCACGCTGAGTTCCACGCTGCCCAGCAGACTGTTCAGGTGCGCGGTTTCGCTGGGATCGGGAGCCAGAAGCGGATCGCCGTTAAAATTCCACTCGCCGGGTAATCCCGTGTAGCTGTTGGAGTGGCGAAACCGGAAGCGCAGCCCGACCCGGTCGGTGATGGCCATTCCTGCATTCGCGCCCGCCAGCGAATCGGAGTAAGCGTCGTTCACGCCCGACCCGGTGCTGTTGAGCTGGTTCCCGAAAAAATTGTAGTCATAGCGGCCGCGCGCGCCGGCCAAAGACGCATAGCCGTTGGCGGTGCCGAAATTTCCTCCATCCGCGCCGAACCGGAATTCAGGAACCTGAGTGCTTCCGGTTCGCGTCCAGACCTGCACCACGCTGGTCATCGCGTCCGACCCATAGAGCGTGCTCTGCGTACCGCGCAAAAATTCCACGCGATCCGCTTGCGTAAGCGGCAGCGTGCCAAAGTCAAAAGTTTCGCCGGGGTTGTCCACGGCAACACCATCCACAATCACTTTGTTGTAGGTCGACTCGCCCCCGCGCACGAACAAGGACGACAAGCCTCCACGCTGCCCTGCCGTATTCACCACGGCGCCGGGAAGAAAACGTATGGCATCATCGGCGCCGATTGGTTGCATGCTTTCGAGCTGCCCGCTCTCCAGCGTCGAAATGCTGGCCCCGGTGTCCTCGGCGGGCGTGGGAGTTCGGGTTGCCGTCACCACCACGGTTTCGGATGCAACCGCGAGCCGCAACTGCACGGTGACAATATCGGAATGCGCGGCGCCGGCTTCCGTGTGCGGGGCAAATCCCGCCGCCAGCACCCGGATCTGGTAACTGCCTGGAGAAAAATCGCTCGGTTTCAAATCGCTGAACCATACCGTTCCCTCGGCCGAGGTAGTGGCAATTCTCAGCAGTGTGCCCGTCCCCTTCGCCAGCAATGAGACTTGCGCGCCGGAAACGGCGGCGGATTGAGGGTCGACAACTTTGATTTTGAGATCGGCGGCAGATGCCGCGGCAAGAAACACAAAAAGCAGCAACAGCGTACGCAGTGCAGGCATGACCATCCTCCTTTTCACGCGAAAGGGGTTAAGGTGGACGGTTTACGCCGGTCTCCTGGCTTTGCGAGTGAGAACGCACCGCCTATCGGATCGCGGTACATCCGGATTCTGCAGCGGGCCTTCCCAGGGATTGCTCCCAGTGGCCGACTGCGGTTTCCTCGCTTACAGTTGCGCGGCAGCGCGGGAATTGCACCCGCTTCCCTGTCTTCGCCACAAGGCAAAGACGCGCAAACCGAAGGACATTCAACTTCCATTTCAAAGAACAGTAAATAAACGATCAGTAAAAACTGGTGCGAGGAATTTACCGGGAACACCGGTGGAAGTCAAACCGCTCCGCGGGACTGTCCCGACTACAAGGCGCCCCAGCTTAAAGCGCGGCCACTCGCCGTTGCACCAGCATGAAATACAGCGCCACAAGAATCAGTAGCAATCCATTCACTGCCAGCACCACGGGCGCCGTGAACATCGGAACCAGCCATCCGGAAAGCAGATTTCCCATAGGCATCCCGCCGCGGAAGGCGCAGTTGTAGACGCTCATCACCCGCCCCCGCATTTCGTTGGTCACGATCAACTGCACCAGAGAAGTCACCGTGGCGAACACCGCCATCATGGTAGCCCCCACGATCATCAGCATCGCATAGCTCAGGGGCAGCCACTTCGAAAGCGAAAAGGCGGAAATCCCAGCCCCCAGGCACATCAGCCCGATCAGAGCGAAGCGGCCCTTGTTGCGGATGTTGCCCATCCCGGCAACAATCAGCGAGCCGCAGATCGTACCCACTCCCATGAGTGAAAGCAGGTTGCCGAAAGTCTCCGGCCCGCGATGAAAAATGTCTTTGACGAACACCGGAATGTAGGTCCGCGTCGGCATGCTCAGAGCCGTCATGCAGAACGCCAGCACCACCAGAGCCACCATCGCGTTCTGCTTGCGAACGAATTTAATGCCCTGCTTCAGGCTGCCGAACATCGTGTCGGTGGTGGGCACGGGCAGGAACCGGGCCGAGATCATGGAAAGCGAAATGATCGGCGCAAGGAACGAAAGCGCGTTCAGCCCGAAGCACCAGGATTCGCCCAGCTTCGCCAGTGCGATGCCGGCAAAGGCCGGCCCAATGGTCAGCGCCATGTTGAACTGAATCGAATTCAACGCGATCGCGTTCGGCATGTCGTCCCGCTCCACCAGCGTCGGGATCAGCGCCATATATGCCGGCCCGCCAAATGCCTGGGCCAGGCCGGAGAAGAACGAAAGAAATAGGATGTGCCACACATGCACCGTCCCGGTTACCACCAGCAGTGTCAGCGCGGCCGCGCTCGCCATCTGCATGTATTGGGAAACCAGCAGAATCTTCCGGCGCTCGGTGCGGTCGGCCACCACTCCGCCGATGAGGGAAAACAGGAAGATGGGAATCCCGCCCAGAAACTGGTCCAGCCCCAGCAGAAAGGACGAATGGCTCAGGCGGTAAATCAGCCAGCTCTGCGCCACGATCTGCATCCAGGTGCCCACGCTCGAAGTGCAGGCGCCGATCCACATCAGCCGGAAATCTCGATATTGAAAAGCTTTGAATACCCTGCGTAGACCTGACGTCTGCATGTGCTCGCTTGCCTGTAAGCTCCGAACTTCTATCTTCGCATGGGCGGAGATTCTTTACCCGTGGACCCCGCCTATGCGTAGACGTTTCTAACTCCGTTTGTAATAGGGAAACTCCGGCGTGCCGACCTTGTTCACGTTGGCTTCGGCGAATTCGCGGATGCGATCGAGCGCGTCCTGCAGTTCCTGCTGATAGCGTTCGAGGTCCGCATCGGTGGCATCTTTCGGAACCGGAAGGAGTTTTCCGAAGCGCAGCAGCACGCGGGAAAACGGCTTGGGGATGATGAGCCCGTCCCAGGTATTGAGCACCCAGGCGCGGTCGACCGCCATATGAAACGCGCTCATCGGAACACCCGTGGACCGCGCCAGGGCGACCGGGCCGGGTTTCACTTTGTAGCGCGGCCCGCGCGGGCCGTCGAGGGTGAAAGCAACAGCCCATCCTTGATTAAGCGCGCGGCGCAAGCCGAGCAGCGCGCGCACCGCGTTGCGGCTGCTGGAGCCTTTCACCGCAACAAATCCGAACTTGCCGATGATGCGGCCCATGTACTCGCCGTCAAAGCTGGTGCTGCTCATCACGCGCACGCCGAAATTTCGGTACGCATAAGTTGCGGGTATCTGGCAGGCATGCCAGAACGTCAGGATCACCGGCCTCTCGTCGATAGCTTGCTGTGCGCCCTCCTCGTGTGAGATGCAGACGCGCAGGGTCGCGCCGAGCAGGCGAATGACCGAATATCCCGCGGCAACGATGATGCTGAGAACGATTCTCTGGCCGAGCGTGAAGCGCCGGGGACCGGAAGCGTCAGCGGTGGCTGTGGGTGTCGGCGTTTCCGTCACGAGACTCATTGTATGACGATGGAGCGAAGCGAGACCGTCTAGATCGTGCGCGCGGCGCTGTGTGTGCTGACGTATTTGATTGTGGCCAGCACCGCCTGTTGAATGCTCAATCGCGGCCGCCACCCCAGAGCGCGAATGCGGGCGCAGTCGAGCAGGATAAAAGGACTGTCGCCCACCCAGCCGCGTTCGCCGCCGGAGTAGCTCAGCCTCGGATGCAGGCCAAGATGCTGGCAAATCCAGCCGATGGAATCGTTCACTTCACAATATTCGTCGGTTCCAAGATTGAAAATGTTCACCTTGCCCGCCGCGCGGTCAATGGCAAGAAGAATCGCATCGATGCAATCCTGCACGTACAAATAAGACTTGCGCTGGTGGCCGTTGCCCAGCACATGCAGGTGGTCCGGATGCTCCGCCAGTTGCTGGTAAAAATCGAAGACGTGACCGTGCGTATAGCGTTCGCCCAGGATCGAGACGAACCGAAAAATGTAGCCTTGCATTCCGAAGCCTTCGCAGTAAGCCTGAATCAGGCCCTCCGCAGCCAGTTTGGACGCGCCATACAGCGAAGTCTGAATGGGGAAAGCGCAGGTCTCAGGCGTGGGGAAAATTTCCGGCTCGCCATACACCGATCCCGTCGACGAGAACACGATCCGTTTGCAATTCCGCTCGCGCATCGCTTCCAGGACGTTCCAGGTTGCGATCGTATTCTGATCCAGATCTTTGCCGGGATGTTCGGTGCCGAAACGGACGTTTGCATTGGCGGCGAAATGTACCACCAAGTCCGCCCCCTCCATCGCCTGCGCCAGGCTTTTCCGGTCGAGCAAATCGGCTTCCCGCAGACTGAACTGTGGGTGCGCCATGGCGAGCTCGAGAAACCGTCGCTGCCCGGTCGAGAAATTATCGAACCCCACGACCGTGTGGCCTGCAAGGAGCAACCGGTCGACCATGTTGCTGCCGATAAAACCCGCCGCACCCGTGACAAAAACGCGCAAGAAAACCTCCGAATGTATCTCCCGGTGATCGTAGACAAACCGGCTCGCGAAGCCTCTGCGCACTCTGCGGTCAACCGTTCTGCGCAGCTATCGGCTGTTCGACGAAGTCTGCCGCAGCGCGATGCGCGTGCCCTTCAACTCGAAGCGGCTGTCTCGCCAAACGTAGCGCAGGTTCAGATAGCTCGCAAACCACACCGCAAACCCGAGTAGATCGCGCAGCGGATAAAGCCACGGCGCCCGCCGTATCTGCCGATCGCGAACCACGATCCAGCCCACCAGCCACGCTTCGACCAGCCGGTTCAGCACGGCCGCCGCAAGAAATAGCCATCCCATTCCCCAGTGTCCCAATAATCCGCAGGCGACAAGGCCGAGGATCCCGTATGGCATGGCGAAGATCAGCCCGCTTCCGAAATGGCCCCAGGGGCGCGAGTAGCGCGTGGTCTGCGCCCAGCGCAACTGGTTCTGCCACATGCGCCGGAATGAACCCTGGTTCACTACGTGATCGATGACGTGGGCTGACAGCACCACCTGGTAGCCCGCCTTCGCCATCAGTTTTCCGACGGCGAAATCGTAGGCGATGTAATCCTTCAAGTCGGTGTAGCCGCCGATGCTGGCCAGCGAGTCCTTGCGCACGACGGTGGTCGGGCCCAATCCGAATTTCATTCCTTCGAGCAGATTCGCCACCAGCACTCCCGCCGTCATCTCGACCGACATGCCGATGGCTGTCAAGCCGGAAAAAAATCCGGCCGCATTCTTCCCGCGATACACGCAAGTCACCATGCCGATCTGGGGATCCAGCAGCGGCGCTACCACTTCCCGCAGATACCGCGGATCAACCTCGACATCGCTGTCGGTCGTAACCAGAATGTTGTGCGCGGCCGCTTCCGCCATGCAGTGAAACGAGTACACCGGCGGGTTCGGCCACGGCGTACCCGTCACCAGCACCCGGCTGGGGATGTGCGGATAGCGCCCACATACTTCCCGCACGACATCGAGCGCGGCATCGTTGGCCTCGTCGGCGGCAAACAGAATTTCAAAGTTCGGATAATCCTGCCGGAAAAAGCTTTCGATGTTCTCCTTAAGCTGCGCTTCCAGCCCGTGCACGGGCTTGAGAACGGAAACCGCAGGCAGTTGCGCGTCGCCGGGAATGGAACGGATTTGCTGGCGCGCGTCCGCGCGAAACCGGATTACGCCAACCGTCGCCAGGC
Organism: uncultured Acidobacteriaceae bacterium; assembly: GCA_963784085.1. Taxonomy (GTDB): domain Bacteria; phylum Acidobacteriota; class Terriglobia; order Terriglobales; family Acidobacteriaceae; genus Sulfotelmatobacter. Next base: position 3,708 of record CAWAQH010000025.1, on the reverse strand, counting down.
CCAGAAACACCAGCGAACAGATCGTTCCAACCACGGCAATGCCATCTGCGAAATATAGAATCAGGTCGATCAATTTTGTATTTCGTGGCCCGCGCAGGCCGCATGGCCCGCTTTCGTGGCCAAAATCCCCAATTCACACTATACATTTTCGCCAGCCCGCGACGCATGCAGCCATCCAATTCGTCAATGGCCTTCCCATGGCCTTTCTTGTTACTTTTGTGCATCCCCCATCCGAGCCATTCCGATCTTATCGAGTTTGAGCGACACTACTTTCGTCCTAAACATCCCCCGCGAACACCATCAGAACCAAACCGGCGCCGGCAGGGCCGTATCCAAACCGCGCAGCCGTCGGGAACAGCCCGAAGATTGAGGGGAAAAAGGGATGAAGCAACTTCTAAGCACGCTCTGGTCAGATGAAGCGGGCCAGGACATAGCGGAGTATGCCGTGATGCTGGCCGTCGTTCTCGTTATTGTCGTCGGGACCGTCCGGCTGATCGGCGCGAATTCATCCAATGTGTTCTCGCAAGTCGGGAGCAACCTCTCTCAGTAGCTTCCTTACCCAGCGTTTCGGGAACTACTTTCTTGTAGATCACGCCGCCCTTCATCACGAACGAAACGTTCTGCACGGCGCCGATGTCTTCCAACGGGTCGCCGGATACAGCGATGATGTCGGCGAGATATCCCGCCTCCAACACTCCGATCTGCCCGTCCCATTCCAGCAACTTCGCTCCATTCACCAAATCCGCCTGCAGCACGGCGAGCGGCGTCATGCCATTCTTCACCATCAGCACAAACTCCCGCGCCTGCGTCCCGTGAGGAAACGGCCCGACATCGGAGCCCACCGCCATCGGAACTCCGGCCGCGACTTGCTTGCGAAAATCCTGCAGCTTCAAATCGCAGCATCTCGCGCTCGCGCGCGGCTTGCGCGGGCGTGGCTGCATGTTCCGCAAAATATTCGAAAATGGTAAATGTGGGCACCGCGAAAATCTGCTTCTCGCGCATCAGACGCATGGTTTCTTCGCCGAGCTGGTTGGCGTGATCGATGGAAACAACTCCCGCCTGAGCGGCGAACAACGTGCCCGGTTCGCCCGTGGCATGAACCGCTACGCGCTTGCCCATACCGCGCCGCTTCGTCCACCGCCGCCTCCAGTTCCGCTTCCGTGTACTGATAGATGGTGGAAAACTTGCCGTCGTGCACTCGTATCCGGGCCGGTCTCGTAAATCTTGGTGAAGTCCGCGCCTTCCTTATATTGCTCGCGCATCACCGCCACGAGTTCGGCGGCGTTGTTCGCATAGTCGGCGTTGGGCAGCACATGCTGCGCCGGGTTGTAGCCGATCGCGTCTTCATGTCCGCCGAGGATATTGATCGCGTTCCCGCTGATGCGCAGCCGCGGCCCCGGAATGCCAGGCCCTCGATTGATCGCGTCGCGCACCGCCGTATCGGCCGACCCGGCGCCTTCCGTCCCCATGTCGCGCTCGGCGGTGAAGCCCGCCATCAGGTCGTCGCGCGCCGCCAGCAGTCGCCATGATCGTGCGCTGTGGCACGGATTCCTGCACCGTTTGCAGATCCTCGGCGCCGGGATGCAAGAACAAATGCACGTGCGCGTCGATCAATCCCGGCATCAGCGTGCGGTCGCCGAGATCGATCACCTCCGCGCCCGCTGGATGCTTGACGGACTGTCCCGCTTCCACGATCCGGTCGCCCTGCACCAGCACTTCGCCGGGTTTCAGCATCCGCCCGCTTTTGATATCGAGCAGACGCGTTGCATGCAGCACAATGGCATGCGGCGTCGGCGGCGAGGATGTCTGTGCCGGAGCACCTGCGTGCATTGCCAAAAGAAAAAGCAGAGACGAGGAAAGGAGGGACGACGTGAGAAGAGATGACGAAAGAAACGATCTGAGATTGCTCATGTTGCTCCGCAGAAATGCCGGGCGTCAGAAAATGCCGGCAGCAGAAAATACTAGCACCGGATCATCGGGCCTTTGAAAAATCCACCACGGCAAATAGCTTGCCCCCGCGCTCGACTACGCCCACGCCGATGGAATCCATCTCTGGATCGAGGATATTCGCGCGATGGTTCGCGGATTGAAGAAATTCGTCGTCGATGGCTCCCACCGTCGCGCCCCGGGCCACGTTTTCCGCAAGCGAAATAAACTTCGCGCCGGCCTGCGTCGCCCGCGCCGGCAGGCCCGGCTCCCCGGCAAACCCGTGCCCCACCTCGCCTTTTTTTGCCATCCACGCGGCATGCCGCCGGGCCGCCGTCGCCAGCGCGTCATTCCACCGCAGCGCCGCCAGCCCCTTGCCCTGGCGCGCCTGGTTCACCGACGCAAATAGCTGTTGCTCCGCCGCACTCGCCCCGGTTTGTGCGTGCGCCGCGACGGAAAAAACCACCAGCACGGCAATCGCGACCGGAGCCATGCGGAATGCGTTTCGCATGCGACCATCCTCCTCAGAAAATCGCTGAAGACTCTCACCGGATTCTCTGATTTCCACTCCCTCCGCCCGCTACTTCACTGGCGGCTTCTGCGGCTCCGGCGGCTTGATGAACTTGGCGTCATCCACCGGAACATTTACCTTCAGCTCGCTGACCTGAATTGTGAACCGCCCGTTGGTGCGCGCCAGAGTCCAGCGGAACGGAATCTTCACTCCATCCGCCTCGCGGTAGTCCGCATAATCGATCTGCGTGGGCAACCGGCCCAGCGGCGAGTCGGCGTATCGCACCAGCCGGACCAGCAATCCGGAGTGATCGTCAAAATAAAGGATCAAAGGCGACTTGCCCTCGCGCTCCCCAAACACCACGTAAGTCTCCGCCCGCCGATCTTCTCCCTGCCTTGCGCCTCAGCCTTGCTGAACATTCCCTTCAAGTGCGCTGGGAAAGTGAAGGTCGGCGTCCATGCCAGCGGCGTCCAGTTCCGGCCCATGCATATCCCGCGCAGGGCGCCCCGGAGAGCCTAACCACCCTGAGTGGCCGTCGAATGCAGTCACGCTGTCTCCGTCGGGCGTGTGCGTGAACGAGATCCGCTTGTCCGGATCTTTCGAGTAAATATCGATCGGGATATTCCTGTCTCCGAAAGTGATCGTGCCCTTCATCACCCGGCTCGTGACTTTGTCAACCGCCGCCGCGCCGCCCACTGCCTGCAGATACTTGTCGAATAATTGATCGGCGGTCGGCCCGCTTGCCTGCTTCGCTTCCTCGCCGTCACTTTCTTTTCCTCGGACTTCGCTTCCGCCGCCGGTTGCGCCTCTTCCGCCATGATCACGGGCGTCCCCACCGGCATGCTGTTGCCGCGGTGACAGGAGTAGCAAGTCACCTCGCGATGTCCTTCAAAATTGTCCTTATTGATGGCGAACATCATTGCCATCATTTTGCGCGCCGTCTGCTTTGTCTTCTTGTCGTCTTTCTCAACGCGCCCTGCACGTGGCAAAACTCACACTCCACGCCCAGTGACGCCGTGATGAACTGCATCGCGGGAATTACCTGGTCCGCCGGAATCCCCTTAAGTACCTGGATGTTCTTGAATTGCTCCTCCGCCTTTTTGGGCCCGGCAGCGGTCGCCGTTCCCGACTGCGATCGCGCGCGGCCCAGGTTCACCCCGATCACCACGAAAAGCACTACGATTCCGGCGGAGAAAACTGACTTCTTGCCATATCGATTCTTCGCCTCAGTTATTTGGTAGTTCCTGGTCTAATTTTTCTCGTTCACTTCT
>CAWAQH010000024.1:0-84734 GCA_963784085.1 uncultured Acidobacteriaceae bacterium | reverse complement strand
GATGTCGCCGAATCTATATGAACTGGAACTTGCGACTGGAATCGCGTTCGACCTGAAAGGGAACTACAGCGCAGCTCGCCAACACCTCGATAAGGCAATTAACGTCGCTCCCGCCGCGAACCTGCAGCAGGCCCGGCGTGCCATGGCGATCTCGTATGCGTTTGAGGGAAATGCCACGGACGCCGCGAAGTTCGAGCAGCAGGTCTTTGACGCGCGCATATTTGCCAAGGATTTCATCGGCGCTGCGGAGATCGCCAACGAGCTCGCGCGGATCTGTCTGGAATCGGGAGACACGGCGAATGCGCTCAAGTGGTATCAGGCGGGATACGAAACTGCCCAGCGCAAGGCCGACCTCGGCGAAGCCGACAAGAATCCCTGGCTCTTTCGCTGGGAAAACGCCCAAGCTCGCATCGCGGCCCGCCGCGGCAAGGCGGAAGAAGCTCAGCAACATATCGCCACCGCCAAGGTTGCTCTCGACAAGGCGAACAATCCCGATCAGCTTCGTTTTTTTCCGTACCTGACGGGATACGTCGCTTTCTACACTGGCGATTACAAAACCGCGATTGCCGATCTACAGAAAGTCGGACCAGCATGATCCCCTGATTCTGGCCCTTCTTGGAGGGTCGTCTGAGAAGATCGGCGATGGAGCGCAGGCGACGGACTATTACCGGCAAGTGCTGGCGATAAACTCCCACAACCCGACGAACGCTTTCGCGCGTCCGTTGGCGAGGAAAAAGCTGGGGCTCTGACCATCTCGATCATAGCGCCGCCGAGACGGCGCCGCCGTCGAAGATCCTCAGGGGTTCGGGTTAATGCGCGGGCGCAGGCTGTGGTGCTCCTTGCGGAGCCGCGGAACTCGGATTTGCGAAGTTCACCTTGGGGACTTCGCGCGATCCGGGGGAGGCTTCGAAGTAAGCTTCGTTGGGTTTGAATCCAGCAATCCCCGCGAAAAAGCTGTTGGGGAATTGCTGGACGTAGGTGTTGTAGTCCTGCAGCGTTCGTTGTAACGCTTGCGCTCGACCGCGATGCGATTCTCGGTGCCGGCCAGTTCATCCTGCAGGCGCAGGAAATTCTCGTTGGACTTCAACTGCGGATAATTTTCGACGATCACCAGCAGGCGTCCGAGCGCGCCATCGAGCTGCCCGTTGGCCGCGATCTTTTCCTGGGGCGTGCCGGCGGAAAGCAGGGCGGAGCGGGCTTTCGCGATATCGCCGAACACGGTTACTTCCTGCTGGGCATAGCCTTTTACTGTTTCCACCAGATTGGGGATCAGGTCGGCGCGGCGTTGCAACACGATATCCACCTGGGACCATGCGGCTTTCACCGACTTCGTTCTTGGCTGACCAGCGTGTTCTTCACGCTGACATACTGGCCAAAAACGATAAAGACAACCAGTAACAAAATTGCCATAATTACCACCGCCGCGATCAATCCCTTGCCCATGAAAGTTCTCCTGGAAATCCTCTACGACCATCTCTGCATAAACTTTACTTGCCCGAATCCAGCATCTTATCAATTGCCGAGGTTACGTGCTCAAGCCCCGCGAGGTATCGCGAGAAAACATCCGCCAGATTAAGTTGCCTCCGCTCAGACCGGTGCTCGCGCACATCCAGAACCTGCAGAATGCCGGAGGCGTCAAACCCAATCTGTTTCGATAACACCTGCACCGCCTCGCGTTTGCTCGCCGGGGCCGTGTGACCGAGCACAATCAATGAGTGGCGGAAAAGCGTCGCGAACGACGATACAGATTGCAGCAGCAAATCCCACAGGCGCGACTGGTCGCCCGAGGCCAGTAGCAAGTGCTGGCGCAGCAGCGTGAGCTTCTCGCGCAACTCGTATTCGACCTGAACGCGGTGCAGATTGGCGGGAATGGAAAGGTCCTTAAGAACGTTTTCGCCAAAAAGTACGCGGTGGTGCTGCTGCATGTCCAATAACTCAATGGTGAACACGTCACCGGAATGTTCAATCTCATCCATGGTCAGGAACAGTGGCGCGGGCTGCTTCTGCGACTCCCACCATTTGACCGCAGGAGCCAGAATCTGCAGCGCCGCGATAGGAGCTGTCGCGAATCACGCATAAGAGATTCACGTCTGAAAACTCGGGATGAAAATCGCCCGCTGCCGCGGATCCAAACAGGATCACGCTCTGCAGGTTAGGCCCGGCCGCATCCCGCAGCCGGCTGACGAATTCATTAATCTTTTTTTCGGGAACCATTTGTTTCCTCGTTGACTACCAGCTACCGCTTGCGCCACCCCCACCGGAACTGCCGCCGCCAAATCCGCCGAAGCCACCACCCCCAAACCCTCCGCCACCGCCGAAGCCCCCGCCGCCGCCGAATCCACCACCTCCGAAACCTCCACCGCCTCCGCCGCCGCGAAAGATTCCGGAAAACAAGATCCAGAAAAGGGCGGTTCGAAGCGGCGTTACCAGAACGATAATGATGACCACAATCAAAAGAAGAATCCCGCCGGGGGATATGCCCTTGTCCGGCCGTTCCACCGCGACCGGTGCCGGTTGCGGGGTCGTGAGCTGAACCCCTGCGTCCTGGGCGATGACTTGAGCAACTCGGTTGGTCACCAGCAGTAGCGCATCGCTGTACTGCCCCGCGCGCATGAGCGGGACCGCTTCCCGTCCGATATCGCCAGTTTTGCCGTCAGGCAGTATCCCTTCGAGGCCATACCCAACCTCGATGCGGTATTTATGGTCATCAATCGCGTACAGGATCAAAACGCCGTGATCGGTGGCCTTGTTCCCCACTCCCCATTGATGGAAGAGATCAACCGCGTAGCTCTCGATATCAGAGCCATCGAGCGAATGGACGGTTACCACAGCGATCTGGGCGTGCGCCTTTTCGTCGATCTGCCGGCAGACTTCGTCCATCTGCGCGATCGTGTTCTGGTTGAGAACGTTGGCAAAATCGTTGACGTAGCCGGTGGGTTTTAGCGTAGACACGGGCTCGGCCTGCGCTGCCAGAACGAGCAGCATCACGCCCAATACCCCAAGCCACCATTTTGCGCGAGAACTCATCGGAAGGAAAATTGTACAGGACAGAGTGGAAACTACCTTCTTCGAATTACTTCTGCGACGTTGCGCGCTCCGTGCAAGACGGCCGCAATCTCCAGCGGCTTTTTGAGACTAACGATAGACGATCAAGTACTGGCCGACTGGCCAGAATCGCACATCTCGTTCGGTCAGATCGGATCGTGTGTGTCCCATGTGCGGATGCTTAGCCAGCATCTCGAATGCCTCGAAGAACTCATCCTCGAGCTTGTCTGCGGCGACCTCATTGTCTGAAGCGATGAAATCCCAAATATCCTGCAGATCTTGTAATACCTCAGGAGCCAGAACATAGGGAAACATCGCGTTACTTTATGCTTCTTGCCCGTCGTAGTTGCGCCCGCGCTTGCGGTCCGGGAATGCCCTCACCTCTATCTAGTTGCTCGATCCCGCGGTCGATCTTTTGCCGCACTTCTGCCAGCCGCTGATGCTTGAGTTGGTCCTGCTCTTCGAGCAGCCGCAAGCCCTCGCGGATTACTTCCGAGGCAGACGCGTAGCGCCCACTCTTTACCTTGTTGTCCACCATCTGTTCGAGTTCCGGCGTTAGCGAAATGTTCATAGGTCCCCTATAGCAACAAATGCTATAAAATAGCATACCATGTGTCCGAGCTGGGAATCCTGCGCACGAGTTTAGGAAGTACCTGCGGGATCTACGCTAGGTGATTCCTCTGGATACCCGCGACATTGTGAAAGAACGCACCTCGTGCGGTATCATCAAAGCAGATGTCAGCCAAGCACACCTTTCAGACCGATGACCCGCGTCTCGAACCGGTCCACGCCAAAGTCATGGCGGGCGAACGCCTGGACGAGGCCGATGCCCTGGCTCTCTACCGCACCCGCGACATCCTCGCCGTCGGCTGGATGGCCAACCACGTCCGCGAGCGCATGCATGGCGATAGAACGTATTTCAACGTGAACCGGCATATCAATCCCACCAATGTGTGTGTCGCCGCTTGCCGCCTGTGCGCTTTTGGCCGCAAGAAAGATACTCCTGGCGCCTACACCATGGCGCTCGAAGAGGCCTTTGAAACCGCTGCATCCGGATACAGCGAGGCCGTCACCGAGTTTCACATCGTCGGCGGATTGCATCCCGACCTTCCATTCCAGTATTTCCTCGACCTCTGCTCCGGCCTCAAGCAGCGCTTTCCGCAAGTGCATCTCAAGGCCTTCACCATGGTGGAAGTCGCGTATCTTTCGAAGCGCGCCAAGCTCTCGATTCGCGAGACGCTGGAACAACTGAAGGCCTCAGGAGTGGACTCGCTCCCCGGCGGGGGCGCGGAAATATTCGCCGACCGCGTGCGCCACATCATCTGCGACCACAAGATCGATGGCGACCAATGGCTCGACACAGCGAAGACCGCCCATCAGATCGGCCTGAAATCCAACGCGACCATGCTCTACGGGCACGTTGAAAACGACGAGGATCGCGTTGATCACCTGCTGAAGTTGCGTGCACTGCAAGACGAGACCGGCGGATTCCAGACCTTCATTCCGCTCGCTTTCCATCCCGACAACACCCCGCTGCAGCATTTACCGAAAACCACCGGCATGTTGGACATCAAGCAGATCGCTGTCAGTCGCCTTGTGCTCGACAATTTTCCGCACATCAAGAGCTATTGGCAGATGATGACTGCCAAGATCGCGCAGATTTCCCTGCGCTTCGGCGCCGACGACATGGACGGTACGGTGATCGAAGAAAAGATTTACCACGATGCCGGGGCAACCACGCCCCAAGGCATGCGGCGCGAAGAACTAGAGCGCCTGATCCGTGCCGCGGGACGGCAACCGATCGAGCGCGACACCCTTTACCGGCCTGTTACCCGGACGGAAACTTCGGTCACGGTTGCGGTGTAGGGAATTGCCGGTCAGGTGCTGACCATGGCGTTGGGGCTCGGCTGGAGCCATCCTGCCCCTACAGCTTCTCGTAGAACTCACACGCCGAGCAGGAAATATAGATCCCGCCGGGGATGTTGCGCTCGCGGTCTTTCATGCGCTTGACGATGCGCGTGGTTTTGCCGCACTTGGGACAATCCGTGCTCTTGCTGGTGTCCATGACCTTCTTCCGGTCCGCCGTTTTTGCGATCTTCGCGCCGACTGCCATGTTCCGTTTCTCCTGATCTCAATTGCGCAGCAATCCGCTACTGCCACTGCGGATTTGTGGATGGGATGTTTGGGAAAAGCTAACCCGGAAATCACAAGCCAAAAGACTTCGTCCCGGAGACCCTGGACTCCACTCTGGAAGACCCTACCGCCTGCGTCTCTTTATCTCTTCCGTCGTCGTTTATTTTACAGTAAGGTCATGCTGGCTGTCTTGGGCAGTTGCTGTCCGGGCGCGAGCCTCGCATAGCAAACCCCGTGTCTGAGCCCGGTTTGCGCTGCCTCTTCCGGCGCAGTCCCTTGACAAAGTTTTGACCAAACCATGACAAACGTCGCATCCCGCTGGCATACCTTTGCGAAGTGGCGATTCACAGCCGCGACTACGTTTGAGAAATGTCATTCTAAGGAGAAAGCCTAAGATGCACTACCAAAGGAACCAGAGTCGGCTCTGTGGCTGTACCCTGCGCTTGTCGCTGATCCTAGCTTCATTCATCGTATGTGGCGCCGCAGCGTTCGGCCAGGCCGATGATCCCGCGAACAACGCTCAGTCCCAATCCGTGATCGGGCCGGGCAAAGTGATCGTCCACAGCAAGTTTGGCGGGCAGATCTACGGGTTTGACATCGACCAGAACGGCAGCGAAGGCATATTAAGCGAAGCGATCGCCCAGGCGAACGGCAACCTCACGGCGGCGGTTGAAACTTTTTCTCAAACCACCGGGAAGATTCTCAAAGTCGTGATCGAAACCCAGACTCAGGATGATTTCATCACGCTCGGCGTGGTGGGCTCGAGCGTTGGTCTTTTCGAGCACCAGCACGTACACAACGGCAGAGTGGCCACCGACACGTTCAATACCGTGAATCCTCTCAGCGGCAACAAGGTGACCGGCAGTTGGACTCCTCCTGTCAGCGGAACTGAACATCTGATCATGCCCGGCGCGGTGAGCCGCAGCCAGGGCGAGCCCAACGTTGCCGTGTTCGCCTACGATAACAGCGGAAATTTTATTCCCTGGGTATTCTCCTCCAACGTCGCCGCAAATACCTTCGGCCCGGTCGTGGACATCACCGACTCCCTCAACTTTGCCAGCGTGCCTCCGCCCATCGCCTACGACAGCGCTACCAACCAGGCAATTTTAGGTGGCGGCGATGGCTGCTTCGGTTGCCGGCCGGTGTTTGGCCTGGTCAATCTCGCGGCGGGCACCTTCAGCGAGTTCACAGGCAACGCGGGATTCGGCTTCATCAACGGCATTGCGGTCGACTCCGCCGACGGAATTTTCGTCACCACCAGCGAAGACGACGCCAGCGTCGAGTTCTATAATCTCGCATCCCAGGAGGGATTCACCGTCGTATTGCCGGGTTCCGGTTCGAACCAGCTCTTCAGCGGCGCCGACGTTGAATACGACCCTATCCATAAACTGTTCCTGGTCGCCCAACCGGTTTCCAGTTCGTCTGACAGCGGCAGCACGATCTACGTTTACAACGTCGGCGGGGAACTGCAGGAGATTCTGAACGGATTCAGTTTCTCCAACGCTTTCAATGTGGTCGCGATGCACATCGCACTGCACCCCGGCAACCGGTCCGGCTACGTGGATGGTCCTGACGCCGGCGTGACGGAGATTCAGTCCTTCACGTATTAAGACTGCAACCCTCGGGATTTTAGAAATGCTCATGTGAGGACAGCCGCCTCGGCTGTCCCGCCTGAACGAAGCTCGGCGGCAAGCTACGCTGGCCGCAGCCCCTTGCAATATCTGCCGGAGTCCCGACAAAACAGGACGCCTCTCGATAGTGGTGCAGTTTGGCCTTTAGACAACTTTGCCATTCTCAGCCTAGCTGCTTCTCAGGCGTAGCGAAGAGCCTGCTCTGAGCGAAGTCGAAGGGATCTCTCACTGAAACGGCCCAACGCGTGAGCCAAACTGCACCACTACCGGTCCTCGGTACTGTTACAGTTTGACCAAACCCAGCAATCCCTGCCTGCATTGGGTGTGGTAGTTCGATCTGGCCTGTAGTCACATCAACCTCACGGGGCGGTTGATCGCGGCACAGCAGGTGTTGCGGCACACCACACTGATCACTACCGACAAGCACTACGCGCGAGGGAAGTGTTCAATTTTGACCAGACACACGTTTCTTTGCCGGCTTAGATTTGTGCGGGTGGGGGTGTGTCCTGTCCTGCTCCGTGTGCACGTCTGCCAATGAAGTGTCGCCCAGGATCACGGTATGCAATGCACCTACGATTGGGACTTCAAGCGAAAGACTTTCTAATAATTTACCCGACAATCGGCAGTTGCCGTTAGGGCGTCGCTGATTTCTTCGTCGTGGTGAGGAACGCAGCAGAGCGACGTTTTGCGAAATCGTTAAGGACCGTATGAAAATTCTGCTTTATAACCCCGACAATGGCGTCACGCGAAATTTCATGCCGCATCTGTGGATGTTTCTGCTCCAGGCGCTCACGCCACCTGGCCATGAGGTGCTGTTGGTGGATGGCAATGCCCAATCCATGGATGAAGCGGGAATCGCGCAGTTTGTGCGCGACAACAATATTGGATTGGTCGGCATCGGCGCCATGACCAGAATGATTGCCAAGGCTTATCGCATGGCCGATGCGGTTCGGGCCACGGGAGTTCCGGTGGTGATGGGCGGACCTCATGTGACGGAGATGGCTGACGAAGCGCTTGGCCGAGATGGCGGGCCGCGCCACGCCGACGCTGTCGCCCTGGGGGAAGCCGACGCGATCTGGCCGCGGATTGTTGAAGACGCTGCCCGTGGCGAACTCAAAGACATTTATACGCCGGTGGATGCCTTTGGCCAGGAGAGCAAGCCTTCGCTGAAAGAATACCCGGTGATCCCGTGGCAGTCGATCGATCTCAAGCAGTTCAACCTGGTGCCGAAGGCCGCGACCGCCCTGCTCCAAAAAATCGGAGAAGGCTGGGGAACATTTCGCATTATTCCGGTCGAATCCGGACGAGGCTGCCCTTATGGCTGCGAGTTTTGCACCGTAACTGGATTTTTCGGGGATTCGATTCGGTTCCGCACCAATGAGAGCGTGGTGAATGAACTGCTGCTGTTGAAGGCCCGTGCTCGCAGCGAGAAGGGCCAGATCGCGGTTTTTTTCATTGACGATAATTTCGCCATCAACATCAAGCGCACGAAATCGCTGTTGCGCGACATCATTGCCGCCGGAGCACAGGTGCATTGGGTGGCGCAGATCAGCGCCAATTTATTGCGCGACGAAGAACTCGTGGACCTGATCGCGGCATCTGGCGGCAAGTGGATTTTTATCGGCATGGAGTCGATCGACCCGGCCAATCTGAAAGATGTGAACAAGGGATTCAACAAGCCGGGTGAGTACGCTGCGGTGCTGGAGCGGCTTGCACAACGCAACGTGTATGCCATCACGTCGTTTATTTTTGGTATGGACAACGACACCGTAGGGGTCGCTGAGAGAACTCTCGAGCAAGTGCGGACTTGGCCTCCAGGTCTGCCAATCTTCGGGCTGCTCACTCCTTTGCCCGCAACTCCGCTGTATAAGCGGCTGGAGCAAGCCGGGCGGCTGACGCGGCCGAAGCATTGGCAGGAGTTCATTCCGTTTGCGATGGCCCACGCGCCGCTGAAGATGACCATCGAAGAAGCGCATGCTGAAGTGGATCAAGGCTGGGCGCAGGCTTATAGTCCGGAGGCGCTGGCGGCTGCGGTCGAGTCGCTGAGCGACCAGCCGCTGGGTTATCGCGTCAACATTTTTCTGGCGCGCCTGTGTTTCCGCGGCATCTATTTCCCGATGATGGGGAAAACAGCGTGGGTGAAGGTGATTGCGCAAAATCGGCGAACTATTTTCAAGCTCGTAACGGAGGGGTTCAGGGCCGGTGCCTGGCGCGGCGCGCCTGCGAGAATTCCCGCCAGTCCATTGGCGCAGGTGGAGGCGATCGAAACGATCACGCAAGCAGCGGAGGGGTGAACGTAACGCGCCGGTAATCACGTTTCCCCGTCAAATTGAAAGTCGCTTGTGCGCTTTTTGATCTTGGAAAGCTGCTGCTGAGTAGTGCTCACCGTATGAAGCCAACCTTGTCTGCCTTCGCTTTCTCCTGGCGGTAACGCCCGTAGACCGCCAGGAAATACTCTCACGTCACCTCGTGCCCCAAGTAACAGCACCCGGTCCTCGGTAGTGTCTTAAACACTGTGTAAAGCACCACCCGCTCCTCGTCTCCGTTGACCCCGCTCCCCTCGCCCTGCTACCGTCATATGTTTGCCTTCCAACGGAGACCCATCATGTCAGCCATCAAATTTCGCGGTGTCGATTTCATCCAGTACGATTCGCTGCTCACCGAAGAAGAGCGCCTGGTGCGCGATACCACGCGCCAGTTCATCGAAGACAATCTCATCCCCATCATCGAAGAGTGCAACCGCGCCGGGCGCTTTCCGCGCGAACTGGTCAAGCCCATGGCCGATCTCGGCTTTTTCGGCGCGTCGCTCAAGGGCTACGGCTGCGCCGGCATGGGCAACGTCGAATACGGATTAATGACGCAGGAACTCGAACGCGGCGATTCCGGCGTGCGCAGTTTCGTCAGCGTGCAGTCCGGGCTCTGCATGTATCCCATCTGGGAGTTCGGCAGCGAGGAGCAGAAGCTGACCTGGCTTCCGCCCATGCAGAAGGGCGAAAAGCTCGGCTGCTTCGGGCTCACCGAGCCCGGCTTTGGCTCAAATCCCGGCGGCATGTTGACCCGCGCGAAGAAAGTCGGCAACGAATACATTCTCAACGGCGAGAAGATGTGGATCACCTCCGGCACCATTGCCGACGTTGCCATCATCTGGGCCAAGGTGGAAAACGAAAATGACAAGGTTCGCGGCTTCCTCGTCGAAAAAGACCGGAAGGGCTTCACATCGGACGACATTCACGGCAAGTGGTCGCTGCGCGCTTCGGTTACGTCGGGCCTTTCGCTGCAGGATGTTCACATTCCCGAATCGAACCTGCTGCCGAAGAGCGGCGGCCTCAAGTCACCACTGATGTGCCTGAACCAGGCCCGCTATGGCATCGGCTGGGGAGCAATTGGCGCGGCCATGTCCTGTTACGACTGCGCTCTGCAGTACTCCCTGCTGCGCAAGCAATGGCGCAACCAGCCCATTGCCTCGCACCAGCTCGTGCAAGACAAGCTGACCTGGATGATCAGCGAAATCACCAAAGCGCAATTGCTCGCACTGCAGGTCGGCAGATTGAAAGACGCGGGCAAAATCGAGCACCAGCACATCTCCATGCTGAAGCGCAACAATGTCTGGATGGCCCTTGAGTGCGCCCGCCTTTCGCGCGACATTCTCGGCGCCAACGGAGTAGCTGACGACTATCCCGTCATGCGCCACATGATGAACCTGGAGTCGGTCAAGACGTATGAAGGCACGCACGACGTGCATTCCCTGATCATCGGGCAGAGCATCACCGGGATCGACGCATTCTAGGAATACTATTGACATGTTCGCAATCTGCGAAGTATAATCTTCGCAGATTGCGAAAGTGCGGAGAGCGGCATGCACGTAATCAGCCGCAAAAAACTCAAGGAGGCGGTCGCGCGGCGCGGCGACCTTGAGGTCCCGCTAGACGCGTGGTTCCGGATTGCGAAGAAGGCTGAATGGAGAAATCTGGCGGACGTACGGAAGACTTATTCGAGCGCGGACGCCGTCGGCAAATGGACGATCTTCAACATTAAAGGCAATCAGTACCGGCTGATTACCGAAATCAACTACGCCTTCGCTCGAATCTACATCCGCCATGTTTTGACGCATGTCGAGTATGACCGAGGAATTAGGTTATTATGAGTGCATCCGCCGTCCGATCTGAGTATGCCGCTCTGCTTTCCAGCGCTCTGCCGGCTGTTATTCGCAGTGAGGCGGAGAACCAGCGTTACCTCGCTTTGCTGGAAGAGCTGGACAGGAAAGGTAACAGGATAACTGCTGCCGAGCGTCGCATGACGGAGCTCTTGACACTGCTCATCGAAGATTTTGAAGAGAAGCACTATGCGTTCAAGGCTGCCAGTCCTGTAGATGTCTTGAACGAACTGATGCTGGCGAACAACCTGAAACAGAAAGATCTGTTGGACATTTTTGGGACGCCTAGCATCGTCTCCGAGGTCCTGCATGGAAAGCGGCACCTAACTACGGAACACATTCGGCGTCTCAGTCGTCGATTTCAGGTCTCGCCTGAAGTCTTTATCTAGGCGCGCTGATGCGCCGGAAAGCCAATTTCCTCTCATGCCGTCGGCTTCTCCTTTGGCGGCTGCACTGCCATAAACTCCACCGCAAACCGCTGCGCATAGCTTTCGAGCAGCCCCTGCACCCGTGCCTGCTGTGTCGATCGCAAGATCAATCCCGCATGATGATGTTTCTTGATCCGCAAGAAGACTTCCGGGTCGTTGTACGCTGATGTGTCCGGTTCCTCCTGCCGCGCCAGCGAAAGAATCACTCCTGCGTAATCCTCGCGCACCGCTGGAAGCTTATAGTTTCCATATTCTCCGGCGACTTCGATGCGGGCCCACTCTCGCCACAGGTTGATCCCGGTCGCGGCCTCGACCATCTCATTGATGTAGGCTCCGCCCACGCGCGCCGCGCACTCCAGAAAATAGTAATGTCCATCGGGATGGGCCGCGATGAATTCCGCATGGGCCACGCCGCGCACCAGGCCGAGCGCAGCCATCAGTTCGCGATTAATCTCTCGGAGAGCGTCGTCCTCCACTCCTCCACGGAAAACCGTGAATGTAGTAAACACACCGCCGCCCTGCGCCACGTTCATGGGAGGCTTCCCATACTTGCTGACGTTGGCAAAAACGACTTCGCTTTTTGAAACCACGGAATCCACGTGGTAGACATCACCCGGAACAAATCTTTCCAGCAGAAACGACGACTGTTTGTCTCCCAGTTGGTCCAGAACCGGCCACAGTTCGTCCGCAGCCTGAATCTTCCTGATGCCGATCGCCGAGGCCTCCTGGCGCGGTTTCAGCACCCAGGGCCCTGGCACATGCTCGAGGTAGTAGCGGATCTCATCGTGATTCACCACGGGCACGAAATCGGGCACCCGCACGCCGCGATCAAGCGCCTTCATCCGCATCGCCAGCTTGTCGCGAAAGTAGCGCATGGTGGTAAGCCCCATGCCCGGCACGCGCAAGTGCTCGCGGAGCGTCGCGGCCGTTTCCATGTCGTATTCATCGAGGGCGACAATGCGCTCGATCCTCTGCGTGCGCGCCACGTGGGTCACGGCCTGCACGATCTCGGCCAGCGGAAGCCCTTCGGGAAGGTAGAACGTTTCATCCAGGCTTTCCCGCGGCCAGTCGGCGTCGCGCAGTTTCTCCGCCGTTAGCAGGAGCACGCGGCAGCCCTGGCGCTTGCACTCGCGCATGAACTCCTGTCCTTTTTCGTAGGTCGTAATACAGAGCACGGTGGGCGGGCGCGAATCCGGCATGGGTTTCTCTTTTATAGGAGTGTGAGAATAACACGGCAACCCGGCTCCTAATATCGGGTTTCTTCCTCACGGCGATTTCTTCCAATCTCCCGTCGATTGAGCTATCCTTCAAGACGGCCGAAAATGGGCCGGTTACACCCGCTTGGGAGGCTCTTATGGCTACGCAGACTCGTCCGGAAGGCAAGGCCCGCAGTTTTGGGGAAAACATTGAGAGCGATCTGGCATCGCGATTTCTGCGCGTGGTAGAAGTGGCCGCGATCGCTTCGGCCCGCACCATGGGTCAGGGCGAGCGCAAGCTCTCCGATCAGGTTGCCACCGAAGCCATGCGCCAGACCATGGACAGTATCCCTATGCGCGGAACCATTGTCATCGGCGAGGGCGAGCGTGACGAAGCGCCTATGCTCTACATCGGCGAAAAAGTAGGCGCTGAATTTCCCGACGGCCGCGAAGTCCCCGAGGTCGATATCGCCGTAGATCCGCTCGAGGGCACGAATCTTTGCGCCACAGGCGCGCCTGGATCGATCACGGTGCTCGCCGCCTCGGAGCGCGGGGGCCTGCTGAATGCTCCCGACTGCTACATGGAAAAAATTGTGGTCGGCCCCTCCTGTAAAAATGCAGTCGAACTCGATGCCCCGGTCGCCGACAATTTGAAAAACATTGCCAAACGGATGGATCGCGATGTCGAGGATCTGGTCGTGATTGTGCTCGACCGCCCCCGCCACGAAAAGCTGATTGCCGATATTCGCGCCGCCGGCGCCCGTATCCGCCTGATCGGCGATGGCGACCTTTCGGCCGGAATCGCCGCCGCCGTCATTGGTACCGGCGTCCACGCCGTCATGGGATCGGGCGGCGCACCCGAAGGCGTGATCACTGCCGCCGCCATCCGCTGCCTCAATGGCTACATGCTCGGCCGCCTGGTGGTGAAGCCCGATCAGGAAGAGCGCCTCGCCAAGATGGGTATCAAGGATAAGAACAAAATCTATGAAGCTGAGGACCTTGCTCCCGGCAAGCAACTTATCTTCGCCGCCACCGGCGTCACCGAAGGCGCGTTGCTCAAGGGTGTTCGCTTCTTCGGCGAAGGCACGCGCACTTCTTCCGTGATTCTCACTTTGCTCACCGGCAAAGTGCGCTTCATCGAAAGCATCCATCTGGAGAAAAGCCCGGACGTAAAGGTCAGGTTCTAGTCTGGTCCAGTTGACGCCACCGTCGTAACCATCTAGAATAACAACCTAGGTCACATAAATGAAGACTGTAGGGTTATTCGAGGCCAAGCAGAAACTCTCGGAACTGGTCGAACGCGCCAGCACTGGCGAGCAGATCGGTATTACGCGCCGGGGCAAACTCGCCGCCATGATCGTCCCGGTCCGGCCCCAAAAGAATTTGAACGAAGTTTGGGCTGATATCGAAGACATTCGAAAACACGTCGATCGTTCCAAATTCGCTACCATCAAAGAATTGATCGAAGAAGGTCGGCGTTGAGTCGCTTTGTGCTTGATACGTCGGTCAGTCTAGCCTGGTTTCTTGATCGGCCCGTATCACCTCTAGCGGTTCAGGTCTGGCACAGCCTCCAACAGGGATCTCGCGCCGTCGTTCCTCCCCTCTGGCTTCTCGAGATGGCGAACGGATTTGCTACAGCGGAGCGCCGGGGCGCCCTCACGAGGCCTCACGTTGATCGGTGTCTGACAGATATCGACGTATTGCTGGCCTCTTCAGTCGATTACAGTACAACTGTGATTTCGCTTCGGCAGACGTTTGCCGGCGCTAGCGAATTCCGCCTGACGGCTTACGATGCCGTATATCTTGAGACGGCTCGGGCCGAGCATTTGCCAATCGCTACGTTGGATCGGACCCTCGCCGATGCTGCACGAAAAGCCGGGGTCCGTCTTTTCGTTTGAGATATTCACTACTACTCTCTACTTCTAGATATTACTTATTTCACTTCACGCCGGCCTCTTCGGTTCCATCGGAAAATCCTGCGAATACCCTTTCAGCAGTGGCACGGCTGTCTCCGCGCGGCGCGAGCCGTCATGAATCGCGATCCTGTGCGGGTTGCCTCTTGAATAGCCCTCCCAGAGGCAAACACCGGCGTAGGCGCCGTCCTTTCGCAAAATGTAGTAGGTCATGTCGATAAACCGGATCCGGTTCATGTCGCCCTTGTAGATGCGCACGAGGCGGTTGAGCGCGTCCATACCGGCTTCCTGTGGAGACATGCCGTGGCGCATGTTCTCGACGATGGTGTGCGCACCGGCGATCTTGATGTTTTCTTCGCCGCTGCCGGTAGCTCCCGCTGAACCCACATCCTGATCGGTGTAGCAGCCGGCTCCAATGATCGGGGAATCGCCGCAGCGTCCAGGGAGTTTGTAGGCCAGTCCACTGGTCGTGGTGCAGCCGGAGATTTCTCCTTTTTCGTTCAGTGCGGAGCAATGAATCGTTCCCGTCGGCGGGAACAGAACTTTGCGGATCGCTTCAGCCCGCAGTTCCGGAGCGATGCCCAAACCCGCCGCGTGCTCTTCCAGCCGCCGGTAACGCTCCTGCCACAGTTCCGATTGTGGCTTGGCTGGCTCCTCTGTTTGCGGAGCGTCCGGAGCTTTCCAGTGCGGGTCGTCGAGTCCCGGCCCCCACCAGTCGTCGGTCGAGTGATATTCCTTCCACAGCAGCCAGATCTTGCGGGAGTGCTCGGTGAGCAGGTTCTCGCGCGGAAAGCCGACAGCCACGGCAAAGCGCTCGGCGCCCTCGCCGACGAGCATGACGTGTCCGGTGTGCTCGAACACGGCTTTAGAAACCTGCGAAACATTCTTGATATTGCGCACGCCCCCAACCGAGCCGGCGCGGCGCGTGGGGCCGTGCATGCAGCAGGCGTCGAGTTCGACCACGCCTTCTTCGTTGGGTATGCCGCCGAGACCCACGCTGGTGTCGTTGGGATCATCTTCCGGTCCCTTGACCACTTTGAGCGCGGCATCGAGCGTGTCTCCACCGCCCTTGAGGAAGGCGAATGCGTCGTCGAGATAGTTCAATCCGTTCGGCGCGCAGACGATGATGGGCCGCTTGTACGATCCGGATTGCCCGTCGCGTGTTTGCGTTGCGGCTTCGGCTTGAGCCCGAGTTCCAACTCCGACGGCAACCGCTCCTAGAACGGACGTCTTCACGAAATCACGGCGTGAGAATGGCATGAGCTCCTCCTACTTGCGCAAAGCGGGAAGCATATCACGGGGAACAAGGCTTTTCACCACGGAGGCACGGAGGCACTGAGAGAGCCAATGAAAAAAGCGTAAAATCGTACTGAACACGAATCCACCTCTCATGAAGACCAAGATCACAACCAAGCTGGAAGCCGACCTGCGGAGCGAGCGGAAGACATACCTACGAGCGCGCAACCGCGCACTGGCACGGCTACGCAAAGGAATGGATCTGAGGTGGACGCCTCTTCGCTCCCGCGACGAACTGCATCGGCGATAACCGGAAACCCGCCACCTAGCAAAGAAATACGAGAGATTTGGCGCCCGGCGTTCGGCCGCTGCTTTTAGGCAGGATCCCGGAGAGCCAATCGTGCCCTTTTAGGTGAGCACCTATGGCAAATAAAGAACGCGGCTCTCGGGGTAACTTGGAATTGCGGAAGGAGTGACCGACCTTCCATCTACCATCTCAATCTCTCCAAGATCGACATCATCTCTTTCCTCGAGCGCAGGCCACCACCTCAGAAGGCTAAGTCTTAATTCCTCCTGCGTCAGGTAGTTTTTATCCAACATGCTCCAAAACATGTCGTCGCTCTCATCCCTCAAAAGCAGCGCATGATCTGAACCCGATACCCAAAAAAAAGTAAACCCGCCGCCGCAAGCGTCCGAATCTGAACTGGTGCCGCATTGGTAACTGATGGTGGGATTTTGGAGGCTTAGAAAGTTCTCTTTAGCGATTCTCAGCCATTCGTCTGCCTCTGGTCTTGACGTGCGGAACCGTCGCTCTTGTTCGCGGGTGAGAGGGTTGCAGATCTCATTCGGTTGAGGCTCCGGAGCTGGTTTGATTCTAGCCGCCGCCCATAACTCGGCATCATATTGCTGTTTTTGCACTGGATCGGACAAGACCCCATAAGCACCGTCAGTTAGCGCTGTCCTCTTACTGAGTAGGCAGTACGAACTCTTAATATGATCCACGCCTACACCACATGGAATACCAAGAATGTCGTACAAGGTCCGGTGTGCGGTGTGATTCATAGTGACCATTGATGGCTGCAACAAGCACAGAGCCAGCGCCTATCCCAGCCGGCTTGGGCGCTTGCAAGTCTGTTTGCTGGCTTCCTTGCGCCGATGCCCCCAGACAAAAATATTAGACCGACTACACGAACAGAAAAAAGGGCTGCCCGGTCCGCCGCGAGAAATTGTAGCTCAGAAGACTTTCAGGGCGGGGGCGTTTTTTCTGTCATGGTGGGGTTTTACGAGGATATGTACGTCATCGGGCTGGCGGATGCCGAGCATGGTCGCCGCCCTGTAGTCTTAAGCGGCTTTTTCCCGGCTAACTTTCAGAAGGCCCAGGCGGGCCAGACTTTCGGCGGTTGCAATGATCGCTTCCTCGCGGGAGCGCGGTGTCCAGTCGAGTATGCGGCGGGCCTTTCTGCTGCTGGCGTTTTTAATCGTCCCCAGTTCCGGCGTGATTTGCTTGATTGCGGGATCGCGCAGCGCGGCCAGACGCACCAGCCAGTCGGGAAGTTGAAATCCGGGCACTCGTTTGGCGAGCGGTCCCATACGCGACTTCAGCACCCGGGCAATGTCGAGGACGGACATGAAATCGCCGGCGGTGGCGAGAAATCGTTCGCCTTTGGCGGCGGGATTGGTCATGGCGCGCAGGTGCAGATCGGCAACGTCCCGCGCATCGACCACGCCGAAGTAGAGGCGCGGGCACCCGGGAACGGCGCCATCCATCATGCGCTGCACGATGAGGATCGAGGTGGAAAAGTCGGGGCCGAGCACCGGGCCGAAGACGCCGACAGGGTTGATGACGGAAAGCTCGAGGCTGCCGCCCTCGGTCGAGATGAAATTCCAAGCGGCGCGTTCGGCGATGGTTTTCGATTTCACGTAGGCGGTCATGGGGCCGCCGTTGAGGTCGGTCCAGTCGTTTTCGGTGAAAGGCGCCGTCTGCGGCTTGAGGCCGTAGCCGATCGCGGCAAATGAGGAAGTGAGTACCACGCGTCTGACTCCGGCATCGCGTGCGGCACGGAGCACGCGCAGCGCGCCTTCGCGCGCGGGAATGATAAGTTCGTCCTCGTGCCGGGGAACGCCTGACGGGAAGGGCGAGGCCACGTGCAGGACATAGTCGCAGCCGCCGACGGCGGTCGGCCAGCCCGTATCGCTTTCAAGATCGGCGGCGCTGAATGTGAGGCGATCGCCGGGCTCTTCGCCCCCGGCTTGCACCTGGGCTCGCGCGTCGGCCTCGCGTTTCAGGTTTCTTACCGTAGCGCGCACCCGGTGGCCAGCGGCGAGCAGTTGCACAATGCAGTGGCTGGCAATGAAGCCAGAGCCGCCGGTGACCAGGACTGTCGGCATTGGGTTCTATTCTAGCGTGCGCGGACAGTTTGCTGAATGTAACTGCACCAACGATAACGACTAGCCGCTGGCGAGGCCCCGGTAACGGCCTACGATGCCTCGCTGGCGGGCCATAGACGGGTTGGGTGGGACATCTGTGATGGATCGGACGCCATGGTTCTGGAGGGACCGGAAGTGCAGCAGCGCGGCGATGCTGCCGACTTTGTCGAACTCGGGGTCATCCTTAACGTAGAAAAGCTCGGCGTTGTGGCGGATGACCCAGGGCAGGACGGCTTCTCCCACGTCAACCACCTCGCGAGTTTGCCGGCCGCAGACCGGGCAAAACGTTACCAGATGAGCGTCGAGATGGCCGCAGCCGGAACACTCGACCGCCTGAGCGTGGTAGTTCTGGCCGACCAGTAAGGTTTGCACTTCTCCCAGTTCAAGGGAGCGCAGGACGCGACGTAATCCGGTGACGCCGCGATTGCCGCTTCGGGCTTGGTCAATCGTCTCGCGAACGGTTTCCTCGCTGCGTTTCGCCTGGGTGGAGGCGAAAATTCGTTCCGCCTGGGTCCGTATCTCTTCGCGCGTGACGTGCGCCACGTCGGCGGAAAAACGTCCCAGGAACTTCTGCGCGATATAAGGATGAAGTTGGGCCTCGAACTGCGGCCAATGAGTTTCTGTGCAGCCGAGAATCCATTTTTCGACGATGCCTTTTTCCAGAAGGTCTTTGATGGCTTCGACGACCGCCTTGAAATGCTGGCGGGCCTCGTCGGCGACGCGCCGTTCGGCGTGTCCGGCGTCGTATCCGGCGAAACCGTCGCTGCGGCCGCGGCGCGTGAGGGGATGAAACAAATCTTCACGCTCGGTCAACTCGCCCAGACGCAGGTCGAACAGGCGGGCGCGATGGCGATCGACAAGGACGACTCCGAGGCGGGGAAAC
Organism: uncultured Acidobacteriaceae bacterium; assembly: GCA_963784085.1. Taxonomy (GTDB): domain Bacteria; phylum Acidobacteriota; class Terriglobia; order Terriglobales; family Acidobacteriaceae; genus Sulfotelmatobacter. The sequence continues at coordinate 65,689 of CAWAQH010000024.1, read as the reverse complement.
GCTCCCAGCAGTTGGGCGATAGGCTTCAGGCGGAAATGGCGGTTGACATACAGTTCAGTCGCGCTCAATTGCGGGGGAGATCATACTCGTGCCAGACGCTCTGGGCGGAACAGGCGAAAACGGCCTTGGCGTGCGCGCCGTTGCCGCGCAATTCCTGCGAGAGGCGCACGATGCGTTCAAGGTCGGCGCGCGCCGACTCGAGTTTCGCCTTGTCCTTCTGCCTGCTTTCCAACTGGCGCAGCGCTTCTCGAGCCAGGTCCTTGGCAAGAATGGCGTCTTCTTTGTGAGCTTTGTTGCGAGATGGTGTGGGCTGAAAGTAGAAACTGAGAGCGCAGGAGTTGCGGTCTTCGAATTCAGCTAATTCGTGGATTTGTTCTCGAGTAATCATTCGCGGTTCCTCTCCTTTGCAATTGGGATTGGATTTACGCGGCGCCGATATTCTCCAAGCGTTGTTTGAATTCGCGCGCCAGGCTGGGTGAGTGACGCAGGTGCTCGCGCGCGGCAGAAATGGAGTGCGACACGCGGTCAGCCGAGTCCCCGGTGATGGCGGAGATTTCGTCGATGGCGAAGCCTTCAATAGCGTGCAGAATAAACGCTTCCCGATGGGCCGGACTCACGTCGCGCAAGGCAGCGGCGATGAGATGCATCATTTCATCGGAGCCCACGATCTGCTCGGGCGTGGCTATGCGAACGTCAGCAATGATGATTTCTTCGGTGATGGCTTCGTCGGGCTGATGAAACTGCAGTACGGCCTCGTCGCTGGCCTTCACGTTCTGTTTACGGGCGGATTCCTCTAGGCGCACGGCGCCGTCGCTGCCCTCTGGGCGGCTGAGTTCGTCGAGAGCACTGCTTGGCCAGTCGATAAAGCCAGGGTTCGAGGGCCAGGCGTTCGGGCTTCTCCTGACCGTTGCCGAGAGCGGCGGCGATGGTTTCGTCAATCACTTCTTCTTTGCTGATGGAATCCGGTGGAACCAGTGCGGCGGCTTCGCGGAAATAAATTTCCCGCTCAACGAAACGCTCCAGACGCGCAAGATTCACGTTCACGTAGGAGCGCACATCCTCAGCCGATACCGTGGCGGGAAACACCACGGCCAGCGTCTGCTCGAAGGGCACGGCATGATTACGTCGGGCGGTCTTCCTGCTGGCGCCGCGGCCACTTGTGGGTGGAGCGCAGCAATTCCTTGTGCTTGCTGACTTGCTGCAGCAGATTCTCGAAAGCTATTTTTCACTGCGGCTGCGGCGGTTGAGGCTGTGGATGGACCGCCATTTGTCCGGAGGGCAGGCGCAGGTTGAGTGAAACGCTGATGCCTTCGCGGGCGGAGATTTCCTCCACCGACCCTTTGATGTGAATCAGTTCGGGGCGGAAGACCTGCAGCCGTTTTCGCAGTTTTTCGATTTGATGTTGGATTTCTTTTTCTACGGCAGGAGTTTTGTGAAGCCGGTAACTGATGTGGACGTTCATGAGCACCTCGAGCTTGCGAACGAAAGGCGCAAACCAGTGCTTGCTGACCCGATTGTACACCCGCGCAGGCGACGGCATTTGTGAAAACAGAAAGGCATTTTGTCAGTTCGACTGTTTTGGGAATAATCGAAGATGCACTTAGGAATGCAGGGACAGAAATGCGGAAACAGGAATAGGCACAGAAAGAAGAGAAATGTGGGGACAGCCGCCCTTAGCCTGCCCTGAGGCGAACGCCGAAGGGGCTGTCCATCGAGCGAAGCTCGATTGCTTTTCTAGCGAGCACAGCCGAACCGAGCTACCGCCTGCACACCGTAAACATTTGCAGCCCCTCGCAACGCCAGTTATGATCCCCTAGCCATGAAATGGGTACGCTTGCTGCTGTTTGCATGTCTGGGCGCTTCAGCCTGGGGCCAGGGCACGGCTACAAAGAAGTCGACGCGGTCTATCCCGAGGCGCACGCCTTGTATGTGGATCTCCATCGAGCATCCGAACTTTCGAGCCACGAAACCCAGACCGCGACGAAATTGGCGGGCAGGCTGCGAGGGCTGGGATACGAGGTGACCGAACACGTCGGCGGAACGGGGATTGTTGCCATCCTTAAAAATGGCGCAGGGCCCACCGTGATGCTGCGCACGGAACTGGACGCGCTGCCGGTGGAAGAAAAAACCGGACTGCTTATGCAAGCAAGGTCCACACCAAAGATGATGCCGGGCACGATGTTCCGGTCATGCATGCTTGCGGGCACGATCTGCACATGGCGGCGATTTTAGGCACGGCAGCGATCATGGCGCACAGCAAAAAAACCTGGCACGGCACGCTCATGCTGATCGGCCAGCCCGCCGAGGAAACGATCGGCGGCGCCAAGGGAATGCTGGAGGATGGCCTTTTCTACGCGCTTTCCGAAGCCCGATGTGGCCGTGGCTATGCATGTGGGCAATCTGCTGCCGGCGGGAAGGTCGGGATTACCCCGGGCGTGTACAACACGAATGCGGACTCGCTGCGCATCACGATCTACGGCAAGGGCGGGCATGGCGCGGCACCGCAGACGACGGTCGATCCCATCGTGATTGCCGCGCGGACGATTCTGACGTTGCAGACCATTGTTTCGCGCGAAGTGAAGCCGGGGGAACTGGCGATCGTCACAGTGGGCTACATTCACGCGGGCACGAAGAACAATATTATTCCGGACCAGGCGGAGTTGGGACTGACGGTGCGCACGAACAAGCGGAAGTGCGACAAGCAAGTGTTGGCAGCGATCGCACGAATCACCAAGGGCGAAGCCGAGGCAGCGGGTGCAGCCCGCAGCCTGTGATCGAGCACTTATGAAGGCACGGACCTGGTCTATAACGATCCCGCGTCTGGGAGCGGATGAAGGGAGCGCTGGAAGCGGCGCTGGGCAAGGACAATGTGGTGATGGAAGAGCCGATCACGGCATCGGAGGATTTTTCCTATTACGTGGCACAGGGGATTCCGGGTTTTTACTTCACTTTGGGCGGAGCCGATCCGGAGAAGTTTGCGGAGGCCAAGGCTGCGGGGACGATGCTGCCGTCGAATCACTCTCCGCTGTTTGCGCCGGATGTTGATCCGGCGCTGCACACGGGGATTGTGGCGGAGGTGGCGGTGCTGCGGGAGTTGCTGAAGTGATCCAGAGTTAGGAAGGGCACTTTCCCGAATTGCGGCCCTCGTTTCTTTGCGACCTCGGCGGTATTTCTTCGCGTTTTTTGCGGCCAAAGTCTTCGGCAATAATATGAATTCTTGCCAGAGCTCTTAACCGCGGAGTTCGCGAAGAAAACGCGAAGGACGCAGGGAAAGGCAGCCCGCTACTTTGTATTCACGGCGGAGCCCGCGGCGATGGTGCGGAGAACTTTTCCATGGGCATCGAGAAATTGGATGACTGGCGCGCCGTCCGCCGCTACCCGTGCCACCAGTCGTTCGTGCCCTTCCTGGTCGCTGAGCGCTAAGGCTGACGGATTTGTCGCGCCCCCGGCCGAAATAGCCCCGATTCACGATGCCTCCGGGATACTTTGTTGCGAGCGCCTTTCGTGCTGCCTCGCGCTCGGGGCCGGAGGGCATGGCCTTCCACCGCTGCCAATCGGCCATGACTTCAGGGGTGAGAGACCACTTTGCGGAAATGTCGTTGACGCCATAGTACGTATTGCGTGAGTCTCCGTCGCTATCGGATTCAATCACCGTCGTCTGATCTTGTTCGTATTCGTCGAAGCTGAGATGGCCCCAGCTGTGAGCGCTGCCGTCTTTGTCCTTCTTGCCGCCGAAGATCAGGCCGCCGTTCTCGGTCCCTTCCTCGTTATTGAAAAGCATTCCTGTGGCATCGCGGTCGGTGCGTGGATACTCCGTTCCGTTGTAATACGCTCCGGGGAACTCGGCGTTATTGGAGATGACCAGACGGGTGGTGCCATCGGGTTCGATCACGTTAATGCGATGCACCGTGATCTGGTCGAAGCTGGCGTTGGGTTCCGATTTGCGAGCGCCGAGCAGGACGACCACAGTTAAGACAATCGTGAGCACTCCGGAATAGACGGCGAGGAACTTCTGGTGAGAGAAAATCCTGAGCATGGCAACCTCGTGGTTTATGCGCCCATCTGGGCGAGAATTGAGCGGGCTTCGGCGGCGGGGTCGGCGGCTTCAGTGATGGGGCGGCCGACTACGATGTAGTCTGCGCCGGCGGCGATCGCTTCGGCGGGTGTGACGACCCTGGCCTGATCCGCGTGCGGCGTTCCCGCCAGGCGAACGCCGGGAGTGACGATGACGAAATGCTCGCCCAGTTCGGCGCGCAGCCTGGAGACTTCTCGGGCCGAGGCGACGATGCCCTGACATCCGCTGGATTGGGCCAGGGCGGCGAGGCGCAGGACTTCATCCAGCACCGTTCCGCGGACGCCGATCTTTTCCAAATCGCCTTCTTCGAGGCTGGTCAGGACGGTGACTGCAAGCACGCACAGGGCAGGGTTGGTGGCACGGGCGGCGTCCACCGCCGCGCGGAGCATCTTGCCGCTGCCGGCGGCGTGCACGGTCAACATGCTCACGCCCAGTTGCGCCGCTTCATGCACCGCAGACGCGGTGGTATTGGGAATGTCGTGATACTTCAGGTCGAGGAACACCCGCCGGCCAGAGGCCACGAGATCCCTCACCAGCTGTGGACCTTCGGCGGTGAACAGCTGCATGCCGACTTTGTAGGTGAGCGCCGAATCGCCGACGGCCGCCACGATTTTCTGCGCGGCGGCCGCGGTGGAAACGTCCAGGGCTACGATTAGTTTCTCGCGCGCGTCGGAGGGGATGCGGTGGGGCCGAACTGAATGCATCCCCTGCAGTGTAATCGGTCTATTCGAGTTCCGCCAAGGGGCGATTGTAGGCTACAGTCTGATAAAGCGGATGCTGCTGGGCGCGGGGCTTGACCAGGTCCAGCCGGACCCGTTGCAGACCACGATTTTCAAACTGCAAAGCCTGGGCGGCGGCGTAGGAAAGGTCGATAATGCGATCGGGTACGATAGGGCCACGATCGTTTACCTTGACCACGACGGCTTTTCCGTTCCGCAGGTTGGTTACCCGCACATAGCTTCCCAAGGGAAGCGTGGGGTGGGCAGCGGTCATGTCGTACATGTCGAAGTCTTCGCCGCTGGCGGTCGGTTTGCCGACGAAATCTTCGCCGTACCAGGAGGCTGTCCCAATTTGATACGGTGTATTCTTGCCGGTCTGTTTGCGGATTTCGGGGTTGGCTTGAACTGCCCTAATCTGGGCGGAACTGGCCTCCGAGTTGTTCGGTCCCTGAGCCGCTCCCAGACCTATGACCATAAAAGCGATCATGAGTCCTTGAGCTATACGTCCACGCATTCAGTTCTCCTCGCATCTCAAAAGTCGTCCTAGCTAGACTGTGGTTACGGTTATAGAAATCGTATGGGACTGAGGGAGGCTTGTCAACCTGAAAGTATGTGGTCTATAGTGACGTGCTAGTTATTGTTATCTCACATAACTTGTTGTTAAGTATGAGTAATCGTAAGCATATCACTCAAAACAATAACGTTAGTTGTTTACTCTATAGTTAATGCGGAATCTACCCCAGGGCGATAAATATTTTCTTCTTCAATGGATTCAGTTACTTACGGAGTATTCGGTCTAAGTTGTTTGTCCTTAATATTTTAGACACAAGAATGCAAGCGACAATGCCTGAAAAACCGCCTGTGGTATTAACCATTGCCGGGTTCGACCCTTCGTCTGGGGCGGGAGTGACGGCCGATATTAAGACGATCGCCGCTCATGGCTGCTATGGAGTGGCCTGCATTGCTGCGCTGACCGTGCAGTCAACGGCGGGGGTGGTTCGGGTCGAAGTCGGTCGATCCGGGGTTGGTTGCCGAGACCTTGCAAGAACTTGCATCGGATATCCCCATTGCCGCTGTCCATATCGGGATGCTGGGCACCGGAAAGGTCGTCAGGGCCGTAGCTGACTTTCTCAGCCAGGGGCCAGGGAAGGCTAAATTCCCGAATGTTGTGCTCGATCCGATTCTTAAGTCGTCTTCAGGCGCCGATCTGCTGGATGCTGCTGGAACACGGTTGCTCATCGAGCTGCTTGTCCCCCTGGCCGACGTGGTCACTCCGAATGTGGACGAGGCCGCGGCGCTTACCGGGTTGAGAGTGACCGATCTTGACGAAATGCGAGCGGCGGCGGCGAAGCTTCGCCAGATGGGTGCGGCTGCACTGGTGGTCACCGGCGGGCATTTGGAGAAAGCAATCGATCTATTGAGTTTCACCACTAGGAGCGGGGTGGAAGAGGAAGTTTTCAAGGCGGAGCGGCAGCGCTCGAACTCCACCCACGGCACTGGCTGTGCCTTCGCCACTGCCATGGCGTGCCACTTGGCGCTGGGCCGGGGTCTGGCCGAAGCTGCGTTGCTGGCCAAGACGTATGTGACAGCGGCGATCGCGGCAGGGCACCCTTTGGGGCGCGGTACCGGGCCAGTCCATCATCTCTATCGCATGAACCAGCAGCGCCGGGCGGCAGGCTCGGGAGACGAATCGTCATAACGCCGCCGAACGCTACTTAGTTTGGCGGATTAAGCGGTCGAAAGAACAGTCTTGCTTCGACCTAGTCGCGATCGGCGCCGGAAGGTTTCTTCAGCAAAATCCCAGCCACAAATGACGCGGTTGCGCCCAGGAGCCATTCGATGCGCCACAACTGGATTGCCTGGAACTCGGCCAGAGTCCCGGCCTTATAGAAGAGGCTTACGCCCATGCCCCCGACTACGCAGCCGAGTCCGATCATAAACGCGATCAGGGATGCTGTGGGCAGACCGATCCAGCGCTTGATTTCATGGAAGTGCAGATACCGGACCCAATCAGGAAAAGAAATCTTGCGCCACCACGCGGCGATAGAGCGGGCTCCAGTCGCAAGCACCGGAATTGAACGCATTGTGACTGATCGCGCCCACGCGCTCCCCGCGACTACGTTACGGGCCCACCCGCCAGACATGGTCGCGTGGGCGCTCGCCGACGCAAATGCTGGCCGCCGCCGGCCGCAGGTGTGGCAAAAACGGGCGCCGATCATGAATTCGGAACCGCAGTCGGCACAGGTCTCGGCCATCTCCGGGACAGCCGGTGGCAGCGTGGCCTCGACCGCCGGCGCTAGTCCGGCGGGAGACCGCCAGAACTCTTGCGGCGTATCTTGTGCAACCTGCGCCATAAGGGACGTAGAAACTCCTATCCCACGCATGGCAAGCCGACGGCCAAAGCCCACTGCTCCTAAGGTGTTTTCAAGTCAAATACTTGCGACTTCCCCGGCATCTCGCGCGAAGCGGCCTCAAGCAATTATTACGCACAGACCCGTAAAGATAGCGCGGTTACCGAGGTTTGCCGCGGTCGATCTCTTCGGGTTGGATCCATCTGGTTGGATCCATCTGGTTTGATTGAGCATGATGGCCGCGCACTGGCTACTCATGTGCTGCTGCGCCAGCAGCTAGCTGCTGGGGAGACCTTTCAGTTTGTAGGTGCAGACCAAACTCGGTTAGGCTAAGAGGCAAAGGCAAATCGTGGGGATGGGGTTGAATCTAATTTTGGTGAAGCGACTGGGTAGCAGTATCGCGTCCGTTCTTGCAGTCGGTTTCCTTTGCATGTTGCAAGTTCAGGCCGTCGCCGAGATCGCGCGGGGAATTGCGCGAGCTTCAGAAACAGGCCCCACAGCGCAGGATTCCGCCCCACACGATCCCCTGGTCAGTTTGGCATCCGACCACTTCTACAACATGGATTACGAGCGCGCGACCCAGGAGTTTTCGCGCGTGCTGGAGCGGCGGCCGAATGATCCTTCCGCGGTAAATCACCTGCTGACCACGATCCTGATGCATGAGCTTTATCGCATGGGAGCAATGAACAGCGCCGAATATTCGAACGACAGTTTTATTGGCGAAGCCCATCGCGCCGCCGATCCCAAGGCGACGGAAGAGATCAAACAATTGGTGGACCGGGCCGAAGGCCTTGAGGAGCAGAAGCTAAAGGCAAACCCCAACGATGTGGACGCGCTCTACGAGCGCGGCGTGACCAGGGCGCAGTTCTCCATTTATACCGCTCTGGTGGAGCGGGCCTGGTTTTCCGCCCTGCGCAATGCGGTGGGAGCCCGGCACGATCACGAGCGCGTGCTGGAACTGGATCCGCGCTACGTGGATGCCAAGCTGGTCGTTGGCGCGCACAATTACGTGATGGGCAGCCTGCCCTGGAGCGTGAAGGTGGCCGTCGCCATGGTGGGGCTGAGCGGGACCAAAGAAAAGGGGCTGGCATACCTCCGCGAAGTGGCCGATAGCAGCGGAGAAAACAGCGTCGACGCGAAAGTGGTGCTGAGCCTGTTCCTGCGGCGCGAACACCGCTACGATGAAGCACGTGCGTATATGCACGACCTGGCGGCGCGCTACCCGAGGAACTATCTATTCTCGCTGGAGGAAGCGAACCTGCTGCGCTCCGGCGGCCACCTGCAGGAAGCCGCAGCCGGTTATCGAAAAGTTTGGCAAAACGGTCGCGAAGGCAAGTATGGCAACCTGCACTATGAAATTGCCGCGTGCGGTCTCGGAGAATTATTGCGCAGCCAGAAAGACTATGCCGGGGCGGCTGCATCCTATGAACTGGTAGGCGAGGTAGCCGATGCCGACCCGGAGATACTGCAGAAGGCCAACCTGGGGGCCGGAGAAATGTACGACCTGCTGCAAAAGCGCGATCTGGCAATGAAGAAATACCAGACCGTGCTGGCTGAGAATGCGAGCAATCCTCGCGCCGAGAAGGCGCGCCAGTATATCCGCGAAGCCTACCGCGAGTGAAGGCGTCTGGCGTCTAAAAGAGTGTCGATTTGCCCTGGGGAATCTGGCATGACCCGGATGCAGGTGCGGCTGTCCTCAAATTAACTTTATGCGCATTTTGTCGCCACTGCTGCTGATTTTCCTCGCCTGTTCCTCGTGTATCTCGGCGCGGGCTCAAGAAACTCCCACCGTGCGCGTGGGGGTTGCGGTGCTGAACACCGGTCACTTCAAAGTTTCTGGGATGGAAGCCCGCGATCGGTTGGCCAAACTCCTGAACCGGCGAAAGGGACAGATAAAAGTCCCTGCCTGAGTTGGAAGGCGTGGCGCTGGACGCCTCACTGATCGGCCCGGCGATGGCCGAGGCCAAATCCAAGGACTGTGACTTCGTGCTTTTTACCAAACTGACGGATCTGAACACCACTTACGGTCTGTCAACGTCTAGCGACATGCAGGTACCCATTTTCCATGCCACGGTGGCGTTCAGACTTGCGCGGGTGATCGATGGCGCTGCCGTTGCAGCCGACATGCTCGTGGCTGAGGATTCGACCTCGAACTATGAAGCCGTCTGGCATGTCCTTTCGCAATTAGCCGAACCGCATGCCCGCAGATGTCAGGAAGAGCCCGGCCATGGCGAACGCCACAGGTTCCGGTGTTGCCCCGGTTGCGTCCCTGATCCAGATCGTCAATGCGACGGAATATTGCAAGTGGCTTCCCTCCGACATTCCTCATGCCGATGCCTTGCGCGGGGCCTGCGAGTACGCCATCACACTCCCCGAAAGAATGCCGAACTTCGTCTGTGGACAAAACACGGCGCGGTACCAGGGATTCAGCAAAGCCCCCATCGATCTGATTTCCGCTTCCGTGCGATACGAGGACGGTCGCGAGTCCTACAGCGACATAAAAGTGAACGGGCGTCCGGTTTCGGGCGGAGTGGATGGCAACCCCGGCCTGCGCTCGACCGGTGAATTTGCGGGAAATCTGCGGGCCGTCTTTAACCGGCCAAACCACGCTCAGTTTGCCTATCTCAAGGAGGACCGCGTCGGCGAGCGGGCGGCCTGGGTCTTTACCTACGAGATTGGCGAACAGAAACAGCCGCTTTGGGTGCTGCGTGCTCCGAACTCGATCCTCGCGCCGTCCTATTCCGGCGAATTGTGGATTGATGAGAAGGACGGAGCTGTAATGCGCTTCCGCGCTGTGGCCAAAGACCTGCCGCAGACATTCCCCATGAAGAACGTGGATTTGCAGATCGACTACGACCGAATCCTGTTTGGCGACGGCACAGATTTTGTGCTTCCCGTCGAGTCGACGCTCACCAATATTTACGCGGGTGAAAAGACGAGCCGGAACCTCGTGCAGTTCCGCGACTGCCACAAGTTCAAGGCCACGGCGCGCATCCTCGCTGCAGACCACAATGGCCCCGTATTAGGCCCGGCAACGGGAACCGTGCCGTCGCCGGCTTCGGTGAAAAAGGATATGGAAGAGAGCGAAGCTATCTTTGCGGCCGTCAGCGAGCAGGCGCTGAGGGAATCCGAAGCAAGAAGGGAAGCGGAGCAAAAAGAGATGCTCGAAGCGCGAACGGCTGCGGCGCTCAAGAGTCGGCCGGTCCTGCAGAGCAAGCAAGCCATCCTTCCCCCGCAATCGCCCACCGCCGTGCCGAGCGCGCCTGCGGTTTCCGGCCGCGATGCGGAGGCGCTCAAGGTAAGCGTCAACCTTGTGCTGGTGAGCGTGGTTCTGCGAGATGCAAAAGGACACGCCGTAGGAAGTTTCGGCAAAGACGATTTCCGGCTCCTCGACGACGGAAAGCCACAAGTCATCACCCGCTTTTCGGTTGAGACGGCGGGATCTGGCATGGCCGCGCCGGAAGGGCCGGCGCAAGCCCCGATAACCGGGAAAAGTGTCACGGTAGAACGCGCCACGGCTTATCTTTTTGATGACGTACATTCCAGCCTCGAGGATCTGGCCCACGCCCGCGATGCCGCTGGCCGTCATCTTGGCTCGTTGAAGGCCGGTGAGAGTGCGGCGGTTTTTACCACGTCCGGAGCTGTGGTCGTGGATTTCACCGAGGATAGCGCCAAATTGTTTGCCGGTTTGCGGGCGCTGAAGCCGCATCCCATCGGCACCGTAGCCGATTGCCCGCCGGTCAGCCATTACATGGCGGACCTGATCATCAGCAAGAGCGACGCGGAGGCGGAGGGTGTGGCTATGGCAGCGGCTACGGAGTGCGCCATGAAGGAAGGATTTTCGGCCCCCTCGCACGTGCGACGTATGGTGATGGTGAAGGCGATGGAGGCGCTGAGCAGCGGAAATCAGGAAAGCAAAAATGCGCTGGCGGTCCTGGCCAATGTGGTGCGCAGGACCGAGTCCATGCCGGGCCAGCGCAGCATCATCCTGGTTTCGCCGGGTTTTCTCGCGGTTACACCAGACGGGGAACAGGACATGATGGCGATCATGGATGGCGCCGTGCGCTCTGGAATCGTTATCAATACCCTCGATGTGGGGGCTCTCCGTGGCCGGGGCCATCGGCGGCAGCGGCGACACTCAGTTCGACAGCTCCGAAGCCCAGGCGCGAGGTGATCTGATGGCCGATTTTGCCAATGGCACCGGCGGGATTTTCTTCCACGTAACGGACAACCTGGACGAAGGCTTCCGGCGGGTTGCGGAGGCTCCGGAGTCTTGTATACGTTCTCGGCTTCTCGCCCCAGAAACTGGACGGCAGGCTACATAAGTTGAAGGTTTCGCTGAATGGCACCGACAAGCTCAAGATACAGGCCCGGCGGGGCTACTTCGCAGCTAAGCCGGCTCCGGGGAAATAGCAGGATCGGTGGGAATCCATGAAACCTTTCAGGCTACAATTGCGTATTGTCTTGTGAGGGTAGAGCCATGTATTGCAACTATTGCGGCAAAGTGATTCAGGATGATGCGGCGGTTTGTGCCTACTGCGGCATTCGCGTAGGCGCGTCAGTAGCGCGGAAACGGCTGGTGCGTCCGCGGCAAGGACGCAAGATCGCGGGCGTGTGTCTGGGTTTCGCGGAGTACTTTGACATTGACGTGACCGTGGTCCGGCTGATGTGGCTGATCGCTTCCTTCATGACCGGCATTGGGTTGCTCTCCTATCCGATCGCCTGGATTGTGATGCCGGAAGAGCCGCTCAGTTGTTGATGGCGCCCGCCGGCGCGCAGCGCGTGACCAACTCCGTTACGTCTCGCTGGCTCACGGAGCAGATGGCTATTCAACAAATAATGAGCGGGGACGCGGAGATCGCTGTACCGCACGCTCGTGCGGAAGGCCCTCCGGTCGTTCTGCTGCATCCATTTCCCGCCAATCATGAATTTTGGCTGCCGGTGGCGCAGGCTCTGGCCACGCGTTATCGCGTGATTCTTCCCGATCTGCGCGGGCACGGAGACTCTGGCGTGGGCGATGGGCCGGCCACGATGGAAAAGCACGCCGCCGATATTGCGGCGGTGATGGATGCGGAGGATATTGGCCGCGCTCCGCTGATTGGAGTTTCCATTGGCGGATATGCGCTGTTTGAATTCTGGCGCAGGCATCGCGGACGCGTCGCTGCGCTCGGTTTCTTGAATACCAAGGCGACTGCTGATTCTGCCGAAGCCCAGGCCGGTCGATTGCAGTCGGCCAGATGATGTTCTTGACCGCGGCACCGAGTCGTTTTTCGAAAGCATGATTCCACGCCTGCTGGGCAGCACCACGCGGGAGACGCGGCCCGATCTGGTCGAAGGCGCGCTGCGCATGATGCGGAAGATGTCGCGCCGAAGACGTGGCGCAGGTGCAGCGCGGCATGGCGGAGCGTCCCGACTCGGTGGATACATTGAATACCATCAATGTGCCTACGCTGCTTGTGACCGGAGACGAAGACATCCTGACCGGGCGGAACGAAGCCGAACTCATGTGCCGGCACATTCCCGGCAGCCAGTTGCGCGTAATTCCGAAGGCTGGGCATTACTCGCCGTGGGAGCAACCGGAGGAAGCCGGCAGGCTGCTGCGGCAATTTCTGGATGGAATTTCGGACGCAGCGATGTGAAAGTATGGTCATGGTTTGATCGAGGCATAGTTAAACGGCATGGTTGAACGGCATAGTTAAACGAGGCATGGTTCGCGCGTGCTACAATTTTTCCGCCATGATTGATGCCAGTTTGATTGCCGAAAAACGGTCGTTACCGCAAGGGAGACAGTCCCTCCGATTGACGTGAGCGGCGCGGCTGGCCGCATGTGTTTCTCGTGACCCTCGAGATCACCCAGATCATCGAGCAGGAATCGCTCGAGGTCAGCATCCATGGCTCGGCCGACGGGGCGACGTGGGACGCGAAGGCCCTGGTTGCGTTTCCGCAGAAATTTTATTGCGGGCGAGATCTCCGCTGCTGCTGGATCTGGCGGCGCATCCGGATGTGAAGTTTGTGCGCGCACATTGGGAAGTCGCGCGCTGGGGACGAGGTACGGAAACCCCCATGTTCGAATTCGATCTGCGGCTGAAAGAAATTCCGCGCGGACCTTCTGCGCGAGGCCGCGGCTGAGGCCAAGGCTCTCGCATAGAACGTGAAGATTCAACGCGGATGCCTAGTTTCCCGCATTTTCCATTGCCTGTGACGCCGCCAGGAGTCCCTCTGAGTCTCTGCAGCCAGCCCAATACGCTACTCTGTTCCGCTATATTGATCCCTTGATGATGAAAAGCGAATCTGGCGTCATCGTGCGTCCCGCGCGCAATGTGCGCGGCTGCGTCAGTCTTCCGGGCGATAAATCCATTTCGCACCGCTATGCCATGCTGGCGGCGATTGCCGATGGGCCGTCACGGCTGGAGAACTACTCGACCGGCGCGGATTGCGCCAGCACGCTCGGCTGCCTGCGCTCGCTTGGAGTGAAGTGGGAAGGACAGCGATAGCGACGGCGCCGAAAACACTATCGAAGTTCAAGGAACATGGACCGTCGTTGGCAGCGCCCGAGCAGCCTCTGGATTGCGGAAATTCCGGTTCGACGATCCGCATGTTGAGTGGCATTTGGCGGGGCAAACGTTTGACAGTGAGATGGCGGGCGATGAATCGCTCGTCGCGCGTCCCATGGAGCGGGTGATCACGCCGCTCACGGCCATGGGCGCGAAGATCAAGTCGCAAAATGGGCGCCCGCCGCTGCGGATTCGTGGCGCGAAGCTCAAGGCATTCGATTACAGGATGCCAGTGGCCAGCGCGCAGGTGAAGACCTGCCTGCTGTTTGCCGGCCTGCTGGCCGACGGCGAAACGCGCGTGGAAGAACCGCTGCGGACGCGGGATCATGGGGAAACTGGCATTGCGGGTTTTTGGCGCGCAGTTGGAACGGCAGGGAAATGTGGTGCGGATTCGCGGCGGCCAGCGGTTGCGCGGCATTCGAGGCGCGAGTTCCCGGCGATCTTTCCAGCGCAGCTTTTTTTCTCTGTGCCGCTGCGCTTTTTCCTGATTCGCAATTAACGATTCACGAATTTGCTGATGAATCCGATACGGGCGCGGCTGCTCGATCTGCTTCTACAGATGGGACTGCGCATTTCTGTGACGCAACTGGAAGAGATCAACATGGCGAATTGGCGGGCACGCTGCAGGTTGAGGGCGGAAAGCTGAAGGGCGCGATCATCGCGGGAGCCGATACCGCGGCGCTGATTGACGAGATTCCGGTGCTGGCAGCGATTGCCCCTTACACGGAGCAGGGAATCGAAGTTCGGGATGCTAAGGAGTTGCGCGTGAAAGAATCGGACCGCATCGCGGCCATCGCCACCAATCTTCGCGCCATGGGCGCGCAGTTGGAGGAACGCGAAGACGGACTGCAGATTCCAGGCGGCGCAGCTTCGCATGGCGCGGAGATAGAGTCCTTGGCGACCATCGGATTGCCATGGCCTTCAGCATCGCGGCTCTGCGAGCGTCAAGGAGAGACGCTGATTCGGGGCAGCGAATGTGCGGCCGATCTCCTATCCGGCTTTCTTTTCCACGCTGGAATCCCTGGTCGAGCGTTGCGGGCGAGCCGCCCTCCACGAGGGCTGCTTTGCGGGAGCCACTGAGCGCCGGAGCGGAGGCCCGTATGGTAAATTAGTGCCGCCCATGAATTGGCCGGGCCGTGGGGGCCTTGGCCGGTTCACTCGCCACTTCGAAACTCGCAAAGGAGCTTGCCATGTCCACTCTCCGCGACTTTGTGAAAGACCGCAAAATTCACTCCATCGATGCTGGACGCACCGTGCTGGAGGCGGCGCGCTTCATGATGGAACATAACATCGGCGCCCTGCCGGTCCTTCGCAACGGAGAGATGGCTGGCATCTTTTCCGAGCGCGACATCATGAACCGCGTGGTGGCCGTTGGCCGCACGCCGGGGCACACCGCCGTGTCCGAAGTGATGACCGCCAAACCCGCGGCGGTGAGCATGGATGAGACCATTGAAGAGTGCCTCTTCATCATGCACGAGTTTGGCTTTCGCCACTTGCCGATCGTGGAGGGCAAAGAGTTGAAGGGCTTGGTTTCGCTGCGCGACGTGGTCATGCGCCAGGCGGGCGAGTTGGAGCGTGAAACGAGGCGGGCGTCGTAGCAAGGTTTTCGAAGATCGTCAGCGAAGATCGTCACGGGCGTTTCTGCAGCAGCAGTTCCCCTTGCTCCGGTGGCAGCTTGAAGGGGAATTCGAAGACTTTTCCATCCAGGGGCACGCGCAGGACGAATTCCTCCTGTGCCTTCCATCCTCCCAGCCATTTGTTCTTGGTGCTGAAGAATACCCATCCGCTGGCCTCTTGATTGGCGTGGTCCAGACGAGCCGGGCGCAGGCTGTTACGGCCGAGGAAGTCGATCAGTTCACTGACTGACTTCTGGTAGTCCTGCAGGCGGGCCTCGCGCGCCTGCTTTTTTTCGGGATGTTTCGTAACGTCGCGACGGGTCTCATCGTCGACCAGATCGGCGTCGGCCTGAATATGCTGCGGGTAGTCGTCGGGATCGATCGCAGTCTGCAGTACTTTGAAGTGCTTCATGAACTGCAGCGTGATGCCATCCGTGGGCGCAGCGAGGCTGCCCGTACCGCGATAGCGGATAGTCAGGAAAATTCCAAAGAGGGGCTCAATGCGGTGGCGCATAATCTGGAGCTCGCGTGCCTCCACGGCTGCGACGACGCCTACATCTCCCGACCACAGGCCATAGCGGTACTTGCCGTCGTCACCGCGGGAAAATGTTGAGCCGGGCTGCTCTTCATTCCAGCGCACGATGGCGGGCTTGGGCGCGTGCTTGTCTTTGCTGTCTTTATTGCTGTCCTGGCCCGGAGCCGCGCACGTGGGGCCGAGAAGCAGAGCCAGCATGGCGCAGACGAACTGCAGTGACCAGCTTCGCGCAGGGCCGGACAGCGGGCTCATGAATCGAGCGCCCGTTTTAGTTCACCACCAGGCTCACGGTGGCCGGACTGGTGGTGGAGTTGTCGGGTCCGGTGCCGTTCTGATCTGCGGCCGTCAGCGTGAACACGTAGCTGTTATTCGGCGTGTTCTGCCCCGTGGGATTATTCGTATTGTTGCTCGAGCCGCAGGATGGCATCAGAAGCAAACTGCTGCCGACCGCGAGCAGCAGGAATAGGCCCAGAATCCGTTTGCGGCGATTTCCGGCACCGCCCAGTCCTGCTAGCACCACTCCGGGAACAAGCAGCCACAATGCATAGAACGTGCGCGGCGCGCGCAGCTTGGTTGTGGGGGTGGGGCCGAAGGTGGTGATCGTGAGGGTAGCGCTCGCCGGAGTGCCGGCGGAAACCACGGCGTACGAAAGTCCGTTCGGATATGTGAATGAGCAATAAGGTGCGGCCGCGACCACCGGACTGACCGAAAGGCAGGCGAGCGTCACGTTTCCGGTGTAGCTGCCGATCGGAGAGACCGTTACGGTTGTAGTCGACACGTTTCCGGCGGATACCGGACTTGGACTTGCAACGGTGGGCAGCGCCGAAATGGTGTAATCCTGCGTCACATCCACGATAGTCAGATCCAGTGAGAGGGTCACGACGGTCGCGCCGCTGATTCCGGTCACAAGAATGGAATACAAACCCGGCGCAGCGCCCACCGTGGTTACAGTAAGGGATGGGCCGTTGGCGGGAGGTATTTGAGTTGGGGGGCTCACTGCGCAGTTCACGCCTGCGTCTGCCGGAGTTACGGAGCAGCTCAGGGAGACGGGGCTGTCGAAACCGGAGTTCGGTGTGGGCTGAAGGTTGAGCGTTGCGATCGCACTTCCGCCTGGATCTACCGCCGACGGGTAAAGCCCGTTGGAGGTAATCGTAAATTGGCCGAACGCCGCCGACACCGACGCTGCCGAAAGCGCAGCCAGCAATAGAACGAAGATGACGGGTCGCGCGAGACGCCTGGGATTCATCATGAATGGATGAGAACTCACTACCTTCGATTCCTCCAATGGCGCAAAAGCTGCCTCGGGGCCTGGGCTAAAAATGGTACCTGCCCATCCGCCGCAAGAGTTACTGAATGCTGGACAGCTCCCGCAGATACGCCAGACAGAATCTTAGACTAGAGTCGCGTATCGTGCCAATCCGCGCCCAGCGATCCGGCAAAAAATAAGGCCGCTTCCGGTGGGAAGCGGCCTCGGTTGCCGAGTTTGACTAGTTGCCCTGACTAGCTTACGGGACTAGTTAACGACCAGCGTCAGAGACGGTTGGGTTCCGGTCTGTAATGCCCCGCTGGCCGTTCCAGTGACGGTAATCGTGTATGTGTTGGCGGGCGTGCCTCTGCCTCCTCCGCCACCTCCGCCGCCGCCGCTACCGCCGGCGCAAGCCGGCATCAGAAGCAGCGTGGCCATGATCATCCCGATCAGCAGGATGCCAAACAGTTTCTTGCGGCGTCCGGGCCCGCTGAAGCCGATCCCTGCAAGCGATATGCCGGCGACCGGCAGCAACAGGGCATAAAGCATTCCCGACGAGGGACCGTTCGAAGGATGCCGCAGCATCACTGTGGGCCCAGTGGTATTCACAGTGAGAGTCCCGGGAATGCCAGGAGTTGCCGTACCGCTGCAAGTTGGCGCCTCGCTTATCGCGGGAGAAGCGCTACATGACAGAGTGACGGTGCCGGTGAACCCGCCCGTCCCAGTGACCGTGACCGTGGAAGTGGCCTGGCCCCCGGGACTGATTGTGCCCAGCGAAGTTGGCGCGGCCGAAAGGGAGAAGGTTGGAGCAGCGGCACCCGTAGTGTATTTGACTACGAAGGCATCGGTGACGCCACCGCCGAAAGCGTTTCCACCAGAATAGGGGAAGGGTGACTGAGTGGGGAAATTCGTAGAGTCTGTGTTTCCCGTGACATAAATGTTGGCGCCCGCGCTGTCTACGGCAATGCCGCCCAGACTTCCGCTGTCGTCTTCGTTGGAACCACCCAGGTAGGTCGAGAAGATGAGCCCTGCGCCCGCCGGGTTGATCTCGGTTACAAAGGCGTCAGATGCGCCACCGCCGTAGGTTGACTGGGTCGCGTTGATCGTAGGGAACGGAGACCCCCCGGACGAACCGGTTTGCCCCGTCACGTAGGCATTTCCGCTTCCGTCCACTGCAATGCCAGCGCCCGAGTCGAGGCCGCTGCCACCCAGATAGGTTGAATATGTCGCTGAGGTGCCCGCGGGATTTAGTTTGGTCACGAACGCATCGGTGCTGCCACCGTAGGTGGTCTGGAAGGCGCCGGTTGTGTGCGGGAAATTGGATGATGTTGTCGATCCAGTGACGTAAGCATCACCCGCTGCGTCCACAGCGATGGCGCTGCCGGCATCGGTGCCGCTGCCTCCAAGGAAGGTGGAATACGCGTAATTGCTTCCCGCGGTGTTGATAGCGGTTACGAATGCGTTGGAATTGCCTCCCACGCAACTGCCGCAGGTTATTTGGAAGGCACCGGTGGTGACCGGAAAAGCCGGGTTGAAGGTTTGGCCGGTTACATAAACGTTGTCAGACGAGTCCACGCCGGTCCCTTCGGCAAGGTCGCCGCCGACGCTGCCGCCAAGATAGGTGGAATATACCAGCCCTGTGGCGGAAGAGTTCAACTTCGTCACAAAACCGCTGCTGGCGCTTCCCGGCAGATATGCTTGAATGGGATTTAAGGTCGGGAAGTCCTGAGAAGTTGCTTTTCCCACGACGAAAACGTCGCCTGAACCGTCCGAGGCCAGAGCGATGCCAAGCGCGGAATCCGAACCGGTTCCGCCCAGAAATGTGCTGTAGATGATTCTGCCGCCGGAGCCGAGTTCGAGCACAAAGGCGTTGCCCGCGCCCGCAAGAGTTCCCTGAAACGCTCCCCCGGTTGTGGGGAAGTCGTGTGAGGTTGTGCCGCCGGCAACGAAGGCATCGCCCAAACCATCCACAGCGATGGCGTTTCCGCTATCGCCGGAAGAGCCGCTGCCGCCGATGTAGGTGGAGTAGACGAAGCTCGACCCACTGGCCGCGATTTCGGTCACAAACGCATTGCCGGAATTGCTGTTCAGCGTAGTCTGGAGCGCCCCGGCGCTCGTGGGGAAATTGGTGGATGCCGTTTGTCCGGTGACGTACGCGTTGCCGTTGCCGTCAAAGGCGATGCCATAGCCAGCATCGGTACCGCTGCCGCCCAGATAAGTTGAAAACACGTAGCTGACCGAGGGGTCGATCACCAACTCGCGGCTGCGGTCGTAACTGCCCAGTTCGAAGCCCACCTGGTCGTCGGCTTTCAGCGTGAAGCGCGCTTCTACGGGCTGCCGCGCGCCGTTCCGCTCCTGGTATGCGACCGGCTGGTGCAGCAGAATATTGCCGGCGGCGGAAGCGATGACCAGGTTGCCAGAGTCATCGGTCTTGATCGATTGCGCGCCTGTGAAGTGAAAAGCGATGGGTGCGGTGTTCGCCTGCGGAGCCACGACGAAGTCGAATTCGGTCTGGCGCTGCACCCCGTGGAAAGTAAGGTTCACACCGGGATAAACATCCTGATAGCTGACCTGGGCGAAGTGCTCTACGTCCGTATGCCATTGTTTCGGGTCGTTGCCGACGAAGTAATTAATCTTTCCCGGCATCGGACCGCTGGCCGAAACCTTGGCCAGCCCATTTCTGCCGGTGAGCTGCATGTGGACCACAGCAGTCGATTCGGCGGCAGTCGATTCGGTTTGACCCTCAGCGCGACTCAGCCCCGGGTTTCCGCCGTGAACTAGATCGCGGCGAACTGGAGAACGTTTTGCCCTCAGCCGAGACTGAGCGCAACGCGAACACGGCATCGTTGGCCGTGAGGAACAGGGTGTATCCGTTCCCCCGCGCCATATATTTGACCTGGGCGTCAGCCTGACCCTGATTCTGCTCAAAGGCCAGCGGAAGCGAGGCATAGCTCGCCTGAACCCGCCGCTGCGCGGCGGTCATTGACGCTTGAGCGCCAGCGCTACTACGGTGCGTGGCAGAGAGAAAAATAAACGATGCAACAGCGATCACGGCTAGTAGAGAAACCGCGCAGAATGCACGAACCCGTGCACGATTAGCAGCTAGTTTTGACAAGACGATCCTCCTGATGGCTGATGATGACACGATGAAACCCTGGTCGGAAGATAAACACTCGGCGGAGTTAGCTTCAGGCCGGACTTGATAGGCACGCCCTCACCAAGCGTCAATGAATATGAAATATTTTGCAGCTTATGCGCGAGTATGGCTTTCGCAGCCACACTTGTCAATCCGCTCTACATAGCAATTTAGGTACCACCCGGCAAACTTCCGTTCCGCCCTGCGATGGTGACAAGGCTGATTCTTCGCTACAAAACGTGGGTTCCGATCCGGGAGAAAAAGTCGATGTGAGGTCGAGGTAATCACCGGTGCAAAAAACCTGCCAAAAAGACGAAACCTCTGCCACTCTATCCCGGCGATTGACCTGCGTTATCGCAGGCTCACTTGCTGCGGCGCGGATACTGCTTGCAGGGCGCGCTCCAGATCGGCAATCAGATCGTCAGCATTCTCAATCCCCACCGAGAGCCGGATCATCTGCTCGGTCACGCCCATCCGGGCCCGCTCGGCCGGGGCGACCATCATGTGCGACGTGAGCACCGGAATCGACACCAGCGACTCCACGCTGCCCAGGCTCGGCGCCAGAGTAAACAGGCGCATGGCCTCGCTCACGCGGCAGGCGTCTTCGCCCGTGCCTTCGACTTCAAAACTGACCATGCCGCCGCCCCCGCTCATCTGCTGGCGCGCCACGGAATACTGCGGATGGCTCTCTAGAAAAGGATAATGCACGCTGCGCACCCTCGACTGTCCCGATAGAAATTCCGCCACGCGTTGCGCGTTTTCGTTCTGCCGCGCCACCCGCACCGCCAGCGTCTTGAGCCCGCGCACCAGCATCCAGGAGGCGTGCGGGTCCATGCAATTGCCCAGAGTCGTGCGCGTCTCGTGAATTGTTTCCATCAATTCGCGCCGTCCCGCAACCACGCCGCAAATCAGGTCAGAGTGGCCGCTCAGGTATTTCGTTCCCGAATGCATCACGATGTCGATGCCTGATTGCGCCGGGTGCTGATTCATCGGCGTTCCAAACGTTGAATCAATCATGGTGAGCAGCCTGTGCTGTTTCCCGAGCGCTGCGACTTTCTTGAAATCCACGATGCGCAGAGTGGGATTGGTCGGCGATTCCAGATAAAGCAATTTGGTGTTGGGGCGGATGGCGCGCGCGTGCTGGTCATAATCCGTGGTGTCGACGAAGCTGGTCTCGATGCCCATCTTCGGCAGCCATTGCGAGAAAAACTTGTTCGCGCCGCCATAAATATCACGCTGCGCGACCACGTGGTCGCCGCTTCTGAGCAGAGCCATGACGGTCGTCGTGATCGCGCCCATGCCGGAGGCGAAGGTCAGCGCCGCGTCCGTGCCTTCAAGCTGCGCAATGGTTTTTTCCGCGACCGTGTTCGTAGGATTGCCGTAGCGCGTGTAGTAGTGGTCGCTGCCCGTATTCCGGACCTGCTCTTCGTTGTCGCTGACCTCGAACGTAGAACTCTGATAGATGGGTGTGGCCAGGGGACCGCTTTTCTTCTCCAGATCAGCTGCGCCGCGAACCGCGTTGGTTTCCGAATGCCGGGAGCGTGTCATGAATACCTCGTGAAGATACCTCGCGAATACCAGACTAATTGGCCACGCACACCTCTGCAAGGCGGGGTAGTGGTGCAGTTTGGATGTCATCCTGAACAAGCGTCCTTTGCAGCAGTAAAGGATCTGGGCGATTCGCGCGAAGCGTCGCGTTCTTGCGACGCAGTAATCGCGCGTTTGGCTCGCTTCCTTATCACACTGCGCCTCTGCAAGGCGGGCGAGAGCAGCGGTTATAATTCTGGCTCGATGAATCTTGGACTCAAAGATCGCGTCGCATTGGTCGCCGCTTCCAGTCAGGGCATTGGCCGTGCCACCGCGGAGGCTTTTGCCGCCGAGGGTTGCCGCGTGGCGATGTGCGCCCGCACGGCTCACACCCTGCAGGCCGCTGCGGAGAAAATCAGGAAGCAATACAAAACCGAAGTTCTGGCTCAGGCTTTCGACGTGACCGACGCTGCCGCGGTCGAGCCGCTTTGTCGCCGCCGTGGCGGACAAGATTTGGCAGCGTCGACATTTGCGTCACCAACGCCGGTGGCCCGCCGGCGAAAGGTTTTCTTTCCGCCACGCTTGAAGAATGGCTACGCGCTTTGGAACTGAATTTCCTGAGCACCGTGTATTTCGCGCGCGAAGTCATTCCCCACATGCAGCGCAAGCGCTGGGGACGCATTATCACGATTACTTCGATTACGACCAAACAACCAGTTTCCGATCTCGTGCTCTCGAATGCGGTGCGGGCGGCGGTGGTCGGGCTGGTAAAAAGCCTGGCGAATGAATTCGGCAAGGATGGAATTCTGGTCAACAACGTCGGCCCGGGGTTCACGGCCACCGACCGGTTGAAGGAGTTGGCCAAAGCCCGCGCATCGTCTTCAGGAAAAAGCGAGCAGGAGATTTTCGAGGGCTGGGCGGCCGACGCGCCGCTGAAGCGACTGGGAGATCCGCGCGAAGTGGCTGAGACCATCGTCTGGCTGGCCTCCGAGCGTGCTTCCTATATCACTGGTCAGACGGTGCTGGTGGATGGGGGCATGTGTAAAGGATTGTAGATTGCTGGTTGTGAATTGATAGGGAGGGGGGACTGTCTGTGAAGGTATCATTCCCGCTTATACGCGGCGTCCTGGTTTGCATGCTTGCTACTTTCCCGTTGGCCGCCACCGCCCAAGCCCGTCCGTTCCCCGGCCCCGACGTTCAACACATCTACCAGCGTCTGCTACCGCAGATCGAAAAGATTCCCGCATTCGATCACCATGCCCACCCTGGATTTGCAGACGATCCTGATGTCGACGCCATGGCCTCGGCGCCCGACACCAGCCTCCCGGTCCGCACGCGAGACGACAACCCGGAACTGATCGCCGCGGCCAAAGCTCTGTTCGGCTATCCCTACGATGATCTTTCACCCGAACATTCTAAATGGCTGGTGGCGAAGAAGGCTGAACTGAGGAAGCAGTATCCGGGCGCGGCCTATTTCGACATGATTCTCGATAAGATCAATACCGAGAGTTCGAGTCGCCAATCGCGCCATGATGGCCGATTACCTCGACCCCAAGCGCTTTCCGTGGGTGTTTTTTGCCGATTCGTTCATGTGGCCCTTCAATAACGAGCGTGAGGCCGCGCGCAATCCGGATGAAGAAGTCTACATCCCGCTGCAAGAGAAAATGCTGCACCGCTGGATGCAACAGGAGAATGTAAGCAAACTTCCCGCCAAGTTCGAAGACTATTTGCGTTTCATCAGTCAGGTGCTGGCAGACAACCAGAAAAAAGGCGGCATCGCCATGAAGTTTGAAGTGGCCTACTTCCGCCCCACTACCTTCTTCGATCCCACGCGCGAGCAAGCCGAGGACATTTATCAACACTACATCTCGGTGGTGTCCCCAGCGAGAAAGAGTACCGAACTTTTCAGGATTACATCTTTCGCTTTCTGGTGATCGAGGGCAGCCGCCTGCACCTTCCCGTGCACATTCACACGGCGGCTGGCATCGGCAATTACTTCAACTTCAGTGAAAGCAATGTCATGAATCTGGAAAGCGTGCTGCGCGATCCGCGCTATCACAGCACAACGTTCGTCATGATCCACGGCGGCTATCCGCTGGAGCGCGAAGCCATCTGGCTCGCCGCCATGAAGAATGTGTACCTCGATTCCTCGCTCGGCGAACTCGTCCAGTATCCTTCCGCTTTCAAGGACACGCTCAAGATGTGGCTGGAGACTTTTCCCGACAAGATCACTTTCGGCACCGACTGTTTCCCGTACAATCAGGTGTTAGGCGCGGAAGAAAGCTACTGGCTGGGTGCGGAATCCTCGCGCACGGCCCTGGCGGCGGCCCTGGCCGAGATGGTTTCGGAAAACGAAATCACCGAAGCGCGGGCCCTGGAACTGGCCCATGGCTATCTGCATGACAATGCCGTGAGATTGTACGGAGACAGGGTGCATTGATTCCATGAAGAAATCGAAGAGCAAGAAACTGAAGACGAAAAAACTGAAAACAGCATCTTCGGCCAGTAGAAAAACAAAAACCGCGAAGTCCCACTCGCGCGTTCGCCGGGCTGGCGCCAAACCTCCGGCCAGAGCCCCAACTCCAACACATCCCCTGGCATACGATCCCGCTGGAGGCGTTGAATCCGCTGCTGCAACGGCAGTTCGTGGTGGGGCAGGAGATCATGCTGGCGCGGGTTTTGCTGAAAAAGGGCTGCATCGTGCCCGAGCACAGCCACCATAACGAACAGCTCACGTACATTCTCGACGGGGCGTTAAAGTTCTGGATTGACGGCCGTGAAATCGTTGTCCATGCCGGCGAAGTGCTCTGCATTCCGGCGCACATGCCGCACAAGGCGGAGGCGCTCGAAGATACGGTAGACCTCGATGTTTTCAATCCGCCGCGCGCCGATTGGATCAACCGCACGGACCAATATCTGCGAGGCCAGAAATAATTTCCGACCCCATGCCTTCCTTCGTCACTTCCGGACGAACGCCCGGAACCGGGCGCGCAGCAGGCTACGTTTTGTTTTCGCTGCATCGGCTGCTCCGCGGTCACTCGCGCAGCCGCTCAAGATTTCCGCTGTTCCGAGTGCGGCAACCTGCTCGAGATTACCGATCCCGCATGGACCGCGAGAAGCCTTAACCCTGCGGCCCTGAAGTCCCTCTGGCGCGAGCGGCGCTTCTCGAACGCTCCGCTCGACCTCAGCGGAGTATGGCGGTTCCGCGAGCTGCTGCCCGCGCCCGCCTCCCAGACGCACGTGGTCACTTTGCGCGAAGGCAACACTCCACTCTATGAACTGCCGCGATGCTCGCGCGCTACCGGCGTCGAGCGCCTCTACGCGAAACATCAGGGAATGAACCCTACCGGATCGTTCAAAGATACGGGCATGACCGTTGCCGCCACATTCGCGCGCGAAGCCGGCTACCGCTGGGTGGCTTGCGCTTCCACCGGCAATACCTCGGCGTCGATGGCCGCCTATGCCGCGCGCGGCGGCATGCGCAGTGTTGTGCTGGTGCCCGAGGGAAAAATTTCCTGGAGCAAACTTTCCCAGGCCCTCGACTACGGAGCCCTGACCTGTCAACTCCGCACCGATTTCGATGGTTGCCTGCAGTTGTTGCAGGAACTGGTGCGCCGGACCCCGATCTATCAGTTGAACTCGATCAATCCTTTTCGACTGGAAGGGCAGAAGACTCTCGCGCTCGAATTGCTTGAGCAGTTCGATTGGCAACCGCCGGACCACATCATTGTTCCCGGCGGCAATTTGGGCAACAGTTCTGCGATCGGAAAGGCGCTTCTTGAAATGCTCGAGATCGGCCTGATCCCGCGCCTGCCGAAGTTGTCCGTGATTCAAGCCGAGGGCGCAAATGCATTGCTCCGCACTTTGCGGGAAGCTGGAGGCAATCGTCTGGTCAGCGTCCATGCGGAAACGCGGGCCACGGCGATTCGCATCGGAAATCCGGCTTCGTGGGAAAAGGCTGTGAAAGTGCTTCGAGCGACCGGCGGAGCCTGCGAACAGGTCAGCGAGATCGAGATTGCTCAGGCCAAGGCGGAACTCGGCGCGGAGGGGATTGGGTGCGAGCCCGCTTCGGCGGTCACGCTGGCGGGCCTGAAAAAATTATTGGCACAGGGTTTCGTGAAGCCGGAGGAAACGGTGGTTCTGGTTCTCACCGGAAATTTGCTCAAGGATCCCGACTTCACCAATGAGTTCCATCGCGGCGATCTTTTTCGCGGGACTGCGCTGGAAAACGAAAGCGCCATTCTAAATCCGCTGCGGCATCCTCCCGTGGTTCTCGATGCCAGTCTGGACGCGGTGATCAGCGCTTTGGAGCAAACGGAGAAGATTGGCGCGCCGGAAACGAATGTCTAACAACCTCGCCAGGAAAAAGTCGCGCGCGGCCTCGTTGCACCTGTCTCTGCCCGCCACTTCAGCCAATCTTGGCCCGGCATTCGACGCCGCGGCGCTGGCGCTCGATCTGCACATCACCATCGACGCCAGTCCTGCTGCTGCCTTCTCGATCACGGCCGCGGGGCGCGATCAGCAGATCTGTGAAACCCTCGAGAATCATCTGATTCTCACCACCTATCGCGAAGTGCTGCGAGCCGAGGGGAAGAAGGCCATTCCTTTATCTCTGCAGATCGACAATGACATCCCCATCGGCAAGGGCTGCGGTTCGTCCGCTGCCGCGCGGCTGGCCGGGATTGCGTTGGCCAATCACTTTGGAAAGTTGCGCTGGAACGATTCCCGGATCATCGGCGAGGTTTCGCGAAGAGAACACCATCCCGATAACGCCTCGGCTTGCTGGATGGGCGGTCTTACCGTTGCCCGGATGTCAGCGGAGGCCGAGGTGCAACTGGCGTGCCTTCGTCCGAAAGGGAAGTGGCCTCTGCTGCTGGCCATCCCGGACCATGCTTTGTCGACCGAACAAGCGCGGCGTGTACTGCCGACGCATTATTCACGGGCTGACGTCGCGGTCAACATTCAGAATTCGATGCTGCTGCTCGCCGCCTTCACCGAGGGTCGTCACGACTTGCTTTCCACTGCGCTGGATGACCGCATTCACCAGCCGTACCGCGCCGCTCTGTGTCCGCTGTTGCCGTGCCTGCGGGAATTGGCAGGAAAATCGAAATCTGGAATTCTCGGCGCAGCCCTCAGCGGCGCCGGGCCCTCGGTCCTTGTTTTTCTCGATCCGCGGTTTGCGGCTCAGAAAACGCAAAAGCTGGTTGCTGCCCATCTTGCCAGCGCGCACTTGCGCGCCGAACTGCTGCTCACTTCCATCTCCACGCGCGGCGCCCGCCGCTGATCGACGACCGGCAACTCTGCCCGAAGCGATCTAGCGGCTTGCCGGCGGCACAATCCCGTTCATGCGCAGGTACACCACCATCTGCCCGTAGTGGTCGAAACCATGGCCGGAGACCATGGTCGCCAGGTTCAGCCGCGTCACGCTTCCTTCACCAAACGGGCTCTTCATGGGCTCGACCAGATTCTTTTCGTTGATCGTCAGGATCGCCTTGTGAACATAGGCAAACGACTCTTTCAGATAGTTGACAATTTCCGCTTTGCCTTTGAGTGCCGCGGGGCCTGATTCCTCGCCCACGTCCACGGGCACTTTCTCGCCCAGAATCGCGGCGCCAAAAATGTAGTTCACGGCGGCAACGTGCTTCACCTGTTCGCCGAAGGTGCGCACGCCCTTGAATTCGCCGTTGGCGGGCGCAAACCCGAATTTATCTTCCGGCATCGCCTCGGCGGCCGGAACGAATTCGTGTTCCATATTCGCGACGGTGCGGTCCAGTATCTGCGTAACCGTGCGGTGTTCATCTTTTTTGTCTTTGTCTTTGTCTTTGTCTTTGTCTTTGTCCTGCGCCGCACCGAGCGCCCCTAGCGCGAGGCAAATTGTAATAGCAGCAAGCTTCTTCTTCATAAGAATTCCTCTGTGTCCTCTTTTGGCAACGATTTTATTTCAAGCACTGGCGTGAAAAGGCCACTCCCGGCTTCTCCACGCGCGAATCATATAGATAGCCAGCCCCGCGAGCAAGATCAGCAACGCATATCTCACTTCCTTCTCCCAGTTCTCACGCTTGAACAGGATGAAAAGAAATCCCGCAATCGCGACCAGCGCCGGCAACGGATAGAGCCACATTCGAAACGGACGCGGCGCCTCGGGATGGGTTATCCGGAACACGATCAGCCCAACCGCCTGCACCAGGAACTGCAGCACCAGACGAATCACCACCAGCGCTGCGATTGCATCCCTCAGCCGCAAAAAACAGAATGCCGCCGCAACCAACCCCAGCGCCAGCAGCGAAACATAGGGGAACCGGTAGACCGGATGAACTTTGGCGAACGCGCGGAAATAGTTTCCGTCCAAAGCCGCGGCGTAGGGCACTCGCGAATATCCGAGCGTCAGAGAAAATACCGACGCGAATGCCGTCACGATCACCAGTCCCGTCACCAATCGCGCCGCCCATGCGCCATAGATTCTCTGCATGAATAACGACACAACGTACAGTCCGCTGTTGTTCTGGCCGGCCTGCAGCATGTCGCGCCAGGGCACCACGGCCAGAATGCACAAGTTCATCAATAGATATAGACATGCCACAACCAGAATGGAAAGCAGCAATGCGCGCGGAATGTAGCGCGTGGGGTCTTTTATTTCATCGCCCAGGTAGCAGACGTTGTAGTAACCCCAGTAGTCATAGGTGGCCACCAGCAAGGCCCCGCCCAGGCCGGTAAAAAATGCCGGCGACAACGTGAACGCATGGGGGGGGAAATCGAAGGCGCGGGCGGCGTTGAAGTGGGTGAGCCCGGCAAAGATGATCCATCCGATGGTGGCCATCACGGCGAACCAGAGCACTTTCGAAAAGCGTGCGATTACCGTGATGCGCCGATAGAGCAGCAACACGGTGAAGGCGCAGATGAAAATTGCGAGCGCGGTGCCCGGAGTTACGATCCAGCTTACCTGGAGTGGTCCCGCCCCAGGGATGTTCACGGAGGCAGTGTGGGCGGAATAGACGGTTTCAAGATGTGGCCAGTAATAGGCGGCATAGCCCGCCAGGCCGAGGCAGCCGGTGGCAATCGAGAGCGGAGCGCTGAAGGAGAGTTGCCAGATAAAAAGGAACGATATCAGCCGGCCCCACTTTTTCGGGCCGTAAATCTCGCTCAGATAGCGATACGACCCGCCCGACCCCGGAAAAGCTGCGCCCAATTCCGCCGATACCAGCCCGTCACACACGGCCAGCAGCGCGCCCGCGATCCAGCCCAGTAAAGCCTGCGGGCCGCCCATCGCGCCCAGAACCAGAGGCATGGTGATGAACGGGCCCACGCCAATCATATCGATCATGTTGAGCGCGGTGGCGCTGCCGAGGCCCATGCCGCGGATCAGTGTGGGGGAAGTAGAATCGTTTGTGGTCGGAGAATTCATCGGAGGAGTGAATGGTGGCCAGCAGATGGTGACGCTGCTGGCGACTGGTCACTGATCACTGTCTTTCATGTCCCGCGCTCAAAATATTCACGTACAGCCGAACCGCTCCCGGCACACCCGCAGGCAATTGCCGGAAAAATGCATAGCCCGTGTAGATATACGTTCCTTTGCCATACGCCGCGCGCAGCAGTCCGCCCTTCTGCGGATCTTCGTTTGGATCATGGCACGAAAGCAGCGCCTTGAAATGATCGTCCCACTTGTCCATGAAGTAGAGCCCGCGCTCCTGCACCCAGCCATCGAAGTCGCGAGCGGTGATCTCGTTCGGATAATGAAAGACTCCATCTTCCGGCGCAAGAATCTCCACCGGAGCTTCCTCCACCGAAACCCGTGCCCGGCTGAGCTCTGCGCTGAACGGAGTGAAGTGGCCCGCGTTGAAGTCGCCAACGCTCGCGTTGTACTGCACCACCAGCGTTCCGCCAGCTGAAACGTAATCGAGCAGCTTTTTGTTGTTCGCCACAACATCTCTCTGCGTATCGTAGGCGCGAATGCCAAGCACAATCGTTCCGTACTGGCCAAGATTTTCAGCGGCAATCTTCTCCGCCGGAATCCGCGTAACGTCCATCCCCACCTGCTTCAGCACGGTCGGAATGTCGTCCCCTGCACCCATGATGTAACCGATTTTCAAATCGTGAGGAGCTTTCACGTCTACGATGCTCACGCGCTGGCGAGCGGGCTGGTAATAATAGAAACTGCCGAGGTCCTCGCGCGTCACCAGCGTGTAGCCCTCGCTGAATTTGTCGCCATCCACATCCAGAATGGCCCGCACCTCGGCGCGGCCTTCCTGCAGTCCGGCCGGGAAGATCTTAAACTGGAAATCCTGCTTTTCTCCGCGGCGCGTGAATTTCACCGCAAGATACTCCGGTTCCGAGCGCCAGCCAGCAGGCAATTCCAGGCGCAGAACGCCTTCCGGTTCGCGCGCCAGATTGCTGGTCACGCCCACCGTTACAGTCGAACGCTCGCCGTTGTGCGTGGAAATCACCTGCGTGCCGGGCTCGAGAGCAACTGAAAATGCAGGCACCACGGCCAGCGGACGCGCTCGCTCCGTGCCAGTGTCATCCACGAACCGGGTCGTCACGACTGCACGAATGCTCGTCTTCCCCTGGCTCTGGCCCGTCGGCGCAGAAAGGGAATACCCCACGCGCGCCTGCAACATCGGAGGCGGAAACGGCAGGGTCACATATTTCTCATCATCGATGTGGTTCACGCTCTCCGTGTCCGGATTATCGCGATGCCAGTAGGGACGGGTATACTTGGCGCCCTTCGGCACCCGCAGGCGAAAGACGACCTGCTCGTCATCTCCGGGCTTCACCTCTACCGGTTTCGTCTTGTCGGAGGTGTTGCCCCAACCAGCGGGCGTCTCCAGCTTCAGGTTGTCGATGAGCACGCGGCGTTGCGATCCATTATGAAATTTCACGGATACCAGGAATCCCTGCCCCGGAGAAACCGCAGTCAGCGCTTCATCTTCTTTCGGGGGTTCTTCCGCGGCGTTGCCGTTTGCGCCCACACGGGAAACTACCGACGCGTCCAACGTTACGTCCAACGCAAAGCTTAGCGCGGTCTCGGCCTGCTCATGCTTTTCATCCAGGCGCATCAGCAGATCTGACTTTGCGGCAGGGCTCAGCGTGCTAGCGCTCACTTCCGAGCGGACGCGCCGCAGTTCCGCAACAACCCCCGCAAGAGGAGCGGCTGCGGCCGACACATCAATTCCACGAGCGCCCTCGCTGGCCGCAGCAATCTTGGTTGCGATTTCGGTCAGCTCTTGCCGTAGGCGTGGGACCTTCGGTTCCTCAGTCCCTAGGCGACTCGCCAAGGCGGGCAAGCTCGTATCGATGCCGTCGAAAAAGTTCTTTTCGTGCCCGTCTTTATCAAGCTTCGGGGGTCTTACCGAGTCAACCAGCTTGTAAAAAGTAAACCGGTCGCCGGCATCGACCGTCCAATTCGCGGAGCCTTGCGAGAGCTGGTGGCGCAATCCCTCCATGGCGAACTGCACATAAGACTCACCCAGATCTGTGTTCCGCTCGCCGGTGTTGAGCTTTACCGTCCACTTCGAATCCTCGCAAGTCGACGCGCCAAAGCCGCACACGTTGCCGATATAGAGCTTTTTCGCTTGCCAGGGGCGGAGGCCCTTGGCGACCTGTTCAGGAAATCGCTTGGGGTCGGCGGCCGCGCGAAACGCCTCCTGGGTCAAAATCGAGGAAGCCTGGTGATGGCCATGTCCGTCGCGTTCCGTGCCCGAAAATCGCGCGACCAGCACATCGGGATGGAAGGTTCGAATCACTCGTACAATGTCGCCCAGCGCCACATCGTGGCCGCCCCACTCGGTAAAGGTTTCATCGGCGCTTTTTGAAAATCCGAAGTCGGCGACACGTGTGAATCGTTCCTCCACGCCGTAGTATTCGTCCGCCGCCAGCAATTCCAGGGTGCGCAGCACGCCCAGCACATCGGACAAATTACTGCCGACTTTGTTCTGCCCGCCTTCGCCGCGATTCAGGGTCATCAACAGAACGCTGTCACCGCGCCCGCGCGCCTCCAGCGTCAACATGCCCCCATCCTCGTCATCGGGATGCGCCAAAACGTGCATGAGGCGCGCGGTGGTGCCCAGCCGCCGCAGGTTCAGCCGCAGACCGGCCGCTCCCTGATCTTGAGGTAATTCGGGTGGAGTGCCCAGGTAAGGCAGCGGGGCAAAGGTCGGCGGCCGCGTCGCCCTGTGCGGCGCTGTTTTCGCACCCTGCTGGGATGACGCCCAAGGCACGGCAGGAGGCGTAAACAACAGCAACAAAAGCCCGGTGTGAATGAGAAATGGCTTGCGAAGGGCGGGGCCAAAGGCAAGACGGCCGACTGGCTTGATCAAGTTATGAGTTCGCGAGGATTTCACCGTACAAGATTTCACTGTACAAAGGATGGGGCCAACCCCCTCTCCGACGCAAATTCTTTCCCCTTGAACTGACCACTGATCACTGGCCACCGGCCACTGCCTTACTGCATTCCTTCTTTCAGCGCGTCCTGGCACGCGCTGCCTGCGGTCAGCACCTCATTAAACGCCGTATCCTTGCGCAGGTCCTTCAGCAAAGGATCGTCGAGCAGCGCAGTGTAGGCGCAATAGTTCTGCTGTACCGCGGCTTTCAGCAAGCGCAAAGCGGCTTCCTTCTGTCCGCAGTAGGCCAGCAGCGACCCGACGTGATACCACTCCTCGGGATCGGGTTCCGTCATGGCGGAGGTTTCCGCTTCGTGCGCGATCAGGTCGATATCCGCGGGCCGTTGCGCCTGGGTGCAGGCAATCATCAAGTCGCGGTGGTAGATTACGGACTTACCCATCAGCTTTGCGCTCTCTCGCGCTTTCGCCAAGTCTCGTAATTCCAGATAAACGTAGGGGGTCACCCACGCGGCCCACTCCGACCCCTGATCGAGGCGCACAAAATCCATCGCCGTGTCAGGCTTGCCCAGTTCCAGAAATGCCCAGGCACAGGAGCGAAGGAACTTGCCCGGATCGAGCGCGCGCGCCGTACTGCATTCCTTAGCCGCTTCCTCCTGCTTGCCCGAGTAGCGGAGCACGTAACTGAGCGCGAAATGGGCCTCCGCGCTTTGTGGACGACGTTGCACCAGGTCTTTTGCCTGTTTGAAAGCCGGCGGCAGTTCGCCGCGTTCCACGCGGTTCGTGATCAGATGACTCGCGGCCGTCATTCGATTCGGATCGAGAGAGAGCGCCTTCTCGTACGCGGAATTCGAACTCTGGAACATCCTTGTCGCCGCCGCCGCCATAGTAGGAATCGTAGTAATACCTGAGTCCGAGCTGCTCCCATGCGGGCGCATAGCCGGGGTCTTCGGCGACCACATTTTCAAGCACTGCGATCGCATCCTTATTCTCCCCTGGATCCTGCGTCAGTTCGAGACTATGCAGGTAAAGGTCGTACCCCTGCTGGCTCTTCGGTCGCGAGGCCGTGGTCAAAGTGCCGCCTGCGCCGAGGGCGGGCAACAGTTCCTGTTGAACCTTGGCGGTCAATTGATTTTGCAGGGAAATCAAATCGTTCACCCCGGAGGTGACCGTGGTCTGCCACAGCAATCGGTCGTTAGTCGTATCAACCGCCTCCAGCGTTACCGACAGTCGCTCCCCCTGATGCAGAAAGTGCCCCGTCAACAGCCGGCCGACGCGCAACTCCTGCCCTACCTTGCGGGGTTCCTGGTCCTGCCCGACATATTTGCGCGTTACCGAGGTCGGCCGTACCTCAAGAGTTCGCGAGTAGGTCAGTGCGCTGGTTAACTCGTCCGCCAGGGCAAAGCGCAGATAGTCCACGCTGAGGTCGTAGCCGCTCATGTTCTGCAGTGGCAACACCGCGATCGCGTTGGCCTGTTCCCGGGTGGCAACCTCCCGGTGCCTGAACCAGTAGGCTCCCACCGCAGCAAGCACCGTCACCAGCAGCGCCGCCGTTCCCAGCAGCGACCAGAACAGCCATCTGCTGTTGCCGGGCCGGCCAAACGTGTGGCTGGCAACCCGCAGCTTGTTGCTGTGGAATTGACTCTTTACTTGCCCGGACTCGCTTTCCCGCTTTAGTTGCGCGAGATCGGCTTTCATCTGCGTGGCGCTCTGGTATCGCTCTTTGCGGTCTTTTTCCATCGCCTTGCCGATGATGCCCTCGAGCTCCACGGGCACTTTGGGATTCAACTCCCCGGGAGGAACGGGCTTGTCGTGCAGCACGGCATCGAGCGTCATCAGCGAGTTCTTGCCCGAGAAAGGTTTCTTGCCCGTCGCCATTTCATACATCACCACGCCAAAAGAAAACAGGTCGGTGCGGAAATCGATTTCTTCGCTCTTGGCCTGCTCCGGCGACATGTAAACCGCCGTGCCCGGAATCACGCCCACCGCCGTCAGCGAGTTTTCGTCGGCGATCACTCCATCGCTATCGGTTCCGACGTTGTGGACCAGCTTGGCCAGGCCGAAATCCAGCACCTTCACCTGCCCGCTCGGGGTCAGGAAGATATTCGCGGGCTTGATGTCGCGGTGCACGATCCCCTTGGCGTGGGATGCGGCCAGCGCATCGGCGACCTGGATGCTGATATCGATCAGCTTCTCGGTCTCCACCGGACGGCCTGAGATGAATTGCTTCAGGCTCTCACCCTCCAGCCGTTCCATCACGATGAAGGGATGGCCGTTGTTGTCCTCAATGCCGTGGATGGTGCAGATGTTGGGATGATTGAGCAGCGATGCCGCCCGCGCTTCGCGGGTGAAGCGCTCCAGTGATTTGGGGTCGCCTGAGAGATTTTCGGGAATAAACTTCAGGGCAACGTGCCGCCCGAGCTTCAGGTCTTCCGCCTCGTAGACCACGCCCATACCACCGCCCCCGAGTTTTCCCAGGATGCGGTAGTGGGATACTGTCTGGCCAATCATCAGAAGACCGCGCCTCCGAACGCCGTCAATGTTAGGCCCGCCCGCGACTCCGGTCAACTCAGCGGTGCCGTTCCCTGTGGTGCAGTTTGGTTGTCATCCTGAACAAGCGTTGTTTGCGCAGTGAAGGACCTGGGCGAGCCGCGCGACGTGTCGCGTTCTTTGCGACACAATGATCGCGCGTTTGGCTCGCTTCCTTACCAAACTGCACCACCACGCCGCCGCTCCCGGACGAAGCTCGATCCGTTTTGGCCTCGCCCGATTCCCAAACTGATAACTCCCTTGTCCTTTTGTGTACGCAGCTTGGCTTCAGGTTGCCCGGCTGCCGCTACTATGAAAGTAATAACACTCGAAACTCAAGGTGGTTTTGCCATGGCAGGGACGAACGGACACCATCCTCCTGAACTGCGGGAAGCGATTCGGCGCCGGGCGGCGGAGCTCTTTCAGCGCGGGGGCAGGTTGGAAGAGCACGACATGGAAAACTGGTGCCGGGCCGAGGCGGAAATTCTTCGCGAATCTGCCAGTCACTCAATCCGCCGCGATATCGTTGTCAATATTCAAGGGGTGGTTTATACGGGGGAATACGAATCCGCTTCCGTGGGCGATTACACCACGGGCGAGTGGGAGTGGGGCAGCCCGGTCCCGGTTCGCTTTGCCGGGGATAAACTGTTTCTCCGCCGGCCCAATGGTTGCGAACTGCAAACTACCATCGTGAAGAGGATCGGGTGAATTTTGGCAAGTCCTCGAATCCCTTCCAACGCATCGTTCCCGAAGCTACACCCACAGCCCCGCCGACGCCCCCACCCACTCCATGTTCTTGTTGTGATCCACGCCCATCATCAAACCCCGCCCCATGCGGACTATCGTCAGAACACATTTCAACTCGTCGAGCCACACATACATCATCCGTATCTCGGCTTTCGTGCCGCCGAACGGAGTCTCGATTACGGGCTCGAAATGCAGCCGCTCCTGCAGAATGTATTCCGAGCGCTTCTCCGCCGGAATCGCATCGATATCTTTCTTCGTCGGCGCAATGACCACTCCAAGCCCGGCAAACGAATATAAAGGCTTCAGGGCATAGTTCTGCAGGTCGTCGGGAACGCATTCGAGCCGGTCCAGGAACCACGTCTTCGGCACGGACTCATGGTGCAGGTAGGGAATCGAGAATTTGCTGATTCTGAAATACCAGTTCGGATGGCCCGCCCACTCCACATTGAGATCATCGCGCCAGTCGAACCCCAGCTTGATGTTTTTGCGCTGCAGTTCGTCCACAATCGTGCGGTTATAGATCCGGCGGATCGGGACCCGGCTTCCGTTGCGCTCGTAATAAAGGTCTGAGCCCTGTTTCTTGATCGATTCAATGTCGACCGTCCGAATGCCCAGCATTTTTCCCGTAAGCAGAAAGTCGGGCAGCGTTTTCTGTTCCTGCGGATGAATCTCCATCAGAATCACATTTTCCGGATCATGGTCGCCGACAATGGCCCGGCGAAGAAGTTCGCGATAGGTCTTGCTATCGAGGCCGCCCAGAAAATATTGCGGCATTGAGACTCCGGTTTCCCCATGCCGGTCCAACCCGAACACATCCATATAGCTTTGCGCCAGCGTGACCTGATAGGCGTAGAGGGAAGGGAAGGCTTGCAACTCGACCAGCTTGGGTTCGAGTTCGCCGTTGGCGGTGCGCACCAGGCCGAAATCCACCTGCACAAACATGGGATGCGCCGGCTCATTCGCCACCCGGAACTCATCGGGAATCGATGCATTCGAGCGCGCCAGATATTCCCGATTCCCGACCAATTGCCGGATAAGTTCTTCTCCGTCGTGCGCCATCCGGTCGAGCAACGACTTGGGAAAGAAACACGGAGTCTCCGACAGTCGGAACTGCACATGCGTTCCGCAAGCGTCATCAATCCGCCGCAGAAATGCCTGATATTTATCGGGAGTAAAGCTGGCGTTGAATGGATTTCGCAGCGAAGGAATCATGATAAGAGACACGGACGTTTCCGGCCACGTTTACTTTGTGGTGGCCGGTGCCTCAGCATTCCATATGTCTACGGCGCATTTCCAGGAACCGTCAGGCTGTTTCTTCCACACCACAATCCCCTTGTTTTTTTCGGTGACAAGCTTGCCGCCCGGATCTGCTGCGGTGACTGCGTTGGTGGCGGATTCGTAAGCGAGGTCGGCCGATTCGGAAATCCATACCTGGCCGGTTGTCCAGGTGATCGAAAAGCCGGGAATAGTCGCCGCGCCCATCACATACTTACGGATCGCGTCCTTGCCGACAATCGCAGGAGAGTTCGGAGGCAGAACCATCGCGTCGTCTGTCCAGAACGTCAGCGCGCGTTCATAGTCTTTTGCTTTGACAGCTTCCAGCCACTTGGCATCGGTGGAGCGGACTACAATTTCCTCGTCGGCGATGTTCACCGACCGCGACGTATTACATGCGGTTGCTGAGATCACCACAAGCAAGGCGAGGAGCGCGCAGGGTGTTCTCATGGTGATCTCTACCTACGCCTCCACCAGGAACTTCCCGTCCCGCATGATCTGCTCATCATCGACCCAGATGTTGAACTTGCGGCCGACCACATCGATATGAGTGGAGGAATCCCATTGCGCGCCGGTGTGCGCGCCGTAGGGGTTTCCAAACGCAATGTGCACGCCCGGGTATTTTTCGTCCTGCAGAATCTGTCCGATCACTTCCTTCAGATCGATGTTGGTGCCGATGGCAAACTCGCCGACGCGGTCGCTGTTTTCGTCGGTGTGGGTGTACTTCCAAAAGTCATTTTCCAGTTCCTGATTCTCCGAGTGCGCCTCCGTGAGCCGGTTCTTTTTCATGTGGATGGTCAGCGGAGTGGCCTTCAAATCGCCAAATTTGGCGCACAGATAATCTCCCACCACGCCATCGATCACGAAGGTGCCGTTCACTTCGCCGGGAGTGGTGAAAATCTCTCCCCCCGGCAGGTTGCCCCATTTTTCCGGAGTGATGATGCCGCTGGTTTTCAGCCAGCGATAATTTGGATTCAAATCCGCCGTCAGGTCCGTCCCCGCATTCGTGGTTGCGCGCACGCGCTGTGCCTTGCGGACCATGGCCACAACTTTGGCGCTCAGGCGATCCACTTTCTGAAAATCCGCGCGCATGCCTTCGAGCATGATCTGGCGGTTGATGTTCACCATGTGCGCGTGCCGGATCTTCTGCCGGTTCACGATGTCGGTCATCTGCATGCGTGACCGCAATTCGTTGCGCTGCGCTTGCACCGCGAAGATCGATACCTGGCTGGTCTCAAGGTCAGCGGCAATCTCGGGCGGCAGGTCTGTCAGCGGACGCTCAGCCAGGTCCTCGAGAACCCATGCCCGATAGGGCGCGCCCAGCTTCTCCAGTTCGCTAACAATGGCGGCGGCGATCTCAATCGTCACCTCGTCGGTGATGACGCAAACCTTCTCGTTCGGTTGCACCCGCAGACAAACCTGCACCGCATTGCGCGCCCCAACCGAAAACTCCGGATCAAAGGCAATATGATTCGAGCGGGTTCCCCATCCTTGTCGTTGGCCTTCGTGTTGATCTACAGGATTCGTCGTCATCCTACTTTTCGCTCGGCGGCCGGCTCGTCTTCCGCCAGTCCCTGCTCCGTCTCCTCAATGATGTAATCGACAACTTTCTTCAAGTCCCCGGTCTCTTCGAAGACTTTCAACTGGCGGTCCGCACCGCTGCCGGTTTCGAGCATGGTGTGGATGTAGTTCAACTCTTCCCGCGAATCGAGTTCATCGACCACATCGTCGACAAATTCCAGGTACTCATAGATCAGGTCCTTCGCCGGCACTTCGGTCTGCTTGCCGAAGTCGATCAGTTTGCCCTCCATGCCGTAGCGCGCGGCGCGCCATTTGTTCTCCATGAGCAGCGCGCGGCGGTAGAGGCGGAACCCCTGGTTCGATGCATGCAGCTTGTAGAGCTTGGCCACCGTCGCCTGAATCAGCGCCGCCAGCGCGATGCTTTCATCGGCGCGCATCGGAATGTCGCAGACGCGGAATTCGATCGTATTAAAAAATGGATGCGGGCGGATGTCCCACCAGATCTTTTTTGCGTTGTCGATGCAGTTCGTCTTGATCAGAAGCTTGATGAAATTCTCGTACTCGCCCCAGCTCGGAAAATAGTCCGGAATATTCGTCCGTGGAAACTTGTCGAACACCTTGCAGCGGTATGATTTCAATCCCGTGTTCATGCCCAGCCAGAAGGGCGAATTGGTCGAGAGCGCCAGCAGGTGCGGCAGAAAATAGCGGGCGTGATTCATCATGTGGATCGCGGTCTCGCGGTCCTCAATCCCAATGTGGACGTGCAGGCCAAAAATCAGGTTCGCCCGCGCCACCAGTTGCATGTCTTCGACGATGTTTTTGTAGCGATCGTCAGGATAAATTTCCTGCACCCGCCAGTCCGCAAACGGATGCGTCGCCACCGACGCCAGCCGCAGCCCATTCTCCCGGGCCAGGCGCACGATATCCCGCCGCAGCATCTTTACTTCCGCCTTGGCTTCCTTGATATTTTTGCAGACCCCGGTGCCCACTTCCACCACCGACTGGTGCATCTCGGCCTTCACCCGTTCCTGCAGGATGAGCCGTCCTTTTTCGAGGAGTTCCACCTGAATATGCGATCGAAGATCCCGAGTTTCCGGATCTATCGTCTGATATTCCTCTTCGATCCCGAGGCTGAAAGAAGGTTTCATGGTGAATGTCTGAAGTCAGTGGCGCGGGCGCCCTCGCCCGCAAAATCTAACCAGGACCCCCAAGCGCCTCCATGCACGTTCTTTGCGCAAGGGTGGGAACCACTGGCCTAGACAGTATAACAACCAGGCCCGGATTGCTCATGGAGAGATTCATGCGGGGACAGCCGCCCTCGGCTGTTCGCCGAGCGAAGCTCGGCCGCCGCTGAAGCCTTACTTCGCTGCCTTCCCCCGCTTCCGCTCCCCGACCCATTTCGGCTCTGCCTTTTTG
Source organism: uncultured Acidobacteriaceae bacterium (assembly GCA_963784085.1). Taxonomy (GTDB): domain Bacteria; phylum Acidobacteriota; class Terriglobia; order Terriglobales; family Acidobacteriaceae; genus Sulfotelmatobacter. Next base: position 26,108 of record CAWAQH010000024.1, on the reverse strand, counting down.
ACCTTGGCCTCGGGCCCGTTTAGAAATGCGCCCCAGCGCAATTCCTTCGCCGGATTTTCCCCGCTCAGCGCCATCTTCACCGCCATCTCCGCCACCGCATTCACAATCCAGTCAAAATTCTCCTGACCCACTGATGTAATCTCGGCATCCGGCGCGGGGTTCAGGAAATCGATCGCATACGGCACTCCAGCCTCCACCGCGAACTCCACCGTGTTCAGGTCATACCCCAGCACTCGGCACAAAGTGAGCGCGTCTTTCTCGATTCTGGCCCTTAAAGCTTCTGACGACGGCGGTGGATTCCCCTTCACGTACCGCTCGTGATGCGGCGCGCGCGGGTCGTACTTCATGATGTGCACTTTTTCCTGTCCCACCACGTAGCAGCGGTAATACTCCTCAAATACGACGCCATGCTGCAGCGTCATGCACAGATCGCCGGTCTGGTTGTAGTGCTGGAAAAATTCGTCGGGCGAGTGCACGTGGTAGACATGCTTCCATCCGCCGCCGGAATAGGGCTTGAGAAAAGCAGGGAAGCCGACGTAATCGAACAGTTCCTGCCAGTTCAGCGGATACATCAGGTTGCGCATGGACTGGTCAGTCGTCCCCTCGGGATGCTTGTGGTGCGGCAAAATGATGGTTGGTGGAATGGCAACGCCCAACTTGTGGGCCAGCGCGTAGTTGAAAAACTTGTCGTCGGCTGTCCACCAGAATGGGTTGTTCACCACGATGGTGCCCTGCATCGCCGCGTTCTTCAAATACGCGCGATAGAAAGGAATATCCTGCGAAATCCGGTCAATGATGACGGAATATTTCTGCGGCTCATCCATGCGGATGCCGCCAATCTTCACGAACTCGGCGGTCACGCCCTCCACCTTCATGCCGTTGATCTTTTCCACAAGAGCTGGCGGAAAAGTATTCTCCATCCCAAACAAAATCCCAATTTTCTTCATCGCAACCCCTTCCCACTCTCTACTGTTTGTCATTCCGAACCGAGCTGAAAGCTAGGTGAGGAACCTGCTGTTTCTTTCCGCGTTTCCAAAAGTTTGTCATCTGAGCGAAGTGATTGGTTCGCGAAGCGAAGCAATCACGCAGTCGAAAAACTGATCACTGGCCACTAATCCCTGGCCACTGACCCCTGAACTAAAAATACTTCGCCGCCATCCTCTGCCACAGCGGCCAGTCATGCTTCGAATTATCCCCATAAACATCCAGCCAGTGCGGTACGGCCTTGCCATTCAGAATGGCCGACATCTTCACGTTCTGATCGAGGCACATATCCCAATCGGCCGAGCCCAGCACAATTTTCATCTGCCGGTAGCGGCTCAAAAACCAGTCGTCATTCTGGTTCGGCAAATAGTCAGGAGGGCAGTTAAAGTAGCAATCGTCATCATAATACCCATCCAGAAACTGATGGATGTCGAATGCCCCGCTCATGCTCACGCAGTGCGTCACAGCATCAGGATGTTTGAACGCAAAATTCACCGCGTGATACGCCCCAAAGCTGCACCCGGTCACCGCCAGTTGCGGCGCCGGATTCTTCCAGCGGATAAACGGCACAAACTCGTGCAGAATGTAGCGCTCGTATTGCAGGTGGCGCATCACCCGCACCTTGGGATGGACGTGCTTGTTGTACCAGCTCTCGGTATCGACGCCGTCCGGGCAAAACACCTGCAGTTCGCCGCGCTCGATTTTCGGCGCCAGTACGCCAATCATCCCGCGGTCTTCATATTCGAAAAATTTCCCCATCGAGGTCGGAAACACCAGCAGGGGCATTCCCGCGTGCCCGAAAACCAGCGCGTCCATGTCGCGGTTCAGTTCCTGGCTATATCCCTTGTGAAATTCTCGATTCATTTTTCCTCAGCCGAACTAGACGAAATATCTTACCTGAACCGCGGGTCTTTAGCCCGGAACTGGATCCCACGAAACCAAAGCAACACCCGGAATACAAACCTGCAACCACTCAAAATGATATCGTGATACGAGATTATGTCGTGGACGTCCAAACTTGTCCCTCGATCTGCGCCCGTCATCCTTCTCATTCTCACTCTCGCCGCCGCCACCGGATTCGCCGGCGTGAGCCATCTCGTGGCCCGCTTCAACGCCAATCAGCAGGCCCGCGGCCGCAAGCTCTATGCCGTGGGCCTCGCCGAAGCCGGCGCCCGCCAGTATGACGACGCCATCGCCGCCTTTCGCGCCGCCCTCACCTGCGACCCCGCCAACTCCCAGTACCAGTTGAGCCTGGCCCGCGCCCTGCGCGACAGCAACGTTCCCAGCCGGCTCGACGAAGCCGAATCTTATCTCACCGCCCTGTGGCAGCGCACGCCGCAGGATGCCGCCGTGAATCTTGCGCTCGCGCGCGTGGCCGCGCATCGCGGCTCCATCGAAGGCGCCACGCGTTATTACCACAACGCCATGTATGGAGTATGGAACTCCGATCCCGATGGCAACCGCGCCCGAGCTCGCATCGAACTGATCCAGTTCCTGCTCAAGGAGCACGCTCCCGACAAGGCCGAATCGGAGCTTCTCGCCCTCGCGGCTTCCTTGCCCGCCGATCCCGCCGCGCATCTGGAAGCGGCCCAACTGTTCGCGCAAGCCCAGGACAACACCGGCGAACTGGCGCAGTGCAGGGAAGCGCTGCGGCTCGAGCCCCAGAACTTGCCGGCCCTGGCTTGCGCCGGGCAGGCCGCCTACCGCGCGGGAAATTATTCGGCCGCCCAGCGCTATTTGCAGGCTGCAGTCAACGCCAATCCCGAGGATGCCGGCTCGCGCGAGCTGCTCTCTACATCCGATCTCGTGCTCCGCAGCAATCCCTTTCGCAGTCACATTTCGGATGCCGAACGGAACCGCCGCATCGCGGCCGCCATCGACCAGGCCGCACTGCGGCTGGCGCAATGTTCCGCGCAAACCGGCGTCGATCTGAAATCCGCCGCGTCTTCTCCTCGGCCGTCCCCGCTCGCCGGCCTGCAAAGCCGCTTGACCGCGATCAAACCCGACATTGCCCGCCTGCGTTCCGCGGAAGAAGCGGACCTGCCCGATGCCATCATGGACGTTGTATTCCAGATCGAACAGCAGACCGCATCCATCTGCGGCGAGCCGCAGGGCATCGATCTCGCGCTCCTGCTGATTTCTCAAAAACGTGAGGCCGCCAGCCAGTGAGCGCTCCTATGCCAGTCAATCCCGCTGCCGCCGGCGATGCCGCGGTTCTGCCTGCTTCGCGATTCAGTCCTCGCCGGCTATTCGACACGCTCGATGGTGCGTTCCACGAAGAAGTATTTTTCCTCATACTTTCGGTGTTCATTGGAATCTTCTCCGGTCTCGCCGTCGTCTGCTTTCGGCTGGCCATCGACTGGATGCATCTCGCGTTGCTCGGCCCTCTCCCTCAGATTCACGCTGTCCGCCTGTTCGCGGTTCCGGCAGTGGCCGGGCTGGTCGTCGCCTTCCTGGTGATGAAGGTTTTCCCCGGCATCCGCGGCAGCGGTGTCAATCAGACCAAGGCCGCCCTCTACATCTTTAACGGCGTCATTCCGTTTCGCACTGCGGTCGGAAAATTTATTTGCGCCGCGATTGCCATCGGCTCGGGTCAATCTCTCGGACCCGAAGATCCTTCCCTTCAGATCGGAGCCAGCATCGCCTCCGCGCTTGGACGCTGGCTCAGCATTTCCCGCGAAAAACGCCGGCTCATGGCCCCGGTCGGCGCCGCCGCCGGCCTTGCCGCCGCCTTCAACGCCCCCATCTCTGCGGTTCTGTTCGTGATCGAAGAGGTCATCGGGCGCTGGAGCGCCGGTATTCTCGGCTCGGTAGTCCTGGCCGCGGTTTCCAGTGTCGTGATCGTGCGCTGGTTTCTCGGCAGCGAACCGCTGTTCCGGATTCCCGTAACAACTTTCAAGCGTCCCACCGAACTGGTTGCCTATGCCGTCCTCGGCATCGTCGGGGGTCTTGCTTCCGTTGCGTTTGCAAAATCCATTGGCTTCCTGCGGGCGCGCCTGAAGTCTCTGCCGCGCTGGACCCAATACTTTCAGCCCGCCATCGCCGGACTTCTCGTCGGCTTCATCGCTTTTCTCGGGGCGCCGCAGGTGATGGGCGCAGGCTACGATTCCATGGACCAGGCCATGCACGGCCAGTTCGCCTGGAAGTTTCTCGCCATCCTCGCCCTGCTGAAGATCATCGCCACTACTTTCTCATTCGTCAGCGGTACTCCCGGCGGCATGTTCGCGCCTACGCTGTTTATCGGCGCGATGCTCGGCGGCGCCGTCGGCGATATCGAACGCTTTTATTTTCCCCACCTCACCGGATCGACTGGCACCTATGTCCTGGTTGGCATGGGAGTTCTTTTTGCCGGATTCTTGCGCGTGCCCATGACTTCGGTCTTCATGGTCCTTGAAGTCAGCGGCAACTACGAGATCATTGTGCCCGTGATCGTGGCCAATACATTTTCTTACGTGATTTCGCGCAGCCTGCAGGCGGTGCCCATCTTCGATCTGCTCACCCGTCAGGATGGCCTGATCCTGCCTTCGCTCGAGGAGACCCGCGAAGAAACCATTCTTCGGGTCGAAGACGCCATGCTGCTCGCTCCCGAGATCATTCTCAACGCCGAGGATTACATTGACGCCGGCTCACGCCGCGTTCAGGACTCTCCCGAGGCTGACTTTCTGGTCCGCCTGCATCCCAGCGGCTGGAGCATCATCAGCCAGGACCAGCTTCAGCGCCTCTTTCATGAAGGGAAGGGCGAACACACTCTGGGGTCGCTTCTGCCCAAACAGTCTTTGCCCAGCCTGTATCCCGATCTGCCGCTCGATTCCGCGCTGCGCTACGTGAATGATTACCCGCTGGTGCCGGTTGTGAATCGCGCCGACTCGCGACATCTGGAAGGCGTCATCTCGCGCAATTCCGTTTTCCAGAAATATGAATCCCGCGCCCCGCAAGGCTAGGCCTGGTCCGGCTGACAGCCCCTGTCTTACCCGCCACTCCGTTTGTAGTCGGTATATTTAACGGTTTCCCGCACGTGCACGAACCCTCCCTTGAATTCCAGCGTGTCATCCGCCCGCGTGAAGGCCGGGAACCAGTGGCCATCGACCAGTTGGCGATAGGTCACAAATTTTGGCTGTACTTGCCCCTGCTCGTGCTTTTTTTTGCCTTGCACTTTTTCCGGGCCGCTCTTGCCGCACACCTTTACGATCTGAAAGTCCTCGGCGTCCACCCAGATTCGTCCCTGAAAGTATCGCTTCCCGTTGTCTTTATTCTTGGGTTCGACATTAAATTCGTAAGTGTCAAGATCATCCACATGCTGCTGCCCGCTATAGGTCAATGTGTATTGCGCGATATCATCGCTGCCCAGCATCAGCGGCATGAAGGTGCGGATATCTTCCAAATCTTCCGGCGTAACCTCGATCCCCCGCAACGAAGGCTGGGCCGAGAAGGCGACCGCTTCCTGCCTGCGGCCCTTGTCGTCGTAGGAAATGTTGGTCACCTGATGAAACTCTCCCGTCACGTCGTTGCCGTTAAGCGTTTGCAGACGCACATCCTGCTTGTAGGTGTAATGCGTTCGCGCCTGTTTCGCAGCCTCCTCGGCCACACCCAACTTCTGCAGCACGTCGGCCACGCTGATCGTCTTCGGTGCGGCGGAATCGAGCGGACCGTGGCCAGTCTCGCATTCGGTTTGCCCCCACAGTCCCACCGGCAGCAACAATAGAAGGAGGACGAAAGCCCGTCCTGAAATCACCAGCAGTCTCATTTGGTTACCCCCAGTTACCTGAATTATTACCGTAAGCGAAACCAATTTCCTATCTTTCCATATATGTGCAAGTCCTTGACACTGGTCCGCGCGCTTCGTCTGCTAAGTTGAATGCCACCCGCTTCCGTTTGGTATGCCGATTGCCCCTTCCATGGCGGAAGCCGCACCAGTCGGACATTCCGCTGGATTTCAAATTTCATGCAGTTTCCCCCGGACAAGGATCAAGGATTAACCTATGAAAGTCACCGTGATGAAAACCATCGTCGCTCTCTTTTTCATCTGCTGTTTCTGCGCCGCCGCCGGCGCACAAACCGCTTCCGTAATTCCCAACACACCTGCGCCGCTGCAAATGACGGAACATACCCAGCACGCCTCACAACATCCCATGGGCCAGGAGTCGACCCTGTTGAGCGTAACTGGTTATGGCTATGAACACGGAGAGGTTCCGCTCGCCGACCTCGGATCTCCAAAGTATGAAGTCCCGCTCGGCGACATAGCGCGCGCCAACAAAACGGAACACGCCAGCGTTCGCAAGGCACTCATTGTGCTTGAAAAACAGGGTGATTAAGTTCGCGCCGGATGGCGCGCGGGTCATGTCCGCGCGCCAGTCGCGCATCTGAAACCGGGGCCGAATCAGGATGATTCAGTCTGCGACCAGTGTCGAGACTCTTCTTCACCAGCCTGGCTCTGGCCCCCACCACATCCTCCCGGGACTGGGAAATAAAGTGATATAGACAATTCGCCGCCCACCGCGATTCTTGCAGTCTTGATACAGCCAAAATCCAGGAAATGTCTTCAGCAGGTAATCAAGCGCATCCACCAAAGTGACGTTGTTTAGTTCACCCGAGACGATCCGTTTTCGCGGCGCTGGCGCAGTTGTGACAATCGCTGCCGGCAACGAGACTGTATTCGGTAACACCAACAAGTCAGGATTCGGTAGCAAGTAGATAGGGGCAAGATAGGGGTCCTCAATCTCTGTGATACGATGCGCTAGCATAAAATTCCAAACTTCGGGCGCGTTGAGAACTAGGTCCAAGGCCTCATCAGGGTCGTTGATGTTGTTAAACGAAAGGTGATTGATCCGGACCTGCAGGAGGTCGGTTTGAACTCCGGTTTCGACAATCCGAACGGTACCGTTGCTCTCCTGGGAAACCACCATTCTGCCGTCAACTGAAAACATTGCCCGAATTGTGTCGACCGGATTCCGCGAATAAGGCCTCCGCGGCTCGTGAATTGGCGGAAACTCTGGAACGGGGACATAGCTGCCACACTTGTCCGTGTATTCAACGGAGGCTGAAACTCCCGCTTCTGTCAAAACGTTTAAGATGCGCTGGGGCTCGCCAAAGCTCTCACGGGCATGATTGGCTGCCTGGCTGACTGCCGCAACACGAAGCAGCAGGGAGAGTGCTGCTACCGCCGTAATCCGCCTCATCACGAAGAACCTTCCTTCGCAGCTAGTAAAATCGTAATCCTTTCACGCGCTACTCGCCAGCGCCCATCATCACGATCGGCATCGTGGGCACCGCCGCACCCGCCTCATTCTCTACCGTAATCGCGAACGCCTTGGCCTCCACTCCCGCAGGCAATGGAGGATTCACAACGCTCGCGCTGCCATGGGCATCGGGCTTGAACACTCCAGCGGGAATCGGAGCACCGCTCGTGGGAATCAGCCACAATTCATACGCTTTCTGCGCCGGCAGCGCTGGCATGTTACTCGCCAGGAATACCAGACTGCCGCGGCCGCGTAGATAAAACGCTTTTCCTTGCGGCTGCGGCGGAGCCTTTGCCGCCACCAGCGTTACTCGCTGCGCTTCGGGCTGCAGAATTGGTGCGGCGACCCGGCGGAATTCTTCCAGTTCACGTCGGCTCTCCGCCGCCTGCGATCGAGACGAAACCAGAGTCTGCTGCAGCGCCAGATTCTCCCGCCACAACGAGACCGCAAAAATCACCACCGCCGCCGCAGCCGCCCACCCCAACATTCCCCACCGCGAACGCCTGAAGGTGGGCGCCACCATAGGCGTGGGTGCCCCATCCTTGCGCGCTTTTTGCGCAAGGGTGGGATAGGATGCTGCAGACACCGCCTCTCTCGCTACCGCATCCATCAGCCTTTTCCGCGCTCGCTGCGGAGGCCGCGCTCCCGCCGTAGACAGCGCCAGCAATGCCGTGTCGCCGCGCAGTTGTTCCAACTCCAGCCGGCAGGCCGCGCAGCTTCCCAGATGCTGCTCCATGCGCGCGCGTTCCTCTCCCTGCAGCGCGTCCAGCGCATACAGGGCAAGATCCTCGGCGTATTGTTCGTGCTCGGTCATTCGCCAGTCGTGCCTGTACAACAGTCACTCAACTCTAAATGTGGGGACGGGCGCCCTCGCCCGTCCGCGGAGCGCAGCTCCGCACCTGCTCTCATGTCTGAAACGCCTTCCGTAACGTGATCAACCCCGCTCGAATCCGCGTCTTCACCGTGCCCAACGGCTCTCCCGTCTTGTCGGCAATCTCGGAATGGCTCATGCCCTGCCAGTAGGCCATTTCGAGCGCGCTGCGCTGCGCCGCGGCCATGCTTCCCATCACTCCTCTTACTTTCTCCGCCGCGCGGGCGCGTTCCGCATCCCCGGCCAGGTCGGGCGAAACCGACAACACCACATCCTCAATGTCGGTTTCCGGGCGCCGCTTCCGCAGTTGGTCGATGGCGCGGTTGCGCGTGATCACGGCCAGCCAGGTGCCCAGATTGCCCCGCGCCGCATCGAACCCGCCCGGCTTCCGCCACAGTTGCAGAAACACTTCCTGCAGCACATCTTCCGCCGCTCCGGTATCGCCCAGCACCCGCAACGCGACCGAATACACTACGGAAGAGTAGCGGTCATAAAGCTCCGCCATCGCCCCCTGATCGCCGGACTTCAGCCCCGTTACCCGGGCCAGGTCCGCCGAGACTCCTTGTGATCGCGGACTCGACAAACGCCAGTCTTCCTTATCTAGATGTACGTAAAATCAGCCCCATACGGATTGCGCAGCGTAACTCTACCAGTTTCCACGGCTTCGGCGCGAGATGGATTTTCAAGCGCTCTCTGTCATGCTGACCGCAGCCATGACGACCGAAGGGAGTCTGGGCGCAGTCGAAGCATCCCTGCCCTTCAGACGGCAACCCATCATGCAAAATCTTTCACGTTGACGCCCTCCCCCCGTTGGCAGACGATAATCACCTGCCGACGAAACCCGCCCTCGGCAGTCACTCTGGAGTGTGTAGTCATGAATCGAATCCCGCGAAATTCCCTCACGAGAATCGCAAACGTAATTGCATTTCTCCTGATGACGCTGGCCTTGACCCCAACCGGTTCCGCGCAGACCTTCAAGACGCTGTTCAGCTTTACTACAAGCGACGCCGGTGGCTACCCCGGCAGTGCGCTCGTGCAAGGCACGGATGGCAACTTATACGGAACCACATTAAGCCCATCCATAGTCTTCAAGATGACGCCTGACGGGATTCTGACAACCCTATATACTTTCACGGGCGAAGGGGATGGAAGCGATCCGTTCGGGCTGACTCTCGGCACCGACGGAGTTTTATACGGAATAACGCAGGAAGGTGGATCAAGAACGAACTGCGGTCTGGGATGCGGAACCGTTTTCAAGATTACCGAAACCGGACTCCTTACCACTCTTCACTCCTTCGCTGCCAGCGACGGCACTTATCCTGCGGGCACGCTGGTTCAGGGTACCGACGGAAATTTCTACGGCACAACAGCAGCCGGCGGAGCCAACAGTTCCTGTAACTGGCAAGGCCAGCCGGGTTGCGGAACAATTTTCAAAATCTCCTCCAGCGGCACGTTTACGACTTTGCATAGCTTCAGCAGCGCCGACGGCTCGCTACCCGCCGGTGGATTAATTCAAGGCAGCGACGGAAACTTCTACGGCACAACCTCACAGGGCGGAGCCTACAGCGGTGGCACGGTCTTCAAACTCACCGCTGGCGGTACGCTCACGACCCTCCACAATTTCTGCGCGCAAACGGGATGCAACGACGGCCAGGCCCCGGACGCGGGCCTGATGCAAGCCGCCGATGGAAATTTTTACGGCGCAACCGCAGACGGCGGCAACCAGTACTGCTGGTACGATCAGCAAGCCGGCACGATCTTCAAGATCACAAGTAAAGGCAAGCTGATGACGTTGCACAGCTTCTGTTACTCGGAGGGCCGCTTTCCCGAAGCACCGCTGATTCAAGCCACGGACGGAAACTTGTACGGAAGCGCCGAACTTGGCGGGAACGGCGGGAACGGGAATTGCACCGCCGTGTTCGACCCAGGGTGCGGAACGCTTTTCAAGGTGGCCCTGAACACCGCGCTGACCACGCCAGTGCACACATTCGACTACTCCGATGGTGACAGGCCGACTGCCGCTTTAGTTCAGGCGACCAGCGGGGCGCTCTATGGGACAACCGGGTATGGAGGGACTGGAATATATCAGGCGGGAACCGTATTCAGCCTCTCGTTCGGCGCCCCCCCGTTTGTGACTTTGCTGCCCGCAACCCGCAAGGCGGGCCAACTCGTCGCCATTCTGGGCACCGACCTGACTAGCGCAACCAGCGTAACGTTCAACGGAACGCCGGCAACGTTTACGGTTGTTTCCAGCACAGAAATCTCCGCCACCGTTCCGAGCGGCGCCACCACGGGGCCGGTCGTGGTCACTACGCCAGCGGGAGTGCTCACCAGCAACAAAAATTTCACAGTGAGCCACTGAGAGATTAACCCGCCCAAATCCCGCTCACCAATGCAGAGAGCCCAAAACTTCCGCGCTACTGGCTCAACTTGATTGCCAGTTGGCGCTCGGGAGGCGTCATCTTCGCCCACAGTTTTTGCAGGTCGTCCTGCAGCACTTGATTGTCGGGATCGCGGTGGAGCGCCAGGGCAAACCAGCGATACGCCGTGGGCAAATCGCGCGGCGTGCATGTCCCAGTCGAATAAAGCACGCCCAGTTGGGTCATGGCCTTCGCATTCGACTGCTCCGCAGCCTTCAGCATCCGCACGCCGCGATCGCAGTCCTGCTCAACCCCCTGACCGTAGATGTAGTGCGTCGCTTCGTTCACTGGATCGAGTGGCTTTGTTGGTGAGGGTTTACGCGCCATTTCTTTCCGGCTGGGCTTTGGTTCTGCAGGCGGCGCCACGTGCTTGCTCGGTTTTCGTTTCCCCGCATCCGGCGCGGCCGTTGGTGGCTCGGCGACCGCCGGTGCGCTGTTATCGCTGGGTGGAACAGCGGCAGGAACATTCGTCGAAGCCGCGGGCTGAGTCGGAGCGCCCGGTTGGGAAACATTTTGTTCGGGAGGATTCTGCGCAGGAAGATTTGGCGAAGGAGTGTTCTGCGCAGGAGCGTCCTGAGAAGATGGATTCGAAGGAGAAGCAGCGCCGCTCTGGGGCGCAGCTTGTGCAGGCGGTGCCTGCGCCGTTGTCGAATCCCTCGCTGTCGTATCGACGCTGCCGGGACTCGCATCCGACGACTGGTCCGCCGCCGGTTTTTTCGGGCTTCCGTCGATCCAGGCGAAGCCGCCCTGCTTCCACCGCAGATAGCCGAATCCCAGGGCCAGTAGCAGCGCCACCGCCAGCAGGAGCCATTTGCCCCCGCTTCTCTTCGGTTCTTCATCATCTTCAAGCAGGTAGTCCAGATCTCGTGAAGCCGGACGCGAAATCGACGGGTCGTTTACTTCATTGGCACTCGCATGACGCTCACTGCTGGCCGAAGGACTGCTGGCAGAAGGAGCGTTCAATCCCAGAAAGGACGGTCCCGTGATCGCAGGCGTCGGCTGTGCCGCAGTTGTGCCCGAGGCGGCCTTGTCAACCTGAGGTTGGGCCAGCATCGCCGCTCCGCACATCCCGCAAAAGCGGTTGCCTTCGGGATTCTCGTTGCCGCATTGTCCGCAGCGCACACGTCCTCCTCAACCCTTCTAGCTTAACTCCGCCGCGCAAATCCGCCCATTACGATGCAGATTCCCCAGCCCGCGGGAAGGCCCACGAAGAGATTCAAGAAGAAAAATCTCCATTGTGATTTGTGTGTAAGGCCTGCTCGGATGCGCAGTCTGCGTCTTGCGGCCGTGCATTCAGTTCAGGGGCGCGCCCGAGGGATCGGTCAGGGCAATCAGTTTGCCCAGCGGATAGTCTTCCAGAGTCAGCGGCGTGTCGGGCTCGGGATTGATCATCGTGAGCACGTCCCCGCTGTGCACGCCCCGCAGCAGCAGGCGGTCGAATTCCACCCCGACCACGCGATACTTCTCGTCGAAGATCAGTTTTTTGCCCACAGCAGTTTAGATGCCGAGCCGTATACCCGCGATGCCACCGATATCTCACAAACGGCACAGAACGTTTGGTCTCTACCCATATCGGCAATCCATTTGTAAAGATTGAACGTAAATATTGACTTGAGGGCTAACTCCAGGCCACGCTCGCCCGGTCGCCGTTCATTTCCGCCCTCATCTCGTGCCCATACGGAACTGCCCTGGCGAACTGGATCAAGCATGGTCAACGCCCCACCGTAGCACCAAGTCGCGCCACTCCGCCCCTTTTCCTTTCAATGACTTACCCCCGCCCAATCCCCCATTCACCCGCTAAACCCCATTTTTCTCCCGTTCGTTGGGATAAAGATGCGCAACTCCTTCGCCTCCAATAACATCAACCTAACAATCGAACACCCAGGGAAAGCCCTATCAACCGGATTTACGAATCAGGTTCATTCCCCTGGGAGAACTGCACGTTGCAGAGTTTTGTGGGTTAGGATCTCAGGTAAGCCCAGGTCAATGACTCAATGACCGATGACTGCCGAGTATTTTCCTGAGAATTAGTACCGAGTACCTAATAACTAGAAAGCCAGAAGCCAGGAGCCTCACACGCATGCGCAAGCCGATTAAGTACGTGGAAAAAGCAGTCGTCGTCGCCGCCAAAGGCACGTGGGCCGTTTTTGATCGTTTGAACAGGATCAATCCCGGCGCGTCCCCTACTCCGAAATGGTCCGACAAGCCGCTGCTCAAGTCGTACGAAAAATCGAAGCCGCCGCTGGGCTGGCCGCGCTCCACCGATTCGCTCTGCCCGAAGTGTGTGCCCGAGATCCGCCAGCAGATTCTTGACGGCAAACTGCCGCACGAAGTTCTGATGAACGAGAAGGTCGGCGAGATCAAGGCCACCATCGTCGAACGCGATGGCAAGATCCTCATGGTCAAAGATTGCCCCAAACACGGCCACTTCGAAGACGTGATGTCGATCGACACCGAGTTCTCGAAGCATCTGGAAGACGTTTTCCCCGGCCGCGACATTGCCGCGCATAACGACGAGAAGCTGCACCATCACGGCTCTTCGACCGTGAAGTACGGCCGCGGCTCCGTTCTCACCATCGATCTGACCAACCGCTGCAACATGATGTGCGATCCCTGCTTCATGGACGCGAACCAGGTGGGCTTCGTCCACGAACTGCAATGGGAAGAAATCAAGACTATGCTCGACAACGCCATCACTATCAAGCCGCGTCGTCAGATGAGCGTGCAGTTCTCCGGCGGCGAGCCCACGCTGTCGCCGTACTTCCTCGACGCCGTTCGCTACGCCCGCAAAGTCGGATACAACTCCGTGCAGGCTGCGACCAACGGAATCGAATTCGCCAAAAGTTTTGAATTCTGCCAGCAGGCAGTCGAAGCCGGCATGCGCTATGCCTACCTGCAATTCGATGGTATCGGCAACGCCGCCAACGCTCACCGCATGGTCGGCAACCTGTTCGATGTGAAGCTGAAGGCGATTGAGAATCTGCACAATGCCGGAGTAGAAATCGTTCCGGTCGTCACCATCGTCAACGGCATCAACAACGAGCAGGTGGGACGCATCATCAAGTTCGCGCTCGATAATCCGAGAACCATCAGCTTCCTGTCGTTCCAGCCGGTTTCTTTTACCGGTCGCGACGAGGCCGTTACCGACGATCGCCGCCACGCTCAGCGCTACACGCTCTCCCATCTGGCGCATGACGTGAAAAATCAGACAGGTTTGGGCGAGCCTTCCCGCGACTGGTTCCCAATTTCTTTCATGGGAACGTTCAGTGACTGGGCCGATCTGATGCACGCCAACGACGTCAAGAACGATTGGGGACAACTCTCGTGCGGCTGCCATCCCAATTGCGGAACGGGCATGGCCGTGATGATCGACAAGGAAACTAAGGAAGCGGTCCCGGTTACTGCGTTCCTGAAGGGGGATCAGCTCGCAAAAGATATCGCCAAGGTGAACGACGCGGCCCGCGGCAAATTCTGGACCGTATTCGGCATGGCGCTGTGCCTCATGAAGAACTACGATCCGTTCCAGGCGCCGACCCATTTCAAGATGATGGATCTGTTGAAGAAGTTCGACAAGAACTTCAACGCCACTGGGAAAAATTACGGCAAAGTCGGCCCCGACCGCACCGTCGACGACGTGATGAAGCGCCGCCAGGACCGTTGGAACTTCCTGTTCATCGCCGGCATGTGGTTTCAGGACCTGTTCAACTACGACTTCCGCCGGACGGAGCAGTGCATTATTCCTTACGCGACCCAGGAAGGCGAAATTTCATTCTGCGCCTACAATACCGGCGTGGGCTGGCGCAACATCATCGAGAAGATGCACATGACGGCCACGCTCACCAAGTGGTATGACGAGCACGGGAGGCATGAGATTTTTGCCGGCGGCAAGAAAGTCAAGATGGAAGACGAGACCCACGGATTGCTGCTGCGCGACGATCTGGTCACCAACGAACTGCAACACGATCTCGATAACCTGGGCATTGCGAAAAATGCGCGCGAAGAGAAGAAGCGCGCGCGGGATGCCAAGGCGTCGGCTGCGGCCGTCGGGGCTCAGGTCGCGGGCATCGAACCCGCACCGATGCCGGGACATCGTGGCCCTGTGAAGAATGACGAGGCCTACAACGCCCGCATGGCTTCGCTGTATCGCGAAGTGGTATTGAAAGAAAAGCCGGCGGTGGCCGAAAACGGATTCATTCCGCTGGGCGCGCTGGGCAAGGCAAACGGCGGAATCGCTCCCGCTCCCAAGCCGGAAGTTCCCGAGCCGGTAGCAGGAGACTAAAGTGCAGCTTCTAGCGACTAGCTTCTAGCCAAAACAAATAGGGCCGCCTGCGGGCGGCCCGTTGTCTTTCATGCGGCATTCGTTGCACCCTGGGTTCCTTCCTGTTAGGGCTTGCGTCTGATTCGCTCTTTGGGGTACAACTCTGCGCATGGCATGCAGTGCTGTTCGCCGCTTCGGTTTTTTCCTCGCTCTTCTCCTTTCCTCTTCACTTTCGAGTGTGGCCGTCGGGCAGGCCACTCAGGCAGGTGCGTCTACCGGTCAGACAACTGCCGGTATGGGCGCCGCTCAGCGACAAGCGCCAGCACCGATACCAGAGGTGCCTGCGGATGTGAAGCCCCAGACGGTGACCGCCGACGAAGGGGACAAGAAGCCCGACTATTCCAAAGAGGGATACGTCATCGAGCAGGTCCGGTCCCACTTTCGGTTCGAGAGCGATGGCACGGGTCGCGAGGAAAATACTGTCCGGGTGCGGGTGCAGAGCGAGGCCGGGGTGCAGCGTTGGGGACAGTTGCGCTTTGGTTATAACTCGGCGAATGAAAAGCTGGATATCACGTATGTCCGCGTCCTGAAGGCGGATGGCACGGTTGTGACTGCCGGACCGGAGGCCGTGCAGGATATCAACGGCTCGGTACAACAGGCGGCCCGAATTATTTCCTGAAGTTTCCTGCGAGATCCGAAAAACTGGTGTTGCGCCAAACCTGGGCGCCGTAAAAACTGGGGCGCGCACCGCGAGATCCGAATTTTACCCCAGCATGTTCCCAATCCTCTTAATCTGCGCCCCCACTCCCTTCAACTTCTCTTCAATCTTCTCGTAGCCGCGGTCGATGTGGTACACCCGGTCAATAATCGTCTCGCCATCGGCCACCAGCGCAGCTAATACCAAAGATGCCGAAGCCCGCAGGTCGCTGGCCAGCACCGCCGCTGCGCTTAGCTGCGTCTTTCCGCGGACCACGGCGCGTCGGGCTTCGATTTTTATGTTCGCGCCCATGCGCACCAATTCCTGCGCGTGCATGAATCGGTTCTCGAAAATATTTTCTGTGATGATGCTCGTCCCTTCCGCTTGCGTGGCCAGGGCCATGAATTGCGCCTGCATGTCGGTAGGAAAGCCGGGATATTCCTCCGTACTCAAATCGCTCGCGGTGAAAGGATTGTCTCCCATGACGCGAACCGAATCTTTGCCGACCTTGGTTTTGACTCCGGCGTCTTTGAGTTTGGCGAGGATGGCGTCGAGGTGCGCGGGGTCGCAGCCCACGATGTTCAGATCGCCGCCGGTGAGCGCCCCGGCGATTAAAAATGTGCCAGCTTCAATGCGGTCGGGAATGATGCGGTGCTTCGCGCCTTTCAGCCTGCTCACACCTTTCACGCGGATGGTTGGCGTGCCTGCGCCCTCGATCTTTGCTCCCATCTTATTCAGCAGCGCGGCCAGGTCCGAGACTTCAGGTTCGCGGGCGGCGTTCTGCAGAATGGTTTCGCCATCGGCCAGCGTGGCGGCCATGAGCAGGTCTTCCGTACCGGTGACCGTGATCTTGTCGAAAACGATTTCTGCGCCGCGGAGCCGGTCGGCGGTGGCTTCAACGTAGCCGTGTTCCTGCCTTATTTTTGCGCCCAGAATTTCGAGGCCTTTGATGTGTTGGTCAATGGGGCGTTGCCCGATGGCGCACCCGCCAGGTAGCGACACGCGGGCGCGCCCGCAGCGGGCGACGAGCGGGCCCAGCACCAGCGTGGAAGCGCGCATGGTTTTTACCAGCTCGTACGACGCTTCCGGCGTGGCCAGATTCTGGCAGTGGATGGTGGTGCGGTGATGCGCCCGCCCGTAGCCGAGTTCCACCTCGGCGCCCATGGCGGCCAGCAGGTTGCGCGTGGTCTGAATGTCGCGCACCTGCGGGATGTTTTCGAGGATGACTGGCTCGTCGGTTAGAAGAGCTGCGGCCATGCAGGGGAGTGCGGCATTTTTGGCTCCGCTTACACGGACTGTGCCTAGCAGGGGCGAGCCGCCGCGGATTACGAATTTATCCATTTGATTTGGAGTTCTGGGTAACGAGTCATTTTAGCGGGGAATTGGCGTGGGGTGGGTAATTGGGAGGGTGCGGGCCGGATGGGTTTGTCGGCGAAGGGCGTGTTTGCTGACACTGGGGCTAAAGCCCGGTCTGATTTTGCTGCTCTACGCGGCGCTGAAGCGCCGCTCTTCCACGGTACACCCCGCGCCCGGTACACCCCGCGCCCGGTACTCCACACGCATGGTATTCAACACGCACGCGAGCTTGTCCACAAAAAGCAAATGTACAGCGTTGCTCTGCAGTGATCGGCGAACTCGGCTCACGGAACAAGTTTGTAAATAACGCCCATCCCGTCGCCGCCGTTGACGGTTGTACCGTAGAACGAGCCCTTGCTGAGGAGCAGGCTGCCGTATCCCGGATTGATGCCGTCGAAAACGTCGGCGGAAAATGAGTGAAGCACGGTCTCGGTCCAGGTTCCACCGTTCGGAGTGAGTTGAAAGACTACACCGCTGCCGCTGCCCTTCGGGGTGGCATTTTCCGAGCGCGGGCTCGAACCGTAATACGTGGTGCCGTAGAGGTTCCCGGCCTCGTCGAAGACCAATCCGGCCAGGGGCGCAACTCCGTTTCCGTTGCCGGAGAAAGTGAGGATGGTAGTCTCGGTCCAGCTTCCGCCCGACACCGGGGAGAGCTCGAAAATGCTGGAGGGCGACTCGTAGCCGAGGTCGGCTCCGGCAGTTGTGCCATAAAGGTTGCCGGCATGATCCAACACGAGTGGGGCTGTGGGTTGGGCGCCGTCGCTTCCACCACGAAAGCGGTAGAGCACATCCTCACTCCAGGAGCTGCCGCTGCGGGTGAGGGAGAAGACCACTCCGCATCCTCCGTCATAGTAACTGTCGCACTTGCTGGAGCCTCTGCCGCCCTGACTGGTGGTGCCGTAGAGATTGCCGGCGCGATCGAATACGAGGCCGGCGATGGGAAGGCCACCGTCGCCGAGTCCCTGAAAGTTGTAGAGGATTTCTTCGGACCAAACGCCGTCGGAGTGGGGCGAGAGTTTGAATGCGATTCCGCAGCCGGAAGGGACCTCGCCTTTGGGCGGCTTTGCCGGTTGGTTATCGTAGCATCCGCCGGTGCCGCCCAACTCGGTTGTGCCGTAAATGTTGCCAGCCTGATCCATCACGAGGGCGGAGTAGGGAAAGGCGCCGTCGAAGTTGGTAACACCGTCAAAGTTGAAGTTGTACAGCACGGAATATTTCCACGCGTCGACCGAAATCCGTTTCAGCTCGAAGACCACGCCGCTGTTGTAGGTGCCACCATAGGCGGCCGTGCCGTACAAGTTGCCGTTGGCGTCGAGCAGCAGGCTGGCTTGGGGATTCTTGCCGTCGGTGCCGGCGAAGTAGTGGAGGATTTCGATTTCGCCGGTGGCCGCAGTCATGCGGTAAACGGTGCCATCGAGTGCGCCTCCGTTACCGCCGGACGTCGCAGTGCCGTAGAAGTTTCCTGAGGAATCGGCGATCAGACCGCCCATGGGGAAGGAGCCGTCGGCGGTGCCACCCTGGAAGTTGTAGAGAATGGTCTCGGTTTGCGCGAGGGCGGGGGCGGAGAGAAAGGCCCCTACAAGGGCAACCAAAAGGCAAAGCGTTCGGAACCGTTGCGTGGACGGCATAGAGGAAGTCTCCTTGGTCTGGGAACGGTTCTTTCGTTCGATCTCGATACGAAAGAATGCAGGGGAGAAAAAGCCCACAGAAGGAAACATAGTAGGGCGGGGGCGTGGGTTACGCAAGATGAAGAAATTTGCAACATGGCGTCTGATCTGCCTCCGCACACAGGCGGTTGTGCCCTTAAGAACCAACTGTCCAATTCTCGATGGATAAATTGCGGACTCGGCGAAACTCGCGGGTGTTGTTGGTGATCAAAGTGAGGTTCTGGCTGCGGGCGTGGGCGGCGATCAGCAGGTCGTTGGCCCCAATCATCGCGCCGCGCTCCTTCAGGTCCGCGCGGATTTTGGCGTAATGCAAAGATGCTTCGTCGGGAAAATCGAGGACCTCAACATGACGCAGGAAAGCCTCCAGCGCGGCTTCATCCTGTTGGCGTTTCGGAGAGACTTCAACTCCGTAGAGCAGCTCCGACTTGGTGATTACTGAAATACAAACGTCGTCGATTGGAACCTTCGCGAGTTTTTTCAGAACGCTGGCAGGCGAGCGCCGCATGATGTAGGAACAGGTGTCGGTGTCCAGCATAGAGCGCGGCATCAGGGCTCGCGCTCCTCTGGTGGCAGGTCTTCGATACCGTCCATGAAAGATGCAGAAGCGACCGGACCCTCGGCCAGATAGGACGACCAATCAGACGGGCGGGGCGACAGGACTAAGTCACTGCCTTCCTTGCGGATGAAAACTTCCTCAGCCTTGAACTGGAAGTCCTTGGGCAGGCGCACGGCCTGGCTGCGATTATTCATGAAGATTTTTGCTTTGCGTTGCATGGTGCACCCCTACGGGCCTGTTGCCTTGCATATACAATGATATATGCCACGGTTCCTGCCGTCAAGCCTGGTTTCGCCGCGCTCGACCGGACAGCCGCGGCCGCCCCGTCCTACTTTGCTCTCGCTATCGCGTCGTGGACATTGCCGCCAGCTTTCTTCAGGGCCGCTGCCGCTTCGGCGGGCGGAACCTTTGCCGCCAGCATCACTAACGCGACCGGGGTGCGATTGCCGGAAGCTTTCAGAGCGCGGCCTGCGCGTTCCCGGCTGGCTCCCGTGGCGCGCTCAAGGATCCCGATGGCGCGCTGGATCAACTTCTCATTCTTGGGCACCACATTGACCATCAGGTTGCCATAGACATAGCCGAGGCGCGCCATGGCGGCGGTCGAGATCATGTTGAGCACCATTTTGTGCGCCGTGCCGGCCTTCATGCGGGACGAGCCGGCAACAACCTCGGGGCCGACTTGCGTGACGATGGCGAGATCAGCGGCGCGTTCGAGCGCGGATTTCAGATTGCACGCGAGGGCGATGGTGCGGGCACCGCGGCGGCGGGCTTCGGCGATGGCGGCGAGAGTAAACGGAGTGCGGCCGCTCGAGGAAATGCCGAGAACCACGTCTTTTTTGGTCGGCTTGCGGCGGGAGATTTCTTCGCGGCCAGCCTTCGCATCATCCTCGCTGATTTCCGAGGCGGACGTAAGCGCTTTCGTTCCTCCCGCGATGATGAAATGCACGCGATCCGTATTAAAGGTTGGCGGGATCTCGAGGGCGTCCAGCGCGGCAATGCGGCCGCTGGTGCCGGCGCCCACGTAGATGAGGCGTCCACCGCGGCGCAGCGCGGCCGCAACCAGATCGATGGCGCGCGCGATCTGCGGCAGCACGCGTGTTACCGCCAGCGCCACGGTCGCGTCTTCAGCGTTGATGAGCCGGGCGATTTCGATCGCGGATTTCTGGTCAAGGTCGGTGGCGGCTTCGTTGGATTGTTCGGTGCGAAGGCGCGCCAGCGGCGATGGTTTGCGTTTCGTCACTCTGATTTGACCAGTGCTTCGATTATCGCATCATGAAACCGGGGCCGAACTTCCTTAATCGCCTTATTGTTGCAGTCCGGCCAGGTGCGGTTGGTCAGCAGCGTTACCGAAAGTTCTCGGGTGGGGTCAATCCATAGCGAGGTGCCGGTGTAGCCGAGGTGGCCGTAAGCGCCTCGCGAAAAATATTTTCCGGATTGCGATCGGCCGGAAGGAGTGTCCCACCCGAGCGCCCGGGATGTGCCTTCTGGCGCGGATTCGCGGCGAGTGAACAGCGCGAGGGTTTCAGGCCGCAGAATCGGGCGTCCACCATTGAGCAGGGCGTGGGCAAATTTGGCCAGGTCGAGCGCGGTCGAGAAAAGTCCTGCTTGCGCCGCCACGCCCCCAAGGATGAAGGCGTTTTCGTCCTGCACTTCGCCCTGGATGATGCGCTTGCGGAATGTGCTCCGCTCCTGCTGGCTGCCGCCCGCGTTTCGTTCTTCGCGTTCGTCCGCCGTGGGAAGAATCTGCGCGCGAATTTCCAACGGAGGATTGAAGGTCGTATTCGTCATCGCCAGCGGGGCGAAGATTTCGCGCTGGCAGAAGCGGTCAAGCGGTTCATCGGCCAGGCGCTCAAGCGCGGCGCCCAGCAAAATAAATCCGATGTCGCTGTACTCGGCACGGTTTGCGGGGTCGGCGGCTAAAGGCATGGTGAAGACGCTGTGCAGAAGCTCGTCGCGAGTTCTCGCCTCCAAAAACAATTTTGCGTAGGCCGGCAGCCCGGAGGAGTGGGCCAGCAACATCTGGAGAGTCACTTGTCGGCGGCGGGGATCCTTGGCGGCGTCGAAGGTGAATTCCGGAACGATTGCCGCAACTGGAGTCTCAAGATCGAGCAGGCCGCGTTCGTAGAGGATCATCGCCATCGTGGTGGTGGCCACCACTTTGGTCAGGGAGGCCAGGTCGAAAAGGGTGGTCGTGTAAGCGGTAAAATCCAACGCCTCATTCTCGCCCAGAGTCGGCGAGAGGGGCGCGGCGCCCTCATGATAGATCGAACGGCCCAGCGCCTTGAGCGCGACCACCCGCCCAGCTTGGGTCACGGCAATTGACGCGGCCGGGAAAGCTCGCTGCGAGATGGCTTCTTCGAGAATCGCGAATGCCAGCGCGAAGGTTTCGTCCTGATGATCAAAAGCGGGTTGCAGCGGCGCTGGCGAAATCGTCATCGGGGAATCGTTTTCTGAAAGATCATGATATGGCATAAAGGGTACCTGCTTACTTGAGTTTCTTGAGTCATGCTGGCGGGGTTGTGTAGAGTCAGAGCATCCTTCCTTTCAAATCAAAATCGCTGGCGTTTGGTCTGGCTTGGCTGTGCCTTCAGGTGGCAACCGCTTCAGGAGCGCACCCCGCCCTGCTCGGGCGAACAGCCGAAGCCGCTGCTTCTACACCCGCAGTTGCCTTGCCGACCGTCGATGCTGTGGTAAACGGGGCGATCCGGGAGGGGACCGTTCCCGGTGCGGTTTTGATTGTGGGGCACGACGGGGCGGTCGTTTACCGTAAGGCTTACGGGGATCGCGCGCTCGAGCCGCGCCGGGAAACGATGACGCTCGATACGGTTTTCGATTTGGCGTCGTTGACCAAAGTGATTGTGACCTCGACCGCAGTCATGCAGCTCGTCGAGAAGGGCAAGGTGAGGCTGAACGATCCGGTAGCGAAATACTTGCCCGAATTTGCGCAAAATGGAAAGCAGGACATCACGGTACGGCAGTTGCTGACGCACTACTCCGGGCTCGCGCCTGATCTGGATTTGAAAGCGGCGTGGGAAGGCAAGGACACGGCTTACCGCATGGCGTCTGCCGAGACGCCGGAGAATCCACCGGGCGCGAAGTTTTCCTACAGCGACATTGATTTTATTGTGCTGGGCGAGCTGGTGGAGCGGGTTTCGGGCGAAACTCTTGACCAGTATTCGAACCGCCACATTTTCTTGCCCTTGAAGATGGCGCATACCCGCTTTGTGCCTCCGCCGGCGCCGCGGGCAGGTTGGGTCGAGAAAATTGCGCCCACGCAGTATGACGAGCAGGAGCGGATGCTGCGTGGTGTGGTGCACGATCCAACGGCGCGGCGGATGGGCGGCGTGGCCGGACATGCGGGGTTATTTTCCACCGCCGACGATCTCGCGAAATTTGCCCAGGCGTTGCTCGATGGGGGCGACGGAATTTTGTCGGCCATGTCAGTGGAGAAAATGTCTTCACCCGAGCAGCCTCCCGCTGCGCCCGTTCTGCGCGGGTTTGGCTGGGACATCGATTCCCCGTTCTCGTCGAATCGCGGCGATTTGTTGCCCGTGGGTGGGTTCGGGCACACGGGATTTACCGGAACATCCCTGTGGATCGACCCGACGACGCGTAGCTACATCATCCTGCTGACCAACGCCGTGCATCCGCGCGGGAAGGGAAATGCGATTGCTCTGCGCTCGAAGGTGGCGACGGCGGTCGCGGCCGCCTTGAAGTTGACCACGAGTGAAGCCGATGCGCTGCGCGGAAAAAGCATCACCGGCTACAACGAGGCCCAGAGCGCCGCTCGGCGCATGAGCGCGCGCAACGGCAGCGTCAAGGTGGGAATTGATGTGCTGGAGGAGCACGGTTTTGATGTGCTGCTGGCGGCCGGAACGGATACCAAATCTCCGCACCCCGCAAGAGACACGGGAAATGCCGCATCCGGAGCACATTCGATTCGAATCGGTCTACTGACCAATCAGACCGGCGTCGATGCTGCGGGAAGGCGAACCATCGACGTGCTCCTCCAGCACATCAATTCCCACCTTGACGCTGCCGTTGCGCGCGCTCATGCGCCGAGCGGCGCTCTGGGCCTCGTTGTAGCCGGTGATGCTTTTTCCGCGCAGCGCCGTCGGCTTCACTCGTGGTCAACTTCAAGGCGGCCGCGACCGCCGTCGCCTCCTTCGAGCGCAGAGCAATCGCATTTCCCCTTCCCGCGCGGATGCACGGCGTTGGTCAGCAGGATGATGTAGCTACGCGTCGTCGGGTCGATCCGCCGGGATGCTCCGGTAAATCCCGTGTGCCCGAACCCACCCACGGGCAACGAATCGCCAGGGGGGGACAAAAACGGGGAATCGATGTCCCAGCCAAACCCGCGCAGAACAGGGCGCAGCGGGAGGCTGCTCGGGTGAAGACATTTTCTCCACTGACATGGCCGACAAAATTCCGTCGCCCCCATCGAGCAACGCCTGGGCAAATTTCGCGAGATCGTCGGCGGTGGAAAATAACCCCGCATGTTGGGCCACTCACCTCGCGCGTCCTTTTATCATGCACCACACCACGCAGCATCCGCTCCTCCGCGTCATACTGCGTGGGCGCAATTTTCTCGAACCCAACCTGCCCGCATTCGGTGTTACAACGAGGGTATGCGCCGTGCTTCAAGGGCAAGAAAATGTGGCAGTTCGAATACTGGTCAAGAGTTTCGCCCGAAACCCGCTCCACCAGCTCGCCCAGCACAATAAAATCAATGTCGCTGTAGGAAAACTTCGCGCCCGGTGGATTCTCCAGCGTCTCGGCCTTTTCATCCGGTAAGCCGTGTCCTTTCCTTCCCACGCCGCTTTCAAATCCAGATCAGGCGCGAGCCCGGAGTAGTGCGTCAGCAGTTCCAGTACCGTGATGTCCTGCTTTTCCATTTTGCGCAAATTCGGGCAAAAGTCAGCTACCGGATCCAGATTTCAGCCTCTCACCTTGCCCTTCTCGACGAGCTGCATGACTGCGGTCGAGGTCACAATCACTTTGGTCAACGACGCCAAAATGAAAACCATATCAAGCGTCATCGTTTCCCGGCGCGGCTCGAGCGCGCGATCCCGTGACCTTTACGGTAAACGACCGCCCCGTCGTGCCCCACAAACATAACCGCCACGGGAACGGTCCCCTCCCGGATCGCCCCGTTTACCACAGCATCGACGGGGGGCAAGGCGACTGCAGGTGTAGAAGCGGCGCTTTCGGCTGTTTTCCGCCCCAAGACAGGGCGGGGTGCGCTCCTAAACAGGTAACCAGCCTGAAGGCACAGCCAAGCCAGACCAAACGCCAGCGATTTTGATTTGAAAGGAAGGATGCTCTGACTCTAGACCGACCCGCCAGCATGACTCAAGAAACTCAAGTAAGCAGGTACCCTTTATGCCATATCATGATCTTTCAGAAAACGATTCCCCGATGACGATTTCGCCAGCACGGCTGGAACCCACTTTTGATCATCAGGACGAAACCTTCGCGCTGGCATTCGCGATTCTCCGAAGAAGCCATCTCGCAGCGAGCTTTCCCGGCCGCGTTTGACCCAAGCTGGGCGGGTGGTCGCGCTCAAGGCGCTGGGCCGTTCGAATCTTGTCCGTGAGGGGGCGCGCGCCCCTCTCGCCGACTCTTTGTGAGAGTGAGGGACCGTAGGATTTCCCCAGACTACACGACCACCCTTTTCGACCTGGGCCTCCCTGACCAAAGTGGTGGCCGCCCACCACGATGGCGATGATCCTCTACGAACGCGGCCTGCTCGATCTTGAGACTCCAGTTGCGGCAATGAGACCAGAATTGGCCACTTTTCGACGCCGCCAAGGATCCCCGCCGCGAGTGACTCTCCAGATGTTGCTGGCCCAACCATTAAATAAGGCCTACGCAAAAATTGTTTTTGGAGGCGGAGCTCGCGACGAGCTTCTGCACAGCGTCTTCACCATGCCTTTAGCCGCCGACCCCGGCAAACCGTGCCGAGTACAGCGACATCAGATTTTTGCTGGGCACAGCGCTTGAGCGCCTGGCCGATCAAACCGCTTGACCGCTTCTGCAGCGCGAAATCTTTAGCTCGGCGATGACGAATACGACCTTCAATCCTCCGTTGGAAATTCGCGCGCAGAATTCTTCCCACGGCGGACGAACGCGAAGAACGAAACGCGGGCGGCAGCCAGCAGGAGCGAGGAACGCATTCCGCAAGCGCATAAGTCCAGGACGAAATGCAGGACGAAAACACTTCATCCTTGGGGGCGTGGCGGCGCAAGCAGGGACTTTTCTTCGACCGCGCTCGACCTGGCCAAATTTGCCCACGCCCTGCTCAATGGTGGACGCCCGATCTGCGGCCTGAAACCCTCGCGCTGCTCACTGGCCGCGAATCCGCGCCAGAAGGCACGTCCCGGAGCACTCGGGTGGGACACTCCCTCCGGCCGATCGCAATCCGGAAAATATTTTTCGCGAAAGTTTCCTCGGCCACCTGGGCTACACCCGGCACCTCACTATGGATTGACCCAACATTCAGGTAACACTCTGACCAACCACACCTGGCCGGACTGCAACAATAAGGCGATTAAGGAAGTTGGGCCCCAGTTTCATGATGCGATAATCGAAGCACTGGTCAAATCAGAGTGACGAAACGCAAACCATGCGCCGCTGGCGCGCCTGAGCACCGAACAATCCAACGAAGCCGCCACCGACCTTGACCAGAAATCCACGATTGAAATCGCCCGGCTCATCAACGCTGAAGACACAAGCATGGCGCTGGCGGTAACACGCGTGCTACCGCGTCGCGCGCGCGCCAGATCCATCTGGTTGCGGCCGCGCTGCGCAGGTGAGGACGCCTCATCTACGTGGGCGCCGGCACCAGCGGCCGCATTGCCGCGCTGGACACAGGTGAGATCCCGCCAACCTTTAATACGGATCGCGTGCATTTCATCCAAGCGGGAGGAACGAGGGAAAGCGCTTACGTCCGCCTCGGAAATCGGCGAGGGTGAGCGCCTTGAGTAAGAAATCTCCCGCCGCAAGCCGACCAAAAAACACTTGGTTCTCGGCATTTTCCTCGAGCGGCCGCACTCCGTTTACT
>CAWAQH010000023.1:0-44299 GCA_963784085.1 uncultured Acidobacteriaceae bacterium | reverse complement strand
GGCTCCGCACTTCTCGCACAGCGTTGGGCGGTATTCACACGTCATTTGGTGGTCCATTAACATTTGGTTGATGTCGTGCTCCCCTGCAGCCCGCCCCACGACGCGCCCGCAGTAGTCGCAGCCAACGTCACTGAATTTGCTCGGGCACTGCGCGTCGTGTTCCACCTTTATTCTTGGCCACGATTGTGGCGTGGCAATCGTCGCATTCGATGAGTCGCTCTCCACACGTCCCGGCGTGTTCCTTGAGCATGGCAAGCTCCGCCTCCTCACTCTTGACTTCTCCTACAATTGCCTTGCACAGGTAACATATGACTTGACGTGGTGGTATCGGTTTGCACGTCGCATGATGCTGAGACATCTTTCCATATGCAACGGACAGGCCGCAGTGCTCGCATGGGACAAGGCGCTGTGTACACTCCGAGGAATGGCTCGCAAGCAGTTGCGCAGCCCCATCCTCCGATTGGACTTGCCCGAGGATGCGGTCACGCAGAGCACACAACATCACGGCGACGGGACGCGCACTCCGAGATGGCGTGCGAAGGCATGTTACGCGCGGTGACTTTTGCCTTGCAGCGCTCGCACTCTAGAAAGTCGCTCCTCGCACAGCGCCTCATGCTGCCGAATGAGAACATTTTGCATCGCGACGCTGTCGACCTCGCCGAGCTTTGTCTTGCACTGCGCGCAAGTGACTGTAATGAACGTCGGGGGTGCACTGCACGTCTCGTTGTGTTTTGTAAGGTTGCTTTGCAGGACTGTGGCACCGCACTTCGCGCACTTAATCGCACGGAGCGGACACCTCTCTTGGTGAGTGGTCCGCGTAGCAGCGACTTCTTCTGCAGACATCGCCTCCCCGAGAAACGTGCCACAATCTACGCACTGCACTTTGGTTGGCAGTGGTGGCACAGCTGTCGATTCAACCACTTTCAATTCCACTGGCACCTCGTGCGTGGGTGCGGCTGCGGCGGACTGACATTTTGCGACGTGCGCAGCGTGAGACCTCTTTGGAATTGGCTTTGAGCAGGACGGGCACGAATCGGTCGGTACTCGCACTCCATGCTGTGTTCCAGGAGGAGACTGTCGCAGATGTACTTGGTGGGAGCCTCGCCGACCTTCGTGCCGCAGTACTCACACACGGCGGGAATGGAATTGCTGGTCTGGGAGTGGGAGCCCTGCTTCTTTTCTTTGTGCTGCAGGGGAGAGGAAGCAACAGATGGTGCGCACTTCTTCATGTGAACGCCGACATCCTTACGCAAGATGAGTTGTGCGCACTCGGAGCATGACACTGCTTCCATGCCACAGAGCTTCGGCGTGCTCCTGAGTCGCCCAATGCACCAACGCCTTCGCGTCCGTCGGACACACGAAGCCTTCACACTTCACGCAGCGCAGGAATCGGTCGCAGGTAATGTGGGACGGGAGGTGACGCTGAATCGAGGAGGGACACTTCGCCGCGTGGGATGCGAGGCGACGGAGGGGATCTGCTCCCCACAGTTGTGGCATGTTGTCAACAATTTCCCACAAGTTGTTGTGAGGTGTCCAACCATATGTATGTGTGCACAGGGAAGGCGCTGAGATCTGTGATGTGTGTCATCCCTTTCCTCTTCAATACCAGGACTCATCCCAGACACCGCCTTGCGTTTTGGGCTTTTGCTTCGGCGGCTTCCTCATCCACAGGCCTGATCCTTCGTGCCCAAACTCCAGGAAATTCCTCAGGACTCTTAAAAAAAACCGTTTCTTCACCAACTGCGTTCCTTTTGATACCTTTTTGTCTTCTTTCTGTTGGTGTGTATGGAATTGCGTTTTGTTTCCTTCATAACATTGCAGGAGAAATTGTTGCCCGTGCAGGACATACTGCAGCGCGATCTGCATGACGTGCATCGTGTGATGGACCTCGCCGAGGGTCCGCCCACGGAGATCCTCAAGTGAAATGGACCCGAATGCAATCGTGCGCACGACGGCTTGGAGGGTGGCCACGTCGATGCGTTTGAGGGCCACGGAGCCGAGGGAGCCCCAGTCCAACGGCTCTGGTACCGTGCGGTACTGGAAGCGGTTGGCCCACTCGATTTCGGACATTTGGCTTTTCTATTGAAAAAATCATGAGACAATTCCTCAAGGTGTCGTTTGACAACCGCATTTTTTTATATCATTCCACGCTGAGCATGATGTCGTTGGTGGCCGCCCATGAGCCATTCGTCACGGCACCTTCGTGAAAGTCACACCGCCCCGTCGTCGTCCATTGACGCCTTCGGAGCAATCACATTTTCCATTTCTTTTACGAGAGCGCGCAGTACGTCGTTTTCTGGATGTTTGTGCAATTCTTCCCGAGCTGTATCAACATCACGCGTGGCGCCTCTGCAGAGTTCCAACACCAGCGGGTCCGTAATGTATGGATGCAACGCGAAGAGCACCATCGGGTCCAACTGCAAATCGACGCCAGCGACGCGCAAATGGTGTTGCAAGGGCCTGGAGTTGTCCGTGGCGGTGCGCACCGCAGCATCCGAACGCGGCCACCGGGAGGGCATATTGATGCGCAACGGTGGCGACGCGTTGGGCCCCGATTGGTGCGGCACCCAGAGCGGACACGTGCAGATTGCGCTCCCGCCCCAACAACCCAACGGCCAGCCTGGAGCCGACCAAGACTGATGGACACAGTGCCAGGAGGGAGTGCATCTCGGATTACATTCGCCGCGCGGCACGCGGACTCGGCGTGTGCGGAGTGAGGACGCAGACCGAACACGGCGAGGAAGTTGTCCCCTGACACTGAGCGTGTACCCTCGCGTGCGGTGACAAGCAATACCTGAAACTGAGTCAGGTACGACAAATCGCTGCATCCTCGCCCAGCGCCTTGACCTTTCGAAGGTCGGACTCGATGGTCGATTCGCTGACGAACAGGCTGTCGGCGAGGTCGTGGATGTCGAGCCCTGCGGCGCCTCGGTGAGCCGGCGCACCAGGTGGTGCACCCGATCCGCGGGGTTCGAAGTCGCTGTCCTTCGCGCGCGCGCCGGAGACGAACGTCGCGTATGCCTCGCGATTGAGCCGGTAGCCGCTTGTCGACGCGGTGATGATCGGCGAGGGGATGAGCGGCAGCCTTGGCCGCGGTGACATAGCTGCGCACGCTGCGCGTCGTCACGCCCAACTGGTCCGCCAGCTCCCTCGCCGTTACCCAGCCATCGGACTGCACCAGTTGGTCGAGCAGGCGCTGATACTTGTCGCTCATTCCCCAGTCACTGTAACGGCACTTCAGTTCGCGGATGGGGTCTCGCATGGTTTTTTCCGCACCAGCGGAAGCAGATCTGTTGGATGGCGCGCGTAGACCCCGGGTATCATGGCTGTACCCCGTCGCAGCGACTCGCAGGAACGCAAGGAGGCGATCCCATGGACATGATCCTTGTCGTCTGCGGTGCCGGGGCATCCAGCACTTTTCTTGCCAGCCGGATGCGCAGCTCTCGCTATCGAGCGCGGTCTCGACGTCACCGCTCGGGCGGCGAGCAATCTCGACCTTGGCCCGCGTCTCGCGGATGCGCGCGTGCTGCTCGTCGGCCCGCATCTCGAAGCGATCTTCGCAGAGCTGCAGCGCCGAGCGGCCCCGCACTCGGTCCCCGCGGCCCTGCTTGCCGCCGACGGCGTTCGGACCCGGATGGCGCCGCCGACGCGCTCGACCAGGCCGCTCGCGCTTCTCCGCCAACCCACAGAAGGATCCGCAATGCCTGAACGCACCGTCACGATCGCGTCCGCACACGGACTTCACGCCCGGCCCGCCTCGCTGTTCGTGCAGGCGGTCACCGCATCCGGGCTTGCCCGTGCAGCTCAGCAAGGGCGAGAAGACCCTCAACGCCGCGAGCATCCTGGGCGTGATCTCCCTCGGCATCGAGCACGGCGACCGGTGACGCTCGCCGCAGAAGGGCGACAATGCCGATGCCGTTCTCGACTCGCTCGTCGAACTTCTGACCACGGACCACGACGCATGACCAGCCCGACAACAGCTTCGTCGACCCTCCAGGGAGTCGGGATCGGCCGCGGCCTCGCGATCGGGCCCGTCCTGCGGATGCCCGATCCACTGCCGGAGCCATCGGATGCGCCGAGCGCGCTAGACGCCGGACGCCGAGAAGGTCCGCGCGGCGGGCGCGCTCGCCGCTGCAGCCGCCGACATCCGCCTGCGCGGCGAGAAGGCGGGCGGATCGGCCAAGGACGTGCTCGACGCCCAGGCCTTCATGGCCGAGGACCCGACGCTTCGAGACGACGTGAACGCCCGTATCGACGCCGGCAAGACCGCCGAGCGTGCGGTCTTCGAGGCCTTCGTGCAATTCCGCGACCTGCTCATCGAGCATGGGCGGCTATATGGGCGAGCGGGCTACTGACCTCGACGACGTTTCGCAGCGGGTCGTCGCCCACCTGCGGGGCGTCGCTGCGCCCGGGGTGCCAGACCCCGACCATCCGCTTTGTCCTGGTCGCTCGCGATCTCGCGCCGGCGGACACCGCGCTTCTCAATCTCGACAAGGTGCTCGCCCTGATCACGAGCGACGGCGGACCGACCTCCCACACGGCGATCCTCGCCCGGGAGAAGTCGATCGTCGCGATCGTCGGAGCGGCGGGCGCCCTGTCCCTCGAGGACGGCGACGCGGTCATCGTCGATGCCTCGACGGGGGTCGTCACGGTCCATCCGACGGAGTCCGCAGCGCTCCGCGGCCGAGGCGACCCTCACAGCTCGCGCGAGCCGCACCCGAACGTTCCCGTCGGACCGGGCGCGCTCGCCGATGGCACGGCCATCCCGCTGCTGGCGAACCTCGGCGCGGTCGACAAGCTGGCTGCATGCGGTCGAGAAGGGTGCAGAGGGCGTCGGGCTGTTCCGCACCGAGTTCCTGTTCCTCGACTCCGACGAGCGCGCCGACGCGTCGAGCGAGCAGCAGGCCGACTACACGGCGCTGTTCGAGGCGTTCCCCGGCAAGAAGGTCGTTGTTCGGGCGCTGGATGCCGGCGCGGACAAGCCGCTCACTTCCTGAACGATGAGCCGGAAGAGAACCCGGCGCTTGGCCTTCGCGGCCTGCGGGCCCTGCGTGCGCACGAGTCGATCCTTCGCGACCAGCTCACCGCGATCGCGAACGCGGCTGCCGCGACCTCGGCCGATGTCTGGGTCATGGCACCGATGGTGTCCACGGTCGAGGAGACGCGCTACTTCGTCGAGCCTCGCGAAGGAACTCGGACATCCAGACCGCCGGTGTCATGGTCGAGGTTCCCGCCGCGGCGCTGCTGGCCGATCGGATTCTCGCCGATGCCGACTTCGCCAGCATCGGCACAAACGACCTGACGCAGTACACGCTGGCCGCCGACCGGCTGCTCGGCTCGGTCGCCTCATTCCAGGATCCGTGGCATCCCGCCGTGCTGCGTCTGGTCGGCGAGGTCGGGCGAGCGGGCGCGGCGCTCGGCAAGCCGGTCGGGATCTGCGGCGAAGCGGCGGCGGATCCGATGCTCGCCGTCGTCCTCGTCGGGCTCGGCGCGACATCGCTGTCGATGTCTCCCGCAGCGCTCGCGGACGTTCGCGCGGAGCTCTCTCGCTTCACCAGGAAACAGGCAATCGAATTCGCCGAACTCGCACTATCGGCAAATAGCGCCGTCGAGGCCCGCGCAGCGGTGTTCGCGGCGGCAACCCCTCCACCCAACACACAGAAATAGGAGTAGCAATGACAACGACGTCCGTACTAGCGCCGCCCCCGGCGGGGTCGTCCCGCGCGCGGGTTCGCGTCCAGAAATTCGGAACGTTCCTCTCGGGAATGGTCATGCCGAACATCCCCGCGTTCATCGCGTGGGGAATCATTACCGCCTTCTTCATCCAGACGGGATGGACGCCGAACGGCCTGCTCGGAGGCTTCGGAACGACCGCCGGAGTCGCTAACCCCGGACTTGTCGGACCGATCATCACCTACCTCATCCCGCTGCTCATCGCGGCCCAGGGCGGCCGCATGGTCTACGGCCTTCGCGGAGCCGTCGTCGGCACCGTCTTCACGATGGGTGTCATCATCGGGTCGCTCGGCACCACGATGATCCTCGGCGCGATGATTTGCGGCCCGCTCGGCGCGTGGCTGATCAAGCAGTTCGACCGGCTCTGGGAAGGCAAGATCAAGGCCGGGTTCGAGATGCTGGTGAGTAACTTCTCGGCTGGCATCCTCGGGTTCGGCCTGGCGCTCGCCGGCTTCTTCTGGCTCGTCGCCGTTCTTCTCCTGGATCACCACGATCCTGGGCGACGGCGTCAAGTGGCTGGTCAACGCCCACCTGCTTCCGCTCGCGAGCGTCTTCATCGAGCCGGCCAAGGTCGTGTTCCTGAACAACGCCATCAACCACGGCGTGCTCGACCAGCTGGGCGTACAGCAGGTTCAGCAGTCCGGAAAGTCGATCCTGTTCCTGCTCGAGGCGAACCCCGGCCCCGGTGCCGGCCTCCTGCTGGCGTTCACCTTCTTCGGCGTCGGCATTGCGCGCGCTACCGCTCCCGGCGCGTTCATCATCCAGTTCCTCGGTGGAATCCATGAGGTGTACTTCCCGTTCGTGCTGTCGAAGCCGATCCTGCTTCTCGCGGTGATCGCCGGTGGCGCGACCGGTGTTGCCACCAACGTCGCGTTCCACTCGGGTCTTGTCGCGCCAGCGTCCCCGGCTCGATCTTCGCGATCCTGTTCGAGACATCCAAGGACAGCTACGTCGGCGTCATCCTGTCGGTTGTGCTGTCGGCAGCCGTCTCGTTCCTGGTCACCGCGGTCATCCTTCGGGCCAGCCGCAAGCGCGACCTGGCGGCAGAGGCCGCCGGCGAAAACACCCTCGAGGATGCCATCGCAAAGAACGCCGCCAACAAGGGCGGCAGCAGCCGCGTCGGCGACCTGATCAGCACGACGGGTGCGAACAGCCCCCAGGCCGATGCAGAGGTCGCGGGCGGCGGCGTCGCCACGGCGACGAAGATCAGCCGATCGTCTTCGCCTGCGACGCCGGCATGGGATCGAGTGCCATGGGCGCAACGGTGGTGCGAAACAAGCTGAAGAAGGCGGGTATCACTGGTGTTACGGTCGAGAACAAGGCGATCGCGAACCTCACGGATGATGTCGATATCGTCATCACGCAAGCCCAGTTGACCGATCGCGCGAAGCAGAAAGCACCGCACGCCCAGCACGTCTCGGTCGACAACTTCATGGCGAGTCCGAAGTACGACGAGGTCGTCGACGAGGTCAAGGCCTCGCAGGGCGCTAACCCGCGAGAAACGACGCACAGGTAAGGAATCTGACGAACGATGAGCAAGGTACTCGAACTGCCGCAGATCAACCTGCACGGTACCGCGCAGAACGGTTGCCGAGGCGATCGACGAAGCTGGTCGCATCCTCGTTTCCACCGGGGCAGTGACTGCTGAGTACCCGCGCTACATGCACGATCGCGAGATTCTGGTGTCGACGTACATGGGCAACTTCCTGGCAATTCCACACGGGACGAACGAGGGCAAGGACACCGTGCTTGCGTCCGCGCTCTCGTTCGTCCGGTATGACGATCCGATCGACTGGGGCGGAAATCCCGTTCGTTTTGTCGTCGGCATCGCGGGGAAAGACGGCGGCCACATGGACGTGCTGTCCAGCATCGCCCTCATCTTCAGCGACGAGGAGCAAGTGGATCGGCTCCTCGTCGCGGAAACTCCCGAGGATGTTCTCGAACTCCTCGGCGACGTCAACGGCTGAGTGTCCGGCGCCATGCCACTGAAGGCGGTGCACTTCGGTGCCGGGAACATTGGCCGCGGGTTCCCGCCCCAATGATGGCCCCAACACCCAGTGCCGTGAGCTGAAAAACTCCCAACGTGCGTTTAAGGCTGTGGCCGCCAGTCTCGCCGGCTTCCTCCATCAGCAGGTTCATCGGCTTGGTTGCGAACAGTTTTGCCATTCGTCTCGTTTCTCCTTAGGGACTACGCGGATGCGCGCTTCGCTCCCGCGCTCCTCGACCACGCAAAGTACACCGGGATGCCCAGCAGCACCACAATCAACCCCGGCCATGTGTACTGCGGCTTGTAGCGCAATAGTACGACATCTATGAACAAAGCCATCACAATATAAATCGCCGGCAGCACCGGATACCCTATCGCCTTGTACGGCCGCTCCACATCCGGCCGCGTCCGCCGCAGCACAAACAACCCTACAATCGTCAGAATATAGAAGACCAGCACGGCAAAAATAATGTAATCCAGAAGCTGCCCGTAACTGCCCGAAATGCACAGCAGGCACGCCCACACCATCTGCACCATCAGCGAAACTGCCGGCGTCTTGTACGTGGGATGCAGTTTGGCCACGCTGCGGAAAAACAGCCCGTCCTTCGCCATCGCGTAGTAAACGCGCGCCCCGGAAAGAATCAGACCGTTGTTGCAGCCAAAGCTCGAAATCAGAATCGCCGCCGCCATCAGCAATCCGCCGGCGGATCCGAACATCTGCGTCATCGCCGCCGTGCCCACGCGTTCCTCCGAGGCGTACTTGATTCCGCGCGCCAGAACCGTTGCCGCGCTAGGGGTTCCGTCGAGCGGCAGAGCCATCAGATAGATAAAATTGCAGGCAATGTAGAGTGCGATCACGACGATCGTACCCAGCGCTAGCGACAGCGGCAGATTGCGGCGGGGGTTCTTTACTTCACCCGCGGTGAACGTCACGTTGTTCCAGGAATCTGAAGAAAACAGCGTTCCCACCTGCGCCACCGCCAGAATGGTCAGCGTGCCAACCATCACAATGGGGCCGCCGACGCCTACTTGCACGGCATGTTGCGCGCCCAATCCCGCGTTGCGCCAGAAATGCCCGCTGAAGTTGGTGGCCAGCGCCTGCGCGTTTCGACCCAGGGCCAGTCCGAACAACGCCAGCCCCAGCAAAGCCGAAATCTTGGCCGTCGTAAACACATTCTGGATGAGCGCCCCGGTCTTCACTCCGAAAATATTCACGATCGAGAGAAACACCACGAGCAGCATCGCAACCAGATTCTGCGTATTGATCCCAACATCCATGTTGCCCAGCACCATCGGCCCGATCGGAATGGGCGGAACCTTCCACAGGTGCAAAATCCAGTTGGAGGAAGAAACCGCGGGAAAGAACACACCCAGGAACTTGCCGAAAGCCACGCCCACAGCGGCAATCGTCCCCGTCTGAATCACAAGAAATAATGTCCAGCCGTAAAGAAAGCCCCACAACGGCCCCAGAGCTTCGCGCAGATAAACATACTGGCCGCCCGCCCGCGGCATCATCGCCGCGAGTTCGCCGTAGCTGAGGGCTGCGACAATCGTCATTAACCCGGCCACCGCCCACGCCGCAATCAGCAGGGCCGGTGAATCCACCTCGCGGGCAATCTCCGCCGAAACGATGAATATGCCGGAGCCGATCATCGACCCCATGACCAGCATCGTCGCGCTGGTCAGGCCAAGTCCCTGCACCAGTTCCTTATCCTGATGGCTGTGAATTTCCCAGTCGCTGCCCGCGGGTGTAGTGGGTGTGTTCAGGGCTCCTCCACGCAATCGTAATGCGTCGTTCCTCGTTGGTCGTTCGTCGTTGGCTAGGACCCAAGCAGCCAGCAATCATCGGCGGACGGCTCACGACCGAAGGCCGACGACCAACGACCATCGACGCGGTCATGCCCCATGAACTTTACATTAGAACGCGGAAAAATTCCTCTGCTGATTTGCCGGGCTCCCGTAACAGATCGGATATCACCGCCACGGAATCGGCCCCGGCCTCAATCACGCTAGCCGCATTCGTCCGCGTGATCCCCCCAATGGCCACCAGGGGCTTGCGCGTCAATGACCGCGCCCGCCGTACGCCTTCAAGGCCCACGACCGGATCGGGCTTCTCTTTGCTCGAGGTCGAGAATACAGGACCAATAGCCAGATAGTCGGCTGATGTTTGATCTGCTTCGCTTACCTGCTCGACATTATGTGTGGAAACTCCCAGCCACCGATCCGTGCCGATGATCTTCCGAACCGCCTCCGGCGAAAGATCGTCCTGCCCAACGTGAACGCCATCAAACTCCGCAACCAGAGCCAGATCCGCCCGGTCGTTCATAATAAGTCGCACATGTGGCGCGGGCGCCCCCGCCCGCGACTGCCGGCGCAATTCCCGAGCTTGCTCCAGCATCACGCGAGCATTCCCGCTCTTATTACGATATTGCAGCAGCGTGCATCCACCAGCGACAAGCTCCTCGGCGAACTTCACCAACTCCTCGGTCGTCGAAAAAAATGCCGCATCGATGATGGGATAGAAACGAGAAACCGCAATCACGCCGCCGAATCCTTTTTCCCTTTCGCCAGAAACCGTTCGATAAATCCGGTATCGAAGTTCCCTGCCCGAAAATCCGGATCGGCCAGGATCCTCCGGTGCAGCGGAATCGTCGTAAATATGCCCTCGACGATAAACATCTCCAGCGCCCGTGTCATTCGAGAAATCGCTTCGCTGCGGTCCTTGCCGCGCACGATCAGCTTGGCAATCAGCGAGTCGTAATAAGGAGGAATCACGCCTTCCGCGTAGGCCGCCGTATCCACGCGCACGCCCGTGCCTCCCGGCGGATTGAACGCCGTGATCTTTCCCGCCGAGGGTGTGAATTTTTCGGGATGCTCCGCATTGATACGGCACTCAATGGCGTGACCGCGATGCTCGATCGGTTCCTGTAATACGTCGCGCATCTTCGCACCGGCGGCAATCATGATCTGGCTCTTCACCAAATCCACATCCGTGACCATCTCCGTCACCGGATGCTCCACCTGGATGCGGGTGTTCATCTCGATGAAGTGCAACTTCCGGTCTTTGTCCATCAGGAACTCGATGGTCCCGGCGTTGGTGTAGCCGATTTTCGCTAGAGACTTGCACAATATCCCGCCGACCTGGTCGCGCAACTCCGGCGTCACTTGGGTCGACGGAGATTCCTCCAGCAACTTCTGATGCCGCCGCTGGATCGAACATTCACGCTCGCCCAGGCTCACCACATTCCCGTGCTCGTCGGCCAGCACCTGAAACTCGATATGCCGCGGGTTCTCCACAAATTTTTCCATATAGAGATCGCCATTGCCAAACGCGCCCGCCGCCTCTGCCGACGCTGCCCGGAACAACCCCGGCAGTTCTTCTTCGGTGCGCACAATGCGCATGCCCCGCCCGCCGCCGCCAGCCGACGCCTTCACGATCACCGGAAAGCCCACCTGCCGCGCCCACTTGATCGCTTCCCCTTCAGAAGCGATGATTCCATCCGAGCCCGGCAGAATCGGCACGCCCGCACTCTTCATCGCGGCGCGGGCTTTTTCTTTTTCCCCCATCAGCCGCATCACGTCCGGCTGCGGCCCGATAAACTTGATCCCGCTGGTCTCGCACACTTCGGCAAAGTTGGCATTCTCCGCCAGCAACCCGTAGCCGGGATGGATTGCGTCCACATTGGCAATCTCCGCTGCGCTGATTACCGCCGGAATGTTCAGGTAGCTCTGGGCCAGTTGTGGTGGCCCAATGCAGATGGCTTCGTCGGCAAAGCGAACCGGCAGGGAGTGTCGATCGGCCTCGCTGTAAATCGCCACCGCGCGAATGCCCAGTTCCTTGCACGCGCAAATGACGCGCAGGGCAATTTCTCCGCGATTCGCAATCAGGATTTTCTTAAACATTTCGGACGATTAAATGTAGGACGGCCGATGCGGCATTTTCCGAATCTAGTAATTGGTAATCGAGTAATTTGTAATTGAAAAGCCTTCGAGAGATTTTTAAAAATTACCAAATTACCAAATTATTAGATTACCAAATCCCTCGCTCATCTCGCCCTTATGGCGAACAACTCCTGCCCGTACTCGATCGGCTGGCCATTGCTGGCGGTTTTCTTAACGATCTCACCCGCCACATCGCTCTCAATTTCGTTCAGCAGCTTCATCGCCTCGACGATGCACAGCACCTGGCCGACTTCCACCGTATCCCCCAGTTTGACGAACGGAGGCGCGCCCGGCGTGGGCGCCTCGTAGAACGTTCCCACGATGGGAGACTTCACGATGTGAAGATTTTCCTCGGGCGATGGTGCGGCAACTGTTGGTGGCGCGGCGGGTGAAGCTGCAGCGGGAATCTGCGTCGGCTCCGTGATCGGCCCGGCGGACGTCCTGGGCGCCTCCGCGTGGGTATAAACCACGGTTTGCGCTCCCGCCCGCTTGATCTTGACCTTTACATCGCCGCGCTCCAACTCAAACTCGGCAATGTCCTTTTCGATTAAGAACTCGATGAGTTCCTTCAGCTCTTTTTGATTCATTCGTATACGGTGGAACGACTTTAGGTATTAGGCTGCATTCAATCTCAGATCGTCGGTCTTGCGTCTCAGGCCTTGCCGGCGTGCCGCGCGATCATAAAAACACGACCGGCGTCTGACACCTAAGGCCGAACTTCCACTGCCAGGAAATCCTTGCTGGTCGGCGTCAACACCTCGCCGCCGTCCGCAGTAACGGCAACCATATCTTCGATCCGGATGCCCCACTTGCCGGGGAAGTATACTCCCGGCTCAATCGTGATGACCATGCCCGGTTTGAGCAGCTCCTTCTGTCCGGCTGCAATCCTGGGTGATTCGTGAATCTCCAGGCCCACGCCATGTCCGGTCGAATGGGTAAAATAGCGTCCCAACCCGGCTTTGCGCAACACCTTGCGGGCGGCCTCGTCCACTTCGCCGGCTCTGACGCCAGGCCGCACGGCCACAATCGCGGCCTCCTGCGCCTCCCTCACCGCTTCGTAAGCCCCGCGCGCTTCTTTCGACGTTGGGCCCACCCATACAGTGCGGGTCTGGTCTGAACAATAACCAGCGAGTATAACACCGAAATCGCAGACCACGAATCCTCCCGGCGCGATCACCTGCTCCGTGGCCCTGCCATGCGGCAACGCCGACCTGGCTCCAGAGGCGATGATCGTGGGAAACGACATCGCCTCCGCGCCCGCGCGGCGTGCGGAATATTCCATCTCCGCCGCGACTTCGGATTCTCTTACCCCCGGCCGCAACACCTCCATCGCCCGCTCGAACAGTGCCGCTCCCAGTTGCACTGCCGCCCGAATGCGCCTCAGTTCCTCGTCATCCTTCACCATCCGCGCCTGCTCCACCAGCGCAGGAGCGTTCCGTAGCCGCAAACCCGCGGGCAGCACATCCGCCAACCGCTTTCTTTCCGCCACGGTCAGGTGCTCGGCCTCAATCCCAAGGGTCCATTTCTCCGATCTCTTCTGACGCGCTCCGATCCACTCTCCAAGCGCGCTCAACAGCGACTTGCGCGGAATCACCACTTTCGCGCCCTTCACTTCTTCGCGCGCTTGCGTGTCATAGCGAACGTCGGTGAAAAAAACGCTGCCGGTTTCCGTGACGAGCAAAAAGCCCGCGCTCCCGGTAAACCCGCAGAGATATCGGATGTTGGGAAGATGGCTGACCAGCAAAGCATCCAGCCGGGCCGAGGTAAGCCGCCCCCGCAGTTCTTTCTGCCGTAAAAGAAAGTTCATCGCCGAAGAGTTTATCAGGCGGTTCAAAACAAAAGTGGCTCAGAACATGATTGCTCATCCCGAGCGAAGCAAGGGATCTTGGTGTTTGCCTGCAGGGCCCATCCTAACGTCGCGAAAACGGTCCGATCCCAATTCAGCAGCCCGTTCCGCGAACAACAGAACGAAAGTCTCGGCAGCTTGTGAAGGTCTATCCTCGCTAGGGAAGACAGCGTTATACTGCGATCACATTCCGATGTCAAAGCTAACTAAGTTTGCGATGGACTTGCCGCATGAGGCAATCGGAGAGTCTTTGATCGTCCACGCCGATTGTTTTGAGTGGATGCGCCGCATCCCTGAAGATTCAGTTCATGGCATCGTCACCGACCCGCCTTACGGCGTAAAGGAATACGAGCCTGACCAGCTTGAAAAGCGCAGCAACGGCAGTGGCGGCATTTGGCGGATACCGCCTTCCTTTGACGGCTCCGTCCGGCAACCCCTTCCGAGATTTACCGCGCTAAACGAAAAAGAGCGCAAGCAGGTGACTCAATTCTTCCTGGAATGGTCTAGCCTTGCCGTCCGCGTTCTTAAACCGGGTGGCCACGTTTTCATCGCCTGTAATTCCTTTATGTGCCAGATGGTTTACAGTGCCTTGGTGGCAGGAGGACTGGAATTTCGCGGCCAATTGATCCGCATTGTGCAAACCCTCCGGGGCGGCGACCGGCCGAAAAATGCAGAGTCAGAATTTCCTGACGTATGTTCACTGCCGCGCGGAAGTTATGAGCCCTGGGGTATTCTCCGCAAACCAATACCAGCGGGAATGAAGGTAAGCGACTGTCTACGCCGATTTGAAACTGGAGGACTCCGACGGTTACCAGACGGACTGCCGTTTACAGACCTGATCGAAGCCGGCCGAACGCCCCGCGAGGAGCGGGAACTTGCAAAACATCCCAGCCTGAAGCCCCAAGCGCTGCTGCGGGAGCTCGTCTATGCAGTGCTGCCACTTGGAGAAGGAATCGTACTGGACAGCTTCATGGGCAGCGGCTCGACAGTCGCGGCTGCCAACGCACTGGGCCTTCGCTGCATCGGGATAGAAAAGAACATTGAATATTTCAATGCGGCGCCGAACCGCATTGATCGGCTTTCCAAAGTATCCGTTGCCCGAGACCAGCTATCCTTTGCCCTCACGTAATTCCTTGCACTTGTAAATCCAGTTCACCATCATCTTTCTCGCGCCCTCAGGCTTAACGCTGGCGGTGATCGTGCGTCGGCTGGTTTCCGATCTGCCTGAGAATTGCCAGTCCTGCTTGGACAACAGCGCTCCAGCGACAATGAGAAACCTGAATGCAGACGTTTCTTTGGCCTTCGCTCCCTCCCTTCCGCTTTGAAACACGAACACCATAAGCCATACATGCTCGGCGTTATGCCCTTGCCAACCGTGCAAGTACCGTGACGCCTTAATTTCGATGCCATCACTGCCAGCGTGTTGTGCAGCGTCACGCGGATATTTGTTAGCTGGCAACAGGTCAGGGTGACCGTTGTGATATTTGTTCTTGACGATGGTCGGGCAATGCTTAGGAATTCGCGCTGCCATGATCTCGCCAACTAGGCTGGAGAAGTTCACTTGCATCATCGTATTTTCCAAGCTGGCCATTTCTTTAAGGTGAAGTTGCGTATCAACGAGCTTCACAAACTCCACAAAATCCTGCATTGCAGCGTACACATGCGCTGTGGTCACGCCAAACGGAATCCTGGCCTTGGGATTGAATCCGTCGCGCTCCGGGGGCTCAGGCGAAATGAGGTCGGCCATTTTGGGAAGGGCAAGAATAACTCACCGGAGGGTGTTTGAATACCTCATTCCCAGGACAACCCCTTCCGATAGGTGCTGCAAGCCCCTTGCGTCAAGGCCTCGAATTGCGAGCTCTCTCACAAATTTTTGCTAAGCTCGAGTGATGAACTGGTCGGAGGTGAACTCGACGGCATTGGGGCGATTGGATACAGCCCGCTAACGCGCCAGTTGGGGATCGAATTCCGCAAGAGCGGCGATGTCTACTTCTACTTCGAAGTCCCACTGGAAGATTATCAAGGCTTCATGGCTGCAGACTCGAAAGGTGAATACCTGAACCGCATTTTTAGAACCAAGGGCTATTCTTATAGCGGTCCTCATAGACAACGTAACCTCCCGGAGTAGCTCTCGCTCTGATTCGGTCCTGCAGCAGAGACACCCGCCATTTCTGAACGCGCACGGCCTGGCGATTCTTGCGATTTGCGGTCGGTCTCCCTCCGAAGCGACTGCCCCAACTTTTCCACATCCCAACCTTGTGACATCTGACCTTGCGCACAGCCTCCGCATCGGTCCATCATTGCCCCAGCAGAGGAGTACACGCAGCAAGAGCGGAACGACGCCCGGGTCAAGAATCGGCAGCTAAGTCCCTGCGGCTCAAGATTTTGCCCGTAAGCTATTGCATTCAATAGTTCAATTTGCATTTTCAACCCTAACTCAAAGATTCCAATAGATCGGGGGGGAGGGGGTACCGTGGGGGTACAGACCGGGCGCATCCCTGACAAAAACAAAACCGCCGGCTCTGACAGTTTCTTCAGGCCGGCGGTTCTAAATCTTCAACTGCGCTGCTAAGTCGGACGTTATGTCTGAATGATTCGCGGCGTGATGAAGAAAATCAATTCCTGGTTGGTGGTCTGCACCTGAACGTGTTTGAACAGGTTGCCAAGGATCGGAATGTTGCCGAGCAATGGCACCTGGTCGATGTTGATCGAGTTCTGCGTCTGGATGACGCCGCCGATCACCACCGTCCCGCCATCGGTCACCAGCACCTGCGTGGTGGCTTGCTGCGTGATCAGTTCCGGGTTGCCCTGCACTTCCTGGCCAAAGTTCGGAGTGGTGTTTTCCACGTCCACGTTCAGGAAGATGGTGTTCTCCGAAGTAATTTGCGGAGTCACCGTCAACCGCAGGAACGCATCCACGTAGGTCACCGTCGGAGGCCCGCCCAACTGCGCCTGAGTCACAATCGGCACCCGGACGCCCTGCCTTACGGTGGATTGAATATTGTTCTGGGTCACCGTACGCGGACGCGACAGCACCTTCAACAGGCCACGCGACTCAGCCATTGTAAGAACCGCGTCGATGCGTACCGTATTGCTGGCGTTCAGGAAAGTGAAGCCACTGGTGGGCGAAGTCGAGCCCAGGTTCGAGAACAGAGGAATCGACGATCCCGACGTGGATCCCGTGCCCGGCACCGTGATGTAACCCGGAGTCAGGCTGCTGACCGTAGTCGGCGACGACCCGGCCTGTGCGGCTCCGCCGATTGCACTGTGACCATTGCCCCAGCCAAAGCCCAACTGGGTGCCGATGTCGCGCGCGAACTGGCGGGTGGCGGCCACTACGCGCGCCTCGATTTCCACTTCCTGCGTCTTGCGGTCCAGTTGCAACAGCAGCTTCTCGACCACCGGAATCACTTTTGGAATGTCGCTCACGATCACGGCGTTGGTGCGGTCGTCCGCGACCACATCACCCCGCACCGAGAGGAACTTTTTTACCGTCAGCATCACATCTTTGGCGTGGGCGTAGCTCAGGAAATGCGTGACGGAAACCTTTTCCACCGCCAGCGCTTCGGCTTCCACCTGTGCGCGCCGTCCATCCGCTTCCTTCTTCAACGTATCCACGGTGGCAACCCGCAGGACGTTGCCTTCCAACTCGCGGGCCAGATCGTTATTCTTGAGCACGATGTCCAGGGCCTGGTCCCACGGCACATCATCCAGCACAACGGTGAGCGTGCCGTGCACATTCGGATCGAGCACCACGTTCAGGCCGCTGATTTCATGGATCAGGCGAAAGAAGTCCTTGAGGTCTACATCCTTAAGGTTCACGGAAATCGGCTCGCCCGTGTACTTGGGGCCGACTGTTACCGGTTGCTGTGCAGCCTGCGCTTTCTGTTCCGCCGCCAGGTTCACCGCCGGCGTGATGGTCGTGCTGGAGGCGGTGGTCTGCGTGGACTGGGCCGCGTTCATGGTTGGAGGCAGCAGTTCCGCGGCTGTCTTGTCGGCAAATTTCGCCGCCGCATCCTGGGCCCGGTCGGCGGGCTCAGTCGCCGTATCCGGTGCAGGCTTTTTGGCCTCATACTTAGGCTCGACGAACACAAAATCAGTGGAAGTGGAAGCAGCAGCGGAAGCCGTATCCGGCTTCAGTTCACTAGCCGGGGCCGCGACCGGCGCCGGTGCGCTGGCTTCGGTTGTCAGTGGCGCGCTTGGCGTTGACGTGGTCAACTTCGCTGCGCTCAGTTTCGGCGTGCTCGACTTCGGCGCGATCGACTTCGCCGCAGCCGCGGACTGGGTATGGAGCGTCAGCACCAGCTTCCCGTCCACCGAAGGCTTCAATTCATAGGGACAAGTGTGTTCCAGATCGACCACCACCCGCGTGGTTGGCGGATGCTGGCCGTCCATGCCGATGCGGACGCCCTTCACGCCGTCGCTGTCCACCACAATGTGGCTCTGCGCCGTCGCCATGACGGTTCCAGGCAGGTCCAGCA
Organism: uncultured Acidobacteriaceae bacterium; assembly: GCA_963784085.1. GTDB lineage: Bacteria > Acidobacteriota > Terriglobia > Terriglobales > Acidobacteriaceae > Sulfotelmatobacter. The sequence goes on along the minus strand of CAWAQH010000023.1, from coordinate 26,310 downwards.
CCAGGCGCGCCGGCGACTCCTCAACACTTACCTTGGGCGTCGCCGCTCCCGGAGCGTTGATCTCGACCCGCATCTCGTCCGTGCCCCGAACCAACTTCACCCCTTGTAGTTCGTTGCGCTGGCCCGCCGGTTGTGAGGCCGGCGTCTCCGCGGCTGCAGTCAACCCTAAAGCCAGCAACGGTAGGAACACTTTCAGCAATTGCTTTCGCATTTCGCTTCTCCCCAACCCGCGGGCCCGGCCCGCGTGTCCTTCATTTGAACTCGATTTTCGGCGCTCCGGCTTCCCGGCTTCGCCCCGGCGCTACACTGCCGGTGTAGTAATCCGTTTCACAACTTCTCGCGTGAGCGCTTTGCCCAGCTTGTCCTGGTCCGTCTCGGAGAACACAACCGAATCTCCCGTGATGCTCTTCACATAGCCGTTGAACACTGGATCGTTTTCGTGCAGGAAATACGCCTTGTTCAGGCTATTGGTCACCACCGCGATAAAGCCGCTTTCCGACTTGACCACGCCCCGCAGATTGATCTGCCCGATCTCCAGGCATTTCTTTCCCGAGGAGCAACCCGATCCAGTCGGCTGTTGCACAACCGGGCTGAAGAAGGGGTCGCGCTTGCCGTTCATCGCCCACTTCTTCTCTTTCTCTTCCGGTTTCTGAGCTGGCGCCGTCTTGCCTGTCGCAGCCGTCTTTTCGTCGACCGCAATCTTTGTAGTAGCCACCGCGTGCTTGGCTGCCGGTTTCCCCACGGCTACCTTGGCCGGAGCTGCCTTCTTAGGTACGAAGGCATCGTGCGGCTTCGCCGTTGTCGCTGGAGCCACCGGCGTGGACGTTTGTGCCGGAACTCCCGCGGCGTCGAGCGCTGCGTTGGTCTTCGTCGTCTGGATCTGCTGCAGCGATTTCGCCACGCTGCGCGCGTTGTCGATGGCATCCGGGTTTTGCGCCCAGGCTGCCCCCGTCACCATCACCACTGCCAGAATGCCTGTTGTCAGCTTCATATAAGCGATTCCTATTTCACGCCTGCAGTCGTTACCGGCTTTGCGCCCACCGCGGTTACGGGAGGCGTCACGTCGTGACTGTAGAAGGTCGTTGCCGTGAACGACGCCACCACACTCTCATTGGCCTGGTACGGATATGAGTGCTTCACCTTCGCTTCCGTGGGCTTCTTGGTCGTCGACACCAGCAGACCACCCACATTGACGATGCGCTCCAGCTTGCTCACCCGGTCAAAGAAATTCAGCATCGAGTAGAAGGGACCGTCCAGCTCCATATCGAACGGCACTTCCGTGTAGTATTCCTTCGCGCTCACCGGCTTCGCCGTATAGCGGCGCAATACCACGCCCGCCTTCTGCGCTTCATCGTCCATCGTCTCGATGAAGGTGTCCACCTTCTTCTCGTCCGGAACGATGCGCTGCTCGATTTCCAGTTGCTGCTTCAAGTTGGCCAGTTGCCGGTCCATATCCTTCAGCTTGGGCCGGTAGGATTCCAGTTCATTGTTCTCCCGGACCTTCACTTCCAGCGCATGCTGGGCCACGCCATTTTTCTCACTCTGGCTCTTGAACATCGTGAAGTACAGCGCCGCCGTCAGAACTGCTCCTCCCGCGATCACCGCTCCCCACTGCTTCACGCCCGAAAGTTCGTTGAAATTCATCTCCATAAGTCCGCCTCTACGACTTTCCCTTCTCGCAGGTCAGCGTGAACTGAAACGCCTGCATGTCCTTGATCTGATCGTCCTGGTAGGTCTCCTTCATCTCCACGTTTGAGAAGAAGCCCGTCTTCTGCAGGTTGGCAATCAGGCTGGCCACGGCATCCGTGCTCAGCGCCGTGCCTTCCAGGCTGACCGTTGCTCCGGTATCGTCCATTTTGCTCAGCCAAACCGCTTCGGTACCATTCACGGTCTCGCCCAGCATGGCCAGCAGGTTCACCGGCCCGGTCTGCCCGTTGCGCAGCGAATCGATCACATCCACCCGCCGCTTGTAAGCGTTGGCCTGCGTCTGCCGCTCCAGGTAGCGCGCCTTCACCTCGCTCAGTTCCCGGTTCGTCTGTTCCGCCGCCTGCATCTGCGTCGCAATCGATTTCGCCTGCCGGTCCAGCCGGTACCAGTAGCCGAAGTTCAACGCTCCCGCCACCACCAGCACTACCAGCACCTTCAACTTGGGCGAACCCATGTCGCCCATTTCCATCGTGGGCATCGCCGATCCGCCGCCACCGGCGCGCTTGTTCTTTGCCTTGGAATTTTCCAGCAGATTGATTTTGATCATAGGGATTCAAAACTCCTCAAAGCCAGGCCCACGGCCACTGCGAGCTGACCCGGATTCTGCTCCACCAGCTCCAACCCCGGCCCTTCCGTCGGCGGCGTCACGCGCTGAAATGGATTCAACAACTCCACCGGCATCGAAAACTCCTGCCGCAGAGCGTCCATCAACCCCGGCACCTTCGCCGAACCGCCAGCCAGATAAATCTTCTCGATGTGCTCGCCCGCTGCGCTGGCCCGGAAGAAGTCAAATGTCTTCTGGATTTCGAGCACGATGATCTCGGTCACCTGTTGTAAGATCGGCGCTTTCGCGTCTTCGCTCACGGTGCCCACCTTCTCGCCCAGCTTCAGCTTTTCCGCGTCGTCGAAGTTGAGGTCGAGTTCCTTTTGCAGCGAGTCTGTGTACTGGTGCCCGCCTACGCTTACGTCGCGCGGGAACAGCGGAGTCGTGCCCTTCACGATGTTGATGTTCATTACGCTGGCGCCCAGGTTCAATAGCGCCACCACCTGGCCCGGCGCCGGCTGGTAGTTGTACTCGTAGCAGTTCTGCAGCGCCAGGGCATCGATGTCGACGATAGACGGCGTGCGCCCCGCCATCGAGAGTACGTTGGTGTAGTTCAAAATCTTGTCCTTCTTCACGGCCACCAGCAAAACGTCCATGTTCGGGCTGCCCGCTTCCTCCGACAGGATCTGGTAATCCAGACTCACGTCCGCCAGATCGAAGGGAATGTGCTGGGCCGCTTCTTTCTCGATAGTCTCGGCCAGTTCCTGGTCGCTCATCGAAGGCAGCGAAATCTTTTTGACGATCACCGAGTGTCCGCTCACCGCCGTCGCCACCGCCTTGGTCTTGATCAGGCAATCGGCGAACAGCTTGGAGATCGCGCTCGAGACCGTCCCCGAGTCCACGATCATCGAATCCACCACAATGTCGGATGACAGCGGTTCCAGCCCCAGGTGCGCCACTTCAATCTGGCTGCCCTTTCGCTTCAACTCCACCGCCTTGATGCTGGAAGAGCCCACATCCAAACCTACTATCGTTTTCGATCCCATTCCAAACATGTGTGCCCGCCTTTGTGTGTTGCTTTTGTTCACGTGGCGCGGGCACTTCGCCCGCGCAGGTTTTTGTTTAGCTCTGTCCTGCAGCTTTCGTTGCCGCCTTCGCCTTCAGCTTCGTCCCCACTTCCATCTGGCTCGACTTCTCTTCCATCCACTGGTCCAGCTTCGATTTCTTGAAGCGCCAGCGGTTGCCCAGCTTGAAAGCCGGAATCCTCTGCTCGCCAACGTATTTGTAGAGCGTGTCCGGACTCACTCCCAGATACTGGGACGCTTGGCGAATGTTCATCACTTCTCGTGAGTCGGCCATATTTCCTGATCCGGTTTCCCGCAATCCAGTTCCTAACCTCTCCACCAGAACCTACTCCCGAGTCGGTCTCTTCCGCCCGCAGGATTGCTTTTGTGAAACTCTCCTCGCCCTCTCTGCCTGTCTGGAGGACTTTCGGTGTCCAGAGCATATATCAGCCCTGAAAAGCCCTGCCTCAAAGCGAATCTCCGCATTTCCTGGGGTTTTATGCCCGTTTTCTGGATTATGCCCAAGGGCCCGCTGGAGGGTATATCTATATGTTGTGGTGTGTGTTATATGGGACGCAATTAGATGTAGTCTTCTCTGACCCGATGCCCGCGTACTCTCAGACTGGTAACTGAAGTACTACAGACGGTACGGAAGTACTAAGCCGCCTGCTCAAGTTGCTGTAATAGCTGAGTTTGACTTCGGCGGGGATGGACTGCCATTCAGTTACCGGGGCGGGCTATCAAGAGTTCGCCGCCCAGAGAGGAGATATCCTATAGTGATCAAGAGGATTGCGATCTGTTGAACCAGAAACTTTTCCCAGCTCCAATGGACGAACGTTCCGCCAACATTGGAGATATGCTTGTACCAGGGCGGCAACCGCGCCTGAACCACCTACAACCAGATTCTTGATCGTGTAGCTCACGAAAACCACCCAGTACGCAATCAGGAACCAGGTAATGCCAGTCCGAAGTAGTCGAAAAACGATCCTAAAGACACTCATCGCTCGCCACTGGATACATTGAGAGCGCGGTTAACTCGGACGACTGAAACTCGAGACTGCTCGCCCTCTACTGCACGTCAGAAACTTTCCCGTTTAGGAACGTGACTTTGAGATCTTTGTAAACGTAAAGAACCTTGGTGCCGAGCGTCACTTTCTTATCCGGCTTACCCAGGGCCGCTTCGACCTGATCCGGCGTCATGCCCTTTTCTATGCTCTGAGGCTCGGCCTGTTGTTGCTGGTCCTGGCCTCCGCCTTGCTGAGCACCCTGGTCTCCGCCACCACCCTGCTGTTGGCCGCCGCCCTGGTCTCCGCCTTTGTCGTCGCCCTTCGCCGAATCGTCGTTGCTCACCGAGAGCAACTGTCCGATCGTATCCTCCACCGAACCGGCGCTCGCCTTCGCCAGAGACCCCTTGGGGAACTGAAACACTACATTCGCCTTCATGTACGTCGGGGGATCGGTCTTGTTGCATGTGTCGCAAGCCACAATGCCCATCACGACCTGGTCCTTCTCCAGATTTACATCAATCTTGGAGGGGTAAACCTTGTCGCCAGTTTGAAACAAATGTGTCGTCTGTCCTTCCGAACTGGTTTGGGAGAAATGTCCGAAAAGGCGCTTCCGGCCTTCTACCAGCGCGGCGTTGGGCCCGTGGACCGTGCCGTCCTCGTACTTGTTGGTGAGAACCGTCTTGTCGGAATAAGGCACCGCCGTGATTCCACCCTTTTGGATAGCCAGGAGTGTACCCTTGTCCACCACGGCATAACCGCTCGTGTCCGACCCCATTTTCACCAGCTTGTATTGCGCGGCCAGTTGTTCCGCCAACGTGGGCGCCTGTGCGCCGGCCAGCGACGGATACATCACCGCAGCAACGCAGGCCGCTGCCACCACCATTCGTGAAATCATGTGCTGGAATTTCTGCGACATCGTAATCCCCTCCCGGTGCTTGAACCTGCGCGCTCGCCCTTTTTCAAAATCGGAAAAGGGAGCGTCTTCAGCAGACGCTCCCTGATTCATCGGTCTACGAACAGGACGGACGGCGAACGCCGCAATCAGAGACCAAATTAATCAAAGATCAAAGAACCCGCCTGACCGTCCCTACGACCGCTGTCCTAGTGCCCGCCGCCAGCCGAAGCCTCCTGCTTAACCTCTGACTCGGTCTGGTCGGCCTGGGCCTGCTGGTCTTGCAGGGTTTTCGCCGCGCTGGTATCCGCCGGTGGCGGCGGCACGTCGGATGCCGTGGTCGCCGTGTTCGGCGATGCCGGCATTCCACCAGTGCCCTGCTTCTTCGCCAGTTCGCCCATGCCGCTGGTGAGCTGCTCCTGGAAATGGTTGTACATTTCCTGCAGGTCATCCACCTTGACCGCCACGGTTTGTCCCGACGCGCAATCGGACTTCTTGCTCGCCGCTACGCTGGCATTTACCGTGTTGTCTGAATCCGGAGTGTCGGTCAGGCGCGTGATCACATCACCGGCCGTCAGTCCGCATTCCTGCCCGTTGGCCACCGCTGAAACGTCAGAATCCACCACAAAGGTGCGCTGTGCGGGATCCAATGCTGGCGGAACCTGGTCGCTGGCATTGGCCGTCGTTCCCGAACCGTTGCCACCGCCTGCCTTCGCCTCAGCCTGCTGTGCGGCCAGTTGCGCCTTCACTTCCTGGGCAATGGCCTCCTTGACCTCGGGCGTCAACGCAACCGCGCCGCCACCGGAAGATTGCGCCTGACCGCCGCCATCTCCGCCGCCGCCCCCGTCGCCGGCCGCCGCATCCGCGGCATTGGCCTCAGCCCGGGCCGCATACGCCGTCTGCAAGCTTTGCGCAATCAGGTAGTCCGTCAGCCAGAAGGCTGGCGAAGCATAAGAAGGATACGGGTTCCACCAACCGCCGTAATAGCCCCACCACGGCGCTCCACCCCAACCCCATGCGCCTACGCCCCAGAAAACCGGCCCGGGCCACGGATTGTAGGCCCAGCCATAAAATCCTGGATTGTAAAAGTAGCCAGGATAGTAGCCATAGTAGTTGTAGCCGCCGTAGGAATAGCCGCGGTAGACGCCAACCCCGTACGCGCCATTGTGATAGTAGGTACGCGAGTAGTAGGAGTGGCCGCCCCGCGTCACGTAGGCGCGCTGCACGTATCCTCCGTGCCGTCCCGTATTCACAACCCGGGCTCCGTTGTGCTCGCCCACAACCCGGCTTCCGCCGTGCGGTCCGTGCGAAATGTGCATTCCGTTCTTGTCGATGGAACGCACCGAACCATTAGGCCGCAAATTTGCTTTTCCGCCGCCCTTCAGAGACACATTCTTTCCCGGAGGAGTGTGGCTGCCCCGGCTGGCCGTCGAGGCCCCACGGCCACCAGCGGCTCCATGCGCTGCGCCCGCGTTGGTGTGAGTTCCACCCGCCGCGCCGCGATTTCCGCCCGCCGTGCTGTGAGTTCCGCCGGCGTTGGTGTGGGATGCGCCACCTGTCGTAGCGTGGGTTCCGCCAGCGTTAGTGTGGGTTCCACTAGCAGTGCCGCGATTCCCGCCCGTCGTGGCGTGCGATGCGCCCGCGTTGGTGTGAGTTCCGCCCGTCGAACTCCCGTGGCTCTGCGTGGTCGAATGCGAGGGCGCTGAGTGGCTCTGGGGTGCCGCATGGGACTGAGCCGGAGCCGAATGTGACGCTGGCGCCGAGTGTGACTGCGCGGGTGCCGAGTGCGATGCTGCAGGCGCCGAGTGCGACGCCGCAGGCGCCGAGTGTTTCTGTCCCCATGCCAGCGCTGGCAGCGCCACGCACACCACGAGCACTACCCACCGTTGCGAACTTCCAAGCTTCGAAATGCGATTCATTACCGCCTCCTGACCAGCAAAACTTTTCACTGCCACTTCACTCACTGAGAAACACCCGCCTCATCCACCTCAAAGGCTGACTAAGCCCTCATCATTCTTGAACTGATTTGCTTCATCGCTCCACATCCGCAATTTCAGAACTCCCCGACCGGACGGAGGATCCGCAAAAGGCGAAAATTGAAAATGGGACGCCCTCTGCGACCACGCAACCTGGGGGCGAAAAAACGTTACCAGAACTTCGCCAGCGGCGCAATCTTTTCCTATTCGTGGTCTTGATTATGACTCTCCGAAGGCACTAACCCGCCGGGCGTGAAAGAGTTGCGAAGGCCCCAACGCCGTCCCCTTCGTGGCTCCGATCTCCCCATCCCGAAGGTCTGGAGTTTCCTGCGGTCCATGCGGCCTTAAAACTTCCTAGCCCGAGAGCTTTCCTCTTCAACCCCACCTGCGGTAATCTGTCTGGTCGAATTTCCGCCGGAGGAACCACGTGCGCTATCTCGATCGTCTGCAGCCTCTCGCGCTCCTCGTCATGCGACTCGCCTTGGGCGCTATCATGGTGGGTCACGGATATCAAAAAGTGTTTGGCGGCCTTCACCACCATGCCCAATTTGTCGCCAGCCTCGGACTTCCTGCCTGGACCGGCTATGTTTCCTCCTTCACTGAATTCCTCGGGGGCTTGCTCATTCTGGCGGGCCTGTTTACCCGCTTCGCGGCTTTTGCCGTATGCATCGATCTCTCTGTCGCCATCGCCACAGTTCACATCCATAACGGATTGATGGGCAACGGGGGATACGAATTTCCTCTGGCTGCTGCTTCCTTGGCTTTTGCCCTGACTTTCTTCGGCGGCGGCCCCATCGCCTTCGACCACATCCGAGCGGCCGGCGGGGGCGGGAAGTCCAAATGATCGCCACCTTCTAAAGGTGTAATCGTCTAGAAACCGCTCCACGCTACCGCAACTAACTACTGCCAACAGGGTTTTTACTGGTCTTGGAAATGTCTGCCCAAATCGGGCGTCTCCTCAGCCTGTTTTGGATTTGCTTTTGTCCCTTATTTATTTTGTCTTTATTTGTAAAGACCGTGGCCTCCGCGATTTGGCTACAACTATGATCAGCTATACCCACCTTCACAGCAACTTAATGAGTTTGCGGGCGCATCTTAAATTGCCTGCAACAAGACTTACTTAGGAGGTATGCCTTGAGAACGTTAGCGCTTCTTACACCCGTTCTTGCCATATTGTTCTTCATTCAGTTCGCCTCTGCCCAACAAGGGGATGTTTCTTTCGGCGGCGGCACTCTTCTTTCCTCCGGAACCACGGCATGCGGCGCCGGCAGTTGTGTTATTCCCGAAAAAGGGAGCTTTTACCCGACCATTAGCGCCGACGTCATCTTCCACAACCGGATTGGCTTCAACTTTGAAACCACCTGGAGAGCAAGCCAGGGAAACTACGCAGGATTCGGCCAGCCCTATCGCCCCATCATCGTTGACTTCAACGCCGTGTATCAGCCTCGCCTGAGCAAGAAGGTCGGTCTCGATCTCATGGCCGGCGGCGGCTTTCAGAGCACTCGCTTCTATGGCTACCAGCCCACCAGCAGTTGCGTCTATTTCGGCGCCTGCTACACCTCGAGCGACCACTTCCTCACCGACGTGGGCGGCGGCCTCCGCTACTACGTTTGGGGACATGTTTTTGTTCGGCCCGAAGCCCACTACTACCACATCGTGAACAACACCGATGCCTTCACCGGCAGCAACGTCTTTCGCGTCGGCGCTTCCATCGGGTACACCATCGGCGGGCCGGAATAGAATTGACGTCACGCTCACCTACGCCGGCGCGTGAGGGCGCGTACGGCGCGTACGATAAAGTTCATCGTTACAGTTTTTCCCAGCCGGGGGCGACCAACTCCACGAGCCTGGGGTATCCTGTTAATCGGTCGTTCGCGGCCGATTAACGGCATGCCAGATATCACGCGGGTGGCCTACATCCTAGGCACCGGAATGGAACAACAGGGGGCGGTATTGAGAAAGTTAGCGCTCGTCGTCGCATGTACGTGGGTTGTGCTGTTCGCCACTCTCGCTTATTCCCAGCAGATTGACGTTGCGGTTGGCGGCAATTTACTCGAGTCGTCTGCGAAACTCAGCGACGTTGCCACGTTCCACGGGCCGCTTGAGAAAGGCGGCACTTATTTCTCCGTCAGCGGAGACTACGTCGGCTTCCGCAAGACCCGCTTCGGACTGAATGTCGAAACCTCCTGGCGTTATAAAAAGGGAGACTATCCCTACAACGGTGAAACCTATCGTCCTATCTTTACCGACGTCAATGCGCTCTACCAACCGCGTGTGGGCAAGCTGCTTCACCGGCAGGTCGGCCTCGACCTTATGGCGGGCATCGGAGTCGCCAGCACCCGCTTTACTGTGCCGTATTCCTCTTCTTGTGGCCTTTCGAGCGGATGCATCGTCTACCCCAGCAGCAACCATTTCATGGAACACATTAGCGGCGGCATCCGCTGGCAGGTTTGGCGCGGCCTCTTCCTGCGTCCCGAGGCCCACTATTATCACATCCAGAATAATGTCGAGTTCCAATCCGGCAACGTGTATCGCGTCGGCGCCTCCATCGGATACACATTCGGCCCCAGGTAGCACAGGCACACTCGAAGTTGTCAGAAGAAAGGCAGCGTCCACGGACGCTGCCTCTATTTTTTTGTTGCACGGATTTTTCGTTGCACGGATCCTACTGTTCGCGCAGGCAAGTCTCAGCTTCGTGGATGGCGGCATCGAGATGTCCGATCGCCTTGTCACGATGGCCGTGGAAATCGCCTTCCGCGTGCGACATATGCTCGCGCGCTTCACGCATCGCCGCCAGCGCCTGCTCCACCCGCGGGTGCGGTGGCGGCACCGGAGCCACGATGGCCGCCGCTGCGCTGGCAGATACCGGCTTTGGACCAGCTGCCCCAACCGGAAAAGCCAGGGTTAACAATAGCGTTGCCGTGATCAATAAAGTTAAGAACCCGATTTTCTTCATGCGTTCCTCCTCGTCCGAATTCCAGCGCGGACGCCGCCAGTAACATCAATTGCCACGGAACCCAATTCCGACCGAGAGCCCCGCAACATTGGCCCAGTATAGCCGCGCACCCATTGAAATTCCTGTGTATAAGTTGATTCTCATGCGTGCGCTGTAGCTGCTGCGCAAAAATACCAGCCGCATTCAGTCACCCCCGGTTCCGCTACCGGCCCCGCCACCACCACCACACTCCGCCCAGTGCCGCCAAAACCAGAATCGCCAGATCAAAGCGCCTGACATCATGCACCAGCCGGCTCCAATGTCCGCCGAACAAATACCCCACGCTGCAAATCGTTGTCACCCAGGCCAGCGCCCCAAGAAAGTTAAACAGTTCGAACTTCCTCCACGGCATGTGCAGCGCACCCGCAATCAAAGACGCCAGCACCCGCATCCCAAAAATAAATCGTGCCAGAAAAACTGTCGCCGCCCCGCGCCGTTCGAAAAGCCGGTCGCCCCGGGCCACGGCCTCCGCGCGAATATGGAAGATGTGGCTATACCGTTCGATCAGCGGCCGTCCCCCGTACCGCCCCAATGCGTAACCCACCTGCCCACCCACCGTCGTAGCGATGGTCCCAACCAGAATGATCAGGGGAAATCGCAGCTCGTGTTCGGAATACGCGAGAAAACTCGCCAGCAGCAGAACCGTTTCCCCCGGCACAGGCAGACCCGCGTTCTCGAGCAGCAATGCCCCGGCCACGGCCCAATACCCGTAGTGCACCAGCGCGCCACGCAGCAGATCGAAGATGGGATGAGTCATGATCGCAATGTTTTCTTGTCAAACACGCTCTTATGCCGACAAGGCACAGCACATGTGTGGGGACAGCCACCCTCCGACAAGCTCAGGGCAGGCTCTCGGCTACCGCGGCGCGAAGAGCGAAGAGCGAAGCAACGCGCATGTGATGCTGCAGCCCCGCTCAATCGGCAACCTTGTGCCCAGCCAGAAACTCAATCAATGCCCGGTTGAACTCCTCAGGACACTCTTCGTAAGGCAAGTGCCCGATCCCGGGAAAAACCACCAATCTCGAATTCGCAAAATGCTTCTGCAACCGCACCGCCGATGACTCATACACCGCCGGATCTTTGCTGCCCCAGATCATCAGCGTAGGGACGTTCACCAACCTGGGCAAAGTCATCTCCAGTTCGCGAAGGTCTTCCGTCCATGTACGCACGATGCTCAACGCGTGATCCAGTAGCCCGGCCTTCGCCAGCGGAGCCACATATCCCTCCAGCGCCCCCGGCGGAATCAGGTCGCGATCGCTGTACAAACGCGCGTGAAAATAAGGGAAAAGAAAATTCATGCGGCCCACCCCGAAACGAAACAGAGCGGATCCCAAGCCACTTCCCGCTAACGGAGCAAGCCAGCGTCCGTGCGAGGAATAAGGATTGACCGGAGCCACCAGCACCAACCGCCGTAATCGAAGACCGGAATTTCTTCTCAGGCATTCCGCGGCCGCCATCATCGCCACCGCGCCGCCACGCGAAGTCCCCAACAAATCAAACTCCCGAATTCCCAGCCGCTCGACGAATCGCAGAACCCGCTCCGCCGTCGCCCGCACAGAATGGCCAATCCCCGACGGACGATCCGAAAATCCTGCGCCCAACATGTCCGGCGCGTAAACCGTAAAGTAAGGCGCCAGCACCGGCATCGTGTAACGCCACGAAAACGAATATCCCAACAGCCCATGCAGCAAAATCAGAGCCGGCCCCGATCCCGTGCGCAAATAGCGCATGCGCGCCCCATCAAAATCCATCCAGCACTCTTCCACGCCCGCCGCGAGGGCCGGAGCAAGCGCGGTACCATCCCGGTTGGATTGCGCAACCGCCAAATCTTCAACTCCGAATCTTCTTACCCCAGGACAACTCTCTGCCCGCCGTGTGTAGCTGGCCACTGATCACTGATCACTGGCCGCAGCTCTTTTCTTCCGCAGCAGCTTCTTCAGCACCCGCATCCCCTTATCCACGTGCTTCTCCTCGAGCAAGAACGGAGGCAGAAACCGAACCACCGTATCCTGCGTCGAATTAAACAGCACGCCCTCCGCGAGGGCCTCATCCACAATCGGCCGCGCCGGGATCGAGAGATTCAGCCCCTGGATAAACCCACGCCCGCGTACTTCCTTCGCCGCGGCGCTCTTCTCGGCAACAATCTTCAACTCCTGCTGCAAATAGGCGCCGACCGTCTTCACCTTCTCGAGAAGCTTCTCTTCTTCCACAATGGATAGAAACTCCAAAGCAACACGGCATACCAGCGGGCCGCCTCCAAACGTGCTCCCATGCTGCCCCGGCGAAATCGCCGAAGCAAACTCCTCTTTCGCCATAAACGCTCCCAGCGGCAACCCCGCCGCAATCGGCTTGGCAATCGCCACCAGGTCCGGAGTCACGCCAAACGTCTGGAACGCAAACATCGTCCCCGTGCGCCCCAGCCCGCACTGAATCTCGTCAAAAATCAGCGCCGCCTTATGTCGATCCGCCAAAGCCCGGCATTCCTGCAGAAATTCCACCGAACACTCATGGATTCCGCCCTCCCCAAAAATCGGCTCCAGCACAATGGCGCAAGTGTCGCCGTTCACCGCCGCCCGCAGGGCTTCGATATCATTCCTCCCGACGAACGTTACTTCCTCCAGCAGCGGCTCAAATCCCTTGCGATGTTTCTCCTGCCCCGTCAGCGATAACGCCCCGAACGTCCGACCGTGATACGACCCTTGCAGCGCCACCAGTCGCGACTTCGTCTCGCCGCCCGCGCGATGTCCCGCCAGCCGCGCCAGCTTGATCGTCCCCTCAATCGCCTCGGTCCCGCTGTTGGAAAAAAACGCTCGCGCATTTCCAAAAGAGGCCCCGGCCAGCGTGCACAATTTCTCTGCCAATTCTCCCTGATACTCGTGGTAATAAAGGTTGGAAGTGTGAATCAGCCGCGCCGCCTGCTCTCGAATCGTCTTCACAATCCGCGGATGCGCGTGCCCCAGCGCATTCACCCCCAGCCCCGCAACAAAATCGAGATAGCGCCGGTCGTTAATGTCGTAAAGAAACACGCCCTTCCCCCGCGCCAATGCCACCGGATACCGGTTGTAAGTGCCCAACAAATAGCGCCGCTCCAACTCTGCAATCTGTTCAAATGTTTTCATAGGAAGACTTGATTCTATAGGAAGGAGTGGGAGCAGAGATGCCTAAGGCGTGCGGCGGCTAGGTTCCGCTTTCCCGACTCATTGGGCGACGAACCGGAGTGGCGCTGGCCGAGGCCAGGGTGAAGTAAAATGTCGCGCCCTGCCCGATCTTGCCCTCGGCCCAGGTCTTGCCACCGTGCCGGGCGATGATGCGGCGCACGCTGGCCAAGCCGATGCCGGTTCCCTCGAATTCGCTCGCCGCATGCAGGCGCTGAAAGACGCCGAACAGTTTGTCGGCATAGCGGGCATCGAATCCAGCACCATTGTCGCGCACGAAGAAGGTGGTCTCCCCCGGACTGCCGTCACGAACCCCGATTTCAATTTCCGCCGGATCGCGCTTACGGCTGTACTTCAAGGCGTTGGATACCAGATTCACCAGCACTTGCCGCAGCAATGACCGGTCGCCCCAGGCGCGCGGCAATGGGGCGCATTTCCACACGACCTTGCGACCTTTGACCTCAGCTTCGAGGTCTCCGATAATACTTTCGACGAGTGCATTCATGTTGACCGATTCCCGCGTCAGTTCCACGTGCGAAAACCGCGAGAAATACAGCAAGTCGTCAATAAGAGCAGACATCCTGGTTGCCGATTCCTTGATCTTGTCGAGATGCTCCCGCGGCTTCTCCTTCAGTGCAGGCCCCGCGTCCTCCTGCAGCATGGTTGCGAACCCGAGGATGTGCCGCAGCGGCGCTCGCAAGTCATGCGATACAGAATAGGAGAACGCTTCCAGCTCTTTGTTAGCCGCTTCCAGCAATGCGGCCCGCTGCTCCAGATCCAGGTTGAGTTTGCCGACCTGTTCCTCGGCGCGGCTCCGCTCAGAAACTTCCCTCACCAGGTCGCGATTCGCCTTCGAGAGTTGCGCTACGCGCTCGGCCACACGCTGTTCCAGTTCCAGGGTCATGACCATGACTTCGTGGTTCGTCGTGGCCAGCTCGGCCTGCAGCAAAGCGACTAAGCTCTGAGTATCTTTCGTGGCGGCGGCGCCCGGCGCGGGGCTGGCGGTCATGGTTCAGCTCTTCCGCTTTTCACCGCAAGAACTGTCGCGTCATCATTCTCCTTCGCCAATACCTTGAGGAGTTGGTTCGCAACCGCTTGCGGAGACGCCCGCTCCAGGCCCGGAAAATCGCTCCACTGCCATTGCCCGCGCAGACCATCGCTGTGCAGGACGAGCATCCAGTCCGGATGCCAGCGGTGCTGTTGCACGTGCACACGGTCTTCCTGCGCGCCGAGGAACCCGCGCTGGACCGTGACCTCGAAACGTTGGGTGCCGGTCCAGGTTCGTATCTCGATGTTCCCCAGGTTGGCCGTAGTCATTGCGGTTGAGGATTCGAAGCGGACCAGGGCCATCACCACGCCGCGGGTCCCCCGGCAAGCGCTGTTGACTCCCCAGAAAAGTCGATCTAACGGCATGTCATAGTTGGATTGAACGTAGCCTTGCGCAGCCAGAGCGGCGACCTGGGCGGCCTCGCCGTGCCCCAGGCCATCGATCACGCCAACCAGCAAACGGCCATCGCATTCGCGAATCACAAAAGCGTCGCCATTCGCTGCAGCCAGATGGAGGGGCCGGGTCGCGACACCCACTTGCCAGGGATAGACGATTGCCGACTGGACGATCGCCGAGGTGACGACTGCCGGACCGGCTTGCGGGCGCAGCCAGCGCCGGCACACAATTCGCGTGCCCAGCGATGCCGTGGAACTGATTTCTCTTTCATCCATCAAGCCTTCTATGGCGCCAAGCCCAGAATCTAAGACGGCGCCAGCAGGGTTAGCTTCGCCGAACAGGTGTTCCGGGTTTCTCATTCCGGGATCGTGGTCCTCGGCCTCCACCTCGATCCCAACCCTGGCTCCATCGTCCAGCAGACGAAGCGTCAAATCGCCGCAACCGCTATGTCTGGCCATATAGGCGGCCAACTCGGTGACGATCAGGACAATTTCCTCACTCGGCTGCGCCGCAAATCCCAGCTTGAGCGCGATCTGGCGCGCCGTTCCCTGCGCCATCGCGCCATCGAAGTACCGGCCCACCGAAATTTGCGCGCAGGTTACCGTCGGCATGAAAGACTCAGGAACGCCGCCATTTTCTTACCACCACAGTTGTTCCCTCGCCTTGAGCCGTCTTAACGTCCATCTCGTCCATCAGGCGTTTGGCGCCGGGCAACCCCATGCCCAGGCTGCCGCCCGTGCTAAAGCCTTCGCGCATCGCGGCGTCGAGGTCCGCGATGCCCGGACCACGATCCTCAAAACGCAATTCCACGCCGCTGGCCGTTCCCTTTTGCAGAGTGCGCCAGTGCATCGAGCCTTTGCCGGCATACTTGAAGACGTTCCGGCCCAGCTCGGAGGCAGCGGTTATGATGCGCGTGGTTTCGGTAACCCCGAATCCTATCTTCCCGGCAATATCGCGGACCACGCGGCGGGCTGTCGCGATGTCGGCTTCCACAACAATCGGGACTGTGCCCTGTTCCAGCTCGCTCATAGCGCAGACCTGGTCTTCTGCACAGATTTTTTCCTTGAAATATTGCCCGCCAAATCCAAAGCGCGATCCAGGGTCAAGACGGTTCGCGTCGCCCCCAGGGTGACGTTTAATTCCGTGGCGGTGATGGCCACCGATGGCCGCATGCCTGCGATCAAGGTTTCGCCGCCCATCAGCGTCACCATTTTCGCCGTCTCCGCCACGGTCCTGGCGAAGTAAGAATCCAGGATTTCCACTTTCGAAAGGTCCAGAATCAAGCCTTTCACGTCGTGCTGTTCCATGGCATCCAGCGTCCTGCTCTGGAGGGCGGACACCGTGGCATCATCGGGATCGGCAGGCATGGTGACCAGCAGGACGTCCCGCATCTTCAGGACTGCTATGCCTTCAATCATTTGCCCACCGCCGCCCCATGGGCCGTCTCCCTGGCAACATGAATGTTGATGATTTCAAATGCCACCCGCAACCCCGCCGTGAGCGAAGAGCGCGTGGTCGCGCCCGAAAGGTCGATTCCCAAGTGCACCAGGGTCTGGGCGATGGCGGGCCGCACCCCGGTCAGCACCACTTCAGAGCCGATGTAGCGCACCGCCTTGATGGTTTCGATAAGATGCTGCGCAGTTTGAGTGTCAATGGTGGGCACGCCGGTGATATCGATCAGAGCGACCGGAGAATTGGTTTCGGTAAGCCGCTGCAACAGGCGCTCCATCAGTTGCTGGGTGCGATCGCTGTCGAGCATTCCGATCAGCGGAACCAGAATGATGCCGTCCCAGACTTGAACGATCACGGTGGCCATTTCCAGAATTTCTTTGGCCTGCCCCTTGATCCGTTCTTCGGCTTCCTTGCGCTGGCTGAGATCGCGCGTGACCATGCCAAACCCCTTGAGCGTGCCTTGGTCGTCCACCAGCGAGGTGATGACAATGTTGGCCCAGAACTTTGAGCCATCCTTGCGAACCCGCCAGCCCTCGTCCTCGGACCGGGCTTCGCGCACCGCGGTTTTCAACTCAGCGTCCGGCTTGCCGCTCGTGGCGTCTTCCGCTGTGGCAAAGATGGAAAAATGTTTGCCCACGATTTCCGCCGCAGAATACCCCTTCAGCCGCTCCGCCGCCGGGCTCCAGCTCACCATGTTTCCATTGGGATCGAGCATGATGATGGCGTATTCCATAATGCTGTCGACCAGAATCCGCAGCATATCCAGATCGCTCTCGGCGCGAAGTTTGCCTTGCTTGTCGGTTTGAGCCTCTGCCGTGCCCACGCCTTCTTTTGCCATACCTTTAGTCCCTCCGCAATGCGCATCTGAGAACATACGCCCTGCTTCAGGAACCATCGTCAAAGGGAGGCGCCTTCATTAGTGAGGCAGTCAAAGCCGTCGGTTGGAATTTGCTTAGGGCGGCGGAGGAGGAACCTTATGATCCGCAAAAATGGGGTGCCCCATTTCTCGCGTTCTTTGCGAGAAATGGGCGCGCGGTGCAGCCTACAGCGAAAAGATCTCGACTCTGATGAAGTGGCAGTTCAATACAGCGGCGCATCTCCCGGCGGCCGCGTTTTCCACCTCCGGTGCACCCACAGCCACTGCTCCGGATACTTCCGCACGTAGTCCTCAATCACGGACGTGAATTTCTGCGTGTTAGCCTTGACGTCCGCCTCCAGGTCTCCGGTGCGTACCAATTCCACTGCGGGATCAAACCTCAGCCGGTATTTCCCTAACTCGGCATCCCAGATCGTAAACGTCGGCACCACGGCCGCGTCAGTGCGCAGCGCAATCTTCGCCATCCCACTCCCGGTGCAGGCCGCAATACCAAAAAAATTCACGAAGATTCCCTGCGGCGGAGTCATGTTCGTGTCGATCAGCATCCCTACCACTTCGCCCGCCTTCATCGCCGAAAGCAAGCTGCGCACCGATTCGTCCTTGTCGACGGCTTTGTTACCGTGCATGGTGCGATAGTGCAGGATCAGCCGCCCCAAGTATTCGTTGTCCATGCCGCGCATGAGCACGTGCATCCAGGCCCCGTGCATGGAGAGCACAAACGAAGAAAGCTCCCAACCTCCGAAGTGGCCGGCAAACAAAAGCACTCCTTTGCCGCGGGCGCGGGCCGCCTCATAATTCTCGAACCCGTCATACACCACCACCTGTTCGACGTTTTCCAGCGTGTAGCGCGGAAATCGGCACACTTCCGCCAGTTGCCGCCCCAGCGAGGTAAACTCCCCGCGCAATATCCGCGACCGCTCCGCCTTGGATTTTTCGGGAAATGCGAGTGCGAGATTGCTCATCCCCACCTGTCGCAATCGCACGTGCAGAAAATAAATGACCCAAGCCAGCCCAATGCCGGCGGCCCGAGCCAGCGGACGCGGCAAAATACCGATGATTTTGATGAACGGCCAGGCTGCCGCGTACTCAAGTCGCTGCCGCATCAGGAAGCGTGACGGTACCACCGTCAAAAATTGCTTGTCAAACACATAGTTAGGAGGATTGTCATCCTGAGGCGGACGCTTTTTGTCCGCCGAGGGACCTGGGCGAGCCGCGCCATGTGGCGCGCCTTTTGCGCCACAATAAAGGCGCGCTTGGCTCGCTTCCTTATTTTGCCGCTTCCTGCGCCCACTTGGCCAAAGTCCCCAGAAACGTGTTCGACGCCGGCGGTGGTTCGATGGTCCCCATCAGTGACGTCGAAAACGGCACCATGCGTCCGTAGAATTCCCGCGTGCTGTCCTTATCCTGCTTGATCACGGCGCCGTTCAGGCTCACGCCGGCAAACAGGCCGCGGGCGCGGGAATAGGTCAGCACCTCGGCCCGCATCTTCCAATCCGTATTTCCCTCGGCATGGCGACCCACCGGCCCCGCCGCCACCGAGGCATCCGCCCCCAGTGCGAACTGGCTCGACAAAAGATGCTTCATGCCGTCCTTATTCATGATCAGCATGACCAAATCCACTGCCTGCCCCCCGATCTGGAACCCAAAGCTGCCGCCCTCCAGCACAAAAAATGCCGGCGCGCTCCATCCCTTCTCCGTCCGGCAGCTGGCCAGCCCGCGCCCGTACTTCCCGGCCACCATAAAACCGCCCTTCAGCATCGACGGCACCACGGCCACGCAATCTGCTGCGCCCAGCACTTCCTGCGGAATGCCTTTGTCGGGCGCTCCCTGAATCTCATTCAGCACATCCGCCGCCGCCTGCACGCGATCCGCAGCTTTCGACTCCTTGGCTTGATCGTCGGCGGCAAAAGAGAAAGAACAGGAAAATACGATAAGGGTCAACGCTAAGAGCTTTTTCATGATTCCTCGTCACACAAAATTCTGGGATCTGTTAATTAGGATTGTAAACGATAGTGGGACGTTGCACGGGCAGGCATTGTCCGCGGAGGAACCAGGAGCAGAGTCAAAACGAGGCCAGCAGGCAAAAAATCGGGGCTGACAGTGGTGACCCTAATCGCCACTCCCAACCCCGTCTCCCAGGTTCTGTGGTAGGTGAGGCGAGTATGCGGTGCAGAGGCCTTCCCGACAAGATTACCGAGGTCAGTGTCCTGAAGTAACTCAGTATCGGGCTTAGGGATTTAGGTAAATTAAACCCTAATCCCTGCTTTTTATTTCGCCGCCACTAGCGAATGTGTAATGGCATGTACCGAGAGCGCAATCCTATTCTGCACGCCTACTTTGCGCATCAACTTCGCCACGTGGGCCTTCACCGTGCGCTCTTCGATTCCCAACTGGCTGCCAATCTCTTTGTTGGAACGGCCCGCTACCAGCATTTCCAGCACTTCTTTTTCGCGATCCGTAAAAGTCACGCGCCCCGCCGGAAAAATCCTTCCCGGCGCTGACGAAACCCGCTCAATGAACATCGAAAGCACTCTTCGCGGCGCCCATACCGACCCCTGGCTCACAATCCGAATCGCCTGCGCGAATTCCGCGGGCGAGGCCGCTTCATCCACATACCCCTTGGCCCCGGATGCAATCGCCTTCAGAATCGTCTCTTCGTCCACTCCCGAACCGGTAACGATAATGCGGAGATCAGGACGCGTAGCCTTCAGGCTGGCCATCACATCAAACAGGTTTTGGCCGGAACGGTTTCCCAGAAGGATCAAATCCACGCCTTGCAACGTGGAAATCTCAGGCAGGCCGGCGGAGATCAGTTCGAACTCGGGCTCAGTATCGAACAGGGCGCGAAACCCTACAAACCTCAGCGGGTCGCTCTCCACCACGGCAATTTTAATGATTGGTTTTCTTGCCACTGCTGCTTTCATAGTTGTCCCTGTACAGGTAATGTCTTTGATTAGAAGCATAGCGGCATTTCTCGCCCGTGCAAAGAGAACGTGACCGAAGTTGAATTACGGGAGTAACATGAAAAAGAAGGTCGAAAGGCCCTTATGCAGCCGGAATTGGCGAGAAAATTCTAACCAGCGGAGAGATTGAGCATGAGCGCAGGTGTCGCAAAACATTTCACTCGTTGCCTTGCCCTGTTCGCCGGCATCGTATTCGCCGCCTCCTTGTTGCTGGCCCAGACACCGGCCTCGCAGGCTCCTGCTTCCGCCTACCAGCCGAAATTTGCCGGTGACCCCGCCCGCTCCGAGTCCGAAGCTGCCGCCCTTGCTTACATGCGCGTGGTCCTACGCGCCCAGCACCACTTCGAGAAACAATACGGACACTTTGCCACTTCTCTCGCCGAACTCGTGCACTCCGGTTCGTTCACCAAGCGTATGGTCAACCCCAACCGCGGCGACTACACCGCCGCCTTCGAGGGTAAGAAAGACAGCTTCGTCCTGACCATGACGCCCCAGCACCTCGACCCCGATCACCGCTCGTTCTATGCCGAGGATGATGGCAAAATTCACGCCGAAGAAGAAAAGCCCGCCGACGCCACTTCACCGGTAGTAAAGTAACTTCCGCTCTGTCATCCTGAGTGCTTGTCATCCTGAGCGAGGATTGTCCTTCGCGCCTCAAGCGCGAAGGACAACCGCAGTCGAAGGATCCCTACCAGCGTATCCACAGTCGGCCTAGCAAGGCATTTCCACCACCGTCCTGCGCCCGCCCCAATTCGACGAACTCGGTTTATGATGGATAAAGAAATTATCCTAAGACCGAAGAAAGAGAGAATCATGCCCCCAAGCATCGGCGCCCCGGCGCCCGAATTTACCTTGAAAGACCAGGACCAAAAAGAAATAAAGCTCAGCGACTACCGCGGCAAGAAGCCCATCGTTCTAGTCTTCTATCCCCTCGACTGGAGCCCGGTCTGCACCAAGGAGCACGCGTGCATGGTCAACGACAAGAAACAGTTCGAAGACCTCAATGCGCAAGTCCTCGGCCTGAGCGTCGACAGCGTCTGGTCGCACAAAGCCTACGCCGAGAAGATGGGCATCCACTACCCGCTGCTCGCCGATTTTCAACCACGCGGCGCAGTCGCCGCCAAATACGGCGTCTATCTCGAAGACAAAGGCATCACCGGCCGCGCCATCTTCATCATCGATCGCAACGGCAACCTGGCCTGGCAAAAGAATTACGACATCCCGGTAGTGCCCGACATCACAGAAGTCTCGAAAGCGCTGGCCGGAGTCAAATAAGTATTACCCGTTGTCATCCTGAGCATTTGTCATCCTGAGTGAGGATTGGTTCCTGCGCCAAGCGCAGGAACCAACCGCAGCCGAAGGATCCCTATAACCACAAATCTTCGCGGGGAAGGTTGGTCGCCGGTCCCCTCTAACGCACCGCCGCGGGTGCCCATTTCTCGCGCCCTTTGCGAGAAAGCCTGCCCTGAGCGATGTCGAAGGGTGGGGATTTTGCTTCCTAACTCCCTGCCTTGATCTCGGCCGCCTTCCCCTCCCGATAAATCACCACCAGCGGCTTCCCACCATTGGGATATCGCACCGTCTTCTCCTCCGAAGTGCTGCTCGCGTCCGGAACCCCCATGCCCACGGCAAAATCCGCCTGCAGTTCATTCATTCCCGG
The DNA here is from genome assembly GCA_963784085.1 of uncultured Acidobacteriaceae bacterium. GTDB lineage: Bacteria > Acidobacteriota > Terriglobia > Terriglobales > Acidobacteriaceae > Sulfotelmatobacter. The sequence continues at coordinate 4,574 of CAWAQH010000023.1, read as the reverse complement.
CTTCACTTCATGCTGTGTCACGGCCTGCCAAACATCCGCCGGCCAATGCTGGTAGAGCTGATGCGGATCCTCCACATAAAACATCTCGTCGGAATAAATCTTGTACTGCCCCTCCGCCTCGTATCCGATCGGGACCGCGTAGCTCTTCCCGTCTTCCTGAAACACAGCCATCACCTGTCGCCGATTTCCCTTCCCCGCAGGCATGTCGGTTACCACGTCGTTAATCTCCAGTCGCTCGATCGGCAACAAGAGCCCGGCGTCGTGCGCGAAATCAACCCGCTTGCGCGCCGCATCATAGGAATAGTAGGTGTACCGGTACCCCTCCTTCGTCCAAACCGGCTGCGCGGTCAACTGCTTCGCCGACTTCAAATCGAACGGATAAAGTTTCCTGGGCGTGACATAGTAATCGGCGTTCGAGTAGCCGAGCTTTTTCGCCTCCGCCTGCTTCTGCTCCGCAAGATAGTCCTCATGCCGCTCGTACAGGATGTATCCCGCGCGCAGCCCGGCCACCGCCACGGCCAGCGCCAAAGCAACCTGAATCCTCTTCTTCGCCTCTTCACTCATCATGCGCAAAAACTCTATCAGATCGCGGGCCACTCGCGAATCCGATTCTGGATTGGATGGTAGTTAGCAATCGGGAAGGGCACGATTTCCACTCGCGCCGTCTGCGGTACACTAGACAGAAGGAAGCCATGCCCACGGTCACTGAACAAGACGTTCTAAGCGCTTTGCGCAGCTGCTACGACCCAGAGATCCCCGTCAACATCGTCGACCTCGGCCTGATCTACAAGGTGAACTTCGCACCCGTCTCCGCGGAAACGTCTGAGCAAACCAAGCAGGACGTCATCATCGACATGACGCTTACCTCGCCAGGCTGCCCCGAGCACGTCAACATCAGCGCCCAGGTCAAATCCCGCCTCGAACAACTTCCCGGCGTCCGCGACGCCCGCGTCAACATCGTTTGGACCCCGCCCTGGACCCCCGAGCGCTTGAGCCCCGAGGCAAGAAAGCAACTCGGTATCGAGTAAAGCCGAAGCCCTTACCCGCCGATCTCTTCCCACGCCTCCACTGCCGACTGCCCTGCCGCATCGGTAATGCGTCGGCCGGCGCGTGCCGCCATCTCCATCACCTGCATGCCGCGATCAAAATAATCCGGCAGCGACCGCCGCACCTGTTCGAATTTCTCCGGAAATTCCGAGGCCAGCACTGCCAACCCCACTCCCGTCGCGAGCACACCCGCGGCGTGCCTCCGCTTCAGGAACAAAACCGTTGCTGCCCCCACCGAACCCGCCACCACCGCCTTTTTCCAGCCGTCCATATCCCCCCCGAAGAATCTGTGCCAGAAAATTATACTGCTTCGTTCCTCGCCAGGGCGTCAGGCTCCAATCAAGTTGGCTAGAAAGAAGACTTCCGGAGCCCCAAGTCTGAATGCCGGCGGCACTCATTCCCACATTAGAATCCGCCCATATTACCATTACCTTCGCCGCCCCACGTCCGTGTCTATCACTCCCCCGCCAAAGGACTACACTCAAGTCTATGAAGCGCCTCTACACCATCGCGCGGGTTAAGGGTGGCATGAGGTTCACTTGCTCGCACTGCGCCCACCACGTCACCACCCTCGACTTCGATCCCCAGGGCGGCAACCTCCGCACTCAGGCCGCCACCGCTATCAACCGCCACGCCACCGAAGTCCACCACGAGCCCGTCATGTTCTCCTCTCTCGATACCCAGCAGCGCATCTGGCGCAGCTAGTTCTCCCTCACTTTGTCATTCCGACCGAAGCCAACCCCCGAGCGAAGCGAAAGGGGACGGCGCAGGGGAGGAACCCGTTGTTGGTGTAAAGAGCATGTGGCGCAACTGACCTCAAACAGAGCAGAGAACGCGCATCCCGCCGTTCATCGACCAGTCGCGCTCACCTTCGGCCCAGCGTCCTTCACATATTTGTCAAACCAACGAAGCATCTCGTAAATCTCCTGCTCGTTCGATTCCATCGCCGTATACCAATGCGGCTCGTGCGGCAGCATCACCAGGCGAGTGATGCCTCCGTTGCCACGAATGGCCTCGTAAAGCTTGTGCGACTGGATCGGCGTAGTCCCGGGATTCGCATCCTCCGCGCCGTGCATGATGAGGAGCGGTGTCTTCAATTTATCGGCAGAGAAAAACGGCGACACTTTCAGGTATACGTCCGTGGCCTCCCAAACCGATCGCCGCTCGTTCTGGAAACCGAAAGGCGTCAGCGTCTTGTTATAGGAGCCGCTGGTTGCGACACCGGCGCGGAACAGGTCAGAATGCGCGACCAGATTTGCGGTCATCAATGCGCCGTGGCTGTGCCCGGTCACGCCGATGCGGTCGGGGTCGGCGACGCCCAGCCGCACCGCCTTATCGACCGCGGCCTTCGCATCGGCGACGAGCTGCTCCAGATAAGTGTCGTAAGCCTTCTTCGGATCGCCCACGATGGGGAACGCAGCATTGTCGATGATGGCGTATCCGGCGAGGAGCAGCAGTCGATATTGCCGCAGCCGCGTGAAAGTCTCCTGCGAACCGGTAACCTGACCGGCCTTCGAGGCGTCGGCGTAGTCGAGCGGATAGGCATAAAGGATGGTGGGGACGCGCGTGCCCTCTTTATAGCCGGGCGGGGTATACAGCGTGAACGACAGATCCAGCCCGTCGGCCGCGCTTGTACTTGACCAGCCGCTTCTTGATCGCGCGCACCTCGGGCGTGGGATCGGGCATGTGCGTGAGCGCAACGCTGGTCGAGGCAACCGTCGATTCCCCGGCGGGCGCGTCTACGGATCCTCCGAGCGTTCGGGTAAACACATTCGGCGGCTCGGTCGGCGACTGATGCCAGGTAAGAAGCGTCCGCGTGTCCGGCCCGGTGAACGAGAGAAACTGCTCGTAAGCCGTCTTATCGCTGCGAAAGAGCGCGTTCGGATTTCAGCGTCTTGAGATCGAGCCGGTCGAGAAATGGACGGTCGCCATCCGGCGAAGCGCCCACTCCCGCAGAGGTAGATCGAATCCCCCTCCTGGCGCACCACCCACTTGCCGTTCGCGAGCTGGCGGCTCACGGGATTGCCCGGGTTCGCGTAAGCTCGTCCGTGGAGAGATCCCAGAGCAGGCGAGGCCTGGAGTGTGCATCGTCGACGTTCGATGAACGAAGCTTCGCCTCCAGTGCCGGTTCTCGATCGTACTCATTCAACAAGTGCAAGGCCGGGTTGCTCGCCCCAGGAGACACCGTTATAGCGCTGCTCGGTCCGCGCAATTTCCATGGCCGGCGAGCTGAACGGCGCCTTCTGCAGCATGATTTTGTCGCGCGCCGGCAACATTCACTTTCCAGTCGCCGCCGTCGAGCGCCTCGGCCCACACCAGCGTCGCGCCGGTCGGTCGCACGCCAGGCAAAATCGCGCGGCCCCAGCGGAACGCCGTCGATCGGAACGCGGTCGGCCAGCGGAAGCGACGCGATAGTATGAGCAGAAACGTGTGACCGGTCAGACATGTCCCAGACTTCGACTTCCTGCGGGAAACCGGTCGGCAGTCGTCACGTAGGAATAAGGCTTGTGGATTCGCGTGACGAGAGATGTGCCGCCCATCGGGCGCAGGATCGAGCGATTCGTAATTCGCCGGCTTGCCCACCGGCGTGATCGCCAGCGTGGCGGCATCGACAAAAGCAAGCTGCGAGGCCGCGTAGTAATCGAAGAGGTCCTCGTCGTGCTTGTTGTTGAGTGTGTCGCGGTTTTCGTAGGTGCTGCTCTGTCCCTTTTCGCCTCCGGTCTCCTGAATGCTCGGGCCCATTGGCACGATGGGCTCCGGCGGCGGGGCGCCCATGCCCTTCGGGCACCAGTTTGACCAGAAGTGTTTTCTGGTCCGGCATCCATTGCACATCGTCGTCCAGCATGGGGTTCAGACGCGCGCCCGGTACTTGATGCGCTTCGCCGGTCTTGGCATCGCCGATCCAGAGTTCCACCGCATCGCTGGCGATGTTGGCAAACGCGAATCGCTTTCCGTCCGCGGCCCACACCGGCGGGCCCGGACACGCGCCCTGCCGGCAGCGCAACGTGAACCTGCGAGCCGTCCGCGACGTGCACCACGTCGAAGCCTGTGGCGCAGGGCGTGATGCCGTAGCCGCCGGGGGTGTCGTGCTTGCTGTGGTTCTTCGGTTCCACGCGCACGCCCGCCAGTCGCAGGAAAGGCGTCGCCACCCGCGAAATGGAGGGATAGTCCTGCCACGACACCAGCAGAATCGTGTCGTGCGTCGGGCTCACCATCGGCTGCGGCGGCGAAGGCGCCTTCATCACATCCAGAATATTCTTCGGTGGCAGGTTGTATCCGGACACACTCTCGCCCGCCGCTGCCGGCGCTGCCGTCAGCTTCGACTGCGATGGTTTTGATTGCGCCACCACCGGCATACACATTGCGCAGCCGGCCAGCGCCCCAGCCAAAAGGCGATTCCAATGGTTTCCGACGGACATGACTCCCTCCGCTTCTTTATCACCAGCACAAATTAAGGCGATCCCGGTTAGCCACCGAGCATGTTAGGTTGCCACAGCAGACAAGTCAACGAAGAGACCGCGGTACCG
>CAWAQH010000022.1:0-26879 GCA_963784085.1 uncultured Acidobacteriaceae bacterium | reverse complement strand
CGGTGTTCGGTGGGTCGCTCTCGGAAACGAATGCGGGCAAGATCGTCAAGATCATGGACCTTGCGGCGAAGGATGGGCGCGCCCGTGATTGGACTCAACGATTCCGGGGGCGCGCGCATTCAGGAAGGCGTCGCCTCGCTGGCGGGATATGCCGATATTTTTCTGCGCAACACCTTGTACAGCGGAGTGGTGCCGCAGATTTCGGCGATTATGGGACCGTGCGCGGGCGGCGCGGTGTATTCGCCGGCGATTACCGATTTCGTGCTGATGGTTGATAAGACGTCCTACATGTTCATCACCGGGCCGGATGTGATCAAGACGGTGACGCACGAAGAAGTCACGAAAGAACAACTTGGCGGCGCCATGACCCACAATGAAACCTCGGCGTGGCGCACTTTCTGGCGCACGACGATGCCGAGTGCCTCTCGATGGTGCGCGAGCTGTTGAGCTTTGTTCCGTCGAATAATCTTGAAGATCCTCCGCGCAAACCGTGTACTGATCCGATTGACAGAGCCGATGCTGCGATCGACAAGATTGTTCCGGCGCAATCGAATCTGCCTTATGACATGAAGGATGTGATTCACGCCGTGGTCGACGACGGTTATTTTTTCGAAGTGCAGGAGCACTACGCGAAAAATCTTGTCGTGGGATTTGCGCGGCTGGATGGGCGCTCGGTGGGAATCGTCGCCAATAATCCGGCGATGCTGGCGGGGACGCTTGATATCAATGCCTCGGTGAAGGGCGCGCGCTTTGTGCGTTTCTGCGACTGCTTCAATATTCCGCTGGTGACCTTTGAAGATGTCCCGGGATTTCTGCCTGGCACCGCGCAGGAATACGGCGGCATTATCAAGCACGGCGCCAAGCTGCTGTTTGCATTTGCCGAGGCCACGGTGCCGAAGGTGACGGTAATCACGCGCAAAGCGTACGGCGGCGCCTATTGCGTGATGGCGTCCAAGCACATCCGCACCGATGTGAACTACGCGTGGCCAACCGCCGAGATCGCGGTCATGGGCCCCGAAGGCGCAGTGGATATTGTTTACAAACGCGAACTGGAAGCCGCAAAGACGCCCGCAGAGCGCGAGGAGACGCGGCGGAGCAAGATCGAAGAATTCCGCGACCGCTTCGCCAGCCCCTACGTAGCCGCCGACCGCGGATTTATCGACGCGATCATCCAGCCACGGGAGACGAGGAAGAAGCTGATCCAGGCTTTGGCGATGCTGGAGAATAAGCGGGATAAGAACCCGCCGAAGAAGCACGGGAATATACCGCTGTAACCAGGGTCAGGGGTCAGGGGTCAAGCGGGTCAAAAAAATAAGAGTTCCGAGGTGGTGTTGGGTCCATTCGTCTCGGCCAGTAGCTCGCTTATGACCCTTGCTCGACCTGCGATGCGGCTTCCCTTGCGGGGAGTGGCACGCGATCTGTCGCTCGGGCTCCGGGCTTACCGCCAACCGGAAAAACCTACCCAACGCCTCGGAACTCTATCCTGCCTTCGACGTTTCTTCTTGTTCTCCTCGACCAGCGCTTTGCTATAGACCCTTGCTTGCCCTCCCTGGTCATTTGCACGAAGCAGGGTGACTGCGCTTGAGTCCCGGACGCGGCACCAACCGGAAAAACTTTAGAAGCTGTCAAAGAACGATTATGTTTTTACTCCCTTTGTTTTTAGAGTCAACGAAAATTGTGGGTTTGTAAGTTGCGTATTTTCAGGCGAGTGCGGGGCGTCCACAGGCCGATGCCAGAATTTGGTGCAGGCTGAGGGGCGGTTTTCGCTTACGGCATGGGTAAAAGAGGCTGCGGGGAAGCTTTGTGCGGAAGGAAAAACTTCCCTCGGCGGCTAAAGCCTGCGTTGTTTTTGTGGCACCTACGGAGCGGCTGAAAGCCGCGCCCTTTCAAAACAGATCTGTATTGAGTTTTTTCCCGCAACCTCAAAACTCGTGCCCTTCCCGGACGTGCTGAGATCATCCTCTTTCCTGCATCCTCCTGGAGAGCTGGAGTTGTCGTTGAGCGGAAGCAGGGAGATGCTGCGGAGGGACTCCACGATGTGAAAATCTCGCAGACCAGGCGCGGAGCAAGGGAGCTGCGCGGGCTATTTCTGCTCGCGGATTTTCTTGAGCGCGTCGACGCCGTTCTGGTTCTGCGGGTTCAGTTCGATGGACTTCTGGTAATTCTGTATGGCTAAGTCTCTGTGCCCTGCTTTCAAATAGGCTTCGCCGAGGCTGTCGTATGCATTCCAGTATTTCGGATAATCCTGCACACCGATTTTGAAAGCCTGAACCGCAGACTCTGTCTGGCCGGAGAAAAGAAAATGGTAGCCGAGGATAATCAAGGTGTTTTCATCCATGGCATATGGCGAGGATGATCCCGCCTTCTTCAGTTCGGCGTAGCGCGCAAGAGTGGCTTGTGGGCCCTTGAGATCTGCGACCAAGGTGAGCAGGTCTGCCGCGGACTCCGGTTCTGGCGTATAGCTCCATCCGTATTCCTTGGCCACGCTCTGCACCAGATAATTGGCGACGTTGATGCCGTTATCGGAATTGACCATGATGGCCACGCCCTTGCCCGAATCGGCGAACATAATCAATACCGCCTTGAATCCTTCGTCGTCTCCATCGTGACCAAATTCCTGGGGATTTTTGTACTGCCCAAGGAAAAAGCCAAGCCCCACTTGATCGATTTGAGGCTTCAACATCTCTCGTGTCATAGGCTCGGAGAGCACATGGTTGGCCTTGCCTTGTTTCGATAACGCGATTTCGATACCGAACCTGGCCAGATCGGAAGCTGTGGTCCAGAGGCCGGCAGCGGCCATTTCAGGATAAATGTGCCATTTGCCGGGGACGGCGATGCCATCGGAGTGGGTCGCGGTCGCGGCCATGGCGGCGCGAGCGGGTGGCAGCGGCTGCTCGTAGGTACTGTCGGACATGCCGATCTTGTCGAGTACGGCTTCGCGCATGAACTGGGGGAACGGCTTGCCGGTCACATCGATCACGAGTTGTTGTTCGATGGTCACGCCTCCGCCGGAGTAGATGAATTTCGTTCCCGGCACGGTATCTACGCGGATCGGCTTGGTGTTGGCGGGCGGCTCGCCGTTGAAAATCTGCACCAGGGTGGGGATGGGAGAACCGACATCATAGCCGGGAAATCCATGCACGGTGAGGCCGGCGCTGTGGCTTAAGATGCGCCTCAGAGTGACTTTCTGGTCCTTCGTGAATTCGTTGTCGGGAACCTGCCACGATTTGAGCTTATCGTTGACATTTTCGTCGAGCGAGAGCTTTCCCTGCTGCACCAGTGACAGCGTTCCGGTCGCCGCCACGGGCTTGCTGATTGAGCCGGCCTGAAAGAGTGTGTGGATTGTGATTGGATTGAGGGAACCGGGTTCCGTGACGCCGTAGCCCTTGGCCCACGCGATTTTGAAATTATCGACTACGGCGATGCTAAGGCCGGGCACTTTATAGAGCTTCATCATCTGCTCGAGGCTGAGCCGCAGGGGTGGCTCCGTGTCGCTGAACGTAATGGGCGGGATACCGTTTTCAACGCGCTGAATGCGCGCGGCGAGCTCTGCGGACTGGCCCGGGCTGGGCCGCGCGGCGGCGCAGAAAATCACCACAAAGGAAGCGATTAAGACGACAACTGAGCACCGGGATGACATGTAACGCATGAGTTCCCTCTGGGCAATGGAAGACCTGCCAGAGTATAGACGCCGGGACACCGCGGATGTCATCCGGATCACCTGCGGGGGCAGAACAGCGGCGTCAGCCGATTTCGATGGGTTCGCTGATGAACTGCTTATCGTTCTCATCCGTGCCGGCAAGCGCGAACGAGTTCGTGATCGACGCCTTTCGTTTATCGACGCTGGTGATCACATAGGAGCAGGCGATCCAGTGGGCTTCGGCGAGGTCGGTCGGCGACCACTGGGCGGGGTGGTCGGGGTGCGAATGGTAGAAGCCGACAATGTCCTCGCCGCGCTCGCGCCCCTCGCGCTGGATGCGCACCAGTTCGCGGGGATCAATGCTGTAACGGTTCTGCGGCGAGTCGGTGCGGGTGTTGGCGCAACGCGCGGTCGACGCTACGATGCGAGTGCCATCCTCAGCAAAACGGCCGAGCAGCACTCCGCAGCACTCATGCGGGTAGGTTTCTTCTCCGTGACGGCGGATAGCGGCATGGTCGGCTTGGGATAGTTTCAGCATCGAAAATCAGAATCTACCACGGAGGCACTGAGTCACGGAGAAAAGCAAATTCAAAGGGCGGGTTTTCTCCGTGACTCCGTGGTGGGTGTCGCTATTTTTCCGTCCAGAATCTCTCGCTCAAGTATTTGTCGCCGGAGTCGCAGAGGATGGTCACAATCACCGCGGAGTCTCTCCCCGGCTCAATCTGCTCGGCGATTCTGAGGCTGCCGACGATTCCGGCGGCGGCGGAGACTCCGAGCAGCAGCCCGCATTCGCGAGCGATGCGGCGAGCCATGGCATGGGCATCTTCGGTCGCAATCTCAAGGTTCTCATCCGCCAGCGTGGGATCATAAATGCTGGGCACGATGGCGCTGGCCATGTGCTTGGCGCCTTCGATACCGTGGAAAGGCGAATCCGGCTGCAGCGAGATGCAGCGGATCGCGGGATTCAGTTCCTTCAAACGCCGCGTCGTTCCCATAAAAGTTCCACTGGTGCCGAGCATGGCCACAAAGTGAGTGATGCGGCCTTCGGTCTGCCGCCAGATTTCGTTGGCGGTGCCGTGATAGTGGGCGAGCCAGTTGGCGTCGTTCGAATATTGGTCCGCGTAGTAATACAAATCTGGATTCTGCGATGCCACTTCGCGAGCCTTGCGAATGGCACCGTCAGAACCCTCGCCGGGATCGGTATAAATAATATTGGCGCCATAGGCGCTCAGGATTTGCTTGCGCTCAACCGATACATTGGATGGCATGCAGAGCGTGACGGGAAATCCCTCAGCCGCACCCAGCATGGCGTAGGCAATGCCGGTGTTGCCGCTGGTGGCGTCGAGCAAACTCTTGCCGGAACTGAATTGGCCGCTGTGGCGGCCGGCTGCGATGATATTGGCGGCGGCACGGTCCTTTACCGAGCCACCGGGGTTGTACCATTCGGCTTTGCCCAAGAGTGTCATGCCCGGAAGATGCTGCGTGAGCCGGCCGAAGTGCAGCAGGGGCGTGTTTCCGATGCGATCGAGCAAACCCTGGCCCAGCCTCTGTGGAGGACTTTGCAACGCATGCTCCGCCGGGAACGGGGCTCCCAATCGGGTTGGCGTTTGATCCATTTACGGAACTGCTTCCTGGTGACTAACGTAACATGCAAAGCGGGAGCAAAACGCGCTATGTAGTATGGTGTGTTTAGATGAGATAGATGACAAGTGAGATGCAGACCTAAATTAACCCTGCATAATCTGTGGGGAGACTGCATCTAAGTGAGAAGGATTGGAAAATACAAAAATGAAAGCAATCGAAGCACGGACGTATGACGAAGCGCTGGTCTGGCTGCGCGACCACGGATTTGACGTGACCGAAGCGCCCGGCACCAACGGACGCGTGTTTCTCAGAAAGTACAACGTGTCAGCGGCGATTCAGAAGACGCCCGAAGATGGCGTGAAGATTTTCGCTTATCCCGGTTACCTGATCGGCAGCGAGATTTCAAAGCTGGTGAACCGCGGTTACCAGCAGTTTCTCAAGACCTCGAAGACCGAAGTTCCGGCCACGGCCGACCACCTGAAAGCGCTGCAATCATTTGCCGAGGAACTCAAGGTCGCTCTGGGACTGCCGAGCCTTTACAACGAGTCTCTCGGAACGGTGAGCGAGTCCTACCACTACGACCGCGTTAAGGACAACGACAAGGCGCCGGTCGACCGACCGAAGCGTCCCTGGGAAGTTGTGGGAGCAGCGGCTGGCGTGAAGAAGAGCCGCGCATAATAAGGTAAGAGTCACCAAGGGCTCCGGTCGAGCCCAAAATCTTCCATCGCAAGTCCACCTCCTCATGCGAAACTGGTGCGTTGTTTAGTTCGCACCGGAGGTTCGCATGGCCCGCCAACTTGTCCTCTTCCTCTTCTTGTCCTGTGCGGTACCGATCACGCTCGTCGCCATATCCGGGCGGTCCCACGCCCAAACTGAACCGATCAGCAATGGTACCGACGAGAAGGCCATCGAGCGTGTGCTGCTGGCGCAGCAGAAGGCCTGGAACAAGCATGATCTGGAAGGATTCATGACAGGCTACTGGAATTCTCCGGACCTGACATTTTTCTCGGGCGCCAATGAGCATGACGGATGGCAAGCCACGATTGACCGTTATCTCGCGGCATATTCCGGTCCTGGGCACGAGATGGGGAAACTGGAATTTTCTAACCTGCGCATCGAAGTGCTGGGGCAGCAAGGGGCGTTTGTGCGCGGAGCGTGGAAGCTGACGACCTCCACGGGCAAGACGCCGCACGGGCTGTTCACTCTTATTTTTCGAAAATTTCCCGAAGGATGGAAGATTGTGCACGACCATACTTCGGTCGCTGAGTGACAAGCTTTCTCACTCTAGCCACTCTACTTCTTCTGCCGGACTTGTACTCGTGTGCCATCGGGGAATTTTCCGTTTGTCAGCTCCACAACTCCGTTGCGGACTATGCCTTCCAATTCCTGTGGAGCATGGCTCATCTCGCTTGATGCTGTCGCGGGCGAGGGCGCCCGCGCCACACTTCTTCTCATGCCTTTATCCATGGCTTCATTGGCGAGGCGGTCGGCATCCTGATTGTGTTCTCGCAGCGCGTGGCCGATCGAGAACCACTCGAGTTGGGCGATCAATTCCTTGGCGCGGCCGTGGAGATCCTGCAAGGCTGCATTCTTCACCTTGTAAATGCCTTTGATCTGGCGGACGAGCAGTTCGGAATCGCTGATCAGCTTTAGCGCCTTCGGACCGTTTTCAACTGAGTATTCGAGGGCGGCGATCAATCCCTGATATTCGGCGAAATTGTTGGTCTGGTGGCCGAGGTAGTCGCTGAGATGAGCGACTTTCTTCCCTGACTGGTCTTGAATGACGACTCCGTAGCCGGCGGGGCCGGGGTTGCCGCGGGCGCCGCCATCGCTGTGGGCGATGAGGTAGTGCGCGGGAGGGGTTTCTCGGGAATCGGGGCCATGGGGGAAGAGAGGTTTCGTTGCGGAGTTGCGCGGGTAGGGCATGGACAAGAGTTTACAACGGTCGGATGCGACGCCGAGGATCGAGATGAACGCGAAGGACCTAATTGAAACTCCTTACCAGGCTGCCGGTAGCGCCGGCGCGAAAGGGATCCTTCGACTGCGCAAGACGGCTCGCTTCGCTCGGCGTCTTGCTCCGTTCAGGATGACAGACCTAATACGGATGGGTTCATCGGCCGGCGGCTAGGCGCGTAGCAAGGCGTGGCGGCAGATTGGCGGCCAAGATCCGGTCCTGCGCTTCTTTCAGCTTATAGGGCGTGCGGTAGAAGTGGACGACTTGGGCCTCAGTGTCGAACAATGCGTAGGCGGCGCGCCAGTCTCCATCGCGGGGCTGCCCGACCGAGCCAGGATTGATCATGTGGCGCGTGTTCGGTTTCAGTTGCAGCGAGACCGATTCGGCTTGGCCGACAGTTCGGTATTCGGGACGGAAGCCATCGGCGCTATCGCCATTGGCGAAGAATCCGCCCTGCAGGTGGGTGTGGCCGAAGAACGTGAGCGAGGAGGAAGTTGCCAGCAGCGGCACCAGCGCATCGCCGATGGAAACGATATAGGCATCTTCATCACCCGGCGACCCGTGAACCAATTGCGCCTGCGGAACATTCTCAAGAGCACGCGGCCCCTGGGGCAGAGTCTGGAGCCATTCGAGGTTTTCGGGAGTCAACTGCTGGCGAGTCCACATGGCGGAAGCGGCGGCCAAGGGATTGAAATCGTCCAGCTCGATTAGCCCGGTTGCGGCCTTGTCATGATTGCCGCGAACAAAAATCTTGCCCAGGCTTTGAGCGCGCTCCACGACTTCATTGGGGCTGGCGCCGTAACCGACCAGGTCGCCGAGATTGGCCACGGAATCGTAAGGCGGAGCTGCCGCAAGGCAAGCCTCCAAGGCCTCGAGATTGGCGTGAATGTCGCTAAGCAGCAGTATGCGCAATGAACACCAGACGGATGGCGATTATAGACGAGTACGAGCGAAAGAGCATACACGGCGGGAATTTTATTCCGCGCGGCTAGTTCGCATTCAGCACCGGACAGCGGGCCCAATGTCCGGCAGCAACTTCGACCAAAGGTGGCAACGCGCGCCTGCATTCAGGGACGCGAAGCTCGCAGCGCGGCTCGAAGGCACAACCGGGCGGCATGGCCTGCGGCGGCGGAACCACGCCTTCGATGGTTTGAAGCGGACGTCCGCGCTCGGTTTTCAAATCCGGCACGGCTTGCAGCAGGCCACGGGTGTAGGGATGCGCCGGGGCCTGAAAGATCTGAAGTTTGGTTCCGAGTTCCACGACGCTGCCGGCATACATCACGGCCACGCGGTCTGCAACCTGCGAAACCACGGCCAGATCGTGCGAAATAAAAAGCATGGCCAGGTGGAACCGGGCGCGCAGTTGAGCGAGCAGATCGAGAATCTGGGCCTGTATGGTGACATCGAGCGCGGTCGTGGGCTCATCGGCGATGAGCAACTGCGGGCGGTTCACCGTGGCCATGGCGATCATGACGCGCTGGCGCAGGCCGCCGGAAAGCTGGTGCGGATAGTCGCGGGCGCGGCGCTCTGGCTGTGGGATGGCAACATCGGTCATGGCTTGAACCGCTATGCGCGCGGCCTCGCTTTTAGAACAAGTGCTGTGCGCGAGCACCGCCTCGGCAATCTGGTCGCCGACGCGCATTACGGGATTGAGAGCGGTCATCGGCTCCTGAAAAATCATGGCGATGCGCGATCCGCGCAGTTGGCGAATGGAGTCGCCGGGTAGGTCTCCGAGATCTCGCGTCGTACCGTTATCGGAAAATAAAATCTCGCCCGATACTTTTGCTTGAGGCGGCAGCAGCCGCATGATCGCCAGCGATGTGATGGATTTGCCAGAACCGGATTCGCCAACGAGGCCGAGGACTTCGCCGGGTGCGATGGAGAAACTGACGTCGCGCACGGCAGGGACGGATTGTGTGGGGACAGCCGACCCCGGCTGTCCGCCGGCCCGCAGGGCGGCGGCAGGAAACTCAATGTTCAAATTACGGACGTTTAGCAGCGAGGCCACGGTGTCATGTTAGCAGCGTAGCGAGACCGTCGCCTGCGGCGACGGGACAGCCGAGAGCGGCTGTCCCCACATGAGCAGTCTTGCCCTCAACTCCGATGAGCTGAGAACCGATGCGCCTTCAGGATCTACTGTCCTAGAATCAGCGGCAGTCCGTTCTTGTTGTTGCCGATAACCACCACTTTCGAGTTCGCGCTCTTGGCCAGGTTTTCGGTGGCTTCGATGCCTTTCCATTCGAGCAATGATGGCGTGATGCCCTGCGCCACAATCTGCTGGAAGTCGCGGACGCCGGCGGCTTCGATGCGCTTGCGCTGGGCTTCCTGGGTTTCTTTTTGCAGGCGGAAGTTCATGGCCAGGGATTCCTGCTCGGCTTGCTGTTTGGCTTCGATGGCAGCCTTCAGCGTGGCGGGCAGTTGGATATCGCGCAGGAGAACATTTTCCACCGTGATGCCGCGTTTGTTAAGTTCGGTCGTGATCTGGTCCAGGATCTGCTTGGCCACCATTTCGCGTTCGCCGGTGTAGAGTGCATTGGCGGTATGCGATGCGGTCGCTTCGCGGATGGCGGAGCGCAGCGTGGGCTCAACCACAAGATTTTCGTAATCGGAGCCGATCTTCTGGAAAACTTCGGCGGCGCGGTCGGGATTGAGATGGTAGATGAGAGAAGTATCAAGACTCATCATCAGGCCTTCGCTGGAAGGCACGCTCGCCGATTCCTTCAGGGTCTGCGTCTGGATGGAAAGTTCGTTATTTGTTTTCAGAGGGCTGATCAGGTGAATGCCTTCGGCGAGCGTGTCTCCTGTTTGCACTTTTCCGAAGAGCGTGAGCACGCCGACGTGGCCGGTGCCTACCTTGGTCACGGAACTGAACAGCAGAATCACTACCAGGAATGCGGCGATGCCGAGTCCGATCAGCCGCAGCAATCCGCCGCTATGACCGCCGCCGTCAATCACTCTGCCCCGATCTGGATCAAAGATTGTCATCGTAAGGTCTCCTTCGTCGCTCCAATTCTACGGCAGCATGACCATGAGCGCATTTGACCTCGACGTGTGCGGTCGCGGACCCGTGAATCTTTTCGCGATCTCTTCGCATCCTTTCTGGGAGGCTTATGAGCAAGATTCACATTCCTACTCCTTTAAGGCAGTACGTCGGGAAACAGTCCATGGTGGAGGTTCAAGGCGCTACCGTGAGCGAAGCCATGAGTGCGCTGGTGGCGCAGCATCCCGAAGTGCGGCGGCACCTCTACACCGAAGAAGGCAAGTTGCGCGCTTTTGTAAATCTCTATGTAAACGACGAGGACATCCGCTATTTGCAGAAGGAGGCAACTGCGTTGGGCGAGGGCGATAGCATTTCTATCGTGCCGTCGATTGCCGGCGGGGCCGAAAGTCTGCGCTGAATCGATCGTTGTTATTCCCGCAGTTGATTTCCCGTTAATTCCGCCGAGGACTCTATGGCCACGATCACCGAACTTCCAGAAACGCTGAGCAAGGATGAAATCCTGCGTTACTCGCGCCATCTGATCATGCCCGAGGTCGGCATGGAGGGCCAGCGCAAGCTGAAGGCTGCGCGCGTGCTGTGCATCGGCACGGGCGGGCTGGGTTCGCCGCTGGCGCTGTATCTGGCGGCCGCAGGCGTGGGCACGCTGGGCCTGGTCGATTTCGATGTGGTGGATTACACGAACCTGCAGCGGCAGATCATTCACTCGACGGCCGACGTGGGGCGGAAGAAACTGGATTCCGCCGCAGACAAACTGAAAGGCATCAATCCGTTCCTGAAGCTTCGCACCTTCGACATGCGGCTGAGCAGCGAGAATGCGCTCGAACTTTTTCGCGAGTTCGACATTATCGCCGATGGCACGGACAATTTTCCTACACGCTATCTTGTGAACGACGCGTGCGTGCTCACCGGCAAGCCGAATGTTTACGGCTCGATTTTTCGCTTTGAAGGACAAGCCAGCGTGTTCGCCGCCAAAGATGGGCCATGCTACCGCTGCCTGTACCCGGAGCCGCCACCGCCGGGGCTGGTGCCCTCGTGCGCGGAGGGCGGCGTGCTCGGCATTCTGCCGGGACTCATCGGCGTGATGCAGGCCACGGAAGTGATCAAATTAATTCTTGGGATAGGGGACCCGCTCATTGGACGGCTGTTGCTGGTCGACGCGCTGGGCATGAAGTTCCGCGAACTCAAGCTGCGCAAGAATCCGGACTGTCCGGTCTGCGGCACTCACCCCACGGTGAGGAAGCTGATAGACTACAACGAGTTTTGCGGCATTCGTGGGGAGGAAAAACCAGTGGGGAGTGGAGTTCCGGAAATTCAAGTGGAAGATTTGAAGCGGCGGCTGGATGCGAAGGAAGATGTTTTTGTGCTCGATGTGCGCGAGCCGCACGAATACCAGATCTGCAATATTGGCGGCCACCTGATTCCGCTGAACGATCTGCCCAATCGCGTGAGCGAACTGGATTCTAGCCGCGAGATTGTGGTCCATTGCAAAATGGGCGGACGCAGCGCGAAGGCGGTCGCATTTCTGCAGCAGGCCGGGTTCAAGAAAGTTCACAACCTGGCAGGCGGAATTACGGCCTGGGCTGATCGCGTGGATCCGAAAGTGCCGAAGTATTAAGGGGGGACTCGGCG
This sequence comes from uncultured Acidobacteriaceae bacterium, assembly GCA_963784085.1. Classification (GTDB taxonomy): domain Bacteria; phylum Acidobacteriota; class Terriglobia; order Terriglobales; family Acidobacteriaceae; genus Sulfotelmatobacter. Next base: position 15,071 of record CAWAQH010000022.1, on the reverse strand, counting down.
TAGAGATCGATTGCTGATCTTTCCAAACCGGGCCAAAGCAGTGCGCCAATCCTTTCTGTGCGGACGGTAGTGTCTTAAACAATTTAAGACAAGACCTGTGCGGACTAATGGCTTGACAAAGGCCCACCCGAGATTGACAATCTCTCGTTCGCAATTCCCTTCTTTAGAACCCCGGGCAAACGTGGAGATACCAATGAACAGGCTAGTTGCCGTCGTTCTCTGCCTCGCAGTACCTCTTACGGTATTCGCTGGCGACAACTCTTACAAGGTCACCTATGACGGAGGATCAATTCAGGACTCAAAACCTGGGACTGGCATGAAGTTGTTCATCGAGGCGAACCAAGTCCGCCTAGTGAAGGATAACAAGGAGGTAGTTGTGATTCCCGCGTCAGCGGTGACGGAAATAAGCTACGGACAGGACGTACACAGGAGGGTTGGCGCGGCAATCGGTCTTGCGGTCATCTCATTCGGAATCGGAGCGCTCATGGCCCTGACGAAATCGAAGAAACACTACGTCGGGCTCACCTGGGCGGATGGAGATAAAAAGGGCGGCTTCGCCATGCAATGCGACAAGAACGATTATCGGGGAGTCCTCGCCGGGCTAGAGGGCGTGACCGGCAAAAAAGCCGTGGATTCGGATGCTATGACAGTGAAGAACTAGTCGCCGCCCCGAGATTCAGCGCCACACTGAGTCCCAACCTGGAAACTTTTAACTCGATAGACGTACGCCTCAGTCGGGCGCATATTCAGCATGGGCCTGCTACCATTCCCCTGGAAGCTCTGCCATGCTCGAACTCACTACGCCGGTGCAGTATGTCAAAGGAATTGGCCCGCGGCTGGCTGAGATTCTTGCCACGAAGGGCATTCTTACGGTCGGCGACCTGCTCAGCTATCTGCCGTTTCGCTATGAAGACCGGCTGAACCCGCGCGGGATCGAGGAATTGCGCGCGGGCGAAATGGCCACCGTGATTGGCGAGGTGCGAAACTCGGGATTGTTTCGCACGCGAAAGATGCCCATCTTCCAGCTCACCGTGGGCCAGGGACGGTCGAAGCTGCGCTGCCTGTGGTTCAACGCCACCTACCTGCAGGATAAATTCAAGCCCGGGCAGTTGCTCGCGCTTTACGGCAAGGTGGAGCAGGATTCGCGCAGCGGAGAGCTGCAGATTATCCAGCCGCAGATCGAAATGCTGGGCGAGGCGGGCACAGAGGGCGATGACAAAGCGGCGGCATCGCTCGAAGTGGGCCGCATCGTGCCCATCTATGAATCTGCGGGACAAGGCAAAGTGACGGCGCGCTGGTTCCGGCGCGTGATCCGCACCGCGCTGGACGATCTGACTCCCGATATCGCCGAGACTATCCCACGGGCCGTGTGTGAGCGTCTGGCGCTGGTTACGCCGCGGGAGGCGTTGTGGAAAGTGCACTGGCCCGAGGCCGGAGAGAGCTTCGCGGACCTGCAATCGTCGCGCACGCCAGCGCACGTGCGGCTGATTTTTGAAGAATTGTTCTTCATCGAGCTGGGACTGGAGATGAAGCGGCGGCAGCAGAAGGCGCAGACCGGAATCGCGTTTCAACTCGATGACCGGGTGCGGCAGGCGATCAAGAAAATTCTGCCGTTCCATCCCACGGCGGCGCAGAAGCGGGTGCTGAAGGAAATTGCCGGCGACATGCAGAAGGCGCATCCCATGCGGCGTTTGCTGCAGGGCGATGTGGGTTCGGGCAAGACCATCATCGGCTTTCAGGCGGCGATCATCGCCATCGAAAACGGCTACCAGGTGGCACTGATGGCGCCCACGGAAATTCTGGCGCAGCAGCATTATTTTTCCGCGCGGAGGATTCTCGAAAATGCGGGCTATCGCATCGTTCTGCTGACAGGCTCGCTCGAAGCCGAACGCAAGCGCGAAACCCGCCGCCACATTGCGCAGGGAAACGCGCAGCTCGTCATCGGCACGCACGCGCTGCTGGAAGAGAAAGTCGAGTTCGCGAAGCCGGGGCTGGTGATCGTCGACGAGCAGCACCGCTTCGGCGTTCTGCAGCGGCTGAAGCTGATGAAGAAATCGGGCGAGGTTGCGGGAGAAGCATCCGAGCCCGACGTGCTGGTCATGACCGCCACGCCAATCCCGCGAACGCTGGCGTTAACTCTCTACGGCGATCTCGATCTCAGCATTCTCGATGAGCTACCCCCCGGGCGCACGCCGATCGTCACCCGAAAAATCACCGACGAGCGTTCGCCCGAGGTTTGGGATTTTGTGCGCAAGCAGGTCGCGAAAGGACACCAGGCGTATGTGGTCTATCCCGTGATCGCGGAGAACGAAGAGACCGAATTGAAGGCGGCGATCAAGATGTACCGCGAACTGAGTGGAAAAGTGTTCGCCGATCTGAAGGTTGGGCTGCTGCATGGGCGGCTCGATTCCGAGTTGAAAGATCAGGTCATGCGCATGTTTCAGAAGGGCGACCTGCAGATTCTGGTCGCGACCACGGTGATCGAAGTTGGCGTGGATGTGCCCAACGCAACCGTAATGGTGATCGAACATGCCGAGCGCTTCGGGCTGGCGCAGCTTCACCAGTTGCGCGGGCGCATCGGGCGCGGGGCGGCGAAGTCCTATTGCATTCTGATGACCGGCGGCAAGGTGACCGAGGAAGGCGAGCGCCGCCTCGAGGCCATGGTAAAAACGAACGACGGCTTTCAGATTGCGGAACTCGATCTCGAACTGCGCGGCCCAGGAGAATTTTTCGGAACGCGCCAGGCCGGCATGCCCAGCTTTCGCGTGGCCAACCTGATTCGCGACCGGCAATTGCTGGAACTGGCCAAGCGCGAAGCGGCGGCCGTGATGGCTGGACCGAACTCTGAGATCACGCAGGTGGAAATCAGCCGCGCGCTGGTCGCGCTCAGGACGAAATGGCAACATGCCTACGGCCTGGTAGAAGTCGGCTGACCTGAACCTCGTTCTGGAGGGCGGGGCTTATTGTTTCAGGTCGGCGGGCCAGTTAGTAATCAGGGTGAGGGGTTCGGTGATGGATTGCGGCAGAACGGTGTTCATCACGAATTTCTTGCCGTCGGCGGAAACTGTGTAGGGTCCCTGGGGACCGCCCACGGTGGTGGCTTTGAATAGGGCGTGGGGCGTGCCCAGTTGCAGGCTGGCTCCGTTCTGGTTAACGTCCACAGCCATGATCTGCTGGTCAGGCGAAAAAAAGAAAAGTTCTTTGCCGTCCTTCCGCCAGTTTATTCTCGTTCCCCCGGCGGTCGATACTTGCCAGCGACCCGCGCCGGCCGGGAACGGCTGGATGTAAACCTCGTAGTGGCCAGTCTCATTGTTGGCGTAGGCCAGCCATTTGCCGTCGGGCGAGAAAGAGGGTGAGACGTCGACGAAGTTTGTGCTGACCACTGCAAACGGTTTCTGCTCGCCGGACTTATCGTCGGACTTGTTGGGGAACATAGGCAGCGCCCAGATATCCCAGCCAGTATTCGATTTCGGATCGCGCCGCATGTAGGCGAGGTAGCGGGCATCCGAGGAAACGGAAAACGGAATGTTGAGTATACCGGGGGTTTCCAGCAGCTTCTCCTTGCCGCCTGTGCCATCGGCGTTTTGACGGTAGAGAGAATCCGCGGCAGAAGTTGCCCCATAACTGAAGACAATCGATTTTCCGTCGGGCCACCAAATGGGAGACGCGCTGTATTGCGGGCCAAAGGTGATGCGGGTCCTGGTGTGGCGGGCCAGGTCGACGACCCAGATGTCGCCGACGCCATTGGTTTCGATGTCAAAGGCCAACTTGCTTCCGTCGGGGGACAGGGCGGGGTCTAAATAATCAGCGTTTTCGGGCAGCACGAGATCGCCAGGCTTGCCGGATGCGTCGTACCAAATCAACTGAGAACCACCGCCGGCCGCACCGTGCTGGTAAAGCAACTCGCCGTTTGCGGAGGCCGTCACGACGCCTCGCCACGTGTCGGTATTCACGGCTACGTGGTCGGCCACGGGCTTGGCTTCGCCCTCCAGTGCGAGGCTGCGCGGGTTGAAGCGTTGCGCCATCAGCGTGTTGTCGCGCACGAACAAAAGATATCCCGGGGCGGCATAGATGGCGTTGGAATCGTTGCGCAGGAGGAGCTTGCGGTCCTCATTATCCTTGGAATCCAGCGCAGCCAAATAGATGCCGCTGTTCTCGCCCGTCGAGCCGTGGGCGAAGTACAGAAAGTGTTTGCCATCGGGAAGGAAATCGGGCCAGCGATGGGAAGTCTCTTTGGCGTCCAGCGTGGTCAGAGCGACGCGCGTGCCACCAGCGGCATCGACGCGCGAAAGGCCTGAGGTGGTATCCGGCGCAAACACGATGGTGCCGCTACTGCTCCAAGTCCCTCCCCGTCCAGAGGGGGCATCGCAAAGGGCCTGTGGAGGACCGCCGCTGGCGTCCAACTTGCTCAGCTTGGCCGCGGCGAAGAACGCTACGTAGCGGCTGTCGGCGGACCAGAACGGATAGGTTGCACCTTCGGTTCCTGACATGGGCTGCGCGACTGCCGAGTTCAGCGGCCGGATCCAAAGCACCTGCTTGCCGTCTGCGTTCTTGGCCGCGAAGGCGATTCGCAGGCCGTCCGGGGAGAGCACGGGCGGGCCGGCGTCGTTTCCGGTAAGCAAGAAAGTGGTCTTCTCCGGCGGGAGGACGTAGGAGTGAACCGAAACCTGCGGTGTGCGCAGGGATTGTAAGTAGGCGAGCGCGAACGCAATCGCGGCAATGGCAAGCACTCCCGCGGCAACCCACGGCAGCCAACTGCGGCGCGCAGGCGCAACGACGGGCGCCTGAGTTGCAGTGGTCGGCGCCTCGGCGACTGCTTGCAACTGGAGCTTCAGGTCGTGCGCGGTCTGGATGCGCTCATCGGGATCTTTATCGAGGCAGAGGCGGATGACGCGCTCCAGCCCTGGCGGGGTCTGCGGGCGCAGAGTGCTGACCGAGGGCGGATCGACGGCGAGAATCTGTCCCACAATGCTGGCCTGCGTCTTGCCTTCGAAAGTGCGCTTGCCGGTGACCATCTCAAACAGCATGACGCCGAAGGAAAAAATGTCGGAGCGGGCGTCAGCCTCGATGCCCTGGATCTGCTCGGGCGACATGTATTGGACGGTGCCGATCACCGCTCCCGCGGTGGAAAGCGGTGTGGCTGGCGACGGGGAGGGCATGGTCTGGGTCAGCGCTGCGGCGAAAACAGAAGCCGAAGAGCCTCCTCCTTTTCCAGAGGCGACTGTCGCGCTGAGCGGCTTCGCCAGACCGAAATCAAGAAGCTTGGCGCCTGACTTGGTGAGCATCACGTTGCCCGGCTTGAGGTCGCGATGGACGACTCCGGCGCGGTGGGCTTTTTCGAGCGCGTCGGCAATCTCGATGGCAATGGTCAGGACTTGTTCTGGGGGAAGGGGTCCTTTCCGCAAACGCTCGGCCAGAGATTCGCCTTGCAGAAACTCCATGACCAGATAGTCGATGGGGCCTTCGTTGCCCACATCGTGGAGCACGCAGATATTGGGATGCTGCAGCTGGGAGATAACCCTGGCTTCGCGTTCGAAGCGGGCGCGTAGTTCAGCGCTGGCCACCAGTTGCGCGTTCAATACTTTGATCGCAACCGTGCGCTCCAAGCGCGTGTCGCGAGCGCGATAGACCTCTCCCATGCCGCCAGCGCCGAGTGGCGATTCGATTTCGTAGGGGCCAAGTCTGGTGCCAGAGGTCAGGGCCATGGGTGGGCGCAATTATAGCCCATGGGGTGGCACCTGGAGACGCGACAATTCGGGGTCGTCGACAATCGGGAGGCCGGCTTTACACTTGAAGTCCGCCGCTGTCCTGCCCAGGGCTCGGGGTTGAACTGGTAGAATCGAACCGATGGCGGTTGCTTCCCAACTGATTCAGATCGAGCTTTCGCCGCCGCTCCGTGCGCCCAAGCCGGAGTGGCTGCGAGCGAAAGCTCCCGTCGGCGAGAACTTCCACAACCTGAAAAAGCTGGCACGCGGGCTGGGGTTGCATACGGTTTGCGAGTCGGCGCAATGCCCGAACATTGGCGAGTGCTGGAATCACAAGACCGCGACCTTCATGCTGCTGGGCGATATCTGCACGCGCCGGTGCGGATTTTGCGCGGTGCCCAAGGGGCGGCCGGAGCCGATTGACTGGGATGAACCGCGACGGGTGGCGGAGGCGGTTGCGACTTTGGGCTTGAAACATGCTGTTGTGACCAGCGTGAATCGCGACGATGACAACGTCGGCGGTGCCAGGATTTTCGCCGAAACCATTCGTGAAATTCGCGAACTCATTCCCGACTGCCGCATCGAGGTGCTGATCCCGGATTTTCAGGGTTTGGAAGAACCGTTGAAGATCGTTCTCGCGGCGCAGCCCGACGTTCTCAACCACAACACCGAAACCGTGCCACGGCTCTATCGCTCGGTCCGCTCCGGCGCGCGCTACGAGCGCACGCTCACGCTGCTCGAGAACGCCAAGAAGTTTTCTCCCGGCATGGTCACCAAGAGCGGTGTGATGGTGGGGCTGGGGGAATCGAGCGAAGAACTGTTTGACGTGTTCCGGGATCTCGGCGGGCGTGGCGTCGACATTCTTACGGTTGGGCAGTATCTGCGGCCCTCGCGCGATCACCTGCCTATTGCCCGCTTCTACACTCCTGAGGAATTCCAGGGGTTACGCGCGGAAGCCCTGCGCTTCGGTTTTCGCCATGTTGAATCCGGCCCGATGGTGCGCTCGAGCTATCATGCGCACGAGCAGGCGGAGTCGACTTCGGCGCCGCGAGTGGTATCTTAAACGCCACGATGCTGAGCGCGCTTCTCGTAGTGCTGGGATTTTTCGCGGGACTGCTGGGCTCGCTGACTGGCATCGGAGGCGGCATTCTCCTTACTCCGATTCTCGCACTGCATTTTGGAATTCCCATCCGGCAGGCCATCGGAACCAGCCTGGTGGCGGTGATTACTACTTCGGCGGCAAGTTCCTCGGTGCATCTGCAGCGCCACACGACGGACATTCGCCTGGGAATGACGCTCGAGCTGGCAACGTCGCTTGGCGCGGCGGTTACGGCCTATCTGGTGGGCTACTTCAACCGCAACTGGCTGGAAGGAATATTCGCCGGATTTCTCTTGTATAGCTCCATCACCATTTTGCTGAGGGGCGGAAAAGTGAAAGACGAGGAAAATCTTCCCGCCGCTGCCAATGGAGAAACGGTGATTCCGCCCTATGAACCGCAGCGTTATCCACTGGGTCTGGGAGCGTCTTTGGTTGCGGGCGGCCTCTCCGGCCTGCTCGGCATCGGCGGCGGCCCGATCAAAGTTCCCGTGATGTACATCTTCATGAATGTGCCGCTGATGGTAGCGACGGCGACATCGAATTTCATGATCGGCGTTACTGCCACCGCCAGCGCCATCGTTTACTACCGGCGCGGAGACATTCTGGTTGAAGTCGCCGCTCCGCTGGCCGTCGGCGTGTTCGTCGGTTCGCTGCTGGGCGCTCGACTGGCCCCGCGGATTCGGACGAAACACGTCGTCTATCTGCTGGTTGCAATCATGCTTTATCTAGCAGTGCATCTGGGCATACACCTGTTCACGGGAGGCGCGGCATGAGCCAACTGCGAGAGCCGGGGTTCGATCGCATGGTTGCATTGGTACTGCGCGTGGGCGCGTTTGGCTGTTTTTTCATCATGCTGGGCGGGATGCTGATTGGGCTCTTTGTCCACAACCGCGTTCCGGCGGAGGTCGAACGCGCTGGCGTGCTGCTGATGCTGGCTACGCCCGTGGTGCGGGTTCTGGTGGCGGGGATTCTGTTTTTGAGGGAAAAGGATTGGAAGTATGGGGCCATCTCGTTTGGAGTGCTTGCGATCCTGCTGCTGGGTGCGGTCTTCGGCATCGGGGAACACTGAGAGAGAACCGACAAAGATTCGCCACGCGATTGGCACGGATTTTCACGAATCAGAATCTCCGAAAACCCGGTTTTGACTTATCCTGCCTCGTTCATCCGTGGAAATCCGCGAAATCCGAGGCAGAAATTTGGCTATCAGAAAATGTGCAGCTTGATGCTGAGATACTTCTTGGGATTCTCCCGAATGGCTTTCATCAGGCCCGCGTCTCTTCCAGCATTTGGTTCGCGTTGTTGTAGAGGGTGTCGTCCTTGAATAGTTTTCCGGCCGTGCCCTTGCCCGCCTCCAGTTCGCTGGTCAGTGCCGCGAGCTTGGTCATCGTAGTGTCGATCTTCTTCGCCAGTTCCTCATCCTTGAGCAGTCTTCCCGCGGTGCCCTTGCCCGCGTTGATGTCTTCACTCACCTTCTTCACGTTGGCGATGGTGTCGTTGGCGTTGTTGTAGAGAGTGGGATCCTTCAGGAATTTTCCCGCCGTGCCTTTGCCTGCCTGCAGGTCATCAATCACGCCATTCATCTTGTCCAGTGTCGCGACGAACTTATCGTAAGCATCGTTGCTGTTGATCAACTGGCCCAGGCTGCCTTGTCCCTTGGCAATCTCCTCCACGATCCTTTGCAGTTCGGCAACCGTCTGCGAGAAGCGGTTATACAGCGTGGGATCGTAAATCAGCTTGCCGAGCGATCCCTTGCCGCTTTCCGCGAAGGCCAGGATGCGGTCGGCGCGCTTGAGCAGCGCGTCCATATTCTGCAGCGTGCTCTGGCTGGAGCGCACCACTTCGTTGAAGTCGGGATGCACGCTGGTGGGAAGCGTGTCGCCATCCTGCGCCGGAGCGGCCGACGGCCTGCGAGCTGTCGATGTCCAGATAAGTTTCGCCCAGCACTCCGGCGGTCTCGAGCGAAGTCATCGAATCGCGGCGCAGATTGAAACCATACTTCGTGCTGACCTTCATGGTGACTTCCACAGGAGTGAGTTGCTTATCCTTATCGGGGACGATGACGAATGTGCGTCACGTTGCCGATGTCCACGCCGCTGAGCCGCACCGGCGCGCCCCGCGCAGTCCTTCGGCATTATCGAAATAGGCCTTCAGAGTAATCGATGCGAGAAGAAGCCGCCCGTGCCCGACATGAGGAACAACAAGAAAGCCCAGCGACAGGCTGGCAACGATCACCGTGAGGCCGACCCGCAGTTGCGACCACTTGAGTTGCTTCTGGCTCGGCAAATGATTTCCTCAGAACGCGATTCAATCTCGCGTCTGGGCAGCACATGGAACAACTTGACCGCCTGCCATTCCTGCCTATCGCAGCATCATAACAAACCGAGCGTGGCTAAGCCGGCTTTGCGCGCGAAGTGCCGGGAGCAGCAACAGAGCGAGCAGATAGGCGGCCACTCCGCAGGCCAGGGTTACGGTCAAGCCGAATTGGATCGCGATCACCATGGCCAGCACCGAGCCCAGCACGCTGGCGGCGGCATTCATCGCCCATGCCCACTCCACGGCGTTGTCCTCGCGTCAGCTCGTCGGCCGCAGGTACGTCGAGCACCGGGCGTCGCCGCCAGTGCGCGCAACCCCGTGGGGAACGGCATGCCCATGACGAATCCCAGCGGAACCAACAGCACGCCGCTGACCAGCAGGCGATAGCCGAAAGCCAGTCCCACCCACGCCGCCAGCGCAGCGGGGAAGGAAGAACGCATCCGCCAGCAAGGCGAGCGACCACCAGCGCAAGCGGCATCCAGGCCATTTCGTGCCGCGGAAGCCAGCGGCGCGAAAACAGGCTGCCGGCGCCGCTCGAGAGCATCAGCAGGAAAATCACCACCGTCAGCGCATAAGTCGGATGTCCGAGAAACAGAACGAAGCGCTGGATGAAAGCAATCTCCACCAGAATGTAGCCCAGGCCGACCGCGACAAAATAAAGCAGCGGAAGCGGCGACTGCCGGCTTCCGCCGCGCAGCGCGAGCGGCAGAATCAGAAACGCCAGCACCGCGACGAGCGAAATCACCAGCACCAGCAGCAAGACCAGCACTCCGAGATTTACCTTCCAGTCGATGCCTGCGTCGCAGGCCCTGCTCGCCCAGAACTTGCCCGGCTTTGAGCGTGAAAAAAAAAAACGGCGCGTTGTCGCTGACCGGAGCGACGTTGTAGGCGTAAGTTTCGCGCGAAGCGGATAAGGATCGTTGCTCGCGATCAGATCGGCAAACGGATTCTGTCGCCAGCGGATCTCGGACGGCAGGTAGAGCGGGCTGAGTTCGTGGTATTGCGTCGAAATGGCCTGCACGGCCGCTTCTTCCTCGGCGGTGAAAGGCGTTTTCTTGGCCAGCACCACCACGGGATTCCGTCTTCATCGAGCGGCCCTGCGAGGCGACGATGAAAGTTGCGCGCCGGATCCGCCACACCGAGGCTGATGCAGCGCCTCCATCGCGACCGAAACCACGCGCAACGCTTCGCGCGGATGGCGGAATTCCCAGCGCGTGATCGCGATCATGCCATCGGGCTTGAGATGATCGAAATATTCGCGGAAGGCTTCCACGGTATAGAGATTGTTTTCGCTGAGCGCGAAAGCGCCCGCGGCAGTCGAAGCCCAGGTGTCCACCAGCGTCATCTGCACCACGTCGAATTGTTGCGGCGTCGAACGCATGTAACGAACGGCCGTCGGTCACGTGAATGTGGACTTCGGGACGTTCGTAGAGATGCTGCGAATAGTCGGCGTAGCGGCCGCGCATGATGGTGTCGGCGATGATGGGATTGATCTCAATCCCAGTCACGCTGGGGCTGCCGTTGGCCACAGCGCGCAGCACGTCCACGCCGCCGCCGGGGCCGATGATGGCGAACTCGCCGTGCGGGCGCAGAACGTTGGCCAGCGCGGGCGGCGCGGACATCAGATCGTGCTCCCACTCCGTAGCCGTGCCAGTGGGCGAGGTCGGCATTCATGATGTAGGTGGAAGCGTCGGCATCGATGACGATGGCTTTGCCCTGACCCTGGCGATCCACTTCCACGCGCGAGAGAGCATTCCAGCGCGCAAACTCCACCCACGCCGGATCGCGGAACATGCCCTTGGCATAGACCACGTCGATGAGTCGGCCGGAATGATTCACGGCGATCAGCAGCGAGGAAGGCGACAGCAAGGCACCGCGGCTTTTCCGCGCGCCCGGCGACATTCTGCCCAGACCATGGCCGCCGCGGCCATTGCGATGGCGGCAACCAGAATACGTTTGGGTCCGCCGACCCAATTCAGCAGTGGGACGACCGCCAGGCAAGCCAAGGCTCCGCCACACAGGTCGGCGCCGTAGAGCCGCGGGATCCGCCGGGTCTCGCGCGCGAAGACCACCGAGAATAGAAGTCCGGTCAGGAAGAAGGGCACAGCCGCAGCCAGATAGATCACGGTCAGACGCACGAAAATTTCTCCCGTGAAACTTCAAGGCCACCGGAACGTGCAGAACGATTTCAAGTACGACCAGCACGACCAGCGAGTTCGTCATGCACAGTCGCGCGGCCAGCGTGCGCGTGTGCTCGTGGCCGCCAGACCGCCTCTTCAGCAGATAAGCGAAGACGCCGCCGGCGCCTAGTCCCGAGCAAGAGCGATCGAAATCGCGAGAAACGCGAAGTGATAGAAGAGCACGACGGAAAACAGTCGCGTGAGCGCGAGTTCAAGCAACAGTGCGGCGAAGCTGGTGAGGCCCAGGGCCGCCAGCAGAATCGTGCTTTCAGGAATCTCGGAGCGGCGCGAATTGGGGCAGCAGTCGTGAAGGGTAGCAGACATAGTGGATGCGAATGCGACAGTCTAGCAGATGGGCGAAGCGGATTCGTGCGCAGAGGATTGCGCGGCAAGATTCTTGCAACTCGGAGTCATCATTGGCTGCTCATCGCGCGACGGTTCAGCTTTCGAGAATCACTTGCGCGATGGCCTGTTCCACGGTGTGCGAAATCGAGAGCGCGACATTCTTCACGCCGAGTTTGGCGGCGAACTCTCCGGCCTTGCCGTGGAAAGTACATCGTCGGACGGCCTCCGGGCATGCGCGACAACTTCGCAATCGCGCCAGCGCACGCCGTGATTCCACCCAGTGCCCAGCGCCTTCATGGCGGCTTCTTTGGCGGCGAAGCGCGCGGCGTAGCGCTCGACGCGATTTGCTTTGGAATCGCAATAGCGAATCTCGCCCGCAGTGTAAATGCGCTGCAGAAATCGGTCGCCGAAACGCTCGATCGACTGGCGGATGCGGGGGACTTCGGCGATGTCGATGCCTGTGCCGACGATCATATTTCGCTCAAAGTCAGTTGGAACGCTTGCTGAATCTTACAGCAACCGGTCGCCACGATAGATCAGGTCGGCCGTCGATCATGCGCGCCTCTGCGGTCAGATTGTGTGGCTTCACCGGGCCGGTGCCATCGATGTGCAACACCTCATGCCCGTGCGCGACCAACCAGTCGGAAACCAACATGCGGTGGCAGCGAAAATATAGCGCTCGGCGCACATGTAAGCGGTGCGGGAACTTTCAGCGAGCGCCAGCATTTCCGACGTCGCCGCGGTTCGAATTCCGGCGTCAGCATGTAGTCAGCATAATTGCGGAAGCTCGGGTTGCGCAGCGCAATGTTCGGCGAATCTTCGAGAGTCTTCTTGCGATAGCCGCCCAGATCCTTCATCCACAAATAACTGGATTCCGGCCGCCGGCAGAGTTTGTTCCAGTGATTCACGATTGAATTGCGGCAGCCGCCGCGACATGGGAAACGCGCGGATGTCGACCAGGGTCTGAATCTGCATGCGCCGGCAGAGGCGCGATCAATTCGTCGATCGGGCGAGTGGAATGTCCGATGGTGTAGAGAGCGGCCAAACAACCATTCGATGCCGAAGCGACTAAGCGGCGATTCGCTGCAGCGCGGCCGCGACTGCATCGGATCCTGATCCGGAAATACGGTGCGAAATCGAGCAGCACTCGTCCTTCCTCGACGCGCGCAATGATCGGGGGATCGGAGGCGCGCAGGCGCGCGGAGATTTCGTCCGCACTCAGGCCGGTCGCAACTCAGCGCCAGCAGGCGAGTCGGCAGCACGGATGACGGCGCGGCGCCGCCGCCGATAACGGATTCACCGTCGATGATCTCGATCTTCAGTTTCGACTTGACTTGATCTGGTCTGCGACGCGCGCTCGAGCGCTCGGCACGCTGGCCGATTTCTTCTTTCGTCAGCCGCATCATTCTTAATGCCGGGATGGCATCGTGGTCGCGCTTCACGTAGGCGAGCAGCGTCGCTTCGAGCGCGGCATAGGTGAGCTTGTCGACCCGCAAGCGCGCGGAACAGAGAATTCGCGCGCATACGTGAGATCAAGTCCGCACGGCCGCTGATCAATCCGGCTTGCGGACCGCCCAGCAGTTTGTCACCGCTGTAGGTAACGACGTCGACGCCCGCGCGCAGGCTGTCGAGCACGCTGGGCTCGCCGTCCGACGCGAAGTTCTGCAAGTCGACGAGCGCGCCGCTGCCCAGATCTTCCATTAAAGCTATGCGGCGCTCGCGAGCGAGGGCGACGAGTTCCGCGGTGGATGCCTGTTCGGTGAATCCTGTGATCTCAAAATTCGAACGATGCACGCGCAATAAAAGTCGCGTTCGGTCGGTGATGGCTTTTTCGTAGTCGGCGACGCGGGTGCGGTTGGTGGTGCCGACCTCGCGCAGAATCGCGCCCGACTTTGCCATTATATCGGGGATGCGGAACGATCCGCCGATCTCGACCAGTTCGCCGCGCGAAACAATTACCTCGCCGCCTTCGGCCAGCGTGTTGAGCGCCAGCAGGACCGCGGCTGCGTTGTTGTTGACGACGATGGTCGGATTGACTGTCGAGGTGAGCTCTTCGCCAGGTTGCTCAGCAGGCTAGCCTTGGAACAAACGGTCGACATGAACGTCGCGCTTGCCGCGAGCGCCGGAGTCGAGGTCGAACTCCAGATTGGATAATCTTCCGGCAGTTTCCCGCATGTGGGCGAGCGCAAATTCGGCCAGCGGGGCGCGACCGAGATTCGTGTGCAGGATCACGCCGGTCGCGTTGATGACCGGGCGCAGCGAATGCCGCAGCGCCCGGCGAAGATGATTTCGATACGCGCTCGCCAGACCATCGAGAGCAAGTCTGCAGGCCGTCGCGATCCAGCAATTCGGAAGCGAGGGCATCGCGCAGACGCGTCAGCACTGCGCGGGCGCATCTGCGACGGGATCGTGACCGTATGCCTGTACCAACGAGTTGACGCGGGCATGCGCAAATACTTCGTCGACCGAAGGCAGTTTGCGAAACAGTTCCGACTTCGCTGCGGAAATTTTCTCACGGCAGGATTATCCCACGAAAGGAACGCATGCGCCCAGAAAATCCTGGCGGGATCGCTACAAGGTATGCAGATACGCCAGCAAGTCCTGAATGTCCTGCGAACTCAACGTCTGGCTATAGGCAGGCATTTCGTTGCGGCCGAGTCGGATGATGTCGGTCACGCGCTCGTCGTTGGCCGGCAGCCCGCTGAGCGAAAGATATTGGTGCTGGAAACTCCCTTCAGCCCCGGGCCCTTTTTCCCTTTCTGTGGTATAAGGCTCGTGACAGCGGTCACAGTAGTCGTAGATTTTGCGCCCGGCGGATTGCTGCGGATTGAGGCCAAGTTCGGCATCGGACTTGCGGCGCTCGACGTCGCAGCCCGAAAGAGGGCCAGCGCGAGCAATGAAGTCAGCAGGATTCCAATCCAGGACGGCGAAGCCTGCGTCCATCGTCCGCGCTGCCCCTGGCCCGCTGCCATCAATTCCATTTGACCCCCGTCATCTGCATTTTGTGCCCAGTTTCCCACAGGGCCACGATCGCGTTCGACTTACAATGATAAAGCAAAGCAACACAGTGCAAGGGTGCGAGCCGCAAAGCTATGCCAGTCGCCTTGAAGCGGGTGTACGAACCGGCGTCACGCTCCGACGGAGCGCGCGTTCTCGTGGACCGTCTCTGGCCTCGCGGAGTTAGCAAAGCCGAGATCGACCTGCGATGGCTGCGCGACCTCGCGCCTTCCGACGATTGCGGAAGTGGTACCACGCCCAGCCGGAACATTGGCAGCTTTTTCGCAAGCGTTACCTGAAAGAGCTGGCGAGTCCAGAAGCCGAAAAGAAACCTGCAAACGCTGTACGCCCTCGCCGACAAGAGAAAACGCCTCACGCTGCTGTACGCTTCGAAGAACGAAAGCAATACTCTACTGTTCGGCGCGCCGCAGC
>CAWAQH010000021.1:0-80163 GCA_963784085.1 uncultured Acidobacteriaceae bacterium | reverse complement strand
CGGGGAGCCTTCAGCGCTGCATCTGGCCCTGGACGCCCGCGACGGAGAGATCCTGAACGTGGACTCGAACCAGACCATGGCCGAGATGATGGGAAGCGCGGACTCCGCCTCATTCTGGAGCATTCTGGATCAGCAGGGAACGCAGAACATGATCCGCTCGGCCCTGGGCGATGCCTCCAAGGTCGCAGACTTTGAAACGGTAAAGAAACGGATCATGGGCTCGCACTACACCATGGATTTTTCCGGCGGCGTGAACTTCGATCTGACAGTTGTGACCTCGGATTCATTGTCTGCGGCCACGCTTTCCACGGCGATGAAGCTGGTGGTGATGTACAAGAAGACCAGCGCCTCGGCGGTGGAAAAAGCAGCCATGGACAAGCTGGTTGTCGATTCCGACGGTGCCAAGTTCAATCTGCATTTCAAGGAGAACGACGCGGAGTTCCAGTCACTGATGCGGCAGCCGCTGTTTGCATCGCTTTCGAAGTAACGCAGGAAGGTTAGGCAGGAAAACTGCCCGATGCGGGCTTGTCAGAGAAGGCTAGGCACTGAGACACGGAGGACATGTCTCGGTGCCTTTTTTATTTTGACTTCGCGGCAGCGCGTTTCTGGCGGGCCCAACCTTCCTTTATGATCTGGCGGCCGCGACCCACTGCGAGTGAGTCATCGGGTACATCGTCAGTGATGCACGATGCCGCTCCCACATAGGCGCCCTTGCCCACCCGCACCGGAGCTACCAGAGTGCTGTCGCTGCCGATGAAGGCTCCGTCTTCGATGACGGTGGTGTGCTTGTGAACACCATCATAGTTGCAAGTAATGGTGCCAGCGCCCACATTGACGTTCGCTCCGATTTCAGCGTCGCCGAGGTAGGTCAGGTGGTTGGCTTTCGATCCCTTGCCCAGCCTGATTTTCTTGGTCTCGACAAAATTTCCAACATGAGCGCTCTCGCCGATCTCGCTGCCGGGACGCAGATGCGAATAAGGGCCGATTACCGCGCCGGGGCCGACGCGGGCCTCTTCAAGAATGGATCCCGGACGAATGAGAACCCCGGCGGCAAGTTCAGAATTGTTGATCACGGAGTAAGAACGGATGCGGCAGTTGGCTCCAATTCGCGTTTTGCCGAGAATCTGGACGAAGGGCTCGATCACAGTGTCGGCCGCGATTTCAACGTCGTTATCGATAACGCACGTCTCGGGATAGAAAATGCTGACGCCATCGGCCATGAGTTGCTGGCACTTGCGCATTCGCATCTGCCGATCGATGAATGAGAGTTCGGCGCGAGTGTTGGCGCCCAGAACTTCCATGGGATTGTCGCTTTTCCAGACCACGACGCGCTCTCGCGCCCTGCGTAGAACCCCCGCCATATCGGTGAGGTAGTACTCGCCGTGAGGGTTCGCGGTGGAAAGCTTCTCGATGTGCGCGAATAACTCGGGCACTGCGAAAGCGTAGAAGCCGGCATTGATCTCGTGAATTTTCTTCTGCGCTGAACTGGTGGACTTTTCCTCGACGATGGCCTGGACTTCCGCGCTGCGGGAAGTCTTCCGAATGATGCGGCCATAGCCCGTAGGATGCTCGAGGTCGGTGCTGAGCAGCGTCATGGCGGCCTGCTGGTCGAGATGGAAGTTGAGCAGGTGGGCGATGGTTTGGGGCGTGATCTGCGGGGCGTCGCCGGAGAGAACGAGAACGTGGTCGTACGCGGAGAGCGGTTGCCGCGCGACCATCAGGGCGTGGCCGGTGCCGCGCTGTTCAGCTTGCAGAATAAAATTTACGCCCGTGGCGGCGACAGCAGTGCGAACGCGGCCAGCTTCATGCCCAATGATGGCGAACACATCATGGGGTGGAACTACATGCGTGGCGGCAGCGATTACGTGCGCCAACAGGGGCTTGCCGCCCACCTCGTGTAGGACCTTGGGAAGTTGCGACTTGAGGCGCGTGCCCTTGCCCGCGGCCATGATGGCTACAGCAACGCGGGGCGCTCGGGATGGGTCGGGGTTCTTCATCACTTTCTAATATAGTGCGGGACGGGCGGACGAAAGAAGATACGAAGTGGGTTCGTCGGGCCGCCGGGCGCACGTTCCACTTTCACAACCCAAGGCCCCCATCCACGGCGAGAATCTGCCCGGTAATGAACTGCGGTGCGGTAGCGAAGAACAGGACTGCCTCCGCAATGTCGCCCCCACTTCCATTCTTCAGCATCGGAGTCTTTCCCGCCATGCGCTTCAGGAAAGCAGTCGAATACTTATGGTCCCGGAGATCGATCACTCCGGGAGCTACCGCGTTGACGGCGATTTCGGGCGCGAGTGCCATTGCCATGGCCTTGGTCAGCATGTGGACCGCAGCCTTCGAGGCACAATAGTGCGCGTGGGTGGGCCAGGGGCGGATGCCGCCGAGCGAGCCCATGTTGACGATCTTGGCTTCGATCTTCGCCGTGCGCTTCGATCCAGGGCGCCTGCGACGCATCCACTTCAGGGCCTCGCGGGACACTAGAAATGGCCCCCTGGTATTGGAAGCGAACATGGCATCCCACTGCCGCAAGGTGATGCGCTCGAAATCAACGTCGGCATAGATGGCTGAATTGTTCACCAGGATGTCAATGCGGCCCAGTTCGCGGCCAACTTCCTTCATCATGGATTTGATGCTGGCCTCGTCGGTGACATCGCAGTGCAGGGCGAAGGCGCGCACGCCAAAGCTAGCCAGGTCGACGACCGTTTGGTGCGCCTCGCGGGCGGATTCGCGAAAGGTGATGGCTACATCGGCACCAGCCTGGGCGAGCGCGAGCGCGGTGGAACGTCCGAGACGCTTAGCCCCGCCAGTGACGAGACAGGCTTTGCCACGCAGAGCTTGCGAATTATGATCGACCATTCTGGGATTCTACTCCCGAACTTTTTCGGTTCGGGCAAGAGGGATCTCTGCCGGCCTTCCTTTGTCTTTTTTTCTTGCCAGAGGATGCGGCAACAGCGATACAATCCACCCGTGCAAGACTCCCGCAAAGTTGTAGTCTACTCGCGCAAGGGGTGTCATCTTTGCGAAGTGGTGAAGGAAAGCCTGGAGAAACTTTCGCGCCGCGGTGGTTTCACCTGGCAGGAAGTGGATGTGGATGGCGACGGCGAACTGCGCCGGCAGTTCAATGATGAAGTTCCCGTGGTGTTCATCGACGGCCGCAAAGCCTTCAAGTACAGGATGGATGAGCGGGAGTTTCTGAAGAAATTAGCCAGCTAGCCGACTGATTATCGCGGCACCGCTCTGCGAACCTCATCTTCAGTAGTCATCCGGGTCCGTGGGCGGCGTTTTGTCGTTGATGAAGTAGTTTGCGTCAAGCCTGCTCGGGATGGTCTGGAAAACGCGTGGCACCTGTTTGAGGTTGAACAACTCTGTGAGATCGGTGGTGGAGCGTGCATCCGCGAAGTTGAGCGCGCCCTCGGCGATGCCGTAATTATGTTCAAGAAACCGCAGGACGGTTCCGAAATCCATGCGGGTATTGTCCACGTATGCGGGCGGAGTGTAGGCCGAGACCACAATAAACGGAACTCGAAAACCATACTGGTAGTCACCTTGATCCCCAGCGAGGAACGTAGGCGGCTCGTGATCGTACCAACCTCCCCAATCGTCCCAGGTAATGATAATGGCAGTGTCTTCCCAATACAGCTCGCCGTCGCTGCACTTGTGGTTGTTGCCGATGGCATTGACGACTGAAGCCACCCATGAAGGTCCGCCGCCCTGGTTGCCTTTGGGATGATCGGAATTGGCACCGGTCGGGATTACCCAATTCACTTGCGACAGCTTACAGTCTGCAATGTCAGACAGGATTTGCGACGGCTTGATCACGACATAATTAAGGTAATCGGAGCCCGTGCATTTTCCTCCCGTAGGTTCGCTGGGCACGCAGATGTGTTCAATCGCATTGGGCGCTGTCCAGATTGAGCCATTACTCTCCGTGTAATATTTCCAACTCACGCCGATGTCGTCGAACAGATCGGACATGGTTTCGTGATCCAGGCAGGGATAGATGGAGGAGTGCTCACCTTTCGTGGTGATCAACTCGACGACCACGCCTTCGAGAGCGACGCATCCCGCGTCGGGCGTGGTGTACGGCGTCATATTCTCCGAGGCGAAAGTGCCGAGCGCATCGTCAGCCGCGCTGGGGGCGGAAGTTCCTCCGAAAAGAAATTGATGAGCCGGGAAGCTTGGGCCCTGGTTGGTTTGAAACATATAGTTGGCCCAGCCGTAGGAGGTCGCGAGAGTGAGGTACGGAGTTATCGTCGCCGTCGAATTGCTGACGTAGCTGTAGGCAAAGCGCGATGGGCAGGTGCCGGTACACGAATCGCTGGCTGCTCCATCCATCTTGCATTTTCCCGCCTTCAGGTCACAGCTGGTGGTAAATGCCGGGTGCGTGTGGGAAGGATCGAAATCGTTGTCGAGTGCGATGGCCGTCGGCTGCGTGACTCCAGTCGAGGAAGTTTTGTCGAGCCAGTTGCTGGTCAAAATGTCGTACTGCGATCCGGTCGGCGTGATGCTGCACGAACTGCTTGTGCCGAACGGCGGCGTGCACAGACCCTGAAAGAGATTGTCGGGCGTGCGGTTTTCCTGAATGACCACGAGCACGTGCTTAA
Source organism: uncultured Acidobacteriaceae bacterium (assembly GCA_963784085.1). Classification (GTDB taxonomy): domain Bacteria; phylum Acidobacteriota; class Terriglobia; order Terriglobales; family Acidobacteriaceae; genus Sulfotelmatobacter. Next base: position 75,556 of record CAWAQH010000021.1, on the reverse strand, counting down.
AGCTCGAGATCTGCGCGTGGCCGAGGACCGTACCACAGAAACTCAGTAAAAGAAGAGTGGGGGCAGTCAGTTTCACGACTTTTCTCTCCAGTCCAATCTTGTGGCCATATAGAAATGCTAATCATCATCCGGATCTGTCGGCGGTGTCTTGTCATTCAAGAAGTAGTTGGCGTCGAGCGCAGCCGGAACCTTCTGGAAAACCCGGGGAACCTGCTGCAGGTTGAAAAACTCCGTCAGATCGGTGCTGGCGCGCGCATCGGCAAAGTTGAGCGCCCCCTCGGCAATGCCAAAATTATGCTCGAGAAACCGCAGGATCGTTCCAAAGTCCATGCGCGTGTTATCGACATAGGCCGGCGGGGTATAAGCGGAGACGACCAGGAAGGGGACACGAAACCCGTACTGGTAGTCGCCCTGCGCACCCGCCAGAATGGTCGGCGGCTCGTGGTCGTACCAGCCTCCCCAATCGTCCCAGGTAATCAGAATCGCGGTGTTATCCCAGTAGGTTTCTCCATTCTTGCACTTGGGATTGCTGCCGATGGCATTCACGATCGAAGCGACCCAGGCGGGCCCGCCGCCGGTATTGGTGTCAGAGTGGTCGGAATTCTGGCCCGTGGGCATTACCCAGACGGCCTGCGCAAGGTTGCATTTGCTGATATCCGTCAGAATCTGTGACGGGGGGAGAGCACGTGGTCGGTCCACTCAGGACCGGTGCAGACCCCACCGAAAGGAGCGCTGGGCATGCAGATGTGGTCAATCGCGTTGGGCGCAGTCCAGATGGTGGTGCCACTGTTGGGAGTGTAGTAGGACCAAGTGACGTCTACGCCTTCAAGAAGGTCCGACAGAGTTGTATGCTCGAAGCAAGGATACGTGCTTCCTGTTTCTCCGGCCGGAGTGATCAAACTCACGGTTACGCCCTCGTCCGCGATACAGCCAACGGTGTCGTCGTGGTTCGAGAGATTCTCGGCGGCAAAAGTAGCAATGGCATCGTCGGACGCGCTGGGGGCGGATGTTCCTCCAAAAATAAACTGGTGGGCAGGGAAGCTCGGTCCCTGATTGGTCTGAAACATGTAGTTGGCCCATCCGTACGACGTGGCCATGGTGAGGTAGGGGCTCAAAATCGACTTCGCGTTGATGACATAGGCGAACGCGGGCCGGGACGGGCAGGTGCCCGAGACACAGGGGGTACCGGCGGCGTCGTCCATTTTGCAGACCCCGGAAGCGTTGACGTCGCACTGGGTGGTGAAAGCGTAGTGCGCATGGCTGAGGTCATACGTGCCGACAAGTGTGGTGGTGGTGGGATTTGTAGTGCCGGTGGATGAAGTCTTATCCAGCCAGTTTCTGGTTTGAATGTCGTACAGAGATCCCTTTGGCTTGGTGCTGCAGGACTTGGCGGTGCCGAACGGCATCGTGCACAGCCCCTGAAACAGATTGTCGGGAGTTCGGTTCTCCTGCACGACCACAATGACATGCTTGAAACTGGTGATCTGGCCGTGTGCCAGCAGGGTTCCACAGGACGTTCCACAGAACGCTAATAGAAATACGGCCTTGACAGTCAGATTCATCGTTTCTCCGGGGTCGCTTGCAAATCTTCAGTGCGGGTCTTGGTCGGCATGCTAGTCATTGTCAGGATCACCCTGGCGAGAGTTGTCGTTGATAAAGTAGTTCGCATCGCGAATGCTTGGAACGGTGGTAAAAACCCGGGGCACCTGGTTGAGGTTGAAAAACTCGGTGAGGTCGGTGGATGAGCGCGCATCCGCAAAATTCAGTGACCCCTCCGGGATGCCAAAATTGTGCTCAGTAAACCGCAGGATGGTGCCGAAATCCATTCGCGCATTGTCCACATAAGCTGCCGAGGTATACGCGGAGACGACTATGAAGGGGACACGGAATCCATACTGGTAGTCGCCTTGTGCTCCCGCCAGAAAGGTCGGCGGCTCGTGATCGTACCAGCCGCCCCAGTCGTCCCACGTAATGATGATGACAGTATCGTCCCAATACACTTCACCATCTTTGCACTTGGGATTATTGCCGATGGCATTGACAACCGATGCCACCCAGGCCGGGCCCCCGCCGTCATTGGATCCGGCGTGATCGCTGTTCTTGCCGCCCGGAATCACCCAACTCACCTGGGCCAGATCACACTTGCTGATGTCGGTAAGGACTTGCGCAGACTTCAGAACCACATCGTTTACCCAGTCCGGGCCCGTGCATACCCCGCCGGTGGGTTTGCTCGGAACACAGATATGCTCAATGGCATCGGGAGCGGTCCAGATGGACCCACTGCTCGGCGTGTAGTATTTCCAGGAAATTTTGTCGTTGTCGAACAGGTCCGCCATCGTTTCATGGTCGAAGCACGGATAGATCGTCTGGCCCTCACCCTGCGCGGTCATCAATTCGACCGTCGTGGTGGAGATTGCGATGCATCCTGCGACCGTGCTGCCTAATTCCGGCTTCACATTCTCGGCCGCAAAAGTAGCGATGGCATCGTCCGCCGCGCTCGGAGCCGACGTTCCTCCAAAAAGATACTGATGTGCGGGATAGCTGGGCCCCTGGTTGGTCTGGAACATGTAATTTGCCCATCCGTAGGATGTGGCCAGCGTCAGATAGGGGTTCAGAAGCGAGTCCGTATTTTCTACAAACTTCAGCTGAGCCCGAGTAGGGCAGGTACCGGTGCAACCATCGACGGCGGCGCCATCCATCTTGCAAGCTCCCTTGCTCACGTCACACATCGCGGTAAATGCCGCGTGGTTATGATCGGGATCGAAATCGCCGTCGAGCGCGGTTGGAGTCGGGTCGGTGGTACCCCTGGTAGCGGTTTTGTCCAGCCAGCTTTTGGTCTGAATGTCGTATTGGGAGCCCGTAGGGCTGGTATTGCAGGACTTTTTGGTGCCGAACGGCGACGTGCACAGACCCTGAAAGAGATTATCGGGCGTGCGGTTTTCCTGAATAACGAAGATAACGTGCGAAAAACTCGAGATCTGCGCCTGGGCAAACATGCCGCTAAACAAACCCAACAGAAGCAGAAACCTGGTGGCCAGTTTCATCGATATCCCTTGCGACTTTTCGTCGTTCTGCCCATCCAGGCGGGGAAACCGGACGGAGGTTGAAACGATTGTGACACGGCCCGGAGGCGTGAGATAGAGTGAAAATTCTTGCAAGGTGGCCAGCAGGAGAAGGCTGAACAGCGGCCACATCAGAGCCCCAGCGCCTAACTGCGCCTTCCGATACAATCACTTCCGCCATGAATGTGTTGCGCACGCAACTCTACGCCGACGCTGAAAACGTGTTTGTGCATGATGCCGTCCTGGCATCTTGCCGCCGTCACGCGCAAAAGCTTGCACTCGTGGACACTTCCTGCGGCCGCAGGTTCACCTACGCCGAATACGGAGACCTGGTAGAGAGTCTGGCCCGAGGGCTGGTTGCGTCCGGATTGCGTCCAGGAGAAGTGGTCGCGATCTTCCTTGCCAATTCCTGGGAATTCTGCGCGGCCTATCATGCCGCGACCCTGGCGGGGGCGGTCCCGACGCTGTTAAATCCAGCCTATCGCGAGCGCGAGGTGCGATATCAGCTGGAAAATTCCGGAGCGGTGTTTTTGATTACAGATGGGGCCAATATTGAAGGCGTTGATCTTTCCGGGCTGAAGAATTTGCGGCGTGTGTTTTGCGCGCGACGGCAGGGAAGCGGCGCGGAGCCATTCGGCGATCTGCTGCGGCCGGCCAGCGCGACCCTCCCCACGCCGGCACAACCGTCGCAGGAAGCCATTGCGGCCCTTCCTTTTTCGAGCGGTACGACCGGATTGCCCAAGGGAGTGATGCTCTCGCACCGCAACCTGGTGGCCAATGTTTATCAGTTTCTGGGGCCGCGTGCGAGCGCGCTCAATGGCAACGACAATATTCTGTGCTTCCTGCCGCTTTATCACATCTATGGTTTGAACGTGATGCTCAATCCGTCGATGGTTCTGGGCGCGACTCTGGTGCTGATGCCGCGCTTCAACGCCGAGGGCGTCACCGCATTGCTGGTGGAAGAATCGATCACCATGATGCCTCTGGTTCCGCCGGCGATGGATGGGCTGTGTCTGGCGGCAGAAGCAGGCCAGTTCCCGAAGGACCACAAAGTGCATTGGGTGAAGTCCGGCGCCGCGCCCCTGGCGCCCGATTTGCCGCGCAGGTTCACCGCACTTACCGGCATCCTGGTTTGTCAGGGATATGGTATGACGGAAGCTTCGCCGGTCACCCACGTCGGTTATCTGGAGCCCGAACTTTACCGGCCCGATTCGATTGGTCAACCTCTCGCCCAGACCGAGTGCCGAGTGATGGGGCAATCGGAAGTGAATGTCTCCGCGAATGATGCGGCAGAGGTTCCAACCGGCGAGCCGGGTGAACTGGTCATGCGTGGTCCACAGATCATGCTCGGCTATTGGAACGAACCAGCCGCGACGGCCGCAGCGCTGCGCGATGGATGGTATTGGTCTGGTGACATTGTCACTCGCGATGCCGAGGGCTTCTACCGCGTCGTTGACCGGCGCAAGGAGATGATCAAGTACAAGGGGTTTCCCGTTGCTCCGGCGGAAGTGGAAGCGGTGTTGCTTGAACATCCTGCCGTGCGCGAGTGCGGAGTCATTGGCCGTCCGGATGCGGCGGCGGGCGAGATTCCGGTAGCATTCATCGCGCTGCGCGATGGGTTTGTTACGAGCAAGAAGATGCAAGACGAATTGTGCGGCTTTGTCGCGGAGCGTCTTACCGGCTACAAACAGCCGCGCGAAGTGCATTTTGTCGAAGCCGTCCCAAAAACAGCCTCCGGGAAGATTCTTCGCCGCGAATTACGAGAGCTGATTCGTTAGTCAGGTCCCCTCCGCCCCGGCAGATTCAAAACCGGCGTACAGAACAGATGGGAGCGGGGGGGGCATTTTTGGGGCAGGAGAGGACGATTCGGATGAGTGGGTCAATTCGGACGCCCATCCTCTTGCGGTCGGCCGGAGCCTGCTAGCATCGCCATTCCATGCTACGAATCCTGCTGCTCTTTTTGCGGCGGCTATGGCTGCCGCTGGTGGTATTTGCCGGCTTCAGCCTGGTGTGTGTGTTGGTCTACCGGCGGATGGAGGGGCTAGGTTGGCAGGACGCGCTGTTCTGGATGATCCAGCCGCATGCAATCGATGCCCGGCGGGTACACAATGCCACCAAGCTTTTCTCGCTGTTTGTGTATCTAGGCGTGTTTGGATTCCAACTGTGGGTAGCAGAGCGCGTGGCAGTCACGCTCTTCAAGCGGCAAGGAGTGGAGGCCTGGAGAAGCATGGTCAACGATATGAGCATCGAGAAACTGCAGGACCACTTCATCATCTGCGGATACGGGCAGGTGGGGCGGACGGTGGTGGACCAGCTCAACCGGCTGAAGATCCCTTTTGTACTGATTGAGACCAACGAAGGATTGTTTCGCGAGCTGCTGAAGGAAAAAGTGCTTAGCATCCAGGGGGACGCCAAGCGGCACGACGTGCTGCAGTCGGCCGGCATCGAGCGCGCGCGAGGAGTGTGCATTGTGATCGATAATGACGCTGACAATCTTTACATCACGGTCACGGCAAAGGCGCTAAATCCGAAGGCCCGCATCATTACGCGGGCCGGGCAGTCGCGCTACGCGCAAGCGATGCGCAATTCCGGCGCGGATGAAGTGATCATTCCGGAATACGAAGGCGGCCTGATGACGGGGCGAATGATTGCCAAGTTCTATCCCGATGCGCACCCGAAGCTGGCGTGAGGAACTCTACTTCCTTCCGGAGCTGTTGTCGGCGAGCTTCTTCGAAACGAAAAAGCCCCAGATGGTTTCGTTTCCGTCAAGGGAGTGGCTGACTTTACCCACCGCTTTTTCCGACTCATATTGCTCGCCGCCGGGCCAGGCATGGCCGCCATTCTTCAAGGCATAAAGCAACACCTCGGCGTTATCCTGGCAGCCATTAAAAGTGAAGGTCTTGATTTCCTTGCCGCCGGTAGCTTTATCGGCCGGCGGCTGCTTGCCCTGAGTAGGTTTTTCCTCACAACGGTTCACCTTGGCCCACGTTTTGGCGCTAACCTCGGCTGAAAGCACGCGGAAGCGGCCCGGCTTGAAAGTCCCGCCGCCGTAGGAAACGACTGGGTCGTCGGTGCCGTTGATGAACAAGGCGGGTACGGCGCGCTCGGGTAGGCAGATCATCGTCTTCGGAAAGCCTGCGCTCACAGCGGCAATGGCAGCGACGCGGCCGGAGACGCTACAACCGGCCCGCAGCGCCATAAATCCGCCATCACCCAATCCGGCGGCATAGATGCGCTGCGTGTCTGCCGAAAATTTGACGGCCAACTGGTCCAGTAGTTGGTTGAGGAAGGCAACATCGCTGGCGGGTTCGGGGCGACTTTTGGTCTGGTCGGGACTCTGGCCGGCGCTCTGCCCACTGCCGGGATAGCCTCCGCCCCATCCTCCGTGGCGCCCGCCGCGTCGTGGCATCGGCGGCGGTAGCTGCTCCGCCTGCACCTCGATATTCCATTGGTGGCGCATGCCATTGGGATAGACCGCGATAACGCCATTTTTTTCGGCGAACTGGCTGAAGTGTGTGATCCGGGCCACGTCGTCGGCATCCTGGTTTTCCCCGTGAAAAACAATCACGACCGGATAATGTGTTTGTTGATCGTATCCGACGGGAAGATGTACGACGAAGGTGCGGGAGACGTCATTGACTTTGATCGTCTCTTCGGTCTCTTGCGCGCGCACAGAGGCGGGCCGCGCAGCCAGGAGGCCGGCTGCGAGCAGAATCGCCAGGCCGAATCGGGCACGCACGTTGGTCTTCGCCGGGTTGAACGCCATCGCTGAAAATCTCCTTGTAATCGTTTGAGTAGCTTTAGTGTACGGGCACGATGGCCGGCGAAACGCGATAATTTGCAAAGTCTTGTAAGTCGGGGTTCCGAACACGTAAAAGCCGGTTCCAGAAAATAACTTGATCGGGACTCGAAACGGGAACTTTTATTTCCGCGCCTGCGTAGCTATTGTGACACCGTGCCAGGAACAAACAGCGCCGGGGTCAGGAGGCACGTGATGGATGGCAACCTTGTGGGACTGGCGGCAGTGTTGATGACCCTTGGCATCCCGATGGCCGCGATGTACACCTTTTTCCGGGTGCGCAAGCTGCGTAGCGAGGAGCGGCTGGCCGCGATTGCGCGCGGAGTGGATGTGCCCATGCAACCGGAGCTCTCGGAAGCGGCGCGTTCGCGGCGGTCTGGAATCCTGCTGGTGAGCGGGGCGCTGGGCTATATCGCCACATTTGTGCTGATCGGGCGCGTAGAGCCGGACGCGATGATCGCGGCCACTTTTGGCGTGATTCCGCTGTCGGTCGGCCTGGGCTTCTTTGTGGATCATGCCCTGATCCGGCGTGATGCAAAAGCGCAGTGAGGCAGTGAGAACGAGCGGCGAACTCCAGCGCTTGAACGCGCATAAAACGTGGCTCGTGGCTCGGTTACCGCAGGCCCGACTGCGCGCGGACAGATCAGCCTTAGCCGCCGATGAGAAATTTGTGTTGAGCGTCGGTCAGTGGAACGACGCTCAACCGTCCCTGCCGCACAAGCGGGGAATCCGCAAACAGTTTGTGCGCCTTCATCTCGCCCAGGGTAACCGGCTTGGCTAGCGGTTTGCCGGCCTTGATCTTCACCTGCGGATTCTTCAAGTCCGAGGCCTCTACCGATATCACGGTCGCCGTCCCCACAGCACTTTTCTCGCCCCCGGTGTGATAAATAATCAACTCATCGCCCGGCTTCATGCCACGCAAATTTTTGACCGCGACGGGATTGGTAACGCCATCCCAGACAGTTGTGCCTTCGCGCTGCAGATTCGAAAAGGAATACACAGTGGGCTCGGTTTTGAGGAGGTAGTTCATGGTCGGAATTCTACCAAGAACCGTTTCCAGTTTCCGGTTTCTAGTTTCTCGTGAACACCCAACCCGCAAGAACCAAAAGCTAGAAACCAAAAACTAGAAACTAGAAACTGGAAACTGCTACTGCGGTTTGGCATTGGGATCGGGCGGTGGCGCTTTGTTGCCTTTGTTGTCGTCCGGCTTGCGGGCTGTCCCCGTAAATGGAGTACTGGCCCTGTGGGCGCTTAAGCTTGATGGTGAAGTCCATCCGCTCCTGATCCACATCGTAATCTTGACCAAAAGTCTGGAATCCGGGAGCCAGGACCTGCACGCGCAATTTGCCGTAGGGAATCTCTTCGAACTTGGTCTTGCCCGCCGAATCGGTTTTAAGTTCGAGCCCGCCGCGGCTTTGTTTACCGTGCGCATTCACTGGATGCATTATCACGGCGGCGTTGCGTACGGGCTTGCCGTTGTCCTCTTTGAGAACGAGAAAATTCAACACCGCAGTCCCCTCGTTCTCTTTATCCTTCTGCGCCGCGGCAACGCCCAGCAGGGTGAAAATTACGAGCAGGCAGGCCAGCGGCCACATTTTCATCCGTGACGATTTCATATGCGCACATTCTACCGTGTCCGGCCCAAGGGCTGAAACTCTTAGGCGCCGAAACTTAGGGGCCAAACTTTACAGGCGCAAGGGTGAATCAGGCAGCGAACCGACGCCGGCGAAAGCGCTTCGCGGAGACCTTCAGGATGACACGGGGGGATGGTCGACGGATCGCGATTTGTGCTGTCCACCGGTCGTGGGCGCAATCTGCATCAGGTCGCTCGCGACCTTGGCAGTGTTGTGGCGGGCGAGCCAGCTTCTTCCAGGTAATCTCCCAGGACCGGGATCACGCCCAGCGCCTCGATCGCTTCAAGGTCGGCGACGATCTGGCATGCACCCTCGAGCGCGTACTTGGCTTTGAATTCGATTGGAAATGGGCGTGCGATTGATCAGGGCATAATCGAAAGATCTGATGGTGGGCGTGGCGATTCAAAGCGCGAATGTGATCGGCGGCAGTGAGGCCCAGACTCTCATTGGCCTGCGTCATCAGGTTACAGATGTAAACCTTGGTTGCCGGCGAGTCGACGATGGCCTCCGCGATGCCATGCACCAGCAGGTTGGGAATGAGGCTGGTGAATAGCGAGCCCGGACCGATCGCTGATGATATCGGCGCGGGCAATGGCATCCAGAGTTTGCGGCAGCGGCTCGACATTCGGCGGAACCAGAGAAAGTTCCTGGATGCGAACCTTGCTGGCGGTAATTTTGGTTTCGCCGCGGACGCGCGTGCCATCCTCCATCAGCGCTTCGAGTTCGATATTGGATGTCGTGGCGGGATGAATGTGGCCGCGAGTGACCAGAATTTCAGACGACAGTCGCACGGCTTCGGAGAAGTCCTGGGTGATTTCGGTGAGCGCCGCCAGAAAAAGATTGCCGAAGCTGTGACCCTCAAGCCTGAACCTTTATCGAAACGATGCCGGAACAGCTGGAGAGCAAAGCCTCATCTTCGCAGAGGGCGACGATACAGTTGCGGATGTCGCCGGGGGGCAAGCATGTTGAGTTCTTTGCGCAGGCGACCGCTGGAACCGCCGTCGTCGCTGACGGTGACCACGGCGCAGAGGTCGCGAATGACGGGTGACGGCGCCGGGCTGCGGCCATTTCCGCCGGCGTGAGAGCGAAGACCTTGAGTCCTTTGAGTAGTGTAGAAAGGCCGGTGCCGCCGCCGATGGCGACGACGCGGAAACCGCGCTCGCGCGTGGCTTTCTCCAAGGACAGCAGATCGGCGATTCTGGTTTCCATCGGAATCTCCGATCAGATCGTGTCTAAGAAGATTCGTCTTCCCGGAAAGGGCCTTCCGGCGAAGCCAGGTCGGCCCCGGGATCCGGGTATAACAGCTCGGTAAAGCGAGGATCTTCCGCCAGGTTCTGGAAATCAGAGTCATTGCGCGCCTGGAAGCGCAGGCCGGCATTCAGGCGCAGCGCCTCGTCCAGGTGCCTAAGCGAATCTTCGACGTGACCGGTAAGGCAATCGAGCGCAGCCAAACCGTAGACGACGAAATCCGTCTTCGGCGCCTGCTTGAGCAGCTTCTCGATATGCTCGCGAGCGGTGACGTAATCGCCAACGTTCATCAGCGAGACGGCGTAGTCGTAGTGCTCTTCCACGCTCTTGAACTGCTGGGTGGACGACGCGCTCCAGGTGCTGGTTGCAGGTGCTGAGATGGACCGCCGCGCGGTCGGTCAGTTCTTTGCTGGGCCCGGCGAGCACCTTCTCAAACAGCGGTTTCGCCTTCTCGAACTTGTGCTCCTGCATGGCGCGCAGTCCGGCTTCGTAATTCTGCAGTGCCTGAGCAACGCGCGGGTCGTCCGCGACGGATGATTTCTTGGGGTAGCCTTTTGAGCCATGTGGAGAATTTTTCCTGTGCTCGTAGTAATGGTGGACTCCTTAGGCTCGTCGAACCTTCAAAGAGCCGTTACTCAAGTATCACTTAAAGTGCGGGTATAGGGCAATCGGTCGGCAGTACCCAATACCCGGCACCCGGAAAAATACGCAGGAAATCGCGCGTCCTCAGCTAATGCTACTGGTTCTGGGTACTGCGTATCAGGTACTCAAAGCTAGTTGATGGTCGCGGCCGTCCAGATCGATCGGCTTCCACTCTCCCTTGATGATCCCGGCGCGAATCTGGCCGCGGTCTTGCCTTTCTGGTGCTGCTGATAGGAGTAGTAGAGCTCCTTCAGGCAGGTGGAGCATCGGGCGCCGTGTGTGCTCTCGAAGCAGCTGTGCAGGCTGTTATGGCCCATGCGGTCGCAATAGCAATAGCAGGGCTGTTGATGGAGCACGGTCGGAATCTTCGCCGCCAATTCATAAGCATGCGTCTGGTAGGGATACTGCGCGTCGGCTCCCCAGAGATCGGCCTTGGTCAGAATGCGCAGGCAGCTTGGCGCCTTTGGCGGCGGCCCGGCGTTGTAGGCGGGAATTCCCCCTTCGTCTTCCTGCCCCTGAGCAGTCCATTGAGCCGACATGGTCAAGGTTACCGTAAGGAGAAAAATGACGGTTAGGGCGCGATAGGCGTACTTGCTTTGAAACCAACGGCTCGCTGTCATGATAGTCTCCCGAATCATCTCACAGAATACCTGGGAAGGGCTCCGCTCGAGCCCAGAGGGACATTGAAGTGCTCCTTCTGCGCACTTAACAGGTCCTACCCCAATTTTACCTTGTTTTACGTCCAGCGCGTGGCACTGGAGGGCCCTCAAATGTATACAATAGGAAGTCGCATGCCCGATACGCCACCTAACGAACCCGCGACGCCGGCAACACTAGCGTCGCCGCCTTTACCGCAGGAGCCAGAGGAACTTCATGCCCCGGTCCGGCTGCGTCCGGCATTGGGTGTGGCTTCGCGACCTGATTCTTTCGCTGGCGATCTCAGCGTTCATCATTGTCTTCATCTACCAGCCGGTGAAGGTGGAAGGCACCAGCATGATGCCCTCGCTCGCCGACCAGGAGCGTATTTTCGTCAACAAATTCGTCTATCGTCTGGAGCCGATTTCGCGCGGAGACATTGTGGTGTTTCGCTATCCGCGCGATCCTTCGAAGAGCTATATCAAGCGCGTGATCGGCGCTCGCCGGCGACCGTATCCGCATCGACGGCGGACAAGTGTTTGTGAACGGCGAAGCGCTCGACGAAGATTACGTTCCGCCCGCCTACGAAGACACGAGATCCTATCCGGAGGTCGTCGTGCCACCGCACTGCTACTTCGTGCTGGGTGATCACCGCTCCATGTCGAACGACAGCCGCGACTTCGGTCCCGTGAATGAGAGCTTCATCTATGGCAAAGCTGTATTTGGCTATTGGCCGATGGATAAATTGGGCAGGGTAAGGTAGAAAGCCGTGCTTCGCCTCGCGGGTTGAATACGCACAATGGGTTTTCCACACCCATGCCCGGTTCCGCGCTTTTCCCCGACGGCAATCCCTGATAAAATTCTTAAAATCCACACACTGGAGCGAGAATGCAGGCTACGCTTGCGCTCGAAGACGGTCGAGTCTTCCGAGGCAAAGGCTACGGCGCCAAAGGCGAATGCTACGGCGAAGTCGTTTTTAATACTTCCATCACCGGCTACCAGGAAATTTTCACTGATCCTTCTTACTCAGGACAGATCGTCGTCCTGACCAATCCTCAGATCGGCAACTACGGAACCAATCAGGAAGACAACGAAGCCACGCGTCCGTGGATCGAAGGCCTGATCGTGCGCGAGTTCTCGAAAGTGAGTTCGAACTGGCGCTCGCAGCAGGTGACGGACGAATACCTGGAGCAATTCAAGGTCCCGGTGCTGTCGGATATCGACACGCGCGCGCTCGTGCGGCATCTGCGCGACCACGGCGTGATGCGCGGCGTGGTCTCAACCATCGAGAGCGACGCCGAAAAGCTGGTAGCCAAAGCCAACTCAATTCCGAAGATGGATGGCACAGACTTGGCGAAGGTAGTGAGCACCAAGAACCCGTATGTGTGGGAAGTGGGCGAACGCTCGCATGAGCCGGTGGCTCAGGTCGGGGTAAAAGACGAGCCGGCGCGCTTTCATGTGGTGGCTTACGATTTCGGCATTAAGCAAAACATTCTGCGCAAGTTACGAGGTGAAGGTTGCCGGGTGACGGTGGTTCCTGCGCAAACTCTGGCGGAGGATGTGCTGGCGTTGAAGCCGGATGGAGTGTTTCTGTCGAATGGGCCGGGCGATCCGGAGCCTTGCACTTATGCGGTCGATTCGATTCGAAGATTGATGGGGCGGCAGCCGATCTTTGGAATTTGCCTGGGCCATCAACTGACCGGCATCGCGCTCGGCGGAAAAACTTTCAAGCTGAAGTTTGGTCACCATGGTGGGAATCATCCGGTAAAGCAGTTGTCGACGGGAAAGATTGAGATCACGGCGCATAACCACAACTTTGCGGTCGATCCGGATTCGCTGGCGCAGAGCGAAGTCGAACTCACGCACATCGATTTGAACGACTCGACTTTGGAAGGCTTGCGGCACCGCAACCTGCCGCTGTTCAGCGTGCAGTACCATCCGGAGGCCGCGCCGGGGCCGCATGACTCGCATTATCTGTTTAAGGATTTCACGAAGATGATGGAGGAGTGGAAAGGGTGAGGGCATCGTCGGTGGCGGATACCGAGCCGAAGGGACGAACTCTCGGTTGGGTGGTTCGACGGCTGGTGCTCTATATCGGCTTGGCGTTCGCTTCGCTCGCGGTATTTGCGTTGTTCTTTGCGCTGACGAGCAAGCTAGGTGTTACAGACAAAATTAACGGCTGGTTTAGAGGCGGTTGGATCGGATTCTTGGTGTTCACTGCTTTGCTCTTCTGGGTCACAGTTCGGCAATCGAGACGACGCTGGGGACACCGGAGTTTCTGGCTCGCCATTGCCTGCCTGCTGACGATTCATTGCCTTGCGTTCGTCGCCATCTTACGGATATATCCGGACTGGCGCGCGATTTGGTTCTGGCCTATTACCGTTGTGGAGGCCGGCGTGTTCGGCGTCACGCTAGCGTGGTTGTTTCCGGAAAGGCAAGCTAGGATTAAGGGAGATGAAGAGTTTTGAAAGGACGCATCTTCAAGGCGCGCCGTGACGAGATGAAATTACTGTCATCCCGAGCGGAGAAGATCGTCCGCGAAGCGAACGATCTTCGCAGTCGAGGGACCTGTTGTTGGCTTGCTGCGCCGATGCTGCCAGCGGAAAGCAGGTCCCTCCACGCGGAGAATAATCGGCTTCGCCGCTCATTCTCCTTGGTCGGGATGACAGAGTGTGGCGAAGCATGAAAGAGCATCACTATACCGTGTACATGGTCGCGAGCAAGTCTCGCGCGCTGTACATCGGGATGACAAACAATCTTCACCGGCGCATCCTCGAGCACAAGAACGATCTGATAGAAGGTTTCACACGGCAATATAAGTGTCACCGTCTGGTTTATTACGAGTCGTTTGACGATGTGAACAAAGCGATCGATCGCGAGAAGCAATTGAAACGTTGGAACCGGACAAAGAAAGAATGGCTTATCGCCCAACGAAATCCAACGTGGGAGGATCTAGCCACCGAATGGTATGTGCGACATCAATTTGAGCCCGAAAGAAAGCAATCGGCGTGACTGCGGTGCCGGGTAGCTGAAGCACACAGCAGGTCCCTCCACTCGCCAGTTGACCGGCTTCGCCGTTCAACTGACTCGGTCGGGATGACAGATTTAAGAATAGAAATATCCAATGCCCAAACGCACTGACATCTCGAAAATCTTGATCCTCGGCTCCGGGCCCATTGTCATTGGGCAGTCGGCTGAGTTTGATTATTCCGGCACGCAGGCTTGCAAGGCGCTCAAGTCTGAGGGGTATGAAGTGGTGCTGGCCAACTCCAATCCAGCGACCATCATGACCGACCCGGAGATTGCCGACCGCACGTATATCGAACCGCTCACGCTCGAATATCTCGAAGAGATCATCCGCATCGAGCGGGAAATGTCGCCGAGCGCTGGTTTTGCCGTATTGCCGACGGTCGGTGGGCAGACTGCGCTCAATCTCGCGATCGAGCTTTCCGACGGCGGCGTCCTCGAAAAATACAACGTCAGCCTGATCGGCGCCAACGTCAACGCCATCAAGAAGGCGGAAGACCGGCTGGTTTTCAAAGACGCGATGCAGAAGATCGGCCTCGACGTTCCCAAGTCGGCGCTGGTGAACAACGTCAAAGATGGCATCGAGTTCGCGGGAAAGATCGGCTTTCCCGTGATCGTGAGGCCGTCGTTCACGCTGGGAGGTTCGGGCGGCGGCATCGCCTACAACCGCGAAGAAATGATGGAAGTCCTCGGCCGCGGCCTCGATTTCTCTCCCGTGCACGAGGCCCTGATTGAAGAGTCGGTGCTGGGATGGAAAGAATTTGAGCTCGAGGTGATGCGCGACACCAAGGACAACGTCATCATTATCTGCTCGATCGAGAATTTCGATCCCATGGGCGTGCATACCGGCGATTCCATCACGGTCGCTCCGGCGCAGACGCTGACCGACCGCGAGTACCAGGCCATGCGCGACGCCTCGATTGCCGTGATCCGCGAAATCGGCGTCGATACCGGCGGATCGAACATTCAATTCGGCGTGAATCCTGAGACCGGCCGCATGGTGGTGATCGAGATGAATCCGCGAGTCTCGCGCTCTTCCGCGCTGGCCTCGAAAGCTACGGGCTTCCCGATTGCGAAGATCGCCGCGAAACTCGCCGTAGGTTACACGCTCGACGAAATCCCCAACGACATTACCCGGAAAACTCCCGCGTGTTTCGAGCCTACGCTCGACTATGTGGTGGTGAAGATTCCCAAGTGGCAGTTCGAAAAGTTTCCCGGCGCGGACGAAAACCTGGGGCCGCAGATGAAGTCGGTCGGCGAAGTCATGGCCATCGGGCGCACTTTCAAAGAGGCGCTGATGAAGGGCATCCGCTCCCTCGATACCGGAAAACGGGTCGGCGGCGAAAAGATTGAGCCCAAGATTCTGACGCAGCGGCTGGTCACGCCGCATCCCGAGCGGCTGGCATACGTGCAGTATGCGTTGCGGCAGGGCCACACCGTAAAGCAGATCGCGAAGATGACTTCGATGGACCCGTGGTTCCTCTATCAACTCAAAGAAATTAATGACATGCAGCTTGAGTTGGAGAAGCATCCGATGGAGTCGATCCCGACCTCGGTGCTGCGCGACGCCAAGCGCATGGGCTTCTCCGACGGGCGTCTGGCGGGCGTTTGGCGGCTCGAAGGGCAGGAGAAGGTTCGCCACCTGCGTAAGAAGCACGGTGTGATGCCGGTCTACAAACGTGTGGACACCTGCGCGGCCGAGTTTGAAAGCTTCACTCCGTATCTTTACTCGACGTACGAGGACGAAGACGAAGCCGCCCCAACGGACAAAAAGAAAGTGATCATCCTGGGCAGCGGGCCCAACCGCATCGGGCAGGGAATTGAGTTCGACTACTGCTGCTGTCACGCCTCATTTGCCCTACACGAGGACGGTTACGAGACGATCATGATCAACTGCAATCCGGAAACCGTCTCGACCGATTACGACACCAGCGACCGCCTCTACTTCGAGCCGCTGACCTTCGAAGATGTGTGGGCGATCTATCAGCACGAAACGTCAAAGGGAGCGGACGTGGGCGTGATCGTGCAGTTCGGCGGCCAGACGCCCCTCAACCTGGCCCTACCGCTGAAGCGGGCCGGCGTGAAGATTATCGGCACCTCTCCGGAGTCCATCGATCTGGCCGAAGATCGCAAGCACTTCAACAAACTGCTCGAAGAGCTGCAAATCCCGCAAGCGGCTGGTGTGATGGCGACTTCGCTCGAAGAGGCTATCGACGGAGCGAAGCGCGTGGGATATCCCGTGGTGGTGCGGCCTTCCTACGTACTGGGCGGCCGCGCCATGGTCATCGCCTATGACGAGGAATCCGTGGTGCGATATATGAAGGAGGCGGTCGAGTATTCCCATGACCGTCCCGTCCTGATCGACCACTTCCTCGAGGATGCGATTGAAATCGATGTCGACGCGCTCTCCGACGGCGAAGACGTGGTGATCGGCGGCATCATGCAGCACATCGAGGAGGCCGGCATTCACTCCGGCGATTCTTCGTGCGTGCTACCCGCGGTCGACATTCCACAGCCCCTTATGGCCCGCATGCGCGATTACACGTTCAAACTCGCGCGCGCCCTGAAGGTGGTCGGGCTGATGAATATTCAGTTCGCGATCCCGCGCGGGAACGGCGGCTCGGGCAACGGCTCGGAGGGCGGAAAAGTCTACGTGCTCGAAGTGAACCCACGGGCCTCGCGCACGGTTCCTTACGTTTCAAAAGCCACCGGCGTGCCAATGGCAAAGATTGCGGCGCGGCTGATGACTGGCCGCAAGCTTCGCGAATTCCTGCCGGAGAATATTGACCGCCGCACTGATCTTGATACGGGAAGTTGCTACTACGTGAAGTCTCCGGTGTTTCCTTGGAACAAGTTTCCTGGCGTCGATACTGTGCTTGGCCCGGAAATGAAATCCACCGGAGAAGTCATGGGCGTGGGCGACAGCTTCGGCGAGGCTTTCGCCAAAGCGCAGTTGGCCGCGGGACAGAAGTTGCCGACGCAGGGAACAGTCTTCATCAGCGTAACGGATCATGACAAGCGGCACGTTGCCGACGTGGCGCGGAAATTTGTGGATATGGGTTTCAAGCTGGTGGCTACGTCGGGTACCGCCGATGTGATCGAAGAGGCGGGCATGAAGGTCGACCGCGTTTATAAGGTGAAAGAAGGCCGCCCAAACGTGGTGGACTTTATCAAGGGCCAGCGCATTCACCTCATTGTGAATACTCCGTCCGGGCCGGAGCCGTGGTTCGACGAGAAGGCGATCCGCCGCGCCGCAGTCACGGCGAGAATTCCCACGCTTACCACGCTTTCGGCAGCCCGCGCGGCGGCCGAGGGTATTGCGGCGCTGCAGCGCGGGGAACTGAACATTCGTGCGCTGCAGGCATTGCACGCCGAACGCTCAGTAGCACGGCGCTAGAGATTATCCTCGCAGCGTCCCGGGATGGCATAATTGAGGCGAGAGGCGTCCATGCTGCTTCACGGAATTTTCCCTCCCATCACCACGCCGTTCTATCCCGACGGCAACGTGTATTACAAAAAGCTCGAGAGCAATGTCGACCGCTACTCACGTACACCTTGCGCCGGCATTGTCGTGCTCGGCTCCACCGGAGAGGCCATCCTGCTTTCCGATCAGGAGCGGCGGGACGTGCTGAAATCAGCGCGCGAGGCCGCGGCTCCCCACAAAGTTCTGGTCGCCGGCACGGGGGCCGAATCGGCGATCGAAACGCTGCACCTCACGGAATACGCCGCTGAACTGGGCTATGACGTTGCCATGGTTCGCACTCCGCATTACTACAAGAAGCAGATGCAACCGGCCAACATCTTGGCTTTTTATCGAACCGTGGCCGACCGCTCGCCGCTGCCCGTAATCATTTACAACTTTCCCCAAGCCACCGGATATGACATGCCTGCCGAGTTAGTGATCGAACTGGCAGAGCATCCGAACCTGATTGGAATCAAGGAATCGAGTGGCGACGTGGAAAAGGTCCGCAAAATGGTAGCAGGTACGCGGCACGTTCAACGCAGCGCCACGGTGACCGAGACCTTCGATGCCGTCACGCCGCGCATGCTCGCCGCGGCGAGTTCCGGCTCGAACGGTGAGGGCAGGGAACTGGTGCAGGTCGGAGGATTATCGGGTTCGTCTGTGCCCAAGCCATCCTCGGCAGCTGTCACCGCGGTCGGCAAGATGAAGACGCGGCAAAAGGAAGTCGGATTCCAGGTTCTGGTCGGTGCGGCGCAGAAGCTGCATCCGTCACTCGATGCCGGAGCGGTAGGCGCGGTCCTTGCCTTCGCCTGCGTCGCGCCAACTGCATGCTATGAGATTTATGCCGCATGGAAAGGGGGCGATAGGGAGTTGGCGCACCTCAAGCAGGAGCGCATTGCCGTAGCCGCGCAACGGGTGGTGGGCGAACTCGGAGTTCCGGGTGTGAAGCACGGCATGGATCTCAACGGCTACTTCGGTGGCCCCGCGCGCCTGCCGTTCCTGCCGCTGATCGGCGAGGTGAAGAGCGAGGTCGAGCGACTGCTCGCCGACGTAAGAAACTAGATTCCCGACGAACTGAGTTGCTTCAAGTCCTTCGCGTACAAGTCGGGCCGCTGCTTGCAATTCTCCTCACTTCTATCTTACATTCGCTGCCATATGTTGCGACACATGCCTGTTCGCTTTCTCCTGGTTGTCTGCCTGCTGGCCTCCACCACTTATGCCAAAGACCCACCCGCTCAGGTAATCGTCTGGCCGGAATCCGGTACGCCTGTCTTGCGGTTCAGCTTCAGCAAGTTCAAGGAAATCGGTTCGATCGGAAGCGAACGCACCTTTATGACGGAGACGATGGCGGAAAACCTGTGGGGAAAAATGATTTCAAATGCCGGTTTTTCCCTGTACCTATTCGATAAAAACAAAGTGAGAATCGGCGAGGGAATCATCAACGTAAGCAGCGTGGGAGTGGGGCAAACCGTTAAGTTTCAGACGACAATCGGGTGCTCCGGCACACCCGTGTCCGTATCGCTGGTAGCTAAGTACCTGCCGCCTGAGTTGGGGCCTGCTCGTCCTCCCCGCACGATCTCGATGACCGTCAACTCAGTTCCTCAAGGAGCGGCGGTCAAGGTAGACGGAACCGACGCCGGCACGACTCCAAAGATCGTGCAGTTCGGCATCGGAAAGCATTTATTGGAGTTCAGCAAGGAAGGATTTAACGCGGGCAGATTTCCCGTGGAGATCGGCCCCAACGACACTTCCGGTGGCAGCGTCAGCTATGAACTCGGGGCCTCGGCGCACGACACCATCGAACTGCGCGACGGCACAGTTCTGAGCGGCGATCTGCAATCTGTCTCGGCCACAGAGGTCGTAGTTCGAGCAGGTGGCAAAGACCTATCCTACGACCGGAACCAAGTGAAGAGAATCATGATGGTCGAGAGAGAAGTCACCCAGCAACCTCCGGTGGTGCAGCCTGCCCCAGCGCATCCTTAGAAAAAAAAAGAAAGAGAAGAAAGAGAAAGTTCGACCAGGGCTTGTGAAAGCAGTCTGCAATGTCATATACTCGATTCGAACGAACGTTCGAATAGGTGCGTGCCTTTTCAGCCCATGGGTAGTCCGTCAACAGCAGCTCGTGTTTCCGCGCGGCGCCATCGCGCAGCGCCGGCGTCCGCCACGCGCTTCGACCGCCGCCTGGCGGAGATCCTCGCTCACGCCACCGACGTGTTTTGCAAGAAGGGCTATGAAGGCGCTTCCATGCGCGATCTTTCGCGCGCCAGCGGCATGTCGCTGGCTGGCCTTTATTACTACTTCGAATCCAAAGAGCGCCTGCTTTTCCTTATTCAGAAGCACACATTCACCACCATCGTGCAGCGGCTGAAAGCCCGTCTCGAGGGTGTGAGCGATCCCGAGCAACAGATTCGCATCTTCATCCTCAATCACCTCGAGTACTTCCTGGCCAATCAGGCCGCGATGAAGGTATTGTCGCACGAAGCGGAAGCGTTGAAAAATGGCTTCGCCGCGGAAGTGTCGGCCATCAAGCGCGAATACTATCGCATCTGTGTTGGCTTGCTGGATGAACTGAAGCGTGAGCGCGGATTGCAATTTTCCACGCGCATCGCCGTACTCAGCCTGTTCGGCATGATGAACTGGATTTACACCTGGCACAATCCGCGGGTGGACGCGGACGCGGAGCAACTCGCGCGCGAGATGAGCGACATTTTCTTACGCGGGTTGATGACACCACATAAAGGTGCGGATAGTAAGAACGGAAGGCATAAATAAAAGTTTAGAAACGGCAACCGGTTCCGAGGACTAAGATCGGAGCTGGGTTCCGATTAGGAAATAATCTAACGACTATCAAGGACAAAGGAGTCACACACATGGCGACCACGATGCAGCCGGCCACCGGCGAAAGCACCAAACAGCTTGTCAACTACCGCAGGGACGGCGGCGTAGCCATCATCGAGATGAACGACCCGCCGGCCAATACCTACACCTACGAAATGAACCGGCAACTCGATGAGGCGATCCTGCGCGCCCGCATGGAAAATGATGCCTACGTGATTCTGCTGACCGGGGCAGGCGACAAGTTTTTTTCCGCCGGCGCCAACATCAAGATGCTCTCAAGCGTTGACCCGACCTTTAAGTATTTCTTCTGCCTGCACGCCAACGAAATGTTGCTGCGGCTGGAACACACACCCAAGCTGGTGATCGCGGCGATCAATGGCCACTGCGTCGGTGGCGGACTTGAGATCGCCATGGCTGCAGATATCCGCATCGCGCGCAAGGATGCGGGCAAGATCGGGCTGCCGGAAGTAAATCTCGGTGTTCTCCCTGGCACCGGTGGCACGCAGCGCCTCTCGCGCATGGTGGGCAAGAGCAAAGCGATCGAGCTGATGGTGACCGGCAACACCTTTTCGTTCGAGGAGGCCATGGAACTCGGCATCATCAACGACATCTACGAACGCGACGGCTTCATGCAGAACATGATCGAATACGCCAAGCAGTTCTGTCCGCCAAACAAGGCCGCCAAGGCCGTCGGACGCATCAAGCGCGCCGTGCAGACGGGATGGGAGATTCCCATGGAGTCCGCTCTTGCGGTCGAACGCGAGAACCAGCAACTGCTCTTCCAGAGCGAAGACGCGAAGGAAGGTCTGGCTGCGTACGTAGAAAAGCGTCCCGCAGTGTTCAAGGCGAAGTAGTAACACTGATAACGTGGTGCCGGGGCGGGCGTCGTCGCCCGCCCCGCTTGAGGATGAAAGAATGCTTGCAGCAAAAGTGAAAGTTGATCCGGGTCAGTTGCTGATCGATGGCCAGTGGGTCGAGACCACGAAGAAATTCGACACCATCAATCCCGCCACCGGCGAAGTGCTGACTCAAATCGCGGAAGGCTCCTCAGCCGATGTCGATCGCGCAGTCGCAGCCGCCCGTCGTGCGCTCGAAGATCGCAACGGCCCTTGGCGAAAGATGTCGGCGAGCGAGCGCGGGCGCCTGATCTGGAGGCTCGCCGACCTGCTCGAAAAGAACATTGATGAGTTTGCCGAACTCGAAACCCTCGACAACGGCAAGCCGATCTTCGAATCGCGCTACGTCGACATGCCGATGGTGGTCGATGTTTTGCGCTACTACGCGGGCCTCGCGACGAAGATCCATGGCGAGACCGTGAACACCATGGAAACCGCTTTTACCTACACGCTTCGCGAACCAGTGGGCGTGGTGGGATTGATCGTTCCGTGGAATTTTCCGCTACTGCTGGCGTCGTGGAAGGTTGGCCCAGCTCTGGCGTGCGGCAACACCATTCGTCTGGAAGCCTGCCAGCCTGACTCCGCTGACCGCGTTGCGCTTCGGAAAGCTGGCAATCGAAGCGGGTGTTCCGGCTGGCGTGATTAATATTGTCACCGGCCCTGGCGCGATTGGTCGGGCGATGGTGAAGCATCCCGGAATCGACAAGATTGCCTTCACCGGATCGACCGCAGTCGGCCAGGAGATCATGCGCAGCGCGGCCGACACGGTCAAGCGCATCACTCTCGAACTGGGCGGAAAATCGCCAAACATTGTATTCGCCGATTCCGATATCGATGGCGCCGTCAAAGGCGCGATTACCGGTATTTTCTACGGCAAAGGCGAAGTCTGCAACGCGGGCTCGCGCCTGTTCCTCGAGAGCAAAGTAAAGGACGAGTTCATTGAGAAACTGGCTGCACGAGCCGCCAAGATGCGGCCGGCAGATCCGCTGGATCCGAAGACGCGCATGGGAGCCATCGTCAGTCAGGAGCAGATGCAATACCGTGCTGGGCTACATCGAAGCTGGCAAGAAGGATGGCGCGAAACTTGTGGCTGGCGGCAATCGCGTCGCCATAGACGGCAGCAAGGGATTTTTCATCGAGCCGACGATTTTCGGCGACGTGAAGAACGATATGACCATTGCGCGGGAAGAAATTTTTGGTCCTGTGCTTTCCGTGCTGGCGTTCGATGACGTTGATGAGGTGATCGAGCAGGCGAATAACAATCCGTATGGTTTGGCAGCGGCGGTTTGGACGCGTGACTTGAAGAGAGCTCACGCCGTCTCGCGCCGCCTGAAGGCCGGAACGGTGTGGATCAACACCTACGGCCTGATGGATGCGTCACTCCCGTTCGGCGGCTACAAGAGTTCCGGCTTCGGCCGCGAACTCGGCGCGCACGCGATCGAACACTACACGGAAATGAAATCAGTATGGCTGAATCTGGCTTAGGAGCGCATTATGCCTGGGAAAGTAGCAAAGATCGGAACCTTCAGTGATTGGCAAGGCATGTTCAACGACTGGCGCAAAGACATCGGCGTCAACACCGCGGATATTGAGGCCTTCCACTTCGACACACTTTACGGCGCAATCGACACCGAAGAAATCGAATTCGGCGCCTACAAGGGCAAGCGCAAGTGGGAGAACCTGCGCCAGATTCCCACGCAGCAGATGCGCGATGCGTTGATGAACATGATCGTTTATCAGGGTGACACCGAGTTCGCCAGCGTCGAGCAGCAACGCAATCTTCTCGAGAACGCCCCCACCGACTGGGACCGCCGCGCCATCACGCGCGTCATGATTGAGGAAATGCGCCACGGCTGGCAGATGTGCGCCCTGCTGGTCGATCATTTCGGCTATTCCGGCAAAGTCGAAGCCCAGAAAATGCTGGAGCGTCGCGCTTTCGACAACAAGCGCCTGCTGGGCGCGTTCAACGTCGATGTCGACAACTGGATGGACTTCTTCACCTACACCGACTTTGTCGATCGCGATGGAAAATTTCAGCTGCAGATGCTGAAGTTTTCGGCCTTTGCGCCGCTCGGACGGTCGATGTCCTACATGCTTCGCGAAGAGGCGTTCCACATGGGTACGGGCAACGATGGCCTGCGCCGCATTGTCGAAGCGGGAGTGATTCCAGGCTGGCTGATCCAGAAATATCTCAACAAGTGGATCTCGAGTTCCTACGACCTGTTCGGTACTGACCATTCTTCATCAGCCCACTGGGCCTATGTTTGGGGCGTCAAAGGACGCTACGACGAACCCAAGAACGAGACGGCGCCGGACCTCGACGACCTGAACGACTACAACCGCAATCTGTATCGCGACGAAGTGGCAGGCCTGATCGAGCGCTTCAACACTGCCTTAAAACCAGGCCAGCCCAAGCTGTACGCTCCGCATATCAAGTTCAATCGCGAGATCGGAAAATGGGCAGGCCAGAAATTCCACGCGCAGACCGGCGAACCCCTCGACGATCGCACCTACGAGGAACATGTGAAAGATTACATGCCGTCGGCGGATGACAAAAAGCTGCTGCTCGAAATTATTGAGACGGAGAAGAAATGGATCGCCGAGAAAACCGGCGCACGCGACCCACTGGCCAGCATCGGAGAAGTCAGAAAGTCGGCGATTAATTTGTAGCTTCGACTTCGGGCATCGTTTTGAATGTATTTGGGGAAGGGCACGGGTTTACTCGTGCCGTAACTGCCAGCAAAAGGCGCGGCTTTAGCCGCTGAGGGAATGGTGAGGTCTGTGTCACTCGCGTCAGCTGAAATCGAACATTCCCGTGTTGCGGTGGAATGCAAAGCCTCTGTAGCTCGGGTCGCCCTGCGCCATCCGCCGCTGAACGTCATCGACATTCCGATGATGGAAGCGTTGGCGCAAGCGCTGCAGGAAATCGAATCGCGGCCGGATATTTCCGTGATCGTGTTGAGCGGCGAGGGGCGCGGGTTCTCGGCGGGCGTCGATGTCGCCGCGCACACTCCCGGCAAAGTCGAGGAAATGCTGCTCAAGTTTCACGCAGTGATTCGCGCCTTGGTCAGCAGCAGGAAGGTGACGATCGCCGCCGTACATGGCCACTGCCTGGGCGGTGGCGCAGAGTTGGCGATGGTTTGCGACGTGGTTTACACGACGGCGTCCGCCCAATGGGGGTTTCCGGAAATTAAGCTCGGTTGTTATCCGCCGGTGGCATGCACAGCGCTGGCGGCTTTGGTAGGCCAGAAGCGGGCGGCGGAATTGATTCTGACGGGGCGAACGATTTCTGGCACCGAGGCAGCGAATTGGGCATTAGCCAATCGTATGGTGCCGGACAACGATTTGGAAACGGCCGTCCAAGCCGCCGTGCAGGAACTTATCACGCTGAGTGCCGCGGCGTTGGCGGTAACAAAAAAGGCCATCTACGCCTGGGACGCAATGCACTTCGACAAAGGCCTGGCGAGAGCGGAGAAGATTTATCTGGAAGAGTTGATGAAGACGGCAGACGCGCAGGAGGGCATCAAGGCGTTCATGGAAAAGCGCGCGCCGAAGTGGACGGGGAAGTAGCGGCGGCTACAAACGGTAGCGAAATGTGAATTCGTTTTGAAAGGGCTCGGCTTCAGCCGCGCCGTGAGTATGGAATCAACTGCGGCTTTTGGCCGCTGAGTGGACGCGGATTTCAAACTGAGCCACCACCCTACGAGCGCATGGACTACGAGATCACGCCCGAAGAAGTGAAAGCAAAACTCGACCAGCAGCGAGCTTTTTACGCTGCTCGATGTGCGTGAACTCGTGGGAGTTCGAAACCGCGAACATGGCCGGGACGAAGCTGATGCCCATGGGAGATATTCCATCGCGCGCACATCAGGAACTTGATCCGGAGGAGAGCATCGTGGTGGTTTGCCATCACGGTGTGCGCTCGATGAATGTAACCGTATGGCTGCGGCAGCAAGGATTCGAAAAGGCGCAGTCCATGCGCGGCGGCATCGATGCTTGGTCGCGGCAGTGGATCGCACTGTGCCGACCTATTGAAGCGTCTAGCTGCTAGCTTCTAGCGACTGGCCAAGGCTGCAAGGCGCGGGCGGTCACCAGGAGCTAGCAGCCAGGAGCCAGCAGCTAGAAACGGTCTTTATGAAAAAAGAACTCGTCGAACTCAAGGTGAACGGTCGCGACTACGAGCTGGCCATCGAGCCCAGCGCGCTGCTGCTCGACGTGTTGCGGCAGGATCTGAACTTGACCGGCTCGAAGCGTGGCTGCGATGAGTCCTCCTGCGGCGCGTGTACGGTGCTGGTCGATGGCGTTGCCATGATGTCCTGCGCGCTGCTGGCCGCGAGTTGTCAGGAGCAGGAGATCACGACCGTCGAAGGCGTGAGCGAGCACGGCAGCCTGGCGGCGATTCAAAAAGCGTATGGCGACTGGGGCGGCGCGCAGTGCGGCTTTTGCACTCCGGGATTCATTATGACGGTCAAGTCTCTGATGGCGGAAAATCCCGATCCCTCCGAGGCTGATGTTCGCAACGCGTTGAGCAGCAATCTCTGCCGCTGCACCGGATACAGCCAGATGTATGCAGGCGATCAAGTCGGCAGTTCAGGCGGAGCGGCAGGGAATGAAGCAGGAGTTGGCGGCGAAGCGAAATGACAATCAACTGAATGACTTTTCCATCATCGGCAAGCCCACCGCGATGGTCGACGCGGCGGAAAAGACCACGGGCGGCGGCAAATACACTGACGATCTCAGCGTGCCCGGAATGCTGATTGGCAAGATTCTGCATTCGCCCTATCCGCACGCGCGCATCAAAAGCATCGACACAAGCCGCGCGCAGCAACTCGAAGGCGTGGTGACAATCGTCGTCGGCGAAGACGCGCCCAATCCTTTCGGAATTCTTCCCGTCGGCCATGATGAGTATCGCTCTCGCGCTCGATAAAGTGCGCTACGTGGGAGACAACGTGGCCTGCGTGGTTGCAGTCTCGGAAGCAATCGCTGAAAAGGCGCTGGAATTGATTGACGTGGACTATGAGGTTCTGCCCGCATATTTCGATCCCGAAGAGTCGATGAAGGCCGAGACCGATCTCATCCACGACCGCAAGCCGCACAATCTGGAAAAGGATTATCACCACGCGTTTGGCGATCCCGACAAGGGTTTTGCCGACGGCGGACGACGATTTGCGAAGCCCGATTCATTGCGAACGAAGTGACGCACGCCGCCATGGAGCCGCATTCGACGCTGGCTTCGTTCGAGCTTGATCCGCATACCGGCAATCTGGGACGGCTGACGGTGTGGTCTTCCACGCAGGTGCCTTATTACCTGCAGCACAAGCTTTCGCTGGTGCTGGAAATGCCGATGCAGCAGATTCGTGTTATCAAGCCGCTGGTGGGCGGAGGATTTGGCGGCAAGAGTGAAGTGATTCCGCTGGAAATCATTGCCGCGGTGGCGGCGCGCAAGGCGCAAGGCGCCCGGTGAAGATCACTTACACGCGCGAGGAAGTCTTCTGGGCGCATCGCGGACGTCCGCGCACCATCATCGACTTGAAGACCGGCGTCACCAACGACGGCCGCATCACCGCCGTCAAAGCTCGCGTGGTCCAGGATGGCGGCGCGTATTGTTCCTACGGCGTCGTGACCATTCTCTACTCGGGCGCGTTGCTGGGTGCGCTCTACGACATTCCGAACATCCAGTATGACGGATACCGCGTGCTCACCAACAAGCCCGCATGCGGCGCCATGCGCGGCCACGGCACGGTCAATGTGCGCTTTGCCTTCGAATCGCAACTCGATGAGCTTGCGGCGAAGATCGGAATGGACTCGGCAGAGATTCGGCAGCGCAATCTGCTCAAGCCGCCATGCATCACTGTGAATGGCCTGCGCGTGCAGAGCTACGGCTTGCCGGAGTGCATCGAGAAGACGGTCGAGCGCTCCGGATGGAAGCGGCGTAAGGGCACACTGCCGCAGGGGACGCGGTCTGGGCATTGCCTGCAGCCACTATGTGAGCGGCGCGGCCAATTCGATTATCCGCTCTGACATGCCGCACTCGACGGTCAACATCAAGATTGACCGCGACGGCGGCGTGGTGGTCTACACTGGCGCTTCCGATATCGGCCAGGGTTCCGACACCATGACAGCACAGCTTGCTGCCGAGATGCTGGGTTGCTCGCTGGCGCGCGTGCGCGTGATCGCCGCCGACACGGACCTGACGCCCATTGACATGGGATCCTATTCGAGCCGCGTGACCTTCATGAATGGCAACGCGACGCTGCGCGCGGCCGAAGACGTGAAGAAGAGAATCGCTGCGGCGGCGGCGAAGAAGATGAACTGTGCGGCAGAAGATTTGATCTTCCGCGAGGATGTCGTCTTCAAGAAGGGAAGCGCCGCGCCGGCCGTGAAAAGGGATGAAGAGGAAGAAGTGGAAGTGACGCAGGCCGGCGCCTCCGTCAGCGGACGCGTCGAAGGGCAAATTTTGCGCGGATCGTTGCAGCAGAAACGCAAAGAAGAAGGACCGAAAGACTGGATGACATTCGAAGAAGCGGTGGTTGCCGCGATCGATTTTCATGGCGCGCTCACCGGGACTGGCTCGTACGCGCCTCCGCCGGAGGCGCGGGGAGGCAAACACAAAGGCGGAGGCGTTGGGCCGTCGCCCGCGTATTCGTATTCGGCGCAGGTGGCGGAAGTCAGCGTGGACGAAGAGACCGGCGAAGTGACAGTACACAAAGTTTGGGCCGCGCACGATTGCGGGCGCGCGCTGAATCCGGTCTCCGTGGAAGGCCAGATCATTGGCTCGGTGTGGATGGGCATGGGGCAGGCGCTGACGGAAGAAATGGTTTGGAAAGACGGCATGCTGATGAATCCGGGGATGCTCGAATACCGCAGCCCATCCTCGGTCGAGTCGCCGGAGATCGAGCCCATCATTGTGGAAAGCATCGATCCCGAAGGGCCCGTTTGGAGCGAAGGAATGCAGCGAGGGATCGCTGGCCGCGACGATTCCAGCGATCTCGAATGCGATTTATGATGCGGTGGGCGTGCGCTTGCATGAGTCTCCATTCACGCCTGAGCGCGTGCTGGCGGCGTTTGCGGGCGATGAGAAAGAACAAAGCGTTGAATCTGACCGAGGGCGTTGATCCCACCGCATCCCGCGACGTTTTCGCGAGCACGGCGGGTCGCTCTGCTTCAAGGGCAAAGGGCCGAAGCGGCATGCGCTGGACCCAGCGCACCGCGAGCATCCAGCATCCGCGGGAGGTGCGGATTGAGCCTTCCAGAATTCCAATTGCTGCGGCCACGCGCCGCTGACGAAGCGGTTGGCCTTCCTCGCGCAACACGCAGGCAATATTCGCGTGCTCGCCGGCGGCACCGACCTGATCCCGTCGATGCGGCAGAAGCTTTTTGAGCCGGAGTATCGTCACTGGATCTTCGCGGCATTGCGCGACTTGCGCGGGATCCGGCCACAAGCTGGCGGCGCGGTCGAAATCGGCGCGCTCACCACTCTCAGCATCGATCGAGAAATCCGCGCTACCTGCGCGCAGCATTATCCCGTACTCACCGAAGCAGCCGCGACCGTGGCTTCGCCCGTGCTGCGCAACATGGGCACGATCGGCGGCAATATTTGCCTCGACACGCGCTGCCTCTGGTACAACCAGTCGCTGACCTGGCGCAAAGGCTGCGGATTCTGCATTAAGAAAGATGGAGAATCTTTGCCATGTCGCTCCGGGCGGAACGAAATGCTGGGCGGCGTTTTCCGGAGATACGCCGCCGGCGCTGCTTTGCCTGAATGCCGAAATCGAAATTGTCGGGCCGAACGGGGTCGCGGCGTATGGCTTTGAGCGACTTCTATACAGGCGACGGCGAGAATTATCGCAAGCTGCTGCCGAACGAACTGGTGACGCGCGTGTTCCTGCCGGCGGAATCGGCCGGCTATCGCGGAGTGTATCGCAAGCTGCGCGTGCGCGGATCGATCGATTATCCGCTGGCGGGAGTTGCGGTGGTGATGAAGCGGTCGAATGGGCACATGGCGGACGCGCGCATCGCGATGACGGCGGTGAATCCCGCGCCGCTGCTGGTGGCGCGGGCAGGCGACATGCTGATTGGGAAGCTGGTTGACGAAGCTCTGGCGGAAGCGGCCGGCGATATTGCGGCGCGCACGGCCAAGCCTCTGACCACTTCGGCGCTTACGCCAGAATACCGGCGGGAAATGATTCGGGTTTTTACCAAGCGGGCGGTGCTTGCCGCGGCGAGCAATTGAGCATGCCCTGCTTATTTCGCGAACAGTTGGCATGACTTCCAGTCAAATGATCACTGACTGCCACATTCACATCCAGCCGATGGAGATGTTCAAGCCCCACGCGCTGGAACTCATGAAGAAGAAGCGGCCGAACTTCGAGCAGATTGCTCGAGTTCTGCCGGTCGCCCAAGGCCTTCCTCAAATATCTCGATGCTTGCGGCGTCGACCGCGCGGTGCTGATCAACTACGTTGCGCCCGAGGTGATCGGCTTCACCAACGGCGTGAATCAGTTCGTCGCCGACTATGTGAAGGAAAATCCGAGGCGGCTGCTCTCGTGCGGCAGCCTGCATCCGCGGCACACCACCAATGTTCTGGCCGACATGGAGCAGATTCTGCGGCTGGGGATCCGGATGATCAAGATTCATCCGCCGCATCAGCTTCTGTTTCCCAACGACTACCTGAACGGCGTGAAGGAACTGGAAATCATTTATCGCGCGGCCGAGGCCAACGGAGTGCCCGTGATGTTTCACACGGGAACATCGATTTTTCCGGGAGCGCGAAACAAGTATGGCGATCCCATGTACGTGGACGATGTGGCAGTCGATTTTCCCAAGCTGAAAATTCTGCTGGCGCACGGCGGCCGGCCGCTATGGATGCAGACGGCATTTTTTCTGATCCGGCGGCATCCCAACGTTTATCTCGACATCAGCGGCATTCCTCCCAAGACTTTGCTGAAGTACTTTCCCGCGGCTTGAGGAAATCGCGCACAAGACTCTGTTCGGGACCGACTGGCCGGGGCCGGGTGTGCCCGACATCAAGAAGAATCTCGATGAGTTTCGCGCGCTGCCGCTGACTCCATGAGTTGCAACAGCAGATTCTTAGCAAGACGGCGTTGGGAATTTGGCCAGCCTGATCTCCTGGGTTGCCCCCCAAACCTGCGCTGTTTATCTTTCCAGAGGCCGATCCTGCTGCCTTCGATAGCGGCTCCCAAGCAGGCTGCGGAAACTCTGTTCCGCCGTTTTTGGGAATGGCACGAGTTCACTCGTGCCGTTAAGTCCACTGCAATCAGCCGCGCTTCAGCGCCTGAGGTGTGCTCTCTCCTGCCAGGAAGAGTGTTTCAGAAGCCTGCTAGGCTAAGGTGACGGTGATCTGTCGGCAAAGCCGCTACGGCTTCAACAAAGTTGCATCGATGGTGGAGCTTCCACCAGCAGTCACGGTCATCGTCCGCTGCCAAGGCGTCAGATTCTCTTTCTCGATTGAGACCATATGCTCGCCGGGAGTCAGTTGGATTGTGGATGGCGTGCTACCCATCCATTTACCGTCAACATTTATGTCACAACCCGGAGGCGTAGATTTCACAATTACGCTCACGGATGGCAACGCAGGTTCGACCCGAGCACCAGGATCCGATTCTGGATGGAAAGCGGCGTTTGAAAACTGTGGCTGCGGTGCCGTCTCCGGCTCAGAGGCCCGCGCGGCCAGAATTTCCTTTCCAGATTTACTTTCAACAAAATCCTTCAGGTGCTTGGCGATTGCTTCAGCCATCGCCTGCTCATTCTTGCTGCCGCCCTTCTGCTTGTTCACCGAGTAAGCCCACAGCATCTTGCTGGAACTCGTGTCGATGAATTGAACGGACACATTCCCCTTGTCCTCAATTCCGATGCAGTAAGCAAACAAGCAGCGTGCGATCTTTCCGCCAGTGGATTCCGACTTGATTTCGACGGGCGCGGCCTTAAGAACGTAGTCTGCCTTCGTCTGGTCCGTTACCACATCAACAGGCACATTTTTCTTCGAAATCGCGGCTGCTATATAGGCTTCAAAGCCCTGTTGGGGCTCTATGTAGATGGTGGTTTGCTGCTCTTGACCGAAACAGGTCAGTGATGCGGCGAGCACAAGCAGTAGTCCCAACTTTTTCATGGCAGAGCTCCTCCGGTGGACGGTTCCGCCAGTATCAGTGGTAGGTCAAGTGGTAGGTCATATTGGGGCAAGGTTACGGTGGTCTTAGCCGTTGGTGCTGCCTGCGCGCAACGCGGCAAGGATGGGGGGAGCCGGCGATCCCATAGCATAGCGGGGTTTAGCGCAGCGCAAAGCGCTACGCTAACCCAGACTATTTTCCTGCCTTTGCACCTCGCTTTGGTCCCCATGAGTTCGTCGGCCAGGGGCGTTGCGCCGTAGATCTTGCGCAGTGCTTCCTGAATGCCGCGGGAGTCCACCGAGACAGCGCGGTTCTGCACGTCGCTGTAGGCGAACTTCCGGACAGCGATTCGATGTTGCCATCGAAAATGATGCCCATCACTTCGCCCTGCTTGTTGACCGTAGGCGAGCCGGAGTTGCCACCGATGATGTCGGCAGTGGAAACAAAGTTCAGCGGAGTGCTCAGATCGAGCTTTGACTTTGCGGTCACCAGCTTATCCGGCAGGTTGTAGGGAGGCTGATTGTTGTGCTCGGCCGAGTGTTCATAGGCGCCGCCCATGGTTGTGAAGTAAGGGATGTGCTTTCCATTTTCTTTATAGCCCTTGACCGCGCCGTAGCTGAGGCGGAGCGTGAAGGTGGCGTCGGGCGGCTGAGCGAAGCCGCTTTGCGCGAAGCGGGCCTTGGCGATCAGCGTTCCATTGAGGCGCACGACGGAGTCAATCTTGTCGTCGAACTGTTTTGCGCGCGGCGCGGGCATCGGGTTCGATGGCTCGCATCGCGACAATCAACGGATCCGTGCTGGCCTCGATGGCGGCCTGACCGCCTTCGTAGAGTTGCTTGCGGACGGCCACGTCGTCGAGCTTGGTGCTTGCGATCATGTCTTTCGTCGGCGGTCCATGGCGTGGTGGCGCTGCCGTCGGGGCATCTTTACTTCACGTCACGTGTTGTCTTTGCCGAGCGTCGTCCTGCATTTCGGCCAGGGAATCCGTCAAAAGAGCGGTATCGAGGCTCTTGTAAACCGGCGCGGTAGAGAACAACTGCTGCTCGAGCGAAGGCAGAGCCGGAATCGCGGAACTCACGCATCCGGTCGCCGTTGGGCTTGGGTTTTTCCTCTGCCGCACGTACCAGAACACGGGCGATCGTGCGGCAATCCGGACCGGCAAAGCCCGCGCAGGCGCTCCAGATAGCTGAGCGGAAAATAGATGTCGCGCTGCAACTTCATGGCCTGCGCGATCTGCGTCCCAAGGATCGGCTACACCGGCATTCTTAGGATCGGCTTTATATGAGGCCCGGAGCTTCGCTTCGTCGGCGGCCTTGGCTTCCATGATCGATTTATCCATCAGAGCCGGCTTCGTATCCGCGTGATGGCCTTCTGCGAATTCTGCAGGCTGAAAATATCTTCCTTGGCGATACGGGCATTCTCATCCGACTGCTTGCTGAACTCCTGCAGCAGGGCTATGCGGCGGGTCAGCATAGTCGAGACTGCGGGGATAGCCGAAATCGCGGGTGAACTCCATCTGAGCCATGGTCTGCTGCGGCTGGTGCTGCCGGGATGACCGGAAACGAAAATAAGCTCATTGTCCTTTACGCCTGCGCGCGACCATCGCAGATAGTTGTCGAGGTGAGCCGGGTGGCCATCTTCGTAGACGCGGAAAAAAGTGATGTCGAGATCGTAGCGCGGATAGGTGAAATTGTCGGGATCGCCGCCGAAAAACGCCGCGTCAAATTCAGGCGCGAAGACGAGGCGCACGTCCGTGTACTTTTTGTACTTGTACAGGTTGTAGACCTGGCCGGAGTAAAAGGCGACGCTATCGCAGCGCAGGCCGGTCGCGGTGGTGCAATCTTTTTCGATCTGCGACATGGCAGCGCGCTGCGCCTGCGAGCCTCGGCGGCGGACATGTCAGGCTTGACGCCGGCGTTCACCTTGTCGGTCACGTCTTCAATGCCGACCAATTGGTTCAGTTCGAGGTTGGGGCACTTGGCCTCTTCCGCCTGAGTTTTGGCGTAGAAGCCGGTCTTCAGGTAGTCGTGGCCCTCGCTCGAAAGCTGCTGCACGCAGGCGGCGCCCACGTGATGGTTGGTGAAGGTGAGACCGTCGGCGGAGACGAACGATCCGGACCCGCCGTTGTTGAAGCGCACGGACGAGAGGCGCACGTGGTCGAGCCACTTCTGCGTAATCTCGAATCCATACTTGGCCTTGATTTGGGCTTTGGGCGGCGCGTTGTAACAGCCACATGCCTTCATCGGCGGAGGCCATGGTGGAAAACAGAAAAGTCAGGGCGAGCAAAGCGAAAGAAAACGTCTCATCAAAAATTCCTCCGGGCGCTGGGAAATGACGACAGGGCCACTGTGTTGGACGAGCAGATTGGGCGAACGTTTAACTATACTCTGGGCCCTAATCGGCTGGCAAAAGGGAGGCAGAGCGTGGTGGGGTAGCTTGCCTTTTTTCACCACAGAGACACAGAGAAATCCACCTGCGTAGCAAATCTCCGCCCCGTTGTGGTTTTGCAGGTCTGGGGTTTTCTCCGTGACTCTGTGCCTCTGTGGTGAAAAAAGAAATTGGGATACTACTACGGCGGGCGGGCTGTGGAATGTTCAGCGGCTTTTGGGGTATAAAAGAAAGTAGTGGGTTCCCGCGCGCCCCTCGCGCGGTTCCGGCAAGGGTAATCAATCTGATTGAGCGAGAGGGTAATGTCCAGCGTGACCAGCACAACTGCGCCTAAGGGGTTGGAGGGGATTGTAGCGACCAATTCCAGCATCTGTTACATCGATGGCGACCGCGGCATTCTTGCCTATCGCGGCATCGACGTTCATGAACTGGCCGACCACTCCACGTTTGAAGAGACCTGCTACCTGCTGTGGTTTGGACGGCTGCCCAAGGTCGGTGAGTTGGAGAATCTGAGGCAGCGCCTGGCGCAGGAGCGGCATCTGGATCCTGCGATTGTCGAGCTTTTGCGCGGTTTTCCCAAAGGCGCGCTGCCCATGGATGTGCTGCGCACGGCAGTTTCGGCGCTGGGGATTTACGATGCGGATAATAAAAAGAACGATCACGAAGCGAATATTCGCAAGGCGCTCCGGCTGACCTCGCAGATCGCGATGATCGTCGCGGCGTATGACAGGATTCGCAAGGGCAAGCCCGTGGTGGAGGCGGACCAGTCGCTCTCGCACGCGGCCAACTTTCTGTGGCAGTTGATGGGCGAGAAGCCTTCCGCCACGGCCGAGCGGGCGCTGGATATTGCGCTGATTCTGCATGCCGACCATGAGTTAAATGCTTCGACGTTTGCCGCGAGGGTCACGGCCGCGACGTTGTCGGACATGCACTCGGCGATTACATCGGCCATTGGCGCGCTGAAGGGGCCGCTGCATGGCGGAGCGAATGAGGCTGTGTTCCGGATTCTGGAGACCATCGAGCGCGAAAAAACCGACCCGGTCGAGTACGTGCGGAAGATGCTGGCGGAGAAGAAGAAGATTCCGGGCTTTGGGCATCGCGTGTATCACACCGAAGATCCGCGGGCAACACACTTGCGGGTCATGTCGCGGGACCTGGGAAAGTCGAGCGGACAGCCGCGGTGGTATGAGATGTCGGAGAAGATCGAGAAATTCGTGAAGGCGGAAAAGAAACTGAACGCCAATGTGGACTTCTATTCGGCATCGACGTATCACGTGCTGGGCATCGATGAGGATCTGTTTACGCCGGTGTTTGCCGTCTCGCGAATCAGTGGCTGGGCGGCGCACGTCATCGAGCAACTGGATGACAACCGGCTGATCCGCCCGCGAGCCGAGTATCTGGGGCCGGAGTATCCGAATAAATATGCGCCGATCGAAAAGCGCTGAGAACGGCGATTTGCGCTTTGTTTTCTACAGGAATTACCCGATAGAGAATCCTCGCCGCGTTCTCTATTGTGCGCAAGTATCCCGATGGTCTGAATACGGAGGGTGAAAATGACTGCTCAAGCAACGAAGTGCGCCCATGAGCCTTGCCGCTGTTTAGCGCTGGCGGGGGAAAAGTACCTGCAGCCAGTTCTGCAAAGATGCTGGATCGAAAGAAGTTGAGATCGCTTGCGACTGCGGACATCCTCCCTGCGAGCATTGATGCTCAGCTAGTGTTTGATCGTCTGCCACGGCCCGCCTCTTTGTCTCAAGAGCAGGCCGAGGACCGTTCCCGAATCCCTGGACCCGAGTCCTTGGGTCTTGGCTTTTCCCCTACCCTGAATCCCGCCGGAATTCGCGCCCTTGCAGGTAGAATGAAAGGGTATGCGCCGGATTTATCTCGACAATAACGCCACCACGCCGGTGCTGCCGGAGGTGCTTGAGGCCATGCGTCCGTACTTTGGCGAGCACTTTGGGAACGCGTCATCGATCCATCATCATGGGCAGGAGACGCGGGCGGCGGTGGAGCGGGCGCGGGATCTGGTGGCGGCCCTGGTTGGCTGCCGGGCTTCCGAGATTGTGTTCACGAGCGGCGGAACCGAGGGCGATAACCTGGCCATCGCGGGACTGGCGGGGCCGGGCGACCACATTATTACTTCGACCATTGAGCATCATGCGGTGCTGCATGCTTGCCGGCATCTGGAGGAGATGGGCTGCGAGGTGACGTATGTGCCGGTGGATGGGCGCGGTGCCGGTCGATCCGGAGGATGTGCGGCGCGCACTGCGGCCTAATACGAAGCTGATTTCGATCATGATGGCGAACAACGAGACCGGCGTGGTGCAGGCGGTCGAGGAGATTGGAAGGATTGCCGCGGAGGCTGATGTTTATTTTCACACCGACGCGGTGCAGGCGGCGGGGAAGGTTCCGATTGATGTGAAGCGGATCGGCTGCGATACGCTTGCCATTTCCGGGCACAAGATGCATGCGCCGCAGGGTGTAGGCGCGCTTTATGTGCGGAGGGGAACGCAGTTGCGGCCCCTGTTTTATGGCGGGCAGCCATGAACGCTCGCGGCGGGCGGGGACGGAGAATGTTCCGGGAATTGTTGGGCTGGGCAAGGCGGCGGAGCTGGCGATGCAGGCTTTTGAGCGCGGCGATGATCGCAAGATCTCCGCAATGCGCGACCGGCTGGAGCAGGGGATTCTGGCGCAGGTGGAAGATGCCGGTGTGAATGGGGCGGTGCGCTCGGCGCGTGCCCAATACTGCGAATATTTATTTCGAGCACATCGAAGGCGAGTCGATGGTGATTTCTCTCGATCTGAAGGGGCTGGCGGTCTCGACCGGGGCGGCGTGTGCCTCGGGCGCGATTGAGGCTTCGCACGTGCTGATGGCGATGGGGCTGCGCGGGGATCGAGCGCGAGGGAGCATCCGGATTCACTCTGGGCAAGCAGAATACGGAGGAAGATGTAGATTTCGCGCTGGCGCTTGTGCCGGAGACGGTGGCGCGGCTGAGGGAGTTGTCGCCGGTGTAAGGAAAGTAGCCGTTCGCAATTAGCAGTTAGCAACTAGCAAGCCGCTAACGGCCAATTGCTAATCGCGAATTGCTGAGATCGAGAAAATGCCAACAACTAAAACCATTGCGGTCGCCATGTCGGGAGGAGTCGACTCTTCCGCCGTTGCGGCCATGCTGCGCGCCGAAGGGCACAACGTAATCGGGCTGACCATGCAACTGTGGAACCAGCGGCGACTGGCGGGGCATGAGGGCATGCCGGAACAAGTCACCGGCCGATGCTGCTCGCTCGACGATGTCTACGATGCGCGGCGCGTCGCCGAGCATATTGGGATTCCTTATTACGTGGTCAATCATGAGGAGCGGTTCGAGCGCGACGTGGTGCGCCCGTTTGTGGAGGAGTATCTGGCGGGGCGCACGCCGATTCCTTGCAGCCTCTGCAACAATCATTTGAAGTTTGATCAGTTGCTCATCGTGGCGCAGCAGATTGGGGCGGATTGCGTGGCCACGGGGCACTATGCGCGCGTGGAGTATGACGAGGCCCGCGGACGCTGGTTGCTGAAGCGTCCCGCGGACCGCAGCAAGGATCAGACGTATTTTCTTTTTGGGCTGACGCAGGAGCAGCTCAGCCGCACGCTGTTTCCCCTGGGCGCAATGACCAAGCCGGAGGTGCGCGAGCGGGCGCGCGAGCATGGGCTGGCTCTGGCGGAGAAGCCGGATTCGCAGGAGATTTGCTTTGTCCCTGGCGGCGATTACAAGAAGTTCATCGACGCTTATCTTGCCGAGACGGGCGAGGCCTTGCCTGACACTGCGCGGCGAGATGGTGACCGCCGAGCGGCGAAGTGATTGGCGAACACGCGGGCATTCACAACTTTACCGTGGGGCAGCGCAAGGGGCTGGGCGTGGCGACGGGGTCTCCGCTCTATGTAATTCAGATCAATGCGCCGACAAGCAGGTCGTGGTCGGCGGCGATGAGCATCTTTATTCGCGGACGCTGCGCGCGCGGCGGGTGAATCTGATTTCGGTTGCCGAGTTGCGCGAGCCGATGCGGGTTTCGGTGAAGATTCGGCACCGGCATGAGCCGGCTGCGGGCGTGCTCGAGACGGGCGGCGAGGACGAGGTACTGGTTACATTCGATCAGGCGCAGCGGGCGATTACTCCGGGGCAGGCTGCTGTGTTTTACGATGGGGACGTGGTGGTGGGCGGAGGGTGGATCGCTTAGCCGCAAGAAAATCAGGATCGCCCAGGCCTGAGCCGATGAGCCAATTGAGAATCACAAAATATGCGTTGCTCCTCTTCCTCTGCCATGGGATCGCTCATGCGCAAAGCCGCACGCTGCTCGCTGAAGCCGATACCGCCGCTCTCACAAAGAGCGGAACCAGGACACTCTCGCACTGGAAGTTGTGGCGCCTCGACAGCGGAGAATACGAGGTTATAGACGCAAGTGTAGCTAACACCGAAAGCATCCAGACATTTCGCTTCAATTCAAAATCCCTGCCCATCGGATTCTCGATAAAGACTGCACCGCTCAACCTGGCAGACCCGCGCTTGCCGAAGATCCCGGAAGCTGAGATCTCATGCGAATACAAACCTGAGGAGCTGACGTGCAAAGGGAGGGCCGGCGATAAGCCGGAATCAAAGCAAACCATCCCCGCCGTGTCACCCTATGTCGCCATTGGCGAGTTTTACAACCTGGACTTCACATGGTTCATGACGGGCATCGTCCACCTCGCATCGACTGGAAAGGGCGCTGGTTCAGTCGATGTCTACGCCATAACCTCCGGCAACCCGCCTGAAGAGCTGGCACTCAAACGCGATGTCGCAATCCACGTCATTCCGGATGGTGACGGATCATCGCTCGTATTGGGCCGCACCCAAGCAATTAAGAAATATAAATTGCGGAGCGACGCACGGTCGCTGATAGGGACGGAACAGGGGCTGATCGTCGCCGTAACCCCAGCCTCGCATCCGGAATTCGGCTTCGTCGTGGATAACTACAAAGAGTATCAGCCTTGGGGAGTGCCGTTCGGCGATATCGCGGAGGCGGCGGCATCAACTCCTGCGCCGGCTACGAACACAAACTCGCAGAAAAGTGCCAAGCCAATTCCCGTATCGAGCGGCGTCATGGTTGGTCGTCTGATTCGCCGGGTGCAGCCCGAGTACCCGGATGCGGCAAGACTTAACAGATACAGGGGAGGGTTATACTGCATGCCATCATCGATCAAGAGGGCAAGGTAACCGACGTGACAGCCACTTCCGGTCCGCCAGAACTGTTCAGCGCGGCCGTCACAGCCGTAAGGCAATGGGAGTACAACCCCTATCGCTTGCAGGGCGAACCGGTGGCAGTTCAGACACAGATCGTCATCAACTTCGCGCTGGCGAAATGACGCGAAAGGGTCTATAGGACCCTTCCGCCCGCCGAACGGCGATGACGCAAGAGAAAGGGCAAAGGGCGTCGTAGGCCATGAAGACGATCAAGCGATCGCTGGCTATATTCCTGACATGTTCCGCCATCGCCGCGCCAGTGCTCCCGGTGGATTACCTGATTGCGTCGGCGACCGCTGATTTCCGCGCTCACGGCTCTTCGAAATCCCTGCGCTTCCGTGATGTGCGCTTTGGGCACGATACCTCCTCTGATGGGACAAAGCTGTACATGTTGTGCGGCCAATTCACGGCAAAGCAGAAGGCCGGCAAAGCTGAGTGGGCGGCGTTTGCAACGATCAAGACCAGCGGCTACGAACAATACCTTGGCGACCAGGCTGGGAGTTTCTGCGGGCGCTCATCGGTCACTTGGGATATCCAGAAGGACCTATCGGCTTCATTGCAGGAGCGTTTTGATTCGGGTAAGTAGCCGATTCGAGTGTATCGGCCTTCATCGCCGCGGGCGCGCGGGCGGCTCCAACGCCTTAAGTAAAGCAACGAAGTCAGGCGGCGGAGGGCAGTCGATCGAAATGGTTTCGCCGGTGCGGGGATGAGCAAACTGCAGTCGCGCCGCGTGGAGGGCTACGCGGGCGATTCGCCGCTCCGATGCCTCCTCGGGATGGTACTTTCGGTCTCCCATGACGGGGTGGCCGATGGCTAAGAACTGCACCCGAATCTGATTCTGCAATCCGGTCTCAAGCGCAACGCGGATCAGCGACGCCCCCCGCAGCACGCGCTCGACGGTATAGCGCAACTCGGCGCGTGCTGCCTCGTCATCCTTTTCGGAAGCCAGCTTCTGAAATTGCCCTTCGCGACGAAAGTGCTGCACCAGCGTGCCTTGCCTCGCCTCGAG
Source organism: uncultured Acidobacteriaceae bacterium (assembly GCA_963784085.1). Classification (GTDB taxonomy): domain Bacteria; phylum Acidobacteriota; class Terriglobia; order Terriglobales; family Acidobacteriaceae; genus Sulfotelmatobacter. The sequence continues at coordinate 35,532 of CAWAQH010000021.1, read as the reverse complement.
ACGCCCGCGAACCACAGTGAGATACTCGCGGAGGGGAGTGTGGGCGAGAAACTGGCGAATCAAATTCTCGCGGTCCTTTTGCGACTTGGCGAACAGCAGCACGCCGGAGGTAAACCGATCGATGCGATGCACGATATAAGCGCGGCGCTTTTCGTCCTTCATTTCCCCATCCAGAACCGACAGAGCGGAGGGCATTTTGGAACCGCGCACAGGCACGGATAGAAGTCCGGCAGGTTTGTTGACGACCACAACCGCATCGTCTTCATAAAGGACGGCCAGTTCGCGCGGGAATCGTGGCTTTCGCGGGCCGCGACTTGCGGACCGGCGGCCTCGCGTCTCGGGGCGTTTATTCATGCGGAGGCGCGCCCGAGGCCGAGAGCGTTAGCGAATCGAGGAAGCGCGCACCGGAGGCTTTCAGCTTCCGCTCCAGTTTCGCGGTGCAATCACACTCGCCGCAAGCCCAGGGCTCGGAGCCGTTTTCGTCGCGGCATTGGCGGCGGTCGTGGGCATCTTGCACGCGCGTGAGATCGAAGTATTGTTCCCAGTAGGGTCGCTCTTCCAGCAGCGGCGTGGGGCAATAGCAGACTTCGACCCAGCGCACTGTGGCGTCCGCACAGAGGCGGGCTTCGGTCATATTGCGCAGGTATTCGCCTTCGGCGACAGAGCCATGGCCCAGAGTTTTGTTCTGGATCACACGGAGCAGATCGCTCGCTCGGTCAGGTCTTACGCGGGCTCGGACCAGGTAGCGCATGAAGTCAGTTTCACCGTTTTGTTCGGTGTTGCTACTGCAATCCCGCTTGCGCCAGCATTCCAAGGAATTGGCCTCTGGTGCGCATGTCGATGGATTGCGCCACAAGTTTGCCGGCGCGGTCGAAGACAAAACTTTGGGGGATGCCCTCGACCTCGAACACTTCATTCACCTTCCGGCCGGGATCGAGCAGCACGGGATAGGTGATGGTTCGTTCGGCCAGGAATGGGCTCACTTTGGCCGATTCTTCATCGGAGATGGCGAGCACTACCAATCCCTGGTCTTTGAATTTCTCATAGAGCGCCTGCAGGTCGGGCATTTCCTTGCGGCAGGGCGGGCACCAGGTCGCCCAGAAATTTACCAGCACCACTTTGCCACGCAGATCTTTCAGGGTCCAGGTCTTGCCCTGGAGATCGGAAAGCGTGAAGTCAGCTTGCTGGCGTTTGACATCGTTGGCCTCGAGCTTGGCCATGGCGGCGGCAAACTGAGGAGCGTCGAGCGTCGCCTGCACGTGCTCGTAGCGGACTAACGAGGCCAGTTCCACATAGTCGCCGGCCGGTTCGCCGTTTTTGTCGGGTTGCGGTTGCTCGCGGAGGGCTGCGGCCAGAGTGTTCGCGACCTCCTGCAGAGTGTCATGGCCAAAATCGCCTTCCGTCGAGAGACCGGCCAGATTGGCTGCCAGCGCCAGCTTGTTGTGGGTGGCGGGAAGTTGACGGATCTGCAGCGCCAGCTCGCGGGTTGTGCGGGCGCGGACATCGTCAGGGAGCTTGCGCAGCCCGCGGATTTGCTCGACGATCGGTTGTTCCTGAGCGCTGTAGACGAGCTTCTGGTCATCCCCTGCAGAACTGGCCGCAGAGCGAGCGGGGAGAAATGCGACTGTAAGGAAAACAGCCGTCAGGGCCAGAAAAGCAGGGAAGCGAAGCTGCGGCGAAATGCCGACCATAAAATCCAGCTTACATCAGGCAGAAAAATCGTGCCAGAAGGCGGGTGATGGCGGCGGAGCCGTCAGATGAACATCTCGTCCTGGGGCACGGGGCGACGGGGTTCGCGGCGGGCACCGTTTCTGCGGGCACGGTTACCCAGCAGGAATTCCACGCCGGCAGTCAGGCCTTGAATCAGGCCGGCGACCTGGCGCACGGGCGAGACCACGGTTTGATGCACCATGTCGGACGTTTCTTCGACGCGGTCGAGAGTGCGAGTGAGCAATTCGTCGCCTCGGATCACTTGCAGGCGGGCGCGATCCAACATGTCGGTCACAGTAGCATCCATGCGCTCCACCTGGGCGCGGACCGAGTGGGTGGTCTGCTCTAGGTTGTCGCTGATGACGGTGAGTTTGGGGCGGAGTTCGGCCAGAATTTCCTGCGCCGATTCGAGTGCGGGCAGAGCTTTGCTTTTGACCTCGACCGCAAGGGCCTCCATGCGGGCGCTGCTCTTGCGCATGGCCAGATACATGGCCGCAAGAATGCCCGCCTGAAGAACCACGGCTGCCGCGGTGACGGCGATGAACAGGGTCAGGTTATCCATAAAGAATGCGACCTCCAGCCGTTTGCAAAACCAGCTCAACCGATGGCAGGGTCGGAGCGATAAGGCTCGGCGCGAGAAAGCTCAACGCGAGAAGGCTTACAGGTTCTTGGGCGCTCCCGTCTCGGCGGTAGTCTCCTGATAAGCCTGACGACCGGCTTCGTAGGCGGCGCGGAACTGGTCCTTCTGCTGGTTGACGACTTCGCGGCCGCGATCGACCCACTCAGAAGCCTGGCTGCGAGCATCGCGCGCGCGATTGCGAACGTAGTCGCGACCTTCTTCGGCGCGTGCACGCAGCACGTCGCGGGTCTCATTTCCCGACCGCGGCGCGTACAGCACGCCGGCCACCGCACCCAGGCCTAATCCGGCCAGGAACCACACAAAGCTGTTGCTATTTTCGCGATCCGACATTGCAAACACCTCCCGGCGATAAGCGCCGATAGTCGGATGTTAGCACCCGTGTGCAGGAAATACAATTACAGCGAAACCCGGATAAGCGCGGATTTTTTCAGACCGCTATTTCTGGGCCGGAGGAGTAGCGGGGGGCGTGGCCGGCGCGACTGGAGCCACAGGCTGCGTCTTAACCGGAGCCGACTTCACTCCCTGCAGCACGGAACTGGGGCCGCCTTGCTTGAGGGCATTGATGGAGAGAGTTACCGACGTCAGCATGAACAAAACGGCTGAGATGGTGGTGGCGCGAGAGAGCGTGGTGGCTGCGCCGCGCGGGCCAAATGCGGCCTGGCTGCCCTGTCCGCCGAAAGCCGCGGAGATATCGCCCGCTTTGCCGCTTTGCAGTAAAACAACCACAATGAGAAAAATGCAAACCAGCACGTGGAGGATGGTAATCAGAATAATCATGGAATCCGGAATCCTAAATTGTTCAGAATGAGTGCAATGGTGCGGAAGGGGGGATTTGAACCCCCACGCCTTTCGGCGCCACCCCCTCAAGATGGTGTGTCTGCCAGTTCCACCACTTCCGCACAGATGTGAAACGAAACCATCGGGAGCTTTTTGATTATAGCAGAACGTTGTGCGACAGAGCGTTGTGCGCCTCAACCTCGGGTAGTGTCCCAATTTCGACTTTGCGTTTCTCCGCGACCTTTGCGTATCCTTCGCGCACTCTGCGGTTAAAGGCTTTTGCTCTCGGAAATTAGGATACGACGAGACACTCCAGCGCCTACGCCACGCCGGGGTAGCGCTTTGCCGCCGCTAACCGGGTTCGAGGCGGAGGCCCCCCCAGCGGCATAAGGATGATGCCCTGGTTCCGGTCGTGGATCAGGGTGGAAATCCTCGAACATTGGTCACAGAGCCAGTAGCGCTCCACCCGGCGGGGTGGATGGCGGGCATAGGGAAAAAGGGAAACTGCGGCGTCTGGAGGAGTAGCGACGGCCACAGTTTCCGCCAGGAAAAGCCTGCCCTGGCCCAGCCGGAGAAACGGTTTGGCACATTGCGGATTTGCACACCGGCTGAGCATGGGGCCCCCTCACAAACAAATGTTGCATCCAGATGGCTTGCAACTGTGATGCCGCGGCGATTGGGACCTCGGGATGACAGATTTGCCCATTTGTAAGGGAATCGGTGGCGCCGGGTTAACGGCGTGGTGCCGATGCGTCGGCAGGCGGACGAACTTTCGGCGTCGCGCCGTCGGCGATCCGGCGGTGCAGTCTGGCTTGTCATCCTGAACAAGCGTTCTTTGCGACACAATAATCGCGCGCTTGGCTCGCTTCCTTACCAAACCGCACCACTACCGAACAAGGCTTGCCCCACGGACTGCTCCTGCTACCATCTCAGGCATGGCGAAACGTGTCCTGCTGTGTCCTCCAGTCCACTTTGACGTTGTCGACCGGAAAAATCCTCATATGTCCGGGACCGTGCGGGTGGATCGCGAGAAGGCCCAGAGGCAATGGCAGGCTCTTTGTTCAGCGCTGGAGCAGGCTGGTTGCGAGGTTGAAACCATCGAGGCCGTCGCCGGACTGGAAGACATGGTCTTTGCCGCCAACCAGGTGTTTGTAGGGTTTCACGAAGGAGTAGGCAAGTTTGTTGTCCCCAGCCGCATGGTGCACGCTTCGCGGCAGCGCGAGGTGCCTTTTTACGTGGAGTGGTACCGCCGGCGCGGGTTCAAAATCATCGAGGTCGATCTCGGCGACGACCATCTGGAGGGCCACGGGGACCTGCTGTGGCATCCCGACTGGTCGCGCGTTTATGCCGGCTATGGGTTCCGCTCGACCGAGGGTGGGGTAGGGAAGTTCCGCGACGCCATGTCGAAGTTCGGAATCGCCGTGGTTCCTCTGCGTTTAGTCGATCCTTACTGCTATCACCTCGATACCTGCTTCTGTCCGCTGAACGGTGCGGCGGTTCTGCTTTATCCCGGCGCCTTCGCCCCCGAGGCCCTTGCCGCGCTGCGCGAATTCTGGCCGCGAGTGCACGAACTTACAGCCGAGGAAGCGCATAAATTTATGGGAAACGGAATCGTCGCCAACGGCAGCTACCTTACGCCTTACATCACGCCGCACCTGGAGGGAATTCTCGGCAAAGAGAGCTTAAAGCCAGTCATCCTCGGCACGTCGGAGTTTGAAAAATCCGGCGGCAGTTTGTTCTGCATGAAAGCCTTCTTGCCGTAGCCGGTGAAAAGCCTGCAGGACCCTTCAGTGGACCGTGGCCGCTATCACCGCCACGACGACTCCCACCACCCCCATCACGACCCCCAGATACCAGAAGATTTTGCGGCCGGAAAGCAGGGTGATCGAGGTAATTACCAGGCCGATTTCGAGGAAAACCTCAGCCAGATCGTAACGATTGGCGCGCCGGGTGGCCAGGGCGACTTCGCTCTCCAGGTCTTTGGCCTGGTCTTGAATTTTCTCTTTGTCCTGTTTATAGCGCTCCGCTTCCTGGACGTACCTTTCGTGGACTTCGGGTCCGCCTTCGTTGGCGGCGGCGAACAGTTCGTCGGAGTGCTGGCGAATGCTCTTTGCCTGGTAGTAGGCCCACTGGTCAGAGGCCTTCGCCTGCTGCACCACCTCCTCGGTGTGCGAACGATGTCCCATCAGCGACACGACCGCCACGCATACTGCCAGCACGGCCATGGTTAGCGAAACCGGAGCTAGGTCAGGGTGTTCGTGCGCGTGCTCGGCGTGTTCCTTGAGTTCTTGCAGTTCGTCACTCATGGGGCCTCCAGTGAAAGTTTTGTGGGATGCGGATTGTAGCCCTCGATATTACGGATTCGAGGTCAGCGGAGCAAGCGGGGCAAGTGATGATCGGATGAAAAAAACAATCGAGCTGCGCTCGATAGACAGCCGAGGCCGGCTGTCCCCACGTGTCGCTCACCATCAATGCCCAACGGAAAAAGCCGGCCCCGTTCAGTGATCGTCGGTGTCAAACGGCGCAACGAAGGGGATCGCACGGAAGTAAAGTGCCGGTGCCGTTTTTGATTGTCATCCCGGCCGGAGCTTGGCCTCACGAAGGATGGCGAAGCGAAGTGGAGGGACCCGCTGTTTCTCGACAACGTCACGAACATTCGACGTTGATCAAACCTGGGTTGCCCGGTGCGCCTCTGTGACCTCTGTGGTGAAAGCCGTTGACTTCTCATCGGAAGCCCAGGCTTCGCATCAAACATCGGCAGTCCGCCCCTTGAGACCCGTGTCGAGTAGAATCTCCGTGCTCGAGACAACCCATGAAGGTTCTCACCGAATATCTTTAATTTCACACCAAGACGCATCGCGCCTGCGTGCATATCACGCCACTGCAGCCTGCGGACAACCGGCAACTGGCTCACTCTCCCATGACCTTTACGATCACACGCTTGTCGCGCTGGCCGTCAAATTCGGCGTAGAAGATTCGCTGCCAGGTCCCCAGGTCAAGTTTGCCGGCGGTGATGGGGACGATCACTTCGTGGTGAATCAGCAGCGCTTTCAGATGTGAATCGCCGTTATCCTCGCCGGTCTCGTGGTGCTTGTAGTTCTTGCGAAACGGGGCCAGATGCTCCAGCCACTGATCGATGTCTTCGATCAATCCGCTCTCGTTGTCGTTCACGTAAATCTCCGGCGGTGATGTGCATGGCCGAAACCAGCACCATGCCCTCTTTGACGCCGCTCTTGCGTACGATCTCTTCGACCTGCGGCGTGATGTGCACGTAGGCGCGATGCGTCTTGGTGTGAAACTTTAGATATTCGGTGAGAATTTTCATGGAGTGGCCTCGCTCTGACCGGCACATACGTGCTCGGCAAATTGCAGGCGAAGGCTTTCCTGCGCCTCGGTCACGCGCTTGAGAGCGTCCAGTGGGACCTTAAACTCTCGATGGCAGCATGTGCATGCCGCAACGGCGGGAGTGGCTCCGAGCCACTTGAGGACTCGCAGATTGCGCTTCGGCATCAAGCAATGTTCCACGCGAGGGAACTACCGCATCGTCTCTTCGATTTCCGATATCCAGTCCGGACGCTTTAGCACTTCCCGCGGCTTGGGGCCGTCGGCTGCGCCGACAATGCCGTCCTGCTCCATCAGATCGATGAGGTGAGCGGCGCGGCCGTAGCCGATCCGCAGCCGCCGCTGCAGCAGGGAAGTGGAGGCCTTGCCAAACTCGATCACCAGGCGCACCGCATCCTGATACAGAGGATCGTCCTCGGCCTCGCCTTCAGCCCCAACCTCTCCGCCAGCCGCGGCCGTTCCAGGTCCCGCTCTTCTCTTCGGCACTTCCAGGAACTGCTGCTGATATTCCGCGGTGCCCTGCGCCTTCCAGAATTCGACCACCGCGGCGATTTCTTTTTCGGTGACGAACGGCGCATGCAGACGGTGCACGCGCGCCGAGCCCGACGGCAGATACAGCATGTCGCCTTTGCCCAGCAGAGCCTCCGCGCCATTGGCGTCGAGAATGGTGCGCGAATCCACCTTCGTCGCCACGCGGAACGAAACGCGGGCCGGGAAATTCGCCTTGATCAGTCCCGTGATCACGTCCACCGACTGGCCGCTGCGTCGCCAGCACCAGGTGAATGCCCACCGCGCGCGCCATCTGCGCCAGCCGGGTGATAGATTCTTCCACGTTGCGCGAATCGAGCATCATCAGATCGGCCAACTCATCGATGATGATGACAATGTAGGGAATCGGCTTCTCGTCGCCCTCTTCTTCAAACAGGCTCGGCGTGCCAGCGCCGTCAAACAGCCGGTTGTATTGATCGATGTTGCGGACGCCCTTGGCGGCCAGCAGCTTCAGTCGGCGCTCCATCTCGCGCACCGCGTTGCGCAACGCATTGGCCGCCAGCTTCGGTTCGGTGATGATCGGCGTATAGAGATGCGGGACGCCTTCGTAATTGCCCAGTTCCAGGCGCTTCGGGTCCACCAGAATCAAGCGCACTTGATCGGGCGTCGCCTTGTACAGAATCGACATGATCATGGCGTTGATGGCCACGCTCTTGCCCGAGCCCGTAGAACCGGCAATCAGCAAGTGCGGCATGCCGGCGAGGTCGGCGGTGACGATGCGCCCGTTGATATCTTTGCCCAGCGCCATCGTGAGCTTCGACTTCGATGCCCATAAACTCCTGCGACTCGATGTTTTCGCGCAGCCAGATGATTTCGCGCTCGCGGTTCGGCACCTGAATGCCGACCGTGCTACTTGCCGGCCATGCGCTCGATCAGAATGCTTTCGGCCTTCAGCGCCAAGCAAAGATCGTCGGCGAAGATTGGTGATGCGGCTGTATTTGATTCCGGCTTCAGGCTTGAACTCGAAGGTGGTCACCACCGGGCCCGGATTGATTTGCGTGATCTGGCCATGCATGTCGAACTCGGCGTATTTTTCCGTCAGCACCTGCGCGAGAACTTTGAGTTCGTCGGCGTCCACGGCCTGTTGCTCGTCGGGACGCTGCAGCAGGCTGCTCGACGGCAGCTTGTAGCCGCCTGCGATGCGCGGCATGGTGGTTTTGGCTTTGTGATCGTAATCGGCTCGCTGTGTTACCTCGGGATCGGCGGCGGTCTTCGCACCGACACCGATGTCCGCGGGAAGAGACTCGCGCAGGATTCCCCCTGTGTGGCGGCGGGCACGCTGTTTCCGGCTCGGGTTCGAGCGTGCGCTCAATGCCGCTGCGGCGAGACTCCGGCGCAACCCGCGCCTGCACGGTTGTGCTCGGATCTGGCTGACCGCGAGGGAATCAGCTGGGTTTTCACCATGGGCTTCGAGGTCCTGCGCTTATCCAGTTCTTTCTGCTGCCGGCGCTTGGTGCGATCTTCCTGCCAGTCCTGATAGCGATTCCACAGCGCGGTGACAAACGCAAAGCGCGTCGGCGCCCACAGTTGAATGGACGAGAACGAGAACGCCGTCGAGAGATAGAGCGCGACCGCGAGCACGCTGGCGCAAACAATGTAGGCGCCGGCAAGGTTTAGGTAATGGATGAGGAAATCGCCGACAATCCTGCCCATCAGCCCTTCGATCGAGATCACGTTCATCCAGCGCAAATGGCCGGGCAGAAGCGCCAGCAGGGCCGGGATGAAAACCACCAGCCAGAGTCCGCCCAGAGTCTTCGCCACCGGATGTTGAATCTTGCGCGACGCGAACCAGCGGATCCCGAGCATGGCCGGGAAGATGGGCAGCAGAAACGCACCCATGCCGAAGAACTGCAGCGTCAGGTCGGAAACGAAAGCCCCGACCACTCCGATCCAGTTGCGGGCGGCGTGGGACCCGGTCAGCACCGAGGCGCTGTTCAGGGAGGGATCGAGCGGAGAATACGACGCGAGCGCGAGGAAGAGGAGGAGCGCAGAGATGCACAACAGGAAACCGATAAGCTCATTCAGCCGCCGGTTGCCGGTGGGCACAAAAATATTTTTAAGAAAACCCATGTGGGCCGTTGTTACACGGTGAACGTCCCGTGGCGCAAATCGGCCAGAGCGCAATCATTATTACAAGAACGGGGCGGCGCGGCAATGGCGGAATAGGGAGGGGGTATTGAGTTGAGTTCCGGCAGCCTTACCCCAGATATACTACGAGGGTGGCCATCTCCTATCAGAAGGGGAACGCGCGATGGAAACAGAAGCACGAAGAAAATAACATCGGCTCAACCTTCGATAGCTGGCTGCGCGAGGAAGGACTCCTCGAAAGGGTAAACGCGTCCGCCGCCAAGCGAACAGTCAACAGCGGGGATCTTGAACGGATTAATGCCGCCGCCGACGAACTGAATTCCGAAGTTGCGGATGTGCTGAAATATCAGTCGCTGGAAGATCCCACACGGATCGAATAGCAGCCGCCATCCTACCAGCCTTGCCGTGAAGTCCACCACCAGCACTTCCACCATGAGGCGGAACTCCACTCGAACCCCGCCAGTTACTGCAAATGCCACGCATACGCTAACCCAATCACGATCAGGCCAAAAACCACACGGTATACCACGAAGATCTTCAGGCTGTTGGACTGCAAATATCGAATCAGCCACGCAATCGCGCCATAGCCCACAATCGCCGAAACGATGATGCCAACAATAAACGGCATGCGCATTCCGGCGGGCAGACCTTCTTTGTGCAGTTCGTGCGCCTTTAGCAGGGCCGCGCCGGCAATGATCGGAGTGGAAAGCAGAAAGCTGAAGCGCACTGCGGCTTCCCGCGTCATGTTGCGGAACAGGCCAGCGGTAATCGTCGACCCTGATCGGGAAACCCCCGGCACGATGGCCGCAGCCTGGGCGCAACCAACAACGAGGGCGTCGAGCAAAGAGATGCGCGTCAATGGCTTGCTCATGCTGCTGGCCTTCTCGCCGAGCCACATCAATAGTCCAACCACGATCAAGGCGCCGGCGATCAGGTAGATGTGCTCGCGGAAGTAATCGTCCGCATATCTCTCAAGCAATTTGCCGACGATGGCTCCGGGAATGGTGGCGATGGCGAGAAACCAGAGAAGCATGCGCTCTTCGCGCTGTTCGTCTGGAGAGAGATTCACATCCGAGCCGCCGGCTTCGGAGAAGCGCACGACCTTGCCTCCGAAGGCAGCCTGAACGATCTGGAACCAGGTTCGGCGGAAATAGAACAGAACGGAGAGCAAGGTTCCGAAGTGCAGAGCAACGTCGAAAGTGAGTTCATGCGCGGGCGAAAGTTCGTTCCATCCCAGCAGGCGCCTGACAATGATGAGGTGACCTGAACTGGAGACGGGAATGAACTCCGCCAATCCCTGAATGATGGCAAGTACGACCGCCTGATAAATGGGCAACGTTAGTCCGCCGTGTTTCCGTAGGTTGGAATGCCTTGCTGAATGTAGAAGATCAGCCGCTGGGTGCGCAAGGCCCAGTCGCTTTGCGGATACTGGCTGACGAGCTTCTGCGCCAGGGCCAGGGCGTGGTCTTTGGATTCGGCCGATTTTTTCTGGTTGGGTTCGGTCTTGTAAATCTCGATCAGATCGGCCCGGCGCGTGGCCGCGTTGTACAAGGCCTCAGGCGCCGCGGGAGATTGGGAGTGCTCTTTGACGTAGTTCTCGTAAAGATCGGCTTCTTTCTCGGGGCACTTCGACAGGCCTTCCCAATCGCCGCACAGCTTGTTCTCGATCAGGCGAAAGGCAGCCAGATCGGCCCACTTTGTGCCGGGATATTTCTTCAGGACCAGCTTCATCCATTCTTCCTGCATCTGGCCGCGCATGTAAGACTCGCGCGCGTGGGCGGAGGGGCGCGACATCACGTCGGCGCGCTCGATTTGCCAGCGGATATCGGCGGCGCGGTAGAGCGCTTCGGCAGCCAGCGGGGAAGCGGGCATCAGATCATACACACGATAGTACAGGCGCATGGCATCCTGGGCGGAATCGCGCCGTCCCCGGCGCCGGCTGGCCTGATCTTCGGAATCGGCGGCCTCGCCGAAGATGATGCGATCACCGTCCTGCGTGGTAGTGCTCACCAGAGCCTTCGCCGGAACCCATCCCGTGATGGTCTTGCCTTCCTGTTCTTGTTCGGTGGCGCCTTCGTCGTTGCTGGGCAGCCGCAGGATCGCTTCCACATGAACCCAGTCCCGGCTGGTATCGAGAATGACCAGTTCCCGCCCGCGCCCCACGAGGCCCAGCTTGGCCGCATCTGCGCTGGGAGCCACGCGAATCGCTTCTTCGCTGACCAGGGTTCCGCGGGTGCCCTGAGCAGCGGCGAGAGCCGCGACGCACAAGATTGCGAAGAGCGTAGCTGCGGCAAGACCCGCTCTGGCGCTGGTTGCTCGGGCTATTATTATCGTCCTGGAAACCTGCTGTTCCCTGTCATTCCGAACCCACGCGCAGCGCGGGTGAGGAACCTGCTTTTTTGTGGTGATGCGTGCGACGCGTGCTTTCATGAATGGGCCTTTACGTAGGAATGAGTCCGGGTAAGATGCGGTTGCAAGGTGGCAGCTTTTATTTGCGCGACTTCTGTTGTCCAATGGTTTCAGATTAGGGTAGTGGGTCAGTTTGAACTTGCTTTGAAAGGGCGCGACTTCAGTCGCGCCGTAAATGCCGCAAAATCAGCGCGGCTTCAGCCGCTGATTTTGCAAATTGACCCACCACCCAGATTAGTGCTCGTGTTTCGAGTGGGTCAAGCGGAATCGCCCCCCAAAGACGAGCCACCGGCAGAAGCAATGAACGCTAGGGAACCTCTGATCAACTTCGATTCTGTCATTTCGAGCGCAGCAGAATTGCCCGTCTTCGGGCAATTCTGTGGAGTCGAGAAACCTGCTTTTGCTTTTGTGGTGCTGAATCAGAGCCTCCCTGAAACTGTTAGGATTGCTGACCGGCACCGCATTCCGATGACGCCTCTCTCGATATTCGGCCTGTTCGCGGTGACGGCGATGCTGGTCTGCTATGCGCTCGAAGCGCGCAGCCGATGGTTCATCCTGGCATTCGCCGTTTCTTGCGCGCTCGGCTCCGCCTACGGCTTTCTGCAGGGAGCCTGGCCGTTCGGAATCATCGAGGCGGTCTGGTCTTTGGTGGCCCTAAGACGCTGGGCGCGAGCAAGTTTGAAATGAACCTGCACGAAAACTATACCGACGATGCAGCGAGGCCCGTAAAATCGCGAGATTTTTCGCCAGCCATTCGCGGCGCCTGTTTGGCAAGACCAACAAAAACGTGCTAAAGTCTGGGCCATTCTCAGGGAATCCGAGTGTGCAAGCTCCGAAGGCTCCAAGAGGAACCATCATGAAATTCCAGGACAAGACCCTGAAGTGCATTGACTGTGGAGTCGACTTTGTGTTCTCGGCAGGGGAGCAGACGTTTTTCCATGACAAGCAATTCCGCAATGAACCCAAGCGCTGCAAGCCTTGCAAGGCGAAGCGGCTAACTCTGCTAGGGATGCCGTTCGCTGCTGGGGAGAACGTTCCCTACATGAGGGAACAAACCAAGGTCACGTGTTTGGAATGCGGGAGGTTGACGACAGTCCCTTTCCGTCCGACGCAGGGTCGCCCCGTTTTCTGCCGCGAGTGCTTCCAGAGGCGGAGAGATCAGGCTGATATCACTCGCAGCCACGAGGTTCAGTTCTATTCGGATGGCGCATCTTTTCTGGAGGGCTTCACCCATTTTATCGAAGCGGTCCTGAAGGCCGGGAATCCGGTTATCGTCGTCGCCACCGAGTCACACCACAACAGTCTTCTTCAACGGTTGCAGGCCTATGGCGTGGATATTGCAACCGCCTGTGGAGAGGGGCGCTATATTCCTTTGGACGTTGTCGAGACGCTGTCGACATTCATGGTAAATGGTCGGCTTGACCAGGTTCGTTTTCTCAAGGTCGCGGGCGATCTAGTCGCAGCCGCGCTTAGAACGGCGACCGGGGACCATCCCCGAGTTGCGGCTTGTGGTGAAGCTGCACCTGCCTTGTGGGCGCAAGGTAACGGGGAGGTTGCGGTTCAACTTGAACACCTCTGGGACGAAGTAGCCAGGACCAGTCCCGTCGATATTATGTGCGGGTATGTTCTGAACAGCTTCCAGCGTGAACAGGAAAGCCATATCTACCGCAGTATCTGTGCAGAGCACTCGGTCGTTTATTCCCAGTGATGGGCTACACACCTGCACTCCACTGCGTTTACCCCTTCAAGCGCTAACTGCTCTCGATGGTAAAGTGGCCCATGGCCGACACCGGAAATCCCGGAAACTTTGAGGAGATTGTAGAGTGGGCATACAGCACCCTTCCTCAGAAGATCAGAGACCTGCCAGATTTCCCCGGCATTCAAGTGGTTGACGAGCCTCCGGCCGATGTATTGGAGGACATGTCGAACAAAAAGAAATGGCGCCGTGGAACTGAGTTGCTGGGATTGTACAGCGGCGTACTTAGGACGAAACGGTCGCACGCCCAGGTAAACTATGCCCCCGACTTGATATTTGTTTTTCGTGGCCCCATTCTCCGCTGTTCAAAGAAAGATTTGCGCGCCGAAGTGAAACGGGTGGTCTGGCATGAGGTTGCACACTGGCTCGGCTACGAAACCGAGGAGCAAGTGAAAGCCCTGGGTTTATGAGCCACCACAACTCCTCATGCTTCTCGGATTCTCAGCACAGCATCAACTAGGGTTGGCGGGTGCTATAGAGATATTTCAACAGGAGGACTGGCTCAGCTTCGCTTTTCTCCCGCGCTACCACGAAAAAGGCTGCCCCAGCTTTGCTTCCTTTGCAAAGCTGGGCGCCACGAACCCCGCCCGTCGTGTTCATAAATCGCATACGATGCCGGGATCAGAGGCGATAGAAAAAGATCGGGACCCTGGAGGGATTTCCATCCGCAGCTGCAACTACGCACTGTCATCCCGACCGGAGCTTCCCGTTCCCGAAGAGAACGGGAACCGGAGTGGAGAGCCGCCCTGAGCGTAGTCGAAGGGAACCTGCTGTTCGCACCCCGATCAGCGATATCTCGCCTGCCCGCCACGCAGAGCCCGCCAAGTAAAGCCAAAGAGCTAACAGCTAAGAGCCCTGACGACTGACAGCTGACGACTCCCGTGCAACATGCCCCACCTAACTCCTTTAGGCTGCAGAATTTACCTCTAAGTCCAATGGGCTCCCGAATTTGCATGCAGCTACCCCACCTAACTCACTGATTCTAAAAGAGGCGGGGTGGGGGGAGGGGAGTACTAAACTGGTAAACTGATATTGAAAATAAAGCACTTACAAGATTTCGCCAGCATGTAAATACATGTTTTCGCCCCCACTTTCGCCCTCGAAAAATAGCTCTTCCACGCCAAAACTGCGACAGGCTCGCAGAAGATTGGATGAAATGGATTCGAAAACAGGCCTGCTCGTCCGCTATTCGCGGCAGAGTTCCCCGAGCAATTTCCGGTCGATGTTGCCGCCGCTGATAACGGCGACGTTCAGTCTGCTCTTCGGCAATTGGTCGGCGTGGAAAATGAATCCCGCAGCGGCAACCGCGCCGCTGGGCTCGGCGATGGTCGCGGGATTGGCGCTCAGGTATTTCACGGTGAGGCGAATCTGGTCTTCGCTGACGGTGATGACGTTATCGACATAGCGGAGGATATGCTCAAAGTTGATCGGTCCGATGCTCTGAGTGCGCAGCCCATCGGCGATTGTGCGCGAAACCTCGCTGGCAGGGAACTGAACAATTGTTCCGGCGCGGAAACTGGCCTGGGCATCGCCGGCCAGTTCCGGCTCTACGCCGATTACTTTCACCGAAGGCTTGCTCAACTTGATTGCGGTCGCGACGCCGCTGATCATGCCTCCGCCGCCGACCGGCACCAGAACGGTCTCCACATGCGGCAGGTCCTCGAGAATTTCCAATCCGATCGTGCCCTGCCCGGCGATGATTTGCTCGTCGTTAAAGGGAGGGACGATCGCGTATCCATGCTGCGCCGCCAGTTCTTCGGCTTTGGCCTGGCGCTCGGCGCTGCTGGGGCCGACGAAGACGATCTCCGCGCCCAGCGCGGCCGTGGCCGCGCGCTTGATCTCCGGCGCGTTCTCCGGCATCACGATGACGGCCTTCACACCGAGCGCCCGCGCGGCATAGGCCACGCCCTGCGCATGATTGCCGCTCGAGTAGGTGATGACTC
Source organism: uncultured Acidobacteriaceae bacterium (assembly GCA_963784085.1). Lineage (GTDB taxonomy): Bacteria > Acidobacteriota > Terriglobia > Terriglobales > Acidobacteriaceae > Sulfotelmatobacter. Next base: position 20,318 of record CAWAQH010000021.1, on the reverse strand, counting down.
CGCGCTTTCGGTCTTGTTCTGACAGCGAGGCGATCTTGTTGTAGGCTCCGCGCAGTTTGAAGGCTCCGATGGGCTGCTGATTCTCCGGCTTGAGAAAGAGTTGCCGCGGGTCTTCGGCGCAGAGAGGGAACTCAATCAGGCGAGTGCGGGTTGCGACGCCTTCGAGGCGGGCCTTAGCGGCGCGGATATCGGAAAGGGTGACCATGCTGTGCCCATTATCACCCACAATAGCGGTGCCCAGGTTCCCGCTATATCTCCAGTATCACCGGCATGATGAGGGGCCGCTTTTGGGTTTGCTTCGAGATGTAGCGCTTCAGGTCGGCGCGGATCTTTTCTTTGATCACGCCGTAATCAGCTTTTTCTTCGTCGCTGGAGTGCGCCAGGGTGTCTTCGACGATCCGCTTCGCTCCGTCCAAAAAGCCGTCTTCTCCAGCGTTGAACCCGCGTGTGACGATTTCCGGCGTGGTTTCAACGCGGCCCGAAAGTTTGTTGATGGCGATGATGGGCAGCACGATGCCATCCTCGCTCAAATGCCGCCGGTCTTTAATGATTAAATCCTCAACTACGTCGGTGCGCGAACCGGAATCGATACAGACACGGCCTACGTGGACGCGTCCAGCTTTGCGAGCATTTTTCTCGTCAATCTCGAGGGTGTCGCCACTCTCGATCAGAATCACTTTTCCCACCGAGCTGTGCATGGCTCCCGCCATTTCGGCGTGCAGCTTCAGTTGGCGGTATTCGCCGTGAATGGGAATGAAATATTTCGGCTTCACCAGGTTGATGATCAGTTTGAGTTCTTCCTGGCTGGCGTGCCCGCTGACGTGGACCGGCGGCGAAGTACCGTCCTCGTAAATGACGTAGGCCTCGCGGCGGAAAAGGTGATCGATCATGCGGTAGATGGTTTTTTCGTTGCCCGGGATGATGCGCGACGAGAGCACGACCGTATCGCCTTTTTCGATCTTGGCGTGTTTGTGATTGTCGACCGCGGCGCGCGACAGGGCCGACATGGGTTCGCCCTGGGTTCCGCTGATCATCACGCAGACTTTTTCGGGAGGGAAATTCTTCATCTCGCCGGGATTAATGACGAGCCCCTCGGGAATTTCCAGATAACCGAGATCTTCGGCGATTTCAGCGGAGTTGTTCATGGAGCGGCCGATGAACGCGACTTTGCGGCCGTGCTGGTAGGCCAGCTCCACGGCCAGGCGGATGCGATGAATGGACGAGGAAAAGCAGGAAATAAAAAGCCGCCGCTGGGTGTGGGCGAAGACTTCGTCAAACTTGCGGCGCACCGCGCGCTCGCTGGGCGTATAGCCTTTGCGCTCGACGTTGGTGGAATCCTGAAACAGCGCCAGCACGCCCTGCTTGCCGTATTCGGCGAAGGCGTGCAGGTCGAAAAGATGGTTGTCAGTGGGAGTGGGGTCAACCTTGAAATCGCCGGTATGAATGATGACGCCGAGCGGAGTGTGGATGGCGAGCGCAACACAATCCACCAGGCTGTGAGTGACGCGAATCGGATGGATCGTGAAAGGGCCGACTTTGAAACGCTCACCGGCCTGCATCTCGCGCAGGTCGGCGTCATCGAGCAGGCCGTGCTCGTCGAGTTTGTCTTCGACATAGGCCAGCGTGAATTCGGTGCCCCAGACCGGCACGTTCAGTTCGGAGAGAATCCAGGGCAGGGCGCCGATGTGGTCTTCGTGGCCGTGGGTAAGAATGATGCCGCGCACGCGCTGTCGATTTTCGGTGAGATAAGAAATATCGGGAACCACGATGTCGACGCCGAGCAATTCGGCTTCGGGGAACATCAGGCCGCCATCGATCACAATAATGTCGTCGCCCCAGCGGACGGCCATGCAGTTCATACCGAACTCGCCGAGGCCTCCGAGAGGGATAATTTGCAGTTTTCCGTTTGGCATTCGATTGTGATGATGCTAGCACAATGAACAGTGGCCAGTGGCCAGTGGGCACTGGCCAGTCAGCGAGAACCGCGATGCGGCCCCTCATCGCTGGCCTTTCGCGCAGGGGTGGTTTAACGTGGAAGGAGTGGCAGCCAGAGAATCCAAGTCGTGGCTTCGCGCGAGGGCAGAGAAGGCGCTGATTCGGGGGTTGAGCGGCGCCTACTCGACGGTACAGGTGAATCCGGCGAAATTCTTAATACAACTCCGAACCGCTTACCGGATGCCGATCAGCGGTTATCAGGGAGTGTATTCGCTGGAGATGGGCGAGCTGGACGCGGTGGCTGACGAGGTGATTCGCAGCGGCGTGAAGTTCGCGGCGGTTGAGGGAGCCGGTTTCGGGCTGGGCGGGCTGATCACCATTTTCCCCGATCTCGGCATTCTCTCAGCCATCACTATGCGGACCATCCAGAAGTTGAGCCTGGTCTATGGGTTTCAATTCACTACGGACGAGGAAATTGCCGAACTCTGGATTGCTGCCGCCAGCGCGGCCGGGGTCGACATCAGCCGCGAGCTGGTGGAGAAGGAAGTGGTGAACAAGTTCGTCCCGCGGGTCATCCAGCGAATGGCCGCCCGGGCCAGCGCTGAGGTGGTGGAGAAGTGGGCGGGGCGTGTGATCCCGCTGGTGAGTTCCGCCATTGGCGCAGGATTGAACTACTGGTTCGTGCGCGCCTGGGGAGGGCGCGCCAAGGCACATTTCCGCGAGAAGCATCTGCAGCGGAGGCAGATGCTGCAAGGCATGGCGCCGTCTGAGACCGCGCCAGCTCTGCCTTCTCCGAGCCTGCCCGCTCCGACACATTAGGGTAATATCTGTGTGGTAGAAAACTAGAGCGTGACAACCTTCCGCTGCGCCGCCATTCTGTTCGATCTCGATGGAGTTCTCGTCGATTCCACCCGCTCGGTGGAGCGGCAGTGGCGCGCCTGGGCGCGGGAACAGGGAATTGACGGGGATGCGATCATGCGGGTGGGCCACGGGGTGCGCGCCATCGAAGTGATCCGGGCGGTCGCTCCGCATCTGGATGCCGATGCGGAAGTTCGCAAGCTGGAAAAGCGTGAGGCCGAGGATCGCGACGGCGTGGCCGTCATGCCCGGCGCCATTGACATGGTCCGCTCGATACCGGAAGACCGTTGGGGCGTGGTCACATCGGGCACGCGTCATCTGGCCCAGGAGCGGCTGCGGCTGGCGGGAATTCCGGACCCGCCGGTCATGATCACCTCCGATGACGTGGCGAATGGGAAACCGCACCCTGGGCCGTATTTGAAGTGCGCCGGCCTTTTGGGGGCACAACCGGCGGAGTGCCTGGTCATTGAAGATGCGCCGGCCGGAATTCGTTCGGCGCACGCGTGCGAGAATGCGGGTGATTGGATTGGCCAGCACCTACCCCGCGTCGGCTCTGGGCGAGGCGGATGAAGTGGTCGAGAGGCTGGCGCAGATTCGGATCGGCCGGGACGGGGCTCGGATGCTGCAGATCAGCATTGGGTAAATCGGCGTCGGCTAGGCCAGTTATATTTTATTCAGCCCCGCCAAGCACCCCGGCCCCAATCACCTCAGCCAGTCTTCCAATTCAATACCGCGATCGGTTTTCTCGTCCCGGTACTTCACGATGACGGGCGTGTAGAGAGAAATTCCCGCCTCCGCCAACGCGCCCTTTTTCACCGCGCGCGAACCGGGCACAACCACTGCACCTTCGGGAACTTCGAGCACGGATTCCGCCGTGGCGCGGTAGACTTCGCCGCGCACCAGGTCATAGAGCGGGGTCGAGCGCGTCAGAATCGTTCCCGCACCCAACACGGCGCGAGCGCGCACGAGCGTGCCTTCGTAGACTCCGCAGTTGCCGCCGACGAGTACGTCGTCTTCGATGATGACGGGCGCGGCATTCACGGGCTCGAGCACACCGCCAATCTGCGCCGCGGCACTGAGGTGCACGCGCTTGCCGATTTGCGCGCACGAACCCACCAGCGCGTGCGAGTCGACCATGGTGCCTTCGTCCACGTAGGCGCCCACATTGATGAACATGGGTGGCATGCAGATTACCGAGGGCGCCACGTATGCTCCCACCCGCACCGAGGACCCGCCAGGAACGACGCGCACGCGGTCGGCCACAGAAAATTGGCGGGCAGGGAAGGTATCTTTATCGACGAAGGTGAGCGCAGCGCAGCGGTCTCGACCAGTTCGCCAAGGCGGAACCCCAGCAGGATGCCGTGTTTCACCCAGGTATTGACAATCCAGCGGGCTTCGCCCTTTTCATTCGTGATTTTCTCGGCGGCGCGGATCTTGCCCTGCGTGAGCGCGTCGCGAAATTCGAAAAATGCCGGCCGCGCCTCGGGATTATGTTCGACTTCGCCCAGGGCGGCGAGGCGTTCGATGGAAGATTTTAGGGAAGACATGCGGGAGAAGTATAAAGGAATGCCGAAGTCGGAAGTTAGAATGCAGAAGGCGGTACTGTCCGAAGCTGCGTGGGCTGCTTGTCACCTATGTCCGCTCGACCAAACGTATTGTCGCGAGTCCGGCGAGAACAACAAGCGCCAACACGGTCCAAGCGACTACGGAAAGCTCATGTCGTTTTTCTATCGCGACAAAGATTGCGCCAATGAGACAGGCTGGTGCGATGGCCGTAAGGGGGATTATTAAGTACACCGACGTATTTGGGTGCCGCATCGCAACGGCTACGATGAGGAACGCCATAGAGGTCGGCAGGCTAAACAACACAATGCCCCAGAAAGACCTTGTCCGCTGATTGAATTGCATAACTCGTTAGCGTGCGTTCAGAGCTTTGAGTTCTGCGCTTGTCACACGCACTTGCACTCGCTCCGGATCAAAATGTTGGTCATGGAGTGCGCGGCGTCGCGTCCCAGAGATAGCGTGGTGTAGGGTCCGTGCCAGCGGGCGTGGTTGGCTTCGTGGCCGGCGGGGCGGCCTTTGCCGTGATTGCATTGGCCGCAGGATCCGCGGTGCAGGACGATCTTATGCGGGCCGGCCGCCCAGTTTTCGTAAATGAAAAAGTCCGCGGCCTGGGCTGCGGGAGCGGCGGGCCTGGCGATCAAGCCGGCTTCGGTAACGATTTTCTGCAGCTTCGAGCGCGTATCGCGGCGCATGGGCAGAAGCGGCAGGCGGTAGTTCTCCTCGATCCTGCCCATCATGGCCAGCACGGCCTTCACCGGCAGCGGGCTCGATTCGATGAAGTTGGCCTGCATCAGCGGCAAATATTTGCGATGGATGCTGCGGGCCGCGGCCCAGTCATTATGGAGCGCCGCTTTGGTCATGGCAGCCATCTCGTGCGGAATCTCATTTGACGCCACCGAAACAATCCCAACACCGCCGAGCGCGATTACAGGCAAGGTAAAACTGTCGTCTCCGGAGAAAACCAGAAACGTTTCAGGCACCAGGGCGATGGCTTCGGCGATCTGGCCCATATTGCCGCTGGCCTCTTTGACGCCCACAATGTTGGGAACTTCCGACAGGCGCGCCAGGGTTGCGGGTTCGAGGTTAGCGCTGGTGCGTCCGGGGACGTTGTAGAGAATGACTGGTTTGTCGCCGATGGCTTCGGCGATTGCTTTGAAGTGACGGTACTGGCCCTCCTGCGTGGGCTTGTTGTAGTAGGGAGAAGCGGTGAGAATGCAGTCGACGCCGGGCCGCGCGGCAACCTCTTTGGCCTTTTCGACGGCGTCGTGTGTGGAATTGGAGGTCGCACCCGCCATGATGGGGACGCGTCCGGCAGCCACTTCGATGGTGATGTCGATTACGCGCAACCATTCGTCATGGCTGAGCGTGGGGGTTTCACCGGTGGTTCCGCATGGAACGAGAAAATCGATCCCCGATTCGATTTGCCATGCGACCAGATTGCGCAGGGCAGCGTCGTCGATGGAGCCATCCTGATGAAACGGAGTTACCAGTGCGGTGCCACATCCGCGGAGTTGCATGGTTATAAGATAACGCGAATGGGCTTGGCGTGGGAACGGTTCGTCGAGGAACAGGTCATTTCGCAGTTCCTACAATCTCGACAAATTCGGGTTCAATCCAGATTGAAGCCATGTAGGAATCCTTGCCCAAAACCTCGACGACTCCTAATTCCAGCCAGCCTGCGCCGTTAATTCCAACAATTGGAAACACCTGACCTACGCAAGCCTCAAATAAGGATCGAGTGTTGAGCTCGTCGTCCGGTGGCAGCACCGGAGGAACTTTAATCACTCGAACTTTATCCCCAATCAAATAGCCTCTCTTCAACTACATCTCCCGCCAAACATCCCTGAAATCGTAGAAGCCTTTCTTGCCAGCAAGCCATTCTGCCGCGCGCACTGCGCCATCGGCGAAGCCCTGGCGGGATTTGGCGTCGTGGCAGAGATAAATCTTGTCGGCGGCGGAGTCGAGCACAAGCTCGTGCATCCCCACGACGTCGCCTTCGCGGAAGGAAGTTATTTCGAGATTGTCGCTCTTGCCGCCGGATTCGCGGATTACGCGCTGCAGGGCAATCGCCGTTCCTGAAGGCGCGTCTTTCTTGCTGGCGTGGTGGCGCTCGAAGATCTGGCCGGAATAGTCGTGGCGCAGGGCGGCGGCGGCGACGCGGGCTACGTCGAAAAACAGATTCACGCCGACCGAGAAGTTTGCCGCGTAAATGAACCCCGTGGCGTGGGTTTCGACCAGCTTTCTGACGCGATCCAGTTCGCCGTACCATCCCGTGGTGCCGACTACCATATTCTTGCCAGCGGCCACGCAGGCTTCGATATGGGCGATGATGCAGGAAGGAGTGGTGAAATCGATCACAACATCAACGCCGCCCAGATTGTCGGCGGCGAGCGCTGCGCAGCCGACGTTTTCCCCAGCTCCGGCAATCTGCACACTGTGTCCCCGCTGACGAGCGACTTCCGCTACCAGCGAGCCGGTTTTTCCGCGGCCGAGCATGAGCAGCTTCATGAGGATTCTAGGAAAATCAAAAGCTTTAACGCAGAGGGCACCCTTCAGCCTTCGCTCAGGGCTGGCTTCGCGAACACAGGGTAATGCAAGAACGCCATTCGAAGTTTTACGCGTACACTTCCGGGTCCAGGTCGGCGAAGAAATCGCTGTGCAGGCGCTGGATCACTTCGGGCACTTCGTCTTCTTCGATCACGAACGTCAGATTGATTTCCGACGCGCCCTGCGAAATCATGCGGATCTTTTTGTCGGCCAGCTTGCCGAAAACGCGCGCGGCGACGCCCGGCTTGTCGCGCAGATTTTCGCCGACCAGGCAGACGATGGCTTTGCGGCCCTCATATTTTACGTCGGCGAGCTTGGCGAGATCGGCGGCCAGAGCGGGGATGGCCTGGTTGGAATCGACGGTAAGGGATACGCTGACTTCCGAGGTCGAGACCACATCGACGGCGACTTTGTGGCGATCGAAAGCTTCAAAAATCGCGCGCAGAAATCCGTGGGCCAGCAACATGCGCGGAGCGGCCACATCGACGATGGTGATGCGCTTCTTTACCGCGATGGCCTTGAAAATATTTTTGCCTTGCGGCGCGCGCTGGTAATGATCTTCGTGCCCTCGCACGAAGGATTGCGCGAATTCAAAACGTATACCGGAATATTCTTCTGGATGGCGGGCAGCACCGTGGCCGGATGCAGCACTTTCGCGCCGAAATAGGCGAGTTCGGCGGCTTCGTCGAAGCTGATGACTTTGATTCGATGCGCGTCCGGGCAGATGCGGGGATCGGTGGTGAGAATTCCGTCGACGTCGGTCCAGATTTCGATGCGCTCGGCGCCCAGGCCTGCGCCGAAAATGCCGCGGAAAAATCGGAGCCGCCGCGGCCGATGGTGGTGGTGATTCCGGCGCGGTTCGCGCCGATGAATCCGCCCATCACCGGGACCTGTCCGGCATCGAGCAGCGGCTGCACTTTGTGCGCAGGCGCTCGTTGGTTTCTTCCTGCTGCGGTACGGCTTGCGTGTAGCTGCTATCGGTGACCAGAACTTCGCGCGAGTCGACGTGCGCGCCCTTCAAGTCCGCGAGCGGAAAATGCGGCGGCCACGATCTTGCTGGAAAGCATTTCGCCGAAGGCAGCGACGTGGTCGGTGGTGCGGGGCGTGATTTCTCCGACGGCGGAAATGCCGCGCAGCAGTTCATCGAGGCCTTCGAAGTCGCGCGCCCAGTTCGGAATGGAAATCGGTGAAGCAGCGCTGTGCCCAGCAGTTCGCTGGCCGTGTTGTAATGGCGTTCCTGCAGGGAGCGGCAGAGTTTGAGAGCGGTCTTGCGCTCGCCGGCACCCGCGGCACGGGCCATGGCGAGCAGCGTGTCGGTGACTTTGGCCATGGCGCTGACCACGACCACCGGCTTCTGCGGCAGGCGGTCCTTTACGATTGCGGCGACGCGCTCGATGGCTTGAGCGTCTTCCACGGAAGTGCCGCCGAATTTCATTACGATCATCGGCGATGCATCGCTTGCGGGATTGAGGAGATGCGGACGTCAGACGCGGCTCGGATTTCGTTCTGGGCAGTCCGCGAGGTATCCTTTGGCCTTGAGCAGTTCCGCGTTCAGCACGGCCGCGCCGGCAGCGCCGCGGATGGTGTTGTGCGATAGCACGGTGAACTTCCAGTCGAGCACGCCGCACGGGCGCAGCCGGCCAACGGCGGTGGTCATGCCCGCTCCCAGGTCGACATCAAAACGCGGCTGGGGACGGTCGTTCGCTTCAGATAGACAACGGGGCGCTCGGGCGCGCTCGGCAGCTTCAATTCCTGCGTTCGGCGCGATATTCGTTCCAGGCGGCAATGATTTCTTCCGGCTTCGCTTTCCTCTTCAGGCGGATGGAGACCGATTCGGTGTGGCCGTCTTCGACGGCGACGCGATTGCATTGCGCGCTCATGGCGAACGGCGCGGGTATGATTTTCGCTGCCGTTCAGTTTTCCCAGCAGCTTCTGCGTTTCCTCCTCCATTTTTTCTTCTTCATTGCGGATGTAGGGAATCACGTTGCCGAGAATGTCGAGCGAAGCCACGCCGGGATATCCCGCGCCGCTCACTGCTTGCATGGTGACCGCCATCACGGCTTCGAGGCCGAAGCGCTGGTGGAGGGGCGCGAGCGCGAGCACCAGTCCGATGGCGGAACAGTTGGGGTTGGTGACGACGTAGCCGCCGGATTTTTTGCGCCACGCCTGAGTGTCGATCAGCTTGATGTGGTCGGCATTTACTTCGGGAATCACCAGCGGAACATCCGACTGCATGCGCAGGGCGCTGGAATTCGAAACCACGGCGCAACCGGCTTCGGCGAATCGAGGCTCCATTTCGGCGGCGATGGCGGCATCGAGGGCGGCGAAAATAATTTTTGGCGCACCTGCGGGCGTGGCCGGCGAAACTTTCATGGCGGCCACTTTGGCGGGAATCGGCGTCTTCAACCGCCATTGTGCGGCCTCGGCGTAGGTCTTGCCTTCAGAACGGTCGGAAGCCGCCAGCCATGCCACTTCAAACCACGGATGATGCTCAAGCATCTGAATGAATCTTTGCCCGACGACGCCGGTGGCGCCAAGAATTCCGACAGGAAGTTTGTTGCTCATAAGAGGGTGTACCGATTCTACAACAGGCCTGTTTGCGCAATGTTGGGCGAATCAGATTGTGAAATCGGGCGGCCAGGCGACTGAAGAGCGGCTTCCGCCTGGGAAGCGGTTACTTGGTGCGGCCGATTTCAGCGCCTAATACGTATTCGTTCAGGGGGCCGAATTTCCTCTTCTCGGCATACAGCCGCCAGCGTCGGAATACGATGCGCAGGCTTGCCATCACCGGAATCGAGAGAAAGATGCCGAGGATGCCGGCGACTTCCGCGCCCGCCATGACGCCGAAAATTGCCGCCAGGGGATGCAGTTCCATGCTCTGGCCCATGATGCGAGGGGAAGTGACGTAGTCCTGAATCAGGCGCCAGACGGCGAGAAAGATGATGATGGCCAGCCAGTGCTTGTACCCCAGCAGCGCGGACACGCCCACGATGGCGACCGCGGCAACCAACGGCCCCAGCACCGGAATAAATTCAAGCAGGCCGCCAATAGTAGCGAGCACGAGGGCATACGGCGTTCGCATTGCGGATAGAAATATGGCGAACACTACAAACGTGAGACCGGCCAAGGTAAGTTGAGCGCGGATGAAATGGGCCAGCATCTGATTGAGGTCGCTGAGTACGCCCTGCAGCAGTTCGCGCTGCGGGCGCGACTGCACCATGGCCAGCAGGACTTCGCTGAAGGCGCGACCGTCTTTCAAAAAGAAAATAGATAAGACCGGAACCACGATCAGTAGCCAGGCCTGTTTGGCCACCTCCGCCATATGCAGTGCCACGCTGTGCGCCATGGCCGCGATTTCGGCGCTGTGGGTGGCGAGGTAGTCGTGCAGCAGGTCGAAGGCTTTGTTGTTCCAGCCTTGCTGCTGCTCCAGTTGCTCAGCGATCTGGCTGGTGTCGAGTTGGGTGAGCGCAGGCAACGATTGCACCAGACGGGCGCCTTCGCGGCCGACGCGCGGCCCCATGGCAGCAAACATAAGGATTAGTAGGACCCAGTACCAATAAATAGATCAGCGCGATGGCGCGGCCGCGGCCATGCAGGTACTTCTCCAGATAAGAAACCACGGGGCTCATCAGGTAAGCGAAGAAGATGGCAAACAGGAAAGCGATGAGGGTTTGGCGGGCGACGTAGAGAAAGCCCAGCCCCAGCGCAAACAACAGCACCGTGACTATGATCCGCGCTGTACGTGCATCCGCTAGCGGCAAATCGGCACCCCGTTACCCATGAATCGAATCGCGGCCCAACCCCGTGAGAAGCCTAATCTCGAACCACTTCCGTGCCCGCGTCGGGAATCAGCACCCGCACCAGCTTGAAATTATCTTTGTCATCCACCCAGAGGGCCCAGGAAAACTCATCGCCCCGCAGGTTCAGTCGTAACAGTTCACGCGCGACGCCGTGGATCATGACCTTTTCTCTTCCTACCAGTTCCATGCGCACACGCAGCGAGGTCCGGTCCTGCGGAACCAAGACTCCGTATTCGTCGCTGGGCAGACACTTCAGATTGCCGTTTTCCGTTTCACACGCGCCTTTGAGGTAACGCCACGCCAGCACTTCGCGGTGCACGAAAAAGTTATTATCCAGGATCGCGGAGGTGCTGGGCATCAGAAAGGGCTGCTCGGCGGGCTTGGAGGAAGATCCAGTGGTGATTTTTTCCAGCAGGAAGTCATCGTTGGGCGTGACCACGAGCGAACCGGAGCCGTTGCTCCATTCGTAACGCAGCAACTCTCCGCTGTTGGTCACGCGCATTTCGGATTTTTGACTCGCATCCGTGGAACCGGCCTGCTGCAGATGGGCTTTGATGATGCTGACGCCATTTTCCTGCTCGACGGTGAATACTTCGGTGATCACGCGCTCGCCTTTGACGATAACGCCGAATGAGCCGGAATCGATTGCATTGGAGGATTTCGGCTTTTCTTTCTTGTCGGAAGCCGACAACAGGGCCGCGCATGCCAGAATCCCCACCGCTACGCACCGCACTCGCACCGTCAAATTCACTGCTGGTCTCCTTTGTTTCGGCCTTTTCGTTTCCGGCCCGGTTGGTTCAAATCCGATTTATGCAAGCCCGATTTTCCTAACCCGAGGGTTTGAACCAGTTCGCCCGCAACCTGCTCGATGGTCTTGCCGCCAGTCTGCTGCCGCAACCCTGCCTTAAGGTAATGTGGCCGGCGCGACAGGTAAAGATCCCTAAAGTTCTCCTGATCGCGCAGCAGCGGACGCTCATACGCCTGTTCCTCGGACTGGCGCTGGCAACGTTCCCACAATTCGCCGGGGTCAGCGTCCAGGAAAACGGTTGCTACCCCCGCCGCTTCGAGCAGCCGCGCATTGCGCTTCTGCACAAACGCGCCGCCCCCGAGCGCGACGATCCTATCCGCTCCGGCGCTCAACTCCGCCAGCAACTCCTTGAGAGCCCCGTACTCCGCGCGCCGGAACTCCGACTCGCCAGAGTCGCGGAAAATCTCACGGAGCGCACGCTGCTCGCGCCGTTGGATGCGCTCGTCGAGATCTTCAAAGCGCCAGCCGAGAAGCGCGCTCATTGCACGGCCCACGCTGCTCTTGCCGGCGCCCATGAACCCAATCAAAAACACCGCCGCCGGAGCCAGGCCCGGCGCGATAGACTTGCGCTCATGCACACCCAATCCAGCCGTTGCCGCCGGCAGATTACGATGCCGTTCGCGCCGTTCCGGTTTGCGCTTCGTTTTGACTATTGTTTTTCGGAGCGTTTCTTGAGATGGATTTTACCACTGAAGGTACGCAGAACTACGGTGGAGGACACCGCTACCTTGCCCATGGTACCTGCAAAGGCACGTCCCTTGTCCATGGCGAACCAGGTGTGATTTTTGGGTTGCAGGGGAATATCGTCGTGAACTTCGCCCTTAACGGAGCGGGCGCTCACGTCGGCGGAGGTCCATTCCGGGATGGTGGCTTCAATATCGCCGCTGTGGCTGGTGAGGCGGTACTCGCCGCTGTTGCCGAAGTCGCCCGTGTAATTGATCCTGCCGCTGGTTGAGACCACTTGCACCAGCGGGCCATTTACGCCCTTCATGGTGATCTCACCGCTGAGCGAGTCGACTTCCACGTGGCCGTTCTGGATGTTATCCAGATTCACCGGCCCGTTCATCGTGCGTATATGGACATGCGCATCGGAGACGTCACGAACGTCCACGGAAGAGCCCGCGCCTTCCAGGCTGACATCGCCGTGCAGTTTCTCGGCGCGCAGGGAACCGGTGCTCGAGTGCAGGGTGATGCTGGCATCGGCGGGAACCAGAACTTCATAGTCGACGCGCCCTGACTCGGAGTCGGCGCCAGCCAGCAGGTGGGATTGAATATCGACGCGATTGCCGTTCTGGTTGTTATCCACCTCAACCTTGTCGGAGTGCAAAACCGCATTCACAATGACGGTGTTGTTCAACGAGGGTTTCACGGAAATGGAGCCATAGGGATTCATTACCGAGACGCCGGCTTTCGCCCCGACCGAGAAGTGATACTCCTTCTTGCTCTCGGCCACCAGGGTGCCGGCCACGATCACGCCAATGGCTACCAGTTTTGTCGCGCGTTTGCTGACCATTTGCAACTCCCCCGAGCTACTGACTCACGCTTAAGACACGATTCCAACATTATGGCTGAGGACGGTCCATCGCCATTTCAAAAAGCATGGATTTCTGCTGGTACGCCTCCATCAGCGAGCGCCGGGCGTCCTCGTCGTTGGGACGCTCCTGCACCAGGCCGCGGGCATCGCGAATGGATTCGTTCACCTGCCGCAGGTTCTCCGCGTATTGCGTTTTCACCGCCGGGGCGGTCGAGGCAATCTCCTGCATCAAGTCGTCGTCATTGAGGTCGGAGGCTTCGGCCACCGGCGTGGGGCATGTTGCGCCAACTGGCCCGGCAACGACCCGGGCCGCACATAGATGCCGACCGCCAGCAATAGCACTGCCGCCGCAGGCACAAGCCAGCGCGCTATGCCCCAACGCGCGCTGAACGAAGGCACGAATCGGCCGACCGCGGACGCGGACGGATCAGTCCCTCCTGCCGCAACGCGATTTCAATGGAATTCCAGACTCTAGGACTGGGCTCATCCGCCCCTTGCAAGTGCTCGCGGTCACGGCGATCTGGTTCAATTCCTTCACCAGTTCCGTGCACGCCGGGCATGACCCAGATGCGCCGCTGTTCCGCAACTGCCACCGTTTTCCGCTTCCGCCAAGCTCTGTTCAAGCTCAACGCAATTCATACACCTCTCCCGAAGTCTGCCGCGGCTTGACTCTCACCGCAACTAGAACGCCCCTGCCAAGGCTATAACCGTTTTCGTCCAGACTGGTTCAACGTAATACTGCTTGGACCCAAATCCGGACCTCGCTTATCCTAACCCACTCGTGATTTCCCGGCCTTTTCGGCTCTATCCATCTTGAGCAGGTCGCGCAATTTCATGCGCGCCTTGTGTAGCTGCGACTTGCTGTTGCCGATCGAGCATCCCACCATCGCTGCAATTTCATTGTGCTCGTAGCCTTCGATGTCATGCAGTACAAAAATTGTTCGATAGCCCGGAGGAAGATCGCTCACAGCCCGTTGCAACTGCAGCCGGTCAATCGACCCGGCCAATGCGACATCATCCGCCCCAAAATCTTTCTTCGGAGAATCTTCATCTGTACCCTGCGTAGTTTCTTCGAACGAAACCACGGGAAGACTCTTTTTCCGCAAATGCATCAGCACGACGTTGACCGAAAGCCGGTGCAACCAGGTCGAAAATGCCGACTCCCCGCGAAATGTTGCGATCTTACGGTAGAGCTGGAGGAATGCTTCCTGCGCCAGATCCTCGGCCTCGGCCGTATTCGCCGTCATCCGCAGACAAAACGAATACACCCGCCGTTTATGCTTGTCATAAAGCACCTGGAACGCTTCTGCGTCCCCCAGCTTGGCCCGTTCAATCGCCTCGGCCTCGCTAAGATCGATGCTCTGTCGCTGTCGTGGCTCGGTCAAGTTCTCTTTTCCGGCCGCATTCATTCGGATGCGGCATAAGTAGTTTGTGTTGTATTGGTTGCAGCCATTGGCCGCGATGGTAACGGCTCTCGCGCTTACAGAATATCAGAGTATTTCTACCAAACTTCGGATGTCTTTATCCCGGCCTTTCCGCGATCAGAGTACCGCGCAAAAGCCTTTGCCTATGCAGGCTTGAATGCACACACCTCCCCTAAACTCTAAACCCAAATCAACCAACAGAGTCGCGATCTTATTAAAATTGGTATTTGTCAATACCCTGTGCTGTTCCCCTGTGACCCCTGTGTTAAAGGTCTTTTAGACTTAGTTGCTCAGCCTAAGCCGCACCTTTGGCCGTAGTAATCGTCTCCAACCCATGCCCATGAGGCCCCAACTCCCGTTGCCGCAGCAGGAAGGCGAACAAAACCCCAAGGATTCCCAATACTGAGAAAATCCACATCCCCAGCCGATATCCCGCGGGATTGCCGGCATCAGCATGCCCGTGTTCGTTAGCCCATCCCACCAGCAAGTTAAGCCCGAACAGCCCGATATTCTGGATCATCGTCATCAACCCATAGGCCGTCCCCAGCTTCGATTGATCCACGATATAGGCCACCGAAGGCCACATCACCGCCGGAATCAACGAAAATGCAATCCCCATCATCGCCATCGGAACATACAAGTTGATTTGCGTATACGCCATCATCAGGTACACCGGGATCAGCAGCAGCGATCCGAACATCATCATCAGCGCCCGCTTGCCCACCCGGTCCACCAACAGCCAAACAGCGGAGTAGCAATCATGGCGAACAAAGTCAGCATGCTCGAGAGAAACCCGCCGAATTCCCGCGAAGTTCCGTGCGCTTCCATGAAAAATTTCACCGCGAAAGTTTGAAAAGGGAAGATGGCCGAATAAAAAACGATGCACAGCGCCACGATCAGCCAGTAGCTCACTCCAAATTTCCACAGGTCGGCAAATACCACTTTGTCGGTTGAGACCGCTCCCAGGCTGTAATTTTTCTCCGCCCAAACCTCCAGAGCCCAGTAAACGATCGCCGCCACCACGCACAAAGCCGAGAAAGCCACTGCGATCAGAAACGGAGTCCGCCAGCTCGCATAAGCAGCCCGAGCCCAGGTGGGAGAGTTAAGCGCGGCAAACGTCCCCAGGCGCGCCGTAGTCAGATTCAACCCAAACGCAAAGCTCAGTTCTTTGCCCCGGAACCATCGCCCCAACGCAGTGATGACGGCAACGTTAAGCGATTCCGCGCCCATCCCGAAGATGAGCCGCCCCGTCGCCATGATCGAGAGGTGACCGGATGCAGCCGTAATCGCCGGACCAATAAAACACAGCACCCCGAAAATCATCAAAGATTTTCGCAGCCCGATGCGGTCAATCACAAACCCGCCGATCACCACCGTGAAAATATTAGGGAAGCTGTAAATCGCCTGCAGAAATCCGATATCGGAGATCGGTGAAGTGAAGTTGCTGCTTGAGCACATCGGCCAGAGGACTAAGCGCGTCGTACACGTAGTAACTGCCAAACATCGCCAGGCTGACAAAAATCAAAACCAGCCACCGGTACAGCCGGCTGGGTTCAGGACGTACCGTTTCCGTCATCCACGCTCTTTTCTTTATCTTTAAGTCTTTACGCGATTAAATTCCAGCGACTGGGCTCCAGGGATTCATGAGCACAGAAGATTACCAGATTGTGCCCATGCGTGAGTGACGGAAACAAAAGGGGACGAACGGACGGGGTTCGCCCCTGGCGGCTGGCCCACTTTGCCGGCACCACAATCACTGAGGCTGCCCCACTCGTCGCGGTTTTCGACGAGTGGGAACCACGGGCCTCGTCCTCTTGGTTCGTCACCACCGCCGCCGGGATTTCGATCTGATGAAAGTTGGGGCGGCCTCAGCCAAAGCACCGGATACCATCGCCTGTGGACCCATCCATCGAAACCGCGATGGATGGGGCAGCCCCACTCGTGGCGATGCCCGCCGGAAACTGAAAAGCTGCCTTCTTTAATACTTCACAATCCCAGCAAACGATTTCGGGTCAAGCGAAGCTCCGCCGACCAGAGCGCCATCAATTTCTTCCTGTGCCATGAGAATCGAAGCGTTGTCGGGCTTTACGGAGCCTCCATAGAGGATGCGGAGTTGCGAGGCGAATTCTCCCCGAAAACTTCGGCAGCTTCGCGCCGGATGACGGCATGGGCTTGCGTGGCGATTTCGGACGTGGCGTTTTTTCCCGTGCCAATCGCCCACACGGGCTCGTAAGCAACCACCAGTTTCGCCGCTTTTTTGGCCGAGATGGCATGAA
Source organism: uncultured Acidobacteriaceae bacterium (assembly GCA_963784085.1). GTDB lineage: Bacteria > Acidobacteriota > Terriglobia > Terriglobales > Acidobacteriaceae > Sulfotelmatobacter. The sequence continues at coordinate 3,573 of CAWAQH010000021.1, read as the reverse complement.
ACGCGCGCACGCATTGCCGGCGCAGCACATCATCGCTGAGGCCGGCCTCGCGTTCCTCGAGAACCTCGCCCACGCAACAGATGGGGGTAAGCCCGGATTCGAGCGCCGTCTTCAGGCGCAGGTTCACGGTGTCGTCGGTCTCGCCAAAATATTGCCGGCGCTCGGAGTGGCCGACGATCACATGGGTTACCCCCAGGCACACCAGCATGGGAGCCGAAATCTCTCCGGTATAAGCGCCTTCTGCTTTCCAGTGGACATTTTGTACGCCGATGGCGACATTGGATCCTCTGGCTGCCGGTATAGCGACCGCGACATCGGTGTAGGGCGGACAGACCACGATCTCGTCCCGGTCTGTCCGGCGACCAGGGGCAGAAAATCGCGCAAAAAGGCGAGGGTTTCATCTGGGTTTTGTTCATCTTCCAGTTGGCGGCGATCAGCTTGGTTCTCATGAATGTCACTTCTTGTCCGTCAACGCTTCCACTCCGGGCAGCTTCTTGCCTTCCAGAAATTCCAGCGACGCTCCGCCCCCGGTAGAAATATGCGTCATCTTGTCCGCAACCTCGGCTGCATGTGCCGCCGCCACCGTATCTCCGCCGCCCACAATCGAAATCGCTCCCACATTTTCCGCGATAGCATGAGCGATCTTGAAAGTCCCCCGCGAAAATCCCGGAACTTCAAACACTCCCATCGGCCCGTTCCACACAATCGTGCGCGCCCGCGAAATTTCCTCCGAGAACAGTTCGATCGTCTTCGGACCAATATCGAGCGCCATGCGGTCGGCCGGAATCGGCTGGCCTTCGCCGATCTGCTGCACCACCGCGTTCGTTTCCGGCTTGATCGCCACCACGTGATCGATCGGCAGAAGGAACTTAACATTTCGTTGCTTGGCTTCTGCCAGCAGTTGCCGCGCCAGCTCCACTTTGTCAGCTTCGAGCAACGACTTGCCAATCTCCTGCCCCTGCGCTTTCAGAAACGTGTAAGCCATGCCGCCGCCGATAATGAGCGAATCGACCTTGGTCATCAGATTCCGAATCACGCCGATCTTGTCGCTCACTTTAGCGCCGCCCAGAATCGCCACAAACGGCGGTTCGGGATGTTCCAGCGCCTTGCCCAGATATTGCAGCTCCTTCTCCATGAGGAGTCCCGCCGCCGACTTGGAAACGAACTTCGTAATGCCCACAGTTGATGCATGCGCCCGATGCGCCGCGCCGAACGCATCGTTCACGTAAAAATCCGCCAGGCTCGCCAGTTGCTTCGCGAACTTCTCGTCATTCGCTTCCTCCTCGGAGTGGAAGCGCAAATTCTCCAGCAGCAGAGTCTGTCCTTTTTCCAGTTGCATAGCGACTTCTTCCGCTTCCGGACCCACGCAGTCCGGGCAGAAGCCCACGTTTTCGCCGCGCGCCAGTTCTTTATCGAGCACCATGCGCAGCCGCTCGGCCACCGGCTTCAGACTCATCTTCGCATTGGGCTTGCCCTTGGGCCGTCCCAGGTGCGAAGCGAGAATCAGTCTGGCCCCATGCCGCAGCGCGTATTCGATCGAGGGCAGGGTTTCGCGGATGCGCGTATCGTCCATAACGCGTCCATCTTCCAGTGGAACGTTAAAGTCAACGCGCATAAAAATGCGGTTGCCGTTTAGTGGGAGATCACGGATGGAAAGTTTGGACATTGGCTGGTTCGTCCTCAGATTAAAAGCACGGATTTAAAACGAAAGATTCGATGCGAAATAACAAGTAGCGCCGCCGTCCTCGGCGGCTGTGGTGCGGGCGACCCCGCCCGCACTCCCGACAGCCAACAAAATGCCAGCGCCTACAGCCTACAGACCCTTATCACCGATGTAGTGAATCAAATCCCGCACCCGGCTGGAATAGCCCCACTCATTGTCATACCAGGAAATCACCTTGACGCAATTTCCACCCACCACCAGCGTCATCAACGAGTCGACGATGGAAGAGCGAGGGTCGCCCTTAAAATCCGACGAAACCAGTTCGTTGTCTTCATAACCCAGGTAGACCCTTCAGCGGTCCGCTTTCGCTGGCTTTTTTCAGCGCCGCATTTACCTCTTCTTTAGTCGTTTTCTTCTCCACCCACGCCACCAGATCGACCACCGAAACATTCGGCGTAGGCACGCGCATGGAAAAACCGTCGAGCTTGCCGGCTAACTCGGGGACAACCAGCTTAAGTGCCTTCGCCGCGCCCGTAGACGTAGGAATCATATTGATCGCCGCCGCCCGCGCCCGCCGCAAATCCTTATGCGGAAAATCAAGAATCACCTGATCGTTGGTATAGGAGTGAATCGTGGTCATCGTCCCGCTGACGATCTTGAATTCGTCGTTGATCACCTTGGCAATCGGAGCCAAACAATTCGTAGTGCATGAAGCGTTCGAAATAATGTGATGCTTCGAGCCGTCATACTTCTCATGGTTCACGCCCAGCACCAGCGTGATGTCCTCATTCTTAGCCGGAGCCGAGATGATCACTTTCTTCACCGACCCGCGCATGTGCTTCTTGGCGTCATTCGCGTCCGTAAAATGTCCAGTCGATTCGACCACCACCTGAGCGCCGACTGAGTCCCAAGGCAGCGCGCCCGGATCTCTCTCCTTGAACACCTTGATGGTTTTGTTATCGATTTGAATGCCATCGGCAGTCGCTGTGATCTTATTCGGCAGGTTCCCGAGAATAGAGTCGTATTTCAACAGATGCGCCAGCGTCTTCGGATCGGTGAGATCGTTAACCGCCACAAATTCCAGGTTGGGGTCGTTGAGCGAGGCCCGCAAAACGTTGCGGCCGATGCGCCCGAAGCCGTTGATGCCAACTTTAATTGCCATGCTTCCTCCGGGATGATTGCAAATCAGAATTCGTCCGAGCTTCTATTCAGACAGATGATGTTAGCAGGACAGGGAACTGGCGTAAATGATCGCTGCGTGTAGTACCGTGGAAGAGCGGCGCTTCAGCGCCGCGGAACCCGAATGTGTGCAGGCTTTAGCCCCTGTAGACCCGACCGATCAGACTGCGGAACGTTGCTAAGGAAAGCTAATCTCCAAAAACACATCCGCCCGACTAAACGGCGAAGTCAATCGCGCCAACAAATATTTCCGGTTGATGGTCTGCCGCGCATGAGCCTGTTCTTCCATTGGCAAGATTCGCGCCGTAGCCGCAGACTCAGGCCCGGTAACCTTCCCACGTATCGAGCAGGGCGCAACCGTGATCTGCGGATTGTTGCGAACGCGCTTCGTCTTACCCATATTGCTGCGTGTCATCACGTACAGCTTTTCACCATCTTCTCCGAACCAAACCGGAGTTGCCACCTTCGCCCCGCTCTTGCGAAACGTCGCGAGAGAGATGTATTTCTTGCCACGGATTTCGTCGGGGACTGCTTCGGGCATAGCAGTTATTGTAGAGGTTCTATTGCTTAGGGTAGTGGGCGGTCTTGAATCTATGGCACCCAACGGGCTGTTTCGTTTGGATCGTTGGTGCCCTCCATTGCTTTCTCCACTCGATCGTGCATTTCCTTGAGCGCCTTTTCTTTCTGTTCGGCATTCTTGCCAGAAAGCCAGATCCTTCTTGCCACGAGGC
>CAWAQH010000020.1:0-169481 GCA_963784085.1 uncultured Acidobacteriaceae bacterium | reverse complement strand
GCGCGATGCTTTATACCGGAGTTCTTTCAGTGTCGTCATAAATGATCTAGCCTTCATCTTGCAAAGCCGGATTCAATGCCGCCACCGGCTTCGACTTGCGCTGCAGAATGTACATCGAAATCAGAAACGCCGCGAAATTTGCGATGATGATGCTCCACACCACGCCCCACAACCCGAACCAGCGTGTTGCCGGAACCCCGACCGCGAGCGAGAGCGCACTCGCCACGCAGCGGGCGTAGAAAATCGAATCCGGCGACTCAATGGCCCGCAACAAAATCGCTGGGCCAAACGCCGCGCTCCACATCGTCGTCCCCAGCGCCACATAGGGAATGAAGTGGGCTACTTCCATGTACTTGCCGCCGTAGAGCAAATGAAACACAGGAACCCTCAGCGGAATCAGCACCGCCCAATACGCAATCGCGCCGCCCACGAACAGTAGCGTGATCCGCCTCACCAGCGGGCCGGAGCTCGAAAGCCCCTGCTCGCGGCATATGCGCGCCGCGTACGGCAAAAACAGAATCGACAGCGCCGTATAGCTCTGCTCCATCGGCAACGACAGGTTCATCAGCGCCCGCAACTGCCCCGCCTGCGCCATCCCGGAGAACGCGCTCACCAGCGGGTAATACATGTAATACGGAATCCAGGTGACGACAGAAACCGCCAGCGCCCATCGTCCATATTCCCAATGTTTGCGCCACGCCTGCTTTCTCGTCGGCGGTGTCGCCGTATCCGGAGGCAACACCTTATTGATTTGCGAGAGCAGGTAGAAACCCGTGCCCAGAGCGCCCACCGCCATCAACAGGTAAGCCGAGAACGGAGAAATCAGCGCATGTTTGTAGGCGAAGAACAATCCGCCCATCACCAGCACGAAATAAATAAACGCGCCCACCGCCGCCCGCGCCGGCGCCAGATTCATATAGAACGCGCGGCGCATCAGCCAGAAAAAAAGAATGCAGGGCGAGGCGATCGCAACTCCCGCCAGCGCTCCCGGCAACCCCCCAGCTTTTCCCAGCATGGCCGCAATCGCGGCCGCGCCTCCCAGCAGGACCACGCCGAAGACTGTGAGAATCAGGTGAATGCCGAGCAGCGTTTTCAGATATCCGCGCAGCGACTTGCTATAGGTCGATCCGCTGAACACCGCCTGCGGCTCCGCCAGAAACGACTGGTACACATAAGAGAGCAGCAGGAATACCGAGAATGCCACCGAAAATGCGCCGTACGCATCCGGCATAAGCCAGCGCGCCAGCAGAATGCCGATCAGAAAATTCGATCCCGAAATCAGCCCCTGATCGAGGATCGCGAGGCCGCCCTTGGTGATCCACCGCCTGAACTTGCTGGAGGGCCGCCCGGACTCCCCTTCGCCGCGCTCGCTCTCCGCGATCGCCGCCCCGTCGCTCAACTCCGGATCAAGCACTTCTTCTGTATTAGGTACGCTCATTTTAATAACTCACAGCCGCCACCAGCGAACCCTCACCCGCCACAGCGGAAGCGCCCTCAAGCGCCCGGTTCAATTCCTCAGCCAGAAACCTCACCTGCGGCTGCTTGAGCAGGCTGAGGTGGTCTCCGCTGATTTCCCGAAGATCGACTCCGCCCGCCGCCACGCGCCACCAGATGGCATAAGGATCGTTGAGGCTGCCTACCGATTTCTCTTTCACGCGAAACAGCGTGACCTGCCCCTCATAGGGCTGCACATCGTATTCCGCGGCCGCCTTCGCGCATGCTTGCCGCACGTTGCGCAACGGCCGCGGCAGCATTTGCAGTTCCAGCCGCTTGCCCAGCGTCATCAGAACAAAGCTGCCCTTCTTCACCAGAAAACTCACGGCGTCCTTCAGTGGAAGCTTCGAAAGATTGCGCATCTGAGAAGTGCGCGATTCCATTTTCCCCGGATACGTATCGAACAGCGCCAGCAGGCCAACTTCCTGCTCCTCCGCGCGAAGCTGTTGCGCCATCTCGTACGCCACCAGCCCGCCGAAAGAATAGCCGCCGATGCGGTACGGGCCTTCCGGCTGCACCCGCCGAATCTCGCGGATGTAGCGCTCCGCCATCTCCCGAACGCTCGAAAGGCACGGCCGCTCGCCGTCGAGGCCCTGCGGTTGCAACGCGTAGAACGGCTGGTCGGTGCCCATGAGCCGCGCCAGATCGCGGAATCCAACCACATTCCCGCCCACCCCGTGCACGCAGAAAAAAGGCGGCCGCGAACCCTCTGGCTGAATCGCAACCAGCGAAGACCACGAAGCCGACCATCCCTCCTGCCGCAGCACCGCCGCGAATTGCTCCACCGTGGGCGCCTGCAACAAAGCCGCCAGCGGAAGCCTCTGCCCCAAAGTCTGCTCGATGCGATGCATCAGTCGCGCCGCAAGCAGAGAATGTCCGCCGAGTTCGAAGAAATTATCGCGAATGCCGACCGTATCCTTGCCCAGGACAGCGGCCCAGATCTTCGTCAGTTGCTTTTCCAGATCGTCCGTCGGCGCAACATATTCGTTGACCTCGGAGAAGTCGGCAACCTGCGGAGCCGGCATCGCGCGCCGGTCCACCTTCCCATTCGGAGTCTTCGGCATCGTCTCCAGCAAGACGAACGCCGAGGGCACCATGTAATGTGGCAGCTTCTGCTTCAAAAACAACCGCAGTTCGCTGCCCGTCGGCGCCTGCTCGCGCGAAGGCACCACATAAGCCGCAAGATGTTTGTCGGTCCCGTTTTCCCGCGCCACCACCACTACTTCCCGAAGTCCCGGAAACGTTCCCAACACCGATTCAATCTCTTTCAGCTCCACGCGATATCCGCGAATCTTCACCTGATCGTCGGTGCGTCCGGCAAATTCGATCTCGCCACTCGCCAGGTAGCGTGCCCGGTCGCCCGTCTTGTATATCCGCGCTCCAGCTTCGCTCGCGAACGGGTTCGCAATAAACTTTTCCGCCGTAATCTCCAGACGATTCAAGTATCCCCGCGCCAATCCCGGCCCCTCCACATAAAGATCGCCGGCAATTCCCGCGGGCAGCGACTGCAGGTGCTCGTCGAGAATGTAGATCTTCGTATTCGCAATGGGACGCCCGATCGGCAGCGTCGCCGGAATTTCTTCCCAGTTCTTCGGCTCAAACGCCGTCACAATCACGCTGGTCTCGGTGGGACCATACGTATTGACCCAGCGCACGCGCGATCCGGCAAGCTTGTGCCATGCCGAAAGCGCCGTCAGCGAAGCTTTTTCGCCACCCACAATCACCATGCGCAAGCTCTCCGGCAATCGCGCTGCCGGTTCGGTTGCGCTTGCCCCGGCGCTTGTTTCAGCGCTCACCTCAGAAAGTTCCGCGACCATCTCATGCCAGTAGGCCGTCGGCAGGTCGAGCACGCTCACCCGCCGTTCACTCACCCAGCGCAGAAAGTCGCCAACTGCAAGCGAGGCGTTTTCCTCGCGAATCACCAGCGCCCCGCCCGCAATCCAGGTCGGAAAGATTTCCTCAATCGCAATGTCGAAAGAAATGGAAGCGAATTGCGCCATGCGGTCGGCGGCAGTAATGCCGAACAACCCCACGGCGGCCACATTATGATTCACCAGGCCGCGGTGGCTCAGCAGCACCCCGCGCGGCTTGCCCGTCGAACCCGACGTATAGATGACGTAGGCCAGATTCTCCGCCTTGGCGCCGCTCGGGACCGTGTCGCTGCTCTCGCTTGAAAACGCATTCCAGTCGCTGTCGAGCGCGACGATTTCCGCGTCAAAGTCGGTCACTTCGGCGAGCAACCCGGGCTGGGTCAGAACCAGCGCCGTCTGCGAATCTTCCAGCATGTACGCTAGCCGTTCTTTCGGATAAGCCGGATCCAGCGGCACACACGCGCCGCCAGCCTTCAGCACCGCCAGCAATGCCACCGGCAATTCGAGCGACCGCCGCAGGCAGATGCCGACCCGCGATTCCGGGCCCACTCCGCGCTTCTTCAAAAAGTGCGCCAGTTGGTTGGCGCGTTGCTCCAGTTCGCCGTAGGTCAGCTTCTGCTCGCCGTGCTCCACCGCAATCGCCGACGGCGTGCGCACCGCCTGCGCTTCCACCAGTTCGTGCATGCAGCGGTCGCGCGGGTAATCGGTTTCAGTGCGGTTCCACTCCGTCAGTTGCCGCTTTTCTGCCCCGGTCAGCATGGGCAGACGCGACACTCTCTGTTCCGGATTCGCCACAATGGCTTCGAGCATGGTCTCGAAGTGTCCTGCCATGCGCTCCATCGTCGAGGCGTCAAACAAGTCCGTGCTGTACACAAACCGCCCCAGCAGGCCTTCGGGACGATCGTCGAGTTCCAGATCAAGGTCGAACTTCGCGGTCCCGATTTCAAGATCGAGCTGGTTCAGGTCCCACCCGCGCTCGAACGCCGCCGTCGGTGGAACTAGTGAGAACATGACCGGAAACACCGGATTGCGGCTCGTGTCTCGCCGCACCGAAAGCTCTTCCACCAGGCGTTCAAACGGAGCGTCGTCGTGAGAAAGCGCGCCCAGCGTGACCTCTCGCGCGTGCGCCAGCAGTTCCCGAAAGCTCGGATCGCCCCCCAGCCGCAACCGCAACGCCAGCGGGTTCTGAAAGCATCCCAGCAGCATTTCCAGTTCAGAGCGCTTGCGCCCCGAGGTCACCGTGCCGATCACAAGGTCCTGCTGCCCGCTGTAGCGCCGCAGTAACGCCGCAAATCCGGCGAGAATCGTCGTAAAGAAGCTGGTGTTTTCTCGCTGTGCCAATTCGTGCAGGCGCAGCGAAAGCTCGCGCGAAAATGCGAACCGTTGCATGGCGCCGCGAAAGCTCTGCATCGCCGGACGCGGCCGATCCGTGGGCAACTCCAGCACCGGCAGTTCGCCATCCAGTTGCGCCGACCAGTAGGCCCGTGACTCGTTCAGTTGCGCGCTGCCGAGCGATTCCCGCTGCCAGTGTGCGAAATCCGCATACTGCAATTGCAACTCCAGCAACGGCGAAGCCTTGCCCGCCAGAAGCGCGTTGTAGACCGTGACCAGCTCCGGCAGAAAAACGCGATAGATGGAGAAGCCGTCGAAGATGATGTGGTGCAGAAAAAGAAAAATACGATACTCTTCGTCGTCCAGCCGGGCCACCATCGCGCGCAGCAGCGGCCCACGCTCTATATCGAAGGGCGCACGGGCATGCTCGCGCGCAATTCGCAACGCCTCCCGCTCTCTCTGGCCCGCGGCCAGATGCCTCAGATCAACCGCTTCGATGGCCGGCTCGAACGGCAGCTGCACAATCTGCACCGGCTGGCCGTCCACCGCTTTGAACGTGGTGCGCCACGCTTCGTGGCGCCGGATAATCTCGGCCAGGCTCCGCTGCAGCACGGGCAAGTCCAGCGGCCCCCGCCGGTACACGGTAACCGATTCGTTGTACAGATCTTTCGCGAACTGCCCGTGCAGCCAAATCTGCTCTTGCGCAAACGAAAGCGGCGCCGGACCGCGCTCGCTGCGGGCAATCGCGGGAACCTCGGCGGCTTTATGCGCCATGCGCGATTGCATGTACTTGCGGATCAACTCTTGCTTGTCGCCCGCTTTCACATCGCTTTTCGCGGGTTGTACTTTCCCCGGCTCCGCGTTCACTTCCGCCTTCACGCCAGCTTCCGCCGCATGAAACGGACAACCGGCCGCAGAACCCGCAGGCGCCACCGCAGCTTTCGCCGGCTGCGATCGGAATTCCTGCGACTTCGTCGCCGACTCACCGCCCAGCGTAACTCGCAGGGCTTTCAGTCCGCGCAGCCCCAGATTCGATCGCCACTCGATTGGCTCCGGCCCCAGGTTGATGTCGCGGAAACGACGCAACAGCGCTTCGAAAACAACTTGCCCTTCCACCCGCGCCAGGGGCGCGCCAAAACAGAAATGCGCCGCATAGCCGAACGCCAGATGGCGATTATCTTTGCGCGTGATGTCGAATCGATCAGGCTCCGGGAAGCGTTCCGGGTCGCGATTGGCCGCCGCCATCACCGCAATCACCGCTTGCCGCTTCTGAATCAGCTTGCCGCCCATCATCCGGTCGGACGGGCACATGCGCGCCGTATGCTGGCTCGGACTCTCATAGCGCAGCATCTCTTCAACCGCCGATGGAATCAGCGAATAATCGCCCCGCAGCTTATCGATTTCCGCCGGATTCTTCAGCAAGGTGAGCAGACCGTTGCCGATCAGATTCGTGGTTGTTTCCTGCCCCCCCACCATGGTGACAATGCAGTTCGCAATCACTTCCTCTTCCGTCAACCGGTCGCCGTCGATTTCCGCCGTGAGCAGCGCGTGGATCAACCCTTCGCGCGGATGCTCCCGTTGCTCCTCAATCGCGTTCTGAAAATACTCGGTCAGGTTCGCCACCGCTTTCAGCACCCGCGGGTAACGTTCCGGGTTGTGCTGAAAGTTGCCCAGCATCTCGGCAAAATCGGCGGACCACACTTTCAACTTCGTATGATCCTCGGTCGGCACGCCCAGCATTTCCGCCGTGACGATCGCGGGCAGCGGCTCGGCCAGATCGGCAATCACGTCCATCGATCCCCTGGCCTGAATGCCATCCAGCAGATGGTTGACGATGTCGTGAATGTGTCCCCGCAACTCTTCCACCCGCGCCGGCGTGAAGGCTTTCGATGACAGGCCGCGCAGGCGCGTGTGCGCCGGAGCATCCATGAACAGCATCTGCTTCACCATCACCCGCGCGATCGGGCTCAAAGAAGAGAGCCCCATCTCGTTGAGTTGCTCGGGCGTGGGCGTGCGGTCGGCGGAAAAATTCAACAGCACTTCCAGCACGTCGGGGTAACGCGTCACCACCCACGCATGCAGAAACGGGTCCCAATGCACCGGGTCTTCCGAGCGCAGGCGGCGGAATAGCGGATAAGGATTGGCCAACACCTCCGGATCGAGGAGGTGGTAAAGGCTCAACACCGATTCGCGGCCTTCCGCGCGCAGCGGACTTTTTGTGCTAGACGACACTGCGGTTGCGGTCTCCTGCGAGTTCGGGTTCGGTGCCGACTTTGGCCAGGATAAGTTCCTCGATTTCCGATGACATCTCGGCGACGGTAGGATGGTCGAACAGTTTCAGCAGAGTCAGATCGACTCCAAACGTTTCGCTCACCCTTGCGATCAGCTGCGTGCCCAGCAGCGAGTGCCCGCCCAGCAGAAAGAAATTGTCATTCACTCCCACGCGATCGAGCTTCAGCAGCGGGGCCAGAATTTTCACCAGCTCTTCTTCCACCGCTGTACGCGGCGCCACATAAGCTTCCGAGTGCAGCCGGTTTCCATTCGCGCTCGGCAGCGCCGCGCGGTCCACTTTGCCGTTCGCCGTCACGGGCATGCTTTCAATCGCAACGAATTCCGCAGGTGTCATGTAATCGGGCAGGCGCTGGCGCAGGTGATCGCGAAGTTCACCGGCCTTCAGTTCAGCTCCCGCAGCCGGCACAACATAAGCGATCAATTGTTTCTCGCCCTGCTCATCCTCCCCCGGCACCACCACGCAGGTTTTAACCGAGGCGTGCTGGCCAAGAACGGTCGCGATCTCGCCGGGCTCAACCCGGTAGCCGCGGATTTTCACCTGCTCATCCACCCGCCCCAGAAACGCAATTTGCCCGTCCGGCAAACGCCGCGCCAGATCGCCGGTTCGGTACATTCGAGATCCGGCTTCATGGCGGAAAGGATTGGCCAGAAAACGCTCCGCCGTTAAGTCCGGACGATTTCGGTAACCGCGCGCAAGCCCCGCGCCTCCAATGTAAAGTTCGCCCGCCGTTCCGTCCGGCACCGGCTTCCGCGCCTCATCGAGCAGATAAATCTCGACTCCATCGATGGCCCGTCCAATCGTCGGCGGCTGGCTCGCCAAACTTTCCGTCGCAATCTCCGCCGCAATCACGCCCGAACTGCTCACCACCGTGCCTTCCGTCGGTCCGTAGTTGTTGACCAGCGCGAAAGGCAGCCGCGGCGAAGGGTATTTCTTCAACGTGTCCGCGCCCGTCAACAGGAATCGCAAAGAAGTTGCTTGCGGCCAGTCCAGCCCCATCAAAGTTTCGGCCAGCGGCGTAGCCGCAAAAGCAATCGTAATGCGCTGCGCCACCATCCAGTCGCGCAAAGCGCTCGCTTGATTGCGGACTCGTTCCCCCGGCAGATGCACGCTCGCGCCGCAGGTCAAATACGGCCACAACTCCCACACCGAAGCGTCGAATGCCAAAGCGGCAAACGCGCTCGCCCGGTCCGCCGCGCTCACCTGAAAAGCGCTTTGATGCCACGCCACCAGGTTCATCAGGCCGGAGTGCTGCAGCTCCACTCCCTTGGGCTCACCCGTCGAGCCGGAAGTATAAATAATGTAGGCCAAATCCCCAGGCGTCACCCCGCTCTCGGGTTGGCTCTCCGGCTGGGCGGCAATTTTTGCCGCATCCCCATCCACCGTCACCACCTGCCACGAACCTGCGGGCAGCTTTCCCGCCAGTGCCGACGTGCTCACCAGCGCGCGCGCTTCTGAATCTCGCAGCATAAAAGCCAGACGCGCTGCCGGATGCAGCGGGTCCAGAGGAATGTATGCGCAGCCGGCTTTCATAATCGCCAGCGCCGCGACCACCATCTCCGGTGAGCGCTCCAGGTAAAGCCCCACCGCCACGTTGCGCCCTACCCCAATCGAGCGCAGATAATTCGCCAGCCGGTTCGCGCGGCGGTCGAGTTCCGCGTAGGTCAGCGATTCCAAACCAGCTGAAACCGCAAGCGCACCGGGATTTGCCGCGACTTGGCGCTGTACCAGTTCGGCCGCGCACACCCCTCCCCGCGTCTCCACGGTTTCCAGTTTCGGCAGTTTGGTTTTCAGGTCCAAGGTTTTGGTGAAATGCATTCTGCTCTCAGTCTTACGCCGCGCCCGACCCTCTCAAAACAGCGGGAACTGTCTTGGCCAGTATTTCGAAATCCAGCCACAACGACCAGTTGCGGATATATTGCAAATCCAGTTCCATCCACTTTTCAAACGTCGTCGAACTCCTGCCCGTGATCTGCCACAGGCACGTAATTCCTGGGCGAACGCTGAAGCGCCGTCTCTGCCAGTCGCCGCAGAAGGTTTCGAACAATTCGTAATCGCGCACCTGCAGCGGCCGCGGGCCCACCAGGCTCATATCGCCCTTCAACACGTTGAACAGCTGCGGCAACTCGTCGATGCTCGTCTTGCGCAGAAACCTTCCCACCGGCGTGATGCGGGGATCGTTCTTGATTTTGAACACCGCCCCGTTGGCCTCGTTAAGATGTTCGATCTCCTTCAGCCGCTTCTCCGCGTCCACCACCATGGTGCGGAACTTATAAATGTCGAACATTCTCTTGTTGCGTCCCATGCGCTTCTGGATGAAGAAAATGGGCCCGGGCGCGGTCAACTTCACCAGCACCGCCGTAATGACAAGCACGGGAGACAGCAGAATGATCGCCGCGGCGGAAAGCACCACATCGATTACACGCTTCACGGCCAGGCCCCACGCGTCCGTGATCGTGCTGTCGTGGCCGATCATCGCTTCATCGCCGCCCAGTTCGTCGGTGCGCTGCTTGGCTTCCTTCAGATCGAAAATATTCGGCAGGAATCGGACGATAATGCCTTGCTGTTCGCACGCCTCGGCAATGCGCGAACCGTAGGTGTGAAATGAGCGGATGGGCAGGGCCAGCACAATCTCATCGACCACATTGCGGCGCACATACGCGGGCAGGGAGTCCAGATCGCTGACCAGCGAAAATCCTTGCGCCTTGAACTCCTCCAACCCCGCCCATTCTTCGTCGGCAAAGCCCAGAATGCGGTAGCCAAGTTCTGGTTTCTCCTGAATGCGCTGCACCAGTGTCACCGCTCGGACGTTGGTGCCGATCACCAGCAGATTGCGCAGGTTTCGGCCATGCCGCCGCGCATACGCTAGCGAGCCGCGAATCACCACCCGGCTGAGCAGCACCAACCCCGTGCACAGCACCCAGAACAGCAGCAGGAAAACTCGATTGATCACCCATATCCGAAACGTCAAGCCAGACACCCCAATGACAATGGTGCCCAAGACCGTCGCCGCCACAATATCCCGCACTTCTTCCAATCGGCTCGACATGCGCTTCGATCCATACAGCCCGAACACGCTGAACAGAATGTGCCAGATCAGCAGGAAGCCGAAAAACAGAATCAGGTTGCCGAGCTTCACCCGCATCCCGAAAAACTCCGCCAACGACAGCCTACCCACGCGGTGATACAAGGGCAGCGTTGACACGCCGAAGGCGATCACCATCAGCAACAGGTCAAATGCCTTCAATCCGGCCGAGAATATTTTTCGATTGATGCCCATGATTGAAAATCCTGATGGAGTGTTGCGCAAAGAGTGCTGCGTACAAACTGGCTAGGGGAAAGGACAAAACACTTGCGACAAAAACCGGGCGCGGATACGGGCAACTTTCCGTGCCCGTTCCCGTTGCGCCGTCGAGAGCTTACTTCTTGGACTTGGCCAGCACCAGCTTTTCAATCGCGTCGATGCTTTCCAGGTTGTCGTGGGTAATTTCTTCGTCGCCGATGCGGACGTTGAACGTATCTTCGAGGAACCCCACCAGGCGAAAAATGCCCATCGAATCAATGATGCCGTTCTTGGTCAGCACTTCCGCGTCGCTTACCTGGTTGATGCCCTTGGCCTTGGCGAACTCTTCTACGATGTAGTCCCGAATCTGCTGCTTCACTTCTCCTGCTTCGATCATGTTCCCTCTCCGATTTGAGTTAATGTTTGCATGTACTGCGATGAACAAATTGAAGAACAAATATCTTTGAAGAAGCTCCTACCGCACCGCAACCGCCTCTTCCTTCAACTTCACCCGATCGATCTTTCCCGTGGAAGTTTTCGGCAACTCCCCGCACAGATCGATGAATTCCGGAATCATGTACTTCGGCACCCGCGTGGCGCAGTGCTGCTGCAAATCCACCGGCTTGTGGGAATCGACCACGTGCAGCGATACCACCGCCCTGAGCCGGTTTCCCACCACCTCATCGGGAATCGCCAGCACCGCTGCTTCCCGCACTCCGGGATGGCTCAGCAATGCGCTCTCAATCTCGCCCAGTTCGATCCGGTAGCCGCGGCTCTTGATCATGCTGTCGCGCCGCCCCTGAAAATAAAAGTTACCGTCCTCGCCCTCGGTCACAATATCTCCGGTGCGGTACATCTTTTCTTCAAAGTTCTCCTGAAAGCGGTTGGGCACGCACATCTTCTGCGTCTTTTCCACATCGGCCCAGTAGCCGTAGGTGACCGCCGGCCCGCGCACATACAGCTCCCCGGTTTCTCCGCGCGCCGCAATGCTTCCGTCATCGGTAACCGCAAAGGCCTCGGTGTTCGCGCACGCAATGCCGATCGGCAGCTTCTCCAGGCCGGCCAGCCGCTCCCGCTCCACTTTGTAATACGTGCAGACGTTGGTTTCCGTCGGCCCGTAAAGGTTGTAGAGGTCCGCGCCCGGCGCCATCTCCGCCAGTTGCCGCAGATATTTCATGGGAAACACTTCACCCGCGAACAGGATGGTCCGCAAACTCGCCAGCTTCTCCTGCGTCAGCCGCGCATGTAGCAGCAGCAGCATCAATGCCGAAGGCACCGAATACCAGATCGTGATTCCCTTCTCCACGATAAAGTTCGCCAGGCTGGTCGGGAACAACGCCAGTTCTTCGGTGATCAGATAAACCGTGGCTCCGGCTTCGAGCGCGTTGTAAACGTCGAAAACTGACAAATCAAAATGCAGGGGCGCGTGATTCGAAAGCCGGTCTTCGCTGCGCACCTGAAACTCTTCCGCGCACCACTCCACAAACGTCAGCGCGTTCTGGTGCGACAACATCACACCCTTCGGACGCCCCGTCGAGCCCGACGTATAAAGAATGTAGGCCAGATCGGTTTCGATCGAATTGATCGCCGGCGCATGATCAGCCGGAAACTCCGCCAGCAGCGACCACGGAATCAGGCCGCCGTGACCGTTCTCCGCCTGATCGGTGGAGATACAGCATTGGAGCGCCGCCAGAGTCTCGGGCGAAAGCTCCTGCCGCTTTTCGTGGTTCGTGATCAGCACCCGAATGCCACAGTTGTCGATGATGTACCCGATGCGATCCGCCGGCGCCTGCGGATCGAGCGGAACATACACGCCGCCCGCCTTCAGCACGCCCAGCATGCTGACCACCGACTCCACGCACTTGGGAAAAAACAATCCCACGCGATCGCCCTTCTTCACTCCCTGCTTCTGCAGCAGGTGCGCCATCTGGTTCGATCGCTCGTCCAGTTCGCGATAGCGGATGCTCCGCCCTCGCGCCCATACCGCGTCCTTCTCCGGATACTTCTTCGCGCTCTTCGTCAGCAACTGCTGCAGCACGTATGCCATGACTTACCACGCCCCATAAAAACTGATTTTGATCGACATCGCTAAGTGGGAAACCGGGGAGGGAAACAAACTGGCAAAACGAACGGAAGCTGAATCAGAGCCCAAGCATGTTCGCGATGATCACTCGATGGATCTCCGATGTTCCGGAATAAATCGTGCCCGCAATCGCGTCGCGCAATTCGCGCTCCAGTTGATACTCGGTGGTGTAGCCGTATCCGCCGTGAATCTGGATCGCCTCCAGGCAGCTCTCGACGCAGGCCTCGCTCACATACAGCTTGGCGATCGACGCCTCGCGCAGAGGATGCCGACCCTGGCTCTTGAGCCACGCCGCCTTGTAGAGCGCCAGGCGCCCGGTCTCAAGCCGCACATCCATGTCCGCGATCTTATTGCTGATGGCGGGAAACTTCCCGATCGGGTCGCCAAACTGCTTGCGCTCTTTCGCGTACTTCACGCAAACATCCATGATCCGCTGCATGGCCCCCAGATGGCTCGCCAGAATGCAGATCCGCTCCCACTCCATCGACGAAGTAAACACCGCCTGCCCGCCAAATTCCTTGCCCAATAGATTCGAGACCGGAATCTCGCAATCCTGCAGGTAAATTTCCGCCATCGGCGAGGTGCGCAATCCCATCTTGTGCAGCTTCTTGCCCACGGTAAATCCTGGCGTCCCTTTGTCCACCAGGAATGCCGTTACCCCATTGGGGCCGCGCGTGGGGTCCAGATTCGCGAAAACAATCGTGACGTCGGCGTTCGGAGCGTTGCTGCTGAACGTCTTCGATCCGTTGAGTACGTATTTGTCGCCCTTGCGCTCCGCGCGGGTTTTCAAACTGTAGGCGTCCGAGCCCGATGCCGGCTCCGTCATCGCGTGCAGCCCAAGCCCTCCGCTCACCAACCCGGGTAAATACTCCCGCTTCTGCTCCTCCGTCCCGAACGACCAGATCGGAATTTCCGAACTCCACATGTGCGCGTTGATGCTGAACAGCAGCCCGTTGTCGTGGCAACCGTATCCCAGCATTTCCAGCGCGCCCACCGTCGTAAGCGTGTCCGCGCCCCCGCCGCCGTACTCCATCGGAATGCAAAGCCCCTGGATCCCGAACTTCGCGCACTTCTGCCACAACTCCTGCGAGAACTCTTCGTCGTGGTCGCGCTTGATGACGTCGTCGTTCAACTCCTCGCGGGCAAATCGTAGTACTTCCTTG
The DNA here is from genome assembly GCA_963784085.1 of uncultured Acidobacteriaceae bacterium. Taxonomy (GTDB): domain Bacteria; phylum Acidobacteriota; class Terriglobia; order Terriglobales; family Acidobacteriaceae; genus Sulfotelmatobacter. The sequence continues at coordinate 155,965 of CAWAQH010000020.1, read as the reverse complement.
CGAAATGCAGCTTGCTCATCGTTCCATGCAAAGTCCAAGGCTTGTCGTTCTCCTGTTCTTTCCGGCCCAAGTACCACTGAGCTTTGTATCAAGAATATTTATAAAAGTTTCGAGGAAATTCAATCCGCGACCCGCTTTGAAAGGGCACGGCTTCAGCCGTGTCCAAGGCCAGAAAAAGATGCGGGCTTTTGCCCCTGGGGGACTGTCTTACACCGATACAGACGCCGCAGTGTGCGCAGGTTCGGGTGTCGCAGCAGCCACTGGCTTCGTTTCCACCGGGGCCACCACCGTCTCCGCTTTCTTCACAAACCTTTGTGGACGCCCGCCCGGCAACTTGATCCGCGCCGGCACGCCCATCACCATCATGTTGCTGCGAACGTCGGTCAGCACCAGGCTATTGGCCGCGATCGTGACATTGCTGCCGATCTTGGCGTCGCCCACCAGTTTCGCGCCAGGGCCAAAGTACACATCGTCGCCAATGCCGCGGCAGGCATGGGAAATCAGGCATCCGGTGGCGATGGTGAAATTCTTGCCGATCTTCGTCGCGCCCAGGTTGATCGCATATACGGAATGGATCACAAACCCCGGCCCAATATCGGCGCGCACGTCAATGTGCACGCTCGTGAACACTTCCACAAACTTCCGCAAGAAAAGCGCCGAGATCAGCAGCAGTTGTCGCGCCACCGGAATCCTCACGCCCCGCGCCCAGCGCGAATAACGGTACGCCACCACCGGCCAGGTCGAGTGCCGCACCATCACTTCGAGCCGCTTGCCCAGGCTCGGCTTCCAGTTCGGGTCGTTGCGCGTTTCCCGCCCCGCCCGGTTTATGTCTTCCCGCAGGTTCTCGAACATGCGCTTGCGCCTAAAGTTTCTTGTAAATGCGTTCCGGAACCGGGAACGTCCGTTGATTCAGCACCGCTCCCAGCAGCCGCACATTCGCGGCCTCAAGATCGTGCACCGCCTGGCGCGCGGTTTCCCGCCGTGAGGAATTCGCCCGCAGCACCAGCACCACTCCCTCCGCGTTCCGTCCCAGCATGATCGTGTCATCGCCTGCCCGCAGAGGCGGAGCATCGATCAGAACGTAGTCGAACTCCCTCTGCAACTCCGGCAGCAGCGATCGCATGCGCTCGGAGCCCAGCAGCGTTTGCGATTTTTCCGACTCCGCCCCGCAACTCAGCAGCCACAGGTTCGTGCGCGACAGCTGGGTCACGAATTCGCGCACCGGTTCCCGCACCTGCAGCGCGTCCGACAGTCCATAGTGGTTCGATACGCCGAATTCCCGATGCAGCCCCGGCGCGCGCAGATTCGCATCCACCACGCAGACTGTGCCTGACACCTGGGCGGCCAGCACTTCCGCCATCCGGGCGCAGATCCAACTGCAGCCATTGCCCGATTCCGTTCCCGATACCACCACCAGCCGCGATCCGTCCGTCCCTGCTCCAAAAAATACGCGCTGCACCAGCTTGAAGATTTCGTCCCGCTGCTCTTTTTCCATTTTCAACTCCAGCGGCTTCAGGTCAACGGGCCGCTGGGATTCCATGGTACGGGCGGCCGCCGCTGCGGCGGCAAACGGCGCTGCCGGCTCCGGCATGGAGTCCGTTGCGGTCTGGAACATGTCGCGTTCCTTACCGAGATTTTGCATCAGTTCGAAATTCTTGCTCATAAACTCCTTGCGTCAAACGCTTCCCGGAAATCTTCCCCGTGCAAACGCGCTAATCTGCCTGTGGCTCCGTGGGACGAGTCACGCCGCTGCGCCAGTTCTGCAGCAGCCGCGCTACGTCCCGCATGTGCTGAGTCGCTTCCGCAGGGCTCAAATTGCTGTTGGCTGCGGCTTTCTTTGGAGCTTTTGCGGCCCGGTAAGGCTTGCCGCCCTCCTGCTCCAATTCCTGCAGGCGGGGCAGCGGCTCAGGCTCCAACATCTCCTGGCCCGAAAGCCTCGACGACATCGTAACCGGCATCTCCACTTCCGAAATGAAGCGGCTGATGTCGAGATCGTTCGCCACTTCGCGGACTATATCGACGTTCACCTTCTTTTCCCGCGTCGCACACGCTAGCGAAAGCGAATGGAAGCAGTAATTGTTGATCTGGCGCGGAATGCCCTCGCTCGCTTCGGCGATCAATTCCAGCGCGTCCGCCGTGAACAGGCCCAAGCCCTTGTATCCCGCCACTTTCAGCCGGTGGTCGATGAAGCGCGCCGTTTCGTGCTGCGTCAGCGGGCTCAACCCGCTCAACGATGTGATCCTCTGCCGCAACTGCGTCAGTCCCGGACTCGCCAGCTTATCAGCCAGCGATGGCTGCCCCACAAGAATAATCTGCAACAGCTTCGCCTGCGGCGTTTCGAAATCCGAAAGCAACCGCACCGTCTCCAGCACCGACGCGTCCAGATTCTGCGCTTCGTCAATCACCACAATGAAGCGCCGCCCCGCCCGCGCTTCCTGCACCAGGCAACGGTTGAATTGCTCGTGCATTTTCACGAAGTCCTGCAGGTCGTTTTCAATGCCGATTTCCGCCAGCAGGAAGCGCATGAACTCGCGCGAGTTGCACTGGGTTTGAAAAATGAACGCCGTCCTCGCCGAGTGCGAGAACTTGGCCAGCAGGTGGAACAGCAGCGTGGTCTTGCCCATCCCCGGCCTTGCCACCAGTGACAGGAATCCGCGGTTGGCCTCGATCCCGTAATAGAGCGACGCCAGCGCTTCGCGATGCCCCGGGCCTAGATACAGATACCTTGGGTCGGGCGAAACTCCGAATGGCTGTTCTCGCAATCCGAAAAATTCCAGAAACATTTTATTTACCTTCCGTACTGCCCGCTAGGGGTGCGAGGATTATCGCCCGCTTCGTACTCGTCATCGTCGGCCGTCTGTCCCGCGCCGTTTCCGTTGCCGTTGCCGTTTCCGTTGCCGTTTTCATATCCATTTCTGTTCCTGAGCAGCCCGATGGTCTCCGTTCGATGCGAAGGCACTGCCGCCAGCACCGGAATCCGCAGCTCAGCCATCACTTCTGAGGGCGTGCGGAACGACTGGTCCGCATAGTCGATGGCGAAGACCACTCCCAGGCTCACTGCCGCTCCCAGCAGGCAGGCCACCAGGCCAAATACCCACAGCGACCGCGTCGGCAGGCTTGGAATCACCGGCCCTTGCGCGATCGAAACGTTCAGAATGCGCGTGCGATCAAGAGCGTCGGTGATCCGCGCCTCTTCGCGCTTCTTGGTGTAAAGCAGGTAGTTTTCCTCGTCCGTCTTCTTGGCCCGCAGCAGATCGCCTTGCAGAATTCCCTGCTCGTCCAGTTTGCGCGCCTGGTTCATGTATACGTTCACTACGGCATGCAGCGCCGTTTCCCGCGCCTGCAGTCCGCTCAGGTCCGCCTTGGCCTTCGCCAGTTCCGAGTTCACCCAGGCATAGGTTGGGTTCTGGCCCATGGTCTCTTCCTTCACCGGCGATGTTTCTTCCAGCGTCAGCGCGGCATGTGTATCCGAGATCTGCTTGTCCACTTCCACCACCAGCGGATACGTCGGCTGGTACTTCGTCAGCAGCTCCGTACGCTTCATTTCGAGAGTCAGCAGCGTCGCCTTCAGATTCTCGAGAACCTGCGCGTTGTCGCCCTTCTTCGACGATGTCGTGATGTTTGCCGGAGTGTTCTTGTTCTGCCCCTCCAGGTCGCTGACGCGCTTCTGTGCTTCCGCAATCGAGGCCCGCGTAGTATCGAGAGAGCTGTTGAAGTCCGCCAGTTTCTGCAGCACCATGTCGCGCTGCGTGGTCGGCGCTACCCCGTCCTGTCCGCCCGAGAACTTTGCCAGTTCCGCTTCAGCGGCCATCATGTCCTTCTTGTACTTTTCCGCTTCCTCCTCGAAGAATTCCACCTGTCCGGCAGGATGGTGCACTTCCAGATGCTTATCGAGATAAGACCGGTCCAGCACCGCCAGCACCTGCTGCGCCAGGGCCGGCTTCTTCGATTCATACGCGATGCTGATGATGTTCGTTTTCTTGATCACTTCCAGTTGCAGGTCCCCGCGCAAGCTCAAAATCGCCCGGTCCGTGCGGTTCTGCGCCGACTCCCCGTAATGCACGATGCTCCCGAGGAACGATTTCTTGTCCAGGCCGCAGGCGATCACCACTTTCTGCAGCACGTCCTGGCTCTGGATCAACTCGACTTCCGAGTTGATTTCTTCCTCCCCCACCGTGTCATGAAACATCATGGGCGCGTTCTGCTCCGGACTCACAATCGGATCGACGCGTTCGCGCTTCACCAGCAATTTCGTTTCGGCACGGTACTTCGCCGGCAACACCAGCGCTGAGAGCAGCACGCCCAGAACGACCCCGCAGAAGCAGAGCACCAGCACGCGCTGGTGGCGAAAGCCGATCGCAACCACATCGCGCGCCGTAAATGAAAAGGTGCGCTGTCCGTTGCCGTTCCTGAAATTCGGTTCATTCATTGGTTTTCTCCGTACTGCTGATCCTCAATCCTCATCACCGCCGCATCCCTCACCTTCGGGACACTTGAAGCCCCTGGACGCCATCGTCCGGGGAAGCCACCGTTACGGTATCGCCAGCGGCAAATACGTGCCCATGCTCAGGTTCGGAATAATCCGGTCGATCTTCGACAGCGTGTTCTTCGGCACAAACAGCATATCGCCGGAATGCAGAAACGGATCTTCGCGCAGGTCCCGGTCTTTTTCCATCTTTTTCACGTCGATCAGCTTGGCCTCGGTCCACTGGTCGTCCACCCGTCGGAACAACACCACTTGCGAGTGTTTCGCGTAGGAATTGAATCCTCCCGCGATCGCAATGGCTTGCGTCACCGTCATATTCCCGTGCATCTCATACTTCCCCGGCTTGGCCACCTGGCCATCGGCCACGAAGTAGGGCTTCTCGAAGTCCTTCAGTACCACCGAAATTATGGGATTGTTTAGGATTTTACCGTAAGCCTCACGTAACATTGAGGTTAACTCTGGTACTGTCTCTCCCGTAACTTTCAGCTCGCCCACGCCCTTCAAAGTCACAAAGCCATCCGGCTGCACCGCGACCGCCGTCTGGTTGAACTCCGGACTCAGGTCAAACGTCAGATCGAAGGTGTCCCCCGCCTCAATGTGGTAGCGCGGGCTGCGCGATTTGAACTGCGGACTGTTGCTCGCCGGAGCTGCCGTGGGGGCCTTATCTGTCGCCACCGCATTCGAAACCGCAGCCGGACCCGTGCCCGCTGCGCTCGCCGCCGTCTGCGCGGCGCACACCATCGTGCCCGCCAGCAGCACCAATGACACCGCTACGGCCAGCCACCATCGTTTCGCGCCCGCTAAACTTGTGTTCACCATTGAAAAAACCTCCGTCGTTTCGAACCACTTGCGTACCGCCGCCACGCATGCCTTCCAGATCGCGGGCTCCGCGGTATCACGACCCCTGCAGCAAGAGAGAGGGCGATAGCCTTCTTCGGGCCACGTCGTTGGCCCCGCTCTCGCGGCCGTCGTCCCTACTCGACCTTCAGTTCCTGCGTGATCGGCTGCACTTCCCCCCGCGAACGCGGCGTCAGGTTATGCTGCCGGATCTTGTACAGAATCCCGCGGTAGCTGATGGAGAGCAGTTGCGCCGCCCGCCTGCGGTTCCAGCCCGTGTATTCCAGAGTACGGCTGATCGCATAGATTTCCGCTTCCGCCCGTAGGCTGCGCAGCGAAAAATTCGGGTCGATCTGCGCCTCTGCCGCAACCGGCTGGTCGCCAGGCGCTTCCACTCTCGTGAGCACGTTTACGTTCTTGCTGCTTTTTGCTTTGTTTTCTAATTGATTCATAAGACTAGACCTCGTAACAACCGTTTATTGGGTTGATTTCGATCGAACGGGAGAGAAGAAAACTAAACCGCTTCCACTTCGTAGCCGGCCACTCGCACACACAACGACCGCTGAATCGGATCCACGGAGATCACCAGGCTGCGATCGCCGTTTTCGGTCACCAGCACTCCTTGCACTCCGTCCAGCGCTCCGCCCCGCACCCGCACCCGCTGCCCAGGACGAAGATAAGGACGCTCTTCATAAGGAATCTTGCTGGCAACCAAAATCTTGATGTCATCAATCTGATGATCGGGGATGGGAGTTCCCGTGCCCTGCACTCCCACAAAGCTGACCACGCCCTGGGTGCGCAGCACGCGAACACGATCGTCGGGGGAATGAATCATGCGGAGGAAGGTATACCCGGAGAACAGCGGAGTTTCCACCTTCTTGCGGCGGTCACTCCACGTGTGGGTCTGCATGACTACGGGGAGGAACGACTCAATTCCTTGCGTCTCAAGTTGACGCGTAACCAGCTTTTCGTGGCGGGAGCGCGTGCGGACCGCATACCAGCGCGGTTGCTCAGGCATTGCACTACCCTCGGCGGGGTAGCGTTCTGCCATCAATCCTGCCGCTCCACTCATGGCTCCGCCCTCTCAGTCACATCCGCGGGATTCAGAAAATAGACGCGGATGTGCTTATGCTCTGGCTAAAAGTCACGTCGGCTCCTGCTGCATCGCCGACTTCAATTAGGGGGGATAATGCTACCGGACCACCCGTCTAGGGTGATTTACAGCTCAACAGTGAACCGAGTCTAGACACCCCTGCAAGTTCCTGCAAGAGGAAGAAGTTCCTAGTGCGGAAAGACCTCGTAAAAATGCCAAAATGGGAACGATCCACTGTGGACGAAAGACTCTATCCAAACGGGCAGGAAACGAGTATGCGAAATCGGCGTTTCCACTCGTGCCAAGCCATCCCGGCCGCTTTACCCCGTGTCTTCCTCTGTGACCTCTGCGTCCTCTGTGGTGAAAGGTTTTGACTTTGACTCTAGCGGTCCCGGCGCTCTTCCCAGTGTATAACTCGTTATCGCGCAAAATCCTTCATCTTGACATCGCTCTCCACCCAGAGCAAAATTCCTGCGCCAAAAGAGTAAGTCCTTCAAAGCATTCTATTTGGTTGAGCGCATTCGGGTGCACTCAGGGAAACGCAACAATCTTGGCTACAGGCTTGGTGGCGCGCAAGAGAGGCCTTTACAGTATTTACGCTTTAGCACGACGGCACCAGAATCGCTTTTGTGCAAGATCGAAGACAGCAAGATCGAAGACAGCAAGATCGAAGACAGCAAGATCGAAGACAGTAAGACCCAGGTTTCTCCCCCTGCAGGAAGCATGGCCCTCGGCCATGTGAGGACGCTATCTTCTTTTCACCGCATGGAGTCTAAACCCTAACCCGATTGGCGCCGCTCGAGGAGTTGGTTATGAAGGACTTCGTTATTAAGGACCGTAGGTTCCGTTTACTCGCTGTCTTGTCCGTCGTCGTTCTTGCAGTCTTGGCCATCCCTTCTCAACTCACTCATAAAGTCAAAGCCGGAACCTGCACTACGAAATGCGCGCCTCCTCCACCGCCTCCGCCCACCGTAGGTCAATTCGGCGGGCCCTTGGCCGGACTCACTGCAAGCATCACGAGTCTCTTCAACGGCGGCTACGGCACCTTCGTCACCAAATGGGACCCGGTTCGCGGCCTCGGCCCAGTCTCGACCGAACCCGGTTGCTTCACCTGCCACGGCACCGGCGTCGACGTTCTCACCGGCACTGCTGGAGATACCAGTCCCGTCGTGGGCCAGCGCTACGGCAAATGGAATCCTGATGGAACCTTCAACTATCTCGATGGCACCGGAACCTACCCCGAGAATGAAGGTGGCCCAATCGTTCACGGCCTCTCCAATGCGGCCTTCGACACCCTGCCGGCGTGCAATGGCGTTTCCGTCGTCGCCTCGCCCACCGGAGCCGTCGAGTCGGGCACCACCGTGACCCTCACCACCGCGACCGCTCACCTTTACAGCGTCGGGCAACTGGTGCAGGTCAGTGCCGTAGGCGTCGCCGGTTATAACGGCATCTTCACCATCCTCAGCATTCCGACTTCGAACAGTTTGACCTACACCGCCACCCTGAGCGGCCTGGCTGCATCGGGTGGTGGCACCGCGCAGAACCTGCCGCGCGAAGCCGTTCCTCCCGACGCAACCGTAAACAGCAACGTGCGCTCTCCCAATCTGTTTGGCTTCGGTCTGATCGATAACATTCCCGACTCCGCCATTCTCGCCAACGTCGGCATCAGCAAGCCCTACGGAATCACCGGCATCGCCAATATGGTTCCCGACGAATCCGGAAACGTCCGCCCTGGAAAATTCGGCCAGAAGCTCAACGTCGTGAGCCTGTTCCAGTTCACCGCCAACGCCGAATTCAACGAGCTTGGCATCACCAACAATTCCAGCCTGTTCGGCGTCCCCAGTCAGTTCTTCCCCAACGAACATAACCCTCAGGCCTATGCCGAAGCCGGCCTGACGTATCCGAGCGCTTGCAATACCGATAACAACAGCCCGCAGGATGTAAACCAGGTCAACATCATCAAGATGACCCAGTTCCAGGCGCTGTTGGCTCCCATACCGCCGCAGCCGCCCACTTCCGCCACGGAAGCCGGCCTCGCCACCTTCAACAGCATCGGCTGCAGCACCTGTCACGTTATTAATTTCACTACTCAAGCCAACGTGAAGCTCAGAACCACCACCGGAGGCCAAACCGCGGTCATCCCTTCGCTCAGCAGCGTCACATTCAGCCCTTATTCCGATTTCCTGCTGCACGATCTCGGCTCGGGAGATTCCGGTGGCATCCCCTTCCAGCCCGCCGGCACTGGCCAGGCCTCTCTCACCATGTGGAGAACTTCTCCCTTGTGGGGACTCTCGAACACCCTAATCAAAGCCGTCGGATTAATGCACGACAGTACTTCCCCCGGCATCGCCGCGGCCATTATCCGCCACTCCTGTACCCCCTCGCCCACCTGCACCGATGTCGGCGAAGCCTCTGCCGTAGTTGCAAACTACAACGCCCTCAGCAAGACCGATATTGAGAACCTGGTCGCCTTCCTGGGCTCGCTGTAAGAGCTCGCTGTAAAGGATTGTCCGGAGTGAAAACCCGCGCGGGAAGGCTACCAGCTCGCTCGTGCCGGGTAGTGTCCTAATTTTGATTTTGCGTTTGTTCGCGACCTCGGCGTATCCTCTGCGCACTTTGCGGTTTAAGGCTTTTGCTCGCGAACATTGGGAACCCCTAACCCGGCAGCCGGAACCTGAGCGTAACCCTGGTCTCCATCTCGACCGCCCGCCCTTGCTGCATCCGAGTCTTGAATCGCCACTGTTTCACCGCGGCAATCGCGGCATCGGCCAGCAGGTTCTGTCCGCTGACCAGCTTCGCTTCCTCCACCGCGCCGTCACGCCCGATGTGTACATCGAGCACCACCGCTCCCTGAATTCCCTGCCGCCGCGCTTCCTCCGGATAGTCCGGCTCCACGCGATGCAGCAGCCTTCCCGCCACTTTGTCCGGCGACAACTGGATCACTTCTGAAGGTTCCACTTCCGCCGCCGCCTTTACTTTCGATGCCGATGTCTCAGTCGACGCCGCCGACCCATTTCGTCCTGCCGGCAAATGGAAAATCTCTTTCCCGTTTTCATAAACCGACAAGCTTCCTTCCGCAGGCACGGCATCCTCCGGCCGCAAGTTCGCCTTGCCCGTCCGCGCAGCCCCATCCTTCGCGTCGCTGACCGCGCCCGGAACTCCGCCCGCAACTCCGTTCGGAACTCCACCCTGAACCCCGTCCCCTGCCCCCTGAGTATCCTGCGCCGGCGCCGTGCCCGTTACTTGCGCATCGCTCGCGACAGCTGTCGCAGTGCTCTTCCGCCATCCCATCCGCAAACCCATCAGCGTCGCCAGCAACACCGCGCATACCAGCACCGCCGCCGTCAGCCCAACGGTCACTAGATTCGGCCCGCCCTGCCGATTCTGCCCACTTTCCATTGCGGCCTCATTCTCCTCATACGAATCGGCCTCTAACGTCTCGGCCACATGCGGATACGAGTCACGCTGCTGAGAGTCATGCTTGTACATATCAACGATATGCAGATTAACGCGATCGGCGCCCGTCACACTCGCGCTCATCACCGCATCAGCCGTGGGCTTCTCCCAATCCTGAGCCTCGATCGCCGGAATCGATCTCGCAGCTGGCGCCTCCACCCTGGCGCCCGCATCGAGCGGCTGCCCAGCGCGCTCAATATTCATCAATATCTGTTGCGCCAGCGCTTCCAGCGTGAGTTCATCCCGCTCCCCGAAAGCTTCCGGCCGCGACGAAAATACTTCCAGCACTCCAGCGATTTCCCCGTCCCGCAGCAGCGGAAAAATCATGAACGAGCGAACTCCCAGACTGCGCGAGGCCTCGGTGTCGGCCCGCGGATCGGCCTGGGCATCGTCGCAGCGCTGCAGCCGCCGCGTTTTTATGCACTCTGCCGTCAGCCCAGACGCACTATCCAGTCGCGCACCCAGCTCCGGAGCGTTCGCCCCACTGCTCGCCCGGCATGTCATCTTGCCGTCGCGCTCCAGAAGCACGGCCGCCCCGGTCGAGCCCGTCGCCAGGCAAGCTTGCTCCACGATTTCATTCAGCACAATCTCCAGCGCAAGGTCGGCTGACACTTCCGCCGGCAAACTTCCACCACTGTGCGCGGAAAACAGCGCCGCCAGTTCCCCTAAGTCAGACTCAGTCCCCGCGCTAGTCCGCGGCAACGGCGACGGCTCCGGCCTGGGTTGATTAGGCATCGGTCGATGAGGTAAGTCGCGATTAGGCATGGCGCGATCAGGCATGTCGCGATAGTGCTCGACACTCTTCTGTAGCGGAGTTTCGCCCCAAAATGAAGCGCTTGTCAACCCGTAACCCACCACAACCCATGTGGGGACAGCCGCCCTCGGCTGCCCGCCCTGAGTTCAGCCGAAGGGTCGAAGCGGCCCGGCCGTATCGGGCCGCAGCCCACAACAGCACCCCGAGACCAGCAGCAGCCCAATCCCAAAACCGGCATCGTCCCCAATAACCCTCCCTCAGACCCTCGTCATCGCCAACCATAATGTTAAAATCACACTTCCGAATATGCGCATCTCTGTCGTCGGTTCCGGATATGTCGGATTGGTCGCTGGCGCCTGCTTCGCCGATCTCGGCCACGACGTCATCCTCGTCGACAACGACGATCGCAAGCTTTCCGCCCTGAAAAACGGCGAAGTCCCGATCCACGAAAATTTCCTGCCTGAACTGCTCAACCGCCATCGCGGACACCGTCTCGAGTTCTCTTCCGACCTGCAGCAATCCGCGCGCGCCAGTTCTGCGATTTTCATTGCCGTCGGCACTCCCGCCACCGACCGCGGCGAAGCCGACCTCTCCTATGTCGAAATGGTTGCCCGTGAAATTGCCGGCGCCATCGACGGATACAAAGTCATCGTCGAAAAAAGCACCGTCCCGGTTTACACCAGCGAGTGGGTACGCAAGATCATTCTGCGCAACGGCGCCGACCCGCAGTCGTTCGACGTCGCCTCCAACCCTGAATTTCTTCGCGAAGGCACCGCCGTCACCGATTTTCTTTTTCCCGACCGCATCCTCGTCGGCTGCGACAACGAGCGCTGCGCCGTGCTGCTGCGCGAAATCTATCTTCCGCTCACCAGCGGCGCCTACTACCGCCGCCCGGATGCCATTCCCCAGCCCGACCGCGCCACCATCCCGCCGCCCATCATCGTCACCAGCAGCAAGAGCGCCGAAATGATCAAGCACGCCTCCAACGCATTTCTGGCGATGAAGATTTCCTTCATCAACGCCGTCGCCTCCATCTGCGAATCGGTGGGCGCGGACGTGAACCAGGTCGTCCACGGCGTGGGCAGCGACTCCCGCATCGGCCCCCGCTTCCTCAATCCCGGAATCGGCTACGGCGGCTCCTGCTTCCCCAAAGATGTAATGGCCTTCCGCGCCGTCGCCCGCGAGTGCGGATACGACTTCCGCCTGCTCGATGAAGTCATGCGCATCAATGAAGATCAGCGCGATCGCTTCCTGCGCAAAGTTCGCAGCGCTCTCTGGACCCTCCGCGGCAAACACCTCGGCGTCCTCGGCCTCGCCTTCAAGGGCGGCACCGATGACATTCGCGAATCGCCCGCCATTCTTATCGTCCAGACCCTGCTGCAGGAAGGCTGCAAGATCACCGCCTACGACCCCGCCGCCATGGACCGCGCTCAGGAAGTCATGAACTCATCCGTGAAGTTCGCCGGCTCCGCTTACGAGGCCGCCCACGGCGCCGATGCGCTGCTCATCCTCACCGAGTGGGAAGAGTTCGCCAACCTCGATCTCCCGCGCCTCCGCCAGGAACTCAAATATCCCATCGTCATCGATGGCCGCAATCTCTACGATCCCGAATCCATGGCAGCCCACGGCTTCACCTATTACAGCGTGGGGCGCGCCGCATCTCATCCCGAAACGGCGCCCGCCGCATTCAACAACGGCGCCAACCAGGCATGAGCCCGAAACGCGCCCTCGTGACCGGTGGCGCAGGTTTTCTCGGGTCCCATCTCTGCGATGCCCTGCTCGCCGAAGGCTGGAACGTAGTCGTCGTCGACAACCTGCTCACCGGCCGCCGCGCCAATCTCGCCCATCTCCAAAATGATTCCCGATTCGAGTTTATAGAAAAGAACATTTGCGAACCCTTCGACCCTGGCCCGGTCGATTACGTCTTCCACTTCGCCAGCCCCGCGAGCCCCGTCGATTACACCCTTCACGGCATCGCCACGCTCAAGGTCGGTTCGCTCGGCACTTTCAATGCTCTCGAAGTTGCAAAAAAATACAAGGCCAAGTATCTCGTCTCCTCCACCTCCGAGTGCTACGGCGATCCGCTCGAACATCCGCAGAAGGAAACCTACTGGGGCAACGTGAATTCCATCGGCCCGCGCTCGGTCTACGACGAAGCCAAGCGCTTCACCGAAGCCGTTACCATGGCCTACCATCGCTATCACAAAGTAGATACGCGCATCGTCCGCATCTTCAACACCTACGGCCCCCGCATGCAATTGAATGACGGGCGCGTAATTTCGAATTTTATGAAGCAGGCCCTGCGCGGCGAACCTCTCACCGTCTACGGCGACGGCAGCCAGACCCGCAGCTTCTGCTACGTCAGCGATGAAATCGATGGCTTTCTTCGTCTCTCAAAATCGAGCGAGCATCTCCCCGTAAACATCGGCAACCCCAACGAGTTCACCATTCTCGAGTGTGCCCAGCGCGTAATCCAGGTCACGGGATCAAAAAGCCAGATCGCCCACGAACCCCTCCCGCAAGACGATCCCAAACAGCGCCGTCCTGATATCACGAAAGCCCGCCAACTCCTCGGCTGGGAGCCGAAGATTCAACTCGAAGAAGGCCTGCGCCTCTCTCTCGACTATTTCAAAAAAGCCCTAACCGAACACCCACCAAAATGATCCCAGCCACCACATCCATGTGGGACAACCACAGCCCATGTGGGGACAGCCGCCCTCGGCTGTCCAAGCGGCCCGGCCCTATCGGGCCGCAGCCCACCACAGCCCATGTGGGGATACTCACCGCTGAGGATTCTGTCCCCTTATCTGCGCCTCGATATCGCTCCGCAGCCGCCACAGTTCCACCCGGTCAGGAAAAAGCGTTTGCATCGTGTCCAACCGCTGCAGCGCGCTGTTATACCGCCCCGCCTTGCGGTCGGCCTGAATCAGCTGAATGCTTCCCAGCAAAATCGTCTCTTCGATTTGAATCGCCGCCGTATTCTGCGGATTGACTCGCCTCGCCCGCCGCGCCCAGTAAAGCGCGCTGTTATCCGTCGGAGATATCAGGTCTCCGCGAACCAACGCAGCCTGCGCATTCTTCACAAGTTGTGTCACCGGCAGCGGGTCGGTGTATGGCCCTCCTGAACTGCCGGGACTGCCGTCCGCCGGGGCAGCCGACGCCGCAGGCGGGGGCGCCGAAGCCGCCTGCGCGTCGTCGTCAATGTTTCTGCCACCGCCGCCAACGCCTCCTCCTCCGTATGTACTCAGTCCATCATCCCCAGCAGGTACACGTGGGGAAGGTTTTGTGCGCGGCGGCGGCGCGGCCGTCGCCACACGACTCTCCGATTTAACGTGCGCGCTCGCTACCGCAGCCGGCCCTTTGGATGGAGCATCTTCATGATGCGTGATCTCCCAGGTAACGCCGCCGGCGAGAATCACCACCAGCCCCCCCAGCACCGCGACCCTGGTCTTCGGATTCATTCCGCCGTTCTGCCCTCCACCGCTTCTCTCTCCCGCCGCTCGCGCCGCATCTCTAGGTCGTCGGAAACAAATTCAAACCCCAAATGCACAAAGCAGCCGGCCAGCGGCAGCACGAAATCCAGATAGTATCCGAGTGTAACGAATACTATATAGCCCGTCATCAGCGGAATCAGGAATACGCTCAGAATCACGTAGCGTCCGCGCGTGTTCTTTGCCCGGTGATAGCTCAGGTACAGCAGCGCCGCCACCGCAATATCGAACAACAGCGCCGGAACCGCCGGCACTTCCTTCATATAGCGGTCATCGAGCAGCGCTTCAATATAGTTCGCGTGCAGATACATTCCGGCCATCGGGCCCACCGAGGTTTCGTGCGAATCGAAAATTTCAGAACGCCCCGGAGCCTCTTTCCACTCGCCCCCAATGATCACAATCCGCGTGCGCGCATCCCTCATCGCCTCCGGCTGCTTCTCATGCAGGCACCGGATCGGGATCGTCTGAAAGTTCGCGATTTTACATTTCTGTTCCGCCGCTTCCACTGCAGGTTCTGCCACTACCGCTGCCGCCGCCACTTCCGTATCGTCCCTCTCGCATTTTTCCTCCGCGCTCGGCGGCGCGCATTTCGCCTCCGCTTCGGCTTTATTTTTCGGACTCCGCTTCTCCGCTATGAAACTGCCATACACATACCGGTAGTCGCGGAGGGCCGCGGCAATCGTCGGCTTGTTGCGAGTCCGCGGTTCGCGATGAGTCGCGTCTTCATAGGCCATCACCGCCGCCAGCGCCAGCGAATCCCCGCACTCCTTGCTTCTGCCCGGATCGATGTTCGGGTCGAAGTGCAGCTCGGACCTCAGCGGAATTTTCCGCTCGTCGTCCGCCGGATTCACATTCCCCCGCCGCGCGCACGCCGGATACGCGCACACGCCATTCCACGCCAGCGGTAGACTTGTGTCCGCAAAAACGCTGGGGAAAACTGTCCTCGTATCGCGGTCCAGCCAGCACGGCACAATCACCGGTACCCCGAGTTTTGCCGCATCGAAGATGGCATTCTTCAGGTCGTCATTCATTGGGGCCCGGTTGGGATCGTCCTCGCCGTCCTTCTTCCCTTTCGCCAGCGTGAACTGAAAATCCAGAACGATTACCGCAGCATCGCCCAGTGCGGCATTGCGAACCAGGTCCGCCAGATAACTGCGGTCGGTCACAACTCCCAGCTTCTCGTGCAACTTCTCGTCGATCGCAACCATCCTCGTCCACTTCGCGCTCGCCGGCCGCGGCAGCAGCCAGCACAGAACTTCATGCGAACCAAGCTGCAGCTTGTGAAACAGAGGAAAGACACTGGTAAGCACGCCAAATTCGATGATCAGATTCGTCCCGAATACCACGGCAAGCACCGTGAGCGCCCGTATCCAGAATCCCGTTTCGCGATATAACTTCAGGCCAAATCTCCTTTGCTGCCATCCGTCCGGCCCTTAGCCGCCACCACAATCCATGAGGGACAGCCGCCCTCGGCTGTCCAGCGGCCCAGCCGTATCGGGCCGCAGCCCACAACAGCAGC
The DNA here is from genome assembly GCA_963784085.1 of uncultured Acidobacteriaceae bacterium. Classification (GTDB taxonomy): domain Bacteria; phylum Acidobacteriota; class Terriglobia; order Terriglobales; family Acidobacteriaceae; genus Sulfotelmatobacter. Next base: position 140,329 of record CAWAQH010000020.1, on the reverse strand, counting down.
CGCACTCTCACCTGCCGGTGAGTTTTTCCGCCGCCCGCGACTCTATTTTGTCCTCAAGATTCTCGCAATCCCCCGCCGAATCGCGACATCCAAAAATGGTAGCATGGCAACAAAACCACTCGTGCAGTGTTTTCCATAGATAGAGCTGCCGGTTCTATCCACGCAGCCCGCAGAGGTCTGAGCTGTGACGGGCCCGCGTAGGATCATCGGCCAGAGGAACAGCATGCGTAAGATTTTCTCCCTCCGCGCTGTATTCTTGTTTTCACTCGTCGTGTTTATGATGACCATGGCGACGGCGACCCCATCGTCCGCCCAGATTCGCATCTCAGTCGGCTTCGCGCCGCCTGCTCTTCCCGTCTACGATCAGCCCATCTGCCCCGGCGATGGCTATCTCTGGACCCCCGGCTATTGGGCGTGGGATCCCGATGCCGGCGATTATTACTGGGTCCCAGGCACCTGGGTCGAGGCCCCCGAAGTCGGCTACCTCTGGACTCCGCCCTGGTGGGGCTGGGCCGATGGCGCATGGGTTTTCAATGAAGGCTGGTGGGGCCCGACCGTCGGATTCTACGGCGGAATTTCTTATGGCTTCGGCTATTTCGGCGTCGGCTTCGTCGGCGGCCGCTGGGATGGCGGTCACTTCTTCTACAACCGCGCGGTGTGGAATATCAACACCGTGAACATTCACAATGTCTACGAAGAGAGGGTCAACGTCACCGTAAATCACGTCAGCTTTAACGGCGGCCCAGGCGGCATTGACGCCCATCCCCGTCCGGAAGATGAGGCGGCCGCGCGCGGGCGCCACATCGGCCCCGTGGCCGCGCAAACCCGGCAAGTGGATGCCGCCCGCGGCAACCCTGCGTTCCGCGCTTCCGCCAACCATGGCCGGCCGCCTGACACAAAAGAGGCCGGTGGAGCTTTTCATCCTCCTGCCAATCGCGAAGGCGGCGCACCTGCGGCCCACATCAATCATCCCAACGAGCTTCCGCCGATCGAGCGCACGACGGTCAATACCGGCGACGCCAAGCGCGATCAGAAATACCAGCAGCAGCAGGACAAGCTGATCGCCAGGCAGAACCAGGATCGCCAGAAGCTCCAGGCGAAGCAGGATAAAGAGCACCAGCAACTGGCCAAGCAGAATGCTGACGAAGCCAGAAAGCAACAAACCGAGCAGCGCCACCAGCAGCAGACCCAACACATGGTGGAGCAGCACACGCAGCAGCGGCAACAATTGCAACAGCACTATACGCCAGCGCCATCATCGCACCCGCCGAAGAAGTAGCATTCCGCTAGGCGCTGTTGGTATACGCACACCGGACGCTGTGGGGAAAGCCACCCAAGGCTTCCCCACAGCACTCCCGCCAGCCACAAACTCATGTGGGACCACGACAACCAGTAGGGACAGCCACAGACCATTGTGGGGACGGACGCATTCGTCCGTCCAGCGAGCGGAGCGAGCCCATGCGAAACAGCCGCCTCGGCTGTCCAGCCATCCGGCCGTATCAGGCCGCTGCCCACCACCCAGCCGGTCCCACCATCCCCAAAACCCGCTCTCCGCGCCGCCGTCGCCATTTTTCCACAGTCCTCCCCGAGTGATGAAGACAGAATACCGGCGCCGGCGCTCAGTTCAACCCGCCATACACCTGCAGCCACTTCATTTCTTCCCGCACTTTGATTTTGCCGTGCCAGGGATTCTTGTCGAGGCTGTGGCCTTCGCCGGGAAAGATCAGCAGCTTGTTGGGCACGCCCAGCGAGTAGAGCGCGTGTTCGAGCAGATAACTTTCGAGCACCGGAACTCGGATGTCGTCAGCCCCGGCAACCATGTGAGTGGGTGTTTTCACTTTGTCCATTTGGAAAATGGCGGCTTCAACGTCGTAACGCGGGCGCGCTTCCCATGGGCGTCCGCCGAAGTAGTACGCATCGTCGGCTGTGGTGTCATCGTTGCCCCAAGCGGCAACGTTTTCGATTCCGCCCGCGCCAGTGACGGCAGCCTTGAAGCGCGTGGTTTGCGTGATCAGCCAGTTGGTCATGTATCCGCCATAGCTGTAGCCGCCGATGGTGAGGTGGTCGGCGTCGGCGATACCCTCTTTCACGAGCGCGTCGACGCCTTCAAGAATGTCCTTGCCCGGACGCGAAAACAGTCCGGGCACGATCTGCAGGGCGAACTTGTCGCCGTATCCGGTAGAACCGCGGTAGTTGGGCTCGAACACCAGCCATCCGTCGGTCGCGGCCAGCGCGCCCCACACATACCAGTCGGCCTCGAAGTGGTTGCCGTCAGCATCGGCCGGGCCGCCATGAATGAAGGTGAACATGGGCAGATGCTTCGCTTCAAATTTGCCGGGCGGGTAGATCAACATACCCTCCACGGTGCTGCCGTCGTCGGCCTTCCAGCGGTAGGGCTTGCCCTGCGGAAGTTCTCGCTCGGTGAAAAGTTTGTTGAAGCCGGTGATGGGTCGGGCTTGGTCGAGTTTGTCGGCGCTGTCGGCCAGATAAATTTCAGCCGGCCTCTGCAACGACGAATACACGAAGGCGATGCGCGGCGAATGCCGCGCGGCCGAGATCGCTTCATAGGTCCCATCCCAGCCGTTCAGTTTGCGCAGAGCTTGCCCTGCTTGTGTCGCGCCGTGCATCGGGACTTCGGTTCCTATGCGCGCCGAGGCCAACATGCTATCGCCGGAGGTGGAATACTGCACCGTATATTGCTCGATCGAGCCCATAAAATCCTTGCCCCACGGCTCGACCGCGCCACTGTCGCTGTCAACCCAGTAGAGGTGCTGCTGCAGGTTGCGGTAGGGCCCGCTCACATCGCCATTTTCGACGGTAAAGAAGATGTGGCGGTTGTCGGCGGACCAGTGAAGCTTTTCCTCGAGCGCCTGGTTGTTCGTGACGCGGCGCGGTGCGACCGGGGCTTTCGCTGCGCCCTCGGCAGACGCAGGCTGGCTTGCCCGCGCCACATCGACGACGTAGATTTCGACGTCTTCGTTTTTCTCCTGCCGCTGGCTGATGGAGTTCGTGGTGAAAGCCAGTTTGCCGCCGTCAGGCGAGTTGATCAAATCTTCCACTCGCAGAGCTGAGGTGGTCACAGCGCGAGCTCCGGGAGTCGCGTCAGCGTCTTTGTCAGCCTCGTTATCCGTGCTCATCGCTGCAGCCCCAGCGTGCCGGGCGAGAGCGGTGGCGATGTCGAGGGCAAAGATGGTGTCGCCGCGCTCGGCCGTGCGGTATTGCACAACGTCTTTCCATTGTTTCTTGTAGTCGTCTTTCTGCGCTTTGGTCCAGGGGTTGCGCGTGGAGAAATAAATTGTCCGCGAATCGGCGGACCACGTAAACGAGTGGATTTCTTCTTCGCCTTCAGTCACTGGAATAGCCTCGCCCCCAGCGGGTGAGATCAAGTAGATCTGGCTCACTTCACCCTTGTCGTCTTTGGCTTTACCTTTGCCTTTCTCGTCGTCGTCGGAATCTTTTTCCGAGGAAGACTTGCGGTCAGACAGAAAGGCGATCCAGAGCCCGTCCGGCGACCAACGCGGAGCGCTGTCGTGACCGGATTGGGTGAGTTGGATCAGCGATCCGCCTTTGCCGTCGTCGCGGTAGAGCCCGCGGTAAAGCCAAAGATCGTCGCGAAAGATCTTCTGGTCCCAATCGGCGCGTTCTGTCACCAGAACCACAGAATTGCCGTCGGGAGAGATGGCTACGCCGGTATAGCCGACCGAATTGAAAAATTCGTCGAGGGCCAGCTTCGGCTTGCCGGCGGAAACAGCGCTCTGGGCAAGGGTGAAAGATGCGACGGCAAGAAGAATCGTCAACCAGAAAATCTGTCGTGTGGCTTTCATGGTGATGTGGCTCATGGCGGAAAGAATGTGCTTTCGCTTCGCTCGGAATAACAGCACGATTCGGCTACGGCAATGGCTCGGCATTTTTCAGGGCCTCGTCAAGAGTCTGGGTGGGATGGGGAGTGGATTCCACGACGCGCCAGCCGTCGTCGTAATTGCGAAGGCTCACGGTTGACTTGTAGCGGTGATCGCCTGAATAGAGAATCGCTCCCACCTCGTTCAGGGGAATCCATCGCCAGGTGAATTCGACATCGGCGCCGTCGCCTTGTTTGGCGATACCGTTAATTGCCACCACTTCCCGCCGCGCCACGGGAATGGCGAAGGCCTGTTTGTCGGCATCGCCGGGTGCGATCAGACCTTGTATCGTCTCGACGCCCGACGGGGTGAGCGTGATCTCCGAGCACGGTGGCGGTGCCAGCGCTGGAGGGCAAGGTGCGGCGGCGGTCGAGATCCACCCACGATGTTGCAGCGAGAGGTATTCGGGCGAGAGGCGGTCCTTGTTCGAGACCACGCCGATGCGCATTTGAAACGGTTGCGGTGCGCGGAAAGTGGGAGAGCCTGCAATCAAGTCTGCGGCCAGACGCCGGCTGATGAAGTCGCGGGGAGAGCAGGAGCACAACGCGAGCGCGCCTGCGACGCAGAGGCCGAGAATAGAGAGCCTGAACATAAAGGAACGAACGTCCCGCATTTGAGGCGATCTTAGCGCTTTTGGATTGTAAACAAACCCGCGCTCTTGCGCGGCAAGAAAGGACGGAAAGTAATTTGTCCTTCGAAGCTCGTGGACCAGCGGCCGGGGATCGCGGTCAGGCAATCCGGGCAGCAACCCTCCGGCGTGAGCCGGTAGTCCTTGATCAGGTAGCCGTGGCGCTCGATTAGGGTTGCGTGGCAGCTCGGGCAGCGCGTGTCTTCCCATTCGCCGACCATGCCAGGAAGATTTCCGGCGTAGATGTAGCGCAGGCCCGACTGGCGCCCGATTTCGACGGCGTGCAGCAGGTCTTCCACATTCGTATCGCGAGCGACATCGTTTTGCATTTTGTAATCGCCGTGAAAAGCGGTGACGTGCCAGGGAATGTCGGGAGAGATATTGGCAAGGAACTCAGTGAGCCCGCGCAGTTCATCCACGGAATCGTTGAAGCCGGGGATGAGCAGCGTGACGATCTCGAGCCAGAGTCCCATGGCGTGAATGCGGCGAATGCTCTCGAGGATGGGACCGATGCGGCCTCCGAGTTCGTGGTAGTGGCGGTCGTCGAAACTCTTGAGATCGACTTTGTAGAGATCGAGATGTGGACGCAGGTATTCGAGGACTTGCGGCGTTCCGTTGCCATTCGAAACGCAGCCAGTAATGAGCCCCGCGGCTTTGGCCTCCTTGAAAACCGCAACCGCCCACTCGCTCGTGATGAGAGGCTCGTTGTAGGTGCTCACCAGGATTTTCGCGCCTTGACCTACGGCTTCCCGCACCAGATTTTCAGGCGAGGCTTCGTGCGGAAGCGACACGGCCCTCGGATCGCGCAGGGCTTGGGATGTCACCCAGTTCTGGCAGTAAGTGCAGTGCAGATCGCATCCCAACATGCCGAAGCTATACGCGAGCGCTCCGGGATGGGCGTGGAAAAATGGCTTCTTCTCAACCGGGTCGCATTGCGTTCCAGCCGTATATCCCCACGGCACGTAGAGAGTGCCGCCGCGGTTGTATCGCACTTTGCAGACACCGGCCTGGCCCTCGGGAATGGGACAGCAGTGTCCACAGGAGAAGCAGCGCAGGCGATTGTCGTCGAGCTTCTCGCAGAGAGCGGGATCGGCCTCACGGACTCTTTCATCGAGCACGGTGCGCAGGGTGGGCACAGAACCTCTACTCATATTCTACGCCGCGATTTTTTTCAGGGAGGAGCGGGAGGCTCTCTCTGCTTAGCGGCCTGGACTGGGTTTGGATTGCGGCTCGTGCTGGCGATACCAGATTTCGGCCTGCTGTTCAATGGCGGCGGTTTGGGCGCGGGTCATGCCGTTCGCGAGAAATTTGGCCAGGTCTTTGCTGCTTTCCTGTCCGCCGGCGCGGGCAAGAACAGTCCAGAAGTAGGCCTTGTTCGGGTCTTTCGGCAGGCCGTGATGGCCGCCCCAGTAGAGCAGTCCCAACTTGTACTGGGCCGAGACGCTGCCGTGTTCGGCGGCGCTGGTGAACCAATGGGCGGCTCGCTCATCGTCTGGCGTGATTCCCAGTTTTTCGTCGCCTTCGGCGTAGAGACGGCCAAGTTTGTCTTCAGCTGCGGCGTCACCGTTCCGCGCCATATCGCGAAGTTGCTCGAGGCTCGCGGAATCTACCGACGGCCCAATTGCGATTGCTTTTACAGCGTCGGCGGGTGGGCGCGACGATGCGAGAACGGTTTGCACTCCGTCGCGGTCGCGAGATTGAAGCCTTTCCTGTATCCACGGAGCGAGGATGAAGCCGAGGGCGAGCGCGATAGTTGCAGCGGCACAGATAAGCAGATAAAGATGCGCGCGAGGCAGGCGAATGCCGGCTACCTTATCTTCATCCTCTTCTTCATGAGAGGCTGCATCGTTTTTCTCGCTCCTCTCCTCGGGGGCGCTGGCGAACAGAACGCTGCCCGGCTGCGGAATAAAAGGCTTTGGACGCGATGGAACCGCAACCGACGGATCATGGGCACGGGCGGCGCGATTGATGGCGGCAAGAATGGTTTCCGCGAACCGCTGCAGCACGGCGGAGTCGTTCCGATCAAACGCTCCCGCTTGGCCCGAAAATACTTCAAGGATGCCAATCACCCGTTCCCCCATCAGGATGGGAGCGGCGAGCATGGAGCGAATGCCGAGGGCGCGGCAACTTTCCCGATCCACGCGCGCGTCCGTTTCGGCATCGTCGCAGCGCAAGAGCTTTCCCGTGCTTACGCATTCTCCGGAAAAGCCCGAACCCACCTGCAAAGCCGCGCCCACGGGCGGAGCGCTCTCACCGGCGCTGGCGCGGCAAATCATGGTGCCCGCATCCTTACCCGCCAGGGCAATAGCCGCCCCGGAGGCGCGAAGCAGGGAATGCGAACGAGCGGCAACCAGAAACAGAACGCCCTCCAGATCGGCGCCCATGGATTCGGATTCTCGCTGCACTACGGAAGCGGCGTTGAGCGTATCGGTATAAGCCGGCCGGAGTTGCGAATGCGAATGCAAGGGCGCAAGCCGGGGCATCGCTGCCGAAGATTCGGCATTGGCGGCGCCGGCCATGGCGTTGAGAAAGAGCCACTGCCGCAGGCTTTGCAGAACGGGTCTCGCCAAAGGCGCAAGTCCGAGACCGATGCGTCCGGCGGAGTCTGCCCAGATCACGCGCACAGGGGTGGAAATCTGTCCCGTGGATTCGGCGAGATCAAGACACAACTCCAACTGCCGGCCGATTTCCATCGGCGATGGGGACTGGATTGCCAGGCCAATCTCGCTGATGTCGAGCACTTCGCAGAGATCGATCATGCCGCTCCTGGAGACGCCGAAACTGGCGTAGGCGGGTGCGTGCACTTTCTGGCGCACACGGCGGCGGCGGTTCAAGGGCAAAGGTCGAGAAGCCTGAGCAATGGCCGACATGGATGAGCGGACTCGGAATCCTGTGCGTACATATTAACCCGAGAATGCGGAAGTAGGCAGGAAGAAAATTGGAAGGCCCAATGTGGGACGGGCTGCGGCGCCAGGGTCTATCCCAGGCGGCGAGTCTGGGCCTGGTGGAGACTGGAGATGCGGGAAATGGCGGCGACCATCATGCTCGAGAGCAGTTGCATCGTGGCCACGTCGCGCTCGTTGAATGCGCTGGGAGAGGATGACAGCACCTCGAACACGCCCAGAGTCCTGCGGTAGTAGCGCAGCGGGGAGACGAGAATCGAGCGGACGCCAAGACGGCGGCAACTGGCCAGGTCCACGCGCGGGTTGCGCTCGGCATCGTGACAGAGCATGACTTCGCCGGTGCGGACGGCTTCGGCAGAGATACCGGTCTCGGTTTGCAGGCGAACCCCAAGATCAGGCGCAGTGCGGCCGGCACGGGCGCGGCAGACGATTTCGTCGCCGGCGCGCAAGGCGATGGCAGCACCGGTAGCGCCGGTAAGATGCTGGGCGCGCTCGGTGATGGCGCTGATGGCGGGTTCGAGATCGAGTTCGGCAGCGTAGATGTCGACTTCTTCGCCGGGATGCACGGCCCGAAATCCGGAAACAGGATGGGCGGCGTTGGCGACGCGAAGCTGGCCGCGAAGAGCAGCCGAGGGCACGCGCGCGTGATGATCGGCGACGTTCAGGACCTGAGGATCAGGCACGGTGCGCAGCAGGTCGCGCACCAGGCTGTCGAGTTCACTATCGGTAATGAGGTGAGCTGTCTGCTGGTGGCGGAGCGAGCCACCGAGGACGCGGCTAAGACTGAGCAACGAGGGGCTTCCGCAAGCCATGCAATGCTGTGTGCTGTTGGTGCTGATCAGTTCGCACTGGACGCAGAATGCGGCGGATTGCAGGGGAACGAAGTCGATATTTTTGAAGGTCTCGCCGTAAACCGTCTTGCCGAACATGATTGCCCTTCCTCGCTGACAACGTATAGGAGAAGATCAAGGTAAATAGGATGGAGAGAGTTAGGCAGTGGCCGTGATGGTTCCGGTTGTGGAAAAGCGCATCCTTATTAAGAACATCAAGACCGGACGCGAGTATTGACGGAAGACAATTGACCAGTATGCAAGAATTTGCAAACAACTGCGATTTGGCCCAAAAGCCGCTTCGGGCGGGGCTTTTGAACGATGGATTTTCAGAATTGCGCTATTGCATTTGGAGGAAGTGCTGGATTAGAATTAGCACACGTTCGAAGCAGAAGCTTTGAGCGAACAGGGGGAACACACATGCAGTGGACAGCACCCGCTTTTGAAGAAGTTTGCTTGAATTGCGAAATCAATTCTTACGTCAGCGCCAAGCTTTAACCGTCAGCCCTCCCTGACCTTTCTGCAAGCGTGACACACCGTTGTAGCGGTGTGCGCACTTCCCTCCTCGATCTCACATGCTTTCCCGCGTTACTTTAATCGCGTTAAGATCGCCCCGAACACGAGGTAAAGCACACCTGCGTGCATAAGCACGTACCCTTTCCAGTGGGCCCAACCGACGCCCGTAGCTCGCCTCTCCGTGATCATGTAGACGATAAACAACGCGATGATCGACACCGTAAAAATCCCGAATGCTTCAGCAAATGCTCGAAGAGATCCCATCTGTATTTTCTCCTTTCTTCCATATTCCCTCTAGAAAAGACGCTAACCTGCCTGCACTGTAATGAATCCCTGTTCGTCGTCGTCGGGAAACGGAATCACTTGCACGGAATGCTGAAGAGTGCGATCGAGGGCATCGGCGAGGGCGGTGGGGAAAGCCGACGTAAGAAGGTTGATATCGAGTTGAAGGTTCCGCTGCGAGTAGCGGCGGTGAACCATCATCTCGCCGCGGTGACGGTTGGATGAGTTCACCAGATCGAGCGAGAGCGTCCAAACCGCAAGACCATCCAGAGCTTTGGCGCTTCGGGTCTTGCCCCAGGAAAAAGACGCTTCTCCACGTCGGCGGCGCGCACTGGGCTGGCGAACACTGGGTTCGCGCACATCGGGACTGGATTCTCCAGGGAAAATCCTGAACGTGACATCGAAGCCGTCAAAGTCATTGGAGTGGAAGGCAGCTTCCAGAACGCGGCGAATCTGCGCGTAGTCGCGAGCGGCTTTGAGTTCTTCGGTGGCCCGGCGGATGGCAAGGTTGTTGATAAAGATCTGGCGCTGCTCGAATGTCCGTTGCGCGACCCGCCCGAGTTCTCCCAACTCGAGGTAGCCAAGACGCTGCACGCCGATCCAGATGCCGATTCCAAGCACGGCGAGGACCAGGCCAAGAGAGCTGCCCGTGGGCCAAAGCAGAAACAGGCTAAGCAGCGCGAACACGGCGGAGACCGCATATAGCACAATCACAACCTGGCGATGCGTGAGCCCATGCTGCAAAAGTTTGTGATGGATGTGCTCGCGGTCGGCGGTGAATACGGGGCGGCCGCTAATCACCCGCCGCAGGATCGAGAGCGAGGTTTCCAGAATCGGCAGGCCGAAAGAAACTACGGGAATGGCAACGGCCACAATGGTCGGGGCTTTTTGAGCGCCGGCCAGCGCGAGCGCACTCAGCAGAAAACCGATGAAGAGGCTGCCGGAGTCGCCCAGAAAAATGGTCGCGGGATTAAAGTTGTAGCGCAGGAAACCGAGGATCGCTCCGGCCAGGGCGAGCGTCATCACCGTGACCAGGGAATATCCGCTCAGCAGGGCCACCACGAAGGCCACCAGCGTGGAGAACAACGCGGAACCTGCGGCAAGGCCATCCAGGCCGTCGATCAGATTGAATGCGTTGGTGATGGCGAGGACCCACAGAATCGTGAGCGGCAGTCCCACGAACCAGGGCAGTTCATGAGCGCCAAAAAGTACAGGGACGTTGAGAATGCGAAGTCCGCCCAGGAACAACATGGTGGCGGCAATCGCTTGCACCACGAACTTGAGATAGGGGCCGGCGGTGTAAAGATCGTCATACACTCCCAGCAGAAAAACCAGCGAGGCCGGCGTCAGAATGGTCAGCAAAGTCTTCAGAGAAAATGCCGTGTGCAGGCTCGGCACGTATGCGGCCAGGACTGCGGCTACCACCATGCTCAGCGAAAAAGAAATGAAAATCGCCACTCCGCCGAGTCGTGGCAGAGGAACGGAGTGCAGGTGTCTTTCCTGGGAAGGGACGGCGACCCATCCGCGCCGGGATGCGAAATCCCGCACGGAACGGGTGAGGACGAACGAGAACAGCAGCGACAGAAAGAAGATCGCAAAAAATACTACCGTCAACGACACCCTCCTCGGCACCAATCACGAACGTTGACGCGTTATATCTTCGTCCGCTGCGAAGAGTATTGCGGCAACACACTGCCGGCTGGTAGTGAATTAATTGGTTCCGTCTGTCTTTTCAACTTTGAGGGTTGCTGCGAATGTAGCAGTGTGCGCGGAGGGATTCAATTGCCGCAATCGAAAAATCTGTGGAAAACACAAAACGGTTGAAGACAGCGCGCGATGTGAGGAGCGTACCGTGCTAAACTCCTGAGCAATCCTTCTTTTCAACAGAGGTCTGTAGATGGAGTTCGGCAGATTCGCTCTTGCGCTCCGATTGCTCGCTCTCTCTGTGGTTTCACTTTCAGGTTTTGGAGTCAAGGCTGCGGCGCAGCAGCCGCCTACCGCTTCGCCGTCGCAAAATACGCTGCTCGCGGCGCAGCCGGTCTCTCAGGTCGCGGTTGGAACCCTGCACAATGACGCGCAGGATGCCAAACCCTCGAACAACGCCGCTGCAACTTCTGCCGCCGCTCCTCAACAGTATTCGTCAATGCTGAAGCTGGGCGCAGGCGATCTGCTTGAGGTCGCGGTCTACAACGTGCCTGAACTCAACACCAAAGCGCGAGTCGGCAACTCCGGCGATGTCTACCTTCCGCTCATCGACTACGTGCACGTGGCCGACCTCACGCTCGAAGAAGCGCAGACTCTGATCGAGAAACGGTTAGTGGATGGTGGCTTTGTCCGCAACGCCCACGTAACGGTTTTTCTCGACGAATCCGCTTCGCAGGGAGTCACCATCCTCGGTGAAGTCGCGCGGCCCGGAATCTATCCGGCAATCGGGGACCGCAAGCTGTACGACCTGGTTTCAGCCGCGGGCGGATTCACGCCTTCCGCGGGTCGCAAGGTGAGCATCATCCGCCAGCGCAATCAGGCCGGGACGATCACGGTCAACCTGCCGCGGAATCTGGCGGATGATCTGCAAGATAATATCGAGATCCTGCCCGGTGACACGATCACCGTGCCGCGGGCGCCGATCATTTACGTGGTGGGGGATGTGGGCCATCCTACCGGATTGCTCATCGATAATGGCAACCTGACCGTGCTGCAAGCGCTCGCGCTCGCGGGCGGCCCCAACCACACCGCAAAAATAGGCTCGACCCGCATCATTCGCAAAGGGCCGGAGGGAATGACGGAAACCAAAGTTCCCCTGAAAAAAATGCTCGAGGCCAAAGCTCCCGACATAAACCTGGAGGCCGATGACATTCTTTTTGTGCCGCTGAGCGGCGCGCGGGTCGCGGGCGGGCAGGCGCTGCAGGCGGCGATCTCGGCCGCCACCGGAATCGCCGTAATTGCGGCCCATCCCTAAAGCACGAGATTAAGGCACGACATTCTTACGCGGCAATTTCTGTTGGGGGCCGTTCGGATAGCTGCAACAATTCCTCGAGCGTGCGAATATATTTTCCCGCGGTCTGGTCGCGGGAAAACTTGCGCACAACGTATTCCCTGCCCCGTCGGCCAAGTTCGCGACCCACTGTGGGATTCGCGGCCAGGAAGCGCACAGCGCTCACCAGCCACTCGGAATTCTCCGGCTCGATTGCCATTCCAGCGCCGGCTTCCTCCAAAATCGCGCGCGCTTGCCCGTCTACGCCGAGAATCACCGGTCGCGCGCACGACATGAACTCCAGCATCTTGGTGGGGATGACGGTCTTGAACAGCTCGGTCTTCTTGAGCAGGACGAGGCAAACATCCGATACACCGATGTAGGTGGGAATGGTTTCACGGGGCTGCTGGTCGACGAAAAACAGATTGTCGAGGCCGCGTTCTCGTGCCAGCGCGGCGATGCGCTCTTTTTCCGCGCCTTCCCCCACGATCAGAAAAACAATTTCGGGGTTCGTCTCGCCCAACTGGGCTGCGGCCGTGAGAATGGTTTCGAGCCCATGCGCCATCCCCACGGTGCCGATATAGGAGACGACAAACTTTCCCTCAAAGCCTAATTTCCTTCTCAGGCGCGTTACTGATTCTCCCGTGGCTGATTCGCGATCGGAGGGTTGCGGAGGCGCGAAAAGCCCAGTCTCGACGCCGTTTTCGATCACCGAGATTTTCTCGCGCAGCACGAGCCAATGTTCGATCAGATAATCTTTGAAAGCGGGTGTCACTACAACGATGTGATCCGAATTGCGGTACAAAAATCCGGCGATCTTCGCCAGCGCGCGGTGCAAAGCGGAATTGCCGTCACCCATGCCGACCGCGGCCAGCGACTCGGGCCACAGATCGCGCACCTCGAATACGAACGGTACGCCCTTGCACCGTGCCAGCCACCAACCGGAAAGGCCGACGAGCAACTGCGGGGACGTAGCGATCACAACATCCGGCCGCGGCAGGAAAAGACCCGTCGTGGCGGCCGAGACGCAAAACGAACTGTAGTTCAACATGCGACCGAACGCTTTTTGATTTGCCCACGGAAAAAGCCACGTACGAACCACATCTATGCCGTCGGTTCTCTCACGAACGACCATTTGTCGGAACTTCTTGCGGTACTCGGCAGGAACGATTCCGGTCGGGTGGTTCGGAAACCCGGTGAGCACGGTCGCTTCGTGTCCGGCGCCCGCCCAATGCTTCGATAATTCCGCCGCGCGCGCGGCGGGCGCGCCCATCTCCGGCAGAAAGTATTGCGAGACGTAGAGAATCTTCATGCGACGGTAACAACGATTCGTGGCCGATGGTCAGGAAGCTCGATCCAAGTCGCTGGCCTCGGGAGCAAGTTCGTTAGCACTGAGATTTGTCGGCGCGGACGGCACCTTGACGGGCTGGCCCAAACATCGGGAGTGATCCAGCGCGAAGGTCGCCAGCATCGTGTTCACCACTTCTCGAAACGCGACCGGCGGCTCGGTGCCGGATTGTATCGCGTTGCTGAACGCGGCCCACTCGCCGCGGTGGCCCTTGTCCTGGCGCAGGAACGAGCGGAATACGTGCTTTTTGCCGTGACGAACAAGATCGAGCCGGCGAAAATCTTCCAGCACGGCCACGCTGCCACCACCAAAAACTTCAATGCGTTCCTTGGAGTAAGCTCGGTCGCCGTTCGCAAAGTAACTGATCGTGCCCAGAGAGCCGTTGGCGAAGCGCAGGGAGCACTCCACGTTGTCGTTACTGTATTGACCAGCATTCGCCAGGCTGCGCGTTTGGACTTCCACCGGGGAAGAACCTGTCAGAAAGCAAAGGAAATCCACGAAGTGGCATACCTCGCCGAAAATGCGCCCGCCGCCCTGCTGGAGATCATTCAGCCAGTGATCAGCGGGCAGGAAGCCGGCATTGACGCGATAGTGAAGCGCCAGCGGCTCACGCACTTTCCGCAGAAAGGCCGAAAGACGAAGCGCGAGCGGCGCAAAGCGGCGATTAAAACCCACCATGAGAACCGGACGCGCAACAGCACGGGCGTCATAGGCCGCGACGATTGCGGCGAGTTCGGCTACATTGAGGCAGAGAGGCTTTTCGCAGAACACATGCTTGCCGGAATTGAGAGCGGCGATTACCTGGCTGGCATGTAAATGGTGGCGCGTGGAAACGACGACCGTATTGACCGCCGGATTGCCGAGTATTTCCTGTTCATCGGTGGTGCAGGACTGGAATCCGAATCTGGCGGCGGCATAGCGGGCATGAGAACCGTTCGCGGCGCAGGCCACCACCATTTCCGCGCCGCCAACTTGCTTGATCGCGGGCAGCAGTGTGCTGGTGGCAAAATTGCCCGCACCAAGAAGCCCGATTCGGATGGAGTTCTGCTTCGCCGCAGATTGAAGCAACGGTCTCAGGTTTACGTGGCCGGCAGCGACCGCGGTGCCGGGATAGGTAATGAGCACGCCCAGAGATCGCTCATTCGTCTTGCCTGAGATCAGCTCGTAGGCCGCATGCGCTCGTGCGATGTCGAAGCGATGAGTAACCAATGCAAGCAGGTCGAGTTTGCGATCTGCGCGAAACTTCAGAAAAGCTTCCATGTTTCGGGTTTCGGTCCAGCGCACATAGCCGATGGGGTAGTCGATCCCCTTTTGTTCGTAGGCTGCGTCGTAGCGCCCCGGCCCGTAGGAACGGGAGACGCGGAAGTCGAGTTCTTTTTCATAGAACGGCCGGCGTGGAATATCCATCGCAACCGTCCCTACAGCCACGATCACGGCACGATTGCGGGCGATCGCCGCCGCAAGATTCACAGGGTCGTTGCTGTCGGTTTGCGCCGTGATGATCACAGCGTCCACGCCATGCCGCGCAGAATGCTGAAGGCATACGTCTTGGAAGTGGGCAGTCGAATGGCTGGCCGCATCGGCTCCGAAGTGCAGCGCCAGGTCAGAGCGGTCGCTCGAAAGATCCATCCCGAGCACGCAGCAGCCCGCCGCTTTGAGAATCTGCACGGTGAGCTGGCCAAGCAATCCGAGACCGATCACGGCCACAATGTCGCCGAGTTTCACGCCGGCGGTGCGCACACCGTGTAGCGCGACGGAACCTACAGCAGTGAACGCGGCTTCGTCGAAGCTCACTGTGTCGGAAGGAATTCGCGCGACCAGCAGACGCGGAACACAGGCGTACTCGGCATGCACGGCATAGCCGGTGCCGGCACATGCCACTCGATCGCCAGGGGTGATATCGGAAACGCCTTCGCCCACGGCGACCACAGTGCCGGCGCTGCTGTAGCCCAGGGCGCCCGGCTGATCAAGGCGGCCGCGCACGGAAGACACAGTGGCCAGTAATCCGTCGCGATTGATTTTATTCAGCACCTCGCGCACCAGATCGGGGCGCATTCGGGCTTTCTGCAACAGGTTCCCGCCGGCAAACTCGGAAGAGGCGCGCTCCGTGCCGGCGGAAACAAGAGAGGCAGCAGTGCGTACCAGCACACATCCCGCCAGCAACTTGGGCGCAGGCACCTCGATCACCGAAATTGCCGCGCTGCGGGAGTCCTGAAAAACTTGCTTCATATTCCTTGCCAGCCCGATGCTGCGGGCACGGTCTTACGTTGTGTCCTACGCTACATGCGTCGTTCGCTGAAAATCTACTCGATAAATCTCGGATTCCTCGCGCGATATAACCAGTTGACTGCCCTTGGTTTCAAGTCTGCATCGCTCGTCTGTGAGGACGACGGTTGCCAACCTGACCGGTAACTGCGATCGCGTTTGGTGCACAAGCGAAATCGCCGGTTGAAGATCACCATACGTGAGCGACTCCCAACCGAGCAAATGTGCCTCCGCATCTGTGATTTCTGATGCCAACGATTGCTTCGGAAAAATCTGCTTCCCAGCTCGGAAGACCGCAGGCTGGCCAGCAACACTGGCAAGCAGGCTCCACCGAACCGGCGCATGCCTCGTCGCGAACACAATGCTGAATGGCGATTCAAGAATTTCGCAGGGCAGATCCGGCGCCAGCCAATGCAACCGGACGTCGTGCACGCCCGAGCCGAGCACGTCATCCACGATCACCCATCCGGCTCCCTCCAGCCAATCAACGGTTCGCCGGTGTGTTATGCCCAAACGGCGGTAGCCAGAATGCTCGCCCTCAAAATGGCTGGCATGAACTTGACCAGCAAAACAATCGGATCGCCCCGATGCTTGCGCCCAGTCGAGCCACAAAAAGCGTCCAGCCCGGCGCATCGGATCATGATGATCAATCGTGATTGTGTTATGAACGGCAGCGCCCGCGAGGCCATTATTCCACGGCACAGGGCCGTTGTAGAGATAGGTGCCGGCATCGCGAGCCAGGTTGATCCCGCGCCACCACAAATCCACGTGCAACTGATCGGCGTGAAACGGGCGGCGAGTGTAGTGGCCGGCACGGACCATCGCCCAGGAAGTTTCGTCGCCCAGACGAAAGTATCCATCTGCAACGGACTTTGGGGCCTGCGCATCAACGTGCGCCGCTGCGGGCGGCTTCACACCGAACCACACGGCAGGCTCATCCCACGAAGCCGAGGGCAATGCAGGCCGCCCGAGAACGGCAGCACCCAACTGCAACAGCGGACGGAAATCGCCATAGCTTGCCAGCGCGAGCGGGAGAATCTGGGTGCCATCATTGGATCCGTAGTTCGGCGCACATCCGCTCGCCGGATCAATCCACTGCCGGATGAAGTCGTAGGCAGCCAGCGCGCGTTCGCGAATCTCCGGGTGAAGTGGAGCGTTGTGCAACTCGGCGAGTCGGAGAGTCCACAAGAGCAATTGCAAAATCATGCGCTGGTAGTTGAAGGAATGTTGTTGCGAAGCGCCGTCAGGAGTGATCTGGTCGAGAACGGCCTCGTGAAGCAAATGAGCGCCGAGGTTCTGCCATACATGGGCTTCGCGCAGTTCGGGATAGAGCGTGCCCACAGTCCATCGACCGACGGCCTCGCTGATCAGGTGATTGCTGCGCTGGGAGCGCGCATAGCCGAGTGTTTGCGCCGTGCGCCAGGCGTGGGCCGCGATCATGGAGACAAGAAGAGCGACGCGCTCATTTGTCGTCGACGGAGAATGGATGAAACCCTGCAGCGCGAACGACCAGGCAAGCGTGCGCAGCGAGCATTCCTGCCCGCAAATCCAGAGCGGACCGCCCATGGGCGGACTGTGGCGGGACCAGTCTTCGATCGCACGCCAGAACGCCTGCGGAAATCGCTCGTCGCCGCTGAGCGCGTAAGCGCGTACCAGCGGGTAGACAAATAAAAACCGGGACGGCTCAAGAATAAATTTCAAGTCGCCGTATGCCGGCGATGCGAATCGCATCTGAGTCCAGAGCTGTTGCGGAGAAACACTTTTGCCCGTAAGCGGATTACGGAGCCACTGGGGCGGACACTTGCAATCGAAAGAGAGTTGCCCGAAGAATGGCAGGTTGCCCGCAAGAATCTTTTGGGCCTCGAGAACTGCCTCATCCCTATCGCCGCCGGTGACATTCCTGATCGCCGGCGCCAAAGTGCGCGCGTCGGTAAAAAAGAATTGTGGCGCGCCCTTTCTGCGGGTTGCAATCATCTCTTCCGCCCGCACGCCGGGTGCGATCCGTGCCAGATCCCACGAACTCCAACCCTGCACAGAACGCATTTTCCATGACATCAAGCCGCTGCCGCGCTGCAGTTCGTATTCCAGGCGCAACATACCGTCACGCACGCCGAAAATGCGCCCGACCTGCAACATGGCGCCAAACTTACTCATCGGGTGCTCCCAGCATCGCACCCGTGGCCGGCATTCCGCTCCGGACAAGGCGTTCGGCGGCCCGAGCTTGCAGCCATTCATGCATCACAAAGAATCGAGTGTCCTCATCCCTATCAAACCCGGATTGCCAGGTTGCAGAAATCGTTCCACGTTCGAGAGCGCCCACCACGCCAGCCGCTTTCTCGACTCCGAAAGCAATCAGCCGATCACGCAAGTCGGCGAGCGAGGCGCAACGCGCGTCGCGAAATTCAAATCTCTGGAGGACCGGTCCGGTGTCGATGCCCTCGTCCATGTAATGAATGGTGATGCCGACGGGAACGTTCTTCAAGAGCGACCACTCCGGACTACTCATGCCGCGGATTTCCGGCAACAAACCCAAATGCACATTGAGGACTCCTAGACGAGGCAGTTCAAGTACGGGCCTCCGCAAAATATTTCCGCCGGTGAAAACGATCAGTTGCGGCGACCACTCGCGCAGACGCGCGATCGAGTCATCGCCATTCTGATCGGCGCAGACGGCGACCGGAAAATGGTAGAACGCAGCCACATCCCGCAAGCTGCGGAAAAATCCTTCGCCGTGCATCAGGAAAGGCTTAAGGTGCGGATTCATCACACCCGCCTGAACATTGCCGAGAGCGGAATCAGTTTGCTGCGCGCGTAGCTGGTAACGCCGCGCACGCCCTGCTGGCCGAGCTTGCGCAATATCGTGTCCCGGCTAAGAGTGGGCAGAGCAATCGCGCCCGCCAGCACATGACCCTGTTTGGCAAGATGCGCTGACATGGCGCATGCAGTTTCGCTGTAAACGCTCGAACTCAGAATTACGATGCGCATGGCCATGCCTCGATTGCCGGCGCCACAAAGGACTGCGTCAGCCTCTGTTCCAGCAGCAGAGCGTCCGCGAGAAACTTATATCCCCAACTGATATAGCGCAAAGGCTGATAAGGTCCCCACACCGGATAAGACCCGCTCACTCCGCCAGAGATTCCTCGCCCTCCGCTCGCGGGCAATCAGTTCCTTCAGCATTTCGTTCATTTTCAGTGCAGCATTGAGATAGCGCAAATCGCCAGTCACCGCATACAAGCGCAACCAGACGCAAGACATCTGGGCGTTTCCCGTGAGACAAGTGAAACGCTGCCCATGTTTGAAATCCACCTCGTATGCGCCGGACAAAATTTGTTGGTCTCGAACTTCCGCAGCAGCACCCAGGCGGACTTCGCAACCGCCTCAACGGCATCGCTGCGCCGCCGCAAATGCCGCATTCCAAAACGCCTTGCAATACGTATGCGATGAAATGCAGATAGTTGGGATGGCCTTGCAGGTTGATGCCATCGATCCAGCCGCCGGGGGCGAAAGTGCGATAGATACCCACTCCAGATTTCTCCCTGCCGCACTTGGTAGTGCACTCTATCCTGACCGCGCCGCCGTTCCTCAGTTCGGACAACTCTGCCAACGCCCATGCCACCATGCTGTAATAAGTATGAGGCGGCATTTTGATAAGCGCCTGGGACCGGACCACGATCCATCGGCCTGCTGCGTTTTGATCGAGCCAATCCCCGGCAGCGACAGCGGCACGCCAGATCTCAGGGCGCCGCTCGTCTGCACGTGAGCGCGAACCAATCCCTGCAGAATTTGCCCGGTGTTGAAAACCGAAGGAAGCGCATCGCGGGCCGCTGCCCGTAAATCCACCAGGGAAACGCGCCTGACGGCATTTGCAACGAGAGCAGCCAATGGGTTGCGCTGCTCCGCAACACTCGATGGCGTCGTCGATCGCAGACACGCGCCCAAAATCGTAAAGCGTCGGAATGATGTAACCGGTGACCTCCGGGTAGGATTCCGAATATCCCGTGAGCAGGCTGTAATAGGCCGCAATGCCGCCATCCGGGCGTTGCGCGTCGAGGATCCAGGCAGCAACGATTCAGCGTGTCTTCGAACTGGCCCGCCTCGTCGTCGTGTAGGAGTACAGATGCGCGCCGCTCGAACGTCAGACGCGCAGTTTGTCAGAAACAAGTTTCTGGACCAGCGGAACCACGCGCTGGGGACGCGCGCAACAAACCTGTGACTTCGGTCATCGCCCTGGATACTCGCGAGCTGGATATTCGCCCCCTGGACATTCGCGTCATCGACATTCGACCGTTCATAGAAGCCTCACGCCGTAGCCGCCTCACGGCGCCGACCGAATTCTTCGATCGACTGCTTCGCTCCGGCATCGAGGAAGATGCGCATCCAGTGCTCCAGAGTCAGCAATTGCCAGATTTGCATCGACCAATCCTCAGCTCCGCTGCGATGTTCGTCCACCAGACGGCGCACGGCTGGCGGACGGAACAAGCCACGCTTCGAATGTTTGTATCAGAAAGCAGGTCATCCACCATCTCGCGCAAATCGTTCGCCAGCCAGTAGTCGACAGGAGCCGCGAAGCCGGCTTTCGGCTGGCGCAACACTTCGGCGGGCAGAACGTCTGCATCGCTCGCGCGAAGAATGTGCTTGGTTGTTGGGCCGGAAAAATCCTTTGAGCTTGAAATCCGGCGGAATATTCCAGGCGGCAAACTCGGCGAGTTGCCGGTCGAGAAATGGGACGCGCACTTCGACTGACGACGCCATGCTCATTTTGTCGTTGTAGTTCAAGATTCAGGCTCGTCATGAAAATCTTGGTGTCCAGATAGAGCATCTGGTTCAGGAAGTCGGCATCGCGCACGGCATCGAAGCTGGCATGGTGGCGAACCGCGGGATCGGAGACGCGAAGCTGATGCTGAACCCCGGCCGTATACAAACTCATCTTCTGGCCGGCATCCAGATAAGTGCAATTGCGAATGAAGCGGTCTTCCGGTTCAAGCGATGCACTGCGGGCCATTTTCTTAGCCAGGCGCACGCTCCCTTCATGAGCAGTGCCACGCAAGCTGGGCAAAGCATTCACGCCGGATTCGATTGCCGAGCGCAAGACACCGGGGATCCTGTTGATATGCCTGCGCCCAGCGATGGGCGGCGTGTTTGCGATATCCGGCAAATAATTCGTCGCCGCCGACGCCGGAAAGCAACACGGTCGCCTGCTTACGCGCCTCGCGGCAGACGAGATATGCCGCGATAATTGCGGGATCGGCTGTGGGTTCGTCCATGTGCCATGTCAGGCGGGGCAGCAACTCGGCCACGTCCGGCTCGACTACGATCAGCTGGTTCTCACAGCCCAATCGCCGCGCCAGGCGCGCGGGCACGTCGGGATCATCGAGCGTGGTTTCGCCGACGCGATACTTGCGGGGAACGTAATTGTGTAAGTGCGGACCGGCTGTTAGGTCGCCCCCCCTTCGCTCTGGCACATCATGGCGACGATGCTCGATGAATCCAACCCGGCACTGAGAAATGCTCCGATCGGAACATCGCTCACCATCTGCTGTTGCACGGAGTGCTGAAAGCGCTCGCGAACTTCATCGGCAAGATCCGCTTCGGACGCGCGGGAATTCCGCATCCGCGCGCGGAAAGCGCAAGTCCCAATACTGCCGAATCTTCAGTTCGCCATCGCGAAATGTCGCGCAATGACCGGCAGGAAGTTTGTGAACTCCACTGAACATCGTCTTGGGATCAGGAACCCACAGGAAAGTCAGATACTGGTGCAGCGATTCCAGATCAATCTCAGCATCGATTCCAGGCACGTGCAGCAACGCTTTCACTTCCGAAGCGAACGCCAGTTTGCTCCTCGCTGAGCATAATAAAAAGGCTTTACGCCAAAATGATCCCGAGCCAAAAACAACTCCGGCTTGCCCGACGCAGATCGCAAATGGCAAAGGCAAACATGCCATTCGAGCCTATGAACGCAATCGGCGCCTTCCTGCTCGTAAAGATGGATCACAACTTCGGTATCGGTGTTGGAAGTGAAGTGGTGGCCTTTACTTTGCAATTCGCGGCGCAGTTCAGCGAAATTGTATATTTCTCCGTTGTAGGTGATCCATACCGGTGCGGTCCTCGTTGCACATCGGCATGTGACCGCCGGGCGACAGGTCGAGAATGGCGAGGCGGCGGCTGCCGAGGCCAACGTAGGAACCATCAGGAAACCTCCGCTCCCACAGAGCCAGAGTCGTCGGGACCACGATGCGCCTGCACATGCGTCATGCGCGCCAGCACTTCCCTGTCACCGCAGTTCGCGAGTCCAGCGATCCCACACATATTGAACTGGCCCGTTATTTCTTGATTCCCTCTTTGACTTAGGTCGCGGATCTTATTTCCGATCTTCATCTCATAAATTTTTGCCTTGGTGTGAAACATCTGCACCGCCTGAAAGCCGCAGTAGAGCAGGCCGGGAACTCCATCGAGAAATCCGAAGCGGAAAATATAACGATACAGGAAAAGAAGCACGGGAGAACCCGGCAGCAGCGAAGAGTTTCCGCTTCAGCCAGCGGCGGCGCTGCGCCTGTGTGCCCAGAAAGCGAGGCGGCAACTCGGTATCGTCCACCCTGCAGCAAGCACTCGCGATTCCCAGTTGGAATATTCGTCGTGTTTCCGGATGTAACGCGAGAGCGATTCCACATTGTGATGAATCAGCGGATTCCGCAACTTTGCGGTCGCGCCTTCGACCACGACGTGCTCATGCACTTCCATGTCGGCCATGGAAGCGTCCTGATCTTTCAGGCGGCATTCGTAGCGGCCCTTGCCCCGGCGAAATAATGAGAGCTTCCACAGACCCACGTCGCCGTGACGCAAAATGCGGCCGAGAAACCGCGTGCGCAGCAAGATGAAGTATCCACTGATTTCCGGATTCTGGCTTGCAGGATTTTGAATCGCAGTTCGAATTTCTTCCGCCAATTCCGGCGTGAGAACCTCGTCGGCATCCAGCAGCAGAATCCAGTCGCAAGCAAGCGGTAGCGTGTTCATGGCCCATTGCCGCTTCTTGGGCCATCCACCCTGATAGTGAAACTGCACCACCTGCGCCCCGTGCGCTCGCGCGATTTCGACCGTGTCATCTGTGCTCTGCGAGTCGATCACAAAGACTTCACCAACATCTTTCAAGGCCTGCAGACATCGGGGCAGATTCTTCGCCTCGTTGCGCACAGCGATGATTACGCTGACAGGAATTCGTGCGCCGGGGCGGCGCTCGCAGCCGTTCGACTTTCTTCCAGCTTTTCCATCGGCGCTCAACCCGAAAGATGCTGCTCGCACCAATGTTGCAGCACGTACAACGACCAGGGGCGCGACCAGAAAGTCCGGCCATCAAGAAAATCCTTCCACACTGCGAGGGCATCGCGATGTGCTGATCAGACCGCCCAGAGTGCCGTCTCCAATTTTGCGCAGACTCTTCTCAATATCCGAACGCATCGCATCCCGCAGCCAATGCTCGAAGGGCAGCGTGAAGCCCCGCTTCGGGCGATGGACAATTTTTTACGGAAGTTCGCCCTTCAGCGCTTTCACCAGCAGAGGCTTGGGCATGGCCGCATCGAGTTTCCAGCTTCCGGGCAAGGCAAGAACCTGGCGCGCCAGTTGATGGTCGATCAACGGCACGCGTACTTCCAGGCCATGCGCCATGCTCATGAAATCGGAGTCTCGCAACAGTGTGTTGAGCATATAACAGCGCGCCTCGAGATAGGAAACACGATTGACAGGGTCGAGACCGCTAGATTTGCCAAGGGTTTCAGCCCATCCATGCGAGATGCAGCGCCGAGTTCGGAATCCTTGCAGCCAGTAACTTATCCCGCTGTTCCGGCATGAACAACATGCGAGACAGAAAATACGGATGAACGATCCGCGCGCCGTCTCGCGCCAGCGCATACAACTTGCGGTTCTGATCATTCAATGGAGCAAGTGCCGCAAACAGGTTTGCCAACAGACTACCGAATGCCCCCGGAATGCGCCACAAGTTTGCAAACCGTTCCATCCGCGGGACGGAACGAAAACCAGCATAGCCGGCGAACATTTCATCGCCTCCCAGGCCGGAAAGAGCGACTTTCACCCCGGCCGCCCGCGTTCGCTCCGAGACGAAGTAGGTATTGATTCCGTCGATGGTGGGCAGGTCCATTGCCGCGATGGCCGGGGTCGACGGCAGCAAAGAAGTCAGACTGCGAAACCGTAATCTCGTGATGATCGGTGTGGAACTGCTGTGCGATCGCGCGCGAGTACTGGGACTCCGAGTAATCCGCCTCGCGGAACACAATGGAAAACGTGCTCGGCTTCACTCCGCTGCGACTGAGCATGCCGACCAGGGCGCTGGAATCGATGCCGCCGGAAAGGAACACTCCCACCGGAACATCGCTCACCATTTGCATGCGCACCGACTCTTCGAACATTTCGGCGACCTGAGCTTCGAGTGCGATGCGTTGCTTTGCATCCGCCCCGCAAGCGAGACGGCTCGATTCAACCAGTTCGTCATCGACCAGGGCCCAATACTGCGTGTGCTTCACTTGCCCGCGCTCCCAAGTCAGAAAGCAGCCGGGCGCAAGAGCGTGCACACCTTCCACTAGTGTGCCTGGATCGTAAAGAGATCCAAAGGTGAGATAGTTGTTAAGGCCTGCGGAATCGATGCGGCGCGGCACAAGACCGGTTTCGAGCAGGGTGCGGACTTCTGAAGAAAACAGGAAGTGTTGCGCCGACTGATAAAAATAAAGCGGCTTGATTCCCATGGGATCGCGGGCGAGGAACAGGCGATGACGCCGCGCATCCCAGATTGCGAAGGCAAACATGCCGCGAAATTCGCGGAGGCACGGTTCGCCCCAGAGCCCGTAGGCTTTCAGAATCACTTCCGTATCCGAGTGGCTGCGGAACCGCACGCCTTCTCGCTCCAGCTTTGCGCGCACTTCGCGAAAGTTATAGACCTCGCCGTTGTAAACGATCCAGTTGCCAGTTTCGAGGTCACCCATCGGCTGATGCCCCAGCGGAGACAGATCGAGGATGGCGAGGCGCCGATTTCCTAAGCCGACTTCAACTTCTCCGCCCGTCGTGTCGCGCAGGATCAACGTTCCGCCATCATCCGGACCACGGTGCGTGAGAGATTTCGTCGCCCGCTCCAACACTTCCGGGGATACGTGCGCGTTGTGCCCGACGATGCCGACAATTCCACACATAGGGAGGCGCTTCGCTCAGTGTACGGCGAGGAATGAATACGTTCCTGCGGGTATGGCGGCGGATACTGTTGCCGGATTGCAGAAGTGCAAAGTCACAGTGTCGGCGGCGCTGGCGTATGCATTCACCGAAAGATTGCCCAGCAGGTGTGGAGGCTTCACTCCCGTAATCTGGTCGGAGCCGGTCATGCCCGGGACTGTCGCCTTCACATCCGCACAGCTCTGGGCGGGCACGCTTGCACTTGCAGAAATGCCGGCGCTGTACACTTTCATCTGCGATAACGGTGTACCCGCACCCAGCGTCAACGTGCTTCCCTTCTCGATGACAACCGGAACGGCGAAAGCTTTTTGCGTTTCCGTCAGTCGTTCTTTCCAGTTTTTCCCGTCGCCCGGGTTACTGATGTAGGTTGAAACCGAAACCGGTGCACCGAGCGTAAGGCCAGTGTAGTTGCCAAAGCAGGTACTGCGTATCGCATCCAATATAGGCATCGCCCTCATCATTCGACGCCCGATTGGATTGAGTTGCAAAAGTCTTGTTGGGGTTGGAGTCGACGAGCGTGACAATGTGAACCGGGCCACTGCCGCTCTCGAGAAAATTGAGGCGCCCTTTCTGGTTCTTCATGAGGCCACCGTCACCTGCGAATTTATTCGACATCAACGTCGCGGGCGGCGTGTAGATGGTAGAAGCCGGCGCGCCCGAACCGAGGCACGACATCCACACCGGCGATCCCGAAACGGCGGGGCAGCGCAGTGCCGAGATCGACTGGCCCGTGTTTCCTGCCGTGTTCACCTGCACCAGACCGACCGCGTTCAAATCGTTGGGCGCAATTTCGGCCCACGCGTTGGCGAGAGGACTGCTGCCATCACCGCTCGGACCGAGCACCAGTTGCCCCGGCCAATAACTGAGAAACGGAAAGTAGGTGATCTTCGCCGGCACAGTATATTTCGCCGGCGCAATCTGTGTGTCTTTGAACGTGCAAGTGGCTTTGTTGCAGTTCGCCTGCGCTCTCGTCAATCCAGTAGCGATGGCGTAGTTCCCTGTGCCGTAAGGACCAGCCTGATAATTCTTGTCGGCATCACTCACGCGTATTTTTAAAATGTCCATTTCGGTGAGCGTGGGAATATCCGGCCAAACCAGCGGAATCGTGCCCGTCCCATTGGTCCGCGCATCGCCCATGTAGAGCGCATTGCCGTACCCGTAGGCCGCGCTATGCGGAACCAAATAGTAGAGAAAGGCCGTCGATCCCGTGTCCGCGAAGCGAGGAATGATTGCGCTCAGCGGTTCGCCGTCACGAATCGCAACTTTTCCGCCTTGCACGATCACGCCGGCAACGCCGATGTTGCCGAAAGGATTCTTGCAATTGCCGACTTCTTCATAGACATTTTCCAGCGAAATCATGTTGTAGCCGCCACGAGCAAGACCGCCACGCAGGCCGTATTGTGCGTAGCCTTGAATCACGGAATCGGAAACGCGCAGGCCGTTTCCCGATTGCCAGTCGATACCATTTCCCATGCACTGCATGCTAAGACTTGCATTCTTGATCCAGCCCAGGGCGGCGTTGTCCCCGCCCGAACCAAAACCTTTGGTTCCGTTAAACGGGCCAGGAGCGCGGATGACTGCGTTGCAGTTTGTAGCGGTGCACTCCATGCCAAAGCCCGCGGTCGTATCCAACCCGTCAAGCAGGAATGCCTGGTCGCTCACGACCGTCAGGTAGTTGCCGAAGGTTCCATAGACATTGCCGCCGATGAACTTGCCGGCCATCGTCATCAAGTTGAAAATGCGCGTCTTTTGTCCCCACACTGTGATGAACGAATGTTGCCCGTGCGGGATAGTGGGTTCGCCTCGCGGGTTCACGAGGGTGACATTCAGGGTCGCATTATAGTTGCCCTTGTCGCCGACGTTGACGCAGTCCGCGTCAAAGTTGCAAACCACCGTACTGCCGCTAAAATCAATGGTCTGGTGGCCCGCAAGGATGGTGAGTGGGGCATAAAGTTGAAACTGTCCAGGGCCGACGCGAACGTAGCCGCCCTGATAGTAGTGATGATCTTTGCCGCCAACGTTGTCGACCAGCGCCGCGATGGAAGCTTCCTGAATGCCCGCGGTAGCGGAAGCGATGGTGTAGCCCGCGGGATGGGTATGGCCGGTGCTAAATTGCAGCGTCCCAGGATGGCCGTCTCCGGCACACGTGCCGCCCGTTACCAGTGCGGGTTCTGGAGTTCCTGTGCCAGCGATGTAAACCCAGTACTGCGGGCTGGCTCCGAGCACGCCGGGAGGGCAGCGATCGAGATGAATTATTTGTGGACCCGTCGCCGACATGTCTTCTGCTGCTCTTGCGATCCATTGAAATTGCAGAGCTTGCCGGACGGCTTTCCCTCCATCATCGGCATGCTGGGCGATTGCACAAGTGACGACTGCAAACAGGGACAAAGCAATCCATCGCGATCGAGAGTAAAGCCGATGCGCTTCGCAAAAGGAGAATCGGAAGATCAACGTGGCCCTCCTGATCTGGGAAGTTCCAAGTTACGCCTGCAATCAAGGCGGAGTGGCTCATGGGGATTCGCAGGATGCGAAGCCACAATCGATTCGAGCCCAGCGGTGGACATTTTTCCGTCGAGTATACATGCTGCGGTTGGCTTGCCCGGACCGTAATCTCGCTGCGCCTAATTCCCCCCCAGCGCAGCGCTCGAATCGATCAACGTTTCGGACAACTCGATGATCCTTTCCACATGCGTTTTCCAGGAAAACTGGCGCGAGCGCTCGAGACCGCTCGCGGACATGCGCTGCGAAGTCTCCGGCGAGGCGCCGAGTTGCAGAACACACTCCGCCAGCGCTTCTGGAGAAAATCGCGGAAAGTACGCGCCCGCATCGCCGCAGATTTCACGATGCACTGCAAGGTCCGAAGCGATCACGGGCAATCCGCTGGCCATGGCCTCCACCAGGGGATGAGCAAAAGTTTCGGCATAGGCCGGAGTTACGTATAAATCGGCGCGGCGATAGAGGTGATGGAGCTGATGGTACGGAACCGCCCCAAGTTCAACGACCATGTCTGACACGCCAAGCTGCTTCACCATATTCGCCGCTGCCTCAGGACGATAGTTCCCCGGATTCTCTCCAGCAACCAAACTGCAAGTCAGCAGAAGCCTGACCGGCCGTCCCACACAACACTCGCGGAGAATGGGCAGGGCACGAATCAGGGTCTCAAAATTTCTGTAGTAGTTGTAGTGACTCACGAAAAGAAGGCTGAGCGATTCCTTGGCGACTGCCAATTTCTGTTCGAACGCCGGAGCAAGTGGGGTGGAGTCGCGCGAGAAAGCCTCGTGATCGAATCCGTGATGAATGGCCAGAACTTGTTTACCCGTCCATTGGCGTAGCTCCGCAGCGAAGGCTTCGCTTGGAGCCACGGTAGCATCGGCCCAGGAGACCGATCGCCGGGCCAGAATCGCTCTCAGTCGTGTTTCGAGCCAAGCCTGATACTCGTGGCGGCGGCGCAGGTCGCTGTAGAAATCCGCGGAAGTGTAAATCGAGTTACGTGAAAGCAGAATCTGCGGCACGGGCGAATTTCTGATGGCGAAGTTGCCGGTCGAAAGCAGGATGTTCGCTCCGCTCCTACGGATGAGGCCAGGCAGAGCTGAGTGCTCGTGCCAGAAGCGGCGAGCAGCGGGCGCTTCCGATTCAACAAAATCAATATTGGAGAAGCCTCGAAATTCCTGTCGAAGAGTCGAGTTGAGCGCAACCGTTATCCGCACATCGGACCGAGCGGCAAAGTGGGGCACAACGTTGCGGATGTAGGTGAGGCCACCACCGGCGTTGACAGCGAGGGCATTGACGAACAAGTGGATCATCACAGGCGGTTCATCGCGTGGGGGAGAACGGAACCTGGCGCGTGCCGGCCGCGAACCTGCGCCAGCCACCGCTGGTCATTGATATTGCGGATTCATGGGCCCACTCGGATTCCAACTGCGCCAGCACGAACACCGAAGCCCAGAAAAAGATGCTGAGATAGGACCCGACGGCGAACAGCCAATCCTCAAAACAAGCATGCACCAGTCCCGCAATGCAAATAAGAACGAGCGGGACGGCATACGAGTGCGCATCGCGAGTGCGCCAGACACGAGCAAGGCCGCGGCCAATCTGGCGCAATACCAAACCCAGGAGGATGACAAACGGAGTGATCCCCAGCATGCCCACATATTCCAGCAGCGCCAGGTAGCTGTTGCCATGCTCGCGAACCGAGCCTTCGAGTGTGGCAACCTCCAGGGTGGGACCACCGGGCTGGCGCGGCGCCAGGTCCGTGCCGAACCCGCTCCCGAACCATGGGCTCTCGCGGATGACCTCCACGGTGTCTTGCCATGGAGTAGTTCGCGACCCGAAGACGCCACCTTGCGGCTTGCCTTTGTAAATCAGTTCTTGGGTAAATGCGGATACCAGCGCATTGAACTGTGATGGCTGCGCCACGGCAACCACGGCCACCAGAAAGACGACTACGAAAATTCCCTTCACTAACAGGCGCTGGCGGCGCAAGGCAATGCACATCACTGTGACTACAACCGCACAGGCCAGGATGGCCGCGCGAGAAATCGAGGCATAGAGCAGGTAGGTCGCGATCAACAAAGCGATCGTGCGCCGATGACGCAGGTGCGGCTTGTCAGTGGTAAGAACGGCCCACAACAGGACCGGTATGACGGCCACCCCCATGACTGCGCCCAGCGAGTTAGGATTTCCGAACAACTCGAAATGCGCCACCACATAACAGAAGCCGGAGAGATACGCGATGATTTCACAAGCCGTCACGAGTCCTGGGAAAAACGCATCCTCGCGGCCAGCCACGGCAACACGGGCGCCGCAGGACTGGTAGAGAAACAGAAAAAACAGGCTGGCAGTCTTCAGCAGCGACATTTCGGTACGCTTCGAAACCAGGGCGGAGACGGCGGCCGACAAAATGCACAGCAGAGCCACAAGATGAATGGCTGTGAACGGTTGCCGCCGGTCGCTGTGCGCCCACTTCAAAAATCCGACCAGGGCCCCAACCGCGAGAAAGATCCAGCGCACGGTTGCTCCGGCGCCGGAGAGGGGTAATGCGCTGCCCGCCCACAGAAAGACGAGCATCAGCATAAGAAAAAACCATTTCTCGTAATGCCAGACAGAAACAATAACGATCTCCAGCAGCAGCACCGCGCCGAGAATAGTCACATTGGTCAAATACACTGGACGCCATTGCGCGAGCGCAAACAACGGCACAGCTACCGCCAGAACGGCCAACAGTCCGAGAAGTTTGGGGTCCAGCTTCATTTCTTCGCGTCACCAGATTTGATTTCATTACAGGCGAAAACCGAAGCTTCGGCCAAGCCCGCGGCACACGCCTCGGGTGTATAGGCTTGAATCCGTGAAGCGCTGCGGGCGCCCAATCTTACCGCCAACGCCCGGTCGCACAGTTCATGCATTGCTCTTGCAAGTTCCTCCACATTTTTGACCGGCACCACAAAGCCGTTTGCCGAGTTCTCCACCAGATCGGGGACGCACCCCGCAACCTCGGATGCGATGATCGGCAGGCCGCAAGCCATCGCTTCATTCACCACGAGCCCCCAGGTATCACTATGTGTCGGAAACACCAATCCTTCAGCCAGAGCATACAACTCCGCCAGTTCCTCGCGGTGAACAAAACCGCGAAAGCAAATGCGGCCGGGCTGAATCGCGGCTGCACGCTTCTCCAATTGAGAACGGCACGCTCCATCTCCGGCAAACACCAACCCTATCTGAGATCGCTCATTTTCTTCCAGTGTGGCATACGCGGCAAGCAGATCAAAAACGCCTTTTTCCGGAACTAGCCTTCCCGCATAAAGAAAATAGCGCTGCGGAAGACCGTGGCGGGCACAGACCTCAGGCGCGCGTTCCCTCGCCAGGCTCGCCAGTGACGCGTAAAGCCCTACATCGACTGCATTCGGCGCGATGAATATTCGATCGGCAGGCACGCCCAGCAGAATCAGATAATCGCGGGACGCCTTTCCCGCGGATACGAAAGCGCTGCACAACCGCATGAAGCGGACTTTGAGTAACTCCGCCGCGGCGCGACGGGGACGATCGTTAACTGTGCTTTCCGACCAGAGGAGCACCGGCAGATGATGGCGCTTGGCCCACCACGCCGCCTGCCAGGAAGCGAGGTAGTTGTAGCCTCCGCAGAGAACTGCCTGCGGCCGCGAGCGAGTGAGCGCCTCGTTCACGCCACGATTGAACAGCAGATTGTATTTGCCCACGCGGCGGCGCCAGGCGGGCAGAACCTCGTACGAAAATCGGATTTCCTCTTTGTACACCGGCCACTGGCGCAGGCTCGAGTCGGTCTCGGAAAGAAAAATCACGTGCAGGTCAATATCCTCGCGAGCGGCCAGCGCGTTGAAAACTGGAATGCGGTAAGGGGCGATGATCTCGGTAAGCACCGCCAGACGCCGCTTCACGCCGCGCACTCCCGGTAAATGCGCGCCAGGTTTTCCGCCTGGTGGGCAAGAGTGAACCCGTGCAGAATTGTGTTCCGTGCCGCGATGCTCATCTGGCGGCGCCCAGGGTCGTTGCGCAAGAGCATGGCGATCGCCAGCGCAAGTTCTTTCTCATTGTCAGGGCCTACCAGTAATCCGTTACGGCCGTGCTCGATGACTTCTGCAATTCCCTGCCCCTTGCACCCGATCACCGGTTTACCCGCAGACATGGCCTCAAGATATACGCATCCCAGGCCTTCGTAGCGGCTCGGCAAGACGAACACCGCGCAACGCCGCATCGCTTCCGCGACCTGTGAGCGCGGCTGGCGCCCCAAAAAGTGTATGCGATCGGCAATCCTAAGTTCGTTCGCGAGGGCCTGCAATCGGCTGCGCTCTGGCCCGTCGCCGATGATTTCCCACTGCAGAGATGGAAACTCCAATGCCAAAGAAGCGGCGGATCGAATCAGGAGTTCGTGACCTTTGATAGGGATCAGATTGCCGACGCTCAGGATCATGAGCGAGTCGGGCGGAGTCGACGCCGGGCTAAACAGTTCGGGGTTCACGCCGTTGTAAATCACGGATGTGCGGCAGCTTCCACCCGCTCCCTCGAGCACCTGCTCGCGCACGAGTTCGCTGATGCAGATCACGCTGCCCGCGCTCCGGTAAACGTGCTGCGAAATGCGGCGGCACCATTCTCCGGCTTTTCCACTCACCTGTCCTGTGGAAAATGCGTCGAGGCCGTGGACAGTAACCGCATACGGGATGCCGAGTTCTCTGCTCAACAACATGGCAGCGTGACCGCACGGAAGCGGGGCGTGGGAGTGGATCACATCGATCTTTCGCGTGCGATGTAGTTCGCGCACCATGCTCACGATGCGAGCGTACAGAAAGGCGCCTGCGGTGGAAAGCCCGATCCCGCCGGGAAGCGCAAGGTATCGAATCTGTTGCGCCGTCGGCGCGGAGGTGCTGGCGCGGGGCCGAACACGGTAGACAGCGTCCACGGCGAACACCGTGTTCCGCACTCCAAGGTTGGCCAGCGCCGCCAGTGGCTCAGCCACAAAACACCCGTAGGCATCGTCACTCGCGGTTGGATAAAAAGGTGTGAGTGTTAGCACGTGCAGGTCACTCTGCGCAATAGACAGATCTGCTTTGCCCGGTGATAGCGGCGCGTTCATCGCCCTCGCCGCCTGGCAACTGCTTCAAGGAAGGCTTCTTCCCACTGCCGCGTGATCGCATCCCAATCGAACTTCTGGGCATGGATTGCCGCGGCTCCAGCCATGTCCCGTCTCAGATTCGCGTTATCGATCAACAGATCGAGGTTCGCGGCCAGATCTTCATCGGTATCCGCGAGAAATCCAGTCTTGCCATCGGCCACATATTCGGGATGGTAAATCTTCATGGCCACCACGGGCAGGCCGCTGGCCGCCGCCTGCAACAGAACCTGGGGATGCCCCTCAAGAATACTGGGGAAAAAGAAAATGTCAGCGTTGCGCATCTCGTTGCCGAGTTGCTGTGAAGACAAATGGCCGAGGAACGTAACGTTGCGGCAGCCTGCGGCAGCCGCGAGATCGCGGCACTTCTGCTCGTCTTCGCCGCGGCCGGCAATTCCGAAATCCACATCGGGCCTGCGTGCCGCCTGTTGAATGAGCAGGGGCGCACGCTTGTAAGGTCGCAGCGACCCCGCGAACAGAACTGCGATTCGCTCCCTTGAGGATCGCAACTCGCGCGGCGGAAAATAAAAACGGCGATCGACCCCGTCGTAACAGATGCCGGCTTCCTTCCCCAATCGTTCGCGCACAAGTTTGCTGAGATATCTCGTGTTGGCGAAAACCGCGTCGCCTTCCCGGACATTGCGCACCAGCGGGCCCCGCAGCGGCTCGGGATTGTACAGGCCGCCGGATACGACGTAGGTCACAACCGCCGTCTTCAGGCGCAACAGCCTTCGTAAAGTTAGAAAAGCGGCGTCGAGCGGGCCCTCCCGCGGAAAGAAATAAATGTCCGGAACATGCCGCAGAGAATCCGCCAGAATTCGCAAAGTGTTTCCTCGTCGCCGCCAGCGCAACAGTCGAGTATGTGGGCGGTTCACGATGCGCGGGTCGGGAGAGTTCTCACACAGCATCACCAATCGAAATTTTTCCGGCGAGAGCCGCGCCGCCACTTCCTTGACCGTTAGATTTTGCGCGTTCGTGTCCGCCTCATCGGCGAACGAGGGCGTAAACACGGTCATCATGCGTGGCGGAGTAAAATCCAAGCGCGTTAGAACCCAGCCGTCTGCGTTGGAGTCATGGGTTCGGCCCATTCTAGCCGAAGTTCTCCGAGGCGCGCTTGTAAACGCGGCGCGGCGTCGCGTTCCCGCAACGAGTGCTCGAGATGCCGGCGCGCACACTCCAAAAGCCGCCGTCGAATCGCCTTCCCCGTCGCCGGAGATAGTGGCGCCTGCTCGCGCGGATCAGCTTCCAGATCGTAGAGGCGTTCACCGGACGGTTCAAAATCGAGCACGAGCTTGTAGCGCGCATCCCGCATGACGAGCACGCGCGGCCCGAGACGATTGCCGGTATAGAAGGGATTCGTGCATCCGGCGACGCATTCCACTACCGCAGGCTGGTCCCAGCCCAAGCCCTGCCGAATTTCTTGCCAGCGGCTGCTGCCCTGAAATATTGCGGGCAGCTTAACATCGGCCGCCTCGAACAGTGTTGGAGAAAGATCCATAAGACTAAATGGAGAATTCGTTAAGTCCTTGCTGGCAACGCCGGGCACGCGCAGGAGCAGCGGAACACGAATCAACTCCTCCATCAACCCTGGAGAATGATAACGGCCACCGTGATCAAGAAATTCTTCTCCGTGATCGGCGGTCAGGGCGAAAATACAATTCTCCCAAAGGCCAGCACCGCGCAGTGCGGCAATCAGGCTCGCCATCTGCGCGTCCACCCAGCGGATCCCGGCATCGTAGAGTCTGATTATGTCGTCGCGATGGCGCGCGAGAGCACGCGGGCCTGAATCGTCCCGTTGCCAAAAAGAATTCAGATAGCGGGCGCGGTTTGGCGAAACGCGCACACCGCCCATAAGCTCCAGCGCCTCAGCCGCCGGATAGTAGGGAGCGTGCGGATCCATCAAATGCAGCCACAGCAAAAACGGTTGCCCGCCCACGGAAGCCAGCCACGACTTGGCCTGCTCCACGAGCACATCGGCGGCGGGAAAACGCCGCAGGCTGTCCAGCGATTGAGCCCGCGGGAGTGCCCAACGCTGGCAATATTGGAAGTAAAGCTCGTCATAGACGCGCGCGAGGGGCCCCAGGCCTCGGCTTGCCTTTTGCAAGCGGCGGTTGAATCGGGCCGTCCAATGGAGTGCCGCGAACTTTTCAGGATCCCCCGCACGATTTCCGTCACGATTCCCGGCTGAGGATTCGCTATCGGGCACATCGTGACTGAGGAAATCGCGGAACACGTCGAAACCCTGGTCATATCCGAAGCGCGATGAGAGATAGGGATTCGCGGCGCTGAACGCGGCTGTGGCGTATCCCGCTTGCTTCAGCGCAGAGGCCAGTGTGGGCTCCCCCGGTGCGAGGCCCAGAATGTCGCGGCCGAGCGCCAGCGGAGGTCGCGCGCCAAGAATCGCCGGAAAGGAGTAGTAGGTGGGCGCACCGGCGACGATCGCAGCAGGAAATATAAAACTCTCTCCCGCCAGCCCATCGAGAAATGGGGTCGTGGGCCGATCATACCCACCGAAACCGACGTGGTCGGCGCGCAGGCAGTCCACCGTCACCAGCACGATTGACTTCTCTGTACGCACCTACGCCTCCGCTTCCCGGACCAGCGCCGCGCGAGTAGAACTTTTCCTGGTCACATTGATGCGCGTGGTTCCATGTCTGCTTTCAAACCAACCGTGTTGCACGAGCTGGGAAATATCACGATCATGCAAGTAAAGAAGATCAGGATGTTTCGCCTCCAGCGCCGACAGAAAATCGTTGAGCAAACTCAAGGCTCGGCTGCGGAAGTCCCTGACGGACGATTGAATATTAATGGAGTGCATGGAGACAATCGCCGGAATCCCTCGCCGGAAGCACTCTTCCGCGCGGCGCAGACACCCTTCCACCGATAATTCAGAGTCGAGCGCCGGCTCGAATTCCACATTCCGGTATAGCTGCAAAGTGCCCGCGCGATCCAGGTGCGGAGAGATGAGCC
The DNA here is from genome assembly GCA_963784085.1 of uncultured Acidobacteriaceae bacterium. Lineage (GTDB taxonomy): Bacteria > Acidobacteriota > Terriglobia > Terriglobales > Acidobacteriaceae > Sulfotelmatobacter. The sequence goes on along the minus strand of CAWAQH010000020.1, from coordinate 104,847 downwards.
TGCCGGGCCCGTTCTGAGCGATTCCGATGCCATACTGCGCCCAGGCTTTGTGGGTATCTTCATTGGCGCGATAACCGGGAGCGCACGCCGAATGCGGCAGCGTGGAAAACACTCGTGAGAACGTCCCCACCGCCTGGCCAACCAGGTTGGACTGCTCCTCCGCTGGCAGAAACTGTTCCTCTGAACTTTCAGGATCCCAATACTCGTAGCCGATCCACGGCATTCTCCAGTAGATATAAGGCGTCCCGGCCTCCCATAGTGCGCGGAGCAGTTGGCCGCGTGCACCGGAATCCGCGATATGACGCTCGACCGCACGGCGGCAGAAATGAGTGGTTCCGTGCAGTGCCGGATGAAAAACTCCAGCTGCAATGCCGCCGCAATAGGCATCAAACAAGCCGGGGCGGTTCCACGCCGCCAGCGCGCCTTCAGAAAGCAGCAGCAGGTGGATTTCCCGGAAACTCTCGGCCCTCATCCTGCAGAAGTCGAGGTTTGCCTGGACGAAATTCATTTCCAGGCAAGGCGGTCGTCCGGTCGAATCGTGGTGACGAGCGAGAGTTTCGTGCAAAGCTGCAACGTCTTCGGCAGTCTCGAGCGTGTAGAGATCGTAGGGCCGCTCACCCAGTTCCATGCCGGCGGACCGAAGCTGTTCTAATCCCTGCTGATCGCGCAATCCAACGCGCCCCCAGTCGTCGCTCTGCCATAAGACCAGGGGACGATCGAAATGAAAGACCGAAAGGGGCAGGAGATCCAAGCCCCTGCGCCATATTTGGCGGGCATTCAACATCGGGAAACCAACATCCCTCGCTTCGCTCGCGAAGATAATTCAGAAGGCCACTCGATAAAACTGATTAGAGGTAGCCCAGATCCCGCAACCTTTGCTCGATGACACGCTGTTCTGCCTGATCGAGCTTGGAGGCTTCGTCACGCAATAGATCGCGCAGGACGAATTCCAATAATTCCTCCAGGCTATTGAACCTGGCGGCGTACTTCCGCTCCGCGGCGGAACACAGTTCCGCGGGCAGACGCACTTCGCGCATTTCGCTCATGGTTCCATGTCCGCCTGCGGTTACCCGAATACGCCGCGAACCCGCGTCCAGAGGGCGCGAGCGATCAGGCGGTCGTCCTCATCCAGACCGAAGCTCACCGCGATGGCCGCAAAAACAATATAAGCAACCACCCCCGCGCACCCAATGGTCAACCATTCGTGACGGAAGAATGGCACAGTCTTCTTCATCAGGAGTGTAACCACGATCATGGCCGCGGCGGGAATAATAAGATGCACGTAACTGCGATTGTAGGGCGTGATATTCAGCGCGCTGCGCACCTCCCACAGATTCCACAGATTGATTCCGGCATTGGTGATGGCCGCGGCCACCGCTGCACCAACGATGCCCCAAACCGGAATCAGACCTATGTTCAACGCCACCATCACCACGGTCATAACCGCCTGCACTCGGATCAAACGCTTCTGGTGGCCCGACATGAGTAACAGATAGCCCACCGATCCGACTCCGCAGTTTATCAGTTGGCCCGCGGCGCCGATCACGAGGATGGGCCAGCCTGCTTCAAAATCGTGACCGAAGATGCGCATGAACGGGCGGGCGAAAACAATGATCACCGTAGCCAGAGGCAGCGTAAGACTCACCACCCACTTCGTCAGCGATTGAAACAGGCGCGCCAGCAGGGCATGCTGGCCGCGAGTGTGCAGGTCCGCAATGGTAGGAGTGAAAATCTGATTGACCGAGTGCAAGACCAGCGGCACATAAGCCACGACTGCGGCGGCGACGGAATAAATGCCGACGTCACGCACGCCGCGAAAGTGGCCAAGAGAAATTTTATCCACTTGAACGATGAGGAACTCCATCATGCTGATGCCCACCATCGCAGCGGAAAACGACCAAACCTCCGGCGCAATCGCTGACCAGGACTGAGCCAGAAACTTTGCAGGAGCTGGAGTAAGTCTCAGAACCGTCACTACAAGGAGGACAAGAACCACCACAGCGCTGAGAATCTGGGCTATCAGATAGCCGCGCAGCCCGCCTCCGCGGCTGATCAGAATCACGGAGAGAGCCATCGTCAGAGGAACGCCAACGAAGCTCACGATCACGGTGCGGCGGCCAAGGTCCTTGTACCCCGCCAGAACCTTGGTGTAGAAGCCGCTCAGCACGCCCGGCACCATCATCAGCGCGAACAACGGAAGATAGCGCACGAGCGCGGGCGAATGATAGAAGTGAACCGCAATCTGCGGTCCCACCGCCAGCAGAAAGACGGCAAACAACACGGTCGCCGCCAAAAGAAATGCCGCACCCACCCAGAGCAGGGCGTGGAGTTGCTGAAAATTTTCGGAGGCCCGATACACTGCGACATAGCGGACGGCAGAATTAGCCAGCCCCAGGCCATTGAAGATGGCAATGAAACCGATCAGGGTCATGCCCAGGGCATACATGCCCAAAGCTTCCGCCCCCAGAACGCGCGCCAGGTAAACTTTGAACACATAGCCCAGAGCGACCGTGAACAAAGTTCCCATAAAATACACGCCGGACTGGCGCGAAATGTGGCCAACCTCCGTCCGAAATTGCTGGGCCCCGCTCGTTATGGTCGGCGACATTGCAGGCGCATCCACAAATGAGGGCTGCGGATCATTCTCTCCTTCCGTTGGCTGCGATCCCGCCACGCGAGTCTCCGTCATGCCCGCCTCATGCCAAGCTCAGGCGCTTCCACGCCCAGCCAGCGCGAAAGAAGTTGAGGATCGACAGTCTGCCAACGGAATCCCGCGTCGTTACTCGCACCATCGCCCGCACTTTTATTTCCCATCGCGATCTTCGATTCCTCCAGCCAGCGTGGGATATCGGCGATTTCCTCCGCACTGTGAAGAACCTGCCCAGCTCCAAACCTGGCGTACTGCTCCACGTAGCCAAACGGTGTGAACGCCAGCCATTCGCAAAGAAAACACGGGATCCCGTTCAAGGCGCAATCCAATACTGTCGTAGACTCGACGGTCACACCGGCCCACGTCTGCCCCAGCAGATCATCGGAGAGCGGGCCGCTGACGATCCTGACTAATTTGAAATCGTGCGCAGGCAGCACAGCCCTCAGGATTTCAGACCGTTCAGCGGCACTCTCGAAGGGATGCAGCTTAAGCACAACTCCGAGTCCCGCTTTCCGCGCGAGAGCACACAGCGCGGGGAAAAGCTCCTGGTAGACTTCATCGGTGCGCATCCCGATATTTTCGTAGGGTTCGGAAAAAAACACGATGGACGCTTTTTGCGACCGCACGGCTTCGCCCCCCGGGCGAGGCTGCGAGGAGAAGAGATGCGAGGGAAGAGGTGCCCCGAGTGCGACTTTATCCGCAGGCAGCCCGCACACGCGCAGCAAATAGTCGCGCTCCAACTCATTCTTGGCGAGATATAAATCGCAAGGCAATTGCTTCACCAGATAGTAGCCGTCCATTGCTCCGTGATGAAAGTCGAGGGTGGGCACTCCGCGGCGGGCGGCGAGTGAAACCGGAAGCCGCGAGTTCACGTTGGTATCGTCGCCGCAAAGCACTCCGGAAACCGGCTCGCGTTCAAGCACGCCGCGCCACGCGTTACGCACGGCAAGGCCGTTCGCGAAAGCGCTCGGGAAGACGTTGAACAATCCCAGTCGATCAAGGAGTTCGAGTTCCGCGTTGTCTCGCAGGTCGCAGCGCAAGCGGGTCCATTCTTCCAGAAGATCGTCGAGTTCACGGCCGGCAGGGCCGGTTTCCGCATAAGAACTGAGCCAACCCATCTGCACATTTGACGGCTGGTCGAACAAGGTGGCGCTTCTTCGCGTGGCGACCAGCAGAAACGGTTGCTCGGGCAGCAGACGAGCATAGGCGGCGGCCATGCGCGAAACATTCGTATACGCGCTCGGAATCAGAACGACCGGCTGGCTTGCCGGCTGCCGCCTGGTCGCGAAGCGCGCGCGCCAGCGATAGGCGGAATCGTATTTGTCGAGAAGAATCTCGTTGATCTGCGCCGGCGAAAAATGTCGGAACACCCGCGCATAGTGCTTGCTTCGTTCCGCACGGCGCGCTACGAAGCTCTCACCATTGGATCGCAGCGGCAATCCGAGGATGTGAGCCAGAGCAGAGGCGGGCCGTCCGGGCCGAGTGGACCAGAGCGTCGCCGAACCAGGAATCTCCGGAGCCAGGCGCTGCAACGCCAGAATCGCCGCAGCTTCCCGTAAAACCTCCATCGAGCGCAGACTCCACCAGTCGATTCCCTCACCATCGATGAGGCGCCCACGCCCAATCGCAAGCGTGTCGCCCATGCGCTTTATATCCGAGAGACCCTTGCTGAAAGAATCGGCGAGCAGCAATGGGCAGCGCAGTGTTTCTGACCATGCAGCCGCGGCATAGGCCGAGGATTTTCCCAGATCAACCGCAAGGTCCCAGGACTCGGCCGTCCACGGTCCTCGCCGCGGAGAATCTTCGGGCTGGAGGAGGAGCACTCGCATAGGTCTGGCCAGGCTCATTGGCAGTGCTGGCTTTGCTTCTACTCAAGTGAATTGCAGGCCGATTCGGAAATCGAGACGCCCCAGTCTAATGCTTTTCCGACGCCGTGTCGCAACCGCTAGCGCAAACGTCCCAGCACATTGCGGATGGCTGACTCAACCGACGGTGACCGCTTCAACAAGCTTGCGGCCCGGTATCTCGCGATACCCTGCAGATGGCGGTTCAAGGACTTCGTCGCCGTAACGTGCAGCGTCCGGTAAGCACTGTTGGCGAACCACTGCTTATAGCCCTCCGTTCCCAATCCCAAATCGACGCGGCTCAGGGCGCCGTTATCGCACGCTTCGATGATAATTTTCGCCAGCAGACAGTAGCCGGGAGAATTCTCTTCCCAGCGAGTATCGAAGGTAGTCTGATACAAGAACCAAGCGCCGTGAAATTGAAACCCAAAGCTCCACGCAACTGGACGCTGCCCAATTCTCAGCGTGCTCAAAGTTAAGACACCGCTCTCGCCAAATCTCCGCGCCAGTTCTGCCAGAAACAATCGCCGCTCGGAAGTAGAGAGAATGCTGACCCGGTGCGTAGCCTGGTAGCGCGCCACATGGGCTTCGACGAATTCCGGCAAAGCCGACTCGATTGGAGCACGTGATCGAAGATACGAGGTCGTGACCGGCCCCTCGCGCTCGAGCGCTTTCATGCAGCGGCGGAATTGCCGCTTGCCCAGCACGGTCGTCTTCAACTCCTCGCGTTGCGCCGCGGAACCCAGTTCGATCTGAGGGCATAGGTATGCCGGCCGCGCATAAACGTAAAAACCATACTTCTTCGCCGCGGACCGAACAGCCGCGAGGGTTGCCGAATCTTCGGGCAGATTGGCCAGCACCAGGCTGCTGATATTTCGCCGGTGAAGATCGGCGAAAACTGCAGCGACAAGCTCTGCCCGCCGCGGCGGAGCGCTCACAAAGTCACAGTAGTCCCCGGTCGTCGCGGCCAGAAAGCCTGCATTCTGCTCGCCCAAGTCAGTCGCCAGAGATGCCACTCCTATTAGGTCATCCCCGTCGTAGCCGAGAAGCAGAAAGGGGTTCAGAGTGGCTCGAAATCCCGCCTGCATGGCCAGCGCCCACTCGCAGGTGTAGAAAACCTGCGGCCGCTCGGTTTGAAGAGCGAGCCCATTCCACTGGCGCTGGAGTTCCGGATCATCGGAAACTCCTCGATGCAGGACGATGCGCAAATTTCCCTGGCTCCCGTTACTGTTGACCATACTCACGCCGCCGGCAGCAGCAGGCTTTCATCCTCGCGCCCAAATTGCCGGCGCAAGGAACGATAGAAACCAGAAACGTGCGCTTCAAATTCCGCCAACGTCATGTCACCTGTGACGTGGATCCGGGGCAGCGCGTAGCGCGGAAGATGGGCGCCAAAGCCGCCACCGAAGCTGAGAAACGCGGCTTTGTATCCCGCCCTTTCAGCCATGGCGAACTCCCTGCGCGACACCGAAATCGGGCCCCCGAAAGGATAAGCGAACGCCCACACTTCACGGCCCAGCGTCTTCTCCAACCGGCTGCGGCCTTCCATAATTTCGAACCAGGCGCGATCCTCGGACAATCGCGACAGCATAGGATGGCTCAAAGTGTGCGCGCCGATCGACATTCCGGCCGAAAGCAAAGTGCACAACTCCGACGGGCTCAGTAATCGAAAGCGCTTGCGGGCAACGGGATCACTCAGGTATGCAGACGTAAACTCATCGCTCAGGTCGAGCCTGGCCCGGACCGCATCAAGAAAATGACTGCAGCTCTCGTAGTCGCATGTCTCGAGGAATTGAATCAAGTCCCGCCACAGGGCTCGCCGCTGATTCTGCGATCCCAGAATGCCCGCCACCTCCACTTCACCGAGCCGAATTGAGAACGGCCCTTCCTGCGCCGCCGCCAGCAGCAAATACAACTCTTCGTACCACAACATTCGCGGGAAGTCTTCCGACGACAATCCGATAACAAAAAATAGGCACGGAATTTTTTCCTCGAGCAAGATCGGCAACATGTCAGTCACAACATTGACTAGGCCGTCATCGCACGTCACCAATAGTGCGCGGGTCGGGAGCTCTGCCTTGCCGTCGCACCACTGCAGCATCAACTCCGGCGAGATCACATTGTAGTTAGCGCGCAGCAAACGCAACTGGTTGCGAAAGGCTGCGGCGGAAACCAGGCTGCCGTCGAGTTCCGGATCGATGATCTGATAACCCTCAGGCAACACGCCGTGGTAGGTGACGACGCTGAGCCCTTCCGCTGCGCTGCGTCGAAAAACTCCCGCTTTGGCTAACGACGGGTAAAGCACGCGCTTCAGAATTGGACTGACAAATTTCATCGGGAATCGACCATGTCCCAGCTCAGGGGCGTTCCTTGTGCGATATCCCGCGCGGCGTGGCGTCCGACAATTTCATGCAGATGGCGCGTGTGCAGTCCGCTGCCCGGACGTATGGAGCGCACATTCTCGGCAGTGAAAAGCTCGCCGCATTTCATTCCCCTCACCACATAGAGCGAACGCCGAAAGATCTGGCTGCTCTTTTCTTGTTCACTCAGCCCGAAGTGAACTTCCCCAAGAGCCTTCTCCGTAGTACGGATAGCATCGACCATCGCCTTGAATTCGGCTGGCTCCAGAGAAAAAGCGGTGTCTGGCCCCGCCGCCGCCCGCAACAGCGTGATGTGCTTCTCGATGATGCATGCGCCCAACGCAACGGCCGCAACCGGAGCTACGATCCCATCGTGTGATCGGAGAGTCCGGCGGGCACATCGAAATGGCGAGCGATTTCCGGGATCGTGAGCAGATTCATTTCCTCCGGCAAGGCCGGGTAAGCGCTGGTGCACTTCAGCAGCGCAATCTGCGCAGCGCCCGCCTCGCGCGCCGCTCTGCACCGCCTCTTCGATTTCTGGCAGTGTCGCCATGCCCGTGGACATGATCAGCGGCTTACGCGTCCGCGCCATCTTTTGGATCAGCGGGATATCCACCAGCTCGAACGATGCCACCTTGTGCGCCGGCACGTTCATATGTTCGAGAAAGTCGACCGCCGTGGCATCAAAGGCGGTCGAAAATAAATCCATGCCCAGATCGTCCGCGAGCTTTTCAGTTTAGGCTGCCACTCCCACGGAGTGCAGGCCTCGCCGTAGAGGTCGTGCAGGTTGCGGCCATCCCACAGCGTGCCGCCTGCGATGCCGAAATTCTTGCCGGTCGCTGACGATCGTCATCGTGTCCGCCGTATAAGTCTGCAGCTTGACCGCATCGGCGCCAGCCTCTTTGGCAGCTTCGATGATGCGGACAGCCTTTCGAAATCCTGATCATGATTCGCAGAAACCTCGGCGATGACTAGACGGGATGTCCAGGCCCGATGCGTCGCTCCCCGATTTCGCATTTTTTGCTCAGCACGGCATCGATGAGTTATCACGACTGCGCGCACCGAACGGATCAGTTCAAACGCCTCTACCGCCTGCATACCTGCTACGCTTCCCCAACGCGTCGCCACCGCGCGCAAGGCCTCAGCCGACCGTGGATGAGGAAATTTCCGCATCTCCGTGTCGTAGCATTTCATCGCGGCGATCTTTGTCTCCAGAGTCTCGGAAATGTCGACGAAAACATTGGGACGGAACGACGGCTCCATCCGCTGGAAAGCCCATTCCGTCGACGAAGGAACTTCGAACGCGTAAATCTCGCTCACGCATTGCCCCGCCATCGGCCGGGTCGCGGTCAGCACGGCGCGATGCACCACTCCATGATCTACATTCAGGTCTCCGGGATGATGCGTGTAGATAACTTCCGGCCGAAACCGCGCTACCAACTCTTCCACAAGTTTCACCACCTCGAGCAATGGCACGGTATCGAGGCGGTTGTCGGGAAGCTTGCAGAGTCACTAGTTCCTGGGCGCCGACTTTGTTGGCCAGCTTGCTGAGCCTGAGCATGCAAGTGCTGCAATTGCCCCGGGTCCGCATCTTCGCGGTGCGCGTAGCGTGACGAGATGCCTTCGGCGAGAATGGCGATGCGCACCTCGTGGCCTTCGCGGGCCAGGCGCGCGATGGTGCCGCCACAGCCGAGGATCTCGTCATCTGGATGCGCGGCGACTACCAGGACACTCATCTCTTCGGCTCCTTGGCTTTCCGTGCGTTGGATTGGGTTTTTCGGTATCCGACCCTTTGGGTTCGTGGGTGATATGAACGTCAGCCATGATTCGCCCGTCGTACAGGGCGGAGCGGCTGAACTCGAAACGGTAACCGGCATGAGACAGGAACGCCCGGGGATAGCCTTCCGCGTCGAGCATTCGGATGAAGTCGTGGAGTTGCTCCAGAGAATCCGAGTTTTGCGATCTGGCTTTCTTCCGGCTTCCTGCGCTTGAAGTTCACCGGCTCTCCCGTTTGCGGTAAAGGTGTGCATTTCATCCCGCACAATCTGCTGAATCATTTCTGCCGAAAGTGCGGACGCGCGCAGATAGATTTCCTCCGCGCCACCCTCCAGAGACAGGTTCCTTTTCAGATAAACCGGGCCCGCATCCAATTCCGAGGTCATTCTCAGCGCCGTCAACCTCGTCTCCCGGTGGCCGCGAACAATCAGATTCTGCAGCGGACTCCCACCGCGTCCATAGGGCACATCCGTCATGTGGAAGCAAACGCACTCGATCTCCTTCAAGATCTCGCAGGCACCTTCCAGGACCAGTGCAGAAAAAAAATGTAGCGAGGCGAGAGCTTGCGGACGAACTCGAGAGTCAACGCCTTGGGGGAACTTAAATAGCTCCACCGTCCCGGCAAGTGGCATAAAGATTCAAGAAACAACCGCTGATTCCACGGCTTGCAACCGAGCACGAGATAATTATTCTTGCCCGTCGCAATGGGCGTCAGCCGGGGCTCGGCCGCCTTACTTCGCTTCCTACTTCGCTTGATAGATGAGATGGACCGCATCTTCCCCCCGAACATGGTCAATCCCGAATCGCTTGAATCCTGCGCTTTCAAACGCTTTCACCGAAGCCACATTCTCCGGCTTCACAAATGCATGGAGCCGGGCGCAAGCCCCGCCTTTGTTGCCGATTCCGCTCCTTGCCTGATCAGTGGCGCCGCAAGCCCGCGCCCCCGCCAGTCTCGCGCCAGGCTGACGTTGGTATCGCAATCGCCATCCGCGCGAGAATTGAACCGGATCTGCCCATGGGCGCGCCCTCGTCGTCCTCAGCGATCAATATACGGCATTCATCCTGATGCAGTTTTTCCTCGAACCACGCGACATGAGTCTCCCATGGGATCGGCTGCGCCGAGAACGAGGCCGCGCGCACGTCAGGATCGTTTGCCCACTCCCACAAGAGTCGGCGATCGCGTTCCTCCGCGCTTCGCAGAAAAAGATTCGCTCCGCCCCGGAGGACTGTGACAACTCTCGATGCCCCCCCAACATCCACCAGGTCGCGGCTGCGCCGCGAGAGAGAATGCCGCAGTTCGGCGGAGCCGGCCACGCGCCGCAGCTGCGATGCAATTGTTTCGAGAGAAACAGTTCGGTCGCCCGCGTGAATCGCGCATCCGCTCCGCCCCAACTTTTCGCGAGAGCAGTCTGGTTCGCGCTCACGTCAATGAGCAGGGCGGGAAGTCCCAGCAGGCAGAGTTCCCAGCAGGTTGATCCTGCGCTCGAAATGGCCACGTCTCAGCAGCCATCAGATCCGCCATGTCGGTGACATCGTTTCGGATTGTGAGCTTTTGTCCGGCACCGGCTGCCATGCTTTTCAGCATGGCGAAATGCGGGTTGCTGCCGCCGACTACAACCGTCGCTTCCAAGTCATCGATTCCCGCCAAGGCCAACTGCATGATTCGCGCCGTGAAGTTGTCAGGGTCGCTGCCCCATCGTGACAAGCAGTCGATGGCACTGTGGGGAGATTTCTCTTTCCAATCACCAGACCCGAACTCGCGTCGTAGCAGGCAATAGCGCGGGCCGAGAAGAAGCCGAGTCCCAGGCTCACGATCGGCATAGAGCGATCGGGCAGCGCTCACATTTTGATTCAGGACAAGATCAGCCGAGTAACGCGGCGCCGTTACCGTAGTCATCAAGAAAAAGGATCTTGTAGCCGGCGGTCTTCAGCGCCCGCTGATAATCGGCGCTGAGTTGGTAGCCATCGACGGCAATCCAGTCGGCGTTCTGTTGCTTTGCAAGGGCAGTTGTGTGGTCTGGTGACGGAACGCATGAAATGGACTCAACCTGCACCGACTTCGGCCAACAATCTATTCTTGATCGAGGATGTCTCGGCCATGACCGGAGGATCCGCCGCCACCGCATCCTGCCAGGCCTGCGCCAGCGCCAGACAAGCGCCAGCGCGTCGCCGTACCCATGGCGACGTTGGCGTCGGCTCGAAGCAATAGCGAGGCAGCAGTCATCAACCTGGTTATAGCGCCTTCTGCGTGACCCAACGATTCAACTCAAGCAGTGCGGGCTCGCGTTCAAGATAGAGCCAGCACGTCGCCCAGAAAATCGGCATGGTCCTGGAGGCGATCATAAATCGCGCGCACGATTCCAGGTCCTCCTGTATCCACCGTCCATCGATGTTTGCTGTAGTCTGCATCCCCAGTCACCGGCAGAATGCGAAACATGGCCGGGTGTTCGTAGATATAGGGGGTAACATGCTCGCGCTCGTGGCGCTCGCGGGCATCCTTCCATGCACGCGCCAGCGCGTCGATGGAGATCACTTCGGTATCCAGCCCGCGCGGGTAGCTGCGCGTTAACGTGTTGCAGGCATAGTCAAGTCGCCCTTTAAGAAATGCCGCAATGGTCTTGTCGGTAATCTCCGGGTCGATCAGCGGGCAGTCGGCAGTGATGCGCACCACCACCTCAGCCTTGGCCAGTTGCGCCGCCCGGAATAGCGATCAAGCACGTCCTTCGATCGCCGCGGCACACCGGGACGCCACACTTTCGGCACTTGGCGACGATCAGATCGTCGCCCGCGACATCCGTGGTGGCGACCAGCAATTCGTTGATGAGAAAGGCGCGGCGCAGACGGCTGACGACCCGGGCCAGCATGCTTTCACCGGCAATATCTTTCAGCACTTTGCCGGGAAGCCGTGTGCTGCCCATCCGCGCCTGAATGATGGCTACCACTTTCATCGTTGAATTACCGTAAATTCCTTCTCAGTTCACTTTGCCGCAAATACGCGCTCCACCAGGCTGCGCATTCCGCGCTGCCGAATAATTTTCTTCAACCCTTTTCCTTCCGCCAGCATTCCCGGTTCTGGCAGAATGGGAAAAGTCCCCACCAGCCTCGCCTTGCGCCGGTCGCTAAACCTTCCCACCAACTTCTGCTCGTAGACGCTTCCCGCAACATACACTCGCGGTCTCTCGCTCGCGTTGAGCGCTCTCGCCGCTTTATCGAGAAAGGCGCGGTCCATTTTGTAATCGACGTGGCCGTGCAGAATCTTCACCCTTCCGTTGAGATATCCCTGACCGCGAAATTTGCAATTGTATTCCCGTGTCAGCGTGGCGATCTGCGCTCTCTCCTTGATAGGCCGCCACGCGGAAAAAAGGCTGGTCGTTAATGCGCTGATCCGGTTTCTCCTCGAGATATTGCCGGTAAAGATTCCCCCATTGCTCCAGCATCCGGTTCACTCGATCGCAGCGCTTCAACATCAGGATGCCGGTATTGAACTCCGGGTAGCTGGAGGGTATGTCCGCCCGCAGGTATTGGCGATGCCAATCCGTATTGAGATACTCCTCGTGCGTGGCTGCGCAATCGAAATGGTTGAGCAGTGAAAATAACTCGGGAACCGGTTCGAGGACATAAGTATCGGCATCGATGAACAATGTGCGTTCGTAGGGAGAATTCTGAATCAGTTTGGCCTTGTCGTAAAAGCCATCGCGGGTAGGGTCGACGCGGATCACGGTTTCGAAGAGCTCGCTCTCTACCGGAAATTGCGAGCAGACTGAAATAGGCAACTCGGGCATGGCTTTCTTCAGGCTTGCCGCGGAGGAGAGCAACAGGCCTACGTAGCGGGGGTCCTGCGTGATGATGTAGAGAGCGCCGTTGGCCATTTCAGATTCCCCGGAACGCGCGAACCTCAGCGTGCGTAATAGTGCAACACTTTGCTGACCGCCGCAATCACATCTTCCACATCCTGATCGCTCATCCCGTGAAACATTGGCAGGCTGATCAGACGCTCGTAAGCATTCTCCGCCATGGGATACTCGCCTCCCCGATATCCGAAGCGATTGCGATAGTAGGGATGACAGTGCACGGGAATGTAGTGAACGTTGACGCCGATATTCTCCGCCCGCAGCGCGCGGAAAATCTGGGCGCGGCCGGCAGTCAGCCTTTCGGATCGATGCGGATGGGATACAGATGCCAGGCTGGATTTACTCCGGCACGAACCGCAGGCAGCGTGACTGCCGGCAAGCTCGCCGGAACGCAGCTGCATATCGCTCCGCAATTTCACGCCGGCGCGAAAGATTTGCTCCAGCTTTTTCAGTTGCGAGATTCCCAGAGCACAGGCGATATCAGTGAGCCGGTAGTTGATAGCCGAGCACGACCATCTCATAGTGCCACTGGCCCGCGGACTGGCGCTGGCGCGAGTCGCTCGATATTCCGTGGTTGCGAAAGCGCCGCAGCGTTTCGGCGTAATCCGTGCGGTCGGTCGTCACCATGCCGCCCTCGCCTGTCGCCAGATGCTTCACCGGATGAAAGCTGAAGACGGTCATGTGGGCGACGCTGCCGGTGCGCGGCCCTCGATACTCGGCGCCCAGCGCGTGGCAGGCATCCTCGATCACAACCAAGCCGTGGCGCGCGGCAAGTTCCAGAATCGCATCCAGATCTGCGGGATGGCCAGCGTAGTCCACCGGAAGTATCGCTCGCGTCTGCGGCGTGATTCGCGCCGCGACTTTCTCCGGATCAAGGTTGAGTGTGTCCGCGCTGACGTCGGCAAAAACGGGAGTTGCTCCCTGATACAGCACGCAGTTCGCCGTGGCTGCAAACGTCATGGGAGTAGTGATCGCTTCATCCCCCGGCTTGAGCCCGGCCGCAAAAGCAGCGCCATGCAAGGCAGCCGTACCGGAACTGAAGCTCACCGCATACTTCGCGCCCACACGCGCCGCAAACGCTTCCTCGAATTCGGCCACCTTGGGACCCGTGGTCAGCCAATCGGAGCGCAGCACGTCCACCACCGCCTGAATGTCATCTTCGTCAATCGACTGCCGCCCGTAAGGCAGCAGCATATTGCGAACCGGAGTTCCTCCGTCGATGGCGAGCGCTTGCTGGGCGTTATCGCATTTGGTTGGAGATGTCTTGATCGGCCTGGACCATGTCAAGCTAACGCGCTAGCTCTGAATCTTCGCAGCAGCCTAGCCGGCACGCGAGCCTGAACCGCGGCTCCTGGCTCAATCAGTTCCTGCAGTTGCTCGTGGCTCAGCCACTTTCGTTGCTGTCGCTGGTGTAGCGGAAGCCTTGCGGCAGCGCCCTGCCATGAACCCAGTTTCCGCTCTTCCACCAGGGATGCGCCGGCTGAATGACATACATCTCATCCACTTCCACGGCGTTGCGCGCTTCATCTTCCGAAAGCAGCACTTCGTGCAGTTTTTCGCCGGGACGAATTCCGATGTATTCCACCGCGCATCCCGGAGCCACGGCCTCGGCCAGATCCACCAGCCGCATGCTGGGAATTTTGGGCACGAAGATTTCGCCTCCGTGCATCTGCTCGATGGCAGCGAATCACAAAGCGCACGCCGTGCTCCAGCGTGAGCCAGAAGCGGGTCATCCGCGGATCGGTGATAGTAATCCGGCCGCGCTTGCGCTGCTCAGAAACACGGGAATCACGCTGCCCCGGCTGCCCACGACGTTTCCATAGCGCGCACAACTGAAGCGAGTCTGCTTTGCTCCCGCATAAGCGTTCGCCTGCACGAACATTTTTCGGCGCACAGTTTCGTCGCCCCATACAGGTTGATGGGATTCACCGCCTTGTCGGTGCTCAAGGCCAGGATGCGCGTGACCCCCTGATCGATGGCCGCGTCGATCACGTTGCGCCCGCCCATGATGTTGGTCTGGATGGCTTCAAACGGGTTGTATTCGCAGGCCGGAACCTGCTTCAGGGCCGCCGCATGCACAACCACCGTGACGCCGGCAAAAGCTCGCTGCAGACGGCCTGGATCGCGCACGTCCCCGATAAAATAACGCAGGCTGGGGTGGTCGAAACCTGCGGCCCGCATGTCATGCTGCTTGAGTTCGTCGCGGCTGAAGATCACCAGCCGCTTGGGATGGTATTCGCGCAGCATGATCTCGACGAACTTCTTCCCGAACGAACCCGTCCCGCCGGTCACCAGAACAACTTGCTGCGACCAATCCATCGGCTCTGCCTCGATCATCGATTCCCGATATTCCCTGCCGGCGTAGAAACGAATCTTATATCGCCCGCGCCACGAGCATGGCAGAATTTACTTGCGGCTAGTATAGCGGACGTTTGTCTGCATCTGCCCGGCATAGTGCCTTCGCACAGAAATGTTGGTTCTGATTCATCGCAGTTTTCTCGCCGCGCGATGCTAGAATATCGGCAAAACCGTAATACCACTATTGCGAGAAATTCCCGGCCGATGAACCAGCCATCGCATCGCCGGGCTTTAGTTCGAGTTGCGCTGCTGCCCGAGCCGGTTCAGCCCCGAATGGCGTTTAAAACGTTGTTGAGGAGAATGAATGGATTTCGGACCGCTGGTGCAGGCGAATAACCAGACTTTCCGCGAAATGCCGCCGCGCCGAGCCCAGACTTCGGCAGATCGACCGGGCCCGCGCATCTACCCGGAACTGCCCTCTCAGGAATCTGCCCTCGGCGAATATGTTCGCGTTCTGGTGAAGCGCAAGTGGACGGTTCTCGCCTGCCTGCTCACCATCTTCTCCGTGGTCGCCATCGCCAGCCTCAAGATGACGCCGATCTATGAGGCCAGCGGCAGCATCGAAATCAACAAGCCGGATTCCGGCCTGGTCAACTTCAACAATTCTCCAACCTTCAACGTCGACTATTACGATCCCACCGAACTGGAAACCGAAGTGATGATTCTGCAGAGCGATCTTCTGGCGCTGCAGGTGGTGAAGGAACTGGGCCTCGACCGCCGCGCCGGAGTTTGGTGGAAAAACCCCGGCTCTGGCCTCTTCACTCGATCTTGCGCCTGACCCGCTGCAGGCCGACTCCGGCCGCACCTCCCCCTGCTGGCAGGCTTCCGCGGCAATCTGAAGGTCACGCTCTCTCCCAACACGCACATCATCAAAGTATCGTTTCGCAGTCCCGACAAGGAATTGACCTCCAACGTGGTCAACACCCTGATGACACCTACACGGAAAACAATTTCAAGTCCCGCTTCGACTCCACCATGCAGGCCTCCGATTGGCTCTCTAAACAACTCGTGGACCTGCAGATGAAGGTGGAAACTTCCCAGGAAAAACTGGTGCGCTACCAGAAGGAACACGAAATTCTGGGCATCGACGAAAAGCAGAACATCACCACGTCGAAACTGGATGAATTGAATAAAGCGCTCACCGCCGCGGAATCCGAACGCATGGAAAAAGAGTCGGTCTACCGGCTGGTTCAGGCCGGAGACGCCGATACCATTGCCTCCGCCGCCAGCATGCTGGAAGCTGCCGGGTACTGGAATCAATCCGCTTCGTCGTCTGCTCGAAGCTCTCCGCGCTAAGCAGGCGGACGTAAAGATTCAAGCCGCCGAACTGAGCACCCAGTTTGGCCCAGCCTATCCGAAAGTGGCGCAACTGAACGGTCAACTCAAGGAGATCGAGCTGCAGATTCTGGGGGAAACGAAGAAAGTCGCGGGCAAGATTCATGGGCAATACATGGCGGCGGTGCAGCGGGAAAGCATGCTGCACGACGCTCTGGAACGGCAGAAGCAGGAGGCCAACAAGCTCAACGAGAGCGCCATTCAATACAGCATCCTGAAACGCGACCTCGAGAGCTACCGCCAGCTCTACGAAGGCCTGATGGAGAAGATGAAAGAGGCGGGAGTTTCCGCCGGCCTGAAGTCCAATAATTTTCGCATTGTGGATGTCGCCCGCGTCCCCAACGTTCCGGTCGAACCGAATATCCCGCGCAATCTGGCTTTCGCCTTCGTGCTGGGCTTGACCTCTGGCGTGGGACTCGCTTTCCTTCTAGAAGGCTTGGACAACACCGTGCGCACCACCGAACAGGCGCAAATGATTTCCGGCCTGCCGCCGCTGGGAATGATTCCCATGGGCTCGAGAACTGCCCGCGAAGGCCCGAACGCCAAGCGCCTGGTGATCGCCATGTTCCAAGGAAGCAGTGGAGTTGGTCACGCAGGTCCGGCCGCAATCGCAGATGGCGGAATCCTATCGCGCACTGCGCACCTCGCTCCTGCTCTCGAACCTGGGCGCCCCGCCCAAGGTGATTATGGTCACCAGCGCGCTTCCACAGGAAGGCAAGACCACCACCAGCATCAACTGCGCAGTGGTGCTGGCGCAGAAAGGCATTCGAGTCCTGCTGATCGACGCTGACCTGCGCCGGCCCAGCATTCATAAGACGCTGGGCATGGGGCCGCGCAGCGGCCTCAGCAATGTCCTCACCGGCAGCGCCACTTTGCAGCAAACCATCACGCGCTCCACGATCCTTCCCAACCTCGACGTATTGCCCGCGGGAACGCCGCCGCCGAATCCGGCAGAACTGCTGGCCTCCACGAACATGCGCGATGTGCTCGAAGAATTGCGCGGGCAATATGACCACATCGTGGTCGACACGCCGCCCACGCTGTCGGTCACTGACGCGGTCGTGCTGTCGCCGAGGGCCGATGCCATTGTGCTGGTCATCCGTTCCGGGCAAACCACCAAGCAGGCGCTGCGCCGCTCTCGCGATATTCTCACCCAGGTCAACGCCAAGGTCTCCGGCGTGCTGTTGAACGCGGTCGACCTGAGTTCCCCCGACTATTACTACTACTACGAATACCAGGGCAAGTATTCCCGGTACTATCGCGACGATGATTCGAAGCCTCACGATGACGAAGAAGAGGATGCCGAGGACGCGGCTGAGGCGTCCCCTAACAGCGCATAGAGGAGATTGCGGCTTTCGTCGTTGACCATGGAGATCTCCTTAATCCGCTCCGTAAAAGCTGCTCGTTGGCGCCGCCGGCGTGCTCTGCCTGATCTATGTCTTCCTGGCCGGCAGACTGTTCGTGGCCTCTGTGTTCGGCGCAGACAAGCCGGAACTTGCGAGCCTGCAGCGCGCCGTCCGTCTCGATCCACGCAATGCCGAATACCGCGATCATCTGGGGCGCTACTACTCTCTGGTCGCGAGTGACCCCGACGCGGCCATCGAGCCCTACCGTGCCGCGGTGCAACTCGATCCGCATTCCGCCCGTTATTGGTTCGATCTGGCCTCCGCCTATCAGGTGCTGGGCAACGTCACGAATCAGACCTGGGCGCTGGAACGCGCCATCCAGGCCGACCCCACCACGCCAGACGTGGCATGGGAGGCTGCCAACCTTTACCTCGTGCGGGCGAGAACTGCAGAAGGCTCTGCGCGAATTTCGCGTTGTCCTCGAAAATGAACCGTCCCTGGCCGGCCTCGCCATTCAATTCTGCTGGCGCATTAACCCCGATGTGGATACGCTCTTGCGCGATGTGGTTCCGGCCTCCGCTCCCGCCTATACTGCGTTCCTCAGCTTGCTCATCAACAAACAGGAGACGGCGGCCACAGCCAAAGTTTGGGACGCGCTGATGGCCACTCCCCAGAAGTTCGAACTGGCGCGAGTCTACGAATATATTCAGTTCCTGATCGAGCAAAAAGATGTGGATCAGGCCCGCAGGGTATGGCAGCAAGCCGCGCCGCGCTTCGGCCTCTCTTCCTACATTCCCACCAGGAATAATTTGATCGTCAACGGAGATTTTGGTCTGGACATTCTGAACGGCGGCTTTGACTGGCAGTATCAGAAGCAGCAGAGCGTCACCCTGACTTACGATCCCAGCGATTTTCACGGCGGCCATCGCTCGCTGCTGATCGGCTTTGACGGCCCAGGAGTCACCGACGCCGGCATCCGCCAATTCATCGCCGTGCAACCCGACACTGTTTATCAGTTCTCGGCGTACTTCAAGAATGGGGAGATCGAGGGCGCCGGCGGCCCGCATTTCACCATTCAGGATGCCTACACGCAAGCCGTGGTCTATGACAGCGACGAGTTGAAAGAAGCTGGTTTCTGGAAATCCGCCACCGGAGTTTTCACTACTGCAGCCGATTGCAAGCTGCTCGTGCTGCATGTGCGCCGTCTGCCGGCGGGCAGCCCAATCCGCGGCAAGCTCTGGATTGACGATTTTCGTCTGGTGGCAAAGCATGACTAGCGCATTTCCGATCCAACCTCATGAGAGCCACTAACACTAGCGAGAATCGCCGCAGCCAACTGGCAACTCACGCCGGCAACGCGCTGCTCTACGGAGTTTTCGGCCTGCTTCTGTTTGGGCCGCTCGCGTTTGGTGCCGTCGAACCCTGGTCGATCTTTGTAATGGAGGCCGGCGCCGCCGCCCTGTTCCTGCTCTGGACCGTCAAGCAGGCGCTCGAGGGTGAAGTCAAGGTCCGGTGGAATGCGCTGTTTCTTCCCGCCGGCGTGTTTGGCCTGCTCGTTCTTGTGCAGCTCATCTTCCACCGCACCGCGTATCCCCATGACACGGTGTCATTGGCGCTGCTCTACTGCGCCTACGCCATGCTTTGCTTCCTCGTCGTGCCAGGCCCTGATTCGGGGCGCGCAGGCGCGCACGCTCGCGGTTGTTCTTTCCACATACGGCGCGGTGATCGCTGGCTTCGCACTGATCTATGGCATCTCGTCGAATGGGAAGCTTTACTGGGTTCGCCAGCCGCTCATGGGCGGCTGGATCTACGGTCCGTATGTGAATCACAACCATTACGCCGGCCTGATGGAGATGCTGGCGCCCATTCCGCTGGTGTTATCGCTGACCCACCTTGCACCCAGCAGGATCAGCGCCGCGGCAGCGGTCGCCGCCGCAGTCATGGTGGTCACGATTTTTCTTTCCGGATCGCGCGGCGGCATGCTCGCGATCATGGCCGAACTGATTATTCTCTCCGCTTTCCTGGTCAAGCAAAAGCGCGGCCTGCGCACCGCCATCGGCATCGGATTATTTCTCGTGATTGTGGTTGGCTTGCTCACCTGGGTAGGCGGAGAAGAAGTCGTGAAGCGCATGGCGACCCTGACCTCTTCGCACTCCGACATCACCGGCGACGTTCGCGCTTACATCAACCGCGATGGACTTCGCATGTTCCTGAAGAAGCCTGTGCTCGGTTGGGGCCTGGGAACTTTTCCCGTCGTGTATCCGCAATTCCGCACGTTCTACACCAACTTCTTCGTGAATGAAGCCCACAACGATTACCTGCAAATGCTGGTGGAAACGGGTCTGCTCGGGTTCGCCACCATGCTCTGGTTTGTGGCGACGCTATACGCGCACGCCATCAAAAAAATCGGCAACTGGACGGGCGAGATCAGCGGCGCCGTCGCGCTTTCCTGTGTGCTCGGTCTGAGCGGTATCCTGGTGCACAGCGCGGTCGATTTCAACCTGCAGATTCCCGCCAACGCGGCGTTGTTCTACGTACTGAGTACCGTGGCGGCTTCTGAGCCCTTCGCCCAGGCTGCACGCAAACGCCGCATGGTGCGCGCCAAGCCTGCCGAGGACGTTCTGCCCACCCCGCAAGCGTTAGACCGCCCGGCAACGAATTTCTAAACTCCAGCCCAAAAGCAATTCGGCCGTCCGACTATCGCCGGACGGCCGCGAAACTCTTGTCAGTTTTAGAAAAATTACTGCGGTGCCGATGGGCTCATGGGATTGTCGTTCCTCGAGAGCACCCATGCGGTGACTCCGGCCACTGCGGCTGCGCCCACAGCGATGGCGATAGTGGAATTCAAGGCGCCGCCAGTGGCCCCCGGAGCAGCCCCGTCGCCCTTTTTCTTCTTTTTCTTGTCGTTCTTGTCCGATTGTTCGTCTCGCGTGGTTTCCTGCCCCTGCGCCAGCGTAGTTGTCCCGCTGTCATCGGTGATCGTCAGATCGCCTTTGCGGGCTGCGATTCGAACCAGGCCGTCAGTATCGGTTACGTTGAATTCAGTCCAGGCATTGGATGCGGGAGCAACCTTGACATCGCCAGCCATGGTCGCGGTGCCTTTGGAAGTGGAGACGCTCACGCCTCCATGTTTCACGTTCAACGAGGACCCTTCAAACTGCACCAGCGAATCGCCGAGAACGGTGATGCTGGAACCTGAGGCATGGATATTGGCCGCCGAGTTGGCACCGGTCTGAACAAGGTCGCCGGCAAAAATCGCGGAAGACTTGGGAATATGGCCGCCGTTTAACCAGGCCGAGCCCTCGGCGTAAAGCATGGCCGCGCCGGTATCGGTGGCAGACAGTGAAGCAGGCACAATCAGCAGAAGCGCACAACTTACCATCCTGCGGAAAGCAACCATGCCCATCCCACGCTCCGATATTGCACTATTTTTGGTGCCCGTTAACCGCATCGTACCCTTCAAGGTTCTTGGCCGTCAATGCTTTTTGTGATTCGGTGGTGGGTCAGTTTGAATTTGCTTTGAAAGGGCGCGACTTCAGTCGCGCCGTAAATGCCGCAAAATCAGCGCGGCTTCAGCCGCTGATTTTGCAAAGTGACCTACTCCTGTGATTCCAGTTCACGGCGAACCGCGTTTCACAGCCACTGGTCCACCAGTTTCCACCAGATCAACCGCAACCATTCGTCGACGAAGGTTTTGGCCCATTGCCGGTGCCTCCACCACTTGGCGCCAAACTGCGTTTCATTTCGGGCGGCGGCAATCGAGTAGTCGTGTCCGGGCACTTCGCGCCGAAAGACGCTCAGTGCGCGCCGCGTATGGAAATCCGAGGTCACAATCAGGACTCTCCCGCCCCCCGCTTGAGCGATGCACTTCTCCGCGTCCATCGACTCGTCTTTGGTGGAAAGCCCCTGGATAGGGCATACGCTGACCAATGCGCCCTGCGACAGGTCCTCGAACGTAGCTCTGCGCCAACTGGACCTGCGTGAATTCGTAGATCTTGACGTTGGCAGGCACATCGAGCACGACGCGCTTTCCATATCCCTGCTCCAGAAGTTGCAGGGCGAGCTCCGGACGCCGGTCGGTTTCCCCGGCCAGAACCAGGATCACGTCGCTGGGGCGCGGCTCATCCAGGATAAGAAAGCCGCCGGCTCGGGCCGCCAACCACAATGCAAACCCTACCCCTATCAGGATAACCACCAGGAGCGCATACCTCGGTCTTCTCATAACCTCTCAACCCTAGCTCTCAACCTCAAAACTGAATCCAACTCGCCGCGCTGGCGGCTGTTCATCGCAGTTCGACACGTAACGCATGCTAAAATCCAAAAAGAAAATCAATATCCAACCGGAAGACACACTCTGTTGCGATGATGAACAATCACTCCGCCGCAAAACGTTCGCCCGATCAATTCAAGAGCAAGATCCAGCAGCGCCAGGCGCGGGTCGGCATTATCGGCCTGGGCTACGTGGGACTGCCGCTGGCCCTGCTGTTCAGCGAACAGAAATTCGCCGTCACCGGCTTCGACATTGATCAGCGCAAAGTCGAAACCCTCGCCAAGGGCGAATCTTATATCTACCGCATCAGCACAGAAGAAATCCGGACCGCGCCAAACACAGGGCTTTACCGCCACCTCCGACTACGCCAAATCGTCGAGATGGACGCCATCATCATCTGCGTTCCCACGCCTCTCAATGAATATCACGAACCGGATCTCAGCTTCATCACCGATACCACCCATGCCATCGCTCCGCACCTGCAGGCCGGCCAGTTGGTCGTGCTCGAGAGCACAACCTATCCCGGCACCACGGAAGAAGTGATGGTGCCGATTCTGGAGAAGGAAAACAAGAACGGACTGAAAGCCGCACGCGGCGGCTGCTCAGCGCGGAGAATGAATTCTTTGTCGCTTTTTCCCCTGAGCGCGAAGACCCGGGCAACACTACGGTGGCGCGCGCGCGACATCCCGAAAGTCGTGGGCGGGCTGAACCCGCAGGCTTCGGAGTTGGCGGGCGCACTCTACGGATCCATCTTCAATCGCGCGGTGCCGGTTTCTTCTCCGGCCGCGGCGGAAATGACGAAGCTGCTGGAAAATATTTACCGCTGCGTCAACATCGCGCTGGTGAACGAACTGAAGCTGCTCTGCCTGCGTATGGGGATCGACATCTGGGAAGTCATCGCGGCCGCCTCCACCAAACCCTTTGGCTTTCATCCGTTCTATCCTGGACCTGGGCTGGGCGGACATTGCATCCCCGTCGATCCGTTTCTACCTTTCGTGGAAGGCCAAGGAATGGGATTTCCGCACGCGCTTCATCGAACTGGCAGGCGAAATCAATATCAACATGCCCTATCACGTGATCGCCTCGGTCAGCGGCGCGCTGAATCAGCACAAGAAATCGGTCAACGGGTCGCGCGTGCTGATTCTGGGCGTGGCTTACAAGAAGGATATCGACGATCTGCGCGAGTCTCCCGCACTCACCATCATCGAGCTTTTGCAGAAGGAGGGCGCCCAGGTGAGCTATCACGATCCTTACTTCCCTACCATTGGCAAGGGGCGCAAATACGACTTGCAGATGAAGCGCACGGAACTGGAAAAGCTGGGTCAGTACGATTGCGTAGTGATCGTCACCGATCACTCCGACTATGACTACAAAAAAATCGTGGAAGAAGCCCGACTGGTCGTGGATACGCGCAACGCAACCAGGGGCATCAGCAGCCCCAAAGTAGTCCGCTGCTGATCGTCGCCTTGCGGGTCAGTGCTCTCCATCATCAAGTGGGAAGACGGCGTTCGGTAGTGGGTCAGTTTGAATTTGCTTTGAAAGGGCGCGACTTCAGTCGCGCCGTAAATGCCGCAAAATCAGCGCGGCTTCAGCCGCTGATTTTCAAATTGACCCGCCACCCGGCGTTCGCTGGAATATTGGACCAATAAAAAAAAGGCGCGACTAAACGCGCCCCTGATATCTAGGTTGTCCGCGACTGGGTGCTACTGCGCGAGGGAACTGCTGACGTTAGAAAATACGTTGTTGGCGTTCGACCCAATCAGCCGAATCGTGCCCACCACGATCACCAGAATTACAGCCAGCATCACCGCGTACTCGGCGATATCCTGACCACTCTCATCATTCCAAAGGTGTTGCAGAATCTTGGCCACGGGCTCCGTCTCCTTAAGTTTTCAGTCTCAACCGTACCCCTCAGGTCGACACAACAGAGGAGGGTTCAATCGTGCGGCCGGATATTTTCCGTCCCGAGGCTGGTCTTGTCGCTATCTTAAGTTCGCTGCCGGATTCCGCCAATGGCACCAAAGTGCCATACGCCGGACCCGGCTGAAAAGACCGCAAAATCCCCCCTATCCAATGCTCTTCAGGGGCAATGCCTGGTTTACGGCAAACAGGGCCAGTTCCAGACGTGTCGATACGCCCAGCTTGTCAAAAATGTTGCTCAGATGGTGTTTGACCGTGTCCTCGCTGATCTTGAAGTACTCCGCAATCTCCTTATTGGAGTACCCCGCCACTACCGCAGCCACAATTTCCAGCTCGCGCGGAGTCAAGCCAAACTTCTTCTGCCGGACTTCCTCGGTGGAAGACTGGACCAGCGTCCTCAGGTATTGCACCAAGTTGGAAACGCTCTCCCGTCCTACCCGGTACTCGCCCGACATCACGGTGTGGATCGCCTTCAACAGCAACTGAGTCGCGGAATCCTTCAGCACCACTCCGCGGGCACCCAATTGGAGCGCTTCCACAATCTGGCTTTTTTCTGCCGCCGCCGTTAGAAGGATCACCCGCACCGGGGTCGAATTCGCGCCTGTGCTGAGCTCACGCAGCGCCTCAAGGCCGGGGTGCTTGGGCATCGAGAGATCGAGCAGGAGAATATCCGGCTTCAGTTGGCGCGCCAGCTTTACGGCCTCCGCGCCGTCCGAGGCCTCGCCCAACACTTTCAAATCCGGTTCGGCTTCCAGCAACCGGCGTAATCCATCCCGAAATATCGGATGGTCGTCCGCGATCACGATCCGAACTTGCTGTGACTTTTTAAAGTTCATTTAGAACTTCTCCAGTTCTCGGAACTTTTACTTCCAGGCGCGTTCCCAAACCCGGATTCGATTCTACAGTGAGTGCGCCCGCAATCAAACGGACACGCTCTTTGATGATCATCGGTCCCTTGCCCATCTGCTCCAATTCGTCGTGCGTCAGGCGGCCGGAAAACGAAAAGCCTTTTCCGTCATCCTCCAGCGTGAGGTTCCATTGGCTCGCATTCGCGCTCAGGCGGAGCAGGACGTGCCGCGCTTTGCTGTGCTTGCGCACGTTGACCAAACCCTCCTGCACGATGCGCAACAGCTCGCGGCAGACTTTATCGGGCATCTCCAGCTTCGCAATGTCGGTGACGAAGCGGGCCGAGATCCCGGTCTCACGCTCAAACCGCTCCACCGCGTCATTCACCAGGCTCAGGAACCTTCGCGAGTCCACATCGATCGATTTCATCTGCTGCATCAGTTCCCGCAGCTTCAGAACTTCTTCCCGCAGCAGCCCCTGTATGCGTCCCAGTTCCCCGCCCACGATGGCGGGCTTGGTCTCGGCTTGGCGCCGCAGAACGTCCACTTGCATCTCTACCGCGATCAGCGACTGCACCGCGCCGTCGTGCAGTTCGCGGGCAAAGCGCGCACGCTCAGCGGCTCCCGCCCGGCGGCGCAACCGGTGCAGCAGGTAGACGTTATACACTGCCGGCCCCACCTGGTGCAGCAAGTCCAGCAGAAAACGCAACTCCTCCTGCTGGTCGCCATGCCATGCCGGGTCAAACACAAACACCCGCCCGCGCCATTCGCCGCCAAATACAAAGGAAAGCTCGATCAGCGAGTGAAAGGGCTGCCGTTCCCGCAGTCGCTCCAGGGGATCGGTAGAGGGCACAGGCACGGCATTGCCCTCACGATCCAACGCGATCACCGACCACCGGTCTTTTTCTCGGGAAGCGCAGCACACCTCTCCGGGAAAATCGTCGAGATAACTCTTCGCATCGCGCGGGCTGGAATCGAGCCACCGAAAATCGGAAGCCGCGCTATCCCCTTCCTGCAACTCTCCCAGAAAAGTCCGGTGGCTGTGTATCTCCTGCGATGCCAACAGCAGCCGCCCTCCGTACAAACTAACAATCTCTTTGCAGATCTGCTGCAAAGTTCCCGTGAGGCCGGCTTCCACCCGCACCTTGGCAAGAATGCGCGTGATCACCGCTTTCTCCGCCCGTAACTTCTTTTGCTGCCCCGCCAGATAACCAAGCAACAGTCCCATCACCAGCAGGTAGACCGAAAGCATGAACAACCGCTTCGGCTCAAACTGCGTGAGATTCACGTTTAATCCGGAGAGCGCCCGCCAGGGTAGCGCGCCCTTTGGCGTCCACACGTGCAGAAACAGGAAGCTCTCCATCCAGAGTAGAACCACTTCAGCCGCCGCGGTGGCCAGGGTTTCCCACAATCCCCAGCGATAGGCCGCGGCCGCCAGTACAAAAAAGAAGAAAAGAAAGAACGGGCTGCGCGCTTCCTCCGCAAATACCGAAATCACTGCCGGCCATACGATATCGGCGATGTGTACCAACAGGCGAAACGCCGACGTCGACTGCTTCCTCCGCCGCAACAACGTAATCACCAGCACTCCATGAATCAGATAAAGCCCCAGCAACGCATAGGCCACGGGAGATTGGCCCAACTGCGTCGGATCCATGTAAATCGCAGCTAAGGTAGAGATCGCCAGGAACACGCGCGCCGTCGCCAGCCAGCGCTCGATGCGCCGAGTCTCGCTCGGGTCGGCCGGAGCTTGCGCTCTTCCCAGAAAACGATATTTGGCGTCAAGGTGCAAATTTAGTCACGCGCAATTTGAGTCACTTGCAATTCGAGTCACGTCCAGTGCAGCGAATCCGGGCAGCAGGAACCTCTTCGATACCATTGAATAAGCGAGCGCCCGGAAGCAAAGATTGTAATTGATTTTGAGTGGCGGGCGTCATCGCCGGGGCGGGAACGCACCACGGGGCAGGATCGTTACCGCTGCACGGAATCTGCACTTAACTCGCACCTCAATCCGCACTTCGCGTGTTACTTCCGTAATCCGGGGCTTCTCCAATCCCATTCTAAAATCGCAATGAGGTCTCTCTTGCGCCCTTATACCAAGTTCTGGATCGCGGCGGTTGCCGCCTGTCTGGCGACTCTGGTTGTGGCTGCGCTCATTCTGCGTCAGTCTTTTGCATTGACCGCTCTCAGTGACGTGGTTCAGTCCCTGCTGCTGTTCTCGGCAGCGATGTCTCTCATCCCGCACATGGTACGAGCGCGCGGCCGCTTGCGGCTGTTCTGGACGCTCATTGTGACCGGTATCGCCTTCTGGTTCTCGTACCAGTTGTACTGGACGTATCACGAAGTCTGGCTGCGCGCCGATGTTCCCGACTTGTGCGCCGCTGACATTATTCTTTTCCTGCACATCGTGCCCTGGATGGCCGCTCTTGCGCTGCGTCCGCACGCTCCCCGTGATGAGTATGCGGCCCGCCTGCGCCGGCTCGATTTCGCCCTGATGATGGTGTGGTGGGTGTATCTCTACGTCCTCATCGTCATTCCCTGGCAGTATGTGGTTCCCAATGTGGAGCCCTATAACAGCAATCTGAACTCGTTGTATCTCATCGGCAAACTGGCGTTCCTGGGAACGCTGCTGACAGCCTGGATGGGAAGCAAGGGCGGCTGGAAAACATTCTATGGCGGCTTTTTCGGCGCCAGCCTCACCTACGCCGCCAGTTCCTACATCGCCAACTGGGCCATCAGCCGCAACGTCTATTACAGCGGAAGTCTCTTCGACATTCCTCTGGCAGTTTCAATGGCATGGCTCACGGTGGTCGTGCTCCGCGCCCACGGACTCGAACCGCAACCGGGCTTGCGCTCGACCTCGACCGCGCACGGCGTGTGGCTCGCCCGGCTGGGCATGATTGCAGCTTTTACCCTGCCTTTATTCGCCGCCTGGGCCCTCATTGATACCGCACTTCCGCCCCGCATCCGGTCCTTCCGCCTGGTCTTGACCCTGGGGGCGTCGCTTCTCATGGGGATTATGGTTTTTATACGCCAGCGCCTGCTCGACCGGGAACTGCTCCGCCTGCTCAATCACTCGCGCGAGTCGATCTCAAACCTGAAACATTTGCAGGCACAGATCACCGAGTCGGAAAAACTCGCTTCTATCGGACAACTGGTGGGTGGCGCCGCGCACGAGCTGAATAATCCGATTACGGCGATGTTGGGTTATTCCGATCTGCTGCAGGGTTCAGACCTTACCCCTGAACAGAAAGAGCTGGCGGTGAAGATCGGGCAACATGCGCGGCGCACTCGCTCTCTGGTGGCCGGTCTGCTGAGTTTTGCCAAACCCGGCCCCAGCGCGCGGGCCGCAGTCGATCTCAACACCGTACTGCGCACGGCCGT
This sequence comes from uncultured Acidobacteriaceae bacterium, assembly GCA_963784085.1. Lineage (GTDB taxonomy): Bacteria > Acidobacteriota > Terriglobia > Terriglobales > Acidobacteriaceae > Sulfotelmatobacter. Next base: position 76,908 of record CAWAQH010000020.1, on the reverse strand, counting down.
AAAACTCTCGCAGCCTCAGTGGCAGGCCCTCAATATCGAAGTGCGCACCGAATTCCCGCAAGGCTTGCTGCTGGTCGAGGGAGACTCCAACCAGTTGCTCCAGGTCTGCGCGCAGATCATCAACGACGCGTTGCATGTGGTTTGCGAGAACAGCAGTCGCATTCTGACCATCGCCGCCCGGCGCAACAACGGGCTGGCCATCGTGCAAATCTCCGACGCTGGCGGCGCTGGAATGCGAGACGACGATCTGGTCGAATACGAAATCGGCGCAAAACCCGGCAAGGCAGCCGGCGGCACAACGGATGAAGATCGGACACTTTCCGGCATGGGACTCAGCGCCTGCCACGCCATTCTGCGCCAACATAAAGGGCGCATTTTCTGGCGGCAGGACCACAATACGGGAACGACCATTCGCGTGGAAATCCCCGTCATCGCTGCGGCGCCGGAGAAATCGCCTGCAGCTGCGGTTCCCGTGATGTGGGAGCCTCAACCGTCCTCTTAAGCTGCCCGCAGGCAGCGTAAATGTCGCGGCCCCGCGGACGCCTGACAAACGCCGGAATTCCCCCCGCACGCAAAATGTTTTGAAAGGCCTCAACCCGCTCCGCGCCAGGAGTGGTGAAGTCAATCCCCGGCCCCGGATTCAGCGCGATCAAGTTCACCTTGCAGCGCAGCCCGCGCAGCAACTCCGCCACTTGCCGCGCATTTTCCCCCGTGTCGTTCAAGCCGCCCAGCAGCACATATTCGAACGTAATCCACTCTCGCGTGCGCAGAGGATAGGCGCGCGCCGCGGCGATCAGCATTTCCAGATTCCATTTTTTGTTCAGCGGCATCAGGCGCGTCCGCAGATCGTCGTTCGACGCATTCAAAGAAATCGCCAGTTTGGGACGAATTTTTTCTTCGCCAAGATCATGGATTCGCGGCACGATCCCCGCCGTCGAAACCGTCATCCGCCGCTCGGCTATTCCCACGCCTTCTACCAGCAGCCGCGCCGCCTTCACAAAATTCTCGAAGTTCAGGAAAGGCTCGCCCTGGCCCATGAATACCAGGTTGATGCGATCCTCCGGCGGCGAGATTTTCTGGTCCTTCAATACGGCGCAAACCTGCCCCACTATCTCCCCCGCGGTAAGATTGCGCTTCACGCCAAGCAGCGCCGTCAAACAAAACTGGCAATCCACGGCACACCCCACCTGGCTGGAAATGCAAATCGTGGAACGACCTGGATTCTGTCCCCTGGATTTTTGCTGGGTGCTGGGATTCTGGGCGCCGCTCTGATCTAACCCAAACTTGTCATTTCGAGCGGAGCGGGATTGCCCGTCTTTACGGGCAATCCCGCGGAGTCGAGAAACCTGCTTTGCGGCGGATGTGGACTCAATTAGAGTTCCTTTAGCCCCTAAGGTGCCTGTGTCGAACTCTGCCTCATCTCCGGCCTCACTCCCATCTCCAGCTTCCCCGCCGTCCCCCTCCGGCATCCACACTGTCTCCACGCTCTGCCCATCCCCAAACGCAATCAAATACCGCACCGTCCCATCAACAGAAACAAACTTCTTCTCAATCCGCGCTGCGCCGACCCCAACCCCACTCGCCGCCAGCTTCTCCCGAAACTCCTGGGGTAAAGTAGAAATCTCCTCCAACGTCTCGACCCGCTGCCGGTACACCGCATCCATGATCTGCTTGGCGCGATACCCCGGCTCACCCGCCTCACTCACCAGAGCAGCGATCTCCTCGCGGTCCATACCCAGCAGCGGAGATGTCACAAGCTCGCTCATTTGTCCTGAAATCCCGCCAACCTTCGCCAGTTGCAAGGTTGCGAACGCTTCGGCCAAAGCTGCCGAATAGGCCATCCCGATCAAGCCCGAAGGGGCGGCACGCAATCGCCCCGGACGTGAGTCCGGGGTCGCACCCAAGACCACCGACAAGTCCCTTCAGGGACGGCACATAGAATGGCCGTAACCAACTGATTCTAAACCGCTAATCAAATTTTTCTCGTATACCCAACCCACCACCCCCAGGTATGTAAGAATAGTAACGCACCTTCTAGCCGGTTCCGCGATCAAAACCACACCATGGTAAAAGAAGTCCGCAACATCCGTCGTCAGGTTCTACCCCACGGCCTGACCGTAATCACCGAAAGGATGGAACACATCCGCTCGGCTTCCATCGGCATTTGGCTCGAAACCGGTTCCCGCGACGAAACCGCGCAGGTTAACGGCATCTCCCATTTCATCGAGCACATGGTGTTCAAGGGTACCAAGCACCGCACCGCCGAAGAGATCGCGCGCCAGGTCGATTCCATCGGCGGCAACATGGACGCCTTCACTTCGAAAGAGTGTATCTGCTTTAACATCAAGGTTCTCGACGAGAATATTCCTGTCGCGCTTGAGATTCTCACCGACCTCGTCCTGCACCCCACATTCACTCCCGAGGACATTGCCCGCGAACGCGGCGTGATCCTCGAAGAGATCAAGATGGACGAAGACAATCCTGACTACCTCGTCCACGAAATCTTCACGCAGAATTTCTGGAAGGATCATCCCCTCGGGAAGCCCATCCTCGGCACCAAAGAAACGGTAAAGAAGTTCGAGCGCGAAACCGTGCTCGATACTTATACGCACCGCTTCTCCCCCGGCAATATCGTCGTGGCTGCCGCGGGACATCTCGACCACGACCAATTCGTTGACCTCATCGTAAAGCACTTCGAGCATCTGAAGCCCGCAAAAAACGGCTTCCACTCGCCCGAGCCCAAAATCCTTCCCCGCATCGTCTTGCGCAATAAGAAGGCGCTCGAGCAGGTGCAACTCTGCATTGGAGTTCCTGCCTATCCCATCGCGCACCCGAAGCGCCACGCCGGCTACATTCTCAACACCCTGCTCGGCGGAGGCATGAGTTCGCGCTTGTTCCAGAATATTCGCGAGCGCCAGGGTCTGGCCTATTCGATCTACAGCGACCTCAATCCCTACCGCGATACCGGATGCATGGCCGTCTACGCCGGAACTTCTCTGGTATCGGCCACCAAGGTCGTGAAAGCAGTGGTCAGTGAATTCCGCAATCTGAAGGAGCAACGCGTGCCCGACGAGGAACTGCGCCGCTCCAAAGATCAGCTCAAGGGCAGCCTCGTGCTCTCCATGGAATCGAGCATGGCGCGCATGTCGAATCTGGCTCGCCAGGAAACGTACTTTGACCACTTCCAGGATCTCGACGAATTGATCGAAAAGATCGAAGCCGTCACCGCCGACGATCTGCAATCCCTGGCCCGCGAATTCTTCAAGACCGAGTCGATCGCGGTCACCGCGCTCGGAAATCTGAGCGGACTCAAGCTCTCCCGCGATCAGCTAACCTGCTGAAGCATCCTGTCCCCGAGGCAGGGCGTTTTGCCTTCCCCCGTGTTACCCGGTGCCCTCTGTGGTGAGGCCTTTGGTTTCGGTTGTAACTTTCTAGCGCCCCAGCTCATCCCATTTCAACCTGCAGGTGCGGACCTGCCGGACGACTTACTCACCGAATTCCAAGGAGAAAACAAATGAAAAGATTTTTCGGCAGTCTGATGCTCGCATGCCTTCTGGCAGCCTCGATGGCAGCCTTCGCCCAGTCCACCAGCCAGGATGCAATGAAAAAGGACGACACCAAGCAAGACACCATGAAAAAAGATGATTCGATGAAGAAAGACGACACCAAGAAATCCAAGACGGCCAAGAGCGACAAGATGAAGAAAGACGGCACCGCGAAGAAAGACAGCATGAAAAAGGACGACAGCATGAAAAAGGACGACAGCATGAAAAAGGACGACAGCATGAAGAAGGATGACACCATGAAGAAAGACGACACCATGAAGCAAAACTAGTCGTCGTCCGAATGCAGCCCGATCGAATGCAGGCGCGGGTCAATCAACCCGCGCCGCGTCGTTTTTACGGCAAAGGGCGAGTCGCGCGAGAGACGCCCGTTCATCAGCGCCGGCAACCCGGCAGGCACCTCCGGCCCTAGTGTGCCGCCACACTCAGCACTTCGCCATTTTCGTCTTCCGCCTCGGCACTCTCGACCCGTTCGTGCCCGCTCACCAACCCAGTCTTCAAATACTGCCGCAAACACCGCGTGCAAGGCACATAGCCATCCTGCATCGCTTCTTTCGCGGTCATCGTGCGCTCCGAATTCTTGTCGTGAATGAACGGACATCCCGGCACATGAAAGAGCTTCGAGCCGTCGGAAACCACCACCACCAGGTTCGCTGGAATATTATTGGCCGGTTGCGCATGATGCGATTGGACGTAATTTTTGAAAGTCACCGAATTCATCAGCAGCACGCCTGCCACAATCAAAGCCACCGCCGCCGCTGGCACCAGCCATGCTGACCAACTCGACCATCCACGTCTCTGTCCCTGAGGATTCTGCGCCAGCCGCTTCTCCAACCTCTGGCTGAAACCCGCAGGCAACTCCAGCATGCGCTCATCGCCATAGAGCTTCACCACATTCCGCGTTCCCGCCAGCACCGAGGCGCAGCGCGCACAAGTCTTGAAATGCTCATCCATCGCCGGACGCATCCCGGCGTCGACATCTCCGTCGATGTAATTCGAAATCTCCCGCCAGACTTGTTCGCAGTTCAATGTGCTCTCTACCATGGCTTTGTTCCCTTCTCGAATGGCAGCCGGCTAAACCAGCCTTGCTCCCATCCGGCAGCCAGCAGGTCGCGCAGCATCAGCCGCGCGCGTAACAGCCGCGTTTTTACCGAGGCCACCGATATTCCCAGAGCCTCCGCCGTCTCCTGAATATTCAGGTGTTCCATGTCGCGCAATACAAAGACTTCCCGATACTTGCGATCGAGCGTGCCCAGCGCCTCCGCCAGCCGCTGCCGCACTTCCTTACGCTCCAGGGCTTCCGAGGGAATCTCGCGCCAGTCGGCAAACTCGCGTGGCGCATATTCGCTTTCTCCGTCGCGGCCATCGTCGATGCCTTCCATGATTACCGCCCGCTCCCTTCGCCGCCGCATCAGTGCCTCATTCACCGTGATCTGGATCAGCCACGTGCTGAAGCGCGCCTCGGCCCGAAATCGCCGGATGTTCGCAAACGCCTTCAGCATCGCCTCCTGCGCCGCATCCTCGGCATCCTGCTCATTGCGAAGAATCGCGAATGCGGCCGCATACACCCGCCGCTCGTATGGCCGGACCAGTTCATAAAACAATTCGCTCTGCCCCGCTTGCACGCTGGAAATGATTTCCTGCTCGCGTGCGCCGCCGGCCTGCCGCGAATTGTCGACGATGATGTTCAATCCCATCCTTGCTTCTGGCAAAGCTTCCGGCAAATGTTCGTTGATTGCGGGCACTCTGCCCGCGAAACTCAATACTCGGGATCCTTCTTCCATCCCGTCAGCATCGACATGAAATTATTCCAGCCATGCAGGATGACCATCACCAGATGGCCCAGCACGAAAAGCAGGATGGCCCACATCGTCGCGAAATGCCAGATGCGCGCATAGTGGAACCCCCCCATCAACCATGCGAGCCAGGAAAACTGAACCGGCTTCCAGACGGCGAATCCGGTCACCACCGATAACCCACCGAGCAGGATCGCCGCCGTATAAGCCTGCTTCTGCAGCGGGTTGTAGACCTCGCGCAACGCCGGCTTGGGACCGAAGAAGAAATAGTGCTTTGCCATCGGCCATACGCCCCGCACATCCCGATGCGTGAACAATACCTGCCGGTAATTCCCGCTGAAAATCTGGTATCCCAGATACAGCGCGCCCGTCGCCATGTAAATCCACATGAATGTAAGGTGCCATTGCAGCGCCCCGCCCAGCCACCCGCCGATCGCGAACGCTTTCGGCCAATGCAGCAAATCTTTTTGAGGAATCTTGGCGCCAAAGCTGGGAAAGGCGCGAAAGATCTGCAGGCCGCTTCCCACCATCACAAACAAGGCCACCACATTCACCCAGTGGCACAACCGCACCACAAAAGGGTGTTCATAAGCCGCACGCGCGATCACGACATGCTCTGTATCGACGTTGTCGCTGGATTCGGAATCACTTCCACCGGCGACGCCTTCCGCGGCTGCTGTCGCTTCCGTCTCGATCGCTGCCGGGGATGTACCCTCCGCCACGTCGGCAGTCACAGCCTTTTCCTCGGCGCCGGGGACTTCCTCGCGCTCGCCCTCCGGCTTCGGCTTTGGCACGTCCTGAGTAATCTCAATCACTTCAACCTTCACATTCGCCTCCGGGGCTCGGCTCGCGCTGGCTCATAACCCGTAAAACCACGAGTATCCCTGATCTTCCCAATACCCAACTCGATCCAGCACATGCGACACTTTCAGGTCCGTCAAATACTTTGCCTGCTTGTATCCAACCTTGGTCGGAATGCTCAAGCGCAACGGTGCCCCGTGTTCCCGCGTGAGCGGCTGCTCATACATCTCGTAGCAAAGCAAAGTCTGCGGATGCAGCGCCGTCGCCATATCCAGCGATTCGTAGTAATCGTCGGCGCATTCCACGGTGATAAACCGCGCCGCCGGGTCGGCCCCCGCCAATTGCAGAAAGTCCGAAAGCCGCGCTCCGCCGAAGCGCCCAATCACGTCCCACCCTTCCACGCAGATGTGCCGCGTGTTCTGCCGGTAACGCGGCAGGGCTTGCACCTGCGCCAGCGTGTAGTCCCCAGGCTTCGTGACCGCGCCGCTCACGGTCAGCGTCCAGTTTTCAAAGATCACTCCGGGATCGTCCACGTCGTAGCCGTTAATGGGGAACTTCTCTGGCGGCGTCAACTCGGAATTCTCAAACGTCGGCGCCAGATGCCCGCGCCGGAATAGCTTCGCCGAAGCCCAGTCACTGAACCCCAGCCCCTTCTTCAGCAGGCCTTCCTGCAGGCTGGGGATGGCAAATGCGCCCAGCGCCAGCACCGGCGTCAGCTTCAGCAACTCCCGCCGTCCGTTTTGCCGGAACTTTTTCTCGTCCATATCTCGCGATCCTTGGCGTTCCTGTCTCGCCCCTTCCAGTACACAACCGGGCGCTCACCAGATGTACGTATGCCCGCACCCATGGGATTCGCGAGACTCGCTGAAAGTTTCGCACAGGACGGACGGAAGAATCATACCGCCGAAGGCGGATTCGGGCCCCTACGCTCTCGTCCCGGCCAAGACCCATAAGACCCAACACCCTGGCGCTAGGGCCTGCTCCGAACCGAATATCGCATCTTTCCCCCAAAATAACGAGCGCCTCGATCTCTGTCGAGATCGAGGCGCCCGGGCAGCCCTCCCCCAGAACTGCTCACCTGCGAAACTAAATGCTCCACAGAAAATTGCAAATGGCACTGCAGTGCTACATCGCTAGACAAAAGTGCTAAGGTCTCTAACGTATTCACTATCCATCTTCACTAGACGCTTCCAGCCGACGGCCGCCGCGCTCCCCGCTGCTATAATCCCCAGTTCAATCTTTTCCAGGAGCCTCCCGCAATGAAAACCCTAGTCCGCCTGACCTGCGCAGTATTCCTGCTGTCCTCGGCCCTCGCCTGGTCCCAGGACAAGCCCGAGAAGGTCGACCTCGAAACCATGGGCCGCATCCGTTACGAAGGCTTCCGCAACTCCAAGGTGATGGACTATGCCACCGGATTAATGGACTCCATCGGCGAGCGCCTGACCGGCTCGCCCAACATGAAGCGCGCCAATGAGTGGACGCGCGACCAACTCACCGCCATGGGACTCTCCGACTCCCACCTCGAGGCCTGGGGACCCTTCGGCCGCGGCTGGGCTAACCAGTACGTCAACGTCCGCATGACTGTGCCCGATATCGCGCCCCTCATCGTCTACGCCAAGGCCTGGACGCCCGGGACCAATGGCGTGGTCACGGGAAAATGCATTCGCGCCAACATTGAGAAGAAAGAGGATTTCGACAAATACAAAGGTAAGCTCGCGGGCATGATCGTCATCGCCGGCCCCGACGCCGAGGTGAAACCCATCACTGAGGCCCCCTTCAAACGCGAGAGTGATGAAGATCTCGCGAAGACTGCCGAGTATCAGATTCCCGGCGAGCGCCCAGCCTTCCGCATGGCCGATTTTATAAAGCGTCAACAATTCACCAAAGACCTGAACCAGTTCCTGGCCGACGAAAAAGTCCTTGCCGTGATCGACCACAGCCGCGGCACCGCCGGCGGAGGCACGGTATACGTGCAGTCCGGTGGATCGTACAAAACCGGCGAAACCACTACCGTTCCTCAGCTCACCATGGCCGTCGAGCACTGGACCCGCATCGCCCGCCTGCTGCAGCAGAAAAAAGAGGTCACCCTCGAGCTCAACGTCACCAATACTTTTTACGATGACGACCCCATGGAATACGACACCATCGCCGAAATTCCCGGCACCGACAAGAAGGATGAAGTTGTAATGCTCGGCGCACACCTCGATTCCTGGCACGCCGGAACCGGAGCCACCGATAACGGCGCTGGAACCATCGTCATGATGGAAGCCATGCGCATCCTGAAAGCGCTCGACATCAAGCCCCGGCGCACCATCCGCATCGGCCTTTGGAGCGGCGAAGAAGAAGGCTTGCTCGGGTCGCAAGGCTATGTCGAGCATCATTTCGGTTCGCGCCCGCACTCGCAGGAACCTAGCCGGAAAGACGATCCCACGCTGCTGCGCCGCGATATGGGAGAAATTACGGTCAAGCCCGAACAAGCCAAAGTCTCCGCTTATTTCAACGTGGATAACGGAAGCGGCAAGATTCGCGGCATCTACCTGCAAGAGAACGCGGCAGTCAGCCCCATCTTCGACGCCTGGATGAAACCTTTCAAAGACCTGGGCATGACCACCATCACCATGCGCAACACCGGCGGCACCGATCACCAGTCCTTCGATGCCGTCGGCATTCCGGGATTCCAGTTTATCCAGGATCCTCTCGAATATGAGACGCGAACCCACCACTCCAACATGGACGTCTACGATCGCCTGCAGCCCGAAGATCTCAAGCAGATCAGCGTAATCGTAGCCGGCTTCGTCTATGACGCAGCCATGCGCGACCAGATGCTGCCACGCAAGCCGATCGAGAAACCGCTACCGCGAGAACCAGAAAAGAAGGACGAATAAATACGGTCACCCTGATGCGGACCGATGGGGACCAATCGGATAATTTCGTTAAATTGCGCGAGCCTGCTGCGACTAGTTCGGGCACGATCTTCAGCAACTGTTTCGACTTTCATTTAGCCGTGGCGATCACGACGCCGTCACCGTGTTCGTTTTCTGCGAGCACAGCGGGTGACAACGGCAACCTCTACACCGTCGTGAATAACATGGATGGCACGGGTTCACGCAACCAGACGTTCACCTATGACACCCTGAACCGGATCGCGACCGCACAATCGGCTGGCCCGCAGTGGGGCGAGACGTTTGACATTGATGCGTGGGGCAACTTGATCAACCGCAGCCGAGTCTCTGGCCAGACCTACTACGAGGCGCTGAATGCATCGGCCAACACAAAGAACCAGCTTTCCACCCTTAGCTACGACAAAGCGGGGAATACGACCGAGAAGGTGACCTGCTCCCCGTTTTCCGAACAAGTCCGAGTATGATTTCGGACGAAGGAAAGGGGAAGGGGTATGTCGAAGAGCAGGCACACGGAAGCGCAGATGATCGGGGCGCTGAAACAACTGGAGGCGGGACGCAAGGCAGAAGACGTGGCCAGGGAGACGGGGGTGTCGAAGCATACGATCTACGCCTGGAAGGCGAAGTACGGTGGGATGGACGTGAGCCAGGCGCAGGAAGCGAAGCAACTGCGGGATGAGAACACGCGACTTCGGAAGCTGGTGGCGGATCTGAGTCTGGACAAGGATGCGCTGCAGTGGGTGATTGAAAAAAACGGGTGGAGCTCGCGGTCCTGAAGGCGACTGTCGAGCAGGTGCGAGAGAAGTACGCCTTCAGTGAACGGCGGGCGTGCAGCGTGATGACGCTGCCGGTATCGAGCTATCGCTACCGGAGCATACGCACGGACGAGCCGCTGCGAACGCAGTTGGTGGAATTGGCGCGGGAGAAACCGCGCTTCGGGTATCGGCGGCTGCATGTACTGCTGGGCCGCTCGGGAGAGCATGGGAACCACAAGCGGGTGCATCGCGTGTATCGGGATGCCGGGCTGATGATTCGGCGGAAGAAGCGGAAGCATTGCGTCCGCGAGGGAAAGCCGCTGCTGGTGCGGACTTCGGCCAACCAGGAGTGGGCGCTGGATTTTGTGCATGATGCGGTGGAGTGCGGACGAACGATCCGGGTGCTGAGCGTGGTGGATGCCTATACGCGGGAGTGCTTGGCCTTGGAAGTGGATACGAGCTTTGCCAGCCGGAGAGTGACACGAGTGCTGGATGCGATCGTGAGCGAGCGGGGACAACCGCAAGCGATCCGCTGCGACAATGGGCCCGAACTGACGAGCCGGCATTTTCTGGCGTGGTGTGTGGAGCGAAAGATCGAGTTGTTGCACATTCAGCCGGGCAAGCCAACGCAGAACGCGCGCGTGGAAAGTTTTCACGGACGGTTGCGGGATGAGTGCTTGACGGTGAGCTGGTTTCAAAACCTGTTCGATGCACGGCGGAAGATCGCAGCGTGGAAGATCGAGTACAACGAGGAGCGTCCGCATAGCAGCTTGGGATATAAAACCCCAAAAGAGTTTGCGGCGGCGCATGCAGCAGGCTTCTACACAGCTGAGCGAGAGGCAAGGGACTCAAACGCCGTCCCTTGCCCCTCGCGCTCCCCCATCCCGGCTCAAACCGGAGAGGGAGCAGCTGAAAGTTGTCGTATTCTTACGTGAACGAAAGCAGGGGGCAGGTCACCCGCGCACGCTCCCTGCGTTCCGGTCAAGAAATTAGTGGGGCTGCAAATATGCACTGTGTTTCGTACCGGACCGGAATTGCCACCAGTCGCGCCGCCGACATCGGCTATCACGTTGCCAGCAGACATTACTGTAGCCCCGTTGCTTATGCCACCCTGTGCGTCGCTGTTGTCCCCAACGACAATGGCGTCCTGAAAGCCCTCCACATGAATGTCCTCAACCGTAGTTGCGTACGAATCCAGGTACACAGCTGCGTTCGGCCAACTGGTTGTCGTTGAAGCCGATGTGCAAGTCATATCGTGCAAGCCGCGCATCTGGGCCTGTATCTTGACACAGGCCGTCTGCAAACACATGTTCCCACTGCAAGGGTCAGCCGGCGTGATTCTGACGTTCGTGTATGGTCCGGAGTAAGTAGCATTAGGACCGATGCACAGACCCGTCACGGTAGTCGTACCGCACACGGAACTGAGGGTAGTAATCGAACCCGTCATCGCTGTCGTCGCGGCCCCGATATCGATGATCGAGACATCATTTACATAGCTTCCGTCCCCCGCACTCACGTTATCGATGCCGTCATAATTGCCAGTGCTTTTTGCGGTGCTGCCATTTGCTCCTGTGATCTGCAAATGCTCAATGACCACCCCAGTGGCGGGAATACCAGCGACCCCCGATTTGGATCATTGCTCCCGGGTTACATGGCCCTGGGCTGCACAGGGCCAAATCGCCATGATCCCGCAGTGTAGTTTGTTGTACTTGACCCTTCGCCGATAATTCGGGTGTTGCTCGGCAAGACCCACGGCGCAGAAATTGAGATGTTGGCGCCAGGAAGCAAAACGGTAGTCGGCCCTGAGAGACTACTCAGCGTGTTTCAAAAATAGGTTGGCCTCACGTGGTACTTACGTGTGGCAGGTTATGGGCTGCCCTTCTGTCATGAAGGATCGACAGAAGCTGTTGAGCGATGAGCAATGGGAGTTGGTAGGTGCTTTTCGCCCTCCGCCACGGCAGCGCACGGATCGACGGGGCGGCCCGTGAGCCCCCAACCGAGCTTGTTTGGAGGGTCTCTTGTCGGATCTCCAAGACCGGGGCGGCATGGCGATTTCTGCCCGAGGAATTTCCTTCGCCCTCCACCTGCTGGCGGCGTCTCAAGCAGTGGGAAGAAGAAGGTGTATGGCTGCAATGCGTGGCGCGCATTCCTCAGAGAGTTGGACCAGCGCGGCACTGTTGGATTGGGACGAATCTTTTCTCGATGGCAGCTTCGCTTCCGCGAAAAAGGGGGCTCGTGCAGTTGGGAAAACCAAGCGGGGCAAAGGCACGAAGTGGATGGTATTGGTCGACGGTCAAGGTCTTCCGCTGGGAGTTCGGCTCGAAAGTGCCTCCCCAGTGAAGTTAACCTTGCGGAAGCCACGCTGGCCGAAGTCCGTGTCCCGCGAGCGAAAGGCCGCCCACGACAAAAGCCGGAGCGGGTGATTGCCGATCGCGGTTACGATTCCGATCCTCTGCGCCAACGATTGCGCCGCCGCGGAATCGACCTGATCGTCCCCTATCGCCAGAACAACCGCCATCGGCGCTACGAAGACGGCGCAAGCTGCGACGGTACGAGCGCCGCTGATCGTGGAGCGGACCAACGCTTGGCTGGACAATTTCGTCGGCTGCTGGTTCGTCATGAACATCTACTCTGTACTTACCGCGCCTTCTTCTATCTCGCCTGCTTCTGGATTACGCTGCGGAGGTGTTCTTGAAACGCGCTCTAGGAAAAGGATTCATCGAACAAGTAATGGCACCCGATGAAGTTAAAATTCCGCGCGCGTCGATAACTGCTCCGGTGGATGGATACTTGCTGTAACCGCCACTACACCCTGATGTTGCGGTGCAGTTAAGGATGTTAAAGATGGTGACACAAAGATCTCCGGTTGAGGCGTAGAAAGGGCTCGCATCAATATAGTTGCTCGATGCTACCGCCGTGGTCGCAGTTGCAGTAGGGTAAATTGCGTTGTTTCCTTCACTTTGTGCTCTCATGCTTATTGTTAGGAGAAGCATCGACGCCAACATAGTCAATCCAGAGCAAAAGCTCGACATTATCCTTCCTCCCATGCAGTTCCTACCGTTTATTGTTGCAAGAACACATTCATGCCAATGTCCGATAGGTAAATGAAATCCAGCAATCCGTCCGAATTGAAGTCACCAACTGTAATCCCCAACTCCGGTAACGGCGCTTGGCCCAAGCTCACAGTTTGCGGAGCTTGAAACGTGCCGTCCCCATTTCCAAGAAACACCACGAACTGCGGGTCGGTACTATCAGCATATTCGGACACCAGCAGATCCGGCTTTCCGTCAGAATTGATGTCGCCTAAGGCGAAAGTAAACTGCCCCGCGCCGGTTGGGTCGGCTGTATAAAAAGTGGGTGGCTTGAAGGTTCCATCACCATTGCCGAGCATTACCCCAATTTGACCGCTATCACAGAAAGCTAGATCCAAGTTGCCATCACCATTGAAATCGCTCAATTGCACATAGGATTCGCCGTAGCTGCCACCAACGCATGCATACGTGTTTTGGGCAACCCAAACTTCCCTGGGTTTCTGGAACGTGCCATCCCCATTGCCTGAGAAGAACCATACGATTGTATTGAACCCCTCAGGAGTCGAGCGCCCAGACAGCAAAACGAGATCGAGTTTGCCGTTGTTGTTGAAGTCCCCGACCAGGATTTCCGGCCCGAAGCCGAGGGAAGGGTAGTGATAATTCGGAGTGCCAAGCTGAAAAGTTCCATCTCCCTGGCCAAGATACGGGGTAAGCCTACGTATGCCCACGGTCATCAGGTCCAGATTGCCATCCTGGTTGAAGTCACCGACTGCCACATAATTCAGGTTTCCTATTTGGCGCCAGATCGGGGTGCCAGCACTGAAGGTTCCATCACTGTTGCCCAGCATGACATCCATGCGCGTCGGATCAAATCCGGTTGTGTTGCCAAGATCGGATGCGTCAACCACGTCAATATTGCCATCGTTGTTGAAGTCCCCGTAGGCCGCGCCATAGGGAGCGAGATACTGCTTGTCTACGATAGAGACGTAGTTGAACGTGCCGTTTCCATTGCCGCGGTCGAAGTCTAATCCGTCCGCCTCCCCTACAAGGTCGAGGATACCGTCGTGGTTGAAATCGGCGACGAGCAACTGCCAAATCCCGAACAAAGAGTACGCAGGTGCGTCCACGACGATCGCAGATATCGGGTCGTGTACTTCTACCTGCGCCCAACTGGCGCTGGAATCTCCGCCGCCCGGCGGAGGGTTGGTGACGGTGATGTAACCGGCAGCATTGTGCGCAACATCGCTGGCAAGAATCTGCGCTTGAATCTCGTGCCCCGAGATGTAGGTTGTTGTGCGCGGCTGGTAGTTCCAGTTGACGACCGAACCGGGGACAAAGTTCGCTCCGTAAACGTTGAGAGTGAACGCCCCGCTGCCGGGCGCGACCGCGTCTGGATGAACTGGCCCGACGATTTGCGGGACGGGATTATTTTGTGCACGAGCGGGCGCGGCAAAGCACAGACAAAGGATAACTTCAATACAGACTGAATAGCACGAATTGTGTTGGCGAAACATATGCCAATTCATTTGAAACATCTCCCGGGGTTCGGCCCAAAATCGAATACTTGTGGGCGCTGGCGCACCCGGTTATTGAGCTATTTGCGATAGGGGAAAAGCGCCTATTCAGGCTTTTATAAGTGTTGACCAAACGGCCACGCCCGAACGGGTGTCAGAGACAGTATACCTGTCTGAAGGCGGGTGGCCCGCGTCTCCCGGTCGCAACCTATTCTCGAGCAGGCAGGGTGCCCCATTTCTCGCGTTCTTTGCGAGAAGTGGGGAATTTGGCCTCAAGCAGCAAGCTTCGTGCGACCATGGAATGCATTCGCGGACAGCCTATAGTGCGGACGATCCGGCGTTGTTGCAAAGCAGGTCGTTTGGCACGACAAACACAATAGGCCCGCAAATCGCCTGCCGCCGTCCCAAGAAATGCAAGGCTGGCTCAACCATATTGTAGCGACGTATGTGACTGAAATTCCTAGCGACGCACATGATGACGGACCAAACGTGGCGTTTGGTGGTTTTAGTGTGTGCCATTGCCGGTCCTCTTCAGAATATCTTTCGCAGCTAGTTTTGCGAGTCCGAGGAGAATGCCGGAGTTGCTTAGAATGGCTTCCGGCCACAAGGCGTTCGCAGCCTTTTGGAGGGTGTTGAAGTCTTCGGAACTCATTTTCACGTTGACCTGGACAGTGCGCTTCCCAGTGATTTCCATCCCCCATATCGTTACGCCCGTACTCTTTTGTAGCAACAATACTATTAGTACCTTGATGAGCATTAGTCATTCTTGGAGACTGAATGAAAAAGCTACTTGCACTAACCGTTCTTTTGATCGGTTGCCTTTGCATCGCACAGAACAGTGAAGCAGACTTTCCAGCGGCAGCTCGCATCTTCTTTAGCGATGGAACCGACATCCAGCTTGGGTGTGCTCAAGATGGAGTCTGCCGCGTGATGAGAAACACGTCATCTTCAGTGGTTACTCGTGTGAACTTGGGCTTTAGCATGAAACACGGATATACATTGCTTGTTAAGTAGAGGGCCCATGCCTGTCTGCTGCGGGTCCATTGCGAGCCTTCGCCTGAGAGGTGCCCAATGAAAGAAGTGACGTATGACGCTGCCATCCTTCAGAAATATGCGGATACGCTTTACAGCCAAGCTTGGGCGATCATTGCCACGACCGCATTGAAGTACGGCTCCATAGTCTTTATCGCGACCCTGCTCGTATCCAGTGGAGTGAACTATCTCAAACACCCTATTGGCACTCCGGAGCCAGACGCGACGGCAGCTTTGCTGTTCGCAGCGATTGCAGCTCTTGTTGGTCTTGCAGCCGGACGCCGAAAAGCATTTCTCCTCAAGTTGGACGCACAGCGAATACTGTGCCAGAGACAGATTGAACTAAACACCCGTGGCAGTGCGAGGCCGGAGAGCATGACTGCCGCTGCCGGGAAATAACCCCACGGATTGAATTCGTACCCAGCGAATGCTGATTATCCGTCGCTTTTTTTGTCCTCAGCTCTGGGCTGAAATCCTTGCGAGGTTCGCCAGCGCTTGCCAGTGCCGTCGATGCGGTCGCCGTCGCCCCACGCGAATTGCAACGGCATACGTGACAGAAATGCCTAGCGCCGACATGATGACCGGATTGGCGATTCCAACGAGTAGCGGCTGAATCTTGCGCGTGTAGACTTCCTCATTGAGCCAATCTGGGAGGCTGGACGGCTGCCAGGCTTTTTTGGCGAGGGCGTGTTGCCGTTGTGTTTCCGCCCGGCGAGCTTGGGGTCCGGGAGCTTGACTGGCTACCCGCCCGACCTTGGCAATCTCCACAATTCGCTGACGAGCAGTGGTAGAGTCGCACCAACCTTCGTCACACAGCCAGCGAAAAGCCCCACTTCTCGCAAACAACGCGAGAAATGGGGCACCCGGCCGTGCTGCGCACGGGGTGGAAGGGAGAGACACTCCACCCCTGAAAGGGTGCTGCACGGTAACTTTCGGTTACCGTGGGCGAACCTGTTGAAAGCAGAACAGCTAGAGGAAAAATCCCGCCAGGCGGATCGGAACAATAGGCGGGTGGCCCGCGTCTCCCGGTCGCAACCTATTCTCGAGCAGGCAGGGTGCCCCATTTCTCGCGTTCTTTGCGAGAAGTGGGGAATTTGGCCTCAAGCAGCAAGCTTCGTGCGACCATGGAATGCATTCGCGGACAGCCTATAGTGCGGACGATCCGGCGTTGTTGCAAAGCAGGTCGTTTGGCACGACAAACACAATAGGCCCGCAAATCGCCTGCCGCCGTCCCAAGAAATGCAAGGCTGGCTCAACCACAACCTTCGTCACACAGCCAGCGAAAAGCCCCACTTCTCGCAAACAACGCGAGAAATGGGGCACCCGGCCACCCTGAGCGGTCCCGCAGCGGTGAAGCCTCAGTTTCTGAGACGCTAGCGCGAGCTGGTTACTCTGCCTTGTCATCCTGAGGCACCCCGCGAATTTGGCCCGTATTCACTTGATCCTCTTCGGAACAGCAGCCTTGCGCAGAAACACGGCCTGTGCCAGGAGAAACGCCGTGAACAAGGCGCAAATGTAGGCAAAGAGATCGCCCACTTTCGCGTAAACAGTATGTCCGCCTTCGAGCAGAGGCACGGTCGCAAGGCTCGTACTGGCCGCTCGCGGAGTCAGGAACGGATCGACGGCGTAGGTTTTCTCGACCACTCGTCCATTCGCATCCACGTACGCGGACACGCCAGAGTTGACCGCCCTCACCATCTCCGTGCGCTGCTCAACGCTGCCAAACACGGCCAAGGCGAGGTGTTGCCAGGGTTCGGCCCGCGCTCCAAACCAAGTGTCATTCGTCAGGTTGACCAGAAGGTGCGGATGCAGCGCGCCCATGCGGCGCAGTAGCCCGGGCATTATATCTTCGTAGCAGATCACGGCCCCCAATCGCCAAGTCGCTCCGTCTGAACTCGCCAGCGGAAGAGTGGTGACGTCAGCGCCCGGAAGAAAACTTCCGAAGCCTTCCGGAATAAATTTGCGAAGCCAGGGGAAATGCCGCTCGCCGGGAATGCGCTCGCCGAATGCCAGGAGCAGCATCTTGTCGTATCTTCCTGTGACGCGTCCCACGGGATCCAGAAGAAAGGCTGAGTTATAAACCCCGTTCTCTCCGGGCGCCTTGGTCAGAGCACCGACCACCGTTGGAGATGTGAAGCCACGGCGAATGCGCGCTGGGTTGGAGTCAGGGAAATCGGAGGCAAAATCTCGCGTCAACGAATAGGGATAAGCGGTTTCACTCCACACAATCAGTTGCGCTCCGGCTTTCTCAAGCTCTTGCGACTCCCTCTGCAGCACTGCCAGTTGCTCGCCCGCCTGTTCCGGATGCTTCAGGCCTTTCTGGTTGTAGGCTACATTCGGCTGAACCACGCCGACCGCCAGTTTCGGCGCAGATGCAGACAACGCATCGTAGTGCTGCATTCGCACATAACCGTAGAAAAGGGCCGCACACAGGATGGCCGTGCTGGCACCTGCGGCAACCAACGCACTCCGCCGCCGCGTGATCAGATCGTAAACCGCGCCGTTGATCATCACCAGCAATGCGGTCACACCCATGGGACCTGCCAGGTCAGCGACTTGAATCACCATGGGATGCCACGCTTGCGTGATCGCCAGATGAGATGGAAACAACAACGGAACCAGGAGCTCGCAAGTCACCATGACCACGGGCGCCAACAGCGCCATGGGATAGGCACTGCGGCGGCGAATCGCGCTCAACGCCCAACCGAACAGGAGAAACACGCTTCCCTGATAGGCGCAAAACAGCGGGTAGACAAAGACCGCCACCGGCAGAGGCAATTCCGCGAAGCGGCGAAGCAGATTGATCAGCCAGTAGAATCCGCCGGCCACCGCCACGCCCCCGGCGCACCAGCAGAACAATGCCGCCCTCAACCGCGTGGAGGCACGCTCCACGGCAAACAGCACCGGCACCAGGGCGACCCACGACAATGCGGAGAGGTCAAACGGAGTGCAACTCAGAAACCACAGGCACCCGGAAAGCGCGGATAAAGCGAATCCGACTGGCAGTTCCCGCGAAGCAGCCGGGGCCGGGGGAGTCCGAGGCTCCACGCGAAGCGTTGCGCGCGCGGCATGTCCGGATCGATTTTTCTTCGCGCCCTTGGCTGAAGACCCCAACCCAACCTCCAGAACAAACCCGCACCCACGGTTCTCGCCGCGTCCCGCCTCGCGGTGGCACCTACGCCCGAAAACAACTCATCTCACTGCCAACTCTTCGGCACATTCACGTAAGACGAATCGAGCTCTCGCACCGACGCGCACCCCAGCAACCGCAGGGTTCTCTCCAGATCGGTCCGCAAAATCTCGATCGCACGATCGACGCCCGCCTCGCCACTAGCTGCCAATCCGTACGCATAGGCCCGACCGCATAGAACCGCGCGCGCTCCCATGCAGAGCGCCTTCACGATATCAGTGCCACGGCGAACGCCTCCATCCATCCAAACTTCGATCCGCCCCTGTACTGCTTCCACCACTTCCGGCAACGCTCGCAGCGAGGCCGGGACTCCGTCCAGTTGCCGCCCGCCGTGATTTGATACCGAAATCGCCGCCACTCCTTCATCCATCGCGTGCCGCGCATCGTCGGCGGTCAACACGCCCTTGATCACGATCGGCCCCTTCCATATCTCACGAATCCATTTCAGATCGGCCCACGTGGGCGCGGACTCCGCCAAAGCCTTATTGATATCCACCAACGGCATCTGCCCCTGCCCTGGGATGATCACATTGGGAAGTCCAGGCAGGCCGCCATCCATCAGATAGTCGACCAGCCATCCCGGCCTGGACAGCACCTGCGGTAGGAACGGAATTTTCGCCAGCGGTCCACCGCTGATGAGTTCCTTCATGCCGTTGCGGTAATCGCGCTCGCGAATTCCGGATACCGGAGTATCAATCGTTACCACCAGCGCATTGAATCCCGCGACTCGCGCCCGTTCTATGGCGCCCTCAGCCGCTCCGCGTCCACCCATCAAATAGAGCTGATAGAAAACCGGTCCCTTCGAAACGGCCCTCACGTCTTCCAGCTTGTGGCCCGATATCGTCGAGAGAATATAGCCGGTGCCCGCGCGCCCCGCGGATCGAGCCGCCGCCACCTCCCCGCCAGGATGCATCAGCCGGCTGTAACCCACCGGCGCCAGCATGAAAGGCAGCTGCAGATCGAATCCCAGCACGTGCGTACACAGTTCGCACTGCGGAATCACCACGGCGTGCCGCGGACGAAACGTCACATCATTGAAAACCCGGCAATTCTCTCGCAGCGTCACCTCGCCCTCAGCACCGCCATCGAGATAATTAAACACAGATTTCGGCAGCCTCTGCCGCGCGATGGGCCGGAAATCCTCGATGCAAACTACGCGGGGTGACGCGACGGCGCGCGCGGCTCGGGTCATCTCCAACTCCTGGGAACACTTAAAATCTTGACCGCCCGCTATCGTAACACCGCCGCTATGGCTTAGCTCGGCCCCATGGGAGTGACCTCGACGGTATTAGGGATATAGAAGCTACGTCGCGTGCAGGCTAAGAAAGCGCTCGCGGTATTCGTGGTCGCGAAAGGCCTCCGTGCCTCCGGTTCGTGTGGCGCAAAGAGCTCCTGCGGCATTGGCCGCGGCCAGGCAGTCCTTCGGATCTTTCGCGTTCAGATACGCGTGCAGGAAGCCTGCATCAAAGCTATCGCCCGCGCCGACCGCATCCACGACCTTTACGTTCAGGCCCGGGGCTTCGATTCTTTCGCCACCGCGAACTGCGATCGCGCCTTCTGCTCCCAGTTTGACTACCAGCAGGGGTACGATGTCGGCAAGCATCTTTATGGCAACGTCGAGGTCGTCGGTCGACGCGATCCTGCACGCTTCCCGCCGGTTGGGCAGGAAGATGTCCGTCTGCCGGAGCACTTGGCGAATGTCGCCTTCAAACCGGTCTTCGGGGTCGTCGTTGGTATCGAGTGAGATGGTGAGTCCCGCATTCTTCAGACGGCGGAATAACTCCGGCACATGCGGGCGAAGGCTCGTCTGCAGGAAATACGAAGAGAGATGAAAGTGGCGGGCATCGCAGAGATAGTCAAGATCCAGGTCGTCGAGGCCGAGTTTTGCAATGGCGCCAGAGTAAGTCAGGATGTTGCGCCATCCCTCCCTCTGCAGAATAACGCTCAGTCCCGTGCCCACGGATTTCGATTTTCGCACTCGCGAGATCTCGGCGCCGCTTTGCGCCAGCCGTTCCACTGCAATCTGGCCCAGTGAATCCTCCCCGATGAGCGATTGAAATCCGACTCGGGTGCCCAGACTAGCCAGATTGTGAGCAACGATGCCCGAGGAGGAGCCCAGCGTCAGCGCCATGTCACCCGCCAGCAGTTCGCGCTCGGGTGGAAGTTCGGCGGGCAGGCCGTAGAGGATCAGGTCGAGATTCAACTCACCCGCAATGGTGACGTTAAAACGAGGCATATTCCGGCCGGTTCGAGCCATCGTCATTCAGGATCACCGAGCGGCTGAGGTTGCGCGGCGAATCTGGATTCAATCCCTTCTTGAGGCCGGTGTGCAGGCCGAGCAACTGTCCTGGAACCAGAGATGGCGCCAGGCGGGACAATTCGGGCAATCGCAGCGGCAACTCTATCAGCAGATCGGCGGCTGCGCGCGCCTGCGCGCTCGCCTGATTGGCCACGACCAGAGTCGTCCCGCCAAGCGACTTTACTTCTTCCAGCAGATCGCATTCGGCCTGATGGCCGCGCTCCGAGAGCAGAAACACCACGAGGGTCTGCGCCGTGACCACTGATTTGGGCCCGTGACGAAACTCCAAAGAATGGAAAAATTGCGCCGTAGAAACAGACATCTCCATGATCTTGAGCGAATACTCGCAAGCCAGGCCGTAATAAGGTCCCTGGCCGAGACAAACGTAATCGGCAAACGTGTGGCCGGCAACAAATTCGCGGATCCGCTCAGATAGCGGCTTGAGCATATCAGCGGCCAGTGCCGGCATGGCGAGAAGCGCATCGCAAAAGGCCGTGTTCCCGGCGATCCGGCCGGCTAGAAACTGCAGGGCCAGAAGCATCGACGTGAACGACCGTGTCATGACCGTGCTTTGTTCATCCGCAGGCAGCGTAATCGTGATCGTGGCCAGCTTCTCCAGCGATTTTCCTTTCACGCAGGATACGGCGACGCTGGGGATCTTGCGCTGGTTCAGAACATCGGCAGCCCTGAGCACTTCGGATGTTTCCCCGGAGCGCGAGATGAGCACGGAGACGCAAGGTCCGGCGGAAAAAACCAACTCCGGGTAGAGCAAGACTTCAGAGGCCGGAACCGCCCGCGCCCGGCGGCCAGTCAGTGTTTTCATGGTAGCTGCCGCAGCCAGCGCCACGTAGTAACTGGAACCGCAGCCGATAAACAACCACTCCGGGGCGGAGTTAAAGCGCGCCAACAGGTCCTCCAGAGTCTGGCTGCGAGTCAATTCCGTCAGGCAGGTTTCCCAGCATTGCGGCTGCGACGAAATCTCTGCGAGGCTGTGCGCGCCGGGAGCGGCCGCATCGTGCGAGCCCTTCAAATCCGTGGAGTCAGACAAGCGTCACCTCAATCGCCGCTTTCTTCAGTGCTTTCAGGTCCGATGGTGCGATCCCGCGATCGGTAATCACTTCCCGTATCGCCGAAATCGGCGCGATGAGAGAAAGGCTCCTCCGTCCAAACTTGGTAGCGTCACACACGGCCACGGTGCGCTTCGCGACCTCGACCATGACCCGGTTCACTTTGGATTCCAGCAGGTTCGGAGTAGTCAGACCATACTGGACGTCGAATCCATCCACGCCGAGAAAAAGCAGATCGGCACTCAGGTGCCGCAAAGCGTCCTCGGCCATCGGCCCCACCAGGGAGAAGGAATTCTTTCGCAGCGTGCCTCCGGTCAATATAACCTCAATCGAACTCCCCGCCAGCTCAGCAGCAATGTTCACAGCGTTGGTGACAATCGTGAGGTCGCTAAAACCGCGCAGCGCGCGAGCGATGGCCGTGGTGGTGGTACCGGAATCGAGAATGATGACTTGCCCGCTGCTCACCATGTTGGCTGCAGCTTCTGCAATGCGAAGTTTTTCCCCGCGATGAAGCTGTTCTTTTTCGCGCAGGCTGGGATCGTCCAGCGCGCGGTCGCCTGCCGGTAACGCCCCGCCGTGCGTACGATGCAACTGCCGCAGGTTATGGAGGACCTCCAGATCCTTTCGGATCGTCACTTGTGATGTCTCGAAACGCTGCGCCAGATCGGGGACCAGTACCCGGCCGTCTCGATTCACCAGCTTAAGAATGGCCCGCCGCCGCTCTTCGTTGAGCACGTCAAATCTGCCTTCCGCCCCGCCAGACACCGCTTTTGCCCCCGGCAGGGCGCCCTTTTGTTTGCCGTTTCTTTTTATAACGTTTTATTTCGTTTGTCAAACTTCCGACCGCATTCCGCAGGCATATGCGTAGTGGTTGATGATCTCCAAAATCTTGTCCCGAATCAAATCCACGGGATGCTGGGCAATAATTCCCGCCCGCACTGCCTCACTCTGATTGGGCAGGTATTGGCTAAGCAATGAAACCGGTGGGGGATGAAGGGTCAGGTTCTGCAAAAGGCGTTGTAGCGCCGCGACAACATTGGGCTGCGGCCAGTAGTACCGGCAGCGATCGCTGAGGCTGTACTTGCGGGCAAAACGCAAGGCCGCGTCATCACCGCGGTAATAGCCCTTCCAGTATTCATCATTGGCGAGCATCGCCAGCTCCAGAGATTCACGGACGAGAGAGAGGGCGATTCCTCTTCGATTTATCAACCACTCTTCTTCGATTGCGGCCAGGGCGAAAACGGCTTCGCGGAATGCAAAGGTCAGCCACGGGCCAACTTTCAAGATCGCGAAGTGATCGCGGACCATCTGTCGCAGTGCGGCCGCAGTCTGGTAATCCGTGGAATGGGCCTCGTAAACGCCCTGCCAATGCGCGTTGGAAAATTCGGCCAGCTTGCGTGCCTTGTCCGTCGCATAAGGAAATACGGTCGCATCGCCGAATTCCACACCGGGTTGCACCACGATCGCGATCACCCGGTCCCAGGCGGCGTGCAAACCGCGCGTTTCGAAAGCCTGCCTCGCAACTTGAATCGTGCGGGCAACATCCTCCGTCCGTGTTGTTTCTGGAGCTTGCGCATCGCACGATTCGCCGCCCGGAACCGGCACTTCGCTTCCAATCACATACAAAGGATGGGGAGAACCCGGCGGAAGCTGCGAATGAGCATCTTCAGCGATCTTGCACAGTTCGGCGGCGCGATCACTGACGATCTCATCCCCCAGCGGCCCAGAAGAGTCCGAAGGATCACCCGCCAGACGCATGCTGGCATCGAGATGAATCTTCGTATATCCGGCCAACACGCAGGCCTGCACCAAGGCCTTCGCCTTTTGCATGGCGAAGGACGCGCCTTCCTTACGCCAAACGAGGGGGCCCAGATGGTCGCCGCCAAATACGATGCGCTCGCCGGGGAAATTCATGGCGGCCGCGATTTCTTTCACAAAGGCGACGAACTGCGTGGGAGTCTGACCGGCATAACCACCAAACTGATTGACCTGGTTGGAAGTCGATTCGATCAGGAGCGAGCAGTCGTCGCGCTGCGCTTGCAGCATCCCCGCTTCTAGAACAAAACGATTGGCCGAGCAGATCGAGTAGACCCCAACGGCGCTTCCGCTGCGATTCAGGTTGAGAGTATGCGCCAGCCGCGCGGTGCCGGCGGCTTCTTGGCTTCCGCTTTGTGCCGTCAGCGTCACTCCGTCTCTTGATTGCGGTCGTCGTTGATATGCACGCCTGCCGTGACTGAATTGGCCGCATGCTGAATCGTCAGCCAGGGTGATCCCATCGTCCCGGGATTGCTGTCGTTTCCGCTCGTCGACACATAATAAGTGGATCCGGTCTGCGCAGCCAGCAGTGGCGCCATGGCCACAACAACCGCAAGCCAGGCAATAGCGAAGTGGCTCATCGCTCTTGTTGAGATACGGCGTTGCATACTCTTCTCCTCAAGACGCTGGCGGCAGGCTTCTCAGAAGTAGAACTTCAGCGCGAACTGAATGAAGCGCGGATCACGGGCCGCCGCTGCCTGTCCGAACTGTGGCGTGCCGAATTCAACCGCCTGCGGTTCTTCGCTGATTGCCCCAACTGGGCCTAACAGCGGGTTCACATGGTTCCAGATGTTGAAGAACTCCGAGCGGAACTCCAGGTGCATCTGCTCGCGAATGGGAAACAGCTTGAAGATCGAGAAATCCCAGTTTTGCAATCCTGGTCCGCGGACGATGTTCCGGCCCGCATCGCCGAAGGTGTAAAACGTTGAATTGTCGGCGAAGGCGCAGGTGTTGAACAAAGTTCCGGGCACGCAGGGTTTTGCATTGGGATTGCCCACCAGGTTGGGGCGCACTTCGTAATATCCTACCGTCCCGCCGCCGTCGGCAGTGGAAACGTTCGTGATCGAGTCGGTAATGGTGAACCAGTTGCCCGTCTGCGCTGTGGTGATGCCGGCCACCTGCCAGTTGCCTATAATCTGATTCAACACTCCTGTGGCATCGCCGCCAAATTTCTTGCCGTGTCCGAAAGGCAATTCGTAAGCATAGTCAATGACGAAGCGCTGGCGCACGTCGAAATCCGAATTGCCATACTCCAGCCACGGATACAGCTCGTTCCGGAAGTCGCCGTTGTTGAGCGAGCCCAGACTGGCGCTGGAAGCGTCGTCTAGCGCGTGAGCGTAGGTATAGGACGCTCCGAATTGCAGCCCGTGGGAAAACCTCTTCTCAACATGCACCTGCAGGGCGCTGTAGTTCGAATAGTCGTTGGCGCGCAGCGTGTCGATGGTGCCATCAACCGCGGGAAATGGACGCCTTGGCGCGGTGGGGCAGTTTTCCGGAGTGTTGCCGTTCGTCGTGCAAAATAGCTCATTGGGCTGGGCCTGGTTTCCGTTGTACATGCCGTAGAGATGCGATCCGCGGGAACCGGCGTAGGAAATATCCAGCAGCATCTGGTCCGGCAACTGGTACTGCACCCCCATGTGCCACTGCTGCGTGAACGGAGCTTTCAGTTTTGAACTCTCTGAAAACAAAGTCGGCGTGTTGGGATCCACCAACGAATTGGCCGGAAAACCATCCGACAGGTGGCTCAGGGGAATGTTCTCGGGCCCAAGAACGGCGCAGTTTGGCTGGCCGGGATTGGGATTGGCGGCCGGCAATCCGCAGGGCTGTGTGAAGTTTTCCGTTACGAAGAAAGGAGGATTGAACCCGGGACTCGGGTTTGAAAATGGACCGTTCTCTTCCCCGCCGTAGAAGATTCCATAACCCGCGCGTAGAACCAACTTGTTCGTGATCTGGAATGCCAGCCCTACGCGCGGCGCGATATCGGTCAGGTCCGGTGAAATCAATCCCGGAGTCCCGTTGCGCAGAATCGGGATGAAACTTGCGATAGTAGGGGTAAGAGTGGCTTGCTGACCTTTCGGCACGATCAGAGAATCGTTTCCGAAATCAAAATTTGCCGCTTCGTTATCGTGCGCCTTGACGGTGGTGAATATCTCGTAGCGAACGCCCAGGTTCAGGGTCAGCCTTGGGGTGGCGCGAAAATCGTCCTGCGCGAACCACGAATAGTTGCCCCGGCGATAGTCGACGTTATGCTCGTTGGTGATCGTCGCGCTATCGGTCAGGCCCAGCAGGAAGGTTGCGTATGCTTCTCCACCCGTCGTTGGAGCGGCCGCATTGTCGGTGAGATCGCTGGCAAAGTCCATGGTGCCGCGCGACGCCGCGGGCTGGAAAATTGTGAACTGCACGTAGCGCAGCTCGGTCCCGAATTTCATGGTGTGCCGGCCAAATACTTTGGTCAGGTTCTCATCGATCACGAAGGCGTTCTGCTTTTCGACCGAGGGCAGATAACCTGAGCTTCCGATGGCCGCCGTACCGTCGTCGATGGTAATGCTCGGCAAACCACCGTTGTCGGGCCCGAATGGCACGCCGGGAAAACCAAGCTGCGCCGCCACGTCCGTGCCGTAGTTCAGTTGGAGACGATGGGAGTTGATGCGGTTGTAGCCCAGACGAACTTCGTTGACAAGGTTCGACGAAAAGGTGTGGGTTTCGCTGATGGCCACACTCCGATAGGAGTCATCCTGGTAGCCATCTTGAAACGCTCCACCATCGAGCGCGTTATTAAATGTCGAAGGAATGAAGCTGGGCTGGTCTTCGTAACTGAAGCGGCCAAAGATTGAATCCTTGCTCCCTATCCGATGGTCGATGCGGATATCGAAATTATTTTGATTGAGGCTCTTCTTCGGCTCCGCCAGATAATTAAAGCCGTTGATATTCACGGTTCCGGCCGGGAACAGCGCCGAGAGCCGCGCCGCCAGCGGGTCGATCAAGCCCGCTGGAAATATGTTGGTTGGCACTCCCCCGTTCACTCCGATCGGCACGCCGCAGTACCCGTCCGGATTCAAATTCGAAGCCTGTGTCATGTAGGCATTGAAGATTTCACCCACATAGGTGGGATTCCCGCTGCAGTCGACCGCGACCTTTCTCGTGGGGTTGCCGTCCACGCCCGTGGCCATAGCCGGGGTGGTGGTCAGGAACGATTGAAAATTTCCACCGATCTCAGTCGGCGTCGGGACCAGCGCCAGTTGCGGAAGGGCTTGGCGGATGCGAAGGCCCTCATAGTCTCCGAAGAAAAAAGTTCGGCTCTTAATGATGGGGCCGCCCAGGGTCGCGCCAAATTGGTTCTGCTGATATCCCTGCCGGCCTAACAGATCGAAAGCATTACGCCCGTCCAGGTCATCGTTGCGGAAAAATTCATAAACGTCGCCATGAAATTTGTTGGTCCCGGATTTTATGACGGCGTTCATCACCGCGCCATTGCCGCGCCCAAATTCGGCGCTGTAGGCATTGGTCTGCACTTTGAATTCGGCAATCGCATCGACCGACGGTTGAATTACATATGCGCTGCCATTCAGAAACGTCTCCCAGGTCCGAGTTGTTGTCGACGCCATCCAGTTGAAAATTGTTCTGCAGTGACCGGGACCCGTTGGAACTGAAGCCAAACGTCGTTTCAACGCGCGAACCCGGCTCAGCCGTGGCCACGCCGGCACTCAACAACGCGAGTTGCGCATAGTTTCGGCCATTGAGAGGGAGCGTCTCGATGGTCTGACTGTCCTGCACCTGGCCAAGAGAAGAGGTGTCGGTTTCCAGCTGTGGACCTTGTGTCGTAACAGTTAGGGTTTCGGAAATGCTGCCGACCTGGAGCGTGAAGTCAACGGCCGGGCGCGCCTGCACATCAACTTTCACTGGACCTGCCGTCGATCTCTTGAAGCCCTGTTTCTCCACGACGATCCGATAGCTGCCCACCTTGAGTGGCCCGGCGACATACTCGCCCTGCTGGTTGGTTCGAGTGACCAGCGAAGTCGCGCGGTCGACGTCCGTCACCGTCACTTTTGCCCCCGGCACAATGGCTCCGCTCGAATCCTTCACGACTCCGGCGATGTTGCCCGTGTCCTTCTGCGCCCACAGGGGCGTGACTGAAAACAAAAGAATAAGAATTAGGATCCAGCGGGTCTGCAGGGATGAGAAGCAAGCGGTCGGCATTGGCGAGGCTCCTGGGCCCGCAATCGGAGGGTTCGCCGAGGGGCGAAAACTCGGCTACGGGAAAACACCGGCTCTTGGTGTTTTGTTACGAACGATTACTTATACTTTCATTTTAAGATTTTTGTCAACCGAATTCTCTGCCCTTTTATTGGGGCCGGACTTCCAGGAGCAGGTGCTGCCTGAACTCAACCGGCAGATGCGCATTGCGGCCGGAAACGGTGCCGAGGCTGGCGCCGTTGACGTAGTCGATGACGGTATAGCTTCGGTCTTCCAGCCCGCGGAGTTCGACCGTCCCCTTCCATTGTTTGGCGTAAAAGGCGTAGTACATGGTTTGCCCCTTGCGGATCACGTGGGTCTCGGGCACGTCATACCCGATGTCATAAAGCTGGCCAAGATACTGGCCTTTCGAGAGCATCTTTTCGCGATAGATGCCAAGCCACTTCTCGAACTCCTTCTCTCGCGCCGGAGTCAGATCGGACTTCGGCTGGTCCTTCATCCTTTCCGTCACCAGCGCGGGCAGCACAAACTGCGAGCCTACTACCCCGCCAACACCAAGGGTGGACGCGAAATCGTCGCCTCCCGAACTCTCCTCTACGTGATCGCCAAAAAATGGGATTGAGTCTCCCATGAGGGCCTTCAGGGTTTTCGCCTTGCTGCGAATCTGGAACGAACTTTCAGGGTCGGACGCGACCGACATATTGAAATGCGGCATCGTAAAAAACGAATAGCCGGTACCGCAAGGGCAGAACTCTACCAGCGCCCCCGGCTTCACGGCTTGCGCGGTGTCGTAGATCTCTTTGAAAAAATCCGGCATGGCCTCAACCGAATCCTCCGGCCGCGCGTGGTGGTGCGCCGGGTTGTAGCATGCCGGCGCGCCGTTCATATGTTGGCCATCGAGTTTCAATCCATCGAAGCCCCAATCCACAAGAATCTTTCGCACCAGTGCCTTGTGGTACTCGACAACACCGTGATCCGCGGGACACAGGTAGTAAGAGTTCCACCAGGAAATTTTTCGCCGCGAACCATCGCGATTCAACAACGCATAGTCGGGATGCTCCTTCAGCAACACCGAGTTCGGCACCGCGCTCAATGGCGACCACCAGAGCTGAGCCTTGAAGCCCTCTTGATGGATTTGATCCACCAGAGCTCTCATGTCGGCATCTCCGCGGGGAAATTTCTTGGGATCGAGTTCCCAATCGCCGATGTTGTTCTGCCATCCATCGTCGAGCGTCACCCAAGAGAAGCCGAGTCGCTTGACCGTGGGCAGCGTGCCGTAGACCTGTTGGGGAGTGATCGATCGACCATATCCCCACGCACACCAGATCGCGCCGAAAGCGTCATCGGGAGCCGTAGCCATCTGAAAACCCTGCTTCACCATGAAACGCCGGTAGTCAGTCAGGGTGCGGAAGTAATCTCCCTGGTGAACGGCAACGAATGTGCGAAACGTGTGAAAGCTTTCTCCCGGCGCGAGCGAAATCGCATGCTGGAATTCTACGGCGACCTTCGCAACGGCCGGATTGGGCATCGACACCGGCAGTGAAACCAGCCTCGGCCGCGGCTCTACGTGCCCCACTGCGATGCCGACATCGCGGCGCCAAACATCCACGACGGGCGTACCTCCGCCGTAATCGACGGCATTCATGCCGAGGTAATTCTTCTGATAAAACTTGGCATGCAGCGGCACAATCCAGTTTGGACGCTTCTCGTACGAACCGCTTTGATAGGACCAGAACGGCGGCGCAGTGGCGCCCTGCCGGTTCGGCCGCTGCGCATTCACAGTGTAGGCGTTGTTTGTCCATCCTTTGATCGCGAGTTTGGTGGTGCTCGTATTCGTGTACTGGACATCGAAGAACGCCATGGCGGGGAAGTCATCGTAAACCGTGACCGTAACTGATTTTGTGAGCGTCCCCGACTTCCCTATCGCGATGAGCCTTTCGCCTGCGCCGAAAGCGTCGTGAACAGACTCGTGCTTCTGCGAGGTGAGAGCAAATTTAGTCCAGACTTTATCCGCACCGGTTACGCTTTCAGACGGGGTGAACGGCCCCATGACGGTTTCTTTATTGTCAAAACGCGCGATCACGCGGCTGCGCAGGTTGCGATCAAATTCAACTCTCAGATTTTGTCCTTGTATCCGAGGTGCATCGGTTGAAGCATCGTCGGCAACGCCGGCGCGGAGTCCGGAGGAAACCAGCAGCGCAAGCGCGCCCGCGATTCTCCAGAAGTTGGAGGTCATTTCCCGTCTCCCATGTCAATTTCAATTAGAACGCGAAATCCGTTGCCAGCGAAACTTTCACCATGCCAGCGTTCCTCAGCGGTTTCGTTTTGTTATATATCATATTTCCATTTATTTCGTAGTACTTCACTATAAGGAGATTTGTGTTGACCAAAGCCGCAGATATAAAGTGCCAGCTTATGCATCCTCGACTTGCATCCATGTATTTGTGGCTTTTCGTCATGACCAGCGTCGCTCTGGCGGCGGCCCAATCATCCGAGCCTTTCGCAATTGATCCGGGAGAGGCACACGTCGTCGTCCACCAAGGACAAATCTCTTTGGAAAATAACGCCTTGGCGGTGCGATGGTCGGTTGCGCGCGGCAACGTTGCACGATCGGAACTGATCGTACGCTCAACGCGAAACAGCATCTTGCTCTCGCGAGATTTGTTTGTGCTCAAACTTGCGGACGGTCGGAGCCTTCGATCTTCGACGATGCGCATCAAAGATGGGCCCCGTGTCGAGGGCGTGAATGTGGAACCCGCTGCCATACGAACTGCGCAACACATTCCCGGTCAACAGGTGACATTGGGATTTGAGGACGCTGGCGGGAATCTTTCGATCACCTGGCGTGGGATCCTGCGGAATGGTTCCAACTACGTGAGGCAGGAAGTCTCGATCCATGCCGTTCGCGGCGATTCACCGATTCGCGAAGTCGAGCTATTCGATTTCAAAGCTTCCACTGCGCGCGTTATCGGTACGGTAAAAGGCTCCCCCGTTACCGTGGGGGATGCTTTCTTCGCCTTCGAACATCCGCTTTCCACCTGCGAGGTCCAAGGTGAAGAGGTGAGCTGCTTCATTGCGCGCGGGCTGCCGTTGCGAGCGGGACAGACGGTAACCTATTCGTCTGTCATCGGCGTGTCCTCCGCCGGCCAGACGCGGCGCGGGTTCTTGAACTACGTTGAGCGCGAGCGGGCGCGCCCCTATAGTCCTTTTTTGCATTACAACTCGTGGTACGACATCGGTTTCAACAATCCTTACGCCGAAACGGCTGCGCTCGATGTGATTCGTTCCTTCGGCAACGAACTCGTTCAGAAACGGGGCGTCAAGTTGGATTCGTTTCTGTTCGATGATGGCTGGGACGATCCGCACACCCTCTGGAGTTTTGGCCCTGGATTTCCCCATGGATTTACTCCGCTCCGCGCGCTCTCGGAAAAATATGGAGCGGAACCCGGGGTCTGGCTCTCTCCGTGGGGCGGGTACGACCGCGCGAAAGAAGATCGCTTGAAATTCGGCCGCGAGAACGGTCTCGAAACCAACGCCGGAGGCTTCGCGCTCTCCGGGCCGAAGTACTATGCTCGCTTTGAAGAAGTCACGTTGAAGTTCATTCGCGACTACGGTGTCAACCAGTTCAAAATCGATGGCACCGGAAACGTGAATAGCGTGCTGCCCGGAAGTCAATTTGATAGCGACTTCCAGGCCGCGATCAGCCTGATGAGTGAGTGGCGTTCAGTAAACCCGGCAATCTTCATCAATCTCACGACCGGAACCTATCCTTCGCCTTTCTGGCTGCAGTACGCCGATTCCATCTGGCGAGGCGATGACGATCACAGTTTTGCCGGCGTCGGCTCCTGGCGAGAGCGTTGGATTACTTTTCGCGACGGCGCAACCTACCACGGCGTGGTGCTACCCGGTCCGCTGTTTCCTTTGAACTCGCTGATGCTGCACGGCCTCATTTACGCCCGCCAGGCGCAAAACCTAGGGGCCGACCCAGACAAGGACTTTGCCAATGAGATCCATTCCTACTTCGGCAGCGGCACGCAGTTGCAGGAAATGTACATCACCCACTCGCTCTTGTCGGAGGACGATTGGAACACGCTGGCGGAAGCCGCGAACTGGTCGCGCAGAAATGCCGACGTGCTGGTGGATACTCACTGGATCGGAGGCGACCCCAACAAACTCGAAATCTATGGCTGGGCCTCGTGGTCCCCGAGAATGGGCATCGTAACTCTGCGTAATCCGAGTGACCGACCTCAGAGCTACTCCCTCGATGTGGCGAAAGCTTTCGAGTTGCCAATCGGCGCGACACGACAGTTCCAGGCGCACAGCCCGTGGCAGCGGGATCGTAATGCCGAGCCGATACTCCTAGTCGCGGGCGAGCGCCGGAGTTTCACGCTAAAACCCTTCGAGGTTCTCACCTTGGAAGCTTTGCCCGTGCGCTAGAGCATTCGGGGAAGCTCATGGCCAACGTAGGATCGGAGCTGCAAGCGGGTCTGCTGATCTTTATCTACTGTTCCGGTGGCAAGTCAAAATTCACCAGACTCCCTCTGGAACCCTCGCGTCTTCCACGCACCATAAGCGATCCCGGCCACCATCCAGATCGAACCCGCAATCAGCGCAAGTTTCGGACAGGTGAATCCAGATAAAGAGGCAAATGAAAAACCCCAACACAGGCGGAATCAATTGCCCCAACGTTACGGTCTGCGCCCCGGATGTAGTAGTGCGTGAGCGACGCCAGATTCACGCCCATGAATGCGATCAGCGCCCCGAAGTTGAGCAGGTTCCGCGCCGTTGTCGTAGCTGATCAGGAAAGCCCCGATCAGTGCAATCACCCCCACAAAAACCACGTTGTTTGCGGGAATCCGCGTTCGGGGATGAATGGCGCCAAAGAACTTCTTGGGAATCGCGTCGCTGCGCCCCATGCCGTAAAGCAGGCGCGCCGCGCCCAGTTGCGAGCCCATGCCGGAACCCACAGTCGCGATCAGCAGCGTCAGGCTGATGGCCTTGGTCATGAGAACGCCGCCGGCAATTCCGGCGACATGGCTGAATACGTTCTCGTCGCCAAATTCCGAGAAGACGCCGAAGTCCTTGCCGAAATGCGCGAAGCTCAACAATTGCGCGCCATAAACCTCGGCGGAGGCCAGAAATCCCGTAACCACGCACACCAGCACGGTCGCCAGGAAGATGTTGCGCTTGGGATTCTCCACTTCTTCCGAGAGGGTGGAGATGCCATCGAACCCAATATAGGTAAGCACCGCCACCGACGTGCCGTGGAACACGCGGCTGATAGTGAAAGTTTGCGGGTTATAGAACGGACGCAGAAAATACGCCTCCGGATATTGCGGCAGATGAAAAATGTAGCGGATGGTGTACCAGAAAAACGCCAGAATCACCGCGCCCATGATCGCGCACAGAGTCTTGTTGATGCGCGCCGAAGTCTGCACCCCGCGCAGGTTGAGCGCCGTAAACAGCCCGGCAAATATCACCGGCCACAACAGCCCTGGATAAGGAATCTGATATCGCGTTCCGCTCAGCAGATCGGCCATCGCCTTGGCGCACCAGATGGTGCAGATCAACGGATTCAGAATGTAATCCATGGTCATGCTCCAGCCGGTGACGTAGCCGAGCGCGGGATGCAGTTCGCGTCCCACATAGGTATAGGCCGAACCTGCGCTGGGATACACCCGCGCCATGCGCCCATAACTCATGGCAGTAAAAACCATGGCAACCATCGCGATCAGGATGGAGGTGACCACATGGCCCTGCCCGGCGTTGCTGAACACTCCATACGCCGGCATGGGCGCCGTAGGCTGGATGACGATGATGCCGTAAAGGATGAGGTCCCAAAGCGTGAGGGTGCGGCGCAAGCGCGGCGCGGACGACGGAGACATGACCGAGTCGGATTCCATGAGTCGCCTATTGGAGTACGTGGCGGGCAGAGTTGTCAATACGGCTGGCTTTGCGGCAACGGCATGAAATGGCAAGGTTGCGGCGTTTTTTCTTGACACGATAGGCGTTTTTACAGCACTATTCATTCGTTTTAATAAACGTTTAGCGACATAGTGCGTTTCTTGTCCGGCATGCGAGGCGAAACTTTGCAGACCATTCAGAGGCTGGTTCCCGCACCCGAGCGTCCGAGCTTTTTCCGAGCCACGTATCGAAGCTGGCTGTTGGGCCTCGCTGTTCTTATTGTTGCGGCGGGCAACGCGGTCGCCGCCCCAATTGCTGGCGACCAAACCGACGAACTGCAAAACGGTCGCTCCGCGAAAATCCTGCTCAGCCAAAACTGGCAGCTTCAGTCCTCGTGTGACGCGAAGGCTACGGGCTCGGACATTTCCCAGCCCGGTTTTCGCGCAGACGCATGGCACAAAACCAGCGTACCCACCACCGTAGTCGCAGCGCTGGTAGCGGATGGGACTTATCCCGACCCCTACTTTGGAATGAATCTGAAAGCATTTCCGGGAATGGACTACTCTTCCAAGTCTTTCTTCGCCAATCAGTCCATGCCGGCCGATAGCCCCTTTCGCTGCTCCTGGTGGTTTCGCACCGAGTTTGAAACGCCCGAACTGATGCAGCAGCGCTACCACCTGGCTTCACTTTGATGGAATCAATTACCGCGCCAACGTCTGGCTGAACGGCAAGAAGATCGCCGGTGCGCAGGACGTTGCCGGGCATGATGCGCATTTTTCAGTTCGACCTCGGCCATCTTAGCCGCCGGAAAAATGAACGCGCTGGCGATCGAGATATTCGCGCCCAACAAGAACGATCTGGCCATGACTTGGGTCGACTGGAACCCAACACCTCCCGACAAAGACATGGGACTGTGGAAGGACGTCTACCTGACCACAAGCGGAGACGTTTCTCTGCGCCATCCCTTTGTGACTTCCAAACTTGGCCCGGGTTATAAAACGGCATCACTCACCATCACCGCCGACCTTCACAACACCGCTGCCCATCCCACCACGAGCGTGATTCGCGGCGAAATTGAAGGGATTCGCGTAAGCCAAAAGGTTGAACTGGCTGCCAACGAATCCAGGACGGTAATCTTTACGCCCGATAAGTATCCCCAACTCAAACTCGACCATCCCCGGCTGTGGTGGCCGTATCAGATGGGCTCACCGGAGATGTACACCGCCCAACTGCAGGTTGAAGTCGACGGGCAAGTCTCCGACTTGGCGGCCGCGCGTTTCGGCATTCGTGAAGTCACTTCGCAGCTAACCGCCGAGGGCCATCGTCTATTCCAAATCAACGGTCGCAATCTGCTCATTCGCGGGGCGGCCTGGGCGCCCGACATGCTTCTACGCTGGTCTCCCGAGCGAACCGAGACAGCTTTCGCTTACGTGCGCGGCATGAACCTGAACGCAATCCGCCTCGAAGGCCGCATGGAGCGCGACGAATTTTTCGATATGGCGGATCGCCTGGGCGTACTGATGATGCCGGGCTGGACTTGTTGCGACTTCTGGGAGAAGTGGAGCAAGTGGACCGACGAAACCACCAGAATCGCAACCGCCTCACTTTCCGATCAACTGACGCGCCTGCGAAATCATCCCAGCGTTTTCGTCTTTCTGTATGGCAGCGATAATCCTCCGATCGCCAGGATCGAAACTCTGTATTTGCAGGTTGTAAAAGAAACGAAGTGGCCAGTCCCCACGCTCTCGTCGGCTAACAGCACACCGACAAAAGTCACGGGGCCTTCGGGCGTGAAAATGTCCGGCCCCTACGATTACGTTCCACCGAACTACTGGCTTACCGATAAAAATGCTGGCGGCGCCTTTGGCTACAACACGGAGACCAGCCCAGGTGCGGTAATCCCGACGTTACCCAGCCTGAAGAAATTTATTCCCGCCGGCCATCTGTGGCCCGTTGACGAATACTGGAACTATCACTCCGCTCTTGAGCGCTTCACCACCATCGACAGATTTGAAACCGGCCTGGATCATCGTTATGGCAAACCCGCGAGCCTCGAGGACTTTCTTCGCAAGTCTCAAGCCACGAACTACGAGGCTGAGCGCGCCATGTTCGAGGCTTATGGCCGCAACAAGTATCAATCCACCGGCGTGATCCAGTGGATGCTCAACAACGCCTGGCCGTCGATTTTTTGGAACCTGTATGACTACTACCTGGTTCCTTCTGGAGCCTACTTCGGATCGAAAAAGGCCTGCGAGCCGCTGCACGTTCAGTATTCATACGATGACAATTCGGTAGCTGTGCTGAATGGTTATGACCGCGTCTTCTCAGGTGTCAGAGTCAGGGCGTCGATTTATGACATCAATGCGAAAGAAGTATCCTCGCAGGATGTGACGCTCGACATTCCCGCCGATGGCAGCGTCCGCGCCTTGCAATTAAAGCCCGTGGCTGGCATTTCGCCAAGCTATTTCCTAAAGCTCGAACTGCGGAACGCGTCGGGCGAATTGGTCAGCAACAACTTCTACTGGCTCTCCACCAAGCCCGACGTGCTTGACTGGCCGAAGAAATTCGAGGAAATCTATACACCGCAGAGCGCTTACGCCGACCTGACCGGACTAAACAGTTTGCCTTCGACACAACTCACCGTTCGCAGTTCGGTGGCGCAGGACGGAAAAGATCGAGTGGTACATGCCTTCGTGGAAAATCCAGGCTCCAG
Organism: uncultured Acidobacteriaceae bacterium; assembly: GCA_963784085.1. Taxonomy (GTDB): domain Bacteria; phylum Acidobacteriota; class Terriglobia; order Terriglobales; family Acidobacteriaceae; genus Sulfotelmatobacter. The sequence continues at coordinate 40,333 of CAWAQH010000020.1, read as the reverse complement.
TTTGGCGTTCATGGTGCATGTGCGAATCGCCAACGCGGATGGAAGCGATCTTGTCCCCATCTTCTGGGACGACAACTATGTCTCCCTGCTGCCCGGGGAAAAGCGAGAACTCACTGCTCGCTTCGACTCAACCGAAGGTGGCGACAATTTATTGCTGACGGTTGACGGGTGGAACGTCGCGGCAAGCAGCAACCCGCTCGCCGCCCCGGAGAAACCGTGATGCGTAATTTCGCGTCCCTTTCCGCCCTGCTCCTTCTCGCCACGCTCGCCTGGCCGCAAACTAAGCTGTCTCCGCGCTGGGAAGAGCTGACGGCCGCAGATTTCCGCACCGCGATCCAGCAGTCGGAGGGCACTTGCATGTTGCCCTTCGGCATCATCGAAAAGCATGGCCCGCACTTGCCGCTCGGTACGGACCTTTTCAACGTTCGACACGTCGTGCTGGCGGCCGTGGATACTGACTTTGCGGTCGTTTTTCCCGAATATTATTTTGGCCAGATTCTTGAGGCCCGCCACGAACCCGGCACAGTTGCCTACAGCATTTCGTTGCAACTGGAACTCTTGCAGGAAACCACCGACGAGATGGCCCGCAACGGCTGCAAGAAAGTCATTATTGTGAACGGTCATGGTGGCAATGAGCATCTGCTGCCTCTTTTTGCGCAGGCTCAACTGGAGAAACAGCGCGACTATGTGGTGTATGTTCTCCCCTTGTTTGACGCGCCTCCCAACCCTGCCGCGCAGCCGGAACCCAACGGGCACGCCGGAGTAGCGGAGACATCGGAGATGCTGGTCGCGCGGCCCGATCTGGTGCATATCGAGCGCGCGCACCAGGAATCGGGCGCCGACCTGGCGCGGCTGAAATTGCCTGATCCGCTCTATACCGGCATCTGGTGGTATTCCAGCTTTCCCGATCACTATGCCGGGGATGGCGCGAAAGGAACGCGCGAGATCGGCGAGTTTGACATCAACGCCTGGATCGCCGCGGTTCAAAAGGTGATTCGTGCCGTGAAAGCCGATCACGAAAGCCTGCGTTTGCAAAACGAATTTTTCGAGAAGGCGAAGCACCCGTTGGACACTCCGCAATAGGAGCTTCAGCTATGGTCACGATCCGCGATGTGGCGAAGAAGAGTGGATTTTCTTCCACGACGGTTTCGATCGTGCTGAGCAATGCTCCCCTCGCCCGCTACATTCCCAACACCACCAAGAAGCGGATCGAAGTCGCCGCCAAGAAATTGGGCTACCGGCCCAACATTTTCGCCCGCTCCCTGCGCAGCCGGCGCAGCCACACCGTTGGAGTGATGGTCTTCGACATGACCGATCCGTTTTGCACTCTTGTGCTGCGCGGCATCGAGAACGCGCTTTACCAGGCTTCGTACCTTCCTATTCTCACCGACGTTCACAACGAGCGCACTCGTTTCGAACGCTATCTGGAAATGCTTCTCGACCGCCGCGTGGAGGCGCTCATCGTGGTGGCGAACTGGCTGTTCGTAAACATCGACGTTCTCGGCGATCTGGAAAAGAGCAACATCCCCACGGTCATGATCGGCCGCGAATCCACCAATGACTCCACCAGCTCCGTCGTCGTCGATAACGAACTCGGCGCCTATGCCGCGGTCGAGCACCTGTATTCCCTCGGCCATCGCAAGATCGCTTTCATCCGCGGGCCCAAGACTTTGGGTGACAGCGCCCCCCGCTGGAAGGGTGTGCGTTCCTTCGCCAGGGCTCGAGGTCTGGAACTCGATCCCCGGTTGATTGTGGATTTACCCGGCTCGCGCGATCCGATCTCCAGCTTTGACACCGGCTACAAACTGACCGAGGACATGCTCAAAGCAAAGCGCCCGTTCACCGCGCTCATGGCCTTTGACGATATGACGGCGTTTGGCGCCATCCGCGCCCTCACCCGGGCGGGAATTCGCGTGCCGGAAGACTGCTCCGTCGTCGGATTTGACGACGTGGCCGCATCCAGCCTCTGCACTCCTGCTCTGACCACGATTCGACAGCCTATGGAAGCGATGGGAGCGATGGCGGCCAGTATTGTTTTGGCGGGAATCAACGCCGCCGTGGAAAAACGCGACCTGCCGGTGGTGCATCGCAAGTTGGCCCCGGAACTGGCGGCGCGCGAGTCCAGCGGCGCCGCGAAATACGGCGCGCTGGAGTCCCCCGGCTCATTTTTTGCTTGACGGAGAATGTGCATAAGACTCAATATTCATACGTTTTAATGAAACGATTACTCATTGCGAGTCTGCATGCGGACGGGTTGTTTGGGGTTCAGGTTTTTGCATATCGAGAGCTGAGGAGAGATGGCATGAACTCACTGGGTTTGGTGGCCGGCAAGGCGCGCTTGTGGTTCTGTGTGTGTTTCGTTCTCGTATTCGCCGCAACCTCCGCATTCGCACAAGCCGGACGAGGCGGGATCAGCGGCACCGTCACCGACCCAAATGGCGCTGTGGTTGTAGGGGCCAAGGTGGTCCTGCTGAACCCCGCCACCAGTGCTACGCAGCATACTGTTACCAGCGCCGCCGGATTGTATTCCTTTGTCTCCCTCAATCCTGGCGTCTATCAGGTCACGGCCACCCAGACCGGCTTCGCCCCCGTCGCGCAAGATAAGATCAGGGTCGATGTCGACCAGGTTACCGTGGCGAACATCACGTTGCGCGTTGGCGCCACCACCGAGTCGGTGACCGTCACCGAAGGACAGGACTTGGTCGAACCCAGCAACTCCACAGTCGGCTCTCTCATGGCCGCCGAAACCATCGACCGGGTCCCGCTGGTGGCCCGCAATGTTTACGACCTCGTGCAGTTGAGCGCTGGTGTAACTCCCGCGAACGGCTCACCCAACTCCGGCGATTCGGTTGGAATCCAGAATATTTCAAGTGGCCGCCCGGGAATCGACGTATCTTCCTACACCTTCAACGGGGCAATCATCGGGTCGGTCTACTACATGATTGACGGCAGCCCTGTCGGTGTTGCGGAAAACAATTCCGCCGCCATTATCCCGGCCATGAGCCCTCCCGAAGATGCGATCGATGAGGTGCGTGTCGAGACCCAGAATACGCCAGCCTCTTACCAGAGCGGAGGCGCTGGCGTGATCAGCCTGGTGTCCAAGTCGGGGACGAACAAGTTTCATGGCGATCTTTTTGCCGTCCTCCGCCCCAATAATCTGGCGTCAAACGAATATTTCAACAAGCTATCCCAGCTTACGAGCGGCATGCCCAACACACCTCCCGGGTTCCACCGTTATCAGGAGGGTGGCGCCATCGGCGGCCCCATCAAGCGCGACAAGCTTTTCTTCTTTGGCGACTACGAGGCTACGCAACAGCAGGCGTTTGACGGCTCTAATACTTTTACCGTTCCCACCACCGCGGAAAGGTCCGGCGATTTTTCCGCCGACAGCTTCACGATTTATGATCCAACGCAACCCGACTTGCCGAACGGCAACCGGCAGCCGTTTCCGGGGAATAAAATTACCAATCCCAATCCCATCGCCCTGAACTTTCTGTCGCAGATGCCCAAGTGCAACGTGGGCCCGGCCTGCGATTCAGTCGGAGGCGCGGTCAATAATTTCTATCTGCCCGGCCTGGATCCGACGACGGCGCAGAAGTTCGATGTCCGTGTCGATTGGATCAAGAGCGACCGGCAGCGCATCTTCAGCCGGTTCTCCTACGCGCGGCTGTTCACCTCCACCTTCAACGCCTTCGGCAATGCCTACGATCTGAATTACGCGCAGAACATCACTAATGCGCGCAACATTCTGTTGGCCGACGACTACGAGATCAATTCCACCACCGTCCTGCAGTTGCGCTACTCATTCACCCGCCACTATGAGAATCAAGGAGGGGACCCCTCGCAGGTCGGCACCGACATTACCACGCTGGGCGGCTCCTTTGGCCCAGGATTTCCTGCAGCGCTGGCCGCTCAGGAGGTCATCAAGCTTCTCCCCTTCGTGCTCTTTCCCGATTACACATCGCCTTCCGGATCCATCGACGGCGTTGGCGGCACAGCCAACTACAACACGTTCATCTACGCCAGCGAGAACAGCGATGCCAGCGCCGCCATCACCAAGGTGAAGGGCAAGCACCAGATTACAACCGGCTTCGAGTATATGAAGCGCTATCTCAACGTGGGCCAGCCGCCGGCGCCTTCCGGGTCGTACTCCTTCGACATCTCCGCTACCGATCAACAGACCTCACCGGCGTCGGGTGTAACCGTGGGCGGGAGCGATTTCGCTTCCTTCCTCATCGGCATGGGAACAGCCCCGGGAACGGAAACCAATAATTACCCCAATTTCACGAAAGACATTTTCGCCGCCGAGTCGAGCCCCTACTATTCGGCTTTCTTCGAAGATACTTACCACCCCTCAAAGACTCTGACCATCACCGCCGGGCTGCGCTGGGATATTTTCGGAGGCCGTAACGAGCGCTTCAACCGCCTGGAATATTTCAGTCCCCTCGCAGGTAATACCGTGGGAGGCGTTTCCTATACGGGTGCGGAAGTCTACGTCAACAGCAACAACCGCTCACCGTTTGAAACAAACTTCAAGAACTTCGCCCCTCGCTTCGGCTTCGCCTGGCAACCCAAGACCCATTTGGTGGTGCGCGGGGGCGCCGGCTACTACTACGGCCCCAGCACTCAGATCGTTGGCAGTGCACTGTTTGACAGTGATGGCTTCTCTTCGGCGACGGGATGGAATTCCACTTGTTTGAACGGAGACGGCAATTCGACCTTTTATAACGCGACGTGCGCGAATCCCACGCCGGGAAACTTCACCGGCCCCTATTCGGTCAGCAATCCTTTCCCCAACGGAGTTGTGCCCGTCCTCACCAGTTCACCATCGGGTCTGGGCAACAATCTGGGGACGACCTTGAACACCGTGCTGCATTCCCAGCGCACACCGACCACTTACAACTACAACCTCACCGTGGAGTATGAACTGCCGCATCAGATCATTGCGACCGCAGCCTACGTTGGAAGCCGCGGACTATTCATTCCTCTCGGCAACGTCGATCTGAATGACCTCGATCTGGGCACGATTCAGAAATACAACAATTCACTATGCGTCGATCCTTCGCAGCCCAGTTGTATCAATGTGCCCAATCAGTGGGCGCCGATACTGCCCCCTACCAACGCCAATTATGGCGCTTCCACGGTGCCGCTCTGGGTTGCGCTGCAGAAATTTCCTCAATTCGGCAGCGGCAGTTATGGTGATGGCAATGGCGTCATCGTCCACGGCTACCCTGGAGGCGATTCCGAGTACAACTCATTGCAAACCAAAGTACAAAAAAGGTTGACCAGCCATTTCACGATGCTTGCCTCTTTCACCTGGGCGAAGCTGTTGACCGACGACGGCAACCCTCCCCTAGGCTTTGTCGGAACACACTTTGGCGCGCCGCAGGACTGGAGAAATCTGGGCTACGAGCACTCGGTCAGCCCCCAAGACGTGAAATATCAGTTCACCGGGCAGGCTTCCTACGATCTCCCTGTGGGCAAAGGCCGCGCGATGAATCTGAGTGGCGTGCCAAACGCGATTCTGGGCGGGTGGACCGTCAACGGCATACTCTATCTCAGCACGGGCGTTCCCATCGCTTCGCCCGTCGTGGGAGCAGACGTTTCGTACTTCGCCCAGCGGCCCGACCTGACCTGCAATCCCGCCAGCGGCGCCCCGCATACCTCAGCAGTGTGGTTCAACCCCAACTGTTTCTCGCTTCCCGCCAGCCCCTTTGTCCCGGGATCCGCTCCAGCCTATCTCGACAATGTTCGCACCATGGGCGCGCGCGATCTCGATCTCTCTATTTACAAAAAATTCTCTCTGGGGGAAACGAGGGACATCCGCTTCGAGTTCTCCTCTTACAACCTGACCAATCAGGCGCAGTTCGGAATGCCGAATATTCCCAGCCTGACGCAGGTTCTGTCTTCGGGGGCCCAAGCGGCGGCTTTCGGGCAGATCACCTACACGGTCAACACGCCTCGCCAGTTCCAGTTTGGAGCGCGGTTTACGTTCTGATGCGGGTGAGCCGCGATGCGGGCTGCATGGCAGTGCGATCGACGGAGACTGTGGGCGCTGCAAAATTCAGCTTTTGCCCTAGACCCATCTAGAGGAGGCGACCGTTTCCAGGCGATGCAACTCGCGGCAACAGTGGCAAATGCAGCGGAACCCGTTTTCCTCATCGCGCGAAGTGACGTGACGGCACTGAGCGCAGATGTACAGTCCCGATACGAGCAAACGCATGGGCGTGAGGGTGTTGTCCTGCACGCAATAAGGGCAGCGTGGAATGTCTGCGGTCGGATTGTTCACAGAACTCCGTCCTTTACAGAGGGCTAAAGTCTACCAAATTAGTAGACTTTTGCAAGCGCTATCTGGATTCTTATCGAGGCCGGTCAGGGGCGCCTCCAAGGGGACGGTTCAGCTTCCAAAACCCATGCCGGGCGCTCGAGTTTAACGGTCGGCCTGCCGGGTGATATCGAGCCAGCAGTTGTGCACTGAATCCACTCCAAACAGGTGAAGGTCGGCAGGCCCCACTGACGAAAACCCGATCTTCCCTTGCAGATAGTCCGGGGGATTTCCCGAGCACTTATCGATCACCAGCACCATAAATCTGGTCTTGGGATTGTAAACGCCGCTGAGCGAACAAGAGATTGGCGTGCCCTTCGGGTCGAACGTCAGATTACCCGTCAGCAAGGCAGCGCTGTTCTCGGAGAGCTGAATATTCACATCCGTGCTCTCGTTGGTGTCGTGATTCGTGTATTTTCCGCGCCATGTTCCCGACATGCTTGGGACGCGGGCGGTCGCCGCCGGTGCGTTCGCGTGTGACTGAGGTGGCTGCGGCGGCGCCACGGAAGCGGCCTGCGCCTTATCCGCACCCGATTGTGGATTAGATGGCGCATGTGTCGACGGAGCTTGTTTAGACGGAGTTTGTTCCTGGGCCTGGTCTGGATCCCGTTCCACCGGTTGAGCCGAAGTCTTCGAGGGATGCGGCTTTCGTCCGGATCCCGTGGTAGCTGTAGGTGCCGGAGCCGCGCTTGTCCCTGCCGCAGCCGTTCCCTGCTGGTTAGTTGCGTTTGTCTGCACAGGCTGTCCCCCAGCCGCATCTGTGCCCGCCCCCGGCTTTTGCGCCGAGGCGTCCGGCGGCGCGGCCGGTTGGTTCGCAACCGCTAGCGGGACGTTCTGCGCGGACTTGGACTGAAGAAACGGCAGGTTCAATCCCGCAGCCGCGAGTTCTGCGCGCCAATGCCAAATCGCGAGCGAGATCACTGCGATCGACAACACCACTACCGCCGCCACCCAAAACTTGCTCGATGCCGCGGGAGCCACCACCGATAGCGTCTTGTCCGGACTTCCCGATCCCGCCGCCACAGCGCTGGTAGCCGCTGTAGCCGGCGCGGAGGCGACGGACCCACTGTTCGGCGACGCGGATGTGGAGGAACTGCCGGCAGGCGCGCTCGGGCTGTCGACCACGGGAAGGATGTGGTGCCTGGATTCCGTGGCGCGCTTCAGTCGCTGCAATTCCGCGCGGATTTCCGAAGCGTGCTGGTATCGCAGATCACGGTCCTTCTCGAGCGCGCGGTTGATGATGCGCTCGAGTTCGACCGGCAAATCGGGATTCACTCGCAGTGGCGAAACCGGCGTGCGGCTCAGAATGCCTTCAAAAATCATGGCCGAGGTATCGCCGCGAAAGGTGACCGTTCCCGTGGCCATCTCATACAGCACGGCGCCGAAGGAAAACAAGTCCGTACGGGCATCGAGTTCCTTGCCGCGGGCCTGCTCCGGTGACATGTAGGCGACTGTGCCGATCGCCGTGCCTGGCGTGGTGAGATGATTGATGTCGATGGCGGCAGTCGCCGCGGCTGTGGCCCCGGTATCGGGCGGTCGTTGCCCGGCGGCCACCTTGGCGAGACCGAAGTCGAGAACCTTGGCGTGACCGCGCTTGGTCACAAAGATATTCGCCGGCTTGATGTCGCGGTGAACAATGCCTTTGGTGTGGGCCGCATCGAGGGCGTCGGCAATCTCGATCGCCAACGCCAGTAGCTCCTCGGTCTCAATCGGCTGGTTCCCGATGCGGTGCTTCAGCGTCACACCGTCCAAATACTCCATGACGATGAAGGGTTTGCCGCTTTCCTGGCCGATCTCATGAATGGTGCAAATATTGGGATGGTTCAGGGCCGAAGCAGCCTGGGCCTCGCGTTGAAACCGCGCCAAAGTTTGCGAGTCTTTCACAACGTCATCCGGCAGAAACTTCAGCGCCACAAATCGGTGAAGATTTATGTCTTCCGCCTTGTAAACGACACCCATCCCGCCGCCTCCCAACATCTCTACGATGCGGTAATGCGAGATGGTCTGGTCGATCACTGGTAGCGAATCTTACGTCTCCCAAACAGGCAAGTCAACGGGAGCGAATGCCGCTTCCCGGCATGGGCTATCCTTGATCAAGCCAGCCTATTTGCCCAGCATGGCAACGGCCTGAGCAGGGGCCAAACGCACGGCAAACCTGTCTTCATGTCCGCAGCTGATCACCGTGGTTGCGTTGGGATACTCCCTCACCCAGATCACCCGTTCCGGGTTCACATAAATTTCCATGCCGTCCACATCTTCAAACATGACAAGATCCACGTCTCCTCCTTAAACAAATCCCACTATGAATTTTTGTGGCTTGGCGAGCGGACGGAAACAACAAAGAAATGGCTCCTCAGGTAGGACTCGAACCTACAACCCTTCGGTTAACAGCCGAATGCTCTGCCATTGAGCTACTGAGGAGTGTCGTTAAAGCACGCGCGAAGCGCGAACTTATTTGTCCGTTTATCATAGCATTCCTGGGCCACGATTCTAAAATACTGAGGACCATGATGGATCGCATCAGTAACAACAGTCGTTTCAGGGAGGAGGGTATGAATCCAGGCGTGCGTTGGGTTTGTGTATTTTTGATGGTCGTGTTTCAAGGCAAGGCGGTTCAGCCCTCCGGCCCGCCCAGCGCCGAAACACGCCCGCTGGAAGAATCCTTTCACGGGACAAAAGTGGTCGACAAATATCGCTGGCTGGAAGATTCCAATAGTCCCGAGACGGGGAAGTGGGTCGCCGAAGAGATGGCCTACACACGGGCAGTGCTTGATCCTCTGCCCGGCCGCGAGGCAATCCATAAACGGCTCACGGAGTTGTTGGGCATCGGGTCCGTCAGCACGCCGCAATTAGCGGGGAAATATTATTTCTACACCCGCCGTGACGGATTGCAGAACCAGCCCGTGCTCTACGTGCGCGACCGTATCGATGATGCCAAACCCGGCGGAAAGGATCACGCTCTGGTGGATGTAAATCAACTCGCCGCCGATGGCACAATCGCGCTCGACTGGGTGCAGCCCTCGCAAAACGGCAAATACGTCGCCTACGGCACTTCCCAGAGCGGCTCGGAGATGAGCACGCTTCACATCATCGAAACCAGGACCGGCAAATTACTGCCCGATACGATCGAGCGCACTCGCGCCGCCAGCATCGCGTGGGAACTCGATGCCGGGGGCTTCTACTACACGCGGTATCCCAAGAGAGGTGATGTGGCGGAGGGCCAGGAGAGGTACAACCGGCACGTTTTCTACCACGAACTGGGCACCGATCCAGAGATCGATCCGCCGATTTTCGGCGAGGGCCGCGACCCCGAAGACTGGCCCAGGGTGAGCCTCGACAATGATGGCCGGCTGCTGCTGATCACGGTGTCACAAGGCTGGACCAAGACCGAGTTGTTCCTGAAAGATCTGAAAAAAAACACGCCGCCCACGCGCATCACCACCGGCAAAAATTTTCTCTACAGTGCAACCGCGTACAACGGCCGACTTTACATTCTTACCAACGAAGATGCCCCACGCTATCGTGTGTTTATGGCCGAAGCCGGCGACTACGAGCGCGACCATTGGACAGAAATCATTCCTCAGACCGGGTCCGTGTTGCGCGACATCGGCGTGTGGGGCGGCAAGATTCTCGCCCAGTACGAACAGAATGCGAGTTCACAGCTCAAGGTTTTCTCGATTGACGGCACCAGTGTCAAAGATTTGGCGCTACCTGTGATCGGCAGCGTCTCGGAGCCGGAAGGCAAATGGAATCGCGACGAGGTCTTCTACGAATTCGAATCATTCACCTCTCCGCCCGCCGTCTATCGCTACGACCTGCAGACCGGCGCCACCACGCTCTGGGCTACGGTGGATGCGCCCTCGATCAATCCCAACCTATATGAAGTGCAACAGGAGTGGTTCCACTCGAAGGATGGCACGCGCGTGCCTATGTTTGTCATCCACAAGAAAGGTCTGAAAAAAGACGGCCGCAACCCCACGTTGCTGACTGGCTATGGCGGATTCAACATCAGCCTCACTCCTCAGTTCGACGCCTCGGATTATCTGTGGCTCGAGCGCGGCGGCGTTTACGCCGTGGCGAACCTGCGTGGCGGCGCTGAGTTTGGCGAGGACTGGCATCGCGCCGGGATGCTCGACAAGAAGCAGAATGTCTTTGATGACATGATCGCGGCCGCGGAGTATCTCATCGCGGAAAAATATACCGACCAAGATCATCTGGCCATTGAGGGAGGCTCGAATGGCGGCCTGCTGATGGGCGCAATGATCACGCAGCGTCCCGATCTGTTTCGCGCCGTGGTGTGCGAAGTGCCCCTGCTCGACATGCTGCATTACCAGGATTTCCAAATCGCCAAGCTCTGGATTCCCGAGTACGGCACCTCGGAGAATCCCGCGCAATTCAAATGGCTCTACGCCTATTCTCCCTATCACCACGTGAAGCCGGGAGCACAGTATCCCGCGATTTTGTTTATGACCGCCAACACAGACACCAGGGTCGATCCCATGCACGCGAAGAAGATGACGGCACTTATGCAGGCGGAAGCGAAGAACGGCTCAAGCCGGGAGCGTCCCATCTTGTTGCGGATTGAAACCAAGGCAGGGCATGGATCGGGAACGCCGGTGGCTAAAAGAATTGAGGAAGAGACGGATGCTTACGCGTTTCTGTTTTGGCAGTTAGGGGTAAAGCTCTAACGTCTCAACTGCGGAGCGCTCCCTGGATCGCTTGCTCCATTCCATCGGCTAACCACTTGCCCAGTACCAACTTAGGAACGGCCCTACCCCGATCTCTAAAAATTATGTTGACCTGATTCCCCTTTCCGGGTACATTACATTGTTCCACGGACCTACGGATTGTCATCCGTTCTAAGTTGCCTCGGCCTGTGAGCCCAAACCGGGAAAAACGAGCATCTTCCGAGTCCGAATAAGCATCTATTCTGGGTAGGAATTACGCTAACTCCTTAAAAACCTCAGTGGAATCAATGGCTTAGGAAGACTTGTGGAATTCCGGCCGGTTCTCAGGGAACAAAGGGCGAAGCGAAAGGCCCATACTTAATAAAGAAGGAGCAGAACCCATGCGCTCTGATCGTGTGTTTGACGCTTTACAGACATTACGGAATCGTTATATGTTATGCCAGCTAGCCTCCAAAGCCACGCGGAAGTTCCATCGGCCCAGCACCAGAATCCAGGAAACTATGAATGGTGTTTTGGACCGGATCGCCGGCGCGGAGCGGCAGGATGTTCTGTCGGAGCCCGAGAATTTTGCTGAGGCACAACGGCGGGCTGCTTAGCAGCAGCCCTGTCCGCCTGCCCCTTGTTGTCTTTGTCTTCCCTGAATACTGAATAACCCTCCTAGAAAATCTCCCGGTAAACACTGAAACGGACACGTCTAAGTGATCGGGTTTAGGTGAATCAATCAATGACCATCGCTGAATTAAAAGAAAAAAACATTACCGAGCTGACCAAGATCGCAAGGACCTTGGAGCTGCCCGGCGCAAGCGGCCTGCGCAAGCAAGACCTTATCTTCAAGATCCTGCAGGCACAGAGCGAAAAAGAAGGCCACATCTTTGCCGAGGGCGTGCTTGAAATTCTGCCCGACGGCTACGGCTTCCTGCGCTCCCCTGATTACAACTACCTGCCCGGCCCGGACGACATCTATGTCTCGCCGTCGCAGATTCGCAAATTCGATTTGAAGACCGGCGACACCATCAGCGGACAAGTGCGGCCTCCGCATGAGGGCGAGAAGTATTTCGCCCTGGTAAAGATCGAAGCCGTGAACTTCGAGTCTCCGGAAGAGGCGCGCAACAAAATTCTGTTCGACAATCTGACCCCGCTGTATCCCCAGGAGCGTTTGAAGCTTGAAACCACGCGCGAGAACGCCAGCGCCCGCGTGATGGATTTACTCACGCCCCTCGGCAAGGGTCAGCGCGGCCTGATCGTTTCTCCGCCCCGCGCCGGCAAGACCATGCTGCTGCAGAATGTGGCGAACTCGATTACTACGAACCATCCCGAAGTAGTGCTGATGGTGCTGCTTATCGATGAACGTCCTGAAGAAGTCACGGATATGCAGCGGTCGGTGAAGGGCGAAGTCATCTCTTCGACTTTCGACGAACCTGCCGCGCGGCACGTCCAAGTCGCCGAAATGGTGATCGAAAAGGCCAAGCGCCTTGTCGAGCACAAACGCGACGTGGTGATTTTGCTCGACTCAATCACGCGCCTCGCGCGCGCTTACAACACCATCGTTCCGCCTTCGGGCAAAGTGCTCTCCGGCGGCGTCGACTCGAACGCGTTGCAGCGCCCAAAGCGCTTTTTCGGCTCGGCTCGCAATATCGAAGAAGGCGGGTCGCTCACCATCATTGCGACCGCGTTGATCGATACCGGTTCGCGCATGGACGATGTGATCTTTGAAGAATTCAAAGGTACTGGCAACTCCGAAATCATCCTGGAGCGCAAACTGGTCGACAAGCGCGTGTTCCCCGCCATCGATATTCAGCGCTCCGGCACGCGCAAGGAAGAACTGCTGATTCCGCGCGAAGACCTCACCCGCATCTGGGTGCTCCGCAAAGTGCTGAACCCGCTCTCTCCGGTGGAAGCGATGGAGTTGCTGATCGACAAGCTCAGCAAGACCAAGGGGAACGCGGAGTTTCTATCGAATATGAGTTCGCTGTAGGGGCTCAATTCCCAACTGAAGCGTAGTGGACCCTGGAATCATCGCATCCCGAGTGCGAGCATTTTCTGTTTCTCGATGCCAGTAATAGTGTCATACTCCAAGAAAGCAGGCAGACTGGTTTATGCCCATTCTCGAGGGACACTGTGCAAATACGAAAGGTTTTGATTCCGTCTCTTTTCTTACTTCTAGCCCTGTCGTTCGCGATTCCTGTGGAAGCTCAAGCTCCCGGCGCTGCGCCGATGACTCCGACGCCCAAACTGCACCCGAAGGATGACTTACCGGCCGCCGATACCGATAACCCACCCCCTCCCGACCCGATCGCGCGCGAAATGGCGAAGAAAGCCAACCTGGAACGGCAGGCCGCGATCAAGAGAGACACCGAGAAACTGGTTAAGTTGACCGCCGAACTCAAAGCATACGTCGACAAATCGAATGAAAATGTTCTGTCGCTTGACGTGCTCAAGAAGGCCGATGAAATCGAAAAACTGGCCCGCAGCGTGAAGGAAAAAATGAAAGGGCCGCCAAGCTAGAGAGCTCCGACGAATCGAGTCATTGAAACAGATCCCTGACCCTCAGGGCAAAATTGAAAACGCCATCCGAATCCTCCGGATGGCGTTTCGCTTTTGTGATCCTGGAAGTCTACTCCGCGCCGCCGCTCCGAATCCTCATCCCGTAGAAGCTGCGGTAGACGAAAAAGAAAGACACGGCAAAGAAAGCCAGGGCCAGCACATTCGTGATCATCGGGCCCTGGTCATGGGTGAGAGTGACGGCCAGTTCGACCGCCAGCAACCCGAACAGCGTAGTGAATTTGATGACCGGGTTGAGCGCAACCGAGGAAGTATCCTTGAAGGGATCGCCCACGGTGTCGCCGATTACCGTCGCGTCGTGCAAGGGAGTTCCCTTCTGCTTCATTTCCACTTCTACGATTTTCTTGGCATTATCCCATGCTGCGCCGGCGTCGGCCATGAAGATGGCCTGGTAGAGGCCGGAGATGGCGATGGAGATAAGGTAGCCGATGAAGAAGAACGGCTCCACGAAGGCGAAGGACAGCGTGCCGAAGAATACGGCGATGAAAATGTTAAGCATGCCCTTCTGCGCATACTTGGTGCAGATCTCAACCACCTTCTTGCTGTCCTCGACCGAAGCCTTTACCACTCCGTCGAGCTTGATGTTGGCTTTGATGAACTCTACCGCGCGGTAAGCGCCGGTGGTGACGGCCTGGGTGGATGCGCCGGTGAACCAGTAGATCATGGCTCCGCCGGTGACTAAACCCAGGAAGAACGGGGCGTGCAGCAGGGAGAGCTTGTTGACGTTGACGGTCAAGCCCTTGGTCAAATCCATGATGATGGAGAAAATCATGGTGGTGGCGCCGACTACGGCGGTACCGATCAGCACCGGTTTTGCCGTGGCTTTGAAGGTGTTTCCGGCGCCGTCGTTGGCTTCGAGCAGGTGCTTGGCGCGGTCGAAGTTCACGTTCATATTGAAGTTTTTCTTGATTTCGGCTTCAACATTGGGAACCTGCTCAATCAGCGAAAGTTCATAAACGGACTGCGCGTTGTCGGTGACGGGCCCGTAGGAATCGACCGCAATGGTGACGGGGCCCATACCGAGAAAGCCGAAAGCGACCAGACCGAAGGCGAAGACAGCGGGAGCCAGCATGGTTGCGGCCGTTGCCAGGCCCATGGTGCTGAAGTAATACGCGATCGACATCAGCACGACCATCGACAGGCCCAGGTAGTAGCACGAAAAATTGCCGGCGACGAATCCGGACAAAATCCCCAGCGATGCTCCACCTTCTTCGGCGGAAACAACCACTTCCTTCACATGGCGCGATTCCGTCGAGGTGAACGACTTCACCAACTCCGGAATCAGCGCACCAGCGAGAGTTCCGCAGGAGATGATCGCGGCCAGTTTCCACCACTGGGAGTCATCGCCGCCCAGTCCGGGAATAATGAAATAGGAAACCAGGAAAGTTAGAGCGATGGAGATGATCGACGTGAGCCACACCAGGGTGGTCAGCGGAGTTTCGAAATTCATCTCATCGGCGCTGCCGAAGCGGGCTTTGGCGATCAGGCCGTTGATAAAGTAGGAAAGCGAGCTGGCCACGAGCATCATGACGCGCATGACGAAGATCCACACCAGCAACTGCACCTGGACAGAGGGGTCTTTCACGCCCAGAAGAATGAAGGTAATGAGGGCTACGCCAGTGACGCCGTAGGTTTCGAAGCCGTCGGCGGAGGGGCCGACAGAATCGCCGGCATTGTCTCCCGTGCAATCGGCGATGACACCGGGATTGCGGGCGTCGTCTTCTTTGATCTTGAAGACGATCTTCATCAGATCGGAGCCGATGTCGGCGATTTTGGTGAAGATGCCGCCTGCGATACGGAGAGCGGCCGCGCCGAGGGACTCGCCAATGGCGAATCCGATGAAGCAGGGGCCGGCGTAATCGCCGGGAATAAAGAGCAGGATGATCAGCATGATGAGCAACTCGACGCTGATCAGCATCATGCCGATACTCATGCCGGCTTCGAGCGGAATCTGGTAGACGGGGAACGGCTTGCCGGGCAGGGAGGCGAATGCGGTGCGGGAGTTGGCGAAGGTGTTGACGCGAATGCCGAACCAGGCTACTCCGTAGCTGCCGGCGATGCCTACCAGACTAAAAGCAAGGATGATGGCAACGCGCATCGCCTCCATGTGCTGGAGAACGCCGAAATAAAGAACGATGATTACCGCGATGAAGGCCCACAGGAACAAAATGAATTTGCCCTGCGTAACCAGATAGGTTTTACAGGTCTCATAAATGAGTTCCGAGATTTCGCGCATGGAATTATGCACCGGCAGGTTCTTCAGGCGCATGTAGATGAACATGCCAAAGCCGAGCCCGAAAATGCAGAACAGGATGCCGATCATCAACAGCCGGTGGCCGTCAATGGCGCCGTTCAGGAAGCTGACAGAAGAGAGGTCAGGGAGCTTAAGGCTGGCTTCTCCGCCCGCTTCCGGTTGAGCGAACGCAGAGGCGGCGCCGACGCTAAGCAGCGCGGCGAGGGTCAGAGTTTTCTTCACGGTACTTTTCAGGAAGCCGGATAGCGCACGGCGTCCCCGGAACGCGGCAATGGCGAGGCTAGACATAAAGGAATCCTCCAAAACGAGTCGGTTTCAGGAATATTACAAACGTGTTTAGGCACCGCCTTCCGGCGAATCATTCCCTGTTTCAGTACGCCCGTGGCAACATAACAACAGAGGATTCAATCGCCGGAATTCCGAACAAGCTTCCACCGCAAACCTAAAACGGAGTGTTGGAGCTTGGCCGCGTCGGATCTTTGACCCGAAATTCAGAGACAGGTACGCCCCTTCCGAAGATACGGGTACAAAACCAGCATTTATAACAGGTTGGAGCAAAAGGGTCAATCCAGATCCCCAGCTCTCGGCCCTCATCTCCCAGTTCTCAGCTTGTCACTAAAACCATTTGGGGTCGCAGGGCAACGGCTCGGGATCCGAAGGGGTCGCAGTTTCTGTTCTTAGGTTAGCATGTCGAGCCTATCTTCCGCCGTCAGCGGCTCAGCAAGTATGCAAAATCTTGCGAGGTTCTTTGCCTCTGGCTCGCAGAACCCTTGCCCAGCACGACATTTCACGCGTATCGGTAGATTTATTGATTGCGTTCCATACGGGAGCGGCATACACTTGCGGACGGTCTTGCAGCTTCGCAAGAACCATTCTGTGTCTGACTCGCAAAGAAAGCCCCACAGAGGAGGAACATAGTGAAAACAGTGCTTCTCGCAGTGGCGTTAGTAATAACGCTTAGCCTCTCAGCAGCAGCGGCGCAAAAACGGGTGCCGTTCCATCTCAACCCGAACGGCGATCCGTCGGCGCAACATCATCCCACGCACAACGGACCGGCCACACCACCATCTCTCTGCAGTCCTTGCCTGTTCTACGGTGGCGACATCACGGTAACCGATGCCAATGCCGACGGTTTCTCGAATGAAAACACGCTGCTGCTGGTCGGCGGCAGCCAAACCTACGGTGCGGTCACCATTCCGGCTGGCGCCAACGCCACCGTAACGGGAATCGTGTTTAACATGCTGGCCTCCGCGGCCTTCGATCCCTTCACGGCCAACTGGGACATACGGCAGGGAGTTTCCGAAGGCAACGGCGGTACCGACGTCGCTAGCGGTTCGGGAGCGACCATTAGCGTGGTGGCAACCGGGCGTGTCGCATTCGGATTGTATGAATATACGATTGCGGCCACTTTCCCCACGGTCACCCTGACTCCCGGCGAATACTGGTTCAACGTGCAACCCCAGTGCACCAACACTCTGGACGGCAGTTGCAGCGTGTTGCGCCAATTTGTCTCAAACACCACGGAGCTGACGAACGCGGTCAACGGTTCCTGGCAGCCGACCGGTGAGATGTTCCTGGAATCGCCTTACTTCATCAGCTTCGGCTATACCGCCTGGATGAACTGGTGCGATTCAGCATTTGGAACTTCCTCAGCACAATGTGCCGACATGTCGTTCGGTCTGATTGGAGCCAACTAATGAAAAAGACAATTTTTGCCGCAGCAATTGTTTTAGCGCTCTCACTCACATCGATAGCAGCCGCAAAGAAACCGCCCTATCTGGTGCCTCCGGCAACCGGTGGGGACGGGGCTTGGCATATTCCTCCTCCAGGAATTCCGCCTGCCCTGTGCAGCCCCAATTGCATCTTCTACTCTGGCGACCTCAATCCTAACGATGGTCAGGCCGAAGGGTTCGGAGATGAGAACACCCTGCTCGTAACCGGCGCTTCCACTTATTCCGAGTTCACCGTTCAACCGGGTGGCACGGCGAAAGTGACCGGAATTCTGGTGAATGTCATTGGCGACGCGAATTTCGATCCGCAGAACGCTACCTATGACGTTCGCTCGGGCGTTTCGTCGGGCGATGGTGGCACCGACATAGCGTCGGGCACGGCGAACATTACCGTCGCCACAACCGGCCGGGTCTTTGTCGGATACACGGAGTTCTCGGTTTACGTCCAGTTGGCGGCGCCTCTGACTCTCACGGCTGGTGAATACTGGTTTAACGTGACTCCGCAGTGCACCAACGGAGCCGTTGACGGCAGTTGCTATGCCGGCAGCATTTACCTGTCCAACACGACGCAGGAAACCAATAACGTCAATGGCCATGACCAGGCGCCGTACCAGGTCTACATCAATTCCGCGTACTTCAGCTACAACTACGAGAATTGGTGCGACCTGGGATTGACCAACGGTCAATGCCGCTTCACCTCCTGGGGATTGACGGGTCAGGTGAAGAGCCACGCCAAAGGAGTGATGGAATAATGTAGCGTTTCACAGGCAGAACAGGAAAAGCCGGGGAGCGATCCCCGGCTTTTTTACGTCCAATACGTCCGATCGAGAGAGCGATACTGGATGGCTTCGGCTATGTGCTTGGGTTCGATGGAGGCAATGTCTTCCATGTCCGCGATGGTTCTCGCCACCTTCAGGATGCGGTCGTGGGCCCGTGCGCTGAGCCCCTGCTGAGTCATGGCCCGTTCCAGCAGCCGTTCGCAGTCCGTGGAGAGTTCGCAGAATGTCCGGATGTGGCGGGATGACATTTGAGCGTTGCAGTAGATTTTTTCGCGGGAGCCAGCAAACCGATCGAGCTGTTTCTTGCGCGTCCGCATGACGCGCTCGCGAATCTTCGAGGAACTCTCAGGTTCGTTGGTCGATCGCATTTCCTTATAGTTCACAGCCGGCACGTCGATGTGGATATCGATGCGATCCATCAGCGGGCCGGAAATTTTCGAAATGTAGCGCTGGATCATTGGCGTGGTGCACTGGCACTCGCGGGTGCGGTCGTTGCGAAACCCGCACGGGCATGGATTCATGGCAGCGGCCAGCATGAAGCGCGCAGGGAAAGTCAACGCCATGGCGGCGCGGGCAATGGTCACAGAGCCATCCTCCAGAGGCTGGCGCAGGACTTCGAGTACGTTGCGTGGAAATTCCGGCAACTCGTCCAGGAAAAGCAACCCGTTGTGCGAGAGCGAGACTTCCCCGGGTCGCGGAATCATGCCTCCGCCGATGAGTCCGGCATCCGAGATGGTGTGATGCGGGGAGCGGTAGGGGCGCTTGCCCACGAGTCCGCTGCCGGCGTCGAGCACTCCCGCGACACTGTGAATCTTGGTGGTCTCGAGCGCTTCTTCGAATGTAAGCGGCGGCAGGATGGTGGGCATGCGCTTTGCCAGCATGGTCTTGCCCGACCCCGGCGGCCCGATCATCAGGATGTTGTGGCCTCCGGCGCAAGAAATCTCGATGGCGCGCTTGGCGGTCTGCTGGCCCCGCACGTCCTTGAAATCGACGAGGAAGTCCTGCGCTTCCCGCAACAGCGCATCGCCATCGGCTTTCAAGGGCACAATCCCGTTGCCGGAGTTGACGAAGTGAATCACATCCAGCAGCGACTTCACCGGATAAACATCTACCCCGCCAACCATGGCGGCTTCGCGGGCGTTGGCTTCCGGGACGACCAGCTTTGAAATCTTTCTGGTGCGGGCTTCGAGTGCGATCGGCAGCGTACCGCGAATGCCGCGCACGCCACCGTCGAGGCCCCAACTCGCCGATGAAGAGGCAGTCGTCGATTTCTTTCTTACTGAGGCCACCGTAGGCGCCCACGATGCCGAGGGCCATGGGCAGATCGAATCCCGAGCCTTCCTTCTTTATGTCCGCGGGCGCCAGGTTAATGGTGATGTGCGTGGGAGGAATATCGTATCCGCAATTCTTCAGCGCCGCCCGGACGCGGTCGCGGCTTTCGCGCACCGCGGCGTCGGGCAGGCCGACGGTGTGAAAGTGGTCCTGATCGGTCTTGATGCCGGAGCAATCGACTTCCACCTGAATGATGTTGGCGTCGATGCCATAGACCGCTGCGCTAAGGGTCTTATAGAGCATGCGTGCTGGGGAAGATTCCTCCGTGCCGCCGTCGGCACACAAAGGCACAATTCCGGAATTTACTCACCCTACACGGTTGCGTTGCCCGAGGCTGTGACGGATGTCACATGGTCGACCTGTGGATAAAGGGACGATCCCGTCTTGGCAGCCGGTCTCGTTCCGCCAAAAGTGTGCCAACGGCGGCCGCCCGGCACGCGGGCTTGCTACTCTGCTACCTGCACGATCAAGCTCTGCAGGCCGCGCCCGCACACCAAACCGAAGTAACCAAGATCTCCAATAGGGGCGATTTCCCAGTCCCGACACAGGCATAGAATACGAGCAGTTCAACTGTCTGACGGTTTTTGTCACTTTGAAAAATGCGGAACCGGGGACTACCCATGGCCCAGATCTCTTCCGGTACTTCGAATTCCTCCCGTCCTCCGCAGGTATTGGAGCGGGAAGAGTCGCAACTTTGGCGATTTATTCTCCTGTTCATGGTGCTGCTGGCGGCGGGCTTCGCGGCCCTGGCCTGGGAGCGGCTGGAATCCTTGCCCTATCACCTTGGCCCAGTAGCGCTGGGCGTGTTGATCCTGTCGGTTCTGCTGGCGGTCTATGCTTACGGCCGGCGACGGGAGGTCGGCGAGGTAAAAATGCTGCTCCAAAACCTGCAGGAGCATGTGGGCGCCGCTCCTTCGGAGGAGCAACTCGATAAGCTCAACGAAGTGATTGCGCGCTCGAATCGCAGCTTCAAAGAACTCATAGACTCTCTCGAAGACGCGGCTTGCGCGGTTTCTCTGGACGGCACCGTGCGGACCGTCAACAAAAGCGTCAGCCTGCTGGTGGGCCTTCCCTATACCGAAATTGTGGGTAAAAAGCTTTTCGATTTTCTCGAAGAGCCATCGCGCGAAAGTATCGAAGCCGGGCTGGGACGTTTTCTGGAGAAAAAAAACTGGGCGGGCACCATACGCGTGCGCCTGAAGAACAGCAACCGGCCCCTCTATATCGATTGCGTTCTGAATGCCATCATCAAGGGCGACGAAGTCGTCGGAGCCAGCATGCTGGGGCGCGATGTGACCGGGCAGCACGAAAAGGAACTCCGCTTCACCGAGCTATTCGAAACCCTGCAGGAGGGCGCGTACTTCAGCATGCCGGACGGACGGCTCTTGGATGCGAATCCTGCGCTGGTGAGCGTGCTGGGCTATGCCACAAGAGAAGAATTGCTGGCGCTCGATCCCGCCCAGCTTAACGTCAATCCCTCCGAACCGCCGATGTTGGGCAGGGCGGCCGACGATCGCGGCGGCGTGCGGGAAAGAGAGATTACCCTGCGCCGGAAGGATGGCACTGCCGCCGTTTTCCATGAATCTTCGCGCGCAGTGTGGGATGGTACAGGCAAGCTGATTCGCTACCAGGGCACCCTCGTGGACGTGACGGAACGACGCAAGCTGGAGCGGCAAGTTCTGCAGCAGGAGGAGTTTCGCCAGCGCCTGCTGGAAGGTTTTCCCGACCTCATTCTGGTGGTCGACCTCGGCGAACACTACACTTTTGTGAGTTCGCGCGTGCGCGACCTGCTCGGCTATCAGCCTGAGGACCTGCAGGGTAAGAAAATGTCTGAAATCGAGGGTCACTCGCCGGAACTGGCTGCCCTTTACCGTGAGGTGGTCTCGGGCAGCGAGAGCTTCGGATCGGCGGAATGCAGCGCGCGCCATCGCGATGGAACCTGGCGCACCATGCGAGCCTCTGCCAGCCGCTTTTTTGAGGCCGAATCCAGGCTCGGGGGCGTGATCATTTCAGTTCGCGACATCACGACCGAGAAAAAGTTTGAACAGCAACTCGTGCAGAGTGAGCGCCTGGCCGCTATGGGCGCGATGATTGGCGGCGTCGCCCACGAACTCAACAATCCTCTCACCAGCATTCTGGGAGTCAGCGAACTTCTGCAGGACTCACAAACCACCGAGGCCGCGCGCAAGCAGATCGGCATCCTGCAGCAGCAGGCCCGCCGCGCCGCCGAGATCGTTCATAACCTCACCTATTTCTCGCGCCCGCCGGCGCCCGGCAAGAGCCGCGTCAACCTCGGCGAAATCGTGGAGCGCACGCTCAACCTGCATGCCTACTCGCTCCGCAAGAACAGCATCACCGTCGACTTTCTTCCGGAGCCGGGCCTGCCCTACGTGGAAGCGGACCCGCATCAAATGATGCAAGTCTTCCTGAACCTGATCCTGAACGCGGAGCAGGCCATCCGCCAGGTTCGCGAACGAGGCACCCTGCGCATTCGCCTTGGAAAAAGCGCCGACTCCGTCTGGGCCAGCTTTCAAGACGATGGTCCGGGGATTCCCGCCGAAATCGTGGGCAACATCTTCGATCCGTTTTACACCACGAAGCGTCCCGGCCGCGGGACCGGCCTAGGGCTCAGCATTTCCAAATCGGTGATGAAGGAGCACAACGGCGCTATCGAAGCGGCTAACGCACCGGGCGGGGGAGCCGTGTTCACGGTCACCCTGCGCGCAGTCGCCGTTGCTCAAGCCAGCGGCCGCTAGTCCATCTCAAGAATGGCTTGTTATCTCTCGACCGCCATAGCTACGGCATTACCTCCGCCCAGGCACAGGGCGGCGATGCCGCGATGCACATTGCGACGTGTCATCTCGTAGATCAACGTCACCAGCACGCGCGCCCCGCTGGCTCCGATGGGGTGCCCAATGGCGACCGCGCCGCCATTCACGTTCACCCTGTTTAAATCAAGCCCGAGCTCGCGCGTGACCCCGAGCGCCTGCACCGAAAACGCCTCATTCAGTTCGTAAAGATCAACGTCATTCGCCTTCCAGCCCGTCTTCTCCCAAATCTTTCGCACGGCATCGACGGGGGCCATCATTACCCACTTGGGCTCGATCCCACTGATCGCCTGCGCCACAATACGCACCATCGGCTGCGCGCCAAGCTCTTTCGCGTGCGTTGCGCTGGTTACGACCACGGCCGCCGCTCCGTCATTCACTCCCGGAGCGTTGCCCGCGGTCACAGTTCCGTCTTTCTTGAACGCGGGCTTGAGCGCTCGCAGAGCTTCCACGGTAGTGTCCTCGCGCGGGCTCTCATCTTTCTCGAAAAATGATGGGGGGGCACCCTTTTTCTTCGCAGGGAGCTCGACGGGCACAATCTGAGCCTTGAAACGGCACTCCTTCATCGCGGCTACGGCCTTCCGGTGCGAGTTGACAGCATACTCATCCTGCTCTTCTCGCGTTATGCCATACTTTTCGGCAACCAGTTCGCCGGTGACTCCCATGTGGTAGTCGTTGTAGATGTCCCACAGCCCGTCGTGGACCATGGAATCGATCACTTGCCCATTGCCCAGACGGTATCCCTTGCGCGCTTGTGGCAGAAGATACGGAGCGTTGGTCATCGATTCCATCCCTCCGGCGACGACGATGGAACTGTTTCCCGTCTGCACCGCTTGCGCCGCGAGAGCCACTGCTTTCAATCCCGAGCCACAAACTTTGTTTATTGTCATGGCACCTGTCGCCGGGGACAATCCGCCAAAGATTGCCGCCTGTCGCGCTGGATTTTGTCCCAGGCCAGCGGGAAGCACATTGCCCATGATGCACTCATCCACTTGATCGGGATTGACTCCCGCGCGCCTCACCGCCTCCCGCACCACGATCGCACCCAACTGCGTGGCGCTCAAATCGGCAAGGCTGCCCTGGAATTTTCCCACTGCCGTACGACAACCGGAAAGGATGACAACGTCATCAAAAGCCGCCATAGATCAAGCTCCCGCGATGATTTCGCAATTCACATTATAGATGCGCCATGGACAAAAAAGAGTGAAAACCATGTTGTTCCGCAAACCTAATATCGAACCGCGACGCATTCCTGGCGCGAAGACCGACATCGGTCGGCAAGGTCGTGCGCGTGTTTTTTTTCCGCGAATGCGCGCTCCGCGACCCGTTTTCACAGCGAAGAGGTTGACATTTTCTCTTCGTCGTTCCTCCGACGGTGACTTTGGTACAACGTCGCTCGTTCATCGCATGCATTTTTTTCTTGACTTCATTTTTCATTAACTCTATACAATCAAGTAGTTGCAACAAATGATCGTTGCAGATTTTTCCATGAAAAATGGAAGGGAGAATACAAACCAATGGCAACCAAGAAAAAGGCAAAGAAGAAAAAGAAGCATTAAGAAGTTGTACGAAGTCAAAGAGGGGGACGCCTAGAGCGTCCCCTAATTTTTTGTTTGGGAAGTCAGCGGTAGAAGTTAGCGGCAGAACTCAGTGGCAAGAGTTAGCGGCAGCGGGCGACTCAACCCGGCACCTTTCCGCCATTCCCCGCGTTATTCGAGCCGCCGTTCAATCCCGAATTCGGTATCCGTTTCTCCTTCGCCGGACACAATCCACGGAAGGCGCAAAAACTGCAGTGAAAATCAGGCTTGGCCTTGAAGTTTCGGTCGGCGATGCCCCGCGCCACGGCCAGCACTCGCTCCCTCGCATCCTCCAGCTGAAACTCCGTGCGCCGGGTAAGAACCGGAACATTGCCTTCGAGATTGTGAAAGGCTAAATCCCCCACCCGATAATCCCACTTCTCCCGCGCGGCCATGGCATAGATGGAAAGCTGAAGGCTCTCGTCGGCGTCCTCCTGCGAACGGGCCTTGCCGGTCTTGTAATCGACGATCTTTATGCTGCCGTCGGCTGCACGGTCCATGCGGTCGATTCTTCCGATCACCTTCGTCCCCGCAATCTGAACGTCAAACCATTCTTCGGTGTGCAGAACCTCTGGCGCCGGCGATGATCGCGCTGCGGCGAGGAATTCCCGCAACTGCTGCTGGCCTTGCTTCAGATACAAATTTCGCTGGTATTCGTCCTGAATGCCGCAGACGCCCGGGTCTTCGCGGAACAGTTGTATCAACTCCTCGTCGCCCTTGGTCCGGCCCAGCCGAACCGACTCGTAGTATGTGCGCAGCACGCGATGCATCGCCGCGCCATAATGCATAGCGGCATGGACCTGCCGCGCCAGCTTCCATTCACGCTCAAACTTGAACTGCAGGGGACAAGTCTCGTAAGTCTCCACCGCCGACGCGCTCAACTGTGCGCCGAGGCCTTCGATGGGCGGCAGATCAAGCCACGCAGCCAACCGCGAACCCTCCGCATGGGCCGGATCCGCGCCCGCGGAAATGTCGATTAACCCAGGCTGCGAAGGCAGCGCCGCACGTGATCGCAGCCACGGAGGCAGCGCAGGATTCGTAATCATTTCGCGCATCAGGCCAGCCGGGGTTTTGTTCTGGCCAATTCCCTGCTTGCCGTAAATATGCAGAGAATCTTTTGCCCGCGTCATCGCCACGTAAAAAAGCCGCCGCTCTTCCTGATCGTGCAACGTCTTGTCATCGCCGGCGGCGGCTGAATCCGGGTCGCGCAACGCTACGGGAAACTCCACCAGCGTTTCGCGATAGCTTGACGGAAAAGAATTGCTGGTCGCGCGCAAAATGAATACATGGGGAAACTCAAGTCCCTTGGCCCCGTGTACTGACATCAGCCGCACCGCATCTTCCTCGTCGTTCGCCGCCATCGGAATCACGCCGCCCGCTTCGCGAAAGTACTCCAGGTACTCGATCCATTCACCGAGCCCTTTGGTTTTTGTCGTTGCCTTTTCCTCCCACGCTCCCGCAAATCTCAGCGCCGCCTGCAGGACAGCCGAACCCACGTTCAGCCGGAACTGCTTGCCGATCAACTCGATTGCCCGGCGCGCTGTCGCGTTCTTTCGCTTGACCTCGTCTCGCGCGTGACGCACGGATTCCAGCACAGCCCGGCCACCCGAGACGCTATCCAGCACGGAGGCGAGCGGGACTACCACTCCCTCCTTCGATTCCTTCGCAATTGTCCGCAGCGCGGCACGCAGCTGCTCGGGATCCACATCGAACTGCGGCAGCGCGGCCACGCGAAAAAGACTCGCATCGGAACCCAGGTCCACGGTCACCGCCACGCAGGCAAACAAGTCACGCACTTCCGGCGTGTCGCTCACGTCCATGTTTTCGATGGTAAAAGGAATTTCCTGCTCAGCCAGTTCCCGTACCACGTCATCCCGGTGAATATGCGAACGGTAAAGAACAGCAAATTCCTTCCACTTGCACCGCAAGCGCCTATGCGTCTCCTCAATGAGGTGGGCCACGTCGGGCGCCTCCGCATCCTTGGCGGCAAAGGAAACCACATCGACTGGAAAAGCAGGCAGTGTTCTTCCCTCTTTCCTGGCCTCTTCCTCTCTCGCAGAAACCAGAGGCGTACGGCGATAGGAAATAGAACTGCTGTCACTTGAGCCAAACACGGGAGGATTCTTTGCGATGACCGCAAAGGCGCACTGCAGAATTGGAGTAGTCGACCGCCGGTTCTTGCCCAACACGACCAGCTTCGTCCGCGGAAACTGGCGGCGGAACAGCTGAAACGCCGCGCTGGACGCCCCGCGAAATCGGTAAATCGACTGGTCCGGATCGCCGACGCCGAATACGTTGCCTTCGTCTCCCGCCAAAAGCTCAAGAACCTTGGTCTGCGCGAAGTTGGCGTCCTGAAACTCGTCGACCAGAAGGAAACGCGCCCGGGCCCGTTCGGCCGACAACAGCTTTTCATCGCTTGCCAGCAACGCGTGGGCGCGCGTAATCATGTGCCCGAAAGTACCGAGATTTTCTTCCCGCAGCCAGCGCTCGGTGGTGGCAAAAACGCGAGCAATTTCCCGGCACCGCCCGATCACCTCCGCGTCGCTGAATTCATCTTTCGATTTCGCGACTCGCGGTATCTTCAATTCTCCACGCTCAAGCCGTGCCACATACTCTGCATACTTGTCCGGCGTAAGCAGCTCGTCATGACACCGGCTGAGAAACTCCAGCAGGTCTTTCAGGAATTTTCCAGTATTGGAGGCTCGAACATAATGTTCCAGATGAAATTCATGAATTCTCTTGCGCAGGTAAATCCAGAGATCGGTGTCGTCAAGCACGCCGAAGTCCTTGCCGGACCGCTTGAGCAGGCCGAGGCAATAATCGTGAAATGTGGCCGCCTGGATCTGCTGGCCTAGCAAGACTCCCACGCGCTCGCGCATCTCTTTTGCCGCTGCCACGGTATAAGTGAGAGCGCTCACCTCCTCCGGGCTCGCTTGACCCTGCTGGATCAAACTTGCAATGCGATGAACCAGCACCGAGGTCTTCCCCGTACCAGCTCCAGCCACAACCAGCATTGGCCCCTGAACGTGGTCGATGGCCTCGCGCTGGCGCTCGTCGGGGAGAAACGGAATTTGTGATTTAGAAACTGCCATAGCGGGCCAGAATACCACCATGCGCTGAGAACGCGCGCAGGACGAAGACGAGAGCGGTGAGCCGTCGAGATCCTAGAGCGACCGCAGCGCGGAAGCCACAATCGCCGTACCTGCGATTGCGGCGGTCTCGGCACGCAGGATGGTGTCGCCCAGCGAAGCCGAAATCCAGTGCGCGTCGCGAAATGACTGCAGCTCGCCTTCGCTCCAGCCACCTTCAGGGCCAACGGCCAGAACAACGCCGCCACCTGCATTCTGTGACCGCACCGCATCGCTAAGCAAAGTCCGCTGTTCCGATTCCGCGAGCACGATCCGCAAAGACCCTGGAAAATCCAGGGCTTCGGCAAATCTTATCGGCCCGGCGATCTCGGGCGGAGACGCGCGCCGCGACTGTTCGGCCGCCTGCCGCGCGATCCGCTGCCAGCGCTCGGTTCGTTTCGCCGAAGCCGCCGCCAGGTGTGCATCCGTCCTCTGTGCGATCACGGGCACAATCTGTGCAACTCCAAGTTCCGTGCACTTCTCAATCGCCCACTCCATGCGATCGAACTTGAATACCGCAAGAAGGAGAGCAATCTCGCTGATGCTCGGTCGCCGAAACTTCTTCGCCCAGCTCGAACTCGACACGATTAGCGCCGAGTGCAACGATTCGTCCGCGGCGCACGCATGCGCCGGCCGCGATGTCAAAATCCTGCCCGACGCGCGCCCGGAGGACGCGAACGAGATGATCCGCGTGGTCCCCAAAAGGCGGCATGATCGCCTGAGACTTCATCGGCAATCCATCTGCGGCGTGTCATTGGCTAAGGTGAAAGCCTGGTCAGTTCTCGGTGAAAGACTGCTCTGGAGAACCTGGCAACTGCGACAATACGGCAAAGCTCGGTGGTTTAAGACTGAGAACTGACTGGAACTGACTTTCCTACCCGAACATGTCCTTCACTCTACCCAGCAGCGTGCGCATCATCGGCTGATTGTCCACCTTCGCGGTGGTTTCCAGTTCCTGGAGCAGTTCTTTCTGGCGCTTGCTCAGCTTGCCGGGAATCTGCACCAGCACTTCCACGTATAAATCGCCTTTGCCGTGTCCATTCAGCACAGGAATGCCCTTGTTGCGGACGCGAAAAGTGGTCCCAGGCTGCGTACCCTCGGGAATCTTCAGCGTGTGTTCGCTTTCGAGCGTGGGTACTCGAATCTCCGCACCCATGGCAGCTTGCGTCACCGAGAGCGGGACGGTGCAGTGCAGGTCGTTTCCTTCCCGCTCAAAAAATGGATGCTCCTTCACATGCAGAACAACGTAGAGATCGCCCGCAGGGCCGCCGAAGGTCCAGCCTCACCGCCACCCGTAAACCGGATGCGCGTGCCGTCCTCCACCCCCGCCGGAATCTTCGCGTCCACCGAGCGCTGCCGCAGAATCCGCCCTTCCCCTTTGCACTTCGGGCACGGATCGGTGATCACGCTGCCCGATCCCTGACAGGAAGGACAAGTGCGCGCAATACTGAAAAATCCCTGCTGATACCGCACCTGCCCGCGGCCCGCACAGGAGCGGCAAGTTGTAGGACCTTTGCCGGGCGCGGTTCCCGCTCCGCGGCAATCTTCGCAAGCCTCGTGACGGCGCACCATCACCCGCGTCTCCGTGCCGAATGCAGCTTGTTCGAATTCGATCGTCAAGTCCTCGCGTAAATCGGCGCCGCGTTGCACCCGGCTGCGGCGGCGCCCTCCGCCACCGAATGCGTCGCCAAAACCGAAGATCTCGCCGAAAATGTCGCCGAAATCCTGGAACGGCGTACCATCAAAACCGCCGCCAGGGCTGGACGCGCCGCCCACTCCGGCGTGGCCGTAGCGGTCATACAGCGTCCGCTTTTCGGTATCGGCCAGAATCGCGTAGGCCTCGGTGACCTCCTTGAAGCGTTCCTCGGCATCCGGATTGTTCGGATTACGATCGGGATGGTGCTGCATGGCCAGCTTGCGATAGGCGCTCTTCAACTCGACTTCGCTCACCGTGCGGGTTACACCCAGTATTTCGTAGTAATCGCGTTTTGCGTTCGTGGCCAGAGTCGGTGCCTTTCGTATACGGATTAGAAGCTGAACCGTTTTGCTGAGGACGGTTGCGCCTCGAGGATGTTACGGCTGAAGCCGTGCCTGACGAACCTATTTCCCGGGGTTCCTGGCGACCTTCACCATCGCAGGGCGCAGCAACCGGTCCTTGAATCTGTACCCGCGCTGGAGCTCCTCGATCACCTGATGATCTGGCGCATCGCGCGTTTCCACCATCTCGATGGCCTCATGGTAGCGCGGATCGAAAGCTTCGCCCTTCGACACAATGGGATTCACGGAAAGCTTCGCCAGCGCGGCCTGCAGTTGCTTGTAAATCAGTTCGACTCCGCCGCGCAATTCGGCCGCGTCAGATTTAACCTGCACCGCGCGCTCAAGGCTATCGACCACCGGCAGCAAAGACTTGATCGCATCCGCCACCGCATAATCGCGAAGCTCAGTCTGCTCTTTGGCAGCGCGGCGACGCGTATTTTCAAACTCCGCCTGCGCCCGCGCTAGGCGGTCGAGCAGCGAATCTCTCTCTGCCCTCAACCTCTGCAACTCAGTTTCCGAGGCGGACATTTCCCCGCCCACAGATGTGGCCGCGACCCCGGGTCGCCATCCCCTCGACGATGGCGGCAGTTCGTGATCCAAATCAAGCTCCGCCTTCCGTGCTTCCGTCTTACCGTTTGCTTTGCCCATAACCGCGGTGGTTACTCCGATTCATTCAGAATTTTGTCAAAGAGGCGCGCAATGTAGGAAACCGCCGTCATCGTGTGCTGATAATCCATCCGCGTCGGCCCGATCACGGCCAGCGACCCGAACATGTCACTCCCCGACCGCGCCGGCGCTCCAATCAGCACGAAGTTCTGCATCGAAGGCAGCGCATCGTCGAGTCCAATCACCACCCGCACCGCCTCCTGCTTCACATCGAGATAAGCGCCGAGGAGTTGCGCAACTTTCTCTTTCTCCTCGAGTGTCTTCAGCATCTCCTGCAGGCGCTTGTGGTCTTCCTGCCCGGTTAACAGATTGGCCGCCCCTTCCACGAACACCACTTGCGAACCCGCTTCCGAGGCCAGCGCTCCCTGCTTGTAGAGCTGCTCGATGGAATTCATCAGCCGATCGTACTCGCTGCGTTCCTGTTCAATTCGCCGCCCCAGTTCGGTGCGCATCGATTCCATGGTCCAGCCGCGAAAGTTCTCGTTGATATAGCGTGCAGCCAGGTCGAGCTCTGCCTGCGGTAAGTCGAGCCGCAAAACGCGGTCGCGCACCAACCCCGATCGCGTTACGAGCACGGCCAGCACCTTCTGATCGCTCAGTCGCGAGAAGTAAACGTGCTCCAGCGCATTCTTGGCGCCGCTGGTGGCAACGGCCACCCCCACGTTGCGCGAAATCAGCGAAAGCACATGCGAGGTCCGCTCCATGAACTCCTGCACATCGCTGATGCCGGCCAGCGAATCGGAAATCATATTCTCTTCCTGCGGCGCCAGCTTCGCCGTCCCGCTGATTTGTTCCACATAGTAGCGGTATGCATCGGTGGTGGGTATGCGCCCCGAGGAAGAGTGCGTCTGCTCCAGAAATCCGGCCTCGGATAAGTCGGCCATCACGTTACGAATCGTCGCTGGACTCAGCCCCTCGCGGCTCGACCGCGCCAGCGTGCGCGACCCGACCGGCTCGCCCGTGGAAATAAACGTCTCCACGATCGCCGTCAGGACTTCGCGTTCGCGCTTGCCGATATTAGGATCGGATGGCATGTTGTGTTAAAGGATCGACTTGGTTCGCAGATCGAAATCCCCAGCTAACTATTTTAGATGCAGAAACTTAGCTTTGGACGCAAATCGGCGCCCTGCTTGGATTCTAGGAACGCTCCACCTTCCTGTCAAGGATGCAAAAGCCGCCACGCGCTACTAGTTCCGAGCCGCCAGGAATCAACCCAGAACCGCTAGCTGCGGCTGGCTCCCCAGCGGAAGGTCCGCTCGCAGCTCATAGCTCATGGCTCGAAGCTACTCATGCGAAACTATTGCAGGTGAACGCAAAGCCTCACATCGCAGTCATAGGAGCCGGAGCCTTCGGCGGATGGACCGCCCTTCACCTGCTCGAACGCGGAGCCCGCGTCACCCTGCTCGATGCCTGGGGGCCGGGCAACTCGCGTGCCTCCTCGGGCGGGGAAACGCGCATCATGCGCAGCACCTACGGGCCCGCCCAGCCCTACACCGAACTCGCCGCCCGCGCCCTCAAGTTGTGGGCGAAATACGAACGACGCTGGAAGCGGCAGTTTTTGCACCGGACCGGCGTGTTGTGGATGGTCAGCGATCGCGATGACTCATTCGAACGCGGCTCGCTCGAACTGCTGCGCCAGGCCAAAATTGAGTTTCAGGAACTCTCCACCCGCGAGATGAGGAAGCGCTGGCCGCAGGTCAACGTTGCGGATGTTCACTGGGGAATCTTCGAGCCCGAATGCGGATATCTCGACGCCCGCGCCAGTTGCCAGGCCGTGGTCGATGCATTCATTGCCGAAGGCGGGACGTATCGCCAGCTCGCAGTTTCTGGTGAGGGCCTTGAGGATGCCCCGCTTCGCAGCTTGAAGCTCTCCGACGCCTCGCGCTTCAAGGCCGATCACTTCGTCTTCGCCTGCGGACCCTGGCTGGGAAAGCTATTTCCAGAAACGCTGGGCAAAATCATTCGTCCCACCAAGCAGGACATCTTCTTCTTCGGCCCACCCGCCGGAGACTCGCGCTTCAATGACGCGCACCTTCCCGTCTGGGGCGATCACGGCAAGCGTTTCTTCTACGGAATCCCCGGCAGCGATCATCGTGGCTTCAAAGTCGCTGACGACACGCGCGGCGGCCCCTTCGATCCCACGGATGGCGAGCGCGTGGTGAGCCCGGCCACGTTGAAGGGAGTTCGCGACTATATCGCCTTCCGCTTCCCCGCGATGAAAGACGCGCCGTTGATCGAGACCCGCGTCTGCCAATATGAACAAACTCCCGACAGCAACTTCATCGTCGATCGACATCCACGAATGGAAAACGTCTGGCTGCTAGGAGGCGGCTCCGGGCACGGGTTTAAGCACGGGCCTGCCCTTGGAGAGATGATGGCGGAGTTGATTCTCAAAGATGCCGAACCGAACCCGCTTTGGCGCTTGTCGCGCTTCTCGGCAGGAAAAGTTTAGGATTGGAGCGCATTCATGGCTACGCCGGATGAGATAGCGGAAACCGCTGATCGCTTTAGCGCGATCGCATACCAGTTCTGCTCTGTCGTCGATTCCGGATCGAGCATGAAGAGAGCTGAACTGCTCCAGAAGATTTACCGAATCCTTCCCGCATTGATCGGCGAAGCCATCGCCCTCCCGGACCTCGACTTACGCAACGACGACGATCAGACGTTGGAGCTTAACCAGCCCGCTCCTCGCGCAAAGGTTCGACTCAGTCAACAACAATGGGATCGGCTCTACAACCTGCTGAAGGAACAACTCGGGGACTGGGATCTCTACCATCAAGTGTTTGACCCAACTGAGGACACCGAAGCAACTTTCGGATCTCTTGCCGACGACATCGCTGACATTTACAGGGACTTAAAGGAAGGACTCGTCCTCAGCGAGACCCATCAGGCCCCGCCAGGAGACATCGTTTGGGAATGGCGCCTAGGTTTCTACTCTCATTGGGGAAAGCACGCGATGGACGCTTTGCTGACGATTCACTTTCGATTGCAGAACGCCGTCTCCGAATGACCCTTCTTCCCGGCAGGCATTGGTTGTAAACTCAAGGAGAAGCGGGGGTAAATGTGGAAAATGCCGTCATTAGGGACCCGAACATCCTCGGAGGTATTCCAGTTTTCCGGAAGACTCGCGTTCCCTTTCAATCTCTCTTGGATTACCTCGAGGAGGGGCAAACCTTGGACGACTTCCTCACCGATTTTCCGACGGTCGGCCGGGAAGCGGCGATTGCCGCGCTGGAACAAGCCAAGTCTCTCCTGGTCGCACACTTGCAATGAAACTTTTGCTCGATGAGTGCGTACCTCGCAGATTTAGTGCCAGCTTATCGAGCGATGAACACCAGTGCCTAACCGTTCCCGAGGCTGGTTTCGCGGCAAGACAAATGGCGAATTGCTTGCGTTGGCGGAGGCAAGTTTTGAGGTCTTCATCACGCTCGACAAAGGTTTCGCATACCAGCAAAACCTCGCAGGTCGAAGGATTGCCGTCCTTCTCATTCGCGCAAAGTCAGCCCGCCTTGCAGACCTTCTCCCGCATGCTCCATCCTGTCGCAAGGCAATAGCAACAATTAAGCCAGGAGAGATCGTTCAGATCGGCCAATGGGATCGATAAATCCCTACTGAATCTGAATCACGCTGGCCGACTCCCCCGTCTTAATCTCTCCCACACGCGCCACAACCTTCCGCGCGAACGCGAAGATCGATTTCGCATGCGCCGAGTTCTCGCCCTCCAGCACGATCGGCTTGCCGCCGTCGCCGGACTTCCTTACCTCAGGGTCAAGCTCAATGCTCCCCAGAAATGCCACATCGAAATGCTGCGCCATCTTCTCCGCCCCACCGCGCGAGAAAATATCGATCTCATGGCTGCAATGCGGACAAGTAAAGAAACTCATGTTTTCGACCACGCCCACCAGATCGACTTTCATCTGCCGGAACATTTCAATCGCCTTGCGCGCATCCTGCAGCGAAACATCGGAAGGCGTCGAAACCACCACAGCGCCCGTCAGCGGCACCGACTGCACCAGTGACAGCGCTATGTCGCCCGTCCCCGGCGGCAAGTCAACCACCATGTAGTCGAGATGTCCCCAGTCGACCATCCCCAGAAATTGCTTCACGATCTGGTGCAGCATCGGCCCGCGCCAGATGATGGGCTTGTCCCCGGGATTCAGAAGTCCCACCGAAATCACTTTCAGCCCAAACGCCTCCAGCGGCTCGATGCGATTTTGGCCAGACGCTTTCGGTTGCCCGCTCAGGCCCAGCATCAGCGGCACGTTCGGCCCGTATACGTCGGCGTCGAGCAAGCCCACCTTGTACCCCATCTGGGCCAGAGCGACCGCCAGGTTCACCGCTAGCGTGGTCTTTCCTACTCCGCCTTTGCCCGAACCAACGGCGATGATGGCATCGACTCCCGGCAACGGCTGCGGCCCCGGCGCGGCTTGCCCGGGTTGAGACGGCATATGTGCACTCAAGGGATCACACTCCAGGGATTACGAAAGATGAATCGAGCTCTTAGATTATACAGAGTAAGCGAAGAGCAGCGTTCAAGCGCGCCTTGCGGCGGGCTGCAAGGATCCTGTGTAACCTTGGATTACCGCAATCAGCTGACCGACCTCTGCCGGCGCCAGGTACGACCCGAAACGGCGCGGCATAAACTCATAGTCGAATGCGACCGTTCGGTGTTCGTGAACACGATACGCGTCTATGGGAGGGGCAAAGCGAAAATTCGATACGCCATCGAGGTTATAGTTCGAATGCCAACCAACGCCAAAGACTTCATACCGGATATTAAGAGTCTTGTCCGAGAGGGTCACTATCTCCTTGCCACCGATATCCCATAGCCATCTTCGAACTACTGTGACCAGAAGAAGGATGACTATGAGCGCGGCGGTGACCTTTGAGTCGAACAGTTGCTGGGCCCATGCCGCAGCGAATCCGACCCCTCCCAGAACAGGCATGGCGACGACGCGATACCAACTCCACTTGGCTGGGATTACAATGCGAAGGCCCGCAGGGATTTCCTGCAGTCGCGCACGTCCGATTGATTGCGGGATCGTGGTTTAGCGCCGAGCCGAAGGGATTATATCGAACAATGCTTGCGACTTCGCGGAGGGAGAGGTCGACGCTCAGTACCCTTCCCCCTCCAGCCGCACCTTCCCCCGAAACATGCGATATAACATCGCGAAGTATCCCAGCGCCAGCACCATCCCCACGATCCACCACGTCAGGCCGACCACCAGCCCGTGATGGCCTGCGGCGGTGTTGTAGATGGTCAGGCTCCGGTGCGTAGCGTCCGTGCTCGCCGGCAACACCACCGGATATAGCGCGAACGCCGCCCCGACAAGCATTCCCACGATGTAAAGGGCCGAGCCCACGAACGCAAGTTTGTCCTGCCCCTTGCGGATGGCATCGATCATGACGCCCAGGCTGCCGAACACGATCACCGGAATAACGTATCCGATGGCGTGTTGCTTGTAGTTGTCGAGCACGACGGGCTGCACGTAGCACGTTGCCACTAGGCCAACGACTGTCAGGATCAGCTGCAACGGCCACGCCCTCAACGCTATGCCGCGCGCACGCGGACCCAATTCACCATCCGTCTTAACCGCGATGTACAACGACCCATGCGCCGTCAGCGTCACCAGCGCGATCACGCCTGTCAGTACCGTATACCAGTCGAGAATTCCAGTATTCCCGCTCGTCCGGAAGTTCGTCCACAGCGGCTCGAAGAAGTAACCCTCGGCTCCCAGAGGCACGCCGCGCACCACATTCCCTAAAGCCGCACCGAAGAAAACGGCAAGCAGAATGCTGGCCGCGCAGAAAATCAAATCGAAGAAGCCGACCCAAACCGGATTCTCCATGTGGGCCCGCAGCTCAATGCCAAGGCCGCGCAGCATCAGCAACCACAGCACGATCATCAGAGGAAGATAGAAGCCACTGAAGCTCGAGGCGTAGAGCAACGGGAAAGCGAAATAGAGTGTCCCCCCGGCCGCCACCAGCCAGACTTCATTGCCGTCCCATACCGGACCGATCGCTCGCAGAATCTTGCGGCGCTCGTCGGTCGTTTTGCCCGCACCCAGGTAAATCGCCCCGGCCCCGAGATCGAAACCGTCAAGCACAACGTAAGCCGCCACCATCACCGCCACAATCATGAACCAAAGCGTTTCCATCGTGCTCCTCATTCGCCGCGCAGCGCTGAAACCAGTTCCACCGGCCCGTTTCTAATGTCCCCCACCCATCTCACCGCCCGGCCCATGCTCGATCTCCCGCCGCACCAGAAACAGGAACAAGATGCCGAGCACGGTGTACATCCCCATAAAACCCAAAAGTGTGAACATCCCGTTCCCCGCCGAAACCATCTTCGAATATCCGTCAGCCGTCCGCATCAAGCCATAAACCAGCCACGGCTGCCGTCCCAGCTCGGCCGTGATCCATCCCGCCGTGTTCGCGATGTAAGGAAACGGCAGCGCCAGCACAGAATCCACAGCATCCATCGCGCGGAAAACAGCTTGCCTCGCCACAACAGAAACGCCGCGATCACCATAATGGCGATGAAAATCGTCCCCAGGCCAACCATGATGTGGTAGCTGTAATAAAGCAACGCAATATTCTCCGGCCACAAATCCGGCGGGAACGCGTCGAGTCCCTTTACATTCGCCTTCCACGCCCGGTAGGTCAGGAAGCTGAGCGCGTCTGGAACCTCCAACGCATTGTCGATTTTTCGTTCCTCCACATTCGGCTGGCCGAGGATCACCAGCGGCGCTCCCGGCTGGCTCGTGAACAGCGCTTCCATCGCGGCCAGCGTGACCGGCTGATGCTCGGCGATCATGCGCCCCTGGCCATCCCCGGTCGGAAAAAGCTGCAAAGCGCTGAAGATCAATCCCGCGACCACCCCCACTTTCACAAAAATCCTGGCGTGAGCCTCGAATTTTCCCCAGAGCAAATAAAATGCGCCGACCGACGCCATTACAAACGCCCCCGTAATCGCGGCTCCGCCCATGTTGTGCGCGTATTGCCACCATGCCCAGGGATTCAATACCAGCGCCCAGAAGCTGCTCAGCTGCAGCGATCCATCGGCAGCCTTCGCGTAGCCCACCGGATTTTGCATCCAGGCATCGGTGGTGATGATGAAAAAGCCCGATAGCCACGATCCCAGAAATACCGCCACCGCAGACCACCAGTGCGCCCGCGGGCTCAGCCGCTTTTCTCCGTAAAGAAACAGTCCGAGAAACGCCGACTCCAGGAAGAACGCGAACATGCCTTCCATGGCCAGCGTTTGCCCGATCACGCCCCCGGCGAAACGCGAGAAGTGCGACCAGTTCGTGCCAAACTGAAATTCCATGGGGATCCCCGTCACCACGCCCAGCACGAAATTGATGCCGAAAATCCGCGTCCAGAACCGCGCCGCCTGATGATAGTTCTCGATCGTTGCGGCGCAGCCCGAACGTCTTGAGCACCACAATCAGCGGTGCCAGTCCCATGGTGAGTTGTGGAAAGAGGTAATGAAAGGTAACGGTGAATGCGAAATGAATGCGATGAACAAGCAGCGCACTATCCATAAGTCCTCGGAATTATCGGATGGACTATGCCTTCTGCCTCAAGGCAAGTGTGACGCCGATCACATTTGCGCCGTCGACTATCTCTTCGCCTTGCGTCGCCGTTCCAGTTCCGCGCGCCGAATTTCGCGCCGCCGGCCCGCATCGTCATAACGCCGCTGCTGCTCGGCCGTCTCAGGAATCACAGCCGGGACGTTCAGGCGGTTCCCCTTTGCATCGATGGCTACAAACGTAAGATAGGCCGAAGCCACGTGCTGCGCCGTATCGGCTATGTAGTTTTCCACGAAGACCTTTACCCCGGTTTCCATCGAAGTATGAAATACCCGGTTTACCGACGAGCGCAGAATCACCAGATCGCCCACCTGCACCGGCACCAGAAAATCGATGTGATCCACCGACGCCGTCACCACGTGACTGCGCGCATGCCGGTGCGCCGCCATCGCCCCCGCCAGGTCAATCCAGTGCATCAACCGGCCGCCCAGGAGCGCAGCCAGCGGATTGGCGTCGTTGGGCAGGACGATCTCCGTCATCTCCGATTGTGAATCCCGTACCGGCCGCGGCATCAACAGATCTTCGTTCATGGACTTTCCTCTTTCCGTTGGTCGTGTTCCCCACAGCGCAGGCCGCGAATGCCCGTGGCAGTCTCTAACTCGCGACAGCCCGGGTCATTTCCTGCCGTTTTCTCTTTTCGATGTACGACTCCAGAAAGCATTCCGCCATACGTTGCACGCGGCTGTCGCCATGCGGATGTTCCCATCGTCCGGCGGCCAAGTCAAACTCCAGCGTCCCCTGCCCTGCCGGACGATGCGCGCGTTCGCAAATGTAGAGTATTTGAATGCGCGCGGCCGTCCCGTTCATGTCACTCACGGTCCTGGCCCCGAACCGCACCGAATCCCACTCGCGCTCCCGCGGCAACCGCCCGCAACCCTCGGCGTAACCAAGGTTGCAGAAGTCGCGCAATTCTTCCGCCGTGGGCACCTCACCTGCATATCCCGACGCCGTGCACTGCCCACTCCATCCGCAGCCCAGCGGCAGTCGCCCCGCATGCAGCCAGGAGCCGCTCTCTAACTTCTCCGTCGGCATGAAAAACGGACACGCCACCCTCGTCCCCTCTTAGAAACAACCGAATGTTTAGGACAGGACATTCTACCCACCCCAACCGCAAAACTGCCATAAGCAAAGCAAGCTTTCTGTAGTACCCTCGTGTCAACGCTGAAAGCCAAAAACTGCCCATGGACCGCGCCGCCGCCCTCAACGAGATCCTTTCGCAAAATCCGAGTGACGCCTTCGCCCGTTACGGCCTGGCTATGGAATATTCGCAACAGGGCGATCTCGATCGCGCGCTCGCCGAATTTTCCATACTGCTCAAGACCAGTCCCGATTACACTCCCGGTTACTTCATGGCAGCGCAAACGCTGGTTAAGGCCGCCAGAGCCCCCGAAGCCAAAGTCATGCTCGCCGACGGAATTGCCAGCGCCCGCCGCTCCGGCAACCTCCACGCCCAATCGGAAATGGAAACTATGCTCGCAGAGCTGGGATGAGTCCCAAGGCTTTACCCTGTGAACCCCAGTGTCCTCTGTGTTAAAGGTTTTGCCTGAAAGTCGCCAATCACGAAGCCATCCTCCCCATAGCCCACTCCACCAAGCTTGGGAAATGCTGATAAATCTTTACCGGCACCCGCATCGTCCAGGGCACAATCACTTCCCTTTTCCGCTTCAAATATCCCCGCAGCGTAGCCCGCGCCACGCGCTCCGCCGTGATCCCGCGCACCGAACTCGGACGCACCCGCCTCAGCTCATTTCCCCGAACCGCGTTCCTGCTGAACTCAGTGCTCACATACCCGGGGCAAACTGTCAGCACGTGAATTCCCTCGTTCTTCAATTCCACTCCGGCCGCCTTGCCCATCGCATTTAGCGCGAACTTGGTTGCGCTATAGCCCGCGTGAAATGGGATCGGAATATGCCCCGCCACGCTCGATATATTGATAATCGTCCCCCCGCCCTGCTGCCGCATCACTGGGATCACCGCCTGCATCGCTCCGACCGCCCCAAACAAATTGGTCTCGAACATTTCGCGGAAGGCGGCCATCTCCATCTGCGCCACCGAATCGAGCAGCCCATGCCCCGCATTGTTGACCCATATGTCGATTCTCTTGAAATGATGCAGCGTGAGTCCGATCGCGCGGTCGACATCCTCTCGGTGCCTTACATCGCAGGCCATGGCGAGCGTACGTTCGCCATGCCCCAAGCGCCCGCGCGCCGCTTCCACCCGGCCTGCGTCGCGCGACAGCATCACCACGCTTGCCCCTTGATCGGCAAATACCTTCGCAATCGCTTCCCCGATTCCCATCGAAGCGCCAGTGATCACCGCAATCTTTCCCGAAAGTTCCATAGCGCGCTTTTATTCCTACAGAACTTGTGAA
Organism: uncultured Acidobacteriaceae bacterium; assembly: GCA_963784085.1. Lineage (GTDB taxonomy): Bacteria > Acidobacteriota > Terriglobia > Terriglobales > Acidobacteriaceae > Sulfotelmatobacter. Next base: position 461 of record CAWAQH010000020.1, on the reverse strand, counting down.
GTCAAGCCCTACAGTACAATCAAGCGGGGCACAGTTGGCTCGCTCCCGTCCCAGTAGCTGCGCGGAGACCGCTTGGACGCTCTGATTCCACTGTTCCCGCTCGATGTCGTCCTGTTCCCCGGCACGCCTCTGCCCCTGCACATTTTTGAACCCCGCTACAAGGAGATGATTGGCGAGTGCCTGGCCGAACAGCGCACCTTCGGCGTTGTGCGTGCGGTCGAACAGGGTCTGGCCGATGTGGGATGCACGGCTGAGATCGTAAGCGTCGTAAAAAAGTATGAGGACGGCCGCCTCGACATCGTCACCGAAGGCCGCAAGCGCTTCGAAATCGTGCGGGTCAACCAGGAGCGTTCTTTTCTGCAAGCGGAAGTTCTCTTCATCGATGACGGACTCGGAAACGACGAAGCCGGAGACGACAAACCCGGAACCTCGGCCCCTGAAGACACCGCGCGCGCGATTCA
>CAWAQH010000019.1:0-160850 GCA_963784085.1 uncultured Acidobacteriaceae bacterium | reverse complement strand
GGAGCAATCCGAGGCTCTACGATCCCGACGAGTGGCTCGCGAGCTCCGTGCACAACAAGGGCAGCTGGTGGGAGCACTGGAACGACTGGATCGTTAAGCGCACCCCTGACAAGCAGGCCCCGACGCGCCTCGGCAACGATGTCTGTCCACCTCTTGGCGATGCGCCGGGCGAGTACGTAAGACGGCTGGTCACGTGAGCGACCGCGATCGGGTCGGCCTCGGCCCTCGCCCGTCTCGCCAGCTGGCTGTCGCCGCCCTGCCCGGAACCGGGACAGACCTGACCGCGCGGCTGGCCGCCCATGAATCGCCCCCAGCAACGCGTTGAGTACGGCGCCCGGTCCTGCCGTGCATGACCGTGGAGAGGACTCTGGATGATCCCTGTACTTGATAGATTCCGTCTCGACGGGCGCGTGGCGATCGTGACCGGCGCGTCGACGAGCTCGGAGTCCAGTTCGCGCAGGCCCTCGCCCAGGCAGGCGCGGACGTCGTGCTCGGCGCCCGGCGTGAAGACCGCCTCGTGCAAACGCGCAGGCTGGTTGAAGCCGAAGGCCGACGCGGTCTGGCCGTCCGGGCCGACGTCACCAATCCGGAGGACTGCACCGCCCTCGCGAGCGCGGCCATGAGCGCGTTCGGCCGGGTCGACGTGCTGGTAAACAACGCTGGCGTGGGCACCGCCGTCCCCGCGCTGAAGGAAACCCCCGACATGGCGGCGCTGGATGCGACCACGCCTTTCGCTCCCATGCCCGCTTCGGTCAGGCCGAGGTGCAGCGGGTAGTCGCAGCGCGCGGCCAGGGCGCGATAGACCTCAATTAAATCCTGCACGCCGCTGACTTTTGCGCTGAGGATGATCTGGTCGTGTCGCAGACCATACTTCTCAGCGGCGGCGGCGGATTCGAGCGCGCTCACCACCATCGCTTCCATCGTCACTTCGCGGGCTTCTTTGGGCTCGGCGAGCGCTGAATTCTCGTCCATCATTTGGGTGAGCAGCGTCTGGTCCAGCGAGCCCCAGTTCACGCCGATGCGCACCGGCTTCTTATACTTCACCGCGACTTCGATCATGGTGCGGAAATTCGAGTCGCCAGTCTTGCCGATGCTGGCGTTGCCGGGGTTGATGCGGTACTTGGCCAGATCGCGCGCGCACTCGGGATACTTGGTGAGCAGTACGTGGCCGTTGTAATGGAAATCGCCGATGATGGGCACGCGGATGCCATCCGGTCGAGCGGATCGACGATGCGCGGCACCGCCGCCGCCGCCTGTTCGTTATTGACCGTAACTCGCACCAACTCGGACCCGGCCCGAGCCAGCTCCAGCGCACTGTTTCACAGTACCCAGAATTCGGCGGTATCGGTATTGGTCATTGACTGCACCACGATGGGTGCATCGGAGCCGACGCGGACTTCCCCGACGATGGCGGTAAGAGCTTTTCTGCGCGGAATCATAGCCATGGGAACCTCCATTTTAACACGCGAAAGGAGACGGCTTTTTGAGTGTAACCGTCGAAACGCTCGTAATCAGCCGAAAAGCTCGCTGTGCGAACCCATGCGAACAAGCTGCAGAACCTCTGCACCCGGCTTGCGGTAGATCAGCAACAAATCGCGCCTGAGGTGGCATTCGCGATTGTCGCACCACTGGCCTGACAGGGCATGATCGTGGTTTCGTTCAGGAAGAGCCTCGTCTTCAACCAGCAGCGAGACGAGATCCGAAACGAGAGCATCAATACCGCGTCGGTGCTGCCCGCGTTTCTCGCGCTTGAAGTCGCGGCGAAACGCGCTCGTGTACTCAATCCTCCGCATTCAAATCGTTCATCAGCTCGGAGACGCTGTTGAACGAGCGAAGGCCGCCCTTGCGCGCTTCCTGTATGGCTGCGGCGGTCGCAGGGTTCGGAACTTTCACTTCGAAGGGCAGGGCCTTTTCCACGGCCACTCGAGTCAGCAGGACGCGCACCGCGTCTGAAACAGACAGACCCATAGCGGCCAACGTCTTGGCGGCCTGAGACTTGATACGCTTTTCCACTCGAACATGAACCATTTCGGTTGCCGCCATGTGAACCTCGCGAGATACATTGTATCTCACGCAGAGAAAAGCCGTCAACACGAGGTCTCGTGGTGTGTAGGCTGCCGGATAATCTGCCCCTGCACAACTAGTGACAAACTTTTACAACTGCGTGACATAAGCAACGGTTGCATCTGGTCAACTGATCTCGTCTTGGCTGATCTCGTCTTGGGAAAACCCTTGCGGATTTTGCGGACGCTCACACCCCCGTCGCTCCCTTAACCGGAACCGCCATGACGACACGGCTTCTGGGTTCTTCCTAGCCGTCCGCGGAGGTGGTCATGACTTCGAAAAATGCGCTCTGGTTCCATAAAACTCGTACGCTCGTATTCGGGGCGCTCACCACAAGGAAGTCTCGAATGTCTCTGATGCTGGCGGCACTCTGGCTGTGTGCGTCAGGGGTATTACCTGCGCAGACGTTCACCACCCTGTTCAAGTTCGGCTCGGGTGGCAACCCCGAAGCCGGGTTGGTTCAAGGGGCCGATGGAAACTTATACGGAACGACATTTGGATACCTTGGCAAAGAAAACGGGAGTGTCTTCAAAATAACGCCGAGCGGTACGTTCACGGCGCTGAGCGAGGGTGGCGAATTCGCAGCGGCGCTGACCCAGGGTACCGACCGCAACTTCTACGGGACGATGTTTGAGGGTGGCAGCATTGGCAACGGCACAGTCTTCAAGATCTCCTCGAGTGGCACGGTGACGACGCTGTATAACTTCGGATTCGCCCCGAGCGGTAGTTTTCCTCGATCCGCTCTGATGCAGGCGAAGAATGGGAACTTCTACGGGGCGACATTCTATGGCGGCGCCAATTCCTGTCTTTTTGGTGACACCAATTAGGTTGCGGCATAATTTTCAAAATCACCCCAAGCGGCACGCTGACGACGCTCTACAACTTTTGCTCGCAAAGCGAGTGCGTGGACGGCCAAGCGCCAGACGGTGCTCTGGTCCAGGGCGCCGACGGGAACTTTTACGGGACAACCTACTACGGCGGGAACGGGCCCTGTGATGGCGGCTGCGGCACGGTCTTCAGAATTACACCAACTGGCACGCTGACCACGCTGCACACTTTCGACTCGTCAGACGGCGCCAATCCCGAGGCAGGGTTGATCCTGGCCAAGGACGGGAATTTCTACGGGACAACATACGCCGGCGGCGGAAACGCTGCGTGTTCCGGCGGCTGTGGGACGATCTTCAAAATCACAACAACCGGCGCGCTGACCACGCTTCACAGCTTCGAGTACACGGATGGCGCCAATCCCATCGCGGCGGTGATTCAGGGCAGCGATGGGAACTTCTACGGGACAACGGCCTCGGGCGGAGCCACCTTCAGAGGCACGATCTTCAAAATCACCACTGGCGGCACGCTGACAATGCTGCACGCCTTCGACGGCACCGATGGCTCCAACCCAGCGGCCCTGGTGCAAGGCGCCAATGGAATCTTTTACGGGACGACTGAGTTTGGGGGCAACGACAACTACCACTTCTGCCAAGGCACCTGTGGCACAGTCTTCAGCCTGCGGTTGGGTTCAAAGTGAAATGCGCGTTCCCCAACCACGGCGGTTAGGGCTTTTCGGCTGGGAATCGCGGACATGGAGATTCCAGTTTCCGCGACCTTGTACGGATGCAATCCTGACCGAAACCTGTCATCATATGCGCGATACGTACCGCGACGGGGGTCGCGATGGACAGGAACGCTTCTCCGAACTCCGATAAGACTCTGCAGACGTTACCCGAAGCTCCTTTCACCACGTTCATTCAATTGGACGGGAAGTCCGCTGTTCCATCGCAGTTTCGTACTGCAGGGACCTTTACGATCACCCGGCTCCAGTCACCGGCTGGGCTTCCTGACCGAATCACAAAGCTATCGCCCGTCCCCGCTTTACTGGTGTCGATCTCCCTTAAGTCTCTGCCATCGTCGAGCTATCAGGTGTGGACCGCAGACAAACTCATACCTACATCCGTCGTTCACCCGTTTCGCTCCAATGTCATCGATTTCGATTCAGTGCCAAGGTGCTGGGCAGGGAGCGCATTCGATTACGTTCACTATTCTGTCCCTCGTGAGGGACTCGATGACATTGCCGAGGATCTTGGTTTTGGCCGGGTAAGTGATTATCGCCTGGCAGTGCTCGAAGACGATCTGGTTGTGGCCCAGATCACCAAAAGCATTCTTCCGTTCCTTGGGCGGAACGACCGTCTCTCTGTGCTGGCTCTCGATCAATTCAGCCTCATCGTCGGAGCACATCTTCTCCAGCGGTACGGTGTACTCCAGAAAACAGCACGGCGTTCAAACGGAGGTCTGGCCCCATGGCAGAAGCGACGAGCGTCGGAGCTTCTTCACGAGAACCTGCATGGCCGGATGCGGCTTTCTGACACTGCACGCGAATGCGGACTCTCCGTCAGCCACTTTGCCCGCTCCTTCAAGACCTCTTTCGGCACCTCCACTCACCAGTGGCTGATGCAGCATCGCATTGAGCACGCCAAACAGCTGATGAGCCAGACCAGCATGTCGCTGACCGACATCGCGATTCAATCGGGATTTAATGACCAGGCGGCGTTCACGCGCACATTCCATCGGTTGGTTGGGGTCAGCCCTGGAAGGTGGCGACGGCATTACGCCAAGCAGAATTTCCGGGCGTAAGGCCTACATTTCCTAATCTTTCTAGACAGGCGCGCATCACGCTCGGTGAGCGCGGCGGATTCTTAGACAAGAAACGACAAAATCAGCAAAATCCTGCAAGAGAGCACGCGCACAAAAGCCTAGAGTTTGGGCGGCTTCATTGAAGCTCAAACCGGAGGGGAGAATAATCATGAAGAAGATTCAAGGCGTCGTGACGCTCGCTGCAATTCTGATGGGCGCGGCTCTGCTGTTGGGGACAACTCTTAAAGTTGTTGCGGCGGCACCGACCGGCATCAAGAACGTCGTCCTGGTTCATGGTGCATTCGCCGATGGCTCCGGCTGGGAAGCCGTCGCGAAGATCCTTGAGAATGATGGCTACACGGTGTCGGTGGCGCAGCCCCCCGAGACCTCCTACGCCGATGATCAGAAGTACACGAAGGCCGCGATCGACGCCATGGGCGGGCCAGTGGTTCTCGTCGGCCACAGTTATGGCGGGTCCATCATCACCGAGGCCGGCAACGATCCGAACGTTGCGGCGCTGGTCTACATCGCCGCCTTTGCGCTCGATGAGGGTGAGAGCTGTGCGTCGATCGAACAGGCCCTGCCGCAAGCCTCCAAGGCATTCAAGCCGGACAGCAACGGCAACTGGTGGATAGAACAGGCGCATTTCGCGGCCGACTTCGCGGCGGACATTCCGCCGGCCGTGTCCCACTTCATGGCCATCTCGCAGGTGCCGATCTCCACCGACGCGTTCACCCACAAGGTCACGAATCCCGCCTGGAAGACACAAGCCCACGTGGTACATGGTGGCCACCGCAGACCGGTCGATCAATCCGATCCAGGAGCGCATGATGGCGAAGCGCGCCAATGCCAAGACGGTCGAAGTGAATGCCAGCCATGTGGCCTACATGTCTCACCCGAAGGAAGCGGCCAAGCTCATCGAAGAGGCTGCTACCTCTGGCTCAGCCAATAAGTAATTTCTCGACCGCACAGGCCCGGAACTGTTCAGCGGGTTGTGATGATTCGTCATCCGATCCGGCTGAGCGCTTCGGGACTATCTTTTTTGGGTGGCGCGCTTGTGCTCTATAATGGCGCGACGCCATGGCCCTCACTGCTGGCACGAAGATCGGCCCCTATGAAATCGTCGCCCCGCTTGGCGCTGGCGGCATGGGAGAAGTCTACCGTGCCCGCGATACCAGGCTGGGCCGCGACGTGGCCATCAAAGTCTTGCCTGAGGCCTTGGCGCGGGACGCGGAACGTCTGCGGCGATTCGAGACCGAGGCGCGCGCCGTCGCGGCCCTGAACCATCCCAACATTCTTTCGATTCACGATATAGGTACGCACGAGGGCGCGCCTTATCTGGTTTCCGAATGCCTCGAGGGCCAGTCTCTTCGCCAGGAATTGAGCGGCGGCGCTCTGCCGCTGCGGCGCGCGGTGGGGTATGGAACGGAAATCGCTCAGGGGCTGGCGGCGGCGCACGATAAAGGGATCATTCATCGCGACCTGAAGCCGGAAAACATTTTTGTCACCCGCGACGGGCGGGTCAAGATCCTCGATTTCGGCCTGGCCAAGCTGGCGCGGCCGGAAGCGGCTTCCGACGAGGGCGTAACCCTCGAAGCCGTTCCTACATCCGCGGGAGTCGTTCTCGGTACCGTGGGCTACATGTCTCCCGAGCAGGTGAAGGGCGAGGCCGCCGATGCTCGCTCCGATATTTTTGCTTTGGGAACAATTTTGTACGAAATGCTTTCCGGGCAGCGCGCCTTCCGCCGCGACACCTCGGCCGAGACCATGACGGCGATCCTGAAAGAGGATCCGCCGGAGCTGAGCACGACAGGTAAGCAGATTTCTCCCGTCATGGACCGCATTGTGCGGCGATGTCTCGAGAAAAAGCCGCTGCAACGATTTCAATCGGCGCGGGATCTGGCTTTCAATCTCGAAGGCGTGTCTGGCGTTTCATCCACCAGCGTCTCCGCGGTTGAAGCGCAGGGAAAATCCCGCAGCCGGGTGCTGCCCATCACTATCACTGCGGCTGTGCTGCTGCTGGCGCTCGTTGCCGCTGCTGGCTGGATGTTCGGTCGGGGCTCCGGCGCGGCTGCGTTTCCCACCTACCATCAACTTACTTTCGAACGCGGCCTGGTCTATGCCGCGCGCTTCGCGCCCGATGGGCGTTCGATTTATTACAGCGCCAGTTGGAGCGGCCAGCCGGTGCAGATCTATTCGACCGTTCCCGACAGTCCGGAATCGCGTTCGTTGAACCTGCCAAACTCGACTTTGTTTGCGGTTTCTCCATCCGAGATGGCGATTTCGATCGGCTGCAAAGACCGCTACATCGGGAACTGCCAGGGCACGCTTGGGCTGGTGCCCGTTTCCGGCGGATCGCCGCGGGAGATCGCCGAAGATACACTCTCGGCCGACTGGACGGCCGACGGCAGCGAGATGGCCGTGATCCGCCAGGTTGCGGGAAAGTACCGCGTGGAGTTTCCGCGGGGGAAAGTGATTTACGAGAGCGACCACCCGCTCGGATATTTGCGCATCTCGCCGCGTGGCGCCGCAGTGGCGTTCGGAGAATTCCTGGGGCCCGATGGCGACGGAGGTCATGTCGTCGCGCTCGACCGGAGCGGAAAGGAACTGCTGCGCTCAGCCGCCCTTACGAGCCTGGAAGGGATGGCATGGCCTCCGTCGGGAGAAGAAGTGTGGGTCGGCGAGACCACGAGCGTGGGCTGGGCGGACGCCATCCACGCTTTCACTTTGCACGGGAAAGGCAAGAACAACGACCGGATTGTTCTGCGTCTGCCGGGCATGCTCCGGTTCCACGATGTGTCGCGAGACGGCCGGATCCTGCTATCGAGAGAATTGTGGCGGAGCGGGTTGCAGTTCAAGGGACCAGGGGAAAGCAAAGAACGCGACCTAGCCTGGCTCGATTATGCGGTCTTACGGGATCTCTCGCCCGACGGCACACAGGTTAGTTTTGACGATTGGGGAGAAGCGGCGGGTATGTCCTGCCTGGCCTACCTGCGAAAGACTGACGGGGCGCCCGCTATCAAGCTAGGGGCATGGTGGGAACCGGTTCTCTCGCCTGATGGGGCGCGAGCGTTCGCGAGGGAAGCCTCGACGGTAGGCGTCGGGTATTCTGTCTTACTGCCGACTGGAGTAGGTGAGCAGCAGAAGCTCGATAGCGGTGCAATCCAGGAATCCACTTCCCATGGCTTTATGCCCGATGGGAAAGGCGTCTACTTCGCGGGAAATGACGGTCACGAATGGCGAATGTATCTCCAGGATGCAGCGGGACTTCCGCGTGGCGTTACCCCGTCGATTTCGGTGAAACCGACTCATTTCGAATCGCACCTGGTCTCTCCAGACAGCAAGTTCATTTTCGCCCGAGACTTAAGTGGCAAAGGCGGACTCTATCCGATAGCGGGCGGAGATGCGCGTGCGATTCCCGGCTGGATGCCCGAAGATGTCTGGATCAACTGGACGGCGGACGGGCGCTCGGCCTATGTGTATCACGATGAAAAAACGTCCGCGCCCGTGTACCGGCTCGATCTTGCCACCGGAAAAAGGGAACTGGTAACGACGCTCGCGCCCGCCGACCCGGCGGGGGTGACGGCGGTGCTGAATGTGCGCATGACTGCGGACGGCAAGGCCTACGCTTATTCGTTCGATCGTGAACTCTCGGACCTGTTTCTGGTCGAGGGTGTGCGGTAAACCCTAGGGCAGTCGATCCATCATCCCCCCAGCGTCTTCACCAGATCGTTGTAGATCACCATCACCGCAAACAACACCAGAAAGACGAATGCGGCCTGGTATACGCGCTCTTTGATGCGCAGGCTGACGTCGCGGCGCATGAGGCCTTCGATCAGAAGAAACAGGATCACGCCGCCGTCGAGAATGGGAATCGGCAGCAGGTTGAAGATGCCAAGGTTCAGGCTGATGCCTGCAGTTAACTCCATCAACGGAGACCAGCCTTTTTGTTGCGCGGCGTAACCGGCATCCTGAGCGATGCCGATGGGGCCCGAAACCATGCGCGGCGAAACCTTGCCCTGCACCAGTTTCTTGGCCAGTTCCAGGATGAGCAGCGAGTATTTCTTGTTCTGATCGAGCGAAAGACCCAGCGCCTGGGCGAACGGCAGCTTGGTCACTTTGGTCTCGCTCTTGTTCAGGAACCCCAGCCGGTACCTTTGTTCCTTAGGATCTTCGGTGGACGATAGCACCGGGGTCAGATGGAAATTCAGATTCTGGTTGCCCCGGATTACCGTAAGATCGACAGGCTTGTCCTTGGTTTCCTGCAGCCGCTCGATCATGCTTTCAATCGAAGGCAGCGGCTTTCCATCCAGGGCTACGATTCTGTCGTTCTCCTGAATGCCAGCCTTGGCGGCGGGTGTGCCGGCCTCAAGGCGGCCAACTACCACCGGCTCTGCCGGATACCATCCTGCAGACCCCACTTCCGAAGTGGTCACAGCCTGAGGAGTCACGGTCGCCTGGAAGGTCTGCTGCCCGCGCTGAATGGTGATGGCCAGCGGCTGATTCGCGCTGAGCCAAACCCGCGGCTGCAACTGCTCCCACGTGGGGTTCTCGATGCCATCGACTTTTACGATCCGGTCGCCGGGCTGCAAGCCGGCTTTGGCCGCGGGCGAATCGTGCTTCAGGCCTGAAATGACCGCCGGCTGGTCGAGAAACACGGGATACTCGTAATGCATCATGTAAACGACGGTGAGCAGGAAAATCGCCAGCAGAATGTTCATCGTCGGCCCGGCAATCGCGATCAGGAAACGGTGCCAGCGCGGATGCGACATGAATTCACCGGGATCGCCGGTGCGCTCATCCATGGGATTCTCGCCGCTCATCTTGACGTAGCCGCCAAGGGGCAAAATATTGATGCGGTAGTCGGTGTCGCCCTTGCGGAAACCGACCAGGCGTTTGCCGAACCCGATGGCGAACTGCTCCACCCGAACCCCAAGCAGTTTGGCCACGGCGTAGTGGCCAAACTCGTGGATCAGGATCATGAAGCCCAGAACCACAGCGACGGCGGCGACGGAAATCAAGAAATCAGACATATAAGAAATACGTGAACAACTCCCCCGTTAGATTCAGCCCCTACACCACAGATGTTGCCCGAGGCCGCGCGCCTTTCGTGCTTATTGCCTGGACCCTCTCTTGTGCATATCGGCGGGCCTCGGCATCGGCTTCAAGCACCCCGGCAATCGACTCCAGCCCTCCAGCATTAGATGCGGAAACCGTCTGTTCGATGATCTTTGGGATCTCATCGAAAGCGATGCCGCCATCGAGAAACGCAGCCACCGCCACTTCATCCGCCGCGTTCAGGGCGACCGTTTTTGCCCCGCCTGCCTCCGCCGCTTCATACGCCAGACGCAGACAAGGGAATTTTTTCATGTCCGGAGGGCAGAAGTCCAGATGACGCAGGTTACCCGACGGGGAAACGCATATCCGACTGAATTCGCTCGGGATACGTCAGCGCGTAGAGGATGGGTAATCGCATATCGGTCACTGAAAATTGAGCAAGTATGCTGCCATCCACAAACTCCACCATGGAATGAATTGTCGACTGAGGATGCACCAAAACTTCCACTTTCGAAGGCGGCATGTGAAATAATCTGCATGCCTCGATCACCTCGAAACCCTTGTTCATCAGGGTTGCAGAGTCGATGGTGATGCGCTTGCCCATCTTCCAGGTGGGGTGATTCAGCGCCTGCTCCGCCGTGATGGAGCTGAATTCCGAGCGCGGAGTATTCAGAAAAGGTCCGCCGGAGGCGGTCAGCCAGATGCGCTCGACTTCCTCCATCCGCCCGCCGCGCAGGCATTGGTGGACGGCATTGTGCTCGCTGTCGATCGGCAGCAGTGGCTTGCCCTGGCGGCGCGCCTCGGCGGTGATCAACTCGCCAGCCGCCACCAGACACTCCTTGTTAGCCAATCCGAGCGTCTTTCCCGCCTTTACCGCCTCATAAGTCGCCTCAAGCCCGGCCACGCCCACAATGGCGCTCACCACGAAATCAGCTTCAGGATGGGTCGCAACTTTCACCGTTCCAGCCGAGCCATAGACGACTTCGATTTCGCTCAAGCCGGCTTGCTTCAGGCGCGCGCGCAGAATATCGGCATCGGATTCCGCGGCAATTGAAATCATTCGGGGATGCCACGTCCGCGCCTGCTCGAATGCCGCTTCGAGATTCGAGCCCACTGCCAGTGCGACGATCTGAAAGCGCTCGGGATAGGATTCGGCCACGCTAAGCGTGCTGCGGCCGATGGAACCGGTAGAGCCCAGGATGGAGATGTGTTTCATCAGAAAGAGCTTCCGTGCAAACGCCCAACCCAAACTCTAATTCTACGATGCTTTCCGCCCCAGGTGCGAAACTTGAGTGCCGAGGCGGCGGCGTTTTGTAACCGAACGGCGACAGGTAGTTTCTGCTCGACCGTGCTGGCCGTTTCGGATACTATTTCCCTGTATCTACGCTTCAATCCCCGCGTTTTGGTCCGCGCTCACGCATCCCTCCGAAGGCCCCTAACGACCCTCGAAGAATCCTCAATCACTAAACAAACAGGAGGTCCCGACATGAACGACGACAATCTACGAGATTGGTATCTCGCACTGACAGACTCCGACAAGCAGGTTTTTCTCGCCCTTGTCTCCAGCGACCTTACAATTCACGGCCGTGAGTTCGGGCTTCATCCACCAGGAGAACTGCAAAGCCGAGGCTTCAAAGGCCTGAACGAACTCCAACATCAAATAAGCGGACACATTGTTGGACTGGGATTAGGTTGCGATAGGTACCCCGACGACGTCTTGTGGCAGATCCTCGCAGAGACGGCTGCTGCGTATGGTCTTGGCTCCCATCTCAAACAATCGCTTGACGGTGCAAGGTCCAAGAATCTTTGGGACAAGCCAAGGTAGCGAACCTCTACTGCATCACGCGCCATGCCGCGTAAAACCACAGTACCGGAGCCGCAAACAGCAGCGCATCGATGCGGTCCAACATCCCGCCGTGGCCGGGGAGAATCGTGCCCGAATCCTTCACTCCGGCCCCGCGTTTGATCAGAGATTCCACCAGATCGCCAAGCTGTGCCGCGATATTCAGCGCGATGGTGAGAACAATGATCGGCCAAAGTTCCGGTTTCTCAAGCCCGAACAGGCCGTCGCGGCGCTGGATCAGGCCCACACGCAACAGGAACTCGCTGATCTGCAGGGCGTAAGTGAAGAGAAGAATTCCGACGAGAAGGCTCGCTGCCAGCGAAGCCGCTGCACCTTCCCAGGTTTTCTTGGGGCTGATGCGCGGAGCCATCAAGTGCCGTCCCACGGAGCGGCCCACGAAGTAGGCGAAAATGTCTCCTGCCCAAACCACCAGCAGCAGGTAGAGCATCAAGAACGCTCCCGCGTATTGCTGCCGCAGTTGCACCAGCATGGCCAGAGGCACGGCGATGTATACAACGGCGAAGGCCGAGGCTGCCGCCGCAGGATACGCGCCGCTCATCTCTACCCGCCGCATGGTAAGTGTCAGGAAAAGAAATGGAACAATGGCGCAGGCAAATCCTAACGCCACGACAAACTTGAGCGCCGAAAGTTGTGGCGTCTCGACTGCCGCGCCGGCGGCCAGCAGTAGAAATAACAATCCCACAAAGATGTAGGTCGGCAGGCGCAGCGGCGCCACGCCGTAGGATTCGGTCAGCTTAAGAAATTCCTGCACCGTTACCAGCGCCACCGCAGCCGCAAACACCGCCACGACAGGTACCGGCGCGCGCAGCACCAGCAGCATGACAATCGGGATCAGGACCACCGCGGTCGCGATGCGTTTCAGCAAGAAGGTTCGTCACCCTAAGAAAGTTTTTGTCATTCCGAGCCGCTTGCAGCCGCAGAAGGCGGCGAAAGCGTGTCGAGGAACCTGCTGCTTCTATCCATGCAATCGGACGCTGATTTTACTGATGAACCTTCGCGGTCTCGCCACGCCCATGCGAATCCCCATCCAGCCCGCCGTAGCGTCGTTCTCGCTTCTGATACTCTGCAACCGCTTCCAGCAGATGCACCCCGCGAAAATCCGGCCACAAAGTGGGCGTCACATAAATCTCGGCATAAGCCAACTGCCACAGCAAGAAGTTGCTCAGCCGCATCTCACCGGAAGTGCGCACCACCAGATCGGGATCGGGCAGGTGGCGGGTATAAAGATGACGGCCGACCGTTTCCTCGTCGATTTGCAGATGATCGAGGCCGCCGTTCTGCGACGCGGCGTTGACCATGGAACGGAACGCGTCTACCATCTCGCTGCGCGCGCTGTAGTTCAGCGCCAGCGTGAGCACGGTCCCGGTATTTTTCTCAGTCGCCTCGCGCGCCCAGGCCATGCGCTCCTGCACATCTTCCGGCAGTTCGTGCTGCCGGCCAATATATTCCAGGCGGATATTATTCTCGTTCAGCGTAGGCACTTCCGCCTTCAGGTAGCGGCTCAGCAGGCGCATCAGGAAGTCGACTTCGCTCTTCGGACGCTTCTTCCAGTTTTCCTCGGAAAAAGCATAAAGCGTGAGGGCATGAATGTGAATGCGCGCCGCCGTCTCCACCGTCGAGCGCACGGATGCGACTCCGGCGCGATGCCCGGCCACGCGCGGCATGTGGCGCCGCTTGGCCCAGCGCCCGTTGCCGTCCATGATGATGGCGATGTGCTTCGGGAGCCGCTCTGGATCCAGATGCCGGTAGACTTCCGTTTCTTTCCGATCCAGCCCGGCGGGAACTTTGTGCTGCAAAGTGATCCCCTTCGGTAAGAGGCTAACACGGTGGGAAGCGGGGAAGCAATGTACGGTGGTGCCAAAATGGGCACTCTGCCTGAGTGGCGCCCTCGCCCGCGAATTCTGCCGGCTGCGCTATTGAGGAAGACGAAAAGACTGCAGCGCCTCGGCGACCCTTTTGCCCTTTTGCGAGGAACGTGTGCGTACCCTGGATTTGGCCCGCAGATTCGGCGGGAGGCGCTCCTCTGGATATTCGAAAAAAGCCGGGACCAAAGTTCGGTCCCGGCTTCCGTTGGCTGGTTGCCCGGATAAAAATTGAGGCGCAGCCGAAATCCTGAGCCGCGCTTTCTGCGGCGAAGGATTTCGCCTACGCGGTCCTTCTTGGCCTGATCGTCAAATCCCGCACCTGAGTCAGGATGCTCGACATCTGCATCCCGTTCAGTTGCGAAACGAACGGCAGAATCTCAGCGATGAACTGATCTTTCATCAGCTCGCTGATTTCGTCCTGACGGTTCTTTTCTCCCCCGCTGAGCAGTTCGGGCACGGTCACCTCCAGGGCGCGCGCCAGCCGCTCCAGTGACGACAGCGTGGGCGTGGCTTTCTCGTTTTCAATTTTAGAAACGTAGGTGCGCGGCACGGACATGCGTCCCGCTAGTTGGCGCTGGCTCAACCCGCTGCGCAAGCGCAGCGAGCGGATCGATACGGCCAGGTTAAGATGTCCGCGGCCCATTCCGGGCATCGGCATCATCACCGGCGGCGTCAGCACCACCGGCTCGGGCTCAGGTTCCTCGTCCAGGGACGAGTGGCAGCGACGGCAATTGTTATTGACCGTACGGAATTGAACCAGCAGGCAATGATCGCAACGGACGACTTCCCTAGAATCTACTGGGGCAAGAGTCGTAGCCATCGGGTTGTGGGAGTGCCAGAGCCGGCTCTCCTTGCATCTGACAGCGAAACCACAACTTGGGGGAGGTTTCGCTGCTGAAACAATCTGCGGTACAAGGCCTGTGGAAGTCAAGGTTAAAATGATGAAAGCAGCAGATGTGCCGGTGAAACCCGGAGCCAAGCGGAGAAATCCCGCAGAAACAGGGCGCAAAGCATGATCGATCGCGAGTCCGCGTGGTGTTTACTAACTGAGTTCACGCAGTCAGAAAGTTTGCGCAAGCACGCGCTGGCGGTTGAAGCCTGCATGCGCGCCTGCTCCGGAAAGTTCGGGCTCGGGAACTCGGAGGGGTTAGCCCTTGGGTTGTCCGAAGAAGACCTGTGGGGCATCGTCGGTCTGATCCACGATTTCGACTATGAAAAATACCCTAGCCTCGAAGACCATCCCTACAAGGGAAACGAGATCCTGAAAGAGCGGGGATGGCCCGAGTCGATCCGCCGCGCCATCATGTCCCATGCCGAATACACCGCGGTCACACGCGATACGCCGTTGGAGAAGGCTCTCTTCGCCTGCGACGAACTTGCCGGCTTCATCACCGCCGTGGCCCGGATCAAGCCCGGCAAGTCGCTGGCCGAAGTCGATACAAAGTCGGTGCGAAAAAGAATGAAAGACAAAGCCTTTGCCCGCAAAGTCAACCGTGACGACATCATCAACGGCGCCGCAGACCTGGGCGTGGATCTGGATGAGCACATCGCCTTCTGCATCGAGGCGCTTGAAGGGAATTGCGGATAAGTTAGGACTTGGATGGAAGCGCGGCAAGAACGGCGTAGCGACTGCCTATGTAGGACAGCTCCCGTCAATAGTCCATCGAGGCGAACCCGGTCTGCCTTCGGCCGAACTCATCTCAGCGCCTCCGCCACCTTCCGCTCGCAATCAACTCCGCGATTCGAGCGAAGTCCTTATACATCGCCCGATCCTTCTCATCGTGGGACAAACCGCCCGGATCGCCGCGTGCGCCGCCTGCCCGCGCTTGAAGTCTTCAGTGGGGACAGGAAATCGATGCCTGGGCCACCGCCATGGCCTCAATCGCCAGTACGTTGCGGGTATTCTCGACGATCGCGTCTCAGCTTGTTCGCGGCCGTCATGCCCATGGAAACATAATCTTCTTTGTTGCCGGAGGTCGTAATCGAGTCCACCGATGCGGGATGAGCCAGCACTTTGTTCTCGCTGGCCAGCGCTGCTGCCGTTACTTGCGCCATCATGAAACCGGAATTTAGCCCCGCTCCCGGGCCAGGAATGGCGGCAAACCCTCGTTTAAGTCGCGGATTCACCATGCGCTCGATCCTGCGCTCCGAAATGCCGGCCAGCGCGCTCAGCGCGATCGCCAGAAAATCCAATGCAAATGCAAGCGGCTCACCGTGGAAATTTCCGCCGGAGATAACATCGCTGTGTAATTCCTGGCGTCATGACAAACACCAGAGGGTTATCGACTGCCGAGTTTGCCTCGATCTCAATCATCTGCGGCAATGCGCCAGCGTGTCGCGCACCGCGCCGTGCACCTGCGGAATGCAGCGCAGCGAGTAGGCGTCCTGCACGCGCCGCCGCAATACGCGGTGCGTTCGCGAATCTCGCTGCCTTCGAGCATCCGGCGCAGGTTGGCCGCGGTCTCATCTTGTCCTGGCTGCGGCCGCACTTTGTGAATGCGCTCATCGAAAGCCACATCCGTTCCTCGCAGAGCGTCCAGAGTAGTCGCGCCGATGACGTCAGCGGAATCGACCAGGTTTCCGCGGCCAGCAGCGCCAGAAGTGCCAACCGCCAGCATGGCTTGAGTTCCGTTGATGAGCGAAATGGATTCTTTCGCTTCCAGCATCAGTGGCTTGATCTGAGCCTGTTTCAGCGCGTCGGCACTGGAATGCGAGCGCCACTGCGTTGATGCACTCCCCTTCGCCAATCAAAGCCAGCGCCAAATGCGCCAGTGGCGCCAGGTCGCCGCTCGCGCCCACGCTGCCTTGCGATGGCACAAACGGGTGGACTTCCGCGGTTCAGCATCTCGCAAAGCGTGTCGATGACAACGCCGCGCACACCGGAATAGCCCTTGGAGAGGGAATTCGCGCGCAGCAGCATCATGGCGCGAGTTTCGGCCGCCGCCAGCGGTTCCCCCACGCCCACCGCATGGGAGCGGACAAGATTCACCTGCAGTTCGCGGATCTGCTCGCCGACAATGCGCACATCGCTGAGCTTGCCCACGCCGGTGGTGACCGCATAGGCGAGTTTGTTGCCGGCCACAATTTCATCCACTACGGCGCGCGCCCGGTCGACGGCCTCGCGCGCATCCGCCGCCAGCAGCACGGGACGCCGTTCAACCGCGACTTCCCGCACCGATTCCAGAGTTAGATCGTTGCCGTTAATGTGGAGTGCGTTCAATCGAGTTTCCCGTTTCCTGCCATCGAATCAGCTCTTTCCCACCGCCGCGCGAAATGCTTTCATATACTTATCCGGCAGTGCCCTCACCTTCATGTTTTCATCCGTTACAATGTGCGTCGTCTCGCCCTCGGCCAGCAGCACGCCATCCGTGGCGCGCCGCAATTCATAGCCAAAATGGATCACCGACTCGCGCACGTTCATCAACTGTGTGCGCACGACCAGTTCATCGTCATAACGCGCCGGGCCGTGATAACGGCAGTTCGCCTCGACCACGGCGATGAAGCAGTGATCCTGGCTCTCCATATCTCGGTAGGAGAAACCCAACTGCCTTAACAATTCGACGCGCCCGACTTCAAACCAGATGAAATGGTTGGCATGGTAAACCACTCCCATTTGGTCGGTCTCAGCGTAACGCACGCGCAGCCGGGTTTCATTTATCGCCTGTGGATTCGATTTCATTTCCCGCTCCACACCGGCTTGCGCTTTTCAAGAAACGAGGCAATGCCTTCGCGGAAGTCGGCGGTGCCTCGGATCCCTGCATTTTCGCGGACAGCGGCCTCAGTCTGTGCGTCCAACTCGGCGCGAACGTGATCGCTCAACAGTTTCTTGGTGGCGCGCAAGGATGTCGGACTGTTCTCCATCAGAGTCGCCGCCAACTCACGGGCCCGCGTCAGCAGATTCTCCGGCGCGACGATTTCGTTGACCAACCCCATGCGCGCCGCCTCCTCCGCGCCAAAAATTCTGCCGGTCAACAGGAGGTCGCGCGCCTGCTTCTCACCCACCTGACGCAATAAGAACGTGGAAACAATCGCCGGCACAAAACCGATGCGCACTTCCGTATAGCCAAACTTGGCTTCCGGCACGGCCAGGGTGAAGTCGCACAACAACGCCAGTCCCGTGCCTCCCGCGATGGCCGGCCCGTTTACCGCCGAGATGGTGACTTTAGGAAATTCATATAGCGAGCGAAACAACCGCGCCATCTTTCTGGAATCTTCCAGATTTTGTTGGGGGTGGCGGCCGAGCAGGGACTTCAAATTCTCCAGATCCATGCCGGAGCAGAACGCTTTGCCCGCGCCCGTCACGACGAGCACAAGCGCGTCGGAAGCCTCCGCTTCTTTCAGCGCGGCCAGCAAATCGTCAATCAACTCAAAGCTGACGGCATTGCGTTTCTCGGGACGGTTCAGCGTGATGGTCGCAACGCCGGAATCGTAAGTGAGCAAGATCGTTTTGTAGGTCATGTTAAAAAGTCGCCTGTGTCTGAAAACCTGATCGTCGCTTGTCGCTCATTTGCGGCGCGCCTGCAGGTCGCGCCCATTTCAAAACTAATCGTCGCTGACGGAATTCGAGTATCTCGCTCCCATCTCCGCTGTCGCTCTCAGCAGACGTATCCAGAGACTTCAGCGGCGGCAACTCCGCGCCATGCTCCCTTAATGCCTCAATCACTTTCTCGGTCGCAATGTTGCCGACCAGCGCGTCTTGAGCAAACGGGCATCCGCCCAGGCCGCCCAGAGCGGAATCAAACCGGCGGCAACCCGCATCATAGGCCGCCAGAACTTTCTCGGCCGCCTGGTCCGGACGGCTGTGCAGGTGTACGCCAATCTCCAGGTAATCGTACTTCGCCATCACCGCCCCAACCAGTTCGCCGATCTGCCCCGGAGTCGCCATGCCCACCGTATCGGCGAGCGAAATCATCTTCAGGTTGTCGACTTCCAGCAAGTATATGGCATCCACCACTTCATCCACATTCCACGGATCGCCATAAGGATTGCCGAACGCCATCGAGATGTAGACCACCACGTCGAGCGCCGCTTCGTCGGCTTTTTTGCTGGATCTTCTCCAATTCCTCGAGCGCGTCTTCGGCGGATTGATTCTGATTTTTGCGCAGGAAAGTTTCCGAAATCGAATACGGAAATCCCAGGGTATGCACGGCCTGCGTCTCGATCGCCCGCTGCGCGCCCTTTTCGTTGACCACGATACCGATGATTTCAACATCATCGGGCGGATCCAGTTCCTTCAATACTTCTTCCGAGTCCGCCATCTGCGGCACCGCTTTCGGCGAGACGAACGACACCGCATCGATGTGCTTGAAACCCGCGCTGATCAAGGCTTTCAAGTAAGCCACTTGATGTCAGGCGGGAATCTGCCCCTTCAGCCCCTGCCAGGCATCGCGCGGACACTCGACCAGTTTGACACTGGTTCGACATATTGAAAAATCTTAGCCACGGATGATTGAGCCATCGAGACGATTGTAATACGTGCGGATCGACGGGATGTTCAAATCGATCGCCGCAAGCACCCAATGCTGAATCACGTTTGCAGCACGCCCACCTTGAACTCCGGCACGTCCGGATTCAGCGCGGCCGCTTCCAGCGCCTGGGTGATCGCGTCGCGCGTCTCGATGGGATCGATAATCTTGTCGATCCACAAACGCGCCGCCCCATAGCGCGGATCGGTTTGCTCGTCATACGTTCGCTTCGTCGACTCGTACAACTCTTTCTTTCTTCCTCGCTCAATTTCTTGCCGCCGCGCTCCAGTTGCTTGACTTTGATTTCCACCAGCGTTCCTGCCGCCGCGTCGCCGCTCATTACCGCGTAGCGCGCCGTCGGCCACGCGAAAACAAATCGCGGATCGTATGCTTTGCCGCACATGGCGTAATGCCCGGCGCCGAACGATCCACCCACAATCACCGTAATCTTCGGCACCACTGAATTCGATACCGCATTCACCATCTTCGCGCCTGCTTTGATGATGCCGCTCCACTCCGCGTCCCGCCCGACCATGAACCCGTTTACGTCGTGGAAAAAAACCAGCGGAATCAGGTTCTGGTTGCAATCCATGATGAAGCGCGCCGCTTTCTCAGCCGATTCGGTATAGATCACGCCGCCGAACTCAATTCGCTTGTGGCCTTCATGTCGGTTTGCTGCGCATGAAGCTTCTGGTTGGCCACAATGCCTACGGCAAAGCCGCCGATGCGCCCGTAGCCGCAGACCAGCGTCTTACCATATTCGGGCTTGTATTCGTCGAAGCGGCTGCCATCGAGTACGCGCGCCAGAATCTCTTTCATGTCATAGGGACGCGCCGGCAGACGAGTCATAAATGCCATAAATTTCTTCCGCGGCCAGTGCCGGTTCGACCGGCTTCTTGCCGGTCCCACGGAGATTGCCGCCGGTAGCCCCACTTCTCGACGATCGAGCGAATGCGCGCCAGGCAGGCTTCGTCGTCCGGCTTCGCGAAAATCCACCGTACCGCTGATTGCCGAATGCATGGCCGCGCCGCCCAACTCTTCCGCCGAAACTTTTTGCCCGATCGCCGCCTGAACCAGCGCCGGCCCGGCCAGAAATAAGTCCGCTGCCATCGGTCATCAACACGTGGTCGCACATCACCGGCAGATATCCGCCGCCGGCGACGCACATGCCCATGATCGCCGCGATCTGAGGAATGCCCATCGCCGACATCACCGCATTGTTGCGGAAGACGCGGCCAAAATCATCGGTATCGGGAAAAACATCCTCCTGCAGCGGAAGAAACACCCCAGCCGAGTCCACCAGATAGATCGTTGGAATGCGATTCTCGATCGCGATGTTCTGGGCCCGAATGACTTTCTTCGAGGTCATCGGGAAAAATGCGCCGGCCTTCACCGTAGCGTCGTTGGCGATGATCATCACCATGCGGGTTTGGATCCGCGCCAGCCCCGTGATCACGCCCGCCGCCGGCGCCCCGCCCCACTCTTCATACATGCCATGAGCGGCGTAAAGTCCCAGCTCGAAAAAAGTCCTGGGATCGACCAGCAACTCGATTCGTTCCCGCGCCGTCAGTCGGCCTTTGTTGTGCTGGTTCTCGATGGCTTTCGCGCCGCCGCCCTCGCAAATTTTCTCTCCTTCGTTGCGCACCTGAGACATCAAGTCGGCCAGAAACCGCATGTTGGCTTCAAAGCGGGCCGACGTAGGATCGACCTTCGTGGTCAGGACGGTGCCGGTTGCGACCGAATTGGTCGGGAGGGGCTTCGTTACGGTTCGACATGAAGATAGGAATGAAATCGGACTGATTACGGTATACCAGCGAGGTAGAAACGCGCAACGCGGCGAGTCAGCGATCGAGGCGGGTCGCTCTGCACCCTCAGGGCCGACTCGACAACCCTCGGCATCGGTCATCCACGATCGCGTCCATCAGCCCGATGCTCAGGGCGCGCTCGACATCACGCTTGTCCGCCGCCACAAACATCTGTAGTGCGCGCCCTTGCCGACGAGACGCGGCAGGCGCTGCGTTCCTCCCCAGCCCGTGATAGATCCGAGGGCAGCGCCACGATGACCGAAGATCGCGCGCGGAGACGCGATCCGGTAGCGGCAAGCCAGCGCCAGTCCAGCCCGCCACCCATGCAGTATCCCGAAATCGCCGCACTACGTCGGGGCAGGGAACTCATCGACCGGCGCATGAATTCTTGCCCCATCCTGGAGAATTCTAAATGTCCGCCGCAGCGCCGAGCTTTACGATCTCCGCCAGATCCGCTCCCGCCGAAAAAAATTGTCATTTCCCGCAATCACCAGGGGTTGCGCTTCCTGTGCCAGTTGGCCGATTGCGTCGATGAGAGCCAGCACGCATGCGCGCGTGAGGCGATTGGTTCCATCCTCGGATCGAAGCCGCAAAAGAGAAGTTGTGCCCTCACGGCTCAAGCTGAAAAAGGCGGAGGCCGTCAACTTTGCCAACCTGATTCTAGAGATTTTGAGGAACCGATGTGTGATTTTCCTTGCTGCTCGCGAGGCCCGGAACACCTGCGACGATAGCGCTGCTAACGCCCTTCCATCCACGCCAGCCGGCAGCCGTCTTCTTCCAGCAGAAATGTTCCGGCGCCGACACATTCTCCGAAAATGCGGTGGGATTCCGGGTCGCGTCCGGCGCGTGAAATCCATTGCTTTCCCACTTCGTACCGCGAGGTGGTGAACCACTTCTGCGGCAGCACTTCCATCAGTCCCGCTTGCAGATAGAGAACAAATAAAGCGAATGCCGGGTCGTCATTGGAAGTGGGCTTATAACTGGTGGGCACGATCAACTCGTCGATCGTCGCCAGTTCCGCTGGAACTTGGATCTTGTGCATTCCCGGATCCAACGCTAGCGGGATTTCAAAGTCCGCTACCGGCGCGGTCGCGGCGTAGATGCGGTCGGAGGATTGCTTGAACCATCCAGCGAGCTCAGAAAGGTCGAAAGCTCTGAGCTGGTCGGGATCGAAGCTGGCAACACGAATGTTGCGTCCTTCCGGGCACCAGACGCCGAGGTAGTGCGGCGGAACGAGAAACGGCCGGCAATAGGTGTTCAGCGCCAGGCGCGGCTTGTCCGGTTCCTGCTCCAGGGCCAGAGTCACCAGATATGCGAGCGGGCCCTGGTCACCGTGATGGGTCCAGAAGAAGCGCTGTCCCGAGAGAGACTGAAATGCCGGGAAGGTTTTCCAATACCAGGGCGCGGGCCCGGTGGTGCGCTCCAGTTGCTGCCGGATGCCGGCAAGATTCGGAGGAGTCGGACGATCTTGTGATCTTGTCATCGAGCTTGAATCCGAGTTGGAATCTACGATCTTGGGTTTGACATGAAAAATGAGAAGGCCGGAAGGCCGGCTCATCGTGGCGCGGCTATTGTGGCACGCCCGCGCCCTTCACATTGGCGCGGATGAACTTCACGATGTCATCCATGGCAGTGCCCGGCTGAAAAATGGCGGCCACGCCGATTTTTTTCAGGGCTCCGACATCCTGGTCTGGAATAATGCCGCCGACCAGCACCAGGACGTCGTCCATCTTGTTTTGCTTGAGCAGGTCCATCACCCGGGGCACGATGGCGTTGTGAGCGCCGGAAAGAATCGAGAGCCCGATCACCTGCACATCTTCCTGCAGCGCCGCGCTCACGATCATCTCTGGAGTCTGCCGCAGGCCGGTATAGATCACTTCCATGCCGGCATCGCGCAGGGCTCGCGCGATCACCTTGGCCCCTCGGTCATGCCCGTCGAGCCCGGGCTTGGCCACCAGCACGCGAATCTTGAGATCAGCCATCACACTCATTTAACCACAGCGCCGGCACAAGGAGCACAGGGCTGCTCAAAGAGTTTTTGTGTCCAGGCTCCGCCACAAGTACCAGCAGGCGACGCTGCGGTATGGTTCCCAGTTCCTCGCGATCTTTTCCATCTGCTCTGGGGTGGGCAGCTTGATTTTCTTTTTTCGGCCCTTCTTGGCGGCCGCAGACTTCTTCGCCAGCTTCGCGCGCTGCACGTCCAGGTAATGCTTGTACATCGCCATGCGTATTCCATAGTCGCCCGTCGGCAGTACGTTCTCGCGCTTCAGGGTGAACATCAGAAACATCTGCGCAGTCCACACGCCGATCCCTTTGACCTGGGTCAGATGTTCGATAATTTCTCCATCCGGCAACGCCGGCAGACGGGCAAAATCCAGCAGACCGCTGGCTGTCTTCGCCGCTAGGTCCTTCAGGTAAGTCGATTTCTGCTTCGACAGACCCGCACCGCGCATCTGCTCATCGGTTAGCTTCAGAATGCCTTCAGGTGTGAGCGGTTCTTTCGCGACCGCGAGAAAGCGCTCGAAGATGGTTTCCGCCGCTTTACCGTTCAGTTGCTGGTAGACGATCGATTCGGCCAGGCTGGAAACTCGGGCGGCCCAAACTGCATGCGGTACGGCCCAATATGCTCGATGATGGCGCGCATGACAGGGTCGGATTTCTTGAGATGGTTGACGGCCTTACGCATAGACTTCTATCATTATCACAAAATGCCTCCAAGGCGAACAAAATACGAATCGTGATCTTGTTGCGACACGACTTCGTCTTGCAGCGGCGCAATGGATCGCAGCGCGGGGCACAGATGTCGTCTGGCCTCCGGGTTCAAAGGCGGCGTCTTGCGGATTATGCCTGAGCTTTGGATGGTGGCAGCTGAAATCCGATTCGGGCGCGCCGCATTTTTCCTGGGGCCATGAGATTCTTGATGACGGAAAAAAGACTGCGAATTGCCGAATCGTGCGTGCCCAAGCGATTCTCCAGTTCGGAGATCTTTTCAGCAAGACGCCGGTCTGTGGCCAGCAATTCGCGAACGTGGACAAAGGCCCGCACCACGAAGACGCTCATGTGGACAGCGCGCTCAGAATTGAGCACGGTTGCGGCCATGATGGCCCCGTGCTCGGTGAACGCGTTGGGCGGATAGCGCCGCCCGCCGTGCGTGCTTCTTGAGATCACAATCTGTGATCTCAAGATTCGATGCTCTGTTGGTGTGAGCTGAAAGACGAAGTCCCATGGAAACCGATCGCGATTGCGCTTGATCTGCTGGTTCAGCACTCGAATCGATACGCCATAGAGCTCGGCGATGTCGGCGTCAAGGATGACCCGTTGGCCGCGAAGAAATAGTATGCGTGATTCCACCGCGAAGGCGGGTGCCCGGCGGCGTTTCGGCATGCGGAGCAAGGTTGTGTTTTTGGCTGTTTTCATTTTGAGATCACAAATTGTGATCTCAATCATAGGCCGAAGATGATCAATATTTCCGAGGCAAGCGCCCGACAAATTTCATGTTCTTCCCGTTTCGGGTCTGAGCTCTCAGCGCGGCTTTTCCGCCTAGGTGATGCTTGCTTCGGTATAGGTCCCATATACTTCGCGCAGGGCTTCGCATATTTCGCCCACTGTCGCGTACGCGCGCACGGCCTCCACAATGTAGGGCATGGTGTTTGCTGGAGAGATGTTTCCATTCGTGCCCGCTTTCGGTTCCTGACTCGCCGCTTTTTTGAGCGCATCGAGGGTGCGGCGCACTTCGTCATTCGATCGCCTGGCTCGCAAGGTTTTGAGCTTGGCCGTTTGCTGCCGCGCGACGCTTTCGTCGATGTAGAGAATGTGAGGCGACTCTTCCTCGATCACAAACTCATTTACGCCGACAACGATCTTTTCTTTGGCCTCGGCGGCGCGCTGGAATTGATAGGAGGACTCGGCGACCTCTTTTTGAGGATAACCGCGTTCAATAGCCTTTACCATGCCGCCCATCGCATCCAACTTGTTGAAATAGTCCAATGCGCCCTTTTCCATTTCGAGGGTTAAGGCTTCCAGGAAATAGGATCCGCCCAGCGGATCGACAGTTTGAGTAACGCCGGATTCATACGCGATGATCTGTTGCGTTCGCAGCGCGATGCGGGCGGCTTCTTCGGTAGGCAGCGCCAGTGCCTCGTCGTAGGAGTCACAGTGCAGCGACTGCGTACCGCCCAGAACTGCCGCTAAAGCCTGCAGCGCCACGCGTGCAATGTTATTCATGGGCTGCTGCGCCGGCAGGGACACTCCCGCCGTCTGGGTGTGAAAGCGCATGAGCCAGGTGCGCTCGTTCCTGGCGCCAAACCGTTCTTTCATGACCTGGCCCCAAATCTTGCGGGCGGCACGGTACTTGGCGATCTCCTCGAAGAAATCGTTGTGCGCGTTGAAGAAGAAGCTGAGGCGGGGACCGAAATCGTCCACGTCAAGCCCCCGTCTCCGGGCCCATTCCACATACTCGACGCCGTCATACAAAGTGAATGCCAGCTCTTGCAGGGCCGTCGAGCCCGCCTCGCGAATGTGATATCCGCTGATCGAAATTGTGTTGAAGCGGGGCGTGAACAGCGATCCGAACTCGAAGGTGTCGATCACCAGGCGCATGGAAGGGCCGGGCGGATATATGTATTCTTTCTGCGCGATGTATTCCTTGAGAATATCGTTTTGAACCGTGCCCGAGATCTTTTTCCAATCCGCGCCCTGCTTTTCCGCCACCACCAGGTACATTGCCCACAGCACGGACGCGGGCGAATTGATCGTCATCGAGACGGTCGTTTTTTCGAGGTCGATGCCGCCGAAAAGAATTTCCATGTCTTCGAGCGAATCAATCGCTACGCCGCATTTCCCCACCTCCCCCTCGCTGGCGGGATGATCCGAGTCGTAGCCCATCAGGGTGGGCAGGTCGAATGCGACGGAAAGGCCTCCGCCGCCGTGTTCCAACAAGTATTTGTAGCGCTGATTGGTCTCTTCGGGTGAGGCGAATCCAGAGAACTGGCGCATGGTATAGAGCTTGCCGCGATATCCGGTGGCGTGGATGCCGCGGGTGTAGGGAGGCGTGCCGGGGTATCCGAGATATTTTTCCGCGCTCCAGTCCTCGGGAAGATCAGCTTCTGTGTAGAGGCGGCGAATGGGGACGCCGGAGATCGTGGTGAAGCGGGCGTGCCCATGCTCGTCGAGGTTCACGCCGGTGGGTGCGCCAATGGGGCGCTCGGGACTTTTCCCCAGCGTAGGCGCGAGCGTTTTCTCCGCCCACTTCTTCTCGCCGGCAGAAGGATGGCGGTTCTCAAAAACGTCGGCGATGGGACTTTCCGCAACTTGCGGCTTGGACGGCTTTTTCTCAGGCATGGGCACCCCAGTGTGCTGTTTCGATAATAGGGAAGCGCGCGCCAACGGGCAAGGCGAGCCAGGATGGAAGAACGATTGAAGGAGCGACCGGTCGGTTCGGCGGCGGCAAGAGCGCTTTCGTGAAAGGGTTTCAGCGAACGATTCTCAGGGTTTTTTGCGCGAGAGTTCCCAGGCTTTGGCGTATTTCCAGGACACATAGCCGGCGTGATACATGTGCAGCAGCAGGCCTTCGCGGCCGTCGAGGAATCCGAGGCGAATGAAATAGTTGTAAACAAAGGTGAACATGGGGCGCAGGACAATGTGGTTGAAGCTGAAGCTGCGGTGACCTTTGGCAACCGCCAGTTGCGCACCCAGTGAGGAGTAGCGGTTCATGTGGCCGAGGTAGAGAGTCAGATTCGGGTAGGTGTAGTGGACGAGCGCGTTGCGGAACTGTCGCGTCTGTTGGGGCACATCCGGATTCAGTTCGCAGCGGTCGTGGGGGTCATGGCCAGTGACGAACCCGTGGCCGCGGCGGAACAGGCGTAGCTTGGGATCTGGATAAAATCCGCCGTGACGCATCCAGCGGCCGAGGAACAGATTCTTCCGGGGAAGCCGGTAGCCGCTCGCGGCGTTTGGATCGGCGATGGCGGCGCGAATCTCTTCGGCCAGGGCGGGGCTCACTTCTTCATCGGCGTCCAGCAACAGTATCCAATCCTTGGTGCAGAGTTCGATCGCGTATTGTTTCTGGGCGACATAACCGCGCCACGGTTCGACCACGACACGGGCTCCGTTCTCACGCGCGATTTCGCAGGTGCGATCTTTCGATCCGGAATCGACCAGTACGATTTCGTCGGCCCAGAGCACGCTGCCCAGAGTGCGGCCAATGTTGGCCTCTTCATCCATCGCCACGATCGCTACGGACAGGGACATAGGCATTGCCGAGAGATGATTGTCGATGGAGGATTGCGAATCTCAATCAGCCATCGAAAATCGACAATCAACAATACTACGGCTGGCCCGGGGATGGCGTCTGCTGTATTTGCGCCGGGACTATATCTTGCCGTGGAACGACGTAGGGCACTTGCGGCAGGTGCGTGACCTGGCCGCGAGTGGCGTCAGAGACGTCGATGCCGGAATGATCCAGCAACAATCCCGTGGCACGATCGAGTTCGATGCGCGACTTCTCGTAGGCGGCCTTAGCGGAAACCAGATTGGACTCGGACGTAGTCAGGACGGAAGCGTCCTGCAGAATGGCCGTCGTCGTGGTCAGGCCGACTTTCAGTTTCTGTTGATCTGCATCGAGGGTCTGGCGGGCAAAGTCGACGGCATACTGGGCCGCCTGCACCGAGGCGCGGTTCTGCTTGACGTCAAATTGCGCGTTGCGCACTTCGATGCGCACCTGATTTTCCAGCTGGTGAAGCCTCACCTGGGCCTGGCGGTATTCCAGTTCGGCACGCACCTGGTTGGCCTGGGCTTCGCGATTGCGCAGCGGAATGGTGAGCGCAAGCCCAATGCCCTTGTCGGGCGCGGTGCCGTTGAACAACTGGTTCAGCGTGCCGCCATAGCTCACCGGACCGCCATTGGAAAACGGCGAGGGCGCGTTGGGGCCGCTGAAGCAGTTCGGCGGCCCGGTAGTACACGTTGGCGGCAGCACGTTGGGATTGACGTTCCCGCCGATCCCGGATCCGCCGTAGTAGGCGTAAGCATCGAGCGTGGGCAGCATGGCGTTGCGGACGGCTTTGCTGCTGAGGTCGCGGGAATTGAGATCGATACGCGACTCGGCAAGTTCCGCGCGATGGCTAAGCGCTTCATTGATCAAGTCCTGGGTGGGAACGACCGTTTCTTCCTGCGGAATCTGCATGGTGGAAGTGGGAATTACATCGGCTTCGGCCAGCGCCGGATCTTCGATGCTGCGGCTCAACGCGTTTTTCACCAGCAACTTTTCCAATTCCAGATTGTTCTGCGCCAGGATCAAGTTCTGCTCATCCGTCGAAACCGTGCTCTGGGCGCTCACCACCTGGATGGGTGGCAACGTGCCGACTTTCGCCTGCTGCTTGGTGTCGGTGAGCGCCTTCTGCGCATAGGTGAGGGCTTCCTGCTGCACGCGTACGTTTTCGTAGGCGTAGACCAGGTCCCAGTACATGTCTTCGATCTGATCGACGGTGGTGATGATCTGCAGGCGGAAGGCTACGTCGGAAATCTCACGATTGTTCTTGGCGATACGGATGAATCGAGTATTAGGAAGCGAGCCGAAGCCCTGCAGCAGGTTCTGCGTCACACGGACCTGGAAATTAGAATTGATTCCTGGGCTTAACAGGCTGATGGGACTGTTGGTAGCGAGGTGCGTGTTATTGAAGCCCGCGTTCAGAGTCGTCCCCCACTGAAATCCCTGGGAGTAGGCAACGTTGGCAGTGTAGGTGTTCTGAGAAAGCAGGGGTACGCTGTCGACGCTGACGGATTCAGTGTTGTTCTTGTCGAGCTGCAAGGTGCTGGTGACGACCGGGTCGAAGCTGGTGATGGGCGCGCCGATGCCGAGCGTGGAGCTTACCAGGCCATTGGTGCCCGTGCCCACGCCGCTGGGAGCGACTGTGGTTCCTCCCGTGCCGGAGCCAACCGTTCCGCCGAGGCCGCCTACACCGCCGCCCGGAGTGTTCTGCACGATGCCCGCGTTTACGCCGAGAATGTTGGCGCCTGATTTGGCGCGCAGGTAGTCAGTGTCGGCGATGTTCAGGTTGTAGCGGGCGATATCGATATCGAGATTGTTCTCGAGCGCGAGCGCGACGGCGTCGTCAATCGAAAGATAAACCTTGCCGTCGCGCATGAGGGAGTCGATACGCGGCGAGTTCCCCAGGTTCGGCTGCGGCACCTGCTGCGGCCGGTAGGGCTGCAGGAAATGAGGAAAGGCCGGGCGTGGCTTGGAATAATCCTGCAAATGGACCGCCTGCGGCGGCGCGGCAGGTGCGGGTGCACTCTGCGGCAGCGGAGCGGCGGAGGCGTCCTGGGCGTACGCGCGGGGCAGTAACGGCACGCAGATTAAGACAGCCAGGACCATCAGGAAACGAGTGGTCCATCGGTCCGTGACAGTGATTCGGGGAAAAAGCAAGGACATGTTTCGTCTCCTTGAGTAGAAACGATGGTGCATCGCGAAGCACGCAAAAAGGGATTTTCGGAAATTGGCGGAAAACATAAGAGCGTCACTCCATCTTAGCGGGAGCGAGCGGGCGAAACGGCTGCGGATTGTAAAGAATTGTTAGGCAACCGAACTCGAACATCAGACTCGGGGGTCAGACCTGTTGGATTTCGCGGGCCCGATGCCCGAGGCTACAGGTCTGACGCCCGAGTCGTGACTGGGACTACTGTTGGACCGGCACGTCTTTGCGTGGCGCGATGTTGGGTACAGCTGGCATGCGTGTGACCTGGCCTTTTGCGGCGTCGTCGATGCTGATGCCAGCATGGTCGAGGGTGGTGCCGATCGCGCGGTCGAGTTCGATGCGCGACTTCTCGTATGCCGCCATGGCCGACATCAAAGTGGACTCGGCTGTGGCCAAGGCGCTTTGTGTCTGCAGGACCAGTGTCGTGGTCGACGTGCCGAACTGATATTTCTTCTGTTCCGCGTCGAGCGACTGCTTGGCATAGTCAACTGCAGCCTGCGCGGAAGCCACACTGGCGCGGTTCTGTTCCACTCCAAACTGGGCGTTGCGAACCTCGATGCTGATCTGGTTCTCGATTTGCTGCAGGCGCATCTGGGCCTGCTGGTATTCCAGTTCCGACCGGATTTGCGTTGCCTGGGCCGCGCGGTTACGCAGCGGAATGTTAAGAGTCAGGCCGACGCCCTTGTCGGAGGCGGCGGAGTTGACCAGCTGGTTGAGGGTCGAGCTATAGCTGTTCGTGGGTGCGATGGGGATGAAGGTCTCGCCTCCGGCCGCCTGATTTGGTCCAGCGCAAAAACCCTGTTCCTGCTCGGCCAACGGCTGGTTGGCGCAAAGATTGGTTGGATTCTGCACGCCGCCCAATCCGTTGCCGCCGTAGTAGGCGAAAAGGTCGAGCGTCGGCAACAGGGCGCTGCGAACGGCTTTGTTGCTGAGTTCGCTCGTATTGAGTTGGATCCGTGACTCCACCAGATCGGAGCGATGGCGCAGCGCGTCGGCGATCAGATCCTGCGTGGGTTGGTTCGATTCACTCGCTGGAAGCTCCATGGTGGACGTTGGAATCACATCAGCTCCCGCCAGAGTCTGATCGCGCAGCGTACGGCTGAGCGCGTTCTTCATGAGTAATTGCTCCAACTGGAGGTTGGTCAGGGCGATCGTTACAGCTTGCTGGTCCTGAGCAACCGTGCTCTGGGCGCGGACGACTTCAATAGGCGCCAGGCTGCCGATCTCCACCTGCTTCTTCGTGTCGGAGAGCGTCTTGTCGGCGAACGCCAGCGATTCCTTTTGCACTCGCGCGTTCTCGTAGGCGTAGACCAAATCCCAATACATAGTCTGAATCTGGTTCACCGTGGTGATGACTTGCAGGCGGAATGCCACATCGGAAATTTCGCGATTGTTCTTCGCGATACTGATGAAACGATTGTTGGCCGCGAGACCGAATCCCTGCAGCAGATGCTGCGTGAGCTGGAACTTGAAGTTGGAATTGAGCTGCGGACTCAAGGTGGTGAAAGGCGCATTTCCCGTCGCGATGCGCGTGTTGTTAAAACCCACCAACAGATTCGTTCCCCACGAAAACCCCTGCGTATACGCGAAGTTGCCGGTGGTGGTGTTCTGTGGCGATTCGGGAGTGAAGGTGCTGGAGGGGAGGATATGAAAACGGTCCTCCTGCAGCGTGCCCGAGAGAATCGGATCGAAGCTGGTGATCTGCGGTCCCAGACCGAGCGTGGAGCCGACCAAACCGCCCGCGCCTGCGCCCGCCCCGCCTGCTCCCAGGCTGGTGCCGCCTGTGCCGGAGCCGACCTGGCCGCCGAGACCTCCGACGCCGCCGCCGGGAGTATTTTGCACGATACCAGTATTGATGCCGAGGGTGGCAGCGCCAGCTTTCGCACGCAGCACGTCGGTGTCGGCTATATTCAGGTTATAGCGCGCGATGGCGATATCCAGATTATTCTCGAGCGCGAGGGCGATGGCGTCATTCAGTGACAGGTAGAGCTTGCCATCGTGCATCAGTTCGTCGATGCGCGCCGTGTTGGCCAGGTTCGGCGCTGAGAGATGCCGCGCCGTATAGGGCGCGACCGGGTTAGGAAAATGCGATACCGGCTTGGAATAATTCAGCACAGGAAGCGGCCGCGTTTCCGGCGTGTTCTGCGAAACCGGCGCGGCGGGCGCATCCTGCGCCCAACCTGCGAGAGTCATAAATCCGAATAAAACGGCGGCGGTCAACCGGACGCTTAAGGCTAAACGTTGGAATGGCATCTACTCATCTCCGTTCATCGAAAAGCTGGTTCGTTTAAGAGCTTGTAACAAAAAGACTTACTTCTAACCTGAGACAGCCGGAATTGCGCAAAATGAAAATTACTCAGTCAGTGATACGCAACTGGCGGCACCGGGGTTCCTGAAAGCTCCGCGAAAGCGGCGAATATTTGTTGAACGCAACAGTATATCCGAGACCGCAGCTTCTCTTTCCAGGGCCAGCGGAAAGCCGAACCTGATAAAGTGCTGGCGTCGCTGAACATCCTCCACAAATGGCCCCATCGTTTAAGGCAAGACTTTAGACTGCAGACTGAAAAAAAATCGACGCATGAAATGATTTGGATGTCGAACCGCAGCGGAGGGACTCGAAGCATTGGCCGAAGTTCGCATGCGCAATCTCAAACTGATTCTCTCCTATGATGGATCGGACTTCGCAGGCTGGCAGATCCAGCCCGACGCCGTGACTGTGCAAGGAACACTTGCCTCAGCCATTGGACGAATCACGGGAGAAAAGGTTTTGCCGCAGGGCTCAGGTAGGACGGACGCAGGTGTGCATGCGTTGGCGCAGGTGGTGACATTTGCGACGGAGTCTTCCGTGCCCACGGCAAATTTTATGAAGGCGCTGAACGATATTTTGCCAGCGTCGGTGCGCGTGCTCGAAGTAGAGGTAGCCCCGGAAGACTTTCACGCGCGCAAATCGGCGAAGGGAAAAACCTACCGTTACCGGATTTATCGGGCAGCGACCTGTCCGCCGTTTCTGGCGAGGTATGTGTGGCATTATCCCTTTCCACTGGATGAGGCGGCAATGTCGGGGGCGGCGGCGGTGGTCGAGGGTGAACATGATTTCACTTCGTTTGCCGCAGTCGATCCGGAGCGGGGACGTGAAGGCTTCCCGGTTTCGAACCTGCGGCGCATTTTTTCCTCGAACTGGGAGCGGCAGGGGGATGAGTTCATCTACACGGTCAAGGGATCGGGCTTTCTGCACCACATGGTGAGAAATCTGGTGGGGACGTTTATCCTCGTGGGCAAGGGAACGCTTCAGGCCGCGGATGTGACGCGCATAGTGGAAGCGCGCAGCCGAGCAGCGGCGGGCGCGACTGCCCCGGCCGGCGGATTGTATCTGGTAGGTGTTGAGTATTGAGACTTTGAGTACCAAGACTTTGCGAGTGATGGCAGAGGTTCACATCTCGTCGTCGTTGCGGAAGGTCGTTTCTGTGAATCCGGCGACTGGAGAGCTCCTGCGCGAGCTGGCATGTGCGAGCGAGAGTGAAGTCCTCGCGGCGGTGGCGCGGGCACGCGCGGCGCAGCCTGCCTGGGCAGAAACCGATTTGCACGGCCGCATCGCCGTGCTCCGCGAGTTTCAGCGCAAGCTGCTGGAGAAAAAAACAAAAATCGCGGAAGCTGTCACGCGCGAAACGGGCAAGCCCGTGGCCGAGGCTCTGACCACCGAAGTGCTGGTGGTGCTCGATGCGGCGCGGTTCCTGATCGATAACGCATATCGTCTGCTCAACGATGAGCCGCTTCCGCATGGCAATCTTGCTGTCAAGCTTAAGGCAGGGCGGCTGGTGCGCGAGCCTTATGGAGTGGTGGGGGTTATCTCGCCATGGAACTATCCCTTTTCGATTCCTGCAACCGAGACGCTTGCTGCACTGGTTGCGGGAAACGCTGTGTTGCTGAAACCCTCGGAGTTTACATCGCTGGTAGCGATGGAACTGGAGTCTCTGCTGCGCTCTGCGGGCGTGCCCCGCGATATTTTCCAGGTCGTGGTGGGCGACGGCGCCACGGGAGCCGCGCTGATTCGTTCACAGATTGACGGAGCACAGATTGACGGAGCACGGATTGACGGGGCAAAGATCGACAAGCTTGTGTTCACGGGCAGCGTAGCCACGGGCAAGCGTATCGCTGTGGCCGCCGCCGAGCGCTTGCTGCCGGTTGTGCTGGAGCTGGGCGGCAAAGATCCGATGATCGTGCTCGATGATGTCGACATCGACGTGGCTTCGAGCGCGGCGGTGTGGGGGGCATTCCTGAACGCCGGCCAGACCTGCCTTTCGGTGGAGCGATGTTACGTGCAGCGCAGCCGGTCTGAGGCGTTTCTAAAAGCATGTGTTGAGAAAACGAAGAAACTGAGCGTGGGGAGCGGCTTTGAGCCCGATACAGACGTGGGCCCGATGATCCACGAACGCCAGGTGGCGATTGTGGAGTCGCACGTGAAAGATGCCGTGGCGCGCGGTGCGCGGGTTCTGGCCGGAGGCTCGCGTCTGCCGGAACTGGGGAAGAATTTCTATCAGCCAACGGTGTTGGCGGATGTGACGCACGAGATGAGGATCATGCGCGAGGAAACATTCGGCCCGGTGCTGCCGGTGATGGTCTTCGATACCGATGAGGAAGCGGTAAGGCTGGCGAATGACTCGGAGTATGGACTCGCCGCGAGCGTGTGGACACGCAACTCGGACCGCGGTGAGCGCCTGGCGCGGCGCCTTCAGGCTGGCGCCGTCATGATCAATGATGTAGTTTCGTGTTTCGGCATATCCGAGGCGCCGCACGGTGGCGTGAAATGCAGCGGCGTAGGTCGAGCGCACGGAAGCTTCGGCCTGGAAGAAATGGTGCGATTGAAGTATCTCGATTCCGACCTGGTGCCGGGAATGAAGAAGGTCTGGTGGTACGGTTATAGTGCACGCTTTGCCAGGCAAATGGAAGGGTTTCTCGATTTCCAGTTTGCGCGGGGCTGGCGAAAACGACTGCGTGGAGGACTGCGAGCGGCGGGCATTGTGCTGCGCAAGAAGTTGTGAGTACCGAGTACCCGGTACCTAGTGCCCAGTACCTGGCGAGACCGAGATTCCTCCGCTCCTCGCTTTCGCCGGGTGTCGGAATGACAAAGGATTTGCTGAGAACTAGAAACTGGAAACTGAAAGGGGACCCATGAACGATTCATCTCATGCAGATCCGCAGCGGCAATTGCTGCGTCACGCGCTGGCCACACTCGCTTACCGCGGAGGCAAGGCCGTTCGCGGAGCGTCAGAGAGTTTTGCCACGTTTCAGGCTGCCGAGACCGCGCGGTCGCCGGAGAAGATTCTCGCGCACATCGGAGACCTGATGGATTGGGGACTCTCCATGGCCAACGGCAAACGCGAATGGCACGATTCCAAACCCCTGCCGTGGGAAAAGGAAGTCGAAAGATTCTTCTCGTCAATAAAGAATTTCGACGGCTTCCTGGCCTCGACTGAGCCGATGCAGGCCCCGGCGGAAAAACTTTTTCAAGGTCCGATCGCCGACGCCCTTACTCACGTCGGGCAGATCGCCCTGCTGCGGCGGATTGCGGGAGAACCAATGAAGGGCGAGAATTATTACAAGGCCGAGATTACCGTGGGGCGCGTGGGCGCCGATCAGGCCAAACCTAAGTTCGAATTCTGATTCGCGATTCCAGGCTGGCTGCTCCGTGAACTGGCCTGCTGTGGGAATGTTCAGCCCTGACCTTTCAGCGGCACTTCCGCCCGATAGATGGCTTGCCAGTGGCCGTTCTTCAAAACGTAGATCGAGCTGCCGTTCATGTGTACCGGAAGTCTTTCTCCGTTGCAGGTGCCGTACTGGTCGAACTTATAGGTGAGCAGGTACGCGCCCGTTGCGAGCGGGAGGGCGCCGAAATCGGAGAGGCTGTAGCCCTCCACGGTGCAGGTCTTTGCGGAGGCTTGCTCCGCCGCGATTTGCTGGTCGCGCGCCAATGTGCCGCTCTCGCCCCAGAAGACTCCATTCTCCGGCATGTGCTCGCGAAAATAGGCGTCATCTTTCGCTTTCCAGGCTTCAAAAAATCCGGTTTCGATGCGCACCAATTCCAGTTGCACGCTTTGAGCCCCGCTTCGCCGGTCGCTGTTCTTATCGGGGTTCTTATCGGGCACCTGCGCGCCAGTCGAGCCGAGGAGTGCGAGCGAGAACGAGATCGACACGCATGCGGAAAGAAATCTCTTCGGATGCCACATCATGAAGACGCTCATTTCTGGCGATAGATTGCCGGTCACGAGAATATGCCTAGCATACGACATCGGAGGTTTGGCCTTTGTCTTTAGCCTTCGAGTACAATGACCCTCGTAATGCCGAATCCGGCGGCGCGAGCCGCATAACAAGGGGTAAGTCCTTTGGCGACAGGCGAAATCACCACTGCGGGCACCGAGACTCCCGCGCAGCTTCCGAATCATAAGGTCAAGATCAAGAAGGCCGGGCAGCGCGCTTGCAACGAGAAAAACGAAAAGGGCAAGTTCTGCGGGGGACATTTGAAGCGCTGGTCTTACTCGACCGACGTGGTCGAGAAGGCTTGCGGCGACGCAGAAAAGGCCTGGGGAAAGAATGCTGAAGTCTACCGCTGTGAGCATTGCCAGACGCTCTATTTGCCCAGTCCAGCGGATGCGAAAGTGAACGTTGCCGGGCCGGGAATGATTTCCGTGTTCGGCCTGACGCTGCCGCCGAAAGACAAAGTACCGAGTACCTAGTACCTAGTACCCAGCAAAACGCTATTATGCGGCCAGCAGAGAGGTGTTGACTTGAAACGATTGGTTGTAATCCTGCTGCTCGTGGTGCCCGCGTTTGCTGAACAAGCCCAGTGCAAAAGAAATCCGAAGGTGATCGGTGCGTGCTTCTCGGTTCATGGGAGGGTCAGTCAAGGGGCAGATACGGTTCGTCTGTGGCTTTGGCCTGTTGGAACAAAGCGATTTCTGGGCGTCACGGCAGGGCCGACGCTCGATGACGCGGACGAACCCATCACACCGTCCAACCTCAGATTCAAGGATCGCGGCGAGGAGATTTACGGAGATTTTGAGGTGTGTCCCTTCACGCCCGAACGGCAGGGTGCGATGCAGTTCGTCTGCATTGAATCAGCGTCGAAGCTTCTCGTGAAGAGACGTTCGTCGTCGGAGTAGTAATCTGAGAGAGAGAAAGTACCTGGTAGCCATTAGCGAGCATCGCCGAATCTGGTTTTGCTAGGTACTGGGTACTAGGTACTGGCAACTGGATTCATGAACACTTCCGAACTCATCTACGACTGGAACCAGAACCATCCTCCCGGATTGAGGCCGCCGGGGCCGGTGCTGCTCAATGACGAGAGCCTGCGCGACGGCTTGCAGTCGCCTTCGGTGCGCGACCCCTCGATTCCAGAAAAAATTGAAATCCTTCATCTGATGGAGTCGCTGGGGATCGATTCCCTCGATCTTGGTTTGCCGGGTGCGGGGGCGCGCGCGGTCGAGCATGTGACGGCGCTGGCGCGGGAAATCGTTGCGCACAAGATGAAGATTCGCGCCAACTGCGCCGCGCGCACGCATGAAAATGACATCCGCCCGATTGCAGAGATCGTGCAGAAGACGGGACTGCCGATCGAGGCTGCGACCTTCATTGGGTCAAGCCCGATTCGCCGCTTCACCGAAGGCTGGAGCGACGATTTTCTCCTGCAGACCACCGAGAAAGCCGTGAAGTATGCAGTTTCTCTCGGCCTTGACTCGATGTTCGTTACCGAAGATACCAGCCGTTGCGATCCTGAAACGGTAAAGAAACTGTATTCGACGGCGATTAATTGCGGTGCGCGCGCGGTCGTGATCTGCGACACCGCTGGACATGCCACGCCCATGGGCGCGCTGGCGCTGGTGCGTTTTGTGATCGAGGAGGTAGTGGAGCCTTCGGGCGAGAAGATTCGCGTGGATTGGCACGGACACAGCGACCGCGGCCTGGCCATTGCCAACTCCATGGCGGCGTTGATCGCGGGCGCCAACTGCGTTCACGGATGCGCCATCGGTCTGGGTGAGCGCGTGGGCAACACGCAGATGGACCAGATGCTGGTGAACCTCAAGTTGATGGGCATCGCGCCCTGGGCCGAGCAGGACCTCACCAAACTGAAGCAATATTGCCAGGCGGTGTCGCGGGCGACGGGCGTGCCGATTCCGGCGAATTATCCGGTGGTGGGCGACGATGCTTTTCGCACGGCGACGGGCGTGCATGCCGCGGCCATCATCAAGGCGTATCACAAGAATGATGTGGCGCTCGCCAACACGGTTTACTCCGGCGTGCCCTCGCACATATTCGGACTGGAGCAGATCATCGATATCGGTCCCATGAGCGGCAAGTCCAACGTGCTGTTCTGGCTGGAGCGGCGAGGTATTCCCTCGACCGACGATCTGGTGGAGCGCATTTATCAGCGCGCCAAAGCGAGCGACCACACGTTGAGCGATGCCGAAGTAGCCGAGTGCCTGCCGGAGACTGTAAAGCCACGGTGATTTCAATGCCAAGATTTCAATGCCAATGAAAATGAAACATGCAATTCTCGGTGCCGGCGGCGTCGGAGGGATGATCGGGGCCTGTCT
Source organism: uncultured Acidobacteriaceae bacterium (assembly GCA_963784085.1). Classification (GTDB taxonomy): domain Bacteria; phylum Acidobacteriota; class Terriglobia; order Terriglobales; family Acidobacteriaceae; genus Sulfotelmatobacter. Next base: position 123,042 of record CAWAQH010000019.1, on the reverse strand, counting down.
GGCCCACGCGGGAAACTCGGTCACGTTTGTCGTCAGGCCTGAGACGCTTGCTCAGTATCCGAAGAAAATCCGGCTGCAGAGCCCTTTCGGCACTTTTGAAGCCGAGGTCGCGGTCGCCGCTGAAGTACCTCAAGTCGACGCGCTCTGGATTGCGGTGAAGGCCACGCAGTTGCAGCAGGCTCTGACCGAGTTGAAGAATCCTGATGCGGTGCGCGGAATTGTCCCGCTGCTCAACGGCATTGATCATGTCGCTTTGCTCCGTTCTAGATACGGGACGGAGCGCGTGATTCCCGCGACCATCGCCGGCGAATTCGAGCGCACCGCCCCCGGACAATTCATTCACCGTTCTCCTTTCGCAGTGCTCAATGTTTCCTCCGCGGGTCAAGGTTTACTCGCAAGCTCGCTTGACGAGCTGCGGCAGATTGGATTCGTCTGCCGCTTCATTGACGACGAGGCGACGCTGCTGTGGGGAAAGCTGGTTTTTCTCGCGCCCTTTGCTTTGGTCACAACCGCGGCGGATAAATCCATCGGGGAAGTTCTGGCTGACCCGACGTGGCGCACTCAGGGTGAGGCTTGCGTTCGCGAGGCTTGCGCGGTCGCCATTGCCGAGGGCGCCAAAGTTGATGCCGAGAAGGTGCTCTCGGGAGTGGCAGGCATGCCGGCAAGCATGCGCAGTTCCATGCAGAAGGATGTTGACAAGCACAACCCACCGGAACTGGATGCGATCGCAGGACCGATCCTGCGCGGTGCGCAGAAGCATGGGATTGAGGTTCCCGTCACCAGGAAGCTGGTAGCTGCGGTCGAGCACAGAGCTGATATCCACGGAGCAGGATACGCTCAGAGCCGCCTGGCTTAGTGCTACCCGGCTCCCGCATGGCTGCAGGGGAACTGCTGGCGTTAGAATGCATAGTTCGTAATCGTTGGTAGAAGGTTTTTTGGCAGAACAGTTTCTCGGGAGATCTGTTTTGAAATTTCTATCAGGTTTGATCATTGGGATTGTGATTGTTCCTCTTGCTCTCTTCGCGTATTTCGCCTGGGGAGGAGCGCCTGTTGCCGTTTTCGACCAGGAGATGCCGTTCGAAAAGATGTTGGCGCATAAGGCGCTTGATGCGCGCATTGAGAAAGAAGCTCCCAAAACAGTTTCGATGCCGGCCAACGAGGCCAGCTTTGCAGCCGGGGCGGAAGTCTACAAGGAACATTGTGCCGTCTGCCACAGCTTGGCTGCCGGCGAGCCCACCGCCATCGCCAAAGGCGAATTCCCCAGGCCACCCAAGCTTCTGCAAGGCAAGGGCGTTACCGATGACGAACCCGGTGAGACCTACTGGAAAGTTGCCAACGGCATCCGCCTGACCGGGATGCCCGGTTTCAAGCAAAGCCTTACCGATGCGCAAATGTGGCAAGTCAGTCTCTTACTTGCAAACGCAGATAAGATTCCCGAGAGCGTGAAACAGGCGCTCATGCCAGCTCCGGTTGCTTCGCCGCGGACCACGCCGGCCACGGTGCCCGCGCCCAAATGAAGTTACCGTCGAGGCCGCGAGCGAGAACTCTAATTTAAGGCAGTGAGCCCTTGACGCTCCGCTCGGGATGACATCGGGTTGCTCGCACCCGGTTTCCGCCTTAGCAATGCTAATTCCTTCTCGCGCGTTGTAAACTGTCGCAATACCTTTCATGAGCCCTGCCCCCCCACGCGCGAATATGCCGGATGTGGCTCCTCCCGTGCGGCAGGACGTGGCGCGGCTGGCGGGTTTGCCGGAGGTGCGGTCGGCGTTCAGCTGGCTGCGCTCGCAAGAGCCACAACTGGCGCAGTGGCAGATGGAGATGGCCCGGATTGCGGCGCCTCCGTTTGGCGAATCGGCGCGCGGGGCGTGGCTGGCAGAGCGTTTTCGCGAGGCCGGACTCGACGATGTGCGCATCGACGATGTGGGCAATGTGTTCGGCGTGCATCCCGGGTTTCGGCAGGAGAGCCTGGTGGAACCGGGCCTGGGGCAGCGCTTTGTGGCGCTCAGCGCGCACATTGATACTGTCTTTCCCGCGAGCACGCCGCTGAATATCCGGCAGCAGGGAAGCCGTCTGTATGGGCCCGGAGTTTCCGACAACGGAGCGGGCGTGACGGCGATGCTCGCGATCGCGGCGCTGTTGCGCGCCGTGCGCCTGCGGCACTCGCTTCCCTTTGTGTTCATTGGCAACGTGGGTGAAGAGGGCGAAGGCGACCTGCGCGGGATGCGGCACATTTTTTCTACGCCACGCTGGAAAGATTCGATTGCATACAGCGTAGTGCTCGACGGTGCGGGGGCAGACACGATTGTGGCCGAGGCCCTGGGCAGCCGCCGCTTTGAAGTCATCGTGCGCGGGCCGGGTGGGCATTCCTGGGGCGATTTCGGCGCGCCCAATCCGATTGTGATTCTGTCGCGCGCCGTCGATATGTTTACGGCCACGCCGGTGCCCAGCACGCCGAAAACAACGTTCAATATTGGAGTGATTCGCGGCGGCACCTCGGTGAATTCGATTCCCGAGTCGGCCAGCATGAAGGTGGACATCCGCTCCACGTCGATGGCGGAGATGGAGCGGCTGGAGCAGATTCTGCGGCTGGCTCTGAATCGCGCGGTGGAAGACGAGACCATGGCGGCGGAGATGCAGTCGCCCGTGCAGCGGCGGCCCTCGGGAGTGAATTGCGAAGTGGTGCCCATCGGCAACCGTCCCGCGGGAGAGCTGGCAACGGGAGCGCGAATCCTGCATGTGATTCGGGCTGTGGATGCGCAGCTCAACAATGCGGCGCAGGTGCAGCGGGCGTCGACCGATGCGAATATTCCGCTTTCCCTGGGGCTGGAGGCCATCGCACTTGGCGGCGGTGGGTCGGGTGGCGGCGCGCATACTTTGCAGGAGTGGTTCGATAGCAATGGCCGCGAGTTGGGATTGAAGAGGATTTTGCTGACGATGCTGGCGCTGGCCGGAGCGGGGGAATGACGCGGGCAATAATGACGCGAGCAATTCGGTTGCTGGGCGGCAGTTGCTGCCTGGGCTTCTGGATTAGCGCCTTCCTGTTCGAACTCCTGTTGATCGGGATGCAATGTGCGCCTGCCCAGAACGCTCCCCAGACTCCAGCCGACATCATCTTCATCCACGGCAACGTCTATACCGGTCTCGCTTCGACGGCCCAGTTCAGTTCGGTGCAACGCGAAGAGGCCTTTGCGGTGCGCGGCGGGCGCATTCAGGCGGTGGGAAAGAATGCGGACATCGAGAAACTGAGAGGTCCCGCAACCCAGGTGATCGATTTAGCTGGACACTTTGTTATGCCGGGGTTCAACGACGCTCACCTGCACCTGGCCGATGCCGGCTTACAGAAGTTAAGTGTTGATCTGACCGGAGTGAAGTCGCTCGAGGAATTCCGCCAGCGCCTGCGCGCCAGAGTGGAAACGGCCAAGCCGGGCGAGTGGATTCTCGGTGGGGGTTGGGACGAAACTCTTTGGCCGGTGACGAGGCTGCCCAGCCGATGGGACCTGGACGAGGTTTCGGGTGAGCATCCCGTATTTCTGGATCGCGTGGATGGACACCTCGCCGTGGCCAACACTCGGGCCCTGCAACTGGCGAGCGTCACCCTCGCCAGCAAAGATCCGCAGGGAGGCAAGATCGACCGCGACGAAAACGGACAGCCGACAGGGCTTCTGCGCGATACAGCGCAAAATGCGGTGAGGGCGGTGATTCCCGCGCCCACCCACGACCAACGGCGGCAAGGGATCGAAGTCGCGCTGGCCGAGCTGGCCAAGTACGGCATAACGTCGGCTCAGGATTATTCCCCGGCGTGGGAGAACTTCCAGATTTATGAGGAACTGGAAAGAGAAGGCAAACTGACGGCCCGCATTTCCGAATGGCTGCCGTTCAACGATTCCCTCGAGGAGTTGAAGAAGAAGCGCGATTCGCATCCGCAGTCCGATCCGATGCTGCACACGGGAATGCTGAAGGGATTCATGGATGGCTCGATGGGGGGACATACCGCCGCGCTGCTGGAGCCCTACACGGACGATCCGACGAATTCGGGATTGCTGCGCTACGATGCAGCCAAGTTGAATGAGATGTCGAAAGAGCGCGTGCTGGCGGGCTTCCAGCTTGGATTTCATGCCATCGGCGACAAGGGAGTTCAGATGGCTCTCGATGCTTTCGCCGGAGCCGAGAAAGCCGCGCGTGAGCAGAAAATCAAAGCCGCGAATGGCGGGGATGATTTCCGGCTGCGCATTGAACACTCGCAAGTCGTAACTCCGGCACAAATCCTGCGCTACAAGGAGTTGAAAGTGATTGCCTCCATGCAGCCCAGTCATCTGCTGACCGACATGCGCTGGGCGCAGGACCGCCTAGGGCCAAACCGGCGGCAATACTCGCATACATGGGCCGCGTTTTTGAATAAGGGCGTTCCGCTGGCCTTTGGTACGGATTATCCGGTCGAGCCGGTTACGCCGTTTCGCGGCCTTTACTCTGCCGTCACCCGCAAAAGCGAAGACGGAAAGCAGGCATATTTTCCGGAGCAGCGGCTCACCATGGATCAAGCCATCGCCGCCTATACCGTGGGATCGGCGTTTGCGGAGTTTGAGGAGAAGGAAAAGGGCAAGCTGGCGCCGGGAATGTTCGCGGACTTCGTGGTGCTGGATCGCGACGTGACGGCTGCGTCGCCGGAGAAAATCCTGGGAACAAAGGTGCTCCGCACTGTGGTGGGGGGAAAGACGGTGTACGAGGAGAAGTGAGTTCACCTCGCATTCTCAAGTTACATGCTACGTCTCTGATTGCGCCCCACAACACAACAGATAGTCACAGCCTGGCTCTATGTCATCTACCGCCCGCGCCGATCGGCATTGGCGCTGGGGTTCACGCTTGGCAAACGGGTATAATTAAAGGTTCATACAGTTTTCGGAGGGAAGCAGGCATATGGATTCGCAGGCTATTTGGGTGCGGTTGAAGGCCCATCGGTGGGTTTATTCCTTCAGCATCGTAGCGACGCTGGCGCTGGGTATTTTGATTGGCACGGTGGTTTCCTACGGAGTGAAAGGCAAGGAAGGGCAGAAGGGTTCCGATGCGACTCCGCTATCGGTGCCCGCACCGCAGCAGCTTTCCAACGCGTTTTCGCAGATCGCCAAGCAGTTGGGCCCGAGCGTGGTCAACATCAACACGGAATCGACGATCAAGAATGTGCACCGCCGGCGTGGCGGGCAGCAGAATCCCGACGAGGACGAGAATGGCGGCGGTGGTAACGGCGGCATGGACGACTTCTTCAACCATTTCTTTGGCGCACCCGGTGGCCAGGGCATGGGGAACGATGGCCCGATTCGCGAGCGTTCGCTCGGTTCGGGCGTCATTGTCGATCCCAAGGGTTACATCGTCACCAACCGGCATGTTGTGGACAAGGCCGACCGCATTCGCGTGCGGCTGCAGGACGACCCGCCGGGCGTGCAGCATGACGCCAAATTGATCGGAGAAGATTCGGAAACCGATCTGGCCGTTATTAAGATCGATCTGGATCGCACCATGTCGTGGGCGAAGATGGGCAACTCTGACAGCATGGAGGTGGGCGACTGGGTGTTGGCCATCGGCAGCCCGTTCGGGCAGTATGGCACCGTGACGGCCGGCATTGTCTCGGCGAAGGGCAGGGACATTGTTCCGAACCGGCAGTTCCAAACGTTCATCCAGACCGACGCCGCGATTAACCCCGGCAACTCCGGTGGACCGCTGGTCAACATGAACGGGGAAGTGATTGGCATCAACACCGCGATTTTAAGCGAGACCAACGCATACGCCGGTGTGGGATTCTCTCTTCCATCGAATACGGTAGTCCAGGTTTACAACCAGCTCATCGGCCCCGAACACCGCGTGGCGCGCGGCTCCATCGGCATCATGTTTGATTCGGTTGAGAACCCCGCTATCACGCGAGTTTACGGCGCCGGCACGGGAGTGACGGTCTCAAGCGTGGTGCCAGGCAGTCCGGCGGACCAGGCAGGGCTGAAAGTGGGCGACACCATTACCACCGTCGACGGCCATAAAGTGACCAAAGGAGCGGAGTTGGTGGCGGAAATCGCCTCGCGCAAACCGGGGACCAAGGTGGCGCTCAACTTCCTGCGCAACGGCAAGCAGCAGGAGACATCCGTCACAGTTGCCGACCGCGCCAAGTTGTTCGCGGCGCGCCTGAGCGAAGATGATAGCGGAGGCGATGAAAGCGCGCCCAAGCAGAGTAAGTTCGGCGTAACGGTTCGCAAGTTGACGCCGGAGATAGCCGACCGGCTCGACCTGCCATCAGGCAAGGGCGTAATCGTGCAGGATGTGAAGCCGGGATCGTTTGCCGAGGACATCAACCTGGGCCGCGGCGACGTGATTCTGGAAGTCAATAAACAAGCCGTGAACAACGAAGATGAATTCGCCCGCATCGAATCGAGCCTGAAGAGCGGCCAGGACGTGGTCTTCCTGGTACGCCCGCGCGGCTCTACGCGACAGGATGGAACCATCTTTATGGCCGGGACACTTCCGTAACCTGGGACTAGCCCAACCGGAACTGGCATTGCCTTCTTGGATGGAGGATGATTACACTGCCAGTTTGAGTTGGGTTTTCTTGTGGGCCGGGTTAGTCAGGCGCATTACTCTGGAGTTTGAGGAGTGCCTTTGGAACGAAAGCCAAATCGTTGCGCGCAAATGCGGGGCTGGTTGGGCGCGGGCTGCGCTTTGGCGTTGATCTGCCTCTGCCTCTCGACACGTGCATTGCCAGCGCAGGATGCTGCCGCTGCCACTCCGAAAACTAGTCCATCAAAATCCGGTTCTTCAACGGCGAGCGCCAAGCCTAAGTCGACGACTTCCAGCAGCGGGAATCACACCAAGTCCATTGCCAAGAGCCATCCTGCATCGCATCACTCGGCAGGGAGTCATCCAAAATCCAATACGATCCGCCGCGGCGCGCACCAGCAAGACGAAATACGCGAACTCAAAGAATGTGAAGGGCAAAAAAACCGCACGCGGACAGCAGAAGATTGAACCGGAACGAGCGGAGGCAATTCAGCAGGCCCTGATACGCGAGCATTACCTGAGCAGCGATGCGGCCGGAACGTGGAACCAGACAAGCGAAGACGCAATGCGGCGCTATCAGGCTGACCATGGCTGGCAATCGAAGACGGTGCCGGATTCGCGCGCCCTGATCAGCCTCGGTCTCGGCCCGAGCCATGACCACCTGCTGAATCCCGAAAGCGCAATGACCACCGAACCGGAATCGCCGCACGCGGCATCGTTGATTCCCGCGTCGCACAGCGTGAATGCGGGATCGCAGTTGGGAACCGACCCCCCGCTTGCGGCTGCCCCCGCCACAACTCCCGCGCACGAGACATCGACCCCGCAGTAGCGGTATCGACCGAGCCCGGACGCATGTTGTCCGGCTCGCTCGCTACGATTTCCAAAGTCCAAATCTACCTGCCGTCAGCTGTCTTCCGATATCCCCCCAGCACGGGCCGTGGAAAATAAGGCAGCGGCTGCGATTGAATGACTGCTCGTGGGTTGGCTTCCACCAGAGCGTCAGCCACGTCTTCGCCGCAAATTTCAGCCGCGGCTTCGCGAGCCGAGGAGAGAATGGGGGTGCGTTTCTCGGTGTCGTGCGCGTCCGTGGCGAGCACGTGAACGGCGTCGTGCTGCAGCAGCCACTGCGCGGCGCGGCGCGTGCGCTCGCCCCAGAATCCGGTGAACGACGAAGCCGTGACCTGGATCACGCAACCCTGCTCGGCCCACTCCACCACGCGCTGCAGGCTCTCGCGCAGGATTGGATTACGCTCGGGATGAGTAATGATCGCGGTGATGCCGCGGTCGCCAAGCTGCATAAAACAGTCGGTGATCTGCTGCGGGACGCTGTAATTGCTCAACTCGACGAGCATGTAATGCGAGCCTTCGATCGAATAGCGCCGCGGATTGGCCAGCACGTCTTGCAAGTTGTCGTAGGAGAGATGGAAATCGCAGCCCAGGCTGATCTTGAGCGCATCGCCGACGAGACCTTGCAGATGTTCGACCAGCGACTGAAGATACACGCGATCGTAGTGGTAGCGATCGTTGGCGTGAGGCGTGGCGACCTGGTGAGTGATGCCATCGGCGGCAGCCATGCGGCACATGGCGACGGAAGTTTCCCACGACTTGGATCCGTCGTCTACTTCCGGAAGAATGTGGGAATGAATGTCGACCACGATTGTAGAGAGCACCTGCACGCTGATCGTGTTGCGCTGGATTGATTTAAGCAGATTCGCGGGGAAAGAGAAAGTGCGGGAACTCAAAGCAAGGCTTTCTTGAGAGCGAAGATTGCAGGCGAATATCAGCCTGGAACTTGGATCGATTCGCGGAACCGGAATTGCGCCTGCAGCGAGTCCAGCCACCCTCGAAGAACGGCTCCGGATTGTTTATCGATGTGCAGGAATCGCAGCCCCATGGCAAAAGAGTCGCTCCAGACTACGTCGGCTTTGGCGCGAAAAACCTGTTGTTCGATGCTCGGAACCTCAAATTCCACCTTCACTACTCCTTCAAGCTTTACCGGGTCCGACAGCTTGACGGCCAAGCCGCCCTCGCTGATGTTCTTCATGCGGGCGGAGACAGATTGTCCCAGGCGGTTGCAGGACCGGACCGGCAAATCAACGTCATAGCGGAAATACCTGCTATGTTCCCGCTCCATCTGGGGAACGGCAATATCGAGAATGCTGCTCAATCGATTGTCCTGCACCGGCTTGGGGAGTGCAAAGTTCGCTCCCAGATCAAGCGCCGATTGCGAACTGGTATGGCCGTTCACCACGGCGAAAATCAGCCCTTGCTGATTGGCCCGGCTATGCCGCACCTGTGCGATTGCGTCAGCGCCTCCGGACACATCGTCGCAATCGACGATGACTCCATCCAGATGGCGTCGGGAAACGAGATCAATGGCGCTGGCGGAATCCTGGCGAAGATCGAGCGAGACTCCGCGCGCAGTCAGAGTGGTCCTCATTTGACCATACAAAGTGGCATCGGAACTCACGAGGAGGCACTCTACGCCCATCCCATGATCGTAGCGGATGGCGGCGTGGCGGCCAACGTGACCGACGAGATAGCACTTGTGCGGCGAGAGCGCGCGAATCAGGCGTTCCCATATCGCTAGCGAATGAAAATCGGCATCCGAGGAAACAGAAAGTCCAAGGCTTTACAGCGGAGAACGCCGGGGACGCGAGGAAAAATCTATCCGATAAACCGCGTTTACCAGATGGTCGGAACCACGCGCGAATTTCGGATTTGTGCGTCCGCAGTCACGAGAGTAAGTCCTTCGACAAGTGCGGTCGCCCCGATGATACGGTCGGCAGGATCTTTTGGGTAGCCGGGGGGAAGCGAAAGCGCGCCAAGGCAGATGCGGCTTGTAATCGGCAGAACTACAAAGCGCTGTTCCATTTCCGACAGAAAGGATTCCGGGCTGATTGCCAGAGTGAACTGTCTTTTGCGATACAAGGTCGACAACTCGTAAAGCGTGAAGTCGGAAATAGCCAGGCCTTGTTCAGTTTGCCGAGCCTGATCTACGGCCGTCTTCGCCTTGCTCGAAAGCCTATGCTCGTCGCCCGCCAGCCAGACGACGATGTGCGTATCGAGGAGAATCAATAAAGGTCACCCCATTCTTCAGGGGTAAGCGCGGGCGAGACGACATCGCCAGTAATCTTGATCTTGCCCTTGAGGAAGCCGAAGATGGTGTCCTTTTCTTGTTCGACCGGGACAAGCTTCGCCACGGGCTTGCCGCGCTTGGTGATCAGCACGGCTTGGCGTTTGGACTGAACTTCGTCCATGACTTTTAGACAGTGGACTTTGAATTGGCCTGCCGCCATTGTTTTCATTAGCCGAGGATCCTTTCGATCATGGTCATTATACCATGGTCACCTGGAGGAGCGCTTTTATGGCTCACCGAGAGCCAAATCTTAATTTCCGGTGCTGTCAGCAGGTTTGTCGAGGGGCGTCGCGGCTTTGGGAGGTGCGGTCCAGTCAATCGGTTTCGGCGGCCAATAACCAGTAGGAGTGTCTTCATCGTCGAAAGTCTCATCCAAGGTGCCCAGTACGATCTGGCAGATTAGGAACACGGCAATTGCGCTTCCAAACGCCAGGATTAGTGTCCATGTCCCGAACGGGCATACCAGAAACACGACTGCTGCTATTCCTGCAATGCCCCTGACGACGATCACCACTATTCGCTTCATTTGCCAGTCTTATACTCTAGTTACATCAGGTGTTACTGACTGAGTTGCACATCCGCGATGAATCAGGCGTTCCCATACCGTTCCCGAATGAAATCTGCGATTCCCGCGTAGGCGCTGGTCAGCGTTTTTTCATCCGGCAAAAACACGATGCGGAAGTGCTGCGTGCCGGGCTTTTGGCCGAAGCCGGAGCCGTGGACGACCATGACGTGCTTCTGGCGAATGAGTTCTTTGACGAAGACTTCGTCGCTTTCTGGGATATCAATTTTGGGAAAAGCATAAAAAGCCCCGCGTGGCGTGACGCAACTTACGCGCGGTGTGGACTCACACCATTTCTGCGTGAGGTCGCGGCGGGAGCGTAGTTTGCGCTGCACTTCGATGAGATGCGTCTGCGGGCCTTCGAGCGCAGGTTTGATGGCGTACTGTTCGGGATGGTTGGCGCAGAGGCGCGCTCGCAGCAGGCGGTGAATGCCTTCCATGTAAGGCCGGATGGCGGTGGCGTCGCCGGACGCAATGCCCCACCCGATGCGCCATCCGGGGACGAGGTAGTTTTTCGACATGCCGCCGAAAGTGATGCAGGGCACGTCCGGGGCGACGGCGGCGAAGGCGATGTGCGGCGTGGCGTTTCCTTGCGAATCGTAATCGAGAATCAGCTTGTCGTAGATTTCGTCGGAGAAGACGACCAGGTTGTGGCGGCGGGCCAGTTCTGCGATCTGCTCCAGCATTTCACGCGAGCATAAAGATCCTGTTGGGTTGTTGGGATTAATCAGCACAATCGCGCGGGTGCGAGGCGTGAGCTTGCGCTCGATGTCGGCGAGTTCGGGCTGCCAGGCGTCCTCTTCATTCAAATCGTAAGCATTCAACGGGATGCCCAGCTTGCACAGAACTGCCGAGTAGAGTGGGTAGTCGGGCTTGGGGGTAAGGATGTCTTCGCCGGGATTGACCAGGGCGCTGATGCAGAGATCGACGGTCTCGCTCACGCCGGCGGTGACGAACACATCGCACACCGTCGTGATGCCTTTGCGCGCGGCCTCGCCGCGAATGGCTGCGAGCGCTTCAGCGACGCCGGGGGATGGAGCATAGCCGTTCTTGCCGTCTCGCATGGCCTTGTAGCAGGCTTCAATGATGTGCGGGGGCGTCTGGAAGTCGAAGTTGAGGGGGTCGCCAACATTGAGCGGCAGAACTTTGTGGCCTTGCGCAATCACTTCATCGGCCACACAAGCGAGGTCGCGGATGGCATAGCGGACGTTTTCAAGGCGCTTGGCGGCGGTGACTTCGTGGGCTTGCGTGATCGGCATGGAATGCTCCGGCAAAGACAAGACAAAAGCTTAACCGCAAAGTTCGCAAAGAACCACCGCAAAGATCAAGGGCTCATTTGCTGTTGAAGTTTTTTTTGCTTGTCCCCAGCCACGCTCAGGGAATGCCCTACCGCTTCGGCGGAGCGAGGGCGTTGATCAGATTCACGCCCTTCGGGCTGCCCCACCCCGTCACCAGGTCATATCCCTTCACCGCCGAATACTCGCCGTTGTTTCCGCTGGTGATGTCGTGGAAGTCGGTGGTAAAGCTCGATCCTGTTCCAATGTCATACACCTCCGGATTGAAAAATCCCACGGTTGCGTCGCCGTTGGTGGCTGCCTGCTCGTTTGCCAACGCGATCAAGCTGGCCCAAAGCGGTGCGGCATAACTGGTTCCACCGCCAAAGTCACGGCATTGGCCCAGGGCGCAGACATATTGGCTGGCATTGGATTCCGACGAAACGTCGGGGATGTTGCGCAGCTTTTTTGATCCGTGGTTGGAAGAGGTGATGACCCCTGCAAGTTGCTGGTAGCTGGGGATCGGGACGTTGTTCGGCGAAGGCATACCTGCGCTGTTATCCCAGCCAGTCTCCGACTGCCAGGCTCCTCCCGCGCTTCTGGTGGTCAGGACGGTTCCACCGACCGCGGTGACGTAGGGATCATCCGCCGGCCAGACGACGTCAGCGGGGGTGTTGGAGCCGTCGTCGCCGGTGGCCACAAACACGGTCTGACCTTGCGTCTCCATTTCTTCAAAGATGGGGTCGAGGCTGCTTTCATCGTCCGCCCACCCCCACGAGCAACTCAGAGTCTTGGAAGTATTGTCCGCCGCCATTTGGTTAAAGACGGAGACATCACTCTTTCCAACATACACCTGGAGCTGGCTCAACCCAGGCGCCATCGAAATCGCCTGCTCGATATCGAGAGACTGCTCGGTGTCGTTGCACGTGGCCGGAGGGCACGTCAGCGACGCACCATTCACCGATACGCCCTTGATCGTCACATTGAGCGTTTGGTTGATGCTGTTGAAGTAATTGTCGATATCGCTCTTCTCGTATCCCTTCAGCTCGAAAAGCCCAACCGACTGTCCCGCACCCTTCAGAGATCCCGAGCCGTAATAGGCCTCCCGCAAATCGCTGCCAAGAAACGAACCACCCGGCCCGGATCCCGTGGTATTTGACCTCACAACAGAAGACTCGATGTACTTGGCACGCGGCACAGAGAAGTCATCCAGGCCCGAAATGTGCAGCAAGGGCAAGTTCAGATCAGGCGTGGGCTCGCGGTCGGGAGCATAGAACGTTCGATCTTCGAGGGGATGCTGATAAACGCCGAGGCTTATGTGAAATGCGTTCTCGATGTTTGCTGCCGGGCCTTCAACATCCACGACCATGCGGTTGGCGGGCATGTCGATCACGTCCAGGCCGTTCGCCCGCGCAAAGCTCAAGACGGCGGCATAGTCGGCTTCGGTGGGGCCAAATTTTCCGGTAAATTCCTTCACGCTCAGATATTGATGGAAGCTGGGACTGTCGGGATCGTAGATCTGCTGCAACAAAGCATCAAGTTCCACTTGATTCCGCAGCGGCAGGGAAATGGCCAGACTCAGCCGCTCGGTGCTGGGCAGGTGCCCGACTAGCGGCGCGACTCCGCCGGATACTACCTGAGGAACATGGGTGGTCAAGGCGGGGCGCTGCTGCGCCTGCGCCGCAGCGGTCAAAAACAAAAGCGTGGAAGCGAACCAACCCGCGCCCATTAATTCAAAGACTCGAACTCTCCATGGTTTTCTCATTTGATCACCGCCCAATGTTTGCCGACAATCTACACTGATCGGATCGAGTCACCAAGGGGACGATAGTCTCCAGCCGTTTCCGCTAGTTGTTTCTGCTAGTCGTTCTTACTAGTCCACCCTGTCGATCTGCGCCTTCTGCAGCGTGTCCGAGTAATCGACGTAGACTGACTTCCACTCGGTGTAGAAATCAATGGCGCCGATGCCGCCTTCGCGGTGGCCGTTGCCAGTCGCCTTTGTTCCTCCGAAAGGAAGATGCACTTCAGCGCCAATGGTGGGGGCGTTGATGTAGGTGATACCGGCGTAGAGATCGCGAATGCCGGCAAAGGCCTTGTTCACATCTTTGGTGTAGAGCGCGGAGGAGAGCCCGTACTCGATGCCATTGGCGATTTCAATCGCGTCTTCGAGATCGTCGCAGGGAATGATCGAAACCACGGGGCCGAAAATTTCTTCCTGCGCGATGCGCATCTTCGGGTCGACGTCGGTGAAGACGGTCGGCTCCATAAACCAGCCGTGCTGGTATGCGCCTTTATCGAGGCGATTGCCGCCGCACATTAATTTTGCGCCCTCGCCCCGGCCGATCTCGACATAGCTGAGATCGGTCTGGAGCTGTTTCTCGTTGACTGCCGGGCCCATCTCGACGGTTTCATCAAGGCCATTGCCAACTTTCAGCTTCTTGGCGCGAGCAACATAACGCTCTACAAACTCGCGGTAGACGCCCTTCTGCACGATGATGCGGCTGGTCGCGGTGCAACGCTGGCCGGTGGTGCCGAATCCGCCCCAGAGGCCGCCCTCGATGGCGAGCTCGAGGTTGGCGTCGTCGAGCACGATCATGGGATTCTTCCCACCTAGCTCTAAAGAGCAGTGTTTGAAAGTCTTGGCCGCGATGCCGCCGATGATGCGGCCCACGGCGGATGATCCGGTGAGCGAGATGGCGCGGACATCGGCGTGTTCGGCCAGAGGGGTGCCGACTTCGGGGCCGAACCCGGTGACGATGTTGACCACGCCCTTGGGAATGCCCGCGTCGGTGAAGGCGCGGACCAAGTTGTAGGTGGAAGCTGGAGTGTCCTGCGCGGGCTTGATGACGCAGGTGTTGCCGCAAACGACCGCGGGCAGCAATTTCCAGGAAGAAATTGCCATGGGAAAATTCCAGGGCGTGATCATGCCGCAGACGCCGATGGGCTGGCGCACGGCCATGGCAAATTTATTGGGCAGCTCCGAGGGAACAGTGGGGCCAAAGAGGCGGCGGCCTTCGCCGGCGTTGTAGTAGGCGGCGTCGATGGCTTCCTGCACGTCGCCGCGAGTTTCTTTGAGCACCTTGCCCATCTCGCGGGTCATTTCGCGGGCGTGCTCTTCCTTGCGTCCAATGAGAATTTCGGCGGCGCGGAAAACCATTTCGGCCCGGCGTGGCGCGGGCACCAGGCGCCACTTGGTAAAGGCACGCTTGGCGGCGGCGACGGCGGCATCAACATCCGCCTTGGCTGACTTCTGGAATATGCCAACCAGGTCGCGGGTGTCGGCGGGATTGCGGTTCTCGAAAGTCTCTCCGGTGGAGGAGTCGACCCACTCGCCGTCGATGAAATTCTTGAAGACCTTGGTTGGCGTGTGGCCCAGTGTCGCGGGGGATGCAAGAGTGTCGGTAGCCATGAGTTCTCCTTATGAATGCCTGGATATTGATGCTACAGCGGGCGGGGAAGGTGCGGCAAGGCTCCTTCTAGTGGGTCTTCGGAAACCCTCGCCCATCCTTTACGATTTCGAACGCTCTAAATCCCGCTCGTGCCTTGATTACGGGAACGCCTGTCAATGGCTCTAGGGCGCCAGTAATCTCGCTTTCTGAAAGGGAGCAGGTAGCGCCTGCGATGACCTTAACCAACCTTAGTCCGTCCCCAAAGTAGGAGAAGTAGAGTCCATTTTCCTCGGTATTCAAGGATGCGCAAACTCGAATCTCTCGTTCGTACGCCCAGTTCATATATTTGGTAAAGAGCAGCGCTCGTGCATCAACTAGTTCGGGCCTAGCAGGAAGAGCCAAGCGCTTTGAGGTGTATTCGACCCTCCTACATTTGTCGTCGGGTATGTCGAAACCCAAACATAGTCCTCTGTGCCTATCACCGTAATGGGCCCAAATGACAGGATCCCTCCAGTCGGCGCTAAAGCACAATATGCCACGTCGCGATGCGAATTCATCGCGAGTCTTTCTCAAGGCTCTCCGACGGTTGGGATCTGACATTTCGTAAGGCAGAAGTTCAAAGGGGTCATTGAGGTCGCGCAGAACCGATACCTTCAGGCGCTTTTCGCGGAGGCTCTTCAGTCCGAATTGTGAATCCAGGAACCTATATGCCAGCATGAATTTGGCTGATGGTCGGCCCTTTGGTCGTCAGCACACGGTTACCTTGGCGAGGGCAGTGTGCACGCATCTGCCTCCGCAGCGGACTGAAAAGCCCTCATCCTCTGCTCCAGCTCCTGCAGTTCGTCGGATTCTGATGCGAGGTCGCGATTGAGCTCTGCGACAGAAGCGGGCCAGGCTTCCGAATAGAAATTCCCCCCTCCGTTTGCGGCCTCAGCGCAAATGTTGGATAGCCAACGCTTTTCACAAACCTGCTGAGTGGCGGTGGTCCTGTTCTTGACCTTCCAATCATACGTTTTACGCGTCTGTTGGTAATCTGCCTCTGCAAATGTGAGCCGAGCGGTAATAGCCGCACACCGTCTTTTCTTTTTGAATGTTTCCCGCTCAGCCTCGGTTCGCTTTGGTGCACCCAACAGGAAGTGGGCAATCATGCGGTTAATATCGTTATCGAGGGAGACAACCTCGCGATATTCTGAATACAGGATTTTGTTACTATCCGTATCCCTCACATTAAAGGTCACGCTCGAGTTGTTACGTATCTGGAATTCGAGGAGGATGTCCGCCTCAGTCGCGTCCACTTTCTCGAAATATCCCCAAACCTCGGTCCCGTCCACAAGGCTTTGCACCTGAGAAATGATGTCCGTGTCGGTGCGAATGCAATCTCCGGGCGCGCCGCCCGGGCAAGCTACCGTCGTAGTGGCACGAATCACCAATGCGGCCGTCTTCGCCGCCCCCAAAGCTCTTGCCCTAGCGGCTTCCGCGGCCTGGGCAGCCTGCTGGCCTTTCGTGAGGACGCGGCCTTGCTGCCTCGCCTGACAGAGGGAATGCCCGCCAAGCAGCAAACTTAGCAGCGCGAACGCCGTGAGATTTTTCATTGCTGCGTTTCCGTGCGAGCATTCTAGCGCGGTTGTCGTAACTTTTCTTTCGGGGCCAGCACAGTTCTAGGCATCGGCCAGAAGCAGTTCCCTCCGCTCAGCCGTCGCGGGCGCTCCGGTTCCGGTCGGGATGACAGCAGTTTAGGGTAGCTTCTGCAAGAGCAAAGTCAAAGGCAGCGGGCGAGGGCGCCCGCTCTACACCAGCTTATTGCCCCGCCGCCTTCGGGGCTCCTGCCGTGTTGAACTCTTCCGCCATCCAGTGTTGCAACGCGGTCATGTTTTGCGGGCGGCCCAGGAAATTCTTTACCAGGTCATTTGCCGACATGGAGCCGCCGGGTTCCAGCACGACGCGGCGATACTTCATGGGAGCGTCGCCGGCCAGCAGATTTTCATGGTCGAATTGCTGGAAGAAATCCAGGGCGATCACTTTGTCCCAGAGATAGGTGTAGTAAGCGGAGGAATAGCCGCCGAGGTGTCCGAAGGACGCCCAGGTGTGTTCGTCGGGCAGTGGCGTGACGAGGGTGTATTTACGCTGGGCTGCCAGGGTGACGGCGTCGAGATCTACGTCCTGGGGCTTGGTCTTGTAGATGTCGTAGGAGATGGCGCTATAGCTGTTCTGCGAACTGACCCAACCGCCGCGGCCAAAGGCCGAGGCGCGGTTCATGCGGGCGACGAGGTCGGCGGGGATGGGTTCGCCGGTTTTATAGTGGCGCGCAAACTTCGCGAGGACCTGCGGGCTGCGAATCCATTCTTCGAGCATTTGCGAGGGAGCTTCGACGAAGTCGGACTCCATGCTGATGCCGGTGATGCCGGCCCACTCCTGCTGGCCGCCGAGGATGTGGTGCATAAGGTGGCCGAATTCGTGGAAGAAAGTCTGCACGTCGTTGTATTCCATCAGGCCGGGGTCGGTGGCAGTGGGTGCCGGGAAGTTGCAGACGAGAATGGCTTCCGGCAGTTGCTTGCCGCGGATGCCATCGAGTACAGGGGCCATTTCGGCGTGGCTGTACTTGCCGGGGCGGGGGTGCATGTCGAGATAGAAGCGGCCAATGGCTTTGCCGTGGTCGATGACGATCCAGGTCTCGACGGCGGGATCCCATGAAGGGACGTTCATCTCCTGCTGGAAGCTGACATGGAAAAGATCGGCGGCGGTGTCGAGAATGCCTTGCTTCACTTCTGGGAAAGGAAAATAAGGGCGCACGGATTGAGAATCAAAATTGTATTGATTGCGCCGCACCAACTCGGAGAAGTAACCGTTTTCGTGGTCAATGATTTCTTTTGCGCCGGGATCGACTTTCTGTTTCTCGGCGAGCAGCATGGCGAATTCGCGTTTGGCGAGCGGGCGGGAGGCGTCGTCCACTTGCTGGATGAAGTCGGCAATGTTGTGGCCCTTGGCGATCATCTTGTCGGCGGCGTTGTAGTCGGCCCACGAGGAGTAGCCGAGGAGAGTCGCGATTTCGTAGCGCGTCTTCATCAGGCTGGTGAGAACTTCCTGGTTCTTGGGATAAGCGCGATTGTCGAAAGCGTGGGACATGCGGCGGCGCAGGGAATCGCTCTTGGCGAATTTGAAGACGGGAAAAGCGTCGGGATAATCCGTCGTCAGACGGATCTTGCCGTCGGCGCCGGCCTTGTGGCGGTCGATGTAGTCCTGTGGCAGGCCGTCGAGTTCAGAAGGATCGGCTTCGACGGTTAATTGGCCGTCGGAAATATTGCGATCGAACATCGACTGCTCGTCGGCGGCCTGGTCGTTCAGTTTCTTGAGGCGGGCACGAGTGGCTTCATCCTTATCAACGCCGGCGAGGCGGAATTCCAGCAGTGTGCGTTGCACATAGTAACGCGTGGCAGCATCGGCCTTGGCTAGATCGAGGGCGGCGAGCGCGTTGTAGACCTCGTGATTGAGGGCGATTTCGGTCTGCGCTGCGACAACCTTGGTGACCATGGCGGTGGCATGATCGCGAAATGCGGCATCGGGATGGACCTGCTCCATCAGTCCGGCGAAATACCCTGCGGAGTTGTTTTGCTGGACCGCCTCGTCATAGGGAACAAGCGTGTTCTCGATGGTGCGCGCGCCTTTGGCGGCCAGCAGTTTTTCGACGGCAGCGCGTCCGGCGGCGAGGCGATCGTTCTCGATTTTCTCAAACGCGGTCACGTCCGGCTTGGAGGCCCAGATGGTGGGCTGAGGGACTGAGATTTTCTGGGCGGAAAGCACGGCGGCAAGCATAAACGGAAGACAGAAAAGTAGCGCAAGACGGGCGAGCAACATGGAAGAACCTCGTGTGGGCGCAAGGATTGCGATGGATTGAAGCGCGAAAGAAATTGTTGATGAAGGCCTCTGCTGCTGTCAAGCGTGATTGGATAGAAAAAGCGCCGATTTCGAAACAAGACGGGGATGGAATGTCTCGGCGAGGGGCAAGCGTGGGCCGCCAGTCAGCGGATCTGCGCAGTCACCCTCGGTTAGCATCCCGCCTGTTCTCGCCCAAGTGCCGCGTTATTGAAGCGACTCTTCGGAGCGGTTAGCAGAGGGAAACGAAGGTAATGTTCCCAGTTGATTACCTGTTATTGGCGCTCATACGCTTGTGGTAACGTTGGAATTACCGCATATTCCAATAGGCTCGAATAGGGTTTTTGTCCAACGTGTCTTCGCAGACTCGAAAACCGGGTATCCACGTCGCGTGGAAGACGGTCACGTACCGCAGTGTGGCGCTGCTGGTCGTGGCTGTCGCTGCCGTGTTTCTGATCGCCATCCGCTTGACCTTCCCGGAATTCACCGAAAGCAGCATCAAGGCCGTGGGGGGGGTGGCTGACAGGGCTTTGGAAAAAGTGGCAGGCATGGCGCCGGCGGCCGGCAGCGGGGTGTCGCGCGCGCAGCAGGCTCACTTTACCGCGCTCGACGGGACGGTGCGGGTAAAGAAAGGCAATGGCAATACCTGGGTAAGCGCGGACTACAACGTCCCTTTAGAAAAGGGCGACGTTGTGCAGACCGGCTCGGAGGGTATGGCAAAGGTGGTGTTCAACGACGGCACCAGCTATACCGTGAAACAGGATTCGCTGATTGTGGTGGAGGAAAATTCGGCCAATGATCAGCAGCAGACGAATGTAGCCGTGGCTGTGACCACGGGAACGGTCGATCTTTCCACTGCTACTTATGCACAGGGGTCGAAATCGCAGGTGATCGTGGCGGGCGCTACAGCATCTCTGGCTCCGGAATCCACCGCGCAAGTGCACAACGATCCCAAGACGGATCAGCACGAGATCCTGATGAAAAAAGGTTCGGGCGAGGTCACGCGCAATGGAGAGACCGTGCAGTTGGCCAACTGGGAGAAAGTAACCTTCCAGGCGGGCAAGACTCACATGGAAAAAGCGAAGGGAACTGGCCCGCCGACGCCGATTTCGCCCGCGAATATGGCGCCGATTTTCCTTTCCGCTTCAGGGGACACGACCAAGGCTGTGGAGTTTTCCTGGACCCCTATGGCGAATGCGGTTGGTTACCGGCTGCGAGTCTCGCGGAACCCCTACTTTTCTTCTACACTGATCGACAAGAAAGTAAACACTGCAGACGTATCGGTTTCAGGCCTGGGCGAAGGTGCGTACTACTGGGTGGTACAGTCGTACGAAGCGTCAGGAACGGAATCGATGGAGAGCGAGAAGAACCGTTTCACCATCATTCCCAAGGGCAAGCAATCGGAAGCCATCGATTTGGAACTCGATCCATTTGTTCAGCACGGACACGTGATTGAAGTGGTGGGGAAGACGCTGGTCGGCGCGCGCGTGATGGTGAACGGGCGCGAGGTTCCAATGATCGCCCCCGACGGCACTTTCCGTTACTTCACGCCCCCGCTCGGCACGGGAGAAAGCGTGATCACGGTGACCGCGCAGACGGCGCAGGGTGGCGTGAACACGCAGCAGAAAAAAGTCATCATTCAATAAGTCAAGGCGAAACAAGGCGGAAGGCAAAGCTCGTCATGTCAAGCAACGGATTTCATTCATCACGCTCTCACAATCTCAGGTCCTTGTTCAGCCTGTTCTCGAGCGACCTGGCCATCGATCTGGGCACGGCCAACACGCTGGTCTACGCCCGCGGCAAAGGCATCGTGGTCAACGAGCCTTCGATTGTCGCCATCAACAAAAATACCGGCGAAGTGGAAGCCGTGGGCAAAGAAGCCAAAGAGATGCTGGGCCGCACGCCGGGCAACATCGTGGCTATCAAACCCATGAAGGACGGCGTGATCGCCGACTTCAAAGTCACCGAGAAAATGCTGAACTATTTCATTCAGAAAGCGCACAACCGGAAGATGCTGGTGCATCCGCGCATCGTGATCGGCGTGCCCTCTGAAATTACTCAGGTGGAAAAGCGCGCCGTCATGGACTCAGCCTATCGCGCCAAGGCCAGCGAAGTGCACCTGGTGGAGCAGGCGATGGTGGCCGCAATCGGCGCCGGACTGCCGATTACCGAACCCAGCGGCAACATGGTGGTGGACATTGGCGGCGGCACCACGGATATCGCCGTGATTTCGCTGAGCGGCATCGTCTATTCGCGCTCGGTACGGATGGCCGGCAATCAGATGGATGAAGCCATCATGAATTATCTGAAGCGGAAATATAATTTACTGATCGGGGAGCGCACGGCTGAACAAATAAAAATGGAAATCGGTTCCGCGCATCAGCTCGACAAACCGATGACTATGGAAATCAAGGGTCGCAACCTGATCGAAGGCGTGCCCAAGACGATCACGGTGGACGACGGCGAAATTCGCGAATCGCTGAGTGAGTGTGTTTCCACCATCATGAATGCGATTCGCGTGGCCCTCGAGCGTACTCCGCCAGAACTCTCGGCCGATATCAGCGACCGCGGCATTGTGCTGACCGGTGGTGGAGCGCTGCTGAAAAATCTCGATAAGCGCATCCGCGAGGAAACCGGCCTGCCGGTCTCAATCGCCGACGATCCGCTATGCAGCGTGGTGCTGGGCACAGGCAAGATGCTCAGCGACTTCAAGCTGCTAAGAAAAATTTCGATTGAGTAAAGCTACGAGCCACGAGCTCCGAGCTGTGAGCCAAGAGGATTCGGGTTCATCGGTAATTGGCTCGTTGCTCGAAGCTCATCGCTCAAGGCTCCTATGGAATCCTTCCTCGGCCGCTATCGCAACCTGACCATCCTGGTAGGCGTGTTGTTTCTGCAGGTGTTGGGCCTCGCGGTACAGGTCAAGCGCAGCCCCGACGCGGAGAATACGCGGCTGATCCGCATCTGGGCCGTGGATTTGATTACCCCCTTCGAGCGCGGCCTGCTGTGGGCGCAAAACGGCAGCGGCAACCTCTGGCACAACTATTTCTACCTGCGCGGCGTGCGCGCTGAGAACCGCCAACTCAAGGAACAGATCGAGCAGATGCGGCTGGCGCAGGTGCGGCTTACCGAAGATGCCACTCAGGCCCACCGGCTGCAGTCCCTTCTGGCCTTCAAAGAGCAGTTCATCGCCAGGACGGTTGCGGCCCAGGTCATCGGGTCGAGCGGAAGCGATCTTTCGCAGATGATTTATATCGACAAAGGCTCGAACGATGGCATTGGGCGCGACTTCGCCGTCATTACCGCGGGCGGCATTGTGGGCAAGGTGCTCGAAGTATTTCCATCGGTCTCAAAAGTCTTGATGATCAACGATCAGAGCAGCGGTGCTGGCGTGTACCTCGAGAAATCGCGCCTGCAGGGTGTTTTGCGGGGAACGCCCAATGGCGAATTGATCGTCGAACGGGTGATGAGTGACGAGCAGGTTTCCGCCGGGGACCAGGTGCTGACCAGCGGTGGTGACCGTATTTTTCCCAAGGGCCTTCCCGTCGGCGTCGTAACCAAAGTGAGCCCGGGAAGAGAAATGTTTTTTAACATCAAGGTAAAACCGGCGGCTGACCTGAGCCGTCTGGAGGAAGTGCTGGTAGTGACTGAGAAGCAGGAACGCCCGCCCGCGGAGGCCGACAGCGGCGGGAGAATGCGGGCCGCCGATTTTCTGGCTCAACGGTTGCCCTCGGTGCCGGACAAGGCTCCGGCAAATGCGGTAACGGCTACGCCAGGCAACAGCGCCAATTCTGGAAATGTACCCAATGCGCCGCAGCAGACGCCGACCAGCACGGCAGCGAGCGGTCAACCCGCGTCCGGCGAGCTTCCGAAAAAGGAACTTCTGAAACCGGCGGCCCAGAAGGCCGATTCCGGCAATGCTGCGAATGTAACGCCGAACCTTTCCCCGGGTTCCACTCCGAACGCATCGAAATCTGCAAATCCTCCGGCGAAGCCTGCCCCGACCAAGCCTAAAGGACTGAACTCCGTGCCTACGCCCCAAACCGCTGCGCCGGCGGATGATCCCCACTAGCGTGCCCATCACTTACACATCGGGCGAGCAGATTGAGGTTTACCGGTTCAGCATTCCGGTCACGGTTGGCGTGCCGCTGGCGGCGTTGTTCCTGCAGGCGTTTCTGCCCCGCCGATATTTCTCCATCTTTGATTTGCCCTTGCTGGTCACGATTTTCTTCGCCATGGCTCGGCGTAACCCGATCTCCGGCCTGTTCACCGGAGCGGCCATTGGGCTCGTCCAGGACATGCTGGGCCCGTATCCGATCGGCATCTACGGCATCGCCAAGACCGTGGTGGGTTACGCGGCGTCATCGCTGGGCGCGAAGCTCGACGTAGAAAACGTGGGTGCTCGTTTCCTGGTGACCCTGGCATTTTACCTGCTGCATCAGGCGGTTTTCTTCGCCGTGGCGCGCGGTATGGTCAGCCTGAATATGAACTGGAGCTGGAGCCACGACATCCGCGCCGGATTGGCCAACGCGATTTTGGGCGTGGGGCTGTACTTCCTGCTGGACAAGCTAAAGCAGAGAACTTGAACCCAGTGGCCAGTGGTCAGCGGCCAGTGGGCAGTAAGATTTGTGCCGGCTATGACTTCCGTTACCTGCCTCGATAATCCCCTCGGGTCCGCCCGCAGTACAATGAATTTAAGCTCCCATACATTTCAAGTTCTGTGAGGTTGTTTTTGCGGGCCGGACCAACTTTCGACGAGCGCTTGACTGGCCCCTGCCCCTTGGCCACTGGCCACTGATTTTATGTTTGGTCGTGACGACAAAGTATCGGCAGTCCGTCTGACGGCGGCGCAGTACATCATCCTGGCCATCTTCCTGGTGCTGGCTTACGGGCTGTGGAAGCTGCAGGTGATGGAGAGCGGCTACTACGCGTCGGCAGCGGAGAAAAACCGCATCCGCAATGTACCCATCCTCGCGCCCCGCGGCAAAATTCTCGACCGCGAAGGCCGCATCATTGTCGACAACTATCCTTCGTTCTCGGCGCTGCTGCTGCGCGATTCCTCGCGCGACCTCAACGCCGACGCAGACTTGATTGCGCAAGGGCTGCATCTCGATCCTACTGAAGTGCGCGGCCGTATACGGCACTTTGCATCCATGCCCCAGTACCAGCCGATTTTTCTGAAGGAGGACATCACTCCCGATGAGCTGGCTTTCATTGATGCCCATCGCAACGAACTGCCGGAACTCGATACGATCATGGCGCACCGGCGCCTGTATCCGCGCAACGGGTTCATGGCGCACCTGATCGGCTACGTCGGCGAAGTCAATGAAGACATGCTGAACCAGCCTCAATTCGAGCTTTACAATCCCGGCGACGTGGTGGGCATTTCCGGCGTCGAGAGGCAATACAACACTGCCTTGATGGGGAGGAACGGCGCGCGCCGCGAGGTGGTGAACAGCCACGGTCGTGAAGTGGGATTGCTTGGAGAAACCGATGCCATCCCCGGAAGGCAGTTGAAGCTGACGCTCGACATCGATCTGCAGATTGCCGCCGAAGAAGCTCTCGAAGGGAAAAATGGAGCCATTGTCGCGATGGATCCTCGAACGGGGGAGATTCTGGCGATGGTGAGCCGGCCTACGTTCGATCCCAATGATTTTGCGGTGCGGGTTTCCCGCGATCAGTGGAACAAGCTGGTCACGGACGAGAATCACCCGCTGATGAACAAGGCGATTCAGGCCCAACTGGCACCCGGGTCGACGTTCAAGATCATCATGGCGACCGCAGGTTTGCAGGAAGGGATCGCGCAGGCCTTGCATGTGAATTGCACCGGCGGCGGAACGTTCTATGGCCGCTACTTCAAGTGCTGGATTTCGGCGCGGCACCAGTCGCACGGGGCGGTCGATATTGCCAAGGGCATTTATCAATCCTGCGACGTGTTCTTTTACACGCTGGGGGAAAAGCTGGGAATTGACCGCATCGCAAAATATGCGATCGCGCTGGGCATGGGCCAGAAAACCGGCATCGACTTGCCGCAGGAAGTGAGCGGCGTGATGCCCTCGGAAGAGTGGAAGATACGCAACTTCAAACAGAAATGGTTTGCCGGAGAAACCATCTCGGTGAGCATCGGTCAAGGCGCGGTCGCGGCGACTCCCATCCAGATGGCGCGGGCGTTTGCCGCGATTGCCAGCGGAGGCAAACTGGTGCGGCCCCACGTGACCAATCCGACCGACCTGCCGCCGGGAATTGTTCCCGCGCAAAGCGGCCCCGAGGAAGTGACGATTCCGATTGACCCCAAGAATTGGGAGATCATCACCGACGCGATGGCGCAAGTGGTCAGCCCGGTGGGAACGGCGGGGGCTTCGGCGATTAAAGGTGTGGATATGGCGGGCAAGACCGGCAGCGCCCAGACCGTGAGCAATACCTTGAAAGCCAAGATGAGCGCCAGCGAAAAGGACAAGTACAAAGACAACGGCTGGTTCGTGGGAGTCGAGCCACGGCGC
The DNA here is from genome assembly GCA_963784085.1 of uncultured Acidobacteriaceae bacterium. Taxonomy (GTDB): domain Bacteria; phylum Acidobacteriota; class Terriglobia; order Terriglobales; family Acidobacteriaceae; genus Sulfotelmatobacter. Next base: position 97,777 of record CAWAQH010000019.1, on the reverse strand, counting down.
AATCCCGAAATTGTGGTATGCGCTCTGTTTGAAGAGGGCGAACACGGGTCGTTGGCAGCTCACGTAGTGTCGGACGTGATCAAGGCATATGTGGAGAAGCAGCGAAGACTGCCCTCGAAGATGGCAAAAAATGCCGCTCCGCCGGAGATTGGCGCGGTGTGGACCGAGCCGGAGGGTGACGGTGGCGTTCAGAAGCTGCAGGGCGGCCACTTTCTTCTGGATATGGCGAAGCGGCCGCTGGCGGCGATGACGGCCGCGCCGGGAATGCCGCCGTCGCATTGAGCCAGTGCAGGCTGAGGGGAAGAAACGAACCAAGTCTACCGAGTCAGCTAGGAGCTAGAAGCTAGAAGCTGCTTTTATGTCACGCTACGTTTCATTCCGCGATTTCGACTGGCTGCTGCTCATCTTCGTGCTGACGATCTGCGGCCTGGGTGTCATGGAGATCCGTAGCGCCACCGTGCATACCAAGTTTGCCGGATCCCAGGTCAAACAGATTTACTGGATTCTGGGTGGTGTGGCCGCCATGTTTGCGCTTAGTGCAGTGAACTATCAGTTGCTGCTGGACCGGATTCACTGGTTTTATATCGCATCGATAGCATCGCTGATGGCGGTCATGATCTTCGGGCAGAAGTATTTAGGTGCGCGGCGCTGGATAAAAATCGGCGGCGCCCACTTTCAGCCTTCGGAGTGGGTGAAGTTGATTCTTATCCTCGCCATGGCCAAATATTTTGCCGACCTGAGGCATCGCGAACTATCGTGGCCTGACTTTCTGAAGGCCGGAGCGATTGTTGGCATCCCCATGCTCATGGTGCTGAAACAGCCGGACTTAGGCACAGCGCTGACCTATCTGCCAATCGCAGCCATGGGCATGTTTTTGGGCGGGTTGCAGTGGAGGCAGGGCCTGGCCGTGGTGTTGCTGGCTGTGGTTGGCATCGGGGTGGTTTTTTACGTTCCGCGGATTCATATTCTTAAGGGTTATCAGAAACAACGGCTTACTAGTTATCAGGACCCCGATTCCGATCCCGAAGGCTCGGGGTACCAAGTTAAGCAATCCCTCATTGCGGTGGGTTCCGGGGGACTATGGGGTGGCGGAGGCTCGCAAACACACGGGGCCTTCCTGCCTGTCCCACAAACGGATTTCATCTTCGCGGCGTTTGCCGAGGAGCACGGATTCGTCGGCGCTTTGGGGGTTCTGCTGCTATACTTCATTGTGCTGATGCGTTTGACCCAGAACGCACAAACAGCGCCCGACCGCGCTGGGACGTTCGTGGTAATGGGTGTGGTGGCTGTGCTTAGCTTCCACGTCCTGGTCAATGTCGGCATGGTGGTCGGGTTTATGCCGGTCACCGGAATACCTTTGCCGCTAATGAGTTACGGCGGGTCTTCCGTGTTGTTCATGTTTCTGGCGCTGGGCATGGTCATGAACGTTCGCATGCGCCGTTTTGTGAATTAGCCGGGGCCAACGGAATAGGAAGAGCCGACTGAGTGAACAGGCTTAATAGGCCAAATTTTCAAGTTCGCGATTCCGAACTGGGAAGTTAACTGAAGTGTAGTTGCTGTGCCTGCGGGCGCAGCCCAAAAATATCGATCGCCCTCGCGTAAAGGGGGCATTTCACCGGCTAGTCGAGCGCCTGAAGGCCGGGCAGGATTGGAAGCTATAGCGCTGCTGGCAGGGAAACGGCCCCCCGACCGGAAAACGGTCTGAGAGTGCGGTCACAAACCCGGCGGACGCAAAGCGAAACAGTGCAAAAGATACCCAAGCTTGTGCAGCGGATTCGGTCAGGGAGAAACCTCTCCGGCCCCAGCCGTCCCCAATACGGGGCCAGCCTCGCGACGCTCTATCCTCCCCTCACTTTCCTCGCTCCGCCCCGGTGAAGCCCGCTCGGCTTTCGTTAGGTTAGTCAGAGCGGGACCGGAGTGTCCATGAACAAAGAGTTATTTGTCTCTTCCACGCCCCACGAAACCAAGGTGGGTCTGGTGGAAGACGATCTGCTCGCGGAAATCTACCTCGAGCGCGAAAATGAATACACATTAGCCGGCTCCATCTACAAGGGCCGCGTCACCCGCGTCCTCCCCGGAATGCAGTCTGCATTCGTTGACATCGGCCTGGAGCGCGATGCTTTCCTTTATGTTTCCGACTTTATGGAGTTGGAAGAGCACGACGAGGACCTGACCGACGTAGTTCCGGCGAATCGCGGCGTGCAGGATATGCGGCATCCGGCGCCAGCAGAGTCTGCCCCCAATGAGCCAGGGCAGGGTGCCGAGGCGGGGGGAACAACGGCATTCGAGCACGCGCCCAGCCGGGATTTCAACGAAAGCAACGAGAGCGAAGAGTCGGCGGAGGGCCAGCCTGCGCTAACCGCCGGAGCGGCGCCCGAGGGCGGGTTTGGGCAGGATCGTGAGCGCGGAGGTCTTCGCGGACGCCGTCGCCGCCGTGGCGGGCGCCGGGACGGGCGCAGTGAAGGGCGAGGTGATGGACGAAGTGAGGGGCGCACTGACGGGCGAGGTGAAGGTAGGGATCGAGGCAGTGAAACGCGTTCTGCCCGGCCGGCGGAGCCAGCGCCTCCGGTTGCGGCTCCGGTTTTTGCCCCGCCTCCGGTACATCGAACCGCGGAACGAGCGCCACAGTTTGGACCGCCGGCGGGCTACCAGCCAATCCTGCTTCCTGGGGAATCGATTTCCAAGTACCGCGGCTTAACCCCAACTCCGGCAGTGCAGGAACAGCGCCCGCAGTACCGGGAGACGGAGAAAAAATCTGGCTCGCAGGTTTCCGCAGAGCCTTCGGCGCCAGTGGCCGCCACTTTCCCCGATGACGAGCCCATCTTCTCCGAACCCATCTTCGCCGAGCCTATCTTCGACGAACCAGCGGACGTGCAATCCCCTGTGGATTCCGTCAGCGCCTCTGCTGCCGCCGTGCCGGTCGTCGAAATGCCGCCCCAGGAGCGCTACGATTCGATTCATGCGCAAGACGATCACGCGGCCTCGGCTGCGGTAGCCTCAACCACCGTGGATTGGAACCGCGAGTTCCGCCGGGCCGAAATCGAGGACGCCCCTGCAGTGCGCGAAACGGCCGGTGTTACCGAAGAGTCTGTCGAAGAAGAAGAGTTTGTTGAAGAAGATGACGAGATGGTCGACCCCGGCGCATTCGGAACCGTCGACCTTTCCAGTTCAGGAGCAGCCCGGCCCGGTATTTGCAGCTCCGGGCACGCTCGAAGAAGAGACCATCGACGAAGAAGAAGCGGACGCCATCCATTATCAGGAATCGTCCGATGAGGGCTACGAGGAATTTGAGGAAGAGACGCGGGCAGCGGGACAAGTTCTGTCCGGTGTGCGTGAAGATGTGCGTGAAACGGTAGATGAGATTCACATGTCTTCGCTGGCTGACGCAGGTATTGCGCCTACTGCGGACGGCTCTGCTCCGGAGGGTGAGGAAGACGCCGAAGACCTGGAACTTGAGGAAGCGCAAGCCGAGGCGGAAGCCCTGCTCGATGCCGAGGCCCGTGGAACAGGCGCTGTCGATGCCCGGGCGGAAGTTCGCGCTCCGGCAGGTACTGCTGGCTACACCCAGCGTGCCCCGCGTCCGCGTCCCGGTTACGACCGCCAGCGTGGCGGCCAGCGCCGTGGCGGCGGGCGTCGCTTCCCGCGTCGCCAGTCGTCGCAGGAGGTCCCCAAGATCAGTGATCTGCTCAAGGAAGGCCAGGAAATTCTCGTGCAGATCGCCAAGGAACCCATCGGCAAGAAGGGCGCGCGCATCACCAGCCACATCGCGCTGCCGGGGCGTTTTCTTGTCTACATGCCGACCGTGAACCATACCGGAGTGTCGCGCAAGATCGCATCCGACGAGGAACGCCAGCGCCTGAAGCGCATCGTGATGAGCGAGCGCGACAACGGCCAGGGCGGTTTCATCGTGCGCACCGCGGCGCAGAACGCGGGCGAAGACGAGCTGCGGGCCGATATTCGCTTTCTCAAGGGTCTGTGGAACGACATCAAGACCCGCGCCGAGAATGCGAAACCTCCGGCGCTGATCTATCACGATCTCAACGTGGTCGAGCGCGTGCTGCGTGACCAGGTCACCAGCGATTTCTCCGTGATATGGGTCGATACCGAACCGGAGTACGAACGGATTCTGCGCTTCTTCAACCGCTTTCAGCCAGGGCTGGTGAAGCGCGTCAAGCTCTTTACCAAAGAGACGCCGCTGTTCGAGCAATTCGGCCTGAAAGAAGAAATGGATAAGGCGCTCAAGTCGAAAGTCTGGCTGAAGAGCGGCGGCTACATCGTCATCAACCAGACCGAAGCCCTGGTTGCCATCGACATCAACACCGGCAAGTATGTCGGCAAGACCTCCCGACTCGAAGACACCATCGTCAAAACCAACGTCGATGCCATCAAAGAAATCGTGCGGCAGATTCGCCTGCGCGATCTCGGCGGAATCATCATCATCGACTTCATCGACATGGATGAGCGCCGCAACCGCCAGCGCGTGATGCAAGCCCTCGAAGAGGAGCTTCGTCACGATCGGGCGCCCTCAAAAGTGCTGCAGTTCAACGATTTCGGTCTGGTCGCGATCACGCGCAAACGCGTGAAGCAGTCGCTCGAACGCACCATCGGCGCGCCTTGTCCTTATTGCCAGTCGACCGGCTACGTAAAATCGCTGACCACGGTGGCCAACGAGATTTACGTCGAGATGCGCAAGATGGCGAAGCACATGGAACACGAAGACGTGATGCTGCGCGTTCATCCGGATATAGCTAAGGAATTGAAAGCCAACAGCGGCCGGCTGCTGAACGAGATGGAAGAACTCACCAAGCGCACCATCATTGTGAAAAGCGATCCCGCGCTGCACCAGGAGCAGTTCGACATCAACTAGGCTTCTGGGCTGCGGAGCTCCGAGTTGCGAGCAATCTGGATGTCATTCCGAACCGGGCCGCAAGGCCCGGTGAGGAACCTCCTTTTTGCCGGGCCCCGGGCAAAGCCCGGCAGTTGCCCGCGCCACGGCGATTCTTGTTCCCCGCAGCCTGCTTGGCCACGGCGGCCCTGCCCGCGCTTTGAAAGGGCGCGGCTTCCAGCCGCGCCGCAACACTCCTCTCAACGTGGAACCGCACGGGAAGGGCCCGGCTTCAGTTCTTAGCCTGCCCTGAGCAAGCGAAGCGCCGAAGGGTGTCACCAATTCCGTGAGCGCCTTGTTTGTGCCGCCATTTATTTCAAACGGCGCGCCCGTCTTGTTTGCGAGCAGATCAAGGTTATCGGGGGAAGCCGACGAGGCCAAAGACAGAGATCAAGAATACGGACAAGAAGAAGACATCGACGAAGATAGCCAAGAATGAAGATAGCGAAAACGGCCACTCCACCGAAAGCACTCCCGGCAGGCCTCCACAAGAAGCAATGCGTCTGGGTTTTTTCCACGGGACAATCCGGATCCTCCATTGTGGCCGCACAGATGGAAAGACTCCGTCAATCGATATATCGCGAACGGGAAGATAGATTTCTGCGAGACCTAGTCAAGCCAAAATCCCAAGCTAAAAGCAAAGACTAAAGTGTGTTGACTTACGCCGACGCACTCGCCCCGCTATCTACTTTCGTGGACTTGACGCAAATCTCCCCATCAGACGACACTATTGGGTTTAAGCAAAGCTCTTTGACACCCCGACTCGCCATCTAACTCCTTGCGGCTCAAGATTTTGCCCGCAAGCCATTGAGCCCAATGGATCAAATCCAATTTTGGCGCTAAGCCGAAGATTCCAATAGATCGGGGGGAGGGGGGTACCCGCAATTACAAAGCTAGACAGTCATCTTCCCAAAGTAGGAAGCCGAATTCTTCTCAACACTTAGCCCCAACGAACAGGATAAGGAGTAGTTCGAGCCCCTTCGCCTATTTCACGGTCAAGGCTAACAGCATCGCCTTCGAATTATTCGGAAGCGTGATGCTCTTCGCCTCTTTGCCCGCTTTCAAGGCAAACTGATAGGCATACAGATTGAACGTGCGATTGTCCTTGGTGCCGTTGTCGAAATTCCGGTACGCCATGGCCACGCCTTCCGCCTCGCCAGCGTACTTTTGCGGCGTGAACCAGTCACTGAGGCTCTGCGTGTACTTCGAGGTCGTTCCATCGGAGTAAGTCACGGTAAAAGTCTGCGACGTCTGATTACCCTCCACGGCCGTGCCGAGCAGCGTCAGCGTGGAGAATTTCCCCGCCGGCAGAGCCACCGATTGGCCGCTGCAGCTGACCACGTCGAGTTCATTGGCGGCTCCAAAATCAACGAGGATGCCGTTATACACCCGCGATGTGGTAAGCAGGTTCGCCGAGTAGGAGTAGCCTCCGCCATCAAGGCCGCCGGTCGAATACACCGTACCGTCCGTGTAGATGCCATTTATGTTGAATTCCGAAGCCAGGCTGACTTGTTTGCCAGCGCCAGTCTTGCCTACGCCCGCGCTCACGGCCAGGGTGAACGTTGCGGTCTCTGTGATGCTGCCGGAGACGCCCGTAACGGTCACGGAGGTAAGTCCCGTGCTGGCAGAGGCACTGGCCTTGAACACCACCTTGCGCGTGTTGCTCGCTCCCTGGATCGACGCCAGCACGCCCTTCGGCAGGCTCGACAGGCTCAAAGTCACCGGACCGCTGAACCCGTTCAAGTCGGTGATGGTGAGGGAAGCGTTGGCGGTTGAACTCTGATTCAAGAAGACGCTGGTTGGTCCCGTCAGGGTGAAGCCGGGAGAGCCAACCGCCGTGTTGATCGCCGCAGCATATTGCGCCGCCTCGCCGGTGCCTACAAAATCGTCGTAGAGCCACATAAATCCGCCGATGATGCCGCACTGGCTGTGCCATCCGCTCATCGTGGATTGCACCTGGCTCGGAGTGTCGTCTTGATCCCAGAGGCCTGGGAACACGGGGACCGTGCCAAAGTTCCAGCCCACGCACGGATTATTTCCGCTGCCTCCGGCGTACGCCTGCAGGTGTACGCCATCCGCTGTGCCGGGAAACTGATCGTTAATCTGGGTTACAACGTTGGTCCAATAGCTGCTGTCGTCGAAAGCGTCGGGCAGTACGTGATAGCCCAGGTTGCCGAGCATCACGCCAAACGAAATTGTGGTCGGCGAATTGAAGCTGTTCTCGTCGTCGAAATCGATGGCATCCAGCGCCGGGATGGCCGTCTTCAGCGCTTGAAAATCCTGATACAGAATGCTGGTCGGCCCAGTGCCCTGCGTATTGACCAGGTTAGTGATGTTTTCCCAATCGCCGTAATTGGAGGAGCCGATGCTGAAGGTGACGCGCTTCACCGTCCCTTCTTTCAATTGCGCCATGTCGCCGGGAAAATCAGGATAGGTTTCGTTGCCGACATAAACGCCACCGGAAGTCAGAGGAAACTCTCCGTTGAAATTCAAATCGCCGGTGGCGCTGACCTCGACGCTCCAGACGATAGCCTCGGTGAAGCCGGAATTCTCGATTTCGGTAATGTTGGCCGCCGCGTTCTTGTAAAACGGGCCACCGCCGAAGATGCCGGTATATCCAGTTTGAGCCAATGCGGTCTGGCCCGAAAATGCAGCTACCAGAAGGACGAGAAGGAGAATCGCCGCGCCGCGGAGGACCACTACCTGGCGGAAAGGATGTGCGGATTGTATTTCGATAGATCGCTTCACGGGATCTCCTGGTCGGACTAGGTTGAGCTCAGGCTTGCCGCAAGAGATTATACACGTTGATTCCCCGAACCAGGCCACTGGCGCGGCGTGTGGCTCAATTTCGCCCGGACCGCGGCAGCATCCGCTGGAGCGTATTTGAGAGGCGGGAGATCTGAGAGAAGATCTGAGAGATGAACTCTATGTTCCTGGATGAGCGAGGGCTTTAACGGCCAGATCTGAGCGGTCGCGCAGCTTCTGCACGGATTCATGAATGGCCTTGGCGGACTCGTTGCCAGCGTCGCTTGCGACCGTCTTAGCAACGTTTAGCGCTTCTTCCGTCGTCGTGGAGGCAATCTCCAGCAAAACCACCACTGCGTCGGCGTGGAGTTTCCATAGCGACGACATGTTCTGGCTGCGTTTGAGTTCTTCAAGTTCGGTGTTGACACGGGCCACGCAGGAGACCAGGCGCATGAGCGAACGTGCGACGTTGGCGCGAAGGCTCTTTTCTTCCAGAAAGCTGGCGCCATAGGCATCGGCTTCGGCTGCGGTCAGCGTGAGATTGAAAAAGCGCATGGGTACAATCTGGCGATACTTGGCGTCGGCAACGCGTACGAACACGCGAATCGATTCCTCGACCCGGCGCAGCTTGCCTTCCTCCGCAGAGATCTGTTGCGCCGTGATGGCCGGGGGCTGAAAGGCCCCAGTTGGAGCGGGTATGGCAGAGGCGGCAACCCGCGCTCGTTTTGCGGCCGCAGCGGCCCTGCCTGAAACCTGCGTGTTGTGACCGCCGGGCGGCGCGAGCAATGACTTGCGGATGGGTGGACGCTGATCCAACTCCTTCTTTAATTTGGAAACGCGGCGGAATTTTTCGAGGGCGCTGCCGTAGTCAGCCTGCAGCATTTCCCTTGCTCGATCGCAGCCACATGATCGATGGTGACCTCCACGCCGTCGACCGTGCTGAGAATGCTTCCGCCCATGTCGTCAAGCGCCTGGGCGAATTGTTTGATCTCGGTCAGGGCCTTGGCAAAGAGTTCGTCGAAACGCTGCCCGAACCTGGAATTGTGGGCCGCGACCGTGGCCAGTACGCCGGGGTGATAGAAGGAAGAATCGAGCCAGCGCTTCAGTTCGCGCACGCGCGACACGATGCCAGAATCCATGAGCGTGTTGAAATCGCGATAACGGGCGATTTCTTCTCGTAGCGGATCGAAGTTGCGCAGCAGTTGAACGTGCTCTTCCGGCAGCGTAGGTACGTCGGTATCGGCCAGGATCTCAATGAGGGCAATTTCGAATGGAGAAAGCGGCAACGATCCGTCGAGCCCATAGCCCTGCTGTTGCCACTGGCCGGCGACACGGGGATGGCGGTAAAGAAAAGTTGTGATGAGATCGGTTTTATCGCGGTTGATCTCGCTGGGCTCCCGGCGGCGCACAAAGTAGCGCAGCAGAGCCTCGGCGACCTCGGAATCCGTGTCGGGCGTGAGAGCGTGGCGCAGCATGGCGGGCGTGATGGCCATATCCAGCACATGCAGCCAGCGATACATACGGGAGAGAGTTTCCGGAAGATCATCTTCGACGTGGCGAAGCGAAACCTCATCGAGGCCGGTCGGTACGGGAACGTCGCCGCCCAGCAAGTCTCGCATCAGCTTCTGATAGAAACCCTGGACTGTCGCCAGGATTGCCAGCTCAAATCTGAGATCCTCGGCCAAGAAACGCTCCGCGAGCGAGATTCACCCTGTTGATTGTGATGAACTACTACTAGTTAAGTAAAGACGAAGGTCACAGGGGTCGCAAGTTACCAGCGGCGCGGGACCGATTGCGATGCGCAGATGCGTTCCGCGGAAGGGCATGTACTTCCGAAGGCTTCAGAAAACCACAGTCTTATTTCCGTAAAGCAGGATCCGGTTCTCGACGTGCCAGCGCACGGCGCGGGAGAGGACAACCTTTTCGAGGTCGCGGCCCTTGCGGATGAGGTCATCGACGGTGTCGCGGTGGGAGACGCGAACTACGTCCTGCTCGATGATGGGGCCGTCGTCGAGAACCTCAGTGACATAGTGGCTGGTCGCGCCGATCAGCTTGACTCCGCGCTCGAAAGCCTGGTGGTATGGGCGCGCGCCGATGAAGGCGGGGAGAAACGAATGGTGGATGTTTATGATGCGCTGCGGATAGCGGTTGACGAAATCGTTGGAAAGAATCTGCATGTAGCGGGCCAGGACCATGAAGTCGGCTTTGTGGCCGGCGATGAGCTGTTGGATTCGTTCTTCGGCGTCGCGTTTATTTTCCTTCGTGATCGAGATGACGGTATAGGGAATTTTGTAGAAGTCGGCGATGGGCTGGTTATCGGGGTGGTTCGAGATGATGAGCGGAATATCGCAGGCGAGTTCGCCGCTATGGTGACGGTAGAGCAAATCGACGAGGCAATGGTCGAACTTTGAGACGAAAATGATCATGCGTGGGCGATGCGACGACTGCGCCAGACGCCAGGTCATTTGAAACTTTCCGGCGATGGGGGAGAAATGTTTGGCGAAGTCGGTGAGGGTTTTATCGGCGAGATCAATGTCGAAGTCTTTGGGATCGAATTCGACGCGCATGAGGAAAAGTCCGGATTCTTCGTCGGCGTGCTCGTCGGCGTGCAGAATGTTGCCGCCGTGGCGGTAGACGAAGTCGGCGATGGTGGCGACTTCGCCTTTCTGGTCTGGGCAGGAGATTAGGAGAATGGCGGAGGTTTTCATTTGTATCGCAACGGTCCCGGCGCTACTTCTTGAGTATTTTCAAAATCTCCCTCGCCGCATTCGCGCCCGACCCTCCGGTCAAGCCTGCGCCGGGATGCGTGCCGCTGCCGCATAAGTATAAATTTCCGATCGGCGTGCTGTAGCGTGCCCAATCCAGCAGCGGACGCATGGTGAAGAACTGGTCGAGGGCGAGATCGCCGTGGAAGATCTGGCCGCCCGTTAGACCGTAGACTTCTTCGAGATCGAGAGGAGTGATGATCTGGTGGGTCAGAATCAGTTCAGGCAGATTCGGGGCATATTGCGCGAGGGTTTGCACGACCGTTTGCCCGAGCGCTTTGCGCTGGCTTTCCCAGTCGCCTTTTAGTTTGTAGGGCGCGTATTGCATGTAGATCGACATCACGTGCTTGCCGTCAGGCGCGAGCGTGGGATCGGTGAGCGATGGGAATGGTGGCTTCGAGATATGGTTGCTTCGAGAAGTTGTCCGTATTTGGATTCGTCGAAGGCGCGCTCGAGATAGTCGATTTCGGGCCCGATGTGGATGCGGCCCTTAAGCGCGCTCGCCTCTGCATTTTTCAGAGCGGTGAAAGTTGGCAGTCCGGAGAGCGCGAGATTGACTTTCGCGACTGTGCCGTTGCCGCGGTAGTGCTGCATCTTCTGCACGAAGTCGGGAGAAAGATTCGTGGGGGCAGTCAGCTTGAGCAGCGTGCGTTTGGGATCGGCGTTGGAGATGACGGCATTGGCGCTGATCTCTTCGCCGGTCGAGAGCAGCACGCCGGTGGCTGCGCCGTCTTTGACGCGAATCTCGATGACCTCGGCACCGGTGCGAATTTCGGCGCCGGCAGCTTGTCGCCGCCGCGGCCATGGCCTGGGTGAGCGAGCCCATGCCTCCGGCGGCGAACCATGCCGAGCCGGCGGGATGAGAATCTCCCGCAGCACGAATCAGCAATTGCAGAGCGCTGCCGGCCGACCAGGGTCCGAGAAAAGTTCCGAAGATTCCGCGAGCTGCGATCACTGCGCGCAACAATTCTGTTTCGAAATATTCCGCGACGAGATCGGCGACGGCCATCGGCCCCCAGCGCAACAGCACGGTACATATCCCGCTTGCCGAGATTGCGAATCGCGCGGCCGGTCTTGAGCATGCTCCACAGGTCGCCGCCGCTGGGATGGTCGATGTCGGGCGGAGTTGTGGCGAGCGACTTCGCGCGATCACCTTGCCGATCTTTCCCAGAGATTTCTGCGAACGCAGGATATTTCGCTGCGTCTTTCTGCGAGAACGCGGCGATCTCCTGCGCGGATTTGTTCCTTCCTGATAAAGCGAAAGTGCGCGCCCGTCGGGCGACAGCGCGGTGACGCACGTCTCAGGCGTGATCAGCCTCAGTCCATGTTTTTCCAGTTGCATGTCGCGGACGATGTCCGCACGGATCGGACCAGCGGTGTGCGCCAGCGTAGAGCAACGGAAGCCGGGATGAAATTCGTCGGTGATGGCAGCGCCGCCGACCTGCGCGCGGCGTTCGAGCACTAGCGGCTTGAATCCGGCTTTGGCAAGGTAGAAGGCGGTGACCAGTCCGTTGTGGCCGCCGCCGATGATGACGATGTCGCGGTTGGAGGTTGTGTTGGCATGTTATGCCGCTCCCTCCGATGTCTTTCAACATTTCGAGAGCAGCGAAGCGGCCGGGCGCGCCCATGATGCCGCCGCCGGGATGCGTCGCCGAGCCGCACATGTAGAGATTCTTGATGGGCGTGCGGTATCGCGCGCAGCCTGGGACCGGGCGCAGAAAGAATAGTTGCTCGAGCGAAAGCTCGCCCTGAAAAATGTTGCCTTCGCTCAATCCCCATTCGCGTTCGAGATCGAGCGGCGTGACGACTTGCCTGTGCAGGATGATGTCTTTGATATTGGGCGCGTACTCGGCGATGGTGTTGACGACCGTGTCGCCGAAGGCTTCTTTTTGGTCGTCCCAGTTCAAGCCGGGGCGCAACTTGTAAGGCGCATACTGCACGAAACACGACAGCACGTGCTTGCCCGGCGGCGCGACGGAAGGATCCGTCAGCGACGGAATCACCATGTCGATATAGGGCTTGCGCGAAAAATTGCCGTACTTAGCGTCGTCGTAGGCGCGCTCCATGTATTCGACGGAAGGCGAAATCGAAATCGCGCCGCGCAGGTGCGGGCCACGGTCCCGGCATGCACTTGAAATTCGGCAAGCCGTCGAGTGCCATGTTCACTTTGCCGGACGACCCGCGGTACTTGAACCGATTGATCTCTTCGAGAAAATCGGCCGGGAGATGCTCGGCTTCGATGAACTTGGTGAACGTGAGCCGGGGATCGACGCTGGAAGAAATTATGTCGGCATAAATTTCGTCGCCGTTCGCTAGAACTACGCCTTTAGCTTTGCCATCTTTGACGATGATTTTCGAGATGGCGGCCTGGGTGCGAATCTCGACTCCGGCTTCGCGGGCGGCGTCGGCGATGGCGTTCGAGATCGCGCCGGTGCCACCGCGGGCGAATCCCCAGGCGCGGAATGCGCCGTCGATCTCTCCCATGTAGTGATGGAGCAGAACGTAGGCTGTTCCCGGAGAGCGCACGCCGAGAAAAGTTCCGATGATTCCTGAGGCAGACATCGTGGCTTTGAGCACGTCCGTCTCGAACCATTGATCGAGAAAATCGATGGCGCTCATGGTCATGAGCTGGACCTGGTTGTACTTGTCGTAGCTCGACATGCCCTGGAAGCGGCGTCCGATGAAAAGCAGCTTCATCAGTTCGCGCGGATTGAGCGTGGTGGGGTCGGGCGGCACCATGCTTAGGATCGGCTTGACGAATCGGCACATGGCCTGCATGGCTTTGCCGAATTCGTCGTAAGCTTCGGCGTCCACGCGGGAGTGGCGGGCGATCTCGCGGTGCGTCTTGCCATGATCGTTCACGCGCCACAGGTAATCGCCGCTGGGCATGGGCGTGAACGTGCCGTCGAGCGGAAGAATTTCAAGACCGTGACGAGGAAGATCGAGGTCGCGAATGATTTCCGGCCGCAGCAGCGAGACCACGTAAGAGCAAACGGAAAACTTGAAGCCGGGAAAGACCTCTTCGGTGCAGGCCGCGCCGCCGAGAATGTGCCGGCGTTCGAGCACGAGAACCTTTTTGCCGGCGCTTGGCGAGGTAGGCGGCGTTGACCAGGCCGTTGTGGCCTCCGCCGATCACGATTACATCGTATGAAGTAGCCATAAGCTCTTAGCCTTTAGCTGTTCGCTTGCCAGTTGAGAATGAGGCCGAGGAATAGTAGCGCAGTTTTGGGGTGCGCGTATCAGAGGCCGCTGGGAAGGACGCTCCAGTTACGAAGGACGTTCGAGATCGGGATGGCTGATCGCATGGATGAGTCGGATGTCATTCTACCGGGAATGAGGCGGTTTGTCTGCATGTTTGCCATCAGCGGGAGTTGATGAGCGGGAGATCCCTCGCTCCGGCTGAAAAGCGCCTGCGATCGGGATGACGCCGTCGAGTGAGAACTCCGGCGTATAATCCGTTTCGACCTAATTCTTTTCGAGGCTACTCCATTGCCCATCGGAACTGCATTTCACGAGCGCACTTTTCCTCTTTGCCACAGCCTGAACTATCGTGAGTGGTCGGGATACTACACCGTCAGCGTGTACGAAGTGCATCACGAGCACGAGTACAACGCCATCCGCAATGCGGCGGCACTGATCGATATCTCTCCGCTCTACAAGTATTTGATCACGGGTAAAGATGCGACGCGACTGGTGAACCGCGTGATCACGCGCGACATCAACAAGGTGAAAGTGGGGCAGGTAATTTACTGCCTGCTGGTGTGATGAAGAGGGCAAGGTCATCGACGATGGAACGATTTCGCGGCTGGAAGAAAATGTTTATCGCTGGACCGCCGCCGACCCCAGCTTGCGCTGGTTCCGGCAAAACGGCCTGAATATGGATGTGCAGGTCGAAGATATTTCCGAGAAAGTTGCGGCGCTGGCGTTGCAGGGGCCGACTTCGGCGAAGCTGCTGAAATCCGTGGCCGAGGCCGACATCGCCAATCTGAAATATTTTCGCGTGACGCGCGGCAAAGATTGCGGGCGTGCCGGTCGACATTTCTCGCACTGGATATACCGGCGATCTGGGATATGAAATCTGGGTTCCTGGAATGATGCTGTAAAGTCTGGGACGCGCTGGCGGAAAAGGGGAAACAATTCGACTATGCATGCCGCGGGGATGCTGGCGCTCGATGTGGCGCGCGTAGAGGCTGGGCTTCTGCTGATCGAAGTGGATTACACGAGCTCGAAGAAAGCTCTGATTCCCTCGCAGAAGTATTCGCCGTATGAGCTGGGTTTCGGCAAGATGGTGCATCTGGACAAAGAAAATTTCATCGGCAAGCGAGCGCTGGAACAGGACTGCGAAGAAGGGCGTGGCGCGGCAACTGGTCGGCGTCGAAGTGGATTGGACTGATGTTGAGGCAGCTCTACGAACGGTATGGCCTCACGCCGGCTGCGCCGGCCAAGCCTCGCGCGTGGCGGTCCCGCGTGTATTCGGGAGAAAAGCAAGTGGGCAAGGCGACGACGACGAGTTGGTCACCGATTCTTAAGAAGATGATTGCGCTGGCCAGCGTGGAGACTGAGCATGCGAAGCTGGGAACGCAATTGCAGATGGAAATCACGATCGAGGCGGTGCGCCTCAAGACGAATGTAAAGGTTGCGGCGCTGCCTTTTTTTAATCCGCCCAGGAAAACGGCGACGCCGGTTTAGTTGGGTTTCCCAGTTGAATGATAAGAACCGGCGACCTTCTCGAACACCGGGAGGCCGTCACCAAACAATGGTGGGAGTGTGAAGAAGCTGAGCCTCACCATCCGACCCTCGTACGGCACGAAATAAACCAAAAACTTGAGATCGGCGTTATTCGCTTTGGAAGTGCCGTGCCATGTGAGTCTTATCACCTTTCGCCCGTCCAGTTGGGCTTCCGCTTCCCCGTCATTGACATAATTGCTGAAACTGCTCTTAAACTGCGTTTCAGCGAGAACTTTGTATGTTTCGAGCGTTCCCGAGAACTTCTCGGGAGTGACCATAAAAAAAAGCGTTTCGTCTGGCGAATCCAGGGCCGCGATTACATCCTTGGATGTCCGCAGCTCAGGCGCAAGCTTCCATCCGGAAGGAACTGTAATTTGAAAACTTGCGGTTCGATTCGTGTACGTTTCGCCCTTTAACTCTTCGTCAATCGGGGGCAGCGAGCCACTATCGTTGCCCGCGCTCTTGGGCGCATTTTCTGGAAAGGTGATGCTGACTACTTCTGATCGGGGTATGTTGATGTCACCGTAAGCAGTTTTTACCTGAAAGGTTTCGCCGGTGACCCCGACTAATTTCCCGGTTACCTTAGTCCCATCCTTGAGTTGGATCTCCTCAGCTCCAAGCTGGACAGCTATTACAAGCGCCCCGAGGACTAATAGCCAACTGTATTTTTTCACGCGCCCTCCCACCCGCGTGCAGCCTACCAGAGGCGAAGGTCTGCGTCCAAGGAAATGTTGACTCTGCGGCAATGGGATTGACTATGTGAGGTGGGTTCTGCTTCGCATCCTTAAGTGGCATGTCGTTAGATTTCGCGGGCAGGAGTGCCCGCGCCACAGGCTTGCCACACAGGCAAATCACCGCGGAATGTATTCATCGAGCATCGGGACTACGGCCGATGTGAAGGGGAACAGACGCTGCTGCGCGGCCTCTGGAGTTTCGTGGGGCAGCATGGGAGTGACCAAGCGCACCAGTGAGCCGTCGCTGCGGTTCATCTGGATCGCGTCCTTCACCAGATAAAACTTTGCCCAATATTCGCTGGCTACACCGCGGTCATGGGCCCAGAACCAGTACAGCACTAGCCTGCGCTCGCCCGCTTTTGAGATTACATAGCGGTTCGCCGGAAAAGGGGGATGGCCCGGCAAGGAGAGCATAACGCTGACATTTTCCTCAGGATTCCAGCCAGAGCCGGGCAGGCAGTGCTGCGGAGAGTGCGGAGTTTCGCCGGCGCGCTGACTAGGAAAGTACGCGAGGAACACGTCGACGTAGGGCAGCGCGCGTTTGGGGTCCTGATAGATGCGCTCCATGAAGTCTCCGGGACCGAGAACTTCAAGGGTGCT
Organism: uncultured Acidobacteriaceae bacterium; assembly: GCA_963784085.1. Lineage (GTDB taxonomy): Bacteria > Acidobacteriota > Terriglobia > Terriglobales > Acidobacteriaceae > Sulfotelmatobacter. The sequence goes on along the minus strand of CAWAQH010000019.1, from coordinate 81,320 downwards.
TTGATCGAGCACGACCTCGGTGCTGTCCCAGTCTGCCAATTGTGCAGGAAACGACGATAGAGGCAAATGCTGCGGAATCAATTCGATGCTACCACGGGCGTGCAGCCCGATGGCAGTGGCGGCAACCAGCAGGGCAGGAAGAGCGAAGCGCATTGCGCCGGGTGGCTTCAGGATTCTTCGCACCGCGCCTGGCGGTTCCTGGCGGGGCTGCGATTCGGCTTGTTTCTCGGGCCAGAGAAGTCGAACGACGCGATGCGTGAGATAGAGCATGACCAGCGAAACCACGAAAATCAGCCATCCCTGGAACTCATGAAAAAAGCCCTCGGCGCGGTCCGGGTCCCAGTATTGGACCAACAGGCCGGTGCCCACAATGCGCAGGCTGTTGGCGGCGACGGCGATCGGGACCGAGGCCAGCGTCAACAGGACGCGTACGGTGACATTTCGCTCCATCAGATAACCGTAAATCACCGCGAGGGTGGCCAGCGACATAAGCGAGCGGATGCCGCTGCAAGCCTCTGCCACTTCCAGTGCCTTGGCGGGAAGCAGAATCATGTTGCCTTCGCGCAAGACTGGAACACCCACCCAGGATAGAGCGCCGGTGGCCAGCTTCGCCGCCAGCAGTTGCAGCGGAAAAGTAACCTGGTTGAATACGAGGGCGGGCAGGGGAATCATTAAGAGGAGAAAAGCCCAAGGAAACAGCACGGCGCGGAAAAAACTCCATCCCATGAAGAGCACGATGAAGCCGCCCAGTACGATCAATAACGAGAAACGGGAAAGGAACAGTTCCGCTCCCAGTTGACCGAAAACAAGCAGACACAATCCCAAGCCCAGGAAAGGCAGGCCCCACCACGACGGCCGCAGCGCGATGCGGCTGAGCCGGGAGCGTTCTTGCCAGACCACGAAGGCGGAGAAAAGAGGCACGAAGAAGCCATGGGAGAAATTAGGGTCGTTCCACCATTGGCCAACCAGGCGGGTGAGGATGGCAAAGTAGAGGCAAAGCACGAGCGCGGCAAGAGCGGTGGTTTGCCACAAGGACGTGGGCGCAACACGGGCGGCGGACGCCGGCTGAATTGAGGGCTCAGTCTGCAACACGGGGCTCACTAGGGTAGACCTTGTCGCCAATGGAGATAGGGTACAACATATACGAAGTGAAAGGGGACCGCAATGACAGGCCCGAGCGCAAAGATAACCCGAAATGGCTTTGAAGGCGATGGCCCGTTAGCCCGATACGCTCCAGTGGGGAGAAAAGTCTGAAAAGATGCTGTGCCATCCGCGGCGGCCTGAGCGAGGAATGCCAAGGAATTTTCTTAGAGACAAGAATGGAAGCGGGTTGGGGACTATTTACTCTTTCGAATCGTCAGGTAGAACACATTTGTTGCCTTTCGTGGGCAAGTAATTTCCCCTTTATTCGGGACGTGCAGGCTTGGCCTATGGTTCTTGCTCCCCGCCAAGCTGGAGTCCGTCTTCTATACTTATGAAAACACAGTGGTAATTTTGCAGCGCGATCTTGCAACCCGGGACCACAGGATGGTAGTTGCCGTGCTCTCAAAGTTATTTGGGAATCCCGCAGTAGTGTGACTTCTAGCCCTAGGTCAAAAGGCAATCGATGGAATCGTACGTCCCTCACAGCGCGAAAGGCGTGACCAGCGCCATTGATCACGAGTCCGCGGGGATGGACTTTGTGGAAGGTGTCAGTCCCAGCATGCGGAGCGTGGAAGCCGTAATGCGGGAGGTTGCGCAGAGCGAGGTTCCGGTGCTGCTGCTGGCCGAGGCCGGAGCGGGCAAGAGAGCGACGGCGCGAAGAGTTCACGATCTCTCGAGGCATGGAGGGCAGCCGTTCCGCATACTTTCCTGTGCCGAGTTGGAGTCCGGTCAGGTGGAGGGTTTTGCCGGCACTCTGTATCTGGAAGAGGTGGCAGACCTGAACGTGAAGGCCCAGGGATGGTTGCTGCAGGCCTTGACCCCGACAAGCGCAAATGATGACCACGCACCCGCCCAGCCCAGGATTGTTTGCGGAAGCGCCCGCGACCTTGAATCGGAAGTAAAGGCCGGGAATCTGCGCGAGGACCTGTATTACAGAATCAGTGGAGTGTGCCTCCGATTACCGCCCCTGCGCCAGCGCCGGGAAGACATTGCGGTGCTGATGAGGCATTTCTTAGGGAAGTATGGGCGTGACTTTCAGCGGACGGTGCCGGTATTGAGCGGGGAGACCTATCGCCTGTTTCAAGAGTATTCCTGGCCTGGGAACGTGAGAGAATTGGAGGATGCTGCAAAAGCCATCGTGGCTCTCGGGGACGAACGGCTGGCGATGGGGGGCTTGCGGGCCATGCTGCTGCGGGCCGACTTGGACAGCAACGGCAGCCGGGTTTCGCTGAAGCAGGCGGCCCGGGCTGCGTCCCGGGAAGCGGAAAAAGAAATCATTTTGCGAGTCCTGGCCCGCACCCGGTGGAACCGGCGCCGGGCTGCGGAAGAACTGCAGATCAGTTACAAGGCATTGCTATACAAGCTGAAACAGATGGGATGCTCGGAATACCGGGCCTCTTAAAGTGATTCGAGGAGAGTGCATGAAGAACGGAACCAAGCTTGCCTGCCTGGCGCTGTTGAGTCTTGCGGCCGCAGGGATGTGGGCTCAGGACAACACCAGCCAGAGCACACCGGCACCGCCGGTAAAGGTGACGGTTGCCGAAGTCCCGGCAGCTGGGTTGGGGTTGCCCAACGATTATGTGATTGGCGCGGATGATACTTTGCGCATCTCCGTCTGGAAGGAGCCCGACATGAACGCCACGTTGCCGGTGCGGCCCGACGGCAAGATTTCTCTGCCCCTGCTTAACGACATTCCAGCCTCCGGCCTCACCCCGATGGATTTGGCCGCTTCGATCACCGAGAGACTGAAGAAATATATTGCCGATCCCCGCGTCACTGTAGTGGTGGTTGCGATGAACAGCCGGAGAATTTTCGTGACCGGCGAAGTGGCGCATCCCGGGGCGATGACGCTGCTGCCCAATATGACGGTTCTGCAGGCATTGGCCAGCGCCGGTTTTACGCAGTTTGCCAACCCGAAAAAGATTTATCTGTTGCGTACCCAGAACGGAAAACAGGTGAAGATCCCGTTTAATTACAAGGAAGTCGTGAAAGGGGACCATCCCGAGCAGAACATTATGCTGAAACCAGGCGACACTCTTGTGGTGCCGTGAGGAAATGCGATGAGCAAATGCAATAGCCTTTGGGTGGTTGTTTTGGTGCTGCTGGCGCTGGCCGCCGGGTCGGCGCAGGAGACGCCTGCGCCAGCTCCTGCGCAAGAACCGCCGGCGGCAACTCCGCAACAGCCAACGCCGCCCGATAACCAGCCGAGCATGCCCCAGTCCATCAGCGAGAATCCCCCCATCTCAGGCGTGGATTTGCCCAACCTGGAGCCGCATGCGGCGCCCTTGAGCTATCTGCAGCCCGGGGCGCACGTCAGCGAGTCGGTGGATTCCAACGTGGAGAACTCGCTCGGAGGGTCGAGCACGAACTCGATTTCGCGCGCGGAGGGTAGCCTGGAATTGCGAAGACTCTGGAGCAATTACGATCTTGCTTTGGATTACCTCGGAGGAGTCGGTTACTACAACGCTGCTGGTATTGGTCTGAAACAAGTGCAGGAACTGGGACTCGACCAGAAGATTGCGTGGAAGCGGGGGCAATTGAACGTGCGCGATGCCTTCAGCTATCAACCAGAGGGCACATTCGGCGGTTCTTATGGCTCGGTCGGATCAACAGGCGCAGGTTTAACCGGGATTAGCAGCTTCTTCCCCGGGGCCTTGCTGGGATCGCTGGGCCAGGTTCCCCGCATCTTGAATATCGCGATGGGAGATCTGGTGGAGGCGGTGACGCCCAAGTCGTCGATAACGGTGGCTGGAGCGTATGGGTTCGTACACTTTCTCGGAGACGACTCGGTGACCGGGACCACGTTCCTAGGCAGTACGGAGGAAACCGGCCAGATCGGCTACGACCGTATTCTTGGGCCGCATGATCAAGCGGCGGTGGTCTACGGGTATCAAGGATTTCAATTTTCCACCGGCGTCAACTTTCATAGCAGCCTCGTGCAGTTGATGTGGGGGCATCGCATCTCGGGGCGCATGGATTTTTTGATTGGTGCCGGACCACAGGTCACACAAATCAATGACCTGCTTGTTGTCGCGCCGCCGGCAGAGCAGATCAACCCCCCCTCTAACTGCACACTTTTGCCCACGGCGCCTAATTTCTTTCAATATTATTGCCCAACCAATGACCGTCGTATCTCCGCTGCCGGACGCGTCTCACTGCGTTACCAGTTCCCAAAGGTGAATTTAACTGCACTTTACCAGCATTACATCACGAACGGAGCCGGTCTTTTTCTAGGTGCCGAGAGCGACGTCGTGCGCCTCACCGCGAGTCGACCGTTGGGCCGAATCTGGAGCGTCTCGACCGATATCGGGTACTCTCGAAACTCCCGCGTGGTACCGACGACTTGTGGGGGGCCAGTGGGCACGTCGAGTTGCCCCGGAGTGAGCGCCGACGTTTATTCGTATGGCTTTGCGGGCGTGGCCTTCCATAGGATGTTCGGGCGCAACTTCCATGGTTATGCCAGCTATCAATTTAACGATTTGGCTTTTGACAGCTCGTATTGCACAGCTGGCGTTCCCTGTAACAGAACTTCACAACGAAACGTAGGAACGATTGGCTTGGACTGGATCCCACGGCCGATCCGGCTTGATTAATTTGGGGCCGGCCATGGGCCGGCGGAACAGGGTTTAATATGGAAAACCGCGAATTAACGATGGACGATTATCTGGCGATGTTGCGCCGCCGGATGAAAGTGATTCTGATTCCGGCGCTGCTCGCGCCATTGGCGGGATTTCTGGTCTCCTACGCATTCTCCGCCAAGTACACCTCGCAGTCGGTGGTGCTGGTGGAAGGCGCCGAAGATCCCGGATACGGTTGTGCAGCAGGTGATTACCGAAGATCTGCCGCAGCACATCGCCACGATCCAGCAACAGGTGTTGAGCCAGAGCCAGCTGCGGCCGATGGTGGAGAGGCTTGGTCCGGTCAAGCCCGGCCAGAGCGTCGACGACGTGATCGGCGAGCATCCAGCCCAACATGACGATCGAGCCGGTGCCACCGATCTGCTCGCAGATTGGCGCCGGCAGCAAGAAGACCGGGGCAGAATAACAGCCCAGTTCCGGGCTTCTATGTGAACTACACGGCGTCGAACGCGCGAGAAGCGCAGCAGATGTTGCACCGAGCTGACCTCGATGCTGCTGGAAGAAGATCTTAAGTCGAGGCAAGACGCGACCCAGGGCACAACGGATTTCCTGAGCAAAGCAAGTGGAGGACGCCAAGCAGAATCTCGACGATCTGGACAAGAAACTGGCGGCCTTTAAGAACCAGCACATGGGGCAGCTGCCGGGCGACGAAGATAACAATCTGAAGATCCTGATGGGGTTGAACTCGCAACTGGACGCCAACACCCAGAACCCTGAACCGGGCGAACCAGGACAAGTCCTACACCGAATCGTTGCTGGCGCAGCAAGCTGGCGGCGTGGAAGTCGGCGCAGTCGGCGACCAATCCGCAAACGCTGCAGCAGCAACTCTCGCATCTGCAGGCACGAGCTGATCGATCTGCAGGCGCGTTACACCGATGATCATCCGGACGTGATCAAGACCAAAGCCGACATCGCGGAGATGAAGAAGAGACTGGCCGAAGTCAACAATGGCGTCCGCGAATGGAAGCGACAGCGGCGAAACGACAAAGCGTCCGGCATCGGAACCGCCGGAGATTCGCCAACTGCGGCTGCAGATTCATCAGTATCAGGATTTGATCGTCCCAGGACCACGCAGGATCAGAAGAGACTTCAGCAGGAGATCGCCGTCTATCAGAGCCGGGTGGCGTCGAGTCCGGCCATTGAGGAGCAATACAAAGAACTGGCGCGCGACTACGACAACGCGCAAAAAGTCTATCAGGATGACCTGGCCAAACAGAGCAAATCGAAGATGGCTTCGCAGGCGGAGCAGCAGGAGCAGGGCGAGCAGATGGCGCTTGCTGAATCCGGCCAACCTGCCGGATTCGCCGAGCTTTCCGAACCGGCTGTTGTTTGCGGGCGGCGGACTGGGTGCCGGCCTGGCATCTGGGGTTGGTGCTGGCGATGTGGCTGGAATTTCGCGATAAGTCGATTCGCACCAAGCCGGATGCCGAGGCCGCTCTGGAACTGCCGATGCTGGTTGCCGTGCCGTGGGTGGTGCAGACGACCCCGGACAACGGCAACGGCAAGGCTATCTCTGGAAACGGAACAAGCGCCGAAGAGAGAAAGGAAACGGCCAGAGTTTAGGGAAGCAGTTTCATAGCGAAGACCTTCACGGAAAAAATCATGTACAAAGAGTTTTTACGGATTACGGGCGAATCCGTTCAACGTCAATCCGGACCCGCGTTATCTGTTTCTGACGCGGCATACCGAGGAGGCGCTGGCGTGCCTGACCTATGGCATCCAGAGCCGCAAGGGTTTTGTGCTGCTCACCGGCGAAGTGGGGACGGGCAAGACCACGCTGATCAACAAGCTGCTGGAGTGGCTGCGGCTGCAGCAGGTGGCGACGGCGTTCATTTTCAACTCGCGGCTGAACACGACGCAGTTTCTCGATTACATGATGGCGGACTTCGGCATCCCCTGCGATTCGAAGGCCAAGAGCCAGATCCTGCTGCGGCTTTACAACTGGCTGCTGGACCGTTACCGCGCGGGCGAGACGGCTGTGCTGATCGTGGATGAGGCGCAGAACCTGACCGATGAAGTGCTGGAAGAGATCCGGATGCTGACCAATCTGGAGACCTTCACGGAGAAAGCTGCTTGCAGATCGTGCTGGTGGGCCAGCCGGAACTGGAACAGAAGCTGAAGCAGCCGCAGCTGCGGCAATTGCGGCAGCGGCTGACGCTGCGGGCCAAGACGCATGCGCTGACGCTGGATGAGACGAAAGCTTATGTGCAGCAGCGGTTGCGCATCGCGGGCTCCAACGGGCAGCAGATTTTCGATCCGGAGGCGCTGGTCTCGATTCATCGCTATGCCAGCGGAATTCCGCGCGTGATCAACCTGTTGTGCGAGCACTGCCTGGTGAGCGCGTTTGTGGACCAGCAGAAGATCATCGCACCGGCGGTGGTCGATGCCGTGGCGCGGGATTTCGATCTGGGCGAACGGAACGGCGGCGGAGTGCTGACCGCGCCGCCCGCGGAGCGCGAGCCCGGAGAAAATTGACTTGGTGGAAGCGCTTGCGGTCGCTGGCCACGCTGGCCGACCGCTTGCGCGAAGAAGATAAGGACCTCCCCAAGGAAAGGAAGCTATGAGCAGAATTCATGAAGCGTTGAAGAAAGCCGAACAGGAGCGGGCGGCACTGCAGGGAGGCCCGGCCCAGCCCAGTTTCGCGACAGTGGAGTCGCCGGTGGCGCCGCGGACGAACTTCCGTCCAGCCGAGGTATGTGCCCTCGCACGTGGCCAGCGTGCCACGGAGCGCATCGGCGATGCCGTCGTTCGCCAGTCCCTATCAGCCTCGATGCCATTGCTGGCGCGCTGCCCGCAGCTGCAGTGGAAGCCGGATGAGAAGACGATGTTGTTTTTCAACGGTGACGATAACGCGCGCGGCACGGAGGAGTTTCGCACGCTGCGTTCGCGGCTTTACAGCTTGCGCGAAAAGATGACGCTGAAGAAACTGCTGGTGACCAGCGCGCTGCCCAAAGAAGGCAAGTCCTTCACGGCGGCGAATCTGGCGCAGGTGATGGTGCGGCAGCACGGCCGCCGCGTATTGCTGATTGATGCCGACCTGCGCGGCCCGCGGCTGCACATGATGCTGGGCAACGACTTCGTCTCCCGGCTTGTCGGACTACCTGCAGGGAGCGAACGACGAGTTTTCCATCATGCAGCGCGGGCCGATGGAAAACCTGTTCTTCATTCCCAGCGGCCGGGAGATTTCCGATCCCGCCGAGCTGGTGGCCAACGGGCGGCTGAAGTTGCTGTTGCAACGCGTGGAGGCGCTTTTTGATTGGATCATCGTGGATTCGCCGCCGGCCGTTCCGGTTTCCGATGCCAGCGTCCTGGCCAAGGCTTGCGATGGAGTGCTGATGGTGGTGCGCTCGAACGCGACGCCGGTCGATATGGCGCGCCGGGCGCGGCAGGAATTCTCCGAGCAGGCTTTGGTGGGAGTCGTGCTGAACGGAACGGACGAGCGGAGCCATCCCATACGCACGCTATTACTACGATCAGTATGAGAAGAGTGCGACAGAGTCCAAGTCCTAGGGAAATAGGGAAATTGTGATCCGGCTGTTCAAAGTTTATTATCCGCTGCGCACGCTAGTTCTGCTGGTGGTTGAGGCCATGATCGTTTGGGTCTCATTTGTGGTGGGCACGATGGTGCGGAACCAGGATAGCTGGCTGCTGCTCAACGTCCACGGTGGATACCTGAAAATTCTGGCGGTCACCGGAATTGTGCTGCTGTTTTCCCACTGGTTTGACCTCTACGATTCTTCCCGCCTGCGAGCCAACGGAGAGCAGATATTCCGGCTGCTATTAGTGCTGGGCTTTTTAGCCATAGCGCTGGGGGTGGTAAGCTCCGTCTACCCCGGCATTCTGTTGGGAAACGGGTCCACGCTGACGGGGCTCATCATCCTGATCTTCACCCTGTTGACCTGGCGAGCGGCTTATTCCTGGATGGTGAAGCAGCCCTTTCTGCGCGAGCGCGTCTATGTGCTGGGAACGGGAGAGCGCGCCGAACGCCTGGTGCGAGGTTTGCGGGAGCGCTCCGAGCTTGGGATCGAAGTAGTGGGCTGGACTGGAAATGTGGATGGCGAATTGACGCGCGACATTGTGGCCTCTCACTTGATGGGGCTGGTCTCCGGCAGGGGCGTGCATCGCGTGATTGTCGCCATGCTGGACCGGCGTGGCACCCTGCCGGTGGAAGAATTGCTGGATCTGCGGCTGGTTGGGGTGAAGGTCGAGGAAGCCACTTCCTGGCTAGAGAGGATTTCGGGCCGGATTGAAGTGGAGCAGCTTTACCCCAGTTGGTTGATTTTCGCCGATGGATTCCGTTTCAGCAATTTCTTTCGTTTGGTACGGCGGTTGGTGAACTTTATATTTGCCTTGATCGGAGTGGTCGCGTCGCTGCCCCTTGTGCCACTGGTCGCGCTGGCGGTGAAACTGGATTCCGCCGGGCCCGTGCTATACCGGCAGAAACGGGTCGGTCGGCGGGGCGCGAGCTTTAACTGTTACAAGTTTCGCACCATGCGTCAGGATGCGGAAGCCGATACCGGCGCTACCTGGGCCGCGGATGACGATGCGCGCATCACGCGCGTGGGAAAATTCCTGCGCATTTCTCGCTTGGATGAGATTCCTCAGTTGTGGTGTGTACTGAAGGGCGATATGCATTTTGTGGGGCCGCGGCCGGAGCGGCCGGAGTTTGTCGAATGGCTGAGCAAAGAGATTCCTTACTACGGCGTGCGTCACGTGGTGCGCCCCGGGATTACGGGCTGGGCCCAAGTACAATACAAGTACGGAAATACGCTTGAAGATGCCCGCGAGAAGTTGCAGTACGATCTGTTTTATATCAAGAACGCTTCTGTGGGACTGGACTTCTGGATCGTTCTGCAGACCATAAAGATCGTCCTGCTGGGCAGAGGGGCGCGATGAAGTGGTTCTTCTGGTGCGGAGCACTGGTTGTTGTTTACACTTATGTGGCCTATCCGGTCTGGATCTGGCTGCGCGCGCGCTGGTATCCGGTCCCGGCCTTTCGTTCTGAGCACACGCCGCCGGCTTCGATCGTGATGGTTGTGCGGAATGAAGAGAAGGTGCTGCGCGAGAAAATCCTAAATTTGCTGCATCTTAACTATCCCGAGCAATTGTTGGAAATCATGGTGGTTTCAGACGGTTCGACCGACGGTACGGAGCGCATTCTCCGCGAGTTTTCCGATGAGCCGCGTTTGCGCTGGATGGGGAAACTTCTGCCCTGTGGCAAAGCCGCAGCATTGAACGACGCAATCGAGATTGTGCAGGGCGAAATCGTGGTATTTACCGATGCGCGTCAACAGATCGAGACTGACGCTGTTCGCATTCTGCTGGCAAATTTCGCCGATGCCAACGTGGGTTGCGTCAGTGGTGAATTGATACTGGGATCCCCCGGCGCGGACGAAAACCCACAAGGGATGGGCCTGTACTGGCGCATCGAGAAAAAAATTCGCGAGCTCGAATCCGCGTCAGGGTCCGTAATGGGAGCCACCGGCGCCTTCTACGCTGCGCGACGGGAATTGGTGGCGTGTTTGCCCTCTGATTTGATCCTGGACGACGTTTACATTCCTTTGCAGATCGTGCGCCAGGGCCGGCGGGTTCTTTTTGATTCCAGAGCCAAGGCCTGGGACGTGCCGAATCAAGGTGCCAGCAAGGAATTCGCGCGCAAGGTGCGAACTCTCAGCGGCAACTACCAACTCGTGCAACTTGAGCCCTGGCTGCTGACGGGTGCCAATCCGGTTCGGTTTCAATTCATCAGCCACAAGCTGATGCGGCTGCTATCGCCGTTCGCGCTGGCCGTGGTATTGATTGCATCTTTTTTCCTGCCGCAGCCGATCTACCGCCTGGCACTCGTCTCGCAATTGCTCATGTATGGATTGAGCCTGTTGGCCATCCGTTCTGTGGCCCTGGGACCACTGGCCCGCATTGCCGATGCAGCATCGACCTTCGTGATTTTGAATTGCGCCGCTGTAGTGGCCTTCGTGAACTTCGTTACTGGCAGAAAGGTTGTCTGGACGCGATGACTATAATTGATGTGGAGAATTCCGAAAAGCATGCGCCGCGGGTGAGATGACGGAATGCCGAACCTGGAACAAAGCGATTTTGCGACCGGTCTCTCCACTCCCTACAAGCGGCGTGCGGGGACTCTGGGGCAACGCGAAGCCCCGGTCGCATTTGCCTTCTTGACGGCCTTTTTCGTGGTTTACTGCTCTCGCCCCGAAGACTGGATTTTTTTTCTCCGCCCGATCCCGGTGGCGAAGGTCACAGCCGTCGGAGCCATCATTGCCCTTTTCGTCGCCGGCAAGACTCAATTCAAACTGAAGAAGCTTCCACGCGAAGCCCATTATCTGCTGGCGTTGATCATTGTTCTTTTTGTTTCCGCGTTCCTTTCGCCGGTTTGGAGGGGTGGGGCGTTTGTGAACACGGTTGCGTTCGCCAAGATTTTCATCGTATATGTCCTGGTGTACCTGCTGGTCACCGATATGCAGAAGTTGCGCCGCATTATCTTCGTGCAGGCTGGCTCGATGATCGTGCTGACCGCGATTTCGATTGCAAAAGGCTCCGGCCGCCCACGGTTGGAAGGGGTGATCGGTGGCGTTTATTCCAATCCCAATGATTTGGCCTTTGCCATCGTGCTCTCGATTCCATTCTGTCTGGCATTTCTTATAACAACCAAGAGTATGCTGCGAAAACTCGCGTGGTCGGCCGGTATACTCGTCATGCTTACGGCCTTGTTTCTGACGGCGTCACGTGCGGGTTTTATCAACCTGGTGATATCGGGATCAGTTTGTCTCTGGCACTTCGGAATTCGAGGCCGAAGGTACCATCTGATCGTGATCACCGCCATTTTGGGTGCGCTGCTGCTGGCGACGGCGGGCAAGAAGCTTATGCAACGGTTCGAGGCAATTTCGAACGAGACGCAGGGCGACAGCGCCTATGGCTCATATGAGGCCCGCAAGTACCTGATGGTGAGAGCCATCGAAGGCATTGAACACTACCCCATCCTGGGCATTGGAGTGGACAACTTCCTGTCGTATTCAGGCGATTGGCACGAAGTGCACATGACATATCTGCAGATCGCGGTGGAAGGTGGGATCCCGACGTTGATTCTTTACCTCTTGATCTTTGGGCGCGGCTTTCGAAATTTGAGCGAATTAGGGAAGCGCCGGGATTTGAGCGAAGACGACGAAGTCTTCAGGGGTGCGATGCACAGTTCGTTCGTCGGGTTCATGGTGGGGGCACTGTTTTCTCCCGAGGCATATCACTTTTTCCCGTATTTTGCCGTGGCGTACACATCAGCGATGCTTGCGATGTTCCGGCGGCGTGGTACGGTGATTGCGCCCGAACCGTCCTCCAATGGGCGCCAGCGCAGGACGATATCGATTTATGGGGCAGATGAAAGACGAAACCCGCGGATCACGGTTCCACGCTGAACTGGCGCCGTTGCTCCAGTGCTTCAATTGCGAGCATGCGCTGCGCAGCGATGGCTCAGGCGGATACGTGTGCCCAGATTGTCAACGACACTATCCCGAGAGAGAAGGTGTCGCCTGCTTTGTAGATTCCGGCGCCTACGCCGAAAGTTTTGGTTTTCAATGGCATCTTTACGATCGCACGCAACTCGACAACGATCAGTGCCGCGAGTCCGAGTCCGACTTCCGCAAGCGGACCGGTTTTAGGCCGGAAGACTTAAATGGCAAGCTGGTGCTGGACGTGGGCTGCGGCATGGGACGCTTTGCCGAAGTCGCAACGCGATGGGGCGCCCGCGTTGTGGGGATCGATTTGAGCGCGGCCGCGCAAGTAGCGGCGCGGAACCTCGCGGGCCGTGATTTTATTGCATTGCAAGCAGACGTTTTCGCTCTGCCCTTTGCCCCTGAGACTTTCGATCTTATCTATAGCATCGGGGTGCTCCACCATACTCCCGACTGCGAAAATGCGGTCAAAGCTCTTCCGCAATATTTGAAATCCGGTGGCCACCTTGCGGTCTGGCTCTATAGCGGCTACAACAAGTGGTATCGCTTCAGCGATATTTACCGTCGCGTGACTCACCGCATGCCTCCCCGTCTGTTGCACGGAATTCTCAGTGTGGCAGTCCCCTTTCTGAACGGCGTGGACCGCGGGCTGCGCTGGATCCCTTTCGTGGGCAGTCCGCTGGCGGGTGTTGTACACCATGTTTTACCGGTGAACCGAAATCCCCGGCGCGAGATGAGAGTGCTGGATACGTTTGACTGGTATTCCCCTCGCTACCAGTCGAAGCACACCTATGAACAGGTGTTCCGCTGGTTCGAGAGTTGCGGATTGGAAGACTTGCACGTGGTGGAGGTCCCAATCGCGGTGCGGGGCCGCAAGCCTGCGCATCGCGAGCAGGGGCACCAGGCTGTCTCGGCTCTTAAATCTCAGGATTCACACGCGATCGTTTGAACTTTATTTCGTTCGTGCCCGGCCGTCCCAACCAACCCTCACCGGCCGGACAAATTTAGCATCTACTACGTGAAGGGCCGGTAGGAACGTTGCCGAATTCAGGAAATAGCAATTCGCAAGGCACGGCTGCACTCGTCTCTCGGCGCTTGCCCGACAAACGTCGGAAAGTCAGCCAGAAACTCGCTTACGGGCTGCGGGTGCTCCCCTCTTACGGCTGGCAGAGGCTCACGCGCCGGTTTCCGCACGGAAAAGTTCATCTCATCTTCGCCCTTGCCGATCATTTTGAACCCGCTATTGTGCCGAGTGACGGACACGCTCGGGCCCCTTACGGCGAACAGGAGCGCCGGGTCGAGCGCTGGTGCCGCGAATATCCGAAGGTCATCGACCAATGGCGCGACCACGATGGGCGGCCGTTTATCCACACATATTTTTATCCTGCCGAACAATATGACCGCGGATTGATTGCCCGGCTTGCCGAACATTGTCACGCAGGCTGGGGCGAAATTGAAATTCACCTACACCATGGCATTCGGGTTCCCGACACTGCAGCGAATACGCGGAGCGTAGTGGTCAACTTCCGCGATGCGCTCGCTTTTGAGCATGGCTGTCTCAGCTGTGTCGATGGCGATGCCGACCCGCGGTTTGCTTTCGTGCACGGAAATTTTTCCCTGGCGAACTCCGCAGGTGGGCTCGATTGCGGAGTCGATGAAGAGATGCAACTTCTCGCCGAGACGGGTTGCTTCGCAGATTTGACCTTCCCCACGAGCTCTTTTCATCCTTCGCAACCGGCAAAGATCAATTCTCTTTACGAATGCGGGCTTCCGCTCAGCCAGCGGGCCGCATTCCGCTTTGGGTCGGACCTGACGTGCGGCAGAATCCCCAAGAAATTCCCGTTGATGGTTCAAGGTCCACTGATGCTGTCCTCGAATCCGTCGAGTGGGCATCGCGTTCGAATCGAAAATGGTGCATTCACAGGAACCCAGCCTCCCACTCTTCGCCGGTTGCAACTGTGGAAGCAGGCTATGATCTCGGTGCGGGGACGGCCGGACTGGTTGTTCCTTAAGCTGCACTGCCACGGCATGGACCCAACCCAAGAGGATGGCGTGCTGGGTAAATCATTCGGGAGGTTTCTGCAGTTGCTGGTAGAAGGCGCGCGGGAGCGGGGGGAAATTCTTCATTTCGTTTCCGCACGCGAAATGGTCAACGTGATTCTAGCCGCTTGCGACGGTAGGGAAGGGAATCCCGGTAAATACCGGGATTATCGGTTCAAGCCCTGGAGAGAATCTATCCACTGTGCTAGTGCGACTCGGGTTACGCAGACTATGGGGAAGGGATAGCATATGTGCGGAATTGCAGGGATTGCTAACAGCAGTCCCTCTGGAGTCAATCCGCAAACTATCCACCAGATGTGCGAGGCCATTGTTCACCGCGGCCCCGACGGAGAAGGAATTTTCGTCAAAGATGGCGTAGGGCTGGGCATGCGCCGGCTCAGCATCATCGACCTGGCGGGGGGAAATCAGCCAATTTTCAACGAAGACCGAAGCGTTTGGATTGTATTCAACGGAGAAATTTACAACTTCCCTGAGCTGCGGAAAGACCTGGAGCAACGTGGCCACCGTTTTTATACCCACACCGATACAGAAGTCATCGTTCATCTCTACGAAGAGCACGGCGCTGGGTGTGTAGAGAAGCTCCGCGGGATGTTCGCCTTCGCGCTATACGACGAACGCAAACATCGGCTGCTGCTGGCGCGCGACCGACTAGGCCTGAAGCCTTTGCATTATGCACTGGTGAATGGGCGTCTTCTGTTTGGGTCGGAAATCAAGGCCATTCTGGCGGTGGCGCCTGAATTGGCGGAGGTCCACCCCCCGGCGCTGCTGCAGTATTTCTACTTCGGGTATGTGCCGGACCCCCTTACCGCGTTTGCTCCGATCAAAAAGCTGCCACCGGGGCACGTTTTGGAGTTTGCGCAGGGCAAGATCACGACCGGGCAGTATTGGGATTTTCCAAGATATGGAACCCACTCTCCGTCCAGTGAAGAGGACTGTCTGGAACAATTGGAGCACCTGCTCGCCGAAGCGGTGAAGATCCGACTAATTTCCGATGTTCCTCTGGGCGCCGTGCTCAGCGGCGGGGTAGATTCTTCGCTGGTGGTGGCGCTAATGGCGAGAGCAGCTTCCGGGCCTGTGAAGACTTTCTCCATCGGGTTTCGACAGTCCGATTTCGACGAGACGCCCTACGCACGCCGGGTGGCAGAGCACTTCGGCACGCAACACCACGAACTGATTCTCGAGCCCGACATCCTGCAAACCGTGGAAACGCTCACGCGCTGCTTGGAGGAGCCCTTTGGGGATTCGTCCATGCTTCCTACTTATTATGTCTGCCGCATGGCGCGGGAGCATGTGACCGTCGCTTTGTCAGGCGATGGAGGCGATGAGGCTTTTGCCGGTTACGACCGCTACCGCATGCATTTGCGGGACCGGTCGCACTCGTGGATACCGCAAGCGGCGGCGAGAGCCTATCGCGAGCATATTCATCGGCATGTTCCCTACGGAGTTCCCGGGCGCAGTTATGCCTACAGTGTCTCATTGACGTGGGACGAGCGCTATATCGAAGGAGTTTCACTGAAACCATTTCAGCGAGAGATGAAACTGCTCTCGGCGGACTTCGCGAGGCTTGGCGAAGGAGCGGAAGATCCTATGCAGATCATGCGTAATTACGTGAGGGCCGCACCGGCCGACGATCCTTTGGGCCGCTTGCTCTATCTCGACAGCAAGACCTATCTTCCTGGCGATATTCTCACCAAGGTGGATCGGATGAGCATGGCAACCTCGCTCGAAGGACGCATACCGATGCTTGACCATGTATTTCTGGAGTGGGTGACAGGATTGACTTCAGACTGGAAACTGCGCGGTCGAAGCCAGAAATACATTCTGCGCAAGCTGGCCGAGCGTGTTGGAGTGCCGAAAGAGGTCCTGCATCGGCCTAAGCAGGGGTTTGCCTTGCCGCTCGTACACTGGATCCGTCATGAACTGAAAGATTTGATCTTCGCTACCTTGACCGAGCCGCGAACCATGCAGCGTGGTTACTTCAACCCGACGGGCGTTCGACGCTTGCTGGACGAACATTTTCAGGGGCGGCGTGACCATTCTCCCCGTATCTGGCGGCTGTTGATGATGGAGTTGTGGCATCGCAATTTTCTCGAACCTCTGATGCGGCGGATGCCGCACGAGACTTCTGCCGTGGGAGAACTCATCTGAATCTACCATCCTCCAGCGATGCCAAAATTCTGGCTACAGAAGGTATCACCAGGCGCGTGCAAGAGTCGCAAAGGAGTTCAGCGAATTTGCAGCGGCCGGGTTTGTTTCTAATGATCGAAAGCTTGCATACGGGTGGCAGCGAGCGCCAATTTGTCGCGCTTAGCCAAGCGCTCGCCGAGAGCCGTTTTCATGTCGAACTCGGCTGCATTCAGGCTAAAGGGGCATTCCTTGAAGGGTTGAATCCGATTACTTTTCCTCTCGGGGGCAGTTTGTACGGCTTGACTTCGTGGAAGACGCGGCTGAATCTTAGCCGGCATCTACGCCGTGAAGGTATCGCGATCGCACATGCGTTCGATTTTTATTCGAATCTGACTCTTGTGCCTGCTGCCCGGCTGGCGCGGCTTCCGATAGTGATCGGTAGCCAACGGCAGCTCGGCGATCTTCTCACCCTTCGGCAGTCACGCGCACAGATGACGATGTTTCGGTGGTGTGACGCCGTGGTTTGTAATTCCAGTGCGGCTGCGAAGCGGCTGGTCAGCGCTGGACTGGCGAAGAAAAAGATCACCGTAATCTGGAACGGCCTTGCGCCGGAAGCTTTCGCTTCCGCCGTTCCGGCGCTGCCAACGCGTTCCGGATGGCTGCGGGTTGGAATGATTGCGCGCATGAACAGCGCAGCAAAGAATCACGCGCTTTTTCTGCGTGCGGCGGCGCGGCTGAAGTGCATCGTTCCCAATGTCGAGTTTGTCATGGCCGGCGACGGCCCTTTGCGTCCGGGACTGGAGAGGGCGACAGCCGATCTTGGTCTAGGAGACCGTGTACGATTTCTCGGTGATCGGCGGGACATCCCCGCGATATTGGCCTCGCTCGATTTGACTGTCCTGCCCTCGGCATCGGAAAGCCTTTCCAACGCCATCATCGAGTCCATGGCGGCCGGTGTTCCGGTCGTCGCAACCGATGTGGGTAGCAATGCTGAACTAGTGACCGAAGACCGGGGAATCATCGTTCCACCGGGAAACGAAAATGATCTGGCAATGGCCACCGCGCGCCTGTTGCAACAAGACAATTTGAGAGTTCAGATGGGAAGGAATTGCCGCAAGTTTGCTCAGGAAACTTTCACACTAGAGAAGATGGGCCGGAATTACTCGCAGCTATATGACGAGTTGCTAAGAGGCAAGAATTCGCCGACTGAGAAGCAGGGGTTGAGAGATGCTGACGAGACTGCAGTATAAGGTGCTCAATCGAATTTCGCCAACCGCGCCTGCCTTCTGCAGCGGAGAAGCGTACCGAGAAGAGTATTTCTGCATTTGGTATATTTCTACAGTGGATTGCTGCGTCGATATTTTGGGGCCAGCTTGAAACGGAGGTAGCCTTGACCGTCAGAACCTTCTCGACAAGTCCAGAAACGTGTCATCGATGAACTGGCTCTCCTTTCTTGTGTGTCAGAAAACAGTCTTTGCATTCCAGCCCAATAGGGGAATCAATTGGTGAACTCGTCCGTCAGCATTTTCGGTTTAGGGTATGTGGGCTCTGTTTCCGCCGCATGCTTCGCATCCATGGGACGCAAAGTCATTGGGGTGGATGTTAGCGCTGCGAAGGTGGAGATGTTCAATTCTGGCCGCAGCCCCATTATTGAGGCGCGCATGGGCGAAATGGTGGCAGAGCAGCGCCTGGCGGGCCGGCTGCGCGCTACCGCCGACGCCAGGGAGGCTATTTTAGAGTCGGATCTTTCCTTCGTGTGTGTGGGCACCCCGAGCCAGCGCAGCGGCAAACTTGATTTAAGCCATGTTGAGCACGTCATGGGAGAGATTGGACGGGCGCTCCGACTGAAAACAAAATATCATACGGTTGTATTGCGCAGCACCGTTCTACCCGGCACAACGGATTCGGTAGTGATTCCAATTCTAGAGAGTACCAGCGGGAAACGAATAGGTGACGATTTTGCGGTCTGCTACAACCCGGAGTTTATGCGCGAGGGAAGCGCCGTTGCCGACTTCTTCGATCCGCCCTATACCGTCCTGGGAGCGAGGCAGCTCGGCCACCTTGCGCCTCTGCGGGAACTCTACGGAAACCTGCCGGGCGATGTTTATGAGGTACAGATTGCAGTCGCAGAAATGGTGAAGTATGTTTCGAATCTTTTTCACGCCGTCAAAGTGGGATTCGCCAACGAAATAGGCACGCTTTGCCAGCGCCTGGGCGTCGATACCAAGGCGGTCACTGAGATCTTCACCTCGGATACGAAATTGAACATTTCAACTGCGTATTTGCGACCGGGGTTTGCCTTCGGCGGTTCGTGCCTGCCCAAGGACTTGCGCGCCATGGCTCATCGCGCGAAGGAACTTGATTTGGTTCTGCCTCTGCTGGAATCGATTATGCCGAGCAACGCGGAGCACATTACGCGCGCGGTTGAGGCGGTGTTGCATACGGGAAAGAAAAAAATCGGAGTGCTGGGCCTCAGCTTCAAGGCGGGAACTGACGACTTGCGCGAGAGCCCGCAGGTGCAGCTCATCAAGAGGCTTTTGGGGGAGGGTTGCCAGGTCCGGATTTGGGACGAAGATGTCTCCATCGGCCGGCTCGCGGGCTCGAACCGGCAGTACATCGAAGAAGTGATTCCACACATCGGATCGCTCCTCTCCACCGATTTCGAGGCGGTAGTACGCTCCGGAGATGTGGTGATAATCGGGACTAAAATCCGGGACGCACAGCTCTTTTCGCGTTGCCTTTCCCCCCACCAGGTAGTAATCGACCTGGTGAACCTCGATCCTTCTGGGCGCCCGCAAGGCGTCGCGCTCTATCAGGGAGTTTGCTGGTAGCTATAGGACGCCACGGTTTCTTGCATGGGGGGTGGATTCCGCGGGCTTAGATTATGCCGGCCGTCTTTTGCTCGATCGCGTCGATATCGGCACCGAGATTCTTGCCGTCGGTGGCCACCCCCAAGGCTGGAGACGGACCACTGCAGCCGGGCGCTTCTCCCTTTTTCCGGCAGAGCCGATAGTCGCCACCTTGTCCGTTGTGAAAGTCTCGCAGGCCGGCTTCGTTGCCATTCTTGGCCTTCATGTTGCCAGGGGGCCAGCCTCCGGGTCCGCCAATAATCAGGTTGCTCTTGAAAATCACATCCGCGAAGCACCCATTCAGAACCGCTTCCGGATCGCGAGCGCCTTGCGTACAGTTTTCCTGTCCGCCTCCCGCCCCCCACGTTCCCCTGTCACCGACGGTGAAAATGCTGTTGGTGAAGGAGAAGTTCTTCAGCTTATCGGAGGTGTTTTTGACCGTGAATAACCCACGTGGCGGAAAAGCAGTGATGTGATCGAAGTGAACGCTATTCAGCGGCGGAGCCTTTGTGACAACGATCGCCATCAATCCAAATCCCTTCAAGGATTCGACCTCAATGTCATCAATAACCAAGTCGTGGATGCTGTAGCGTTCGCCGGCAGCCGAGGCCGCGTTTATCTTGCCCACTGTGTTGCCCATACCGACGCCACCCCCGGCGTGACTGATCTTGTTGTATCGCAGGGTGATATCGGTAACACGGCATTCCGGGCAATGGCCGGACTGGTTGGCCGGCAGGAGGACGATTGCGAATCCCGCCTGAGTAAACCCTCCCCACACGTTTTCGAGCAGGTTGCCTTCGAACAGAACTCGCTGAGCATTCTTTAACTCGAGGCAATTCTTCACAATGAAGGGATTGCCGTCGGCCGCGCCTACAAAGCCTGGCGCTGCCGGTCTCCAAAGCATGGGCTTGAATAAGTGGTTATGCCGAATCTCGATATCAGCTGGCGTTGTAGAACCCCCAGCCCCGCCAAGAAGGATCGACTCTCCCGAAGACTCCAAAAAATTGTTAACGATTTTGTATGGCCCACCGGGCTGATGGCCGGTTCCTCCATTGATCGCCTGCGAGTCCGTGCAAGATCCACTCTTGGCGATGCAGTGAAAATCTGTAAAGAATGAATCGACGATTGCCACATCGGTAGTTCCGCTCAAGTGAATTCCGCCCTTTGTTTCGTCCTGGGCGGTTCCATGCAGCCAAAGCCGGTCGAAAACCAGATGATCGGCGGTTTCATCTGGCTCCACGAGATGGCGCATATGAAACTGAGGCAGACCACGGGTAATTTCCAATCCGATGAACCGATAATGGTTTGCACCATCCTCCAAGACGATAGGACCGGACTCCGCTTTTCGGTCGAGTTCCAATTTCGCCAATACATTGCGGGTGGAAGAACAATGAAAGTCAGGCCGGCCCGGAAGAGATGCCACGCCGGCATAGCACGGCGTCAAAATCGAATTTTCGTGTGGTAAGGCATTGTCTGGCGCGCTGGTGCGCACGATGATCCAGTGGGCGTCATCGCACGATTTCTTCGGAAAGCGGTAGATGCCCCGAAAGACTGTCCCGGCTT
Organism: uncultured Acidobacteriaceae bacterium; assembly: GCA_963784085.1. Classification (GTDB taxonomy): domain Bacteria; phylum Acidobacteriota; class Terriglobia; order Terriglobales; family Acidobacteriaceae; genus Sulfotelmatobacter. The sequence continues at coordinate 60,479 of CAWAQH010000019.1, read as the reverse complement.
GGAGTTGCAGTGTTTCACCGCACTTCGCGTCATTGATCGCTTGCTGCAGATCTTCGCCTTCTCTCACGACGCGCACCCGGCCGGGCGCGGGCGTATCTGCCAGCGACGTTTTCAGATATCTGCGGGGCAGTTCGGCTGGTCCATCGAAGTTTCCGGCCAATGGCGGTTTTGCGTCGGACCCGGCGGCGCCGACAGATGGCGATAGACAAATTGCCAGTAACAGGAATGGTACCGCCCTCAGCAGAGGAGGACGCCGCTCCCCCCGGATTGTCTGCGATGTTGGCTGAGGATGACCGCTACGACCGATGATGCGAAGAGTCAGGTTTTTCAAAGAAGGCATGCAGAGAAGGGAAGAAAAACGCTCTTCCCACTGCAAAAAATTCTAGCATACCGCGTTGTAGTCTTCCGAGAGGCGGGGCGGGCTATTCAACCCCAACGATGGCGGCATTGAGACCGACGATATCGGCGCCAATGTTCAGGCCATCTGTGCCCTTGTCTACGTACGGACTGGAGGGCGACAATGCGTAGTTGCCGGCGGCGTAATCAGCGAAGTCTACGGAATCGACCGTGCTGGTGAAAAACTGTCCAGATGGCCATTTGTCAGGTGGATACTTCGAAGAAACGCCTACCAAGAGGTTTCCCGCAAACACGTATCCGACGAAACAAGTCTGTAGAGCTGTAAGTGGGACATCCGAGGAAGCGCAATTGGCTTTACCATCCCCAGCCGACGCTAATGGTGAGGGTGGGGACACAATCAGGTTGTTTGCAAAAACAAATCCCGGCATCTGCGCCACTGAGTCGAGCAGAGAGAGGACGTGTGTCGTGGGGTCAGGAAATGCCGTATTGTGCTGTATGGACACGTCGCTTAGTACTTCATTCGGCGACGTACTGGTCATTAGGACAAAAAGGCCGTACCCGAGGTACTGGTCTTTGCTGACATTGTCGAGCAAAACGTCATGGATGCTATAACGTTCGCCAGCCACGGCGTATGGGCCGGTCTTACCCTTGCCGTTTCCGATAGTAAAGCCCCCTCCAACATTACTGATCCGGTTGTAACGGACGGTGACGTTGGTCACGAGACAGGAATCACAGACGCCATTCTGTGTCATCGGAGTGATCAGGATTGAGAAGCCGTGCTGGGTAAATCCTCCCCATACGTTTTCCAGAATGTTTCCCTCAAGCAGCACGCGTTGAGCATTCTTCAGTTCGAAGTTATTTTTCACAATGAACGGATCGCCGGTGTAGCCGCCCACGAAACCCGGAGCCCCGGGCTGCCAGATCAGAGGTTTAAACATGTGGTTGTATCGAATCTCAATGTCGGTCGGCGTGGTAGTTCCAGGGCCCCCTCCGAACATGATGGACTGGCCCGACGCTTCAAGGAAGTTATCGTCAATCTTGTAGGGGCCTCCCGGGAGTGTCCCGTCTCCTCCGTTGATCGCCTGGGCGTCGGTGCAACTGCCGTGAAGCGCGATGCAATGAAGGTCTGAGAAGTAGGAGTCCACAATCGCTGCGTTGGTTACGCCGCTAAGATGAATTCCACCTTTGGTCTCGTCTGTCGCCGTACCATGGATCCACACTCGATCGAAGGTGATTTGGTCTGCAGCGTCAACTGCTGACACCAGGTCCCAAACGTGTACTGTCGGTAAGGCCCGGGTGATTTCGAGCCCGATGAAGCGATAGTGGTTTGCTCCCGAAAGAAACTGGAACGGGCCCGGAAGACCGGCTTTTGTATACAGGATCTGGGCCATGACGTTCTTCAGCACAGGGCAAGTGAACGCAGGGCGACCCGGCAGCGAGCTCACGCCAGCATAGCAGGGGTTAATCCGAGTACCCTCGGCGGGGAGTGCGGAGTCAGGACTGCTGGTACGGATGATAATCCAGTGCTGATCATCGCAGGACTTCGCAGGCAGTTCGAACCTACCTGAGAAAACCGCACCCGCCTGCAATGCGAGAGTGTCCCCGCAGTTGGCGCTGTTTAGCGCGGTCTGCAGGTCCCCGCCGGCATTTACTGAAATCGTGGAGCCCGGTGCGGGCGTATTTGCCATGCTGGTTTGCAGATAAACCAGCGGTAGTTGCGCAGGGCCGTCATAGCCCGTATAGCTCAAGCCGGAGCCTGATGTGACTTGCAGATTCACAGTGCCTGATGTGCTATGCGAAGCGGAATCTGTTACTTTCGCCGTGAAAGAGAAACTTCCCACTTGGATTACGGTGCCAGTCGCTGCTCCGTTGGCGGCCAAGGTCAACCCCTGCGGGAGACTGCCAGAGACGAGACTCCAAGTGTACGGAGGCATTCCGCCAGTGGCGACCAGGGATGCGTTGTAAGGGGCCCCAGTCTGCGCCGGCGGTAGCGACGTTGATTGAATCGTAAGTGGGCCCGCAATTACCAAGGTCACGGTTGCGGATGCTCTGGCCCCAGTGTCGGCGATGCTGATTGCAGTGACAATCGCGGACGAGGCGGATTTCGAAGCGGTAAACAATCCGTTGAGCGATACCGTGCCTCCACTGGCAACCCAGATAACACCCACTTTGCTGGTGCCGCTCACCGACGCGCTGAATTGCATTGCACCGCCAGGGGCGATCTGCGCGGCTGGAGGTGAAATCTGAACTCTGATGCTAGATGGCAAATCGCTCTGAATGCCATTCGCGGCGGAGATCGATGAACACGAGGAAATGAGCAGAGCCGTCGAAAGCAGAATGAGTGCCAGGATTGCTCGCTCTCCTACCATGCGGCGGTTGGGCTTAGGGAACTCCGCTGCTGCGGCGTCGCGGCCAGGATACAGAGGCATATATAAGACTTCCTCGAGATGGAAATTGAGGCTGGAACGAGCCTGTATCCACTCTAAGATTGCTGATGCGTCTCGGCTAATTACGGAAGGCTTAGGCCGTATCTGCCTAGAAGTACCTGCCAGCAGGGTGGCGCAATGTGGGGTTCAACGAAGGGAGATCATAACGACGCGCAAGGAAAGAGGCGGCTAGTAAGGATGGTTTTAGCGCCCAATGTTGTTTGGCCGAATATCCCGCGGCCGTTCAGGAATTATTGTTCCGGAGCAGAGCCGAGCGTAAACGATCGTAAGTCGAGTTTCCGAGCACCTTCTTGGTGGCCTCGCGAAGTTGAACCTCCAGGTTCATCCGCCACAAGTTGTGTCCCTGATAAGTTTGCTTAAAATTCGCGAGAGAGGTCGAGCGCATGATTGCTACACGGCCTAGAGCCAATTGGTCCGAAATTCTGGAATTTATCTGAATGCGGCTTGTCGCAACCGTTTGATATCCAGCCAAGTGAGCAGTGTCTGCAACCCTCTTGTTATAGCGGCCTCCCGGGCAGGAAAAATGCTGCACGGCTTGGCCCAGAACTTGCTCCAACTGCACCTTGGCCTCCGCCACTTCACGATGCAGATCCTTGTCGCTGAGATCCGTGAGATAGGCGTGGCTCATGGAGTGACAGCCAATCTCGAAACCCATTCCTTGCAGCTCGCGTAGTTGCGCACGGTTGAGATACCCGCTGCGTCCCAGAAATCCCGTAGTGACATAGAAAGTTCCGCAAAAATTGAGTTCCCGCAAGATCGGGGCAGCGTAAAGTAGATCTGTCTCACAGCCGTCATCGAAAGTGATGGCTATAGTCTTTTCCGCAAAGGAGACAACTGCCTGACCCACGCTCACCCCTTTCCATCCTGTGCTCTTCAGTAGTTCCATTTGCGAGCGGAAATCCGAGACATGAACCATGTAACGGACATAGCCCGGGTCGGCCTGGGAGAAAGGGCGCCCGGGAGACTCGAGTTCGTGGTACATCAGAAAAACTATGCCGGATTTGCTCATCAATGCAATCCCAGGGTAACAAGTGCGGTTTGTGATAAAAAGGGTTTCAAGCTGTCAATTCCGTCCATGCGATCCGTGCACCGGACGCCGGAAAAGATCAGTCTGCGAACGCGGCGAACAAGTAAAGTTATAAACGATGTCGAACGCCAAGGCTAACGCGCCAAGAAATGCGGCTCCTGTGTTCGTCCTGGGCTGTCCTCGCTCGGGGACGACTCTCCTCTACGATATGTTGCTCTCCGCGGGAGGTTTCGCTGTTTATCTTGCGGAGTCCAATGTCTTCAATGTACTCAGCTTGCGTTTTGGAGACCTGAGCGTAAGCACCAATCGCGAGAAGCTGTTGCAGGCGTGGCTTGGGAGTAAACTCTTTCGCGCGACAGGATTGGATGCGCCATCCATAGAGAAAAAGGTGCGGGAGGGATGCCGCAACTCCGGAGATTTCCTGAAGATTGTCATGGATGAGATGGTTCGCGCGCAAGGAATGCGGCGGTGGGCGGAGAATTCGCCAGAGAGCCTGCTACATCTTCCTCTGATCAAGGAGTTGATTCCCGGGGCCCTCGTTATCCACATGATCAGGGATGGACGGGCCGTGGCCATGTCGCTCGAGAAACTCCGCTACGTTCGCCCTTTTCCCTGGGAGGAGCGCCAAACCCTGGTGGGAGCTGGGGTGTATTGGGAATGGATGGTGGAGCAAGGCCGTAATTATGGCCGCAGGCTGGGGCCTGACTACATGGAAATTCGCTTTGAGGATTTGATCACCACTCCACAAGCAGCTCTCAACCGAATCGGCACTTTTATCGATCATGAACTCGACTACGGCCGCATTCTCCAGGTCGCCTACGGCTCGGTCGCCCGGCCCAATACTTCGTTCACAGGGGAAGCGGCGGGAGGAGGGTTCAATCCCGTTAGCCGATGGCAGAAGTCTTTTCCGCCTCACCAATTGCTGCGGTTCGAAAGGATGCTCGGAGACTCCTTGAAGCAGCTCGGATACCCTCCAGTGACTGACGGAGCCAGCAAGAATCCGAGTGTAGAGTTGAGAGCCATGCGGCTCGCATACCGCAGTTACTTCGAAGCGAAGCTGTGGTTCAAGCGTAATGCGTGGATTCGCACCTTCCGTCCGCCCCTGACCTGCGCTGAGATCGATGCCTCGGTATTGGCGGAAGACCACCCACCAGAAGTACGAAGCGTTTTGTCACAATCCTGATCTCAGATAGGCGCAGGTGTGGGCCGTGGTTGCACGGAATCGGGATCTGAAGAGAACACAGCCGGCCCATCGGGTCCGATAACCAGTTCACAGCGCGAGACCCGTCTGCTGGTGCTCAACACACGCTGCGCGCTTATCTCGACGAAACTGCCGTCGCAAAACCCGAGAATCTCCGATTTACCCACATCGTTTCGCTTGCAGTATAAGAAACTGGCATCGCTTTCCACGGAGAGGCATCGCCACGGTTTTTGCTGCGAGAAGAAGAACAGATGTTCGTGACTTTGATCTTTGTAGCTGTAGGCTTTGACCCCGGACGCCGAATCTCGGGTGAGGTGCATGAATGTCCCCGGAGAATGCGAAAGTTCCTCTAGGGGCAACAGCAAGGTTGCAAAATCGGCTGGGAGCTTTGTCGTCACGCTGAAATTTAATGAGTTAGCAGGTCTTTCGACGCCGTAGACGGGCGACCACCGGTCTTCAAAGCTGTCTTCACTCCATCCGTGACCTTCGACCGGCAGTATGATCAAGCCACGAGATGATCCCGTCACACGGAACAGATGGTTTTGTTCCTTTTTCAGCAGCGGCCCCAGGTGCCACGAAATATTGAGTCTTGTCTCGCCCCGGCCTTCCGCCACATCACGCACTAGGAAAAGACCAGAGTTCAGAGCGACCACCCAACGGCGATGGACCACAGGTGGCGAGTGTAGTGAATACCCATCGTGGCTGCCGCAAAATAAAGTAAAAGTTTCTCCTTGAATCCATTGCTCGACAGTCGAGAGCGCCATCCGTTTCCACGAGAATGGCCCGAACGGCTCCGCTTGGCTGGCTTCTTCCACGCGCAGTGTGCTATGCATCTCGGTACTTCGATACAACTCCCGCGTGTTGCTTTCGCCTACATACTCAAAAGTGCCTGGATCCATCAAGAGAGTTTGTCCGCTGTGCTGCAGACAAATGCTTAAGGCATCCGCGTGCGCATGGCCAATGCTGTGGCCGATTATGCGTCCGGCAATGATTGCTAACTGAGATCGGCCCTCGGAAGCTGAGAGCAAATGGAGTCCGCTCTTCGGCAGAGTGGCGGATTCCCATCCCGGCGCTCGCGACTTCAAGCAGTCGTAATCTTCTGCCCCTGCCGCTCCTAAGAGCCAAACCGTCTCTTCTCGCAAGCCATCAGCCAATGCTTTGAAGTCGCCGCGACAAAAGAGCACGGCTCCCGCAGCGAGTGGATCGAGCAAGTGCTCACTTCGGTTCCGTTGTCCGTCGAACAAACGGCCGCCGTCGTCGTCCCCGAAACGGGGCGGTTGGCCGGCACGGCCTAACAAGGACAGGACACGCAGCATCCGTTCCAGAGTCTCTGCGAAGCTTCGGGGAATCGTTATGCCATTCAACTTGGCGAGCAGCGCCGCGTGGATCAGGAAATCGATTGCATAAACGTGGTAGTAGGTGGAACCCTCGAAGTGGAGCCCATCGGAGTGTACTTGCCTTCCGGCCTCACGGACGACAATATCCCAACCCATTGTCTTCCAACGCTCCGCTGAGGAAAGGTGTGGACACAAACTCCCAGAAAAAGCAATGCCACACCTTCTCCCAGTAGATGAGTGTTGGGCGAAAAATAGGTTGAGAGGTAGAGTTCAAGGTGACGGCCGCTTATGGCTTGCGCATGAGTCCACTCTTGCTGGAAATCTGCCGACCATGCCGGAGATCCATCAAGGAGCTGGAACATCCACATCCAGGAAAGGCTACGAGACGCTACCTCCAGGCTGCTCGCCCAGTTGATCCCCATAGGATAAGGGTTTTCCGTATGCCAGTGCTTCCATTGCCGCTCGAGTTCTTCCGCATACCGCGGGTCTTGAGTCAGCCGATATGCTTTGGCTAAAGTCACGAAATGCTGGTGACGGTTTAATTCCCAGATAATTTTGGAGTCACCCACCTCATCGAAGTCGAGAAAATGGATCTTATGAAACGGTTTATTGGGTGCGCGCTTTCTATGGACTGGATCCAGGTGCCAATCGATGGGGTCGCCGAAATCAAGGTTTTCGTAGCCCAACAGGTCGAAACGACGAGTACAAATCTTGTCCGCTTGTTCTTGAATTTGTACGACCTGCTCTGGAAGCCGTTGTTTCAGCGTGTCGAGAGTCAACCCAATGGAGTCAGGGCTGAAGAAAAATCTGCCTTTCCGGGAAACTCCACCAAGGGTGGAATCGTCCGCGAAATCAAAACCAAGATGATAGCGGATTGCGTCGGCGCGTTTGGAGAACTCCTGTTGGCCGCGCTCCAGCAATTCGCGGCGATCCATTGCAGCCATTCGTGCTGCGATCTGCCGCCAACCCTTATGCGCCATCGCGCCCCCTGACTGCGGTCTCGAATCGTATATTGACGAATCCAACTTTGGCCGACCTCATCTTCGTGTACCCGACTAATCTAGCCATTGATGCGACAGGCTCGTTCTCTTCCAGACTATTATTGCCCTTTTTCCGGTCGTCAGCACCAAGGACCACTTTCCCACAAAGCTTCACTGTGTCACTAAAGTAACCATCTGCTATGTCATGAACCGGCCCTCTGGCATAATTGATAGGACGACGAAAGTCGTTGTTTTCGGCCAGTTGATGCGGTGGGAGCAGACCTTGACCAAGTGGGTGACCCTACAACTCGTAATCGACCAAAACGCCGCCGTATGGCGCTCCAGAAGTATGGGAATTTGCTGGTAGCAATGTGAGAGTCCTCTGGGTCAAAGCGGGGAAGCTTTTGCCGGTGGATACTGGCGGCAAGATCCGTTCCTACAACATTCTGAAGCAGTTGGCCCGCAAACATGCGGTAACTCTGCTCTCCTACTACGGCGGCCTCCGCGATAGGGATTACGAATCGGCAATTGCGGAGGAACTGCCGGGAGCTCAAACCATCCACACCGCTGCGCTGGACGGCTCGATCCTGATCCAGTCCCTGGATTATCTCCGCCGCATGTTCCAGGTGGCTCCATTTGCCGTGAGCAAGTTCACGGATGCCGAAGTGAAACGCAGGCTGGCCTCGTGGCTCTGCGGAAATGAATTTGATGTTGCAGTTTGCGATTTTCTTTCAGCGTCCCGCAACTTTCCAAACTCTCCGACCGTCCCCTGCGTGCTGTTCCAGCACAATGTGGAAACTGCATTGTGGCATCGCCTTGCCGCGACGGAACCGAATCCAGTTCGCAGGCTTGCGTACATAATGGAAGCATCGAAGATGGCACGCTACGAGAAGGGAGCGCTGAGCCGTTTTCCGCAAGTCATTGCGGTTTCCGACCATGACCGGCAACAGATGTTGACGATGAATCCCAGTTGCGAAATCACTGTGGCCCCAACCGGCGTGGATACTCGCCGTTACGCCGTAGCCGGGCACGCAGAGGCGAACCCTCCTAGAATCGTGTTCACGGGATCCATGGACTGGGAGCCCAATGTCGACGCAGTAACCTATTTTTGCCGCGAGATTTTACCGCAAATTCGCGCCGAATTTTCTGATGTGATTTTTCAAATTGTCGGCCGTAACCCGCACGCCAGGGTAAGGGGACTGGCTTCGGACTCGGTAGAAGTGACCGGGACCGTGCCATCGGTGGCCGATTACCTGCGCGATGCGACCGTGGTGATTGTGCCGCTGCGCATCGGCGGCGGGACGCGGCTCAAGATCTTTGAAGCCATGGCGATGGGCAAGGCGTTGGTTTCAACCTCGATTGGAGCGGAAGGATTGGATGTGCAGACAGGCCGCGATCTCCTCCTGGCAGATGGGTCGAAGGCGTTCGCGGATGCGGTCCTCTTGCTCCTGCGAAACGGCGAGCTGCGCCGCAAGTACGAGCAGGCGGCCGTCAAACTCGCAGCCCAGCACGATTGGTCGAGTATCGCGGAACGATTTGCGTCCGTACTGGAATCCGCCGTGGGAAACAGCAAGAATCCGAGCGGAGCGCCAATTCTGAAAACATGAAGATATTAGTGCTCGATGGAGACCAGAACCAGGCCGTCGCGAGTGTGCGGTCGCTGGCCGGGGCCAGCCACGAGGTTTCGGTTGGGGAGTCAGACTCGTGGTCCAAGGCGGCCTGGTCGCGATCTTCGCGCGACCGCTTCCAATACCCCGCACCCGGTGACGGGGTGGACGCGTTCATTGGCGCGCTGACCGAGATTGTTCGCCGTGCACCGGGCGCGCTCGTTCTACCGATGACGGAGGCGACAACGTTGCCGATTTCCCAGCATCGCGATGCGTTGATCGCAGCTGGCGCCGTTTTGGTTCTTCCCGATCATCGGGATTTGCTGCGGGCGTTCAACAAAGACTCAACCACGAAGTTGGCCGCGTCTCTCGGTATCGCGACCCCGAAGACGGTTGCGTTAACCAGTCTGGAGCAGGCTCGCAACCTGGTGAATTCGATCGCCTACCCGGTCGTGCTCAAGCCCCGCGCTTCCGAAGAAATTTCTGGCAGTGGAGCGGTACGCACCGGAGGCCGTCCACGATATGCAGCTACCGCAAAACAGTTTGAGGCCGCATACCGCGACATCAGTAGCAGATCTGACGCCGTCTTGGTGCAGGAATTCATCCACGGGGAGGGAACTGGATATTTTGCCCTGCTCAACCACGGCGAACTACGGGCTGAATTTGCGCATCAGCGAATCCGCGATGTGCATCCTACCGGTTCGGGAAGTTCGCTGCGGCAGAGTATCCTTCCCGACGATGACATACGGAAAGCCTCACTTGCGATGCTGCGGGCTCTGAACTGGCATGGCGTGGCCATGGTTGAATTCCGCCGAAGCGCTGGTGTACCTGTGTTTATGGAGGTCAATGGACGCTTCTGGAATTCGCTGGCTCTTGCCTGTTACTCTGGCGTGGATTTCCCTGCAATGCTGGCGCACATGGCCGAACAAGGCGACGTTACGAAGGTTGACACCTACCGAGTCGGTGTGCGCTGCCGATGGCTTCTTGGCGATTTTCGGCATTTGCTCGCCGTCTGGAAAGGCGCCCCGGCCGGATATCCTGAGGCATATCCGGGCCGCTGGGGCACCTTGCTGCGCGTGCTTACGCCCGTTCCCGGCACGTACCACGACCTGTTCCAGTGGCAAGATCCTTTGCCGGAATTAGGGGACTGGATCAAGAATGCCGGACGTTTCGTAAGGACGAGAAAAGACACAGAAAGCAGGCCATGATCAAAGGGGCGATGCACGTGCACAGCACGTACTCGGATGGAGAATTCACCCTCGCTGAATTGCGTGACGTCTACCTTGCCGAGGGATGCGCCTTCGTGTGCATGAGCGATCATGCTGAGTATTTCCAGCCGGACTCGCTGGAGCGTTATCTTCGCGAATGCGATGATCTTTCCGATAAGGACCTGCGCATGATCGCCGGGCTTGAGTATCGGTGTGAACGCGAGATGCACATCCTGGGATACGGGGCTACCAGCCTGAGCGGTGCTGCAGATCCGCAAGAGATCATTCAAGAGATCGAGTTGCAAGGGGCGATCGCGGTAATCGCACATCCGAAAAACGAATTTTTCTCATGGATCGAGAGCTTTGAAACGCTACCACATGGGATTGAGACGTGGAACTCCAAGTATGACGGCCGCTATGCGCCCCGCCCAGGCACCTTCGCGCTGTTGCAAAAGATGCAGCAGCGCCAACCTGAGATGCGGGCCTTTTACGGGCAGGATTTGCACTGGAAAAAACAGTTCCGGCGTCTCTTCGTGGAACTGGATAATGACTCGGTGGAACCGCGGACGATTTTAGCCGCGATCATGGCTGGAAAATACAGTGGCAGGAAGGATTCATGGCAATTGCCATCCAGCGGAATCTTGCCCGAGGAACTTCTGGCGCAGTTCGGACGCACGCAAGCTGCATCGTCTAGCCTGTGGCGCTTTGTGAAGAACAGCAAGAGCCTGCTGGATCGGCTGGGCATACCGGTCCCGGAATCCTTGAAGGCAAAGCTGAGAAGAGTTTTTTGAGAAACGGGCGAGGAGACTGAAACTCAAAGCACGCTCAGGCAATCGACTCGGGTTGGGAACTTGGACCGGCGAGTTCTAAAGGAGACGTATTTGTCAGCCTGCCCGCTGGAGTATTGATCTTGAACCACAACTTGGTATCGAGAAAACGCGGGTAAATGGCGCGCAGCCAGAGTTCCGGCAACCCAGTCTTCTTTGTTTCGCGGGAAGTGGTTAGCGCATACCCACTCTCCTCCAAACAGTCGCCAACCACCGCCTCGATGGAGGCAATTTGTTCTCCTGACAAACTCTGCCGCCACCGACTCAGCGGGCCCGGCTGTGTTTCTTTTTCTTGCCGGAAGGAAGAGTTGGACTCACTCAGCGTCCCGAGTGAGGACTGCTGGATGCGATCGTAGTCCAGGTCGTGGGCCAGGAAATCACTGAGCGTTGCCAGCGTGCGGCGCGGATCGTCCACCAGGTCTTCGTAGCGGACCTCGATGTAATCACGAGGAATCGTTCGGCCATAACTACGTCCTCTGCGCACCATCCACTCCCAATACAAGGCGGTCTCGCGGAGGCCGCCAGGCTTACGGTTCCAGAAAAAGGGCGTAAAACCACCCATTTTCTTCAACGACAGCGCGATATCACGGCCATCCCGAACGATGTGCACAAAAAGCGCCCTCGGAATATCCGCTTTGATTTGTGCCATGTAAAGCACATTGTCGGGGTCGTAAACAGCCCAACGAGAGGATTGTTGCTGTTGGGCAATTTCGTCCATGACGATGCGAATGAAATCGCCGCCGTTCCGGGAGGCACCCAACTTCGTAGCCAGCAGCGAAGCATCGAGGCCAGACCGCCGGAAGCCCTTGCTGCGAAGCCAAGTTTCGATGATTTTCTTCCGGCTCCGGGGCTTGTCCAGTTCTCCGAAACGAGGAATCAGCATTTTATGAATCGGGAGGTACCCCCGGTAGATGGCGAATCCGCCCGCGGACAGCAGTGTGTCGTATAGAAAGTTGGTCCCGGAGCGGTGACAACCAACCACGAAAACTGGAGAGGTTTTCCGCACTTCGCCGACGTTATTCTCCACGCCTTTTCCCAATCACCCCGCGAAGGTCGCCTCTGCCGTCATTCTGCACTGATCATACCATTTCAGTTGGAAAAACGCCGTTCACAAGTCGAACCCAGCAGCGTTGAGACTTTGAAACCTTGAGACCTTCCAATTTGACTTGGCCGCAAACCTTCTGCTACTTTCCGGCACAGTAGTCGTGTCCCCCCCCGCGCGCTTTCTGCTTGGGGCGCCGCCAGTTGCACTCACTCGCATTTCGATTGTCTTGAAGGACCAAGAGCATGCTCTTCGATTCTCCGGCGTACTTCATCTTTCTGGTCGCCGTGGTCCTTCTCTACTGGCGGTTGAAGTGGAGACCGCAAAATGCGTTTCTGCTGTGTGCGAGTTATTTCTTTTACGGCTGGTGGGATTGGCGCTTTCTGCTGCTGATGATGGCATCGACCGTCATCGATTTCCTGATCGCCCAACAGATCGCGGACGCGCCTGACGGTTCTCGCCGCCGCATCCTGTTGATCGTTTCCCTGTGCATCAACTTCGGCATTCTTGGTTTCTTTAAGTACTTCAATTTTTTTCTCGACTCTTTCACCGTGATGGCGGCCCGCCTTGGCATGCACGACTTGCCGATGCCTTTGCTCAAGATCATCTTGCCCCCCGGGATTTCGTTCTACACGTTCCAGGAAGTCGCCTACATTGTCGACGTGTATAAGGGCAAGCTGAAGCCGGCACGGTCTTTTCTCGACTATGGCCTGTTCATCAGCCTGTTTCCACACCTGATTGCTGGGCCGATTCAGCGCCCGGATCACCTGCTGCCCCAGGTGCAGAGCCCGCGCGAATTCAATGAGCGCGCTTTCTTCGATGGGTGCATGCTCATTGTTTCCGGGTTGTTTCGCAAAACGGTGATCGCCGACAGTTGTGCGAATCTCGCCAATATGGGCTTTGACGGTCGTCTCGGATCGAATTTCTACTCTGTGCTGATCGGTGTCTACGCCTTTGCCTGGCAGATCTATGGCGACTTCAGCGGATACAGCGACATTGCCCGCGGCAGTGCGCAGTTACTGGGCTTTCATTTCATGGTGAATTTCAAGCAGCCCTATTTGGCGACGAGTCTGCAGGATTTCTGGCGGCGCTGGCACGTGAGCCTTTCCACCTGGCTGCGCGACTATCTCTACATTCCGCTGGGTGGCAGCCGGCACGGTACTCTGCAAACGTACAAGAACCTTATGATCACCATGCTGCTGGGCGGATTGTGGCATGGCGCCAATTGGACATTTGTGATCTGGGGCGGGATCCACGGCGCATGGCTTTCCCTTGAGCGCCTGCTGTGGCGCGACAAAGCTCCTGCAAACTGGTTGAGCCGCATCGTCACCTTGAGTATCGTGGGTGTGACCTGGATTTTCTTTCGCGCCAAGAGCGTCTCGGCAGCTTTTTCCATGCTTGCCAGCCTGCGGCATTTTGGCTGGCAACACCAATATGGTCCGGAGATGATCTTCCTCGCGGTGGTTTCCGGGATTGGATTGTTGATCGATTACCGCATCGAGCACTGTGGCGAGGAGTATGTGTTCGAGCGGGGAAGCCTAGCGATGCCTGTGTTTGCGGCGCTTGCCATGGCTTTGATTATGATTGCATTTGCGGCGAGTGAATCCAGTGCCTTCATCTATTTCCAGTTCTAACCAGCAGCCGGAAGCGGACGCGCGCAACGCTGCGGCTTCCGAGCAGGAGAAGTTTTTTCCGCCGGAAGGAACAGCGCAGCAGGTCCGCGCCGTGCGCATGGCCATAATAGTGCTGCTCTCGGCGCTTGCGCTGCTGCTGGTATCCACAGAGCTCTGGGCGCGTTATTTCTATCCCCGCGTGAGCCGTATCGAGGCCAGAATTACCAGCGATCAGCGCCAGATGGCAGGTTTGGTGGCGACGCCGGCTACGAGCCAGGCAGCGACCCAGGGAAACGATCATCCCTCGGTGTTGGTGCTGGGAAACTCGCTGCTTCTTCATGCTCTGGATTACCCCAGAATTCAGCAAGACCTGGCTCCGGTTCGCGTGGTGCGCTATGGCATCGAAAACACGAATTATCTGGATTGGTATTACGGACTGCGCCGGCTATTCGCAGAGGGAGTCCGGCCTACGAAAGTGGTGCTGGCGCTCAATCTCGGGCAGATGCTGAGCCACGGAGTTCTCGCCGAAAGTCCCTACAAGCTGTTTCGCGCAGCCGATCTATGGGCCATTAGCCGGGATGCTGGCATGGACACAACCCAAACCAGCGATCTTGTCTTTGCCCACTGGAGCGCATTTTACGCAGGCCGCGAAGGTATCCGCAATTACATTTTAAATGTCACCGATCCGGCTTACGCGACCGAACTGCATCGTCTGGCCCGAGTGCCTCCCAAACTTCCGTCTCAGGAGGAGATGCTGCAACAAAGCCGAGCGCGGCTGCAGAATCTAAACGAACTTTGCCATAGCTATGGCGTGCAGTTCACGCTGGTAGTTCCACCGGCGCTGGCCTCAGGCGGCGAGATTCTTCTCAAGGCGGGCGATCTTCAAGGCATTGATGTGGATGCGCCCATCCCTTTGCTCAGCCTCGGTCCCGAGTATTTTCTTGCCGACCACTTCCATGTCAACGAAAAAGGCGCGGCGTTGTTCACCGAGGCGCTTGCCCGCGATCTTCGGGCGCGTTTGGGAAAGCGGTAGAAGCTCTTAACCGGCGCGGCGTCTGCTTGTTCACCCTAAGATCCTCGCGACCTGGACCGTCGAATAGCCCTTAGTCACCGCCTCCCGTGGCGTTTCCGGGTTTGTTCGGTGAATCAAACGGACCCACTACTTCGGCCAGTACAGGGGCCGTTGTCACTGACGGAATTTGCTATTCTGCTTGTAGCACTGGGAAGGGTTTCGCGGAGGTCGGAAGTTTCAACGGCACGCATTCTCTTCCTGCCTAGCAATAATGCGGGAGCTGTCTGACGGAACGCACGGCCAGACACTCCAACGTCTAGTTCTGAAGCGAGAACACCCTGATATGTGTGGAATCTGCGGCATTTTCTTTTCCGATCGCGGCCACCGAGTCCAGTCCGACGCGCTGGCGGCCATGAACCGCCGCATCATGCACCGCGGACCCGACGATGAAGGCCTCTTCGTGGAAGAAAACGTTGGCCTGGCCATGCGGCGGCTGAGCATCATCGATGTCAAATCCGGCCACCAGCCGCTGGCCAACGAAAATCAGGATGTATGGATTGTCTTCAACGGGGAAATCTACAATCATGCCGCGCTGCGGTCGGATTTGGAGACGAAAGGCCACCGTTACCGCTCGCGCAGCGACACCGAGACAATCGTTCATCTCTATGAGCAGTATGGCCGCGATTGCGTTAAGCATTTGAAGGGCATGTTTGCATTCGCGATCTGGGACCGGCGTAAACGTGTGCTGTTCGCCGCCCGGGACCGTCTCGGCATCAAGCCGTTTTACTATCGTTGGGATGTTCAATCGTTTCTGTTTGGCTCCGAGATCAAAGCCATCCTCGCGCATCCCGGGATCAAAGCAGAATTTAACCGGAATACGCTGGCAGAGTACCTGGCTTTCGGCTACATCAGTGGGACGGAAACGATGTTTACCGGAATCCGCAAGCTGATGCCGGGGCATACACTGGAACTCCGCGAGGGTGCCGAACCGCAGATTGAGCGATATTGGGACTTGGACGTCGAGGTGGATGGAAAGCTGCGTCCCCGGCAACACTACGTCAAGGACTACCGTGACCGCCTCGAGTCGGCTGTTTCATCGCATTTGATGAGTGACGTGCCACTGGGGATGTTTCTCAGCGGGGGACTGGATTCGAGCGCGGTTGCCGCACTGGCGACGAAAATCCGCGGGGATCGAATCCAGACTTTTGCGGTGGGCTATGGGGAGGAGAAATTCAGTGAACTCGGCTTCGCGCGGGAAGTCGCGGACCATATCGGGTCCGATCATCATGAAGTTCAGTTGAGCCGCGAAGAATTTTTCGCAAGCCTTCCCCGTCTGATCTGGCACGAAGACGAGCCCATCGTGTGGCCCTCCAGTGTTTCCTTGTACTTTGTTGCGCGGTTGGCGCGGGAGCGGGTCACGGTGGTGCTGACCGGGGAGGGAAGCGATGAAACGCTCGCAGGATATACGCGCTATCCCTGGACGCTCTTGAATGCGCGCATGGACCGCGCCTACAGGGGAGTGACCCCGGATGTGCTGCGACGGTTCATCCGCGGAGCCATTCGCCGCAGCCCGTTGAGTGCGGCCCAGCATCGCAAGATCGACCACACTTTCCTGATGCGCGACGGAGGCTCGTGGCCCTCCTTCTACTTCGATAATTTCTACTCGGCGTTTTCGGCGGGCGAACAGATGGGTCTGCTCACACCCCAGGCGCTGGCCACGGCGGGGGATGCTTACGCGAGTTCGATGAAGGCGTGGCAGCGTTCGAGCGGTGACCTGCTGCACCGCCTGCTCTATACCGATATCAACACGTATCTGATCGAACTCCTGATGAAGCAGGATCAGATGAGCATGGCCGCTTCCATCGAAAGCCGGGTGCCATTTCTGGATCATGAACTGGTGGAGTTCACAGCGACGATACCAGGTCAGTATTCAACTGACGGGATGGCAGGCAAGTTCATTCTGAAACAGGCCGTGGAGGATCTTCTTCCCAAATCGATTGTTTACCGGAAGAAAATGGGATTTCCCACGCCCTGGGAATACTGGCTAGCGGGGCCGCAATTGGACGATCTGGAGCACATGCTGCTGGAGCCGCGGAGTGCGGCCCGAGGACTGTTTCATCCTAAAGCGGTTCAGCGCTTGTTCGCCGAGCACCGCGCAAAATGGCGGGACCACGGGAATCACATCTGGCGCCTGCTGAATCTGGAAATATGGCTGCGTGTAATGATTGACGGGGAGCCTATTGAAGCCGTTTCGGCAGAGCTGGGCGCATCAAAAGCAATAGCAAAAAACTTCAACTCTTGACTGGCTTGCCAAACCTTTCGGCGACGGCGAACATGAGACGCACCGTGTCCATATCTTTGGCTTGTACCTTGCTCGCAGGAACCTTGCGTCCGGCGATCCTCTGCAGTTCCAGGAAAATCTCGATCAGCGCGAAAGAATCGATCAGACCAGAAGAAACCAGAGGTGTATCTTCATTGATTTGACTCTTGTTTTTAATTATTTTTGCGGAGATATAGGCGGTCAGTTCCTTCATCATTTCGCCGCTGCCCGCGAGTTGCTCAACTCCCATGATTTGCTTTCCCCAAAGTGTTGCGCGTCCTCGATTCCGTCATTTTCGCGAGTGGAAAGGCGATGATTTCGGATGAGAGGAGAGGAAAAGCCAGCGGCTGGCGTTGTTCTTCTCTTGCCAGGCATGCCCAACGCCTTCCTCCCAGATAAATTGCACTTCGATGTTGCTCCCGGTGCAGCCCGTCGCGATGTTTCCCGACAGTCCCGAAGTGGCCTCCCCATTCGTGCATAGGGTCTGCGTCGTCTGAAGGGTGGAACATTCATTCTGCTGCACCCAGTAATTGAAGGTATCGTCGACGGTGTCTAAGTAATAATTAACACCAGAATATGAGGTAGTACCGTAGTTACAGGGGGGCAACTCTGTGTCGGTTGTGCCGTGCCACTCCTGAACCGAAATGGGCGCAAGCGCGTTGCCGGGTGCGAGCACGGGAGGCGGAACCGCCTGTTGACCTTCCATCTGGCCCGACGTTGGGGCGATCGCCGCCACCAGATCGGAGATTTCCACTCCGACGCGTTCCGTCATTTGTGCACCCGAGGACATGCCGGTGACGTAAACCATGTCGGGATTCACGTTGTACTGGCCCGTCAGGTTGACGATGAGCTGTCGCAGGAAGCCGGAATCGTCGGGCGCGGGAGCCTGGAATGCAGCGTTCATGAAGTATGAGTTCCAGTTCCACTGGTTCGAACTTGAATCGTAGGTGGAAGCTGGCTGAACCAGGATGAACTCGTTTAAGTCGGCAACACTCTGCCAGCCCCAATCGATGGTGCTGGGGGTATAGGGCGGAGGGCCAAAACGGGTTCCGTGAAGCATCAGGAGCATCGGGGGATTCACAGGGAGAACCGCAGGTACATAGACTTCGTAATAGCGAGTGATGCTGTCCCAGGTCATCGTGGAGTTGTAGAACGTTCCAGTTTTCACCGATTCATTCACCGCGTTGGAGGTGCTGGTGAGGAATGAAGTGTCGCCTTTGTAAATGGCCGTGATCGAATCGGTGCCCTGGGGCAGAGTCGATGTGGTGAAACTGACGCTCCCGTTGGAAAGGGATAGAGTTTTTAGCTTCGTGCTTCCGTTGTAGAACGCCACGTTGCCGGTGACCGGGCCGGTGAACTGCGGCGTCACAGTTGCGATAAACGTCGCGGCCTGCCCGTTATTGATGGGATTCACGGAAGAAGTCAAGGTGGTCGTGGTCGTGGCCGGATTCACCACCTGGGCCACCGCAGGCGACGAACTGCCGGAATAGGTCGAGTCGCCCTTGTACACTGCCTTGATGTTGTCCGTACCGCCCGTCGTCAGCGTCGAGATAGTAAACTTGGCCGAACCACCGCTGAGGGCTCCCGTTCCCAAAATCTTTGAGCCCTGCTCGAAGCTGATTGTTTCTCCGTTCGGCGGCGCGGGAGTGACCACCGCCGTAAAAGTGACCGCCTGCCCATAGATTGATGGATTCAGCGCGGACGAATTCGTAGTCGTGGTCTTGGTGGTAGTAGCGGCGCTCAGGCTGGAAAGTGTTCCTAGGAAAAGGAGAGTGATGATTCTTGAGGTTCTCATGCGATTCTTGGCCTCATTGGTCCAGTGGGCACAAACCGACGCTGGATTAAGGGATGTTTGACGTACACACACGGTGGGGAGGGATATTAACCCACGAACCGTACCGGATCCGCCTACCGTTCCAGGCGGACTTTAACGACTCCTTGCAGCATAACGCGGTCCCGCCAAATGTTCAAGCCAAGTTTTACGTAGAGCAGTAGGTCATAATGCACAGATTCTAAAGCGTTAATCATGCCGGGCCGGAGCCCGGCGGTCACCGGCGGCTAGATAGAGCGTCCCAGAAACGTGCAGTGCAGATTCCAGACAAACTGGTCAAGGTCGGCAGGCGTGCCGATTCTCTTGAGGGCAAGTGGTTCGTCGCCGGCCCGCACTCGCCCTCGAGTCGTGAGTACAGCCGATTTGAATCCCGCTTCCCGTGTGATCTCCAGCGTCTTCTTGGACCACTGGGGATTGAGCGCAGGATGCGGGTAGGAAAAATGTTCGGTGGGTTCACCCATTTCCCGATCGAGTGTCTTCTTGGAGCCAACGATCTCTGCGCGGGCCTCTCTTTCGCTCACTTGCGCGACGTTGGGGTGGGAGAGAGTATGTGCTCCAACGATATGCCCCGCTTTTTTGAGAGCGCGAACTTGATCCCATGTCAGCATGAAGCCGTGTGGCGCTTTGACTGATTCAATTTCCAGTAATTTTTCCACTCCAGCAACGAACTCTTGTTGGACGATGCCAGTCATGCGGGCCGCGTTCTCCCAAGCTTTGACCATGGCTGTGTTGCGCTCCTGCGGGGAAGCCAGCCGGAAGGTTCGTCCGAGGGCATCTCTCCATTCCGACCTGGTGGTCGTGTTGAAGGCGAAGCGTATGCGGCAATACCACGGCAGCATCCCATTGGTTACGGCATCGACCATGATGTAGAACGTCGCCGGAATGCCGTAGCGACTGAGAATCGGCAGAGCTACCTCATAGTTGTCGGCAAAACCGTCGTCAAAAGTCACGGCCACCGCGCGTGGCGGGAGCTCCTTGCCTGACTTGGCGAATTGCGTAACTTCATCGAGACTGACCGGAGCGAAATGCCGGGCCAGGGTCTCCATGTGGGCCTCAAAGCTGGCCCGGTCTCGCGAGACACCCAGGATGTGGTCAGTAAGTTGCGGTTCCTCGACGATCGAGTGGTACATCAGAACTGCGGCGCTGCGAGGGGCAAAGCGGCCTGCAAATCCAAGAACTGAGCTGCCTAACAGAGCTCTTTTCAACCATCGCTTGGATTTAGCCCTCAGCACTCTTGACTCCGCATGGCCGGAATGATCGGCGTGTGATGATAATATATCGCCGAGGGGTTCTGAGGGAAAGACTCGCCCCGTCAATGCCGGCGCGGTCGATCCAGCCCGATAATTGCGGGCGCGAGGCTCTTTTTTCTTCAACCGGATTACCGAAGCGCAGCCATGAATGCTCGAGGAATTGATGTCTTCTCTTGAAAAACTGCAAGCGGCTTTTGTGTCTTCCATCGGGGTGCCGGCAACGGCAGATTTCGACAAATTGGCATACGGCCAGACCAGTGGGTGGGATTCGATTGCTCACATGACATTGATCAACGAGATCGAATCCGGTTTTGACATCATGCTTGATACCGACGACGTCATCGACATGAGCAGTTTCCCCAAAGCCAAGGAGATCCTTGGCAAGTACGGGGTGGCATTCGCCTGATCGCAGACGAAATGATTTTGGAAGGAAAAATCTGCTTTGTAACCGGCTCAACCCGCGGCATCGGGTGGGCGGTGGCGCGGGAATTTGCCCGGGAGGGAGCCACTGTTGTTCTGAATTCCCGCCATGCCGGTGAGGCGCTGGAGCAGCGGCGCAAGCAACTGGAAACCGAATTCGCGAGGCCCGCGGTTGCGCTTTGCGCCGACGCCGCTGACGCTCAGGCGGTGAAGAACTGCTACAAGGAAATTTTCAAGCAATTCAAACGCCTGGATGTATTGGTGAACAACGCCGGGATTCTGCAGGATGCGCTCCTCGGCATGATCTCGGAAGCCGCGATACGTTCTGTGATCGATACAAATCTGGTGGGGTCACTGTTCCACCTGCAGGAGGCATCGCGGCTGATGGGGCGGGCAAATTCAGGTTCGATTGTGAACCTCTCGTCGATCATCGGCCGGTTCGGGAACGCTGGCGAGACCGTTTATGCCGCGTCAAAAGCGGGGATCATCGGCATGACGCTGGCCGCAGCCAAGGAATTGGCACCTAAGAATATCCGGGTGAACGCTGTCGCCCCAGGTTTCATCGATACGGACCTCACGACCCATCTCTCGCCGGAGACGCGGCAAGAGCGGATTGCTGGAATTCGTATGAACCGTGTGGGAAGACCGGAAGAAGTGGCGCGTGTGATCGCGTTTCTGGCGAGCGACATGGCTTCCTACGTTACCGGCCAGGTGCTCGGCGTCGATGGCGGAATGATTGTTTAGTGATTTTTCTCTCTCATGATTTCCCATCTCGATGATCTTCGATATCGATGAACCCCAGCGCCGGGATCGGATAGCGCTGACGGATGCTTCCACCAAAGTTTCCCAGACTTACGGGCAACTGAGGGATGAAGTACGGTTGCGCCAGGATTTTCTGGCGGCCCAGCCCGGCCTGATTTTTCATTTCTGCAACAATGATCTCCACTCTGTCGTCTGGTACTTGGCCGCCCTCGAAGTCGGCGTCCCCATCGCCTTGCTGAACGGCCAGCTGCATTCCAGCCTGCGCTCGGATTTGATCTCGCTGTACCGGCCCGATTGGATTATTGCCGGTGAGAAGCCGGATGAAAATGATTACCAACCTGCGAAGCACGCCGGAGTGTGGCGGCGCGTCACACCCTCAGAGACACCGCTTAATTCCCAACTCGCTCTTCTGCTCTCCACTTCCGGGAGCACAGGAAGTCCGAAGCTCGTCCGCTTGACGCGCGCGAACGTCTTGGCGAACGCCTCGTCCATTCGCGAAGCCCTGGGTATCGAAATCGGCCATTTTCCTGTGGCGCATCTGCCGCTGCATTATTCCTATGGGCTCTCCATCCTGAATAGTCATCTGCTTGCCGGCGCGAGAATCATGCTGACCAGCTTAGGACTGATGAATGCGGGATTTTGGGATGCCATTCGCGAATACGGGGCAAATTCTTTTTCCGGTGTACCCTACACGTATCAAATATTGCGTCGGCTCGACCTCGATAAAGTCAACGCACCCTCCCTGCTTACGTTTACGCAGGCGGGCGGAAAGCTGGACGCGCAACACGTAGCGCATTTTCATGAGCAAGTGAGGCGTCGCGGGGGCTCGTTCTGGGTAATGTATGGGCAAACAGAAGCTACCGCACGCATGACAGTTTTACCCACAAACGAGCTTCCGCGAAAACTCGGATCCGCGGGGAAGGCCATACCTGGGGGGCGCCTGAGTATAAAAACTGAAGGCGGCGAAATCACCTCGACTGCGGGGGCAACCGGCGAACTGGTCTACGAAGGCCCGAACGTTATGATGGGCTATGCCCAGACCCATGAGGATCTGAGCCGGGGTGATGAGTTGCATGGACAACTCGAGACCGGAGATTGGGCATCGCTTGACGAAGAGGGATTTGTTTCCATTCTTGGCCGCGCCAAACGCGATGCCAAGCTCTTTGGCCTCCGCGTCAACCTCGACGAGTTGGAGGGTTTTGTCAAGAAGAACGGAGCGGCGGCGGCAGTTTCCGCAGGGGATCGCGTCGTAATATTTTGCGAATTTGGGGATGAGCAGCACTTGCAGAACATTCGCATCGACTTGGCGGCGAAGATGAGGATCAACATCGGCGCATTTCAGCTACGGCGTATCGATCAGTTGCCAACCAATGCTTCCGGCAAGATCGACTACGAGCAACTGCGGAAGCTTTTATGACAGCGGTCATGACCGTAGATGACCTGCTTCGCGAGCCTCCGTATTCTCTGCCCCAGGCAGAGAAGGAACAGGTGTTGCTGAGGGAACTCACGAAGCTGAATGAACATCATCGGAAACATTGCATCGAGTATGCCCGCTTAACCGACTTGCTCTTCCCGCATGCCGCCCCATCGAGGTTGGCTGATCTGCCCTACCTGCCGGTGGGACTTTTCAAAGAGCGATTGCTGTCGAGTGTTCCTCCGGAACAGGTGTTCAAGGTGCTGCAGTCGAGCGGCACCACTGGTCAGACGCCCAGCCGCATCACTCTCGATCGCGACACCGCTCTCTTGCAGACCCGCGCGTTGAGCCGGATCATGACCCACGTTCTCGGCCAGGAGCGCCTGCCGATGCTATTGATAGAATCACCCGACCTGATTCGCGACCGCAAAGAGTTCAGCGCGCGCGGGGCCGGCCTTTTGGGCATGATGAACTTCGGCAGGCAGCATTGCTACGCTCTCGACTCCGGGCTCAATTTACGCCTCACGGAAGTTTGCGAATTTCTCGATCGTTTCGGTAAGGAACGCTTTCTGATTTTCGGATTCACTTTTCTGGTTTGGTCCGCTTTTCTACGGCAGATCGAACCTCTTGGTCTGGATTTATCGAATGGAGTTCTCATTCACAGTGGCGGATGGAAGAAGCTTCAAGATGAAGCCGTTAGCCCCGAGGAATTCCGGGCGGCGTTCCGCAGGGCCACCGGCTTGACTCGAATCCACAACTTCTACGGAATGGTGGAACAGGTCGGCAGTATTTTTCTCGAAGGAGACGACGGATACTTTTATCCGCCCAGTTTCGCCGACATCATCATTCGTGACCCTGTAACCTTCAAAGAGATGCCCAGCGGCGAGCCTGGCATCGTGGAGGTAATGAGCGTGCTGCCGCGCAGCTATCCCGGACACTCGCTTCTGACCGAGGATCTGGGAGTAATCCACGCCATTGATCCAGCCGGAGGCAGTCGATTGGGCAAGGCATTTTCGATACTGGGGAGAATACCTCGATCTGAACTCCGCGGCTGCAGCGATGTGATTGCCGCGCAGGTGAATTGAATGCAACTGGAAATGCTATATCCCAAGCGAGGTCCGGTTGCTTTGGGGGAACTTCAGGCACAGATCGCGCGCGGCCAGGTTACGCGGCCCTTCGAAGGTGGCGTGGTGGACGCATGTGCTGATCTATCACAACGCCTGTTACGGAACCCGGTCGGGCGGCGCTATCCGGAATTGCTGGCTTTGGCGTTTTGGATGCGCAAAGCTGAACTCCACCGGCTGCGTCAACAATTCGATTTGCTGCGGCGTGACGATCGCCTGCTGGTTCCGTGCGGCACGGTTTTCCATTTGCCCCCGCGAAATGTGGACACGATGTTCGTATACTCCTGGCTGCTCTCTGCGCTCACCGGAAACTGTAACGTGATCCGGCTTTCCCCTGAACGGTCGGGGTCTACTAGCGAGCTGTTGCGCTTGTTTTGCGAAGCTCTGGAACATGCCGCTCCGGCCGCGCGCGAGGGTACGTGGATTCTTTCCTACGGCCACGAGGACGAGCCGACTGCAATGCTCTCCTCCTTGTGCGACATGCGAGTGATCTGGGGCGGCGATCATGCGGTCTCCACAATTCGCCGGATACCGCTTTCGCCTCACGCGCGCGAAACGGTATTTGGCGACAGGTTCTCTCTGGCTGCGATCGAATCATCAGCATACCTTGGCGCCGGGGAGGGCCGGCGAGTGGCGCTGGCAAAGCAGTTTTTCGATGACTCCTTCTGGTTCGACCAGATGGCTTGCTCATCGCCACGCCTGGTCGTCTGGTGCGGAACTCAGGCCCAGGGACGGGCGGCTTCAGGCGATTTTTTCCCGCGCGTGAATGAGTACGCCTTGCAGCACCAGACGGTAGAACCGGGGCATTCCATGCATCGCTTCTTGTCTTCGTGTTTGGCGGTTCTTGACCGTCCGGTCACCGAATACCGAAGATTTTCAGCTTTGTCTGTTCTTACTCTCGCCAGCCTTGCCGATTTCAGCCGCAATCATCCCGGTGGCAGTGTGTTTTTCGAATGCCAGGTCGATCGCCTGGAAAACATTGTGCCAACACTATGCCGCAAAGACCAGACGCTGACCTGGTTTGGTTTTGCACCGCAGGAATTGAAGGATCTGGCCACCACGCTGAATGGCCGCGCTCTCGACCGCATCGTCCCGATCGGGCAGGCCCTTCAATTTGGCCGCTTTTGGGATGGGAACGATTTGTTGCAGTCTTTCTGCCGGCAGCTATTTATTGGTGGGCCGGAAACGCTGCTGCCTGCCTAGATGTCTACAATTGAAACGGGTTAGAAGGATCGTACAAGTAGAATTGGTCGGCTAACAGGGGCTTGATTTCAAGAATCGAGTTGGGCGGGAACGTTTTGCCGATGTCGGCCAGCAAGACTGCGGACTTGCGGCGATACCGCAGACCGCACGCCCGAAAGGCGTGGATATCCAGGGCGAGCGAGGAAGCGGCGACTATTTCCAGAAGGGTGTTATCACTCTCTAGAGCCCGAATCATGGCCGAAAAAGCCTGGGCCGCCGTTTCTGCCGTTTGCTCTCCGCCCAGCGTAAAATCAGCCACCCGGGCCGATCCCCCGAGATTGGAGATCAGAGCGTGACCGCGCGGTACGCCTTCTTGCGCCAGAATCCACAACTTGCATTTCGCAGCCGGGCACGCGCTGAGGTAATCAATCCAAACCCGTGTACGCAGGATGGGAACGAAGTCTCCGGCCGGAGTGAAAACCGGATCGCCAGCCCGTGCCAGCCGGCACGTCCACTTTCCTGGGGAAGGCAGCGAGGAAAGGGATTTCCACCCGACATTGCGGAAGAATTTGAGCACATCGCGCATGTCTCGCGCTGATCGCAAGAAGCGGCGCCATGGCTTGAGAGGTCTGGCATACCATTCCATATCGGCCTGGGGAACGAACCAGCGCACCTTCGGAAGCAAGCGAAGGGTGTCATCACTGCCGCCAATGGCGAGCAGCGAACAGTTTTGCACTTCCATGCAGCGCCGGCAGAGAAGCAACCCGGCGCCGGGAACGAGTTTGCCCGACGCCCAGTCGATAATCACCATGCTTTCGAGTACAGCGTCGCCTGCGGCAAACCGCACTGGCGCTACGCCACCATGGGCCGCGACTTCGCCCTCGCTTTCGAGAACGTAGCTTCTCGCGGTGGGCCACCATGGGTGCACCGCGAAATACTTCCACGCCTGTGTTTTCGGGGACAAGTTCGGGGGAAGTGCCGTGATTCCGAAGATCTCGCACAGGTAGGCGATGATCTCGTTACTTCGTTCGGGAGTGGTTACCGAGAAGGTCAGGCCCATACCATCTCGCTTGGCAAAACGTTCTCCAGTGCAGCCGCCGAGCCTCTACAACGCTCATGTGTCATGGGGTACTGTGGTTGCATGTTTTGGGTAAGCTAACACAAACTCAAGCTCGGAAGCGTGATAGCGCAGTTTGGCTCAGGGCACCAGTCGGTTGAGCGGGAGATCCCTTCGACTTCGCTCAGTGCAGGCTGTTCACCCCGTCTAAAAACGGGCCATGTTCAGGATGACAGCGTGTATGCAAATCGCCTAAGGGCAGCACAGAACGCTTGCCTGTTTTTCATGGCGATGGCACAATGAATATGCGCCTCGCGGGGTTGAAGTTCAAGTTCCTAAGCGAGGGGCGCTGGCTCCGGACGCTGAAGCTCCCGCAGTGGGTTACCGGCTTTACTCTCGCTTTTTTAAATGGATGATATCGCCGCCGACCGACTCATGAATTGCCGCATTTTGCCTCATGGGGAGCTAGAAAAGTGGACTAGGGCGACGGAACCTGAATCGGGCCTATGCTCATGGGTAACACGCTAAGAAAGATTCTTTACACCGCGCACTATCTCCTCGATAACGACGTTGCCGGCCGTGCTTTTCAGGTTTTTCCCGACGATGTTTTTTTGGTTTCCTACCCCAAATCTGGCAATACCTGGACGCGCTTTCTTCTCGGCAACCTGATGAACATAGATTGCCGGATCACTTTTTCCAACGTTGAGGTAAAGGTCCCGGATATCTACGGAGCGTCGAAGAACACACTAAAGAAGACTCCGCGCCCGCGTTTGCTTAAGAGCCACGAGTGTTTCGACCCGCGCTACCGCCGCGTGGTCTATATTGTGCGCGATCCCAGAGATGTCGCCTTATCTGCCTACCACTACGATAGAAAGGGCAGAAACATCCCCGACGATTTTCCGATCGAGACCTACGTGACCACCAGATTCATGAAGACGGATGAGTATTTTGGGACCTGGGGAGAACATGCCGGCAGCTGGCTGGTCAATTCCAAGAATATCCTCCACATGAGCCGTCTGAAGAATGAATTTCTGGGGACGATGGGGTCCTGGGGTGAGAACGTGATGAGCTGGCTGGGGGCCCGTGGCCACGACCGCGAATTTTTACTGGTGCGGTATGAAGACCTGCTCCAAGACACTCATCGTGAGATGACCAGGATCTCGGAATTCCTCGGTCTGCATGTCTCGCCGGAACAGATTGCCAAAGCCGTTGAGCTGAGCTCGGCCGATAACATGAGAAAGCTGGAGGTCGCGCAGGCCGATCAGTGGGCAACCACGAAACCAAGCCGCAAAGACATCAATTTTGTGCGGGCGGCGAAGTCAGGTCAATGGCAGGGCGCACTTCCTAAGGCCGCGGTTGCGGAGATCGAATCAGCCTGGGGCCCGGTCATGCAACTTCTCGGATATCCGCTCAGCACCGCGCTGGAAGGGAGCAGTCCTCTCGTACAGCGCATTTAGGGACTTACCGGTCTAGCACCACTGCATCCGCAACTGAGATAATTCATATACCTTCATGGAGTCCGCCGCCGTCAAAGTCCCCGGGGTCAGTGTAATCATGCCGGCCTACATGACCGCTCACCTGATTGCGGGCGCTCTGGATTCTGTGCTCCAGCAGACCTATCGCGAGTTTGAGATCGTCGTGGTCAATGATGGATCTCCGGATACTCCCGAACTGGAGAGGGTCTTGGCCCCTTACCGAGAAAAGATCGTTTACATCAAACAGGAAAATAAACGCGCTGCCGGAGCCAGAAATACGGCGATCGGTCACGCCAAAGGCGAGTTTTTGGCTTTTCTGGATAGCGATGACACCTGGCTGCCACATCATCTGGCCTCGCAGATGAAGCTCTTCGAGCAGGATCCGGCGCTGGACATGGTGTATTGCGACGGCGTAATGGACACGCCGGATTGGTCCCGAAAATTCACCGAGATGTGCCCCTCGAACGGTGCGGCTACCTTCGATGCGCTGGTCGTCGAGAGTTGCCAGATGCCGGTCTCGACGGTCATTGCGCGCAAGCGCGCGCTGGAAAAGGCCGGGTTTTTCGATGAGAGCCTGGCCCGCTGCGACGATTACGACATGTGGCTACGCGCTGCTTTCTGGGGCGCGAAGATTGGATATAGCAGCAACGTGCAAGCTCACTTCAGCGGAAACCGCCCGGGTGCTCTTCGCGCGTCGAACCTCAAGATGATCGAGGCCTACTGGAAGATTCTGGAAAAGGCGCTGCAAACCCTTCCTCTGGACGACCGCCAAAAAGATTTGGTCCAGCGGAGAGCGGCAAGAATCCGTGCTCACTTTCTGCTCGAAGAGGGCAAAGCTCACTTGCAAGAGGGCAGGGTGAGCGAGGCCATGAAATCGCTTTCTGAATCGAACGAGCAGCTTCAGAGGTCCAAATTAAGCCTGCTTTTGTGGGGTCTCAAAATCGCTCCTGGGGCTACCAGGAAACTGTTTGCCTTCACGCAGAAGACCCGGAACGGGCCGTTTGCTGATTCGGCGACCAAATCATAGATGGTAAAATATAGATCCAAGGCTGGTGCGCGCCGAACCTTCCGACCGAGACTGCATGGAGCAAGATTGCTTTCAGATTCTGACCCGGCCGTTTGACGTTGGCAAGATCAGCGCCAAGCGGAAACAGATCAAAAGATCGCTCCTTTCGCGGGTGGCGACAGCCCCGGTGCGCGTTGCCGTTCTCGGCGGGGCGACTACCTCCGAATTGGTTAGCATCCTCGATCTATTCCTGCTGCGAGAGGGTTTGGAAGGTGTCTTCTACGAATCAGAGTACGGCAGATTCTACGAAGAGGCCGTGGTCGATGACCAGAGACTAATGGAGTTCAAACCCGATGTTGCCGTCGTTCACACCACCTCGCGCAACATCCAGCACTTTCCCGAGGCGGGCGAGGAACAGGCGGCCGTAGACGAGAAATTGGATCTGGAGTGTTCGCGATTCCGTGCGATTTGGGATGCGTTGACCCGCATTGGTTGCGTCGTGGTGCAAAACAACTTCGATCCGCCGCCCTTCCGCATTCTTGGAAACTTCGACGTGGTTGCGGAATTCGGCCGCACCAACTTCATTAATCGGTTGAATCTCAAATTTTCCGAATACGCGAAAACGAAGAACGGTTTGTTCCTTAACGACCTGTCGTACTTGGCGTCCTTGGTGGGCCTTAAAGACTGGTACGAGGAAAGTTATTGGTTCAGCTACAAGCTAGCCGTGAGCCCTACGGCAAACGTTTTCGTGGCTGACAGCCTGGCCAAGATTTTGCGCGCGGTCTACGGCAAAAGCCGCAAGTGCCTGGTCCTTGACCTAGACAATACTCTGTGGGGCGGCGTGATCGGGGATGATGGGGTGATGAATCTTCGCCTGGGCAATGAGACTCCCGATGGAGAGTCCTACCTCGCTTTTCAGCGGTACTGCCGGGAACTTAAGAATCGCGGCGTTCTGCTCGCAGTGTGCTCCAAGAACGACATGGAAACGGCGAAAGAAGGATTCAGCCATCCGGATTCGATCTTACGGGTGGACGACTTCGCGGCATTCGAGGCGAACTGGGAGCCAAAGCCGCAAAGCCTGGAGCGCATTGCACAGACCCTGAATTTGGGGCTGGATAGTGTTGTCTTCGTGGACGACAACCCCGCGGAGCGCGCGATTGTTGCGGCGCAGCTTCCCATGATCGCTGTGCCGGACATTGGCGACGACCCTTCGCGGTTCGTCGAGATCATCGACCGCCAGGGGTACTTCGAAGCCTTGCGGCTCTCTCGTGAGGACGCCGAGCGCACAGAGTTGTATGCCAAGGATCGTAAACGGGAAGAGATTGCCGGGCAATTCAAAAGCTACGACGAATACCTAAAATCACTGGAGATGCAGGCGGAAATTGACTGCTTTAATCCGTACTATATGGACCGCATCGCGCAGCTCACCAATAAGACCAACCAATTCAATCTGACTACCCGGCGCTACACTGCAGCACAACTGCAAGCCATGGCCAGTGATCACGCACACATTACCCTCTACGGGCGCTTGAAAGACAAGTTTGGCGATAATGGCGTGATTTCCGTGATTGCGGGCGAGATCAAAGGACGCGAGTTGCACGTTCTTCTCTGGCTAATGAGTTGCAGAGTCTTGAAGCGAGGCATGGAAGCCGCGATGATGGACGCGCTTGCGCATGAGTGCATCAAGCGCCATGTCGCGGCCATCCGCGGTTATTATTTCAAGACGCCAAAGAACAGCATGGTGTCGAACCACTACGGCAGTTTGGGGTTCGATCAGGTTTCCAGTTCCGAAGGCGAGTCGATGTGGCGGCTTGATCTGGCGAATGGTTATGAGGATCGGTCCAAGTTCATCGAGGTGGCTACTTTTGCCAACATCAATCATTGAACAGTTGCAGACAATTTTTCAGGATGTGCTTGACGATCCCAAACTGCACATCGACAGGTCGAGCAGCGCCTCAACCGTGCCGGGATGGGATTCGCTTGCTCACATCAACCTGGTCGTCGCCATCGAGCACGAATTCAAAATCAAGTTCGCGCTGGGCGAGTTGGAGGAGCTGAAAAATGTCGGCGAGATGATTGATCTTATGGAGCGCAAGATCCATTCCAAGCGATGAAGAGCCTTCCCATAGATGCATGGTTGACTCGTCGCCGCGAGAGGGCTCATGCCCTTTAATTCATTTCCCTTTCTGTTTCTCTTCCTGCCCGCGGCGCTCACCCTCTACTACGCAAGGCTGGACGGATTGAAACCCAAGGTTTTCATTATTGTGGTTTCGCTTCTGTCCTACGGGATCGCGCAGCCGCGCGACCTGCCTTTGCTGATCGTTTCCATCGTGTTCAACTGGCTGCTCTCTCGCCAGATGCGAGCCCAGATTGAACCTGCTCGTCGCAAACGCTGGCTGGTGGCCGGCCTGGTGGCAAACATTGCGTTTCTTTGCTGGTTCAAGTACCTAGGCTTCTTCTTCGCCAACATTGCCGCTATCACAGGAATTCGGTATGCCGCGCCGCAAATGGTTTGGCCGCTGGGGATCAGTTTCTTTACCCTGCAACAGATCATGTATCTGGTCGACTGCTATGAGGACTTGATCCCCGTCAATAGCTTGGTTGACCACTCAGCATTTGTTTCTTTTTTCGCCTACATCACCGCCGGTCCGATCACGCGATCGCATCAGGTTGTGCCGCAGATGCAGCTCGCGGATGCAAGAAAAGTAGACTATGACCGCCTGGCGCGCGCGGTTATGCTGTTCTTGATTGGCCTGTCCAAGAAGTCTGTGCTGGCCGATAGTCTTTCATTGGTGGGAGCCTCCCTTGCGCTGGGGCCAACCACGTTTCTCGACAACTGGTTCGTGGTTATTGCTTATGCGATGCAAATCTATTTCGACTTCAGCGGCTACTCCGATATGGCTCGGGCTGTCGCATTGATGTTTGGCGTCGAGGTTCCCAGCAATTTTAATACTCCGTTCCGAGCGCTCTCAGTGACCGAGTTCTGGCAGCGCTGGCACATTACCTTGACGCGCTTTATCACGACCTACCTGTACACACCGATCGTGCGGTCGTTCGGCAAGGTCACATTGGGAATTTCCGTGGGCTCAACTATTGCTGCCATGTTCATCTGCGGATTATGGCACGGGGGCGCGTGGACCTACGCCATCTGGGGGACGCTGCATGGAGTTGCGCTGGGATTGAATCAAGTGTGGAAGCGATACAAGCTAAGAGTACCGGATGCGCTCGCTTGGGTATTGACGTTTGTTTTTCTGAATATTGGATTTGCGTTTTTCCGAGCGCCGGATGTTCCGAACGCTCTGGCGACAGTGTCTGCAATGTTTGGCTGGGGTGTGCACGCTCATTTCCTGCACTTCGAACTCATGCCGCGCGATCTGGCGCTGATTTGTCTGAGCATGGCCCTGGCCTGCCTGGGAAAGAATTCCGATCAACTGACGAGCCAGTTCACACCTTCATGGCGCAGCGCGATGGCGGCGACGGCCCTGGGCCTGATTTCGCTTTTGTATTTGAATTCCACTCTGTCCAAGGTTTTTATTTATCGTGACTTCTAAACGATGGATCGTCTGCTTGTTGATGGCCGTTACCGTGCTGGCGGGCGCGGCTGCGGCGGTGAACTATCGCATCAATGCGCTTGGAGTGTTTGGCGATGTGCGCGGGAAGTCTTTCCGCTCTTATCTGGAAGACGACAGGGAAGCGAAGTACCTCTTTTCCTTTAACTACGTCCCCCAGAACTTCGACGGTGTCCTGGTCGGTTCCTCGATCTCAGGCAATTGGGACTTGCGGAAGATTGAATCGGCGAAGACCTACAATTTTTCGCTCAAAGACGCGACCATGACCGAGGAAAAGATTCTCGTGGAGAATATTCTCTCGCGCGGTAAAGTGCACCTGGCGCTGTTTTGCCTGTACCCACGCATGGTGCATACGCATGGCAGGAGAACGGCATATATGCAGCCGCGCGACTATTGGACGGCCCTCGGTTCCGAACAATTGCTGCGCGGGTATCGGAACAGGATCCTGGGCCGGCGGCCCTCTTTCGACGAGTTCGGGGTTCTTGACTTCTCGAAGTTGGAGAACAACCCCGAGCCGATGAGAATGAAATACCATAACTATCACCAGAGCGAGATCGTCATCGATGAAACCGCGTTTGCGGAATATCAGGCTCTGGTCGACGAGACTCGCGCCAGCGGCGCAAGGGTCGTGGCATTTATTCCTCCCCATGACGCCAACGCCTGGAACACGCCGAATTATGCTGTGTTTCTTTCCCGGATGAAAGCGCTGTTTCGCCCAGGCGAGCTGATCATCGATTTCAACGACCCCAAATACGATCAGTTCAGAAAGAACCCGGAGAATTTCTATGATGGAGTCCACATCGCCACCAAATCCACGAACTTTCTGGTTTCGGAGCTGAACGCGCGGTTGCTTGCCACGGACGGGCTTTAGTTTCCGGGATCAGGCGACGCCGGGCTGGGTTTCAAGCTTTGGCCCGCGTATTCTCCTGGCTACGCTCAGGAAATACATCACCCTCTCGCGGTGCAAGAGCAACACTGTCGCCAGGTAGGCAGCCGCACCAGCGGCTATTTCAGTGATTAAATGAAGCCATCTGTAGTGAGTGGGTGGCAGCTTCCATTGGAGCGCGAGGACCACAATAATCATCGCCGCGGTGCCGTGCAACGCCGGCCGCAAGGCCCCAATGTAGTCTCCCACCCCCATCTGGATCGTCTTCAGGGTCTTCCAGTAGTGAGCGCCGGCGATGACCGGATAGGCAACAATCCAGCCGCAGGCAATGCCCCGAAGGCCCCAGTGACTGCCGATCCAGAAAGCGATTGGCATCAGCACGAGCCCCGTAACTTCCACCCGCATCACATAGCGCGCATTGCCCACCGCAGTCAGGACTTTGGGCAAGAGTGCAACCAGAGCGCGAAAAGTTGCGTAGGCGCTAAGGACTTGCAGGGGGCCGATCATTCCATTCCACTTGGGCCCCATCACCAATGGTACCGCCTCTCGTGCGACTAGAGCCAAGCCCACGGTGGCAGGGAACATCGCCAGGGCAATCATTTCTGAAAGCGTCCGCACATAGTTGCGCAACGCGGCCATATCTTTTTGCACTCGGGAGAAGTAAGCCGGAACCAGCGTGGTTACAAGCGAAACCACCTTTTCCAGGGGCACATTGGCCAGGTTCCAGGCCATGGCATAAAGGCCAAGTCCGGCCTGGCCGAAAACCCGGCCAGCCGTGACGTTATCGAGCGTGCTGTAGGTTGACCAGGCGAAGGTCCAAACCAATACGCGCCAGCCGAAAAGCAGGGGTTCTCGTACCGTAGCCATGCGGGGCCAGGCGAAACGATGACGTTGCACACTCAGAATGACCGCGCATCGGGCAATTTCCGAGAGCAGATTTCCCAAAACCAAAGCCCAGTAATGGAAACCCAACCACGCCAGCAGAACCGTTACCACCGCGCTCATAATGTCGCGAAGCGCATCGAAAACTGAAAGCGACTTCAGGCGCATGTGTTTGTTCATCAGCCCTTCGGGGACGCTGCGAAGGCCCAGCGATATCAGGGCGATGCAGGTCACGATGGCAACCGGGGCCATGCGCGGAGCTTTGAAAAACCACGATGCCGGCCAGGCCAGCAGGCAGGCCAACAGGAACGACCCAACCCCAAACACGACGCCCATTGTATTCAGCTGCGCGAGCGTTTCCTCGTCGAGATCTCTATGCCGAAGTACCGTGGCCTGAATTCCGAAGGAACCCAGGAACTTCAAATACGAATAAAGCACCACTGACATCCCGACCAGGCCGAAATCAGCGGGCGAGAGCAGACGAACCACAACCAGCAGGGCAGCCCACGACACGATCTGGCTGGACCAGTTGGTTAGAGCGCGCCAAGCGAGATTCGCAGCCAGTGAGGAGTGCTTTGCCGGCGGAGCCGCGTTGGCGTGCTCGCTTGGAGCGACAACGGGCTTCAGACTATCCAAGCGAATTCTCCCAGGGGCATGAATGGCGACAACGTGATCGACCGGGCCGTACATATTTCCCGGCACCTTCATATTATGGCATTGATGACGCGGAGGGGGCCTCGGCAAAAGGATGGTATCAAGGGTAGAAACTGGCCATCGAAGCGCCAGCCGAACGGGTTGACAGCCTTCGTTTCCCACGAGAACATACATTGATGGCATTGCCCGCATATCACGCTCGTTGAATTTCAAAACCCGAATTTCAAAGCCGGATAGATTCTAAGGCCTGAATTTCAAGACATCGACCGCCACCAATGACAATCGAGCTTCTAGCATATGCAATCGGTCTGGTGGTGGTGTGGTCGACAGCCATGCGTCTTCGTTCTGTTGCGGCCCGCCAGTGGCTATACCTGATCGTCAGTTAGATCTTCTATTTCAGATGGGGATCGTGGCTGATTGTCGTTCTGATCTTCAGTTCGGTGATGAATTATGCGCTTGGGCGAATGGCTCAAAAAACATACTACTGCGGGGCGGCTGTGGACGGGCATCATTTTCAATGTTGTGCTGTTGAGCGTTTTTAAATACCTGCCTTTGCTGGCGCTGCCGTGCCCTCCACTTCTCCGCTTCCGCTGCTCGAGACGAATATTTTCCCGATCGGGATTTCCTTCTGGACTTTCCAGGCTCTCAGTTATTTGTTTGAGGTGTATCGCGAAGAAGATGTGGATCCGACGCTGCTGGAGTTTTGCCTCTACATGGCATTTTGGCCGACCGTGCTACAGGGGCCGATCTGCCGCATGTCCAGCATGCTGCCGCAGTTCCGCCAGGACTGGTCCGTAGATGAATGACGACCTCCGAACCGGGGTGCGCCGTGTTTCGATCGGCGCGCTCATGCTGGTTCTCTGCCGCGGTGATGAGCGGCGGCTTGTATGCGGGGGCGGGCATTGATGCCGCTTTTCACCGATACGGCAAGCCGGCGGCCTTGGGCGGCGTCGATGTCTGGTGCCTGCTCGTGGGTTACGGATTCCTGCTCTACTTCAGCTTCTGCGGATTTTCCCACGTCGTGATCGGGGCGGCGCGCCTGTTTGGCATCCAGTTGCACGAAAACTTTAACCGGCCCTACCTTTCGACAACGCCCTCGGAGTTCTGGACGCGCTGGCACATGTCGTTTCATTCTGGATTCGTGACTTTCTCTTTCTGCCGCTCGCCACCATGCGGCGGGAAGTGTGGTGGCGCAACCTGGCTCTCGTGATCGCCATGTTTGTTTTTGGATTATGGCACGGTGGGAGTTTGTTGTACATGATGTGGGGCGTTTACCACGGCGTTTTGTTGGTGCTGCACCGCCAATGGCAGGAATTCCGCAAGCGCATGGGGTTTGTTTGGTCTGGGGTTCTGGCGACCGGAATCTCCTGGCTGCTGACCTTTTCTGCGGTGTTGGTGGGCTACATTTTCTTTCGAGCGGAGAACATCCGGCAGGCCTTTGCCATGCTAAAAGCAATCGCGTCGCTGCACTCTTATTGGCACCTGGCTCTGGACCACAGTCTTTACCTGATGACGTTTCTGGCGGCGGCCGGATATTTCGCGGTCGTTGGCGCTGGAGAACTGCTCAATCGACTGGGAGAATCGGCGCGTGTCCGGGCGCAAAATGCGCCCAACGCTCTGCACACACGAGTCGCCCATCTGCTCGGCATTCTGGCCGATGAACGCTGGGTCTGGATTACGCCGGTGGTCCTAGTGCTGGCGCTGTATTTGAGCGTGATCTTTACGCCCGGACAAGCCGAAACCGGCCCGGTTATGTACGCGCTGTTTTAGTCCGCAGCGGCAACTCATGCGGCGGGCGGCAGGTTCCGGGGCGTAAAATCGTTATGGTAGTATTCAGCCAATTGGGGCGGACAGAGAGGTGCAGCCGTTTGTGCCACTAACTGAGGATGACCAGACACTGAAGGGTCGCCAGGCTCCGGCGACCCAGTACCGATCCCTTCTCGAATACTTCGTCGTCCGCCTTTGCGTGGCCGTGACCCTGGGCGTGGTCGTACTGGCTGCGGTAGAACTTTATGCTTACAAGCGCTACCTTCCCTCCGATCACGACGCCTTAGAACCCGCCGTCAAGTTGGACCTCACCGAGGAAGGAACCGCCGCGGACCGCGAGTATTGGAAGGAATTCGATCAGTCTAACAAAGTAACCTACCACCAGTATGTGCTTTGGCGCCGGGCGCCTTACCAGGGTGAACTACTTTCCATTAATCAGGATGGTGTTCGCCGGACTCCGCACACGCGGTGCGATAACAAAGCCTTAACCATCTGGATGTTCGGTGACTCCGTAATGTGGGGCTCGGGTGCGCCGGACGAAGAGACCATCCCATCAATCATCGCGCAAGACTACGAGAAGGCGGGCAGGCCGGTTTGCATCGTGAACTATGCCGAAAAGGGATGGTCCAACACGCAGGAAATGCTGGAACTGATTGAGCAACTCAAACACGCCCCTAAGACTCCGGATATCGTTCTCTTTTATGACGGCGGTACGGAAGCCTTTGCCGCGTATCAGAGCGGTCAGGCGGATGTGCACAGCAATTTCGGTTCGTTCAAGAAATTTCTCGATGGCTGGAGCACCGCGCAGAAAGCGGGCTTTAGCTACCTCCGCCAAACCAACACGTATCGTTTATTGGAGAGAATTGCGGTCAGAGCACCGTTTCACCAGGGACCGGAAGCAGCACCGAAAGCGAATGTGGCACTTTCGAAAGTGGCGACACTTTCCGCCGCAGTGGTCGAAAACTATGTTCAGAACATGGACGTTATCGATCTGCTGGCGAAACACTACGGGTTCCGGGCGGTGTTTGCCTGGTATCCCAATCTGGCGGTAGGGCATAAGGAATTGACGCCCTATGAGCAACAAGTTTTGCGTCTCGAATATTCGAAGTTTCCGGAGCTGGGCGTGATGTATAAGGCGGTATACGATCGTGGCCAGGAAATAAACCGCCCGGATTTCTACAACCTTCGCGACAGTGTGGATGATCAGAAGAATACGATTTATCGGGGTATTTCACACATGCGACCCGAGGGCGACCGGATTGTCGCCGACCGGCTGTTCAATATTCTGGAGCGCAAGTGAATTCCAGTTTTCGCCCCAAGTCGCTTTTGAGCGCCTTCACGAAGTAGCTGTCTGTTGTGCTCGGCCTTTGACTGAGAGAGTCCCTTCAGAAAACGAAACCAGGTGATGGAATGGCTCCCCCGCAACAGCCAAGAACCTTGATCAGTGGCTTTCTCCGCTCTCTGCGGAGCAATCCTGCGAGCAAAGCGCTCGAACTCGGCGAAATGTCACTGAGCTACGAGCAACTCTGGAATTATGCGGGGCGAGTCACTGCTTGCCTCAAGAACACTTTGGATCCCTCGGAGAAGGTCGTAGCCGTCCTGGCCGATCGAAGCATAGGAGCCTATGGCGGGATTTTGGGCGTGCTGGGCGCCGGACGAGGCTACGTCCCGCTCAATCCCAAGTTTCCGCTGGAGAGGACGCTGATCATGTTGCGGGCGTCCGGGTGCAAAACCGTGGTGGTGGGGCAGGAGTGCGCGGCCACCCTCGGGTCCTTGCTCCCGCATCTTGAAGAACCGCTGACGCTGATCATCCCGGATTCCGGCTGGGAGCCAGTTAGCAATCTTCTGGCGCTCCGCGTTATTCCGGCGCGGCACCTTTCGAAGGTAGCGGATCCGGATGAGCCGACGGTCGACGCAAACGAAACGGCGTACCTGCTCTTTACTTCCGGTAGCACCGGCATACCAAAGGGAGTTGCCGTCAGCCAATCCAATGTTTCCGCATATATGGAGTATGCCGCGAAGCGCTTTGGCATTCATGGCGCCGACCGTTGTTCGCAGAACTTCGATCTCACTTTTGATCTCAGCGTGCATGACTTATTTACCTGCTGGGATGCGGGAGCAACGCTTTGTCCCTCTGCCCAGCAGACACTTACTCCAGCCACCCTTGTCGACGAGCTTGGGTTGACCATCTGGTTCTCGGTGCCATCCGTGGCCATGTTCGCGTCCAAGCTGGGGATTCTAGAGCCGGGGGCTTTTCCCACTTTGCGCTGGAGCCTCTTCTGCGGCGAGGCGCTTTCTTCGAGCCTGGCGGAGGCGTGGCAGCAGGCGGCGAACAATTCCATCCTCGAAAACTTATACGGACCGACCGAAGCGACGATTGCGATCACCTACTACCGCTGGAACTCGGCAACTTCGCCTGCGGAGTGCGTGCGCGGGCTGGTGCCTATCGGGTGGCCCTTTGACGGGCAACAGGTATGTGCTGTGAGCGAGGACCTCGCGCCAGTTCTGCCAGGCGAAAGCGGAGAACTGTGCCTGGGCGGATCACAGGTGACACGCGGGTACTTGAACGATCCCGGAAAGACTGCAAGAAGCTTCGTTCGCCTGAAGCACACTGGGGAGCAAGTGTGGTACCGCACGGGCGACCTGGTGAGGCAAGATGAACGCGGATGCCTGTTCTACCTCGGACGGCGCGATTTCCAGGTCAAAGTGAACGGGTATCGCGTGGAATTGCAGGAGATCGATCTGGTCTTGCGCGAAACCGCCCGCACCGAATTGGCGGTTGCGATTCCGTGGCCGCTGTCGGATGGGTCAGCATCGGGCATTGTCGCAGTACTGTCAGGTTCGGACCCGGCACTCGACGCCAAGGTCATCGCCGCCTGTGAAGCCAAATTGCCACGCTACATGGTGCCAAGCCGCATCTACCACTTCGCGCAGATTCCCTTGAACGTGAACGGAAAGATCGACCGCGGCAAGATTGCCGAGATGCTGGCCACCTGGACGGGGTGAGAGCCCGGATATTATGCCGACCCCTTATGCCGATAACCTGAGTGCGTTTTTCCCTTTGAGCACACCGCAACGTTTTGTGGAAATCCCCGCGCTGATGCTCGATTTCGACAAAAAGTCCCTGGAGAATCCCGACACCGACTGACTCCGAAAGGCCCGCGATGTGGGTGAAAATGTGAGGTTTTCTAGGGCCAACCCCGCCACATCGCACCGTCTATTGTGCAGAATGCTGGCAGTCCTAAAAATACCCTATTTGAGGGTTTCGACCCATCCCGAACATGTCTATCTTGCTGATAACTCAAGCTGTGCCTATTTTTGGAGGCACAGTGACATGGGAGGGGTTCATGGCACGGATTCTGGACCTGGGATGCGGCACCGGCAAACTTCCTGTTGACCTTCATGTAGATAGTGGCGACGATGTCGTGGGCGTTGACATTAGCGCGCAACGCATCGCGATCGCCCGGCAGCACTATCCGGAGCGCCGGTTTGAATGCGCCCGCGGAGAGTCGCTCCCCTTTCCCGACGCCAGCTTCGATAGCGTCGTTTCCAGTGTGGCTGTCCCGTACATGAACATACCCCGGACTTTGTCCGAGGTTCGCCGAGTGCTGGTTCCGGGCGGCCAAGTCTGCTTCAGCATCCACCCACCGAGTTTTACCCTGCAGGAACTGCGAAATTGCCGGTCGCTTTTTCCGGCCATGTTCCGTCTGTACGTGATCCTCAATGGTTTGCTGTTTCATCTCAGTGGGAGGACCCTGCGGATTGCGAATCGTACCGAGTCCTTCCAAACCGAGCGTGGGATGAAGATCGCGCTTAAGCGGGTGGGCTTCATGGACGTTGCGTTTTCGCGCCCCCAGGGCAGGTTGCTGCTGGAAGCGCGAGGGCCCATCCCGGCACGAGAGGTTGCTCCCGTTCTGATTGGCAATCCAGTTGCCGCGAACTAAGGAGGGCTGGCTGGTGTTACCCTGATCATCAGGTGCCCAGAACCAGTCCGATTCGTGAAAAGGGCCTGCAAGATGGGGGATGGCGAGGGATAACACAATGAGGAAGTTTGCGTGTCTTGCGGCGATCTTGTTCCTTCCGACCTTCGTCGGCGCCAAAACAGGCACTACGACGACGCTGACGACGACCTGGAACGGCATCACGCGAACCTACAGCACGTACGTGCCGCTCAACATGCCCGTCAGCCCCGCGATGGTGATCTGTCTGCACCCGACCATAGGAGATAAGACCGGTACGAAGGCGCCGATCACCTGGTGCAACTCCTGGAAAGCTGGCGCCAACACCTACGGATACTTGCTGGTCTACCCGGTGAGCACCTGGAACGAGTCAAGCGGAAAGTGGTACTGGGATGCTTTCAACGTAAACTACTTGTTTCCGACGCCACCCGATGACTCCGGCTTTATTCGCAACCTTATTCAAACCCTGACCGTCCAGTACAATGTGGATCCCAATCAGGTATTTGTGTATGGCATGTCCTCCGGCGGCTTCATGGCGCATCGGGTTGGTATTGATTCATCCGATCTTGTGGCTGCGATCGCTTCAGCGAGCGGGATGCTTTGGGCCGCCACCGATCCGGTGCCGAACATTGTTGCACCCGTGAGCGTGCTGCAGTGCGAGGGTTCGAAAGACGAGACCGTTCCACCTTGCAAAGGAAACTTTAACGCGTGGGGCCAGAGGAAACTTCCCGATGCCACGGTGGACAATATCCTGACGTACTGGCTGGCACAAGACGGCCTGCCGCCCAATACCGGTGCGCCAATGTGCACCAGCGGAGAATTAACCGAGGGCGTTACCGGTTATGACGCTATCGCAGCAGATGGTGTGGAGTTTCAGTATGTCCTGCAAGTTGGGGTTGGTCATGGATGTGAACCCACTTTCAAGACAACAGTTCAAGAATTCTTTCTGGCCCATCCTAAACCCGGTCCGTGGCGGCCGTCAGTTGAGAGGTAGAGCTCCAGTTTTCCCAAGCTACGCGGTTCTCAAAACAACGCATAGGGCCCACTACAGCGGGCGGCTATTCTTCGCCCATGCCGGCATAGATGTGCCATCGAATTGTGGATTCAGCAACTCATAACCGAGAAAGTTGATGAGAGGCGCCCACGCGGTTTCAATCTCTTCGGCTGATTCCAGGGGCAGAGATACCTTCCATCCGCCAGCCTTCGCCGCTCGGACGAACGGTATATCCTGACGGGTATTCTTGGTTCCAGTCCATTGGTTAGCCTGTTGTTTTTCGAGCTTGCGCATGCGGTCGGCCGAACTCCGCTCCACCGCCGCCTTCAGACGATCGGGTCCGGCGTGAATGCCAAGAAATTCAGCGATCCTCCCAGTCTCCCTGATGGACTCCGTCAGCAGATCCTCGTAGCGAACCAACAGAAAAGCGGGGTTACCTTGCCGGGCAGCGATCCAACCCGCCGCATGTTCCCACCAGGACCCGTAATCTGCAGTCTTCCCGGCAATGTACCGCTTCACGAACTCTTCCAGGGAGACTGCGGGCTCAATGTACCGTTTCTTCAGGTTGAAGTGGTACTCGGAAACCACGACGTCGCGCGGATCTCGGACCAGGTAAATGACTCTCCGGAAACGCACGTCAAAAGGCTCGTGGCTCTTCAAGATGCGCGGCCGGGGCAGGTTGCGCAGGAACCGTTTCGACGAGACGCCTGGCGCTGGGAGTAACCGGTTGATGTTGGCAAAACCCACTGTTTCGTCAGGGTAGAGGAGATTGGCGAGCAGGAAGCGTACCCATGTGTTGCCCGATTTTGGGTACGACACTAGAAAGGTGTCGTCGGGATAGACAACGAAATTCCTGCCGGCGTGATCGAGCCCGAGAGCGTATTTTACCGCGTACTTGAATTGGGCGAGCACAATCAGTGTCTACGAGTCCCGTGTCGATGTACCGTCGGCCATTGTCACAATCGTCGCTTCAATCATTTCCTAGCGCCTAGAATTCCCAGGGAATCGCGATCTCGCGCTTCCGAAGGAGTTTGCGAACTCAACTCATACCCAAGATGCCGCATCAGCGGCGCCCATGCGGCCTCAAGTCTTGCAGCCAGAGGGGCCGGCAACTCTGAGCGCCATCCGCCGACACCGGCAGCGCGGACAAAGGAAAGATCCCTTCGTGAGCCCTTAGTGAGATCACATTGATCCGTCTGCGTCTCCTCGAGTTTCCTCATTCGGCCTGCTGAGCTTCGCTCCACGGCCAGGGCAATTTGTTGCGGGCCAGCCGAGATGCCCAGAAAGGCCACTATCTTCGAAACCTCGCGGGCAGTATCTGCAACCATATCTTCGTAGCGCAATAGAAGGAAGTTGGGACTGCTTTCACTTGTGGCTAGCCAGGTAACAATATTTTGTCCCCACGATCCATGCGGGCAGGTCTGACCGGCAAGGAAACGCGTGACAAAAGTCTCGATCGGTGAGTCATCCCCGATCTTCATGAGCTTGCGATGATAATGGTATTGCGAGACGGCGACATCGCGGGGGTCGCGCACGATGTAGATGACGCGCCCGTAACGGGGATCGAAGCACTCATGGCTCTTGATAATGCGTGGCTTGGCCATGCGATCGAGGTCCCTTTTGGTGGTGCCTGTAGGGTCGGGGATCAACCGATGGATGTTCGCGAAAGTAGCGGGCTCGTTCGGGTGAAGCAGATTGGCCAGAAGAAAGCGGGTCCAAGTGTTGCCAGACTTGGGAAATGACACCAGAAAAATGTCATCCTCACGGATGATAAAACTGCGGCCCGGCCGATGCAAACCAAGAGCCTTTTTAACTCCCGCGATCAAATGCTTCTTCATGTTTCCAGTGCCCACCGTCGAACTACGACAAACCACCTTAATTTTACCAGCAGAAATCGAAGATCATGGGTCCGGCAATTTGTCTCGAAAGTGGTTGGGCTTTTGGCCATCCAGGTCGCTTATGAGCTGTGAAAGACCAATTCTGGCTCCCCGGCCACGATGTGATTCACCGCCTCCACACCCATCAACACGGAGTGATCCATGTTTCCAATTTCATAACGCCACGCGCCGAAACGGCCGCGGGAATAGATCCCCTCTTCCAGCAACGCCGGTTGCAGCACGTCGAGCGCCTGGTCGCGGCCGAGCGTCGGGATCGGATAGGAGTATCCAACGAAGTCGGTGGTACCGGGAAACGACGCGATCGCGATCTGACTCCTCAAGCATTTTGCTGCGGATCAAGCCCGCCATTACCTGATCCAGCACTTTCTCCGGGTCGGGCGACTCTCCCACGCGAAACGAGATTTCGCACATCAGCGAGCTGTAATGCTCGGTATCTCCGTTGGGGACGTTGAACGGAGAGTAGTGAGAAAAATAGGTAGCGCGATAGCAGGGCATTTCCGCATCGGTGAAATATATCCAGCATCTTCCGGTTTCGATTTTCTTTTTCAACCCGAAACCCACGACCAGAAGATTGTTGTGTTCGAGACCTTGCGTGGCATCTCGAAGCCGGTTTTCTACTGGCCTGATCATGTGCGCCAGCAAATCGAGGGGTGCCGTCGAGATCAGCAGATCGTAGTTGTCGCCCGTGCCATCGGCGAAGGAAACCTGGCGGCGCGCCACATCAATTTCCGAGAGCTGTTTTCCGTGGTATATTTTTTGCGGAAAGAAGGCGGCCATGCGACGGTAGATCTCACCCGTCCCGCCGTGCAGAGGAAACTTGAATTTGCTGTTCGGGCCCCATGCCACATCGTCACGCTCGTACAGGACGTTCTCCAGGAGCCGCTTGAAATCCATCACAGCGACGCGGTCGGCAATCCAGCCTTTGGACATCTTTTCCAGTGGCGTCGTCCACACCTTTGAGTTGTAGGGGAACATGAAGGCTTCGGCGATGCCCTCGCCGAATGTGCCGAGTATCCAGTCGCGAAAGTTCGCCGCGTCACGACTGCCTCCGCTGGCGGCGGCCTTGGCCGCGCCCACCAGGCAGCTCACTTGAACGTCTTTCGGAAGGTAACGCAGATTACTCTGGAAGGGATAAGGGATCCAGGAATCGCCTTTGACGATCCAGCTTTCGCGAATCCGCTCGTGAACTTCTTTGCCCAGGACCCGGTCGATAAGTTTGTCAAAATAGGGGTAATGGGAAAAGATGACGTGTCCACCTTCATCCCACACGAATCCGTGTTTATCGACATGGGAGGTGGCGTGTCCTCCGATGTCGGCGGATTTCTCATAAAGCACCCAGTTGTCATAACCCAGCTCGTGAAGACGGTAGGCCGCACCCAGTCCGGTCGGTCCCGCGCCAATGATTACAATTTTTTTGTTTGCCATGATAGATTGTGGAATTGGCCTCGTCCGGGATTTGCATGGCAGATGGCTAGACTCCTAAACCGCTCCAAAGTCAGGCCTTTAGCAGGCAGTGCAAGCGTCCGAAAACCCTTCAAAGACACCGCATTATACCATCCGTTTATTGCTTCTTTTGCCCCGGAACTCCATTCCAAGCGTCCAATTCTGATGGAAGACATGTTTAAGCCGCATGATATTCTGGGGCTCTTTATGGCAAATGTCCGCGATTCCCGCGCGTTTGTGACCGGAACCGACGAGGCGGCCGGTTTCCAGTCCATCGAGCGTTACATCGCGGCGGAGTGTACGGCCTGTGGCTGACCGGCCAAGGTTCCTCTACCTGATTGGTCAGTTCCCAGCCATCAATCATAGCTACCTGCTGGCTGAAATACGGCAACTT
Source organism: uncultured Acidobacteriaceae bacterium (assembly GCA_963784085.1). Taxonomy (GTDB): domain Bacteria; phylum Acidobacteriota; class Terriglobia; order Terriglobales; family Acidobacteriaceae; genus Sulfotelmatobacter. The sequence continues at coordinate 15,534 of CAWAQH010000019.1, read as the reverse complement.
CGAAGTCTCGGGTTTGACGTTCTCTGTTGCGTCAGTGAGCCTCCCCGATCGTGCGCTGGAAAAGCTCAACTCGGAAGAACGGGAAGAGTCGACCCGCACGCATTACATCAAGTCTGTTCCGGCAGTCACGGTGGCATTTCTGAACTTGAGTGAGTTTCTGCGGCATCCGTTGCGTTATTTGCGCGGATTGATCTTTGCCCTCGGATTGGGAGTCGGGAGCCCCAGGCGAGTGGCTTATCATATGGCATATTTTGCCGAGGCGATTCTGATCGGGCGGTGGATGCGTCAACTCCGCATTTCTCATCTGCATGCAAATTTTTCGGCAACAGTCGCTCTCATCACAGCCCGCACGTTCCCGGTCACGATGTCGTTTGTAGTGCACGGCTTCGGGGAACTGTACGATCCTACAGTCTCGCGCTTAGGCGAGCGCATCAAAGGCGCGCGGTTCGTGCGCGCGATCAGCCGCCACGGTGTCAGCCAATTGATGCTTGCATGTGACCGGAGCGAGTGGCCCAAGTTGCTCTACGCTCCGCTGGGTATAGACGCAGCCGAATTCGCGCCTGGTCAGATGCGAACGACTTCATCCCCACCGCAGCTCCTGTGCGTCGGCCGTTTGGCGCCGGAGAAGGGCCAGGCTCTGCTACTCGAAGCGATTGCGGCTTTGATCAGGGAAGGCTGCCCAGTTCATCTACGGTTGGTGGGTGATGGTCCCGATCGCACACACCTTGAACGCCAAGCCGCCGAATTGGGAATTGCCGGCAATGTGACGTTCGCCGGGTGGGTCGACCATAGCGCCCTGAGCCGCGCTTATGCCGAAGCAGATTTATTTGTGCTGCCCAGCCTCGCGGAGGGCATCCCGGTAGTTTTAATGGAAGCGATGGCCATGCAGGTACCTTGTGTGGCTCCCTCTATCACGGGCATACCGGAGTTGATCGAGCACGGGGTTGATGGGATGCTCTTCACCGTGAGCGATGTGAAAGATCTCACCAAGAACATCAGGATTCTGCTCGAGTCGCCTGAGTTGCGGGGGCAAATAGGGAAGCATGGGCGAGAGCGGGTCGTACACTACTATGACATTGGCCGGAACACAGAGCGTTTTGCTGCCATACTCGCGGAGCAATTGGGACACCCCGCTGTCACTTAGCTCGTCCGACGAACCCATCCTCGGGTGAGGATGGAGGGGCTAATATCAGGCATTCTGGCGAAACCAATCGGCTGGCCAAACATCGCTACAGGCGCGTTGCGGCGGAGGAGCGAAGGCAGCCGACGCACTGAAAGTCGGCATTGGATCGGAGTCAGATCTTGCCTGAATAGATTGCGATGCTACTCGGTCTTGTTCGGCCTTCTTCAATGCATCATAGATCCTACTCATGCTATCTCTCCCCTCGCGTCGCAGTTCTCGCGTCGACAGTGATCGTGCCCACTTGGAACCTATCGCAGCAAACGCCGACGAATCAGACCCGCCATCGACAACAGACCTGTACCCACCATCAGAAGCGACTGTGGTTCTGGAACTTGCACGGTCTTATAGCAGCCGCTGCCGTATGCGCATCCAGTTGGAGTAGTTCGTGCGACCGCGACGGCGGGATGAATAGCTCTTGCCGCGTTGGCGGTTGCCGACGCCATCTGCGCCCTGGCACCTGTCGAGAGAGTCGCGGCGCTGGCCAATTGCTTCGTGTCCTGCGATCCCTCTGCCCCGTTCAGAATCGGCGTGGCTTGGAGCATTCCGCTGAATAACAAAACTGCCAAGCCCAGTCCGGCCGCCGCGGTTGCTGGAAAACCTCGAGTCACATTGCCTGCACCATGTTTCTTCCTGAACATTTGCCCCCCCTTTGGTCACTGAACTGCGTCGTTGTGCCTGATTGGCGCTTAAATTCTGGGACGGAGCAGGACAATGCGATCCTGACCGGTATTGCAACCGATGGCGATGATCTCTCCGTGATTGTTTATGCCCAGTGCCTGCAGCACTTCCCATCCAGCGCTCGGATCTACGAACTCGTTCAAGTCGTAGAGCCGGTTGTCGCGGTAGAGGAAGCCGTGAAAACTCTCGTCTCCCTTGGTCAATGACCCGCCGACAACTTCGCCGTTATTGTTGAGATCGTGAGCGATGCTGAAAGAACCACCTAGGGTTCCCAGCATGCTGCGCGTCCCGCCCTCCTGTTGAAAGGCTTCGATTCGCCCGGTTTCCGGATTCAACGACACACCTGCACACTGCGCTGCGTCATTGAGCGCAAGTACGTCGTTCCGGTTGTGGTCAAAAGGCCCGAGATCCACCACTTCGAATCTGCCGGGGCTGGTGGCCTTCGGACTATCTTGAGGCGCTTGTACTATTCGAGTTGAATTCATACGACGGAATTACTCTCCTCTTACTGCTTGCGTTCCCGTGGATAAATAGCGTATGTGCGCTCGCATGGCGTCCATGGCTTCGGCTAGATCGCCAGCCGCTCCGTCAAAGAGGTGTTCGTTCTCATTGGCACGCCAGAGGGAATAGCTGTAGAAATTGCGGCGCGACTGCGAACTTACTTTGACTTTGCCACCAAAATCATTCTCTTGAAGTGCCCAAGTCTGCATGATCGCTCCTCACTCCTTCGGCATCATCTTCCAAGGGAGGAGAACGTGTAATCCCCCAAATGAGGTATTTCGCACCAATGCATGTTTCCGGCTAAGGAGGGCTACGCGAGGCTAGGGAATTTAGGTTAGAGGCAGGACGAATTGCGTCATTGAACCGTCAGTGATGCGGTTCCGGTGACCCCATTCAGTGAAGCACTGATGGTCGCAGTCCCCGCAGCGGCGCCAGTGGCGACGCCCGCGCTGACCGAAGCCACCTGGTTGTTCGACGAAGTCCAATTGACCTGGTAGGTCAAGTTTAGGGAAGTGCCGTCGCTAAATGTGCCGGTGGCGAAGAACGTCTCGCTCTGGCCTACCGGGATGCTGGCGCTGGTCGGTGATATGGCAATGGACACTAGAGTGGCGTTGGTCACCGTGAGAGTAGCGGTGCCGACCACACCCGAAAAAAGGGCGCTGATGGTCGCGGTTCCGGGGCTAACGCCGGTAGCGTAACCTTCGGAGCCGGATGCATTGCTTATGGTGGCAACCGAGGCGGGTGACGAGGTCCAGACCACAGAAGACGTCAAGTCCTGCGAGCCGTCAGGAAAAATTCCCGTTGCCGTGAAATGAGAAATAATGGTAACCGGAACCGTGGGATGCGACGCGGCAACCGTGATCGAAGTTGGTACGGATGACTCCACCACCACGCTGGCGGTAGCATCGATCGAATCCATGCTGGCGGTGATGGTTGCCGACCCGGAGGATTGGCCCGTGGCCAGACCAACGGAGCTGATGCTCACAACACCGGGGGCGGAGGAATTCCAGGTGACTAACGAACTCAGGTTCTGTGTTGAACCGTCGCTGTAGTTTCCGACAGCGTCGTACTGAACCGTCGCACCTGCCGACAGCACAATCGTTGACGGAGTCAGAGTGATCGACTGCAAGGTGGCGGAACTGACCGTTAACGCAACCGATCCGGTTACCGATTCCAGGGTGGCGCTGATGTTCGCCGTACCGGCCGCTACGCCCGTAGCCAGGCCGATGTTTCCGGAGGAATTGCTGACGGTGGCCACAGAGGTTTTGCTCGAAGCCCAGATGACGTTACTTGTAATGTCCTGGCTCGAGGAGTCGCTGAAGACACCCGTGGCCGTGAAATGAACCGTGGTCTCGGGCGCAATTGTCTGGCCGGTCGGCGTCACCTGAATGGATGTGACTGTTGCATTGGTTACGACGAGGTTAACGGAGCCACTGATCGATCCCAGCGTGGCGCTGATCGTAGTGGAACCCGGGGTGAGCCCCTGCGCGTTCCCTGAGGAAACGGTCGCCACCGAGGGTTGGGACGAAGCCCATGTCACCTTGCCGGTGAGGTTGATGGTGCCCCCATTCGTGAAAACGCCGGTGGCAGTATATTGCACCGACGTGTTCATGGCGATGGTCGAGTAAGAGGAGGTGATTGCGATCGATGCTAAGTTGGATGCATTCACCGTAGCCAGAGTGTTACCGCTGATCGACCCTGCCGTCGCAGTCACGGTGGCAGTACCAATATCCTTGGCCGTCGCCAGTCCGCTCTGCGTAACTGACATCACCAAATTGCTGGAAGAACTCCAGGCGACACTGTCGGTGATGACCTGCATGGTGCCGTCGGAGAAGGTTCCCGTAGCTGTGAACTGCTGGGACGTCCCCAGCGGAAGATTCGGGGTCGCGGGTGTTACCGCGATCGACTGAAGAGTCGCGCTGGTGACTGTCAAGGCGGTACCGCCGGTGATGCCACTCAAGGCAGCTTGCATCGTCGAAACTCCCGGCCCAACCCCGGTCGCCAGGCCCTGCAAGCCGGCTGAGTTGCTGATGGTCGCTACGTCGGTGGAACTCGAACTCCATGTGACCAGCGCCGTTATGTTCTGGGTGCTCGTGTCGCTATAGGTTCCCGTCGCGGTGAATTGCTCAGTGGTCGTGGCAGCGATCGATGGATTGGGCGGATCAACGCTGATTGAGACCAGGGCAGCGTTTACCGACAGTACACTGCTCCCGCTAATACCGGTCGAACTGTCCTGGGCCGTGATGGTTGTAGTCCCGGAAGCGACGGCGGTCGCCAGGCCGCCACTCGCGATGGTGGCCACGTTCGTGTTCGATGAACTCCAGGTGGCAGAATTGGTCAGGTTCTGGGTGGTGCCGTCGCTGAAGTTGCCAGTCGCGGCGAACTGCTGGTTCTGTCCGGTGGTGATCGATGGATTTACGGGACTCAGCTGGATCGACTGGAGCGTTGGTTTGTTCCCACCAGGGTTTCCTCCGCCAGCGGAACTGCTTCCACCGCAGCCGCTAAGAACAATCAGCGCCGCCGCTGCCGTTGACACCAGGAGTCTTTTCATGGGGCCCCGAAGGAAAGTCACAGCGCCTCGATTAAACGCCCACTCACCCCGGCGACTGGCGCCGGGTTTCTGAAAGCGTAGATTCAGCTTGACGATTGCAAGGAGGCAGCGTCAAGAGCCTTTAGTCCTAAATTCGCACGCTTCCCCAGTTACCAGGCATGAAAGCACAGGACCGAGCCGGCATCCGCCGGCGTGCGCGCAGAGAACTCGCTACAAAATAGCGGAGAAGATTCGTACTACAAGTTCAGTCTGGCGGTGCGTGTCGGTCTTCATGAAAATACGCTTGAGGTGAGTTCTGGCGGTATGCGGGCTGATGAACAGCTCCTGCGCCGCCTCTTCTATCGACTTCCCGTGCATCAGAATCGCGGCCAGAGCCGCCTCTCCTCGCGTCAAGCCGTAAAGTTTGCAAAGGATGCCTTCGTCGACCTGCAGACCTTTTTCTTCGTCGTACAGCGTCATCAGCGCGGCGCCGCTCTCGCTGCCCGGCCAGCAATTCAACCCGGGGCCGGGAACCACCCTTATGATCAGCGCGCTGTGTGCTTTCTTGCGAGGCAGAGCCATGGGCGAGCCCTTCGGCTCGCCTTGCGCTGGAGAGGAGATCGCCTCGTGCAGCAATTGTTGCAGCAAACGCGTATCCGAAGCGCGGTCGGCGATCAATCCAGTCCGCGCTAGCGAGATCCCATCCTTCTTATCGAGAATGGCCAGGGCCGCACGATTCGCCAGACGCGGCTGGCCTTCGGGAGCTACCAGCATGGCGCCACAGCGAACCAGCTCCAGCCCATAGCTCAACGCGACCACTACATCATCTGGTGTGGCCAGCGGGTGCACGCTGAAGGAAAGTTTATCGGGGGATGCGAGAAGAGTGCCGAGCGATGATTGGTTTTCTTTCCGCTCTTCTCCAGCGGGTGAACCGGCAGCTCGTTGGACAGGCGCGCTCAGCGCATTTTCCAATGCGTTCGAGCGCAGCCCTTTCCAGGAATCAGCGGCATCTGCAGCAGGGGGAAGTTGCTGTATCGGCCTGGCCATTTTTTTTGCTTCGGGTAAATTCCGTCCTTAATAGTCCTTTGAACTCGACGCTCCAAGTATCGTGCAAATTGATTTCGCCAGCGTGACGAATGCGTTAACGCAAAGTAAATTTCGCGTCGAGAATCGTTCGTGTGTTCAAATCACCAACCCGGGATCGGAAAATACATTCGATTTCAAATTTGATTCCAAAAGCGGGGGCGAGTGTACACGACTTTCATGCGCTCGTATAGTGTGAAAGATTTTTCATAACAAGTGCATCGACTTGCTCTCGCCGTTTGTGAGTTTTGCTCGCCGTGGCTGCGCATCATTCCTGGGATTTCGCTTGGATTTTTTGCTCCAGATTCGCCGAGCGCCTTCAGGCCCGCCTTCCGTTGTGGCCAAGTCCGCGGAATACTGGCCACCACTTTGGACCAAAACGCTGTTTTGCGGATCACCGCTACCATGGCTTCGGTAGATCCGCACGGCTTGAGCTATGACCAAGCCATCATTTATTGGAGTTCCAAGCGGTATCGGAAGGCATATCGCTTGACGGCTTTCCGGGTTCGGTCGACTCTTTGGCCTTTACCCCGTCAGTTTGTGGCTGTTCCAGCCCAGCGTTTGTCGGATCGGCCTGGGACTGCTTCCACTCTTCGAGTCGGCGTTCCAAATCGGTTGTCTCGATCGTCCGCAGTTGTAAATTCAGAAGAGGTGTTAAAACCGAAGCGACCCTGGTGTCAAGTTTGCCCGAATATACATCCTCGATCACCTGAGCCACTGTTTTTCGGACCGCCATCGCATTCTCCAGTTTGGGTAGCGGATCGAGGCTTCCGGGAAACACTTGGCGTTTACTCACGCCCCCGATTCGACCTAATTCGGAGGCTTTGTTGGGGTTGGTGTGAAAGAAGCATAAGCCGCCCGGGGTAGCTGCCGCACCACACGGCTTCCCCGCTTTCGTCCGCGCTTTGCAACGAATTCTTCTTGGGTTGATAGTCATTTGGGAAAAGATCGCTTTTTCGCGGTTTTGATAATGAATCAGCGATCAATACCTCCTTCTTGGACAGTAGTAGCGCCCCGCCCGGATGGGTCGGGGTCGGGTTCTTGGGACGGAAGTCAATTGCTGGTAACGGATACTCGCCGAGAACAGATCGCCCGCCTCCGCTAACGGCCTTACGGCCTCGGCTGCCAACTGGTGCGGCGTCTTGCCTGCCGGTTCCGGGTGCGACATGATGATGTACTTGCAAACATCGCGTGCGTGGTTGTCTTTGTCGACTATCGCCTCGCTCACGTTGCGACTCAGTAATTGCAGGGATGTCAACTTCTGCCTCCGGGCTCGCATTAGTTCCCACAACAGGTTCGGACAACTCCAATCATGAAGGCCGGGCTGCGGACGCTCAGAGTAGTTCGGGCACACGATCCGCACGGTGGGCTTCCTAACGTCCAGATTCGCCCAATGCACCAGGAGGCGGGCAGCAAAACTGATGTCTGAGCGATCTCCGCGGAACGGCGAAAATAACTCAATTCCCTGCTCTACATACAGCTCATTGATGGACTTCGCTCGTTCTGCGGCTCTTCCTAGCGCAGGCTGGTTAGCCTGCTGCATCGTCTGGTCAAAGATCGTGGGGTCTGCAAATGCCACCCTAACCTTACGAATGTCCGCCATACTCTTGAGGGTCGGTGCGTGTTCCCAAACCTCTTTACCCGGCATATAGTATTCGCCGCAGAAGAAGATCGTTCCCTCGAAGTCAACGTAGCAGCGCTCAAACGCAGTGGGGTTTGTCTTCCCGTGATCGAAGCCGGCTTCGACGCGCCATTCCGAGCGCGGGCGCCAAGCGGGGTCGGTGATAACGATCTTGTCCCAGTGGGTGACCAGGGTGTCGGCGAAGACCAATTCTCCCCCGCCAGCTTCGTCGATGATTTCCTGCTCTCTGTCCCACGAGGCTTGCGACGAGTAAGTTTGGCGTTCCGCTTCTTTCCAGGCCGGATTGAGTTCGGGATCGCGGTGAGGGTCTGCGGTGTAGTGAAGCCTCACCACGGGAATTCCGCCGCGAGTTCGCCTCACCGTCAGGCCGCGCATGATCTGCACGGGGGTTTGTGGCGGCATCTCTCGGGTTGCCTTCAGAGCCTCCAGTACTTTGCTCATTCTTCTTGGCTCCGGATGATGTCGCGGCGCGCATCGCTGTACCAGCCTGGATTGGCCGAACTGTTGTAAATGATTTTGCCTTTCACTGCGGACAAAGCTTCGTTATAACAAAGACCCGCGTCAGGCTGGAAACTCGATTCATCATTCAGGTAAGCCCATGGGTGATAACTCCTGATCTGATCGGCACCGCCAGGTATTCCGAGGATGCTACTGCCGTTTTCGAAGTGCAGTTCGAGTGCGGACTGGGCGCCGATGTGTTTTCTCAATGGAAATGCAGCTTGAAGTTCGGGGCTTTGTTGGCGATAGAGACACTTGGCATACTCGACCAGTTGAATGACCTTTGTTTCCTTCTGGGTCTGAAACAGAGCCGTGCGCTGCGGCACTTTCATCACGTTGAGCGTGAGGTAGGCGACACAGGCCCAGGACAGCATCATGTCGCGGCTTTTCTCGAACCAGACGATGCGCTCCGCCTCCAGACACTCGAAGATGGCACGAAAGTACGGGAGCTTGGGGAAGGGTTCGTAAGGTGAGGGACGATTCTCTTCGACCCAATGTTCATTCCATGTTTGCGTGTGCTCGGTCACCCAAATGAAGACATCGCGAGTCGCCTCTTGGACTCGACGATGGTTGCTCGATTGTTGTTGCCTATGCCTTTCCCGTGCATCGAACGCCGCCTTGAACTTCCTGATTTGATCTCGGTTCATTAACCGCTCCCCAGCCACTTTGTTTAATTGATCAACGTCTGTTTTTTGTACAGAGTCAATCTCTGATCCACGTGTAGGTGAGCCCCCAGCTGCGCGTGTAGTCTGCGCGCAGCCGCTCTTTTCCAGGCGCTGCAACGTAACTCAATCGCTGCTAGCAACCGAAAATATTCTTACAAATCTATTTGAGTGGGACCCACGCTTGTCGCTACCGCTGAGGGTGCGTCAAGTAAGTGTTTCTTACGTTAGCGCGGCGGCGCTGAGGCCCCCGTCAAGAACTTCTGACGACTAATAATCGCCTGAATTGTTTCGAAATGCAATAGAAGGGCGCCGCGAATAGTTGTTACGGAAGTACAGAGCACGCAGGTAACTGTGGGCTCATGCGTGCATGACGGCACTTCCCGGCGGCAGTCGTGACGGAGTATCGGAATTGCGGAGAGGGGCTCATTCCTACGCGGAAAGAGTGAAATTTTGTCACACCACGCGGATCGATTCCGCTGTACGATCCCGTTTCAATCAGTAAATTTCTGCCAGAGTGTGTAGACCACCGAATTGAACGCGCTCCGACTTTGCTGGTGCGGTGTCGCCTTAACCCGCTAAATCAGCCAGTTTCATGATGATGTCATTGCGGCGAGGGGAATTGTTCGTAGCCATCGGATCACTTGCTGACCTTGACGCCGTTCTCTAGCAACTGAGTCCTTTCCCGCCGATCATGACTTCGATACTGTTCTCGGGAATCATGACCCCGTCCGCGGCATCTAGAGAGTAACGAGTTCCGGAATGGACGAACCGGTAATTTCCGGGATGCCCCTGGTCTTGCCAGCGCGGGTTGGTTCGGGCTCCTGCGGGATTGGGCGCGCGCTTTGGAGGGAGTGTCAGCTCTGGCTCACTTCACGGACTCCGCATGAGAGTGGTTAAGTCCTTGCAGAGTTGTTTCGATCTGAGCCACGTCCCCGGAATACTGGCCACCACCTTGGACTAACTTCTGAAAAAGCGCCAGGGCCTCCCGGTAGTGAGCGCGAGCTTCTCCCGTTCGGTTCTGAGAGCGATCCAGATTTCCCAGATTCTGGAGTGCCCACGCAATGTAGGGAAAGTACTTGACCGGGTCCTGCCGAGCTAGCTGACGGTAGATCTCCAATGCTTGCTCATAGCATTCGCGGGCATCCTCCATCCGGTTCTGCCGACGGTCCATGTTTCCCATGTTGTTCAAGGTTGTGACCATGTTTGGCAGGTAGGCGCCTGGATTCTGGAGCACTAGCTGACGATAAATCTTCATCGCTTCTTCGAAGTGTCTGCGAGCCTCTTCCGTCCGGTTCTGTTGCCAATCGAGATTGCCCAAATTCGCCAGTGCCATGGCCATGCCCGGCTGAAACTGTCCTGGATTCTGCTGTTCCAGTTGAGACTGAATTTTCAACGCGCCTTCATAATGCTGGCGGGCCTGGTCCAGCCGATCTTGGGCCAGATCCAGATTTCCCAGATTGTTCAACGTCGTGAAGGCGTCCGGCAGGTAGGTGCCAGGATCCTCCTCCGCGAGAATCCTCCAGGCCTCCTCATACCGTTGGCGAGCATCGTCCATCCGGTTTTGGGTTGCGTCCAACAGACCAAATTCATTGAGCGTCTTCGCCAGGTCGGGCCGGTACTGCTCCAAATTCGCTTGTGCCAATTGACGCTGAATCTTCAGGGCCTCTTCATACTGCTGCTGGGACTCTGGAAGCCGGTTTTCAAGCCGATCCAGATTCCCCATGATGGTTAGCGTTGCCGCGACATCCGGTAGGTAGGCTGCTGGATCTTGTTGCGCTAGTTCGCGATAAATCTCTAGAGCGGACTCGAAGTACCGGCGGGCAGGGGATGCCCGATTTTGCTGGAGATCCAGATTCCCCATGCTCGTCAAGGCCTTGGCCAGGTCGCGCACGTAGCCGCCCGGACTCTGAAGCGTGAGCTTGGACGTAATCTTCAAAGCTTCCTCATGCTCCTGCTGGGCTTCGGCGGTTCGGTTGTCAGCTCCATCCACATCTGCCAGATTGTTCAGCGTAGCGGCGATGGCCGGCAATTGCGCGGATGGATCATGCTGAGCCAACGCCCGTCGAATCTGCAAACCCTCGTCATAGCGTTCGCGGGCTTCACCCATCCGGTTCTGGCGTAGATACAGGTTGCCCAGGTTGTTCAGTGCCGCGGCGATACCCGGCAGGTAGGCCGCTGGATTTTCTTGTGCCAGCTTCCGGTAAATCTGCAAAGCTTCCTCGTAGTGTGGAAGGGCCCGATCGATCCGGTTCTGTTTGAGATCGACAGTCCCCAGATTGTTCAAGGTCGGGCCTATTTCCTGTAAATAGGTGGCTGGACTTTGCTGCAGCAGCGCCCGGCGAATTTCCAAAGCCTCCTCAAAGTGTAGGCGGGCTTCCTCCATTCTCTTTTGCGGCGTATCAAAGGTTTCCAGATTGTGCAGCGTCATGGAGGAGTGCGGGGGCAGAATAAATGCAGCGGCCACCTCGTCATGAGCAAAGCGATTTTTCTCGTCCATGGCCACCGCGTGCGCCCACAAGTCATACTGGCTATCCCAATAGCCAATCTGCCGATGGGTCACGAAGCTAAACGCCGTCAAGACACATAATGCCGGAACGACCAGCCAAACCGCGCGGACTTTTCTGGACTCCGCCCAATCGTCCAGGCCCCAGGCAATCATCACAAAGATTCCGATCAGCGGCAAGTAAGCGTAGCGATCGGCGATTGCCTGATTTCCCACCTGCACCAGTCCGATCATCGGGACTAGCGTGCCCAGGTACCAGAACCATCCCACCGCCAGATAACGTTGTTGGCGCGCGCGTAGAACCCAGACCGTGATCAGCAGCAACAAGAGCGCCGCCGCCCCGACTTGCCACGCAGGATAGAGCTTCGTGGGGTGCGGGTACAGCACCACCAGCTTCGACGGCCAGATTGCCTTCCCCAGATAAAGCACATACGCGACGAGCGCATTTTCCAGCCGGAGGGCCAAACCGTAATGGGCAAAGTCCTTGACCGCGCCTCCGGCCGTCTGGGCAACTGTGGTGACCACGGCGCTCGCAGCAGAGAGCAGCAGCAGCGGCAATTTCTCCCATATAAGCTGTGCAACCGGCAGTTTGGGCAGGTTCACGTCTGGTGTCGACGGAGCTGGCTGATGCGCATCCGCGATCCGGCCTAGCGGCCAGTAATCCAACAGCAGAAGCAGAAATGGCAGTGTGACCACCTGAGGCTTGGCCAGCAGCGCCAGCGCAAACATGACCAGCACCGCCGCATACCGGCGAAGCGAGGGTCCACGCGCGTACCAAACGTAGGCGCAAAGGGTGAGCAGAAAAAACATCATGCTCAAGACGTTCTTCCGCTCCGCGACCCACGCTACTGATTCTACGTTTAGCGGATGTACTGCGAACAACGCCGCCACCAGCAGGCTCGGGCCCATGCGCTTTGTCACCCAGCCCAGCAGCAAGAACAGGATCACCGCATTCAAGGCGTGAATGAGGACGCTATCGAAATGATGACCGGCCGCGTTCAACGCAAAGAGTTGGTAGTCCAGCGCATGCGAAAGCCAAGTCAGTGGATGCCAATTTGCCGCCTCGGTTGAAGTGAACGCCCACTGAATCGTGCTCCACGACAAGCCGCCGCGGATGTGCGGATTTGCCGTTACATAGTCTCGATCATCCGTCACTATGAACGAATACCGAAGGACTGGGCTGTAGAGCGCGATTGTCACCGCTCCAAGCAGAACGCTGAGGGCAGCATACAAATTCTTGCCGGTGAGAAATGCTCTGACTTCTGGCAGTCCTTTTTGGATCGCCTTCTTCCGGCCTTGGGCGCGGGTGTTCGAGAGAGTCTGGGTGCGGGACATCGGAGCGAAATGATTCTACACCGTTACCAGAGAGCCTGAATTTTGTGAGGTTGCGCACTCCCGCCTGACGTAGCGCACTCAACCCCGCCGGGTCAGGAACCTACGCTAAATCCGAGTTCCGGTGTGCAAGATTTTTCACAATCCAGAATTATTTTTGCGAATTTCATTTTTCTCCTTGACATTGAATATCGCAGAGTGCAACATTCCAACGCTTCGGGAAAACTTGCTCGACGGCCCACCTAGGCCTTTTCCAAAGGCGTAAGACCCCAAAACACATTTGAAAAAATCTCTTCCCAGGAATCAAGGAGATATCATGCGACGAGTTCTATCGTCCTCGCGAGCGACCACTCTGTGCGTTGCCCTGCTTACATTGGGCCTAATTACTTCCACATTCGCAGCCACCCCTGCACGTCCTCTTCATCCCCTTCACGCAACTTCTTCGGCCCCTAGCCGCATTACCCAGGCCATTGATGAGCACTCCCGCGCGACGCTCGGGCGCCACCCCGTGCCTGTGACTAGCGCTTTTGTCGATCACGGCTCGTTGCCCGACGGCTACGATATCGAGCACATCATCCTCATGCTCCAGCGCTCTCCTGAACAGGAGCAGGAACTGGCGGCGTTCATCGAAACGTTGAACGATAAGAACTCGCCCAACTTCCACAAGTGGCTTACCCCCCAGCAGTACGGCGAGTACGGCGTATCGCAGGAAGACATCGGTACCGTCACCGGCTGGCTTGAGTCGCACGGCCTCCGCGTCAACAAGGTCTACGCCAACAACATGATGATCGACATCTCGGCCAACGCCGGCCAGTTGCGCGAGGCTTTCCAGGTTGACATCCACAACATCGAAATAAAAGGCGAGTCGCACATCGCCAACATCAACAACCCCAGCGTTCCCGCGGCGATTTCGCCGGTGGTAAGAGGCTTCTTCTCACTCAACGACTTCAAGCCGGCCGCCCATTACAAAGTCAAGACGGACTACACCTTCGCGGGCTGCACTTCGGCAACTTCCTTGCCCACCGAGCCCGGCACCTGCTACGCGGTCACGCCGCAGGACAACGCAGTTATCTACAACCTGAATCCATTGTGGTCCGGCGGTATCTCGGGACAGGGTCAGACGATCGCGGTGGTCGAAGACACTGACATCTACAACGCCACCGGCCCGAGCAGCGACTTTAATACGTACCGCAACGCCTTCGGTTTGAACACGGCTTTTCCGTCCGGCAACCTCGTGCAGGCGTATCCCGGCTGCACGGATCCTGGGACCAACGGGGACGACGGCGAAGCGGCGATCGACTCGGAAATGGCTACCGCGTTCGCGCCCAGCGCCACGATCGAGAACATTGCCTGCGCGTCGGGCGGGTTCACCTTCGGCGGCATACTCGCCCTGTCGAACATGGTGAACGCGGCCGGACCTTATCCCGGCGTGGTCAGCATGAGCTACGGTTTGTGCGAGGCCGGTACCGGCAACGGGGCAACTTCCTATTTCTATAACACCTTTCAACAGACGGCAGCCCAGGGCATCTCGGCTTTTGTCTCGTCGGGCGATGATGGTCCGTCTAGCTGCTCTGGCCTCTTCGGTGAGGATTACGACGTAACCAGCTTAGGTGTTACTGGCTGGGGCGAATCGCCTTACAACGTATCGGTAGGCGGCACCGATTTCGAAGATGTCTACAACGCGAAGACGGGCATGAACGGCGGTGCTCCGCTCAGCACCTACTGGAGCGCGTCGAATACCGCATCCAATGGCTCCGCGTTGAGCTACATCCCGGAAATGCCGTGGGACGATTCCTGCGCCAACACTCTAATCGCTGACGTTGCGACCGGATCTTTCGTCACCTACGGCAGCACCGGATTCTGCAATAAAGTCCGTTCAACACCAGCGCCACCTATCGAGTCCAGGCGCGGCCAGTGGAGGCGCGAGCAATTGCGCGATCGGAAACGGGGGCGCCGCTACGACCAGCGCGGCAGTTTCTGACGCCACTTGTCAGGGATATCCCAAACCCTCATATCAGACGGGTTCGGCACTGTCGGGAGGCCTGGCTGTGTACGGGTCAAATTCGGACGGCGCGCGCGATATACCCGATGTTTCCCTGTTTGCCGCCAACGGCAGTTGGGGTCACTTTGAGACGGTTTGCTGGTCCGATCCATCGCAAACCTCCGGCGGAGCCGTTTCTTGCGCCGGTGCACCCAGCACGTGGGCTGGATTCGGCGGAACTTCCGTCGCCACTCCGTCCATGGCTGGCATTCAAGCCATGGTGAATCAGAAAACTGGTACGACATGGGGCAACCCGCTTAGCAACTACTACCAGATGGCACAGAACGAGTACGGTACCGCTGGTGGAAGCTTCCTCGGCGCCGTCTGGAACAGATGGGGCTTACACCCAAGCATTTCTGCCGCGTAATCCGGTTCCGGCATAGCCTTCCCCGCTTGCGCAGCACCCCGCGTGGGGATTGGACCCAGGTGGCGCTGGACTGCGGCTATTACGACCAGGCTCACTTCATCAACGACTTTCGCGAATTCAGCGGATATACTCCGGGCGAGTTTGCCGCGCTCCCGCGCTGACCGTTTTTTCCAATCGTGCGCCATACGGCCCCGGCTACCATAGCCGTATGAAGATCACACCAATTCTGATTGTCGATGAAATCGAGCCGTCGCTAAACTTCTGGGTATCCAAACTCGGCTTCGAAAAAACCGTGGAAGTTCCGGAGGGCGATAAGCTCGGCTTCGTGATCCTCCAAAAGGATGGCGCCGAGGTGATGCTGCAATCCCGCTCCAGCGTCCGCAAGGACGCCGGCTCAGCCGCCGACGCGATATTCCTGGCCGGCTCAAATCTCTACATCGAAGTGGATAGCTTCGCCGATGCCTTGGAGCGCATAAAAGGAGCCGAGGTAGTGGTTCCGGAGCGATGCGTG
>CAWAQH010000018.1:0-22208 GCA_963784085.1 uncultured Acidobacteriaceae bacterium | reverse complement strand
GGGCGGCGAGATGTTTGGAGGACGGCATGGCCTTTACATCGCCCTGGCTATTGCGGTGGCACTCAATTTCTTTAGCTATTTCTTCTCCGACAAGATGGCGCTTGCCATGTACTCGGCTCAGCCGGTGACGCCGCAAGAGAATCCCGACGTTTACGCGCGGGTGTTTCCGCTGGTGCAAAGTCTTACCCAGCGCATGGGCATTGCCGATGCCGAAGTTGTGGCTGATTCAGGATCCATCGCCCAACGCTTTCGCCACCGGCCGCAATCCTGAGCACGCATCGGTGGCATTCACGGCTGGCATCCTGCAGTTGATGAACAATCAGGAGCTGGAGGGCGTGGTGGCGCATGAACTGGGCCACGTGAAGAATCGTGACATCCTGACCAGCTCCGTAGCCGCAACGATTGCCGCGGCGATTACGTTCCTGGCGCGGATGGCTTTCTGGTTCGGTGGGAGCAGGGACGACGATGAGCGGAGCAGTCCTTGGGCGGACTGGCCATGCTGATCCTTGCGCCGATCGCGGCGATGCTCATTCAAATGGCCATTTCGCGGACACGCGAATATGCGGCCGACGAAACCTCGGCGGACGTGACCCACAATCCCGATGAGCTGATTTCAGCGCTCGGCAAGCTCGAGAACTGGTCCAAGCGGATTCCCATGCAGGACGTCAACCCGGCCACCGCGCATTTGTTCATCATCAAACCGTTCTCTGGTCAAAGCATGATGCGCCTGTTTTCGACCCATCCATCTACGGAAGATCGCATCGCGCGCCTGGAAGCAATGCGGCGCGGTGTTTAGTTGGTTACCGCGATATAGGCAGTGGATGAGGTGGATACCTCCGTTGACCATCAGCACCAGCGGTTGATTCCCGGTAGTAAGCCCCGAAGGCACTTTGAAGTTGATCTGATAGAGGCCGGGATATCCCGGGGACAAGCCCGCATACAAAACCTCAGCGGTTGCGCCGCCAACCGTCAGCGTATAGGAATTTGTGAGGTTCTCCGCCGCGGAAGGTATCGTGCCGATGGGTGCGGCAAAAGTGGTTGCCCCCCAGCCGACGCCAAAGGCTGTTAGCAGGTCGCCGGCGTGGGCTGGTGCAAAATTTGCTCCGGCAAGAAGCCCGGGCGTTCCAACGTAGGCGCCGCTCTGTTCGATCGCGGCGACAGGATTCTGCCCATTGGAGTTCCGGGCGAAGTAAAGAAATTCCGGAGCCACAGAGGCCACAGGCACATTCACCACCGCAGTAGCCACTTCATTCGCTGTTCCGCAGCCGGTGACCACCGTCACTGGAACCGTACCAGACGCCGGCACTGGTCCCGCCAACACATTCACCTGGCTCGGCGAGGCGTAGTCAAACTCCATTTTGTCGTGCCGCTTTCCACACAAGTTCCTCCCAGGTTGGTCGGTAGCTGATTATTCACGATATCGGTTGAGGTGAGAAATGTCTGCGCGGATGCCAACTCACTTCCAAAGATTGTGAACAGACCGTTGGGCGAAATGCTGGTCACCGACGGAGTGCTGAAACCGGCGCCGACAACATTCGTGATGGAAGGCCCGGGCACCGGAGTCAGAAGGAAGGCGCGTTGGACGGTGCCGCTGCCGGCTCCTCCGGCGCCTTCAAAAAGGCCGGTGCCGACAATTTGTCCTGCATTGTTAATTGCAGTGGCGAAGGAAAGTTGCCAGCCGGCTCCATTGACCAGTTGCTTGCTTAGATCGTACATCTTGCCGCCGGTATAGAGGAATGCGTGGTAGTTGCTGCCGGGAGGATAGAAGAGACCCGCCAATTGCAGCGTGAAGTCGGGCGGCTGATTGCTGCTAAAGCCGACTACCGATCCAGAGTTGTTGATTCCCGCGGCGAAGCTGCTGTAGTCGCCTTGGAGCACTGCCGAGATCGGTGACGGCCCCATTGTTGTATAACACCGCATGAGCCGTGGCACTGTAATCGAGCAAGGACTCAAAATTCAAATTAAAGGCGATGCCGGCAGCGACCCCTGAGTCGTTGACCGAGTGGCGATTCCTAGCGGATAACCGGAGAGCAGCGGCAGTGGCTGGGGCATTAGATTCTGCCACAGGACCGGCGTAATGTTAGAAGCATTTTCTGCGACGGTGGCGCCGGCCACCGCTCCGTTCGAATTGATGCCGAAAGCCGCAGTGCCGCCTCCGCTGGTTTGACCCGTGAGGTCGGTGAGCGTGCCGCCCGAAAGCGGATCGAACACAGCATGGCTATTCACGAAATAGTTTAGGGAATAGTTGCCGATCTGGATAGACGTGCCGATCATCTGGCTGGCATTGTTGAGTCCCAACGCCAACAGGGTTTCGAGCGGCCCTGAGAGGGGCTGAGCCCCCCATTTTGATAGATAAACGGGGTCGCGGAACCGGTTGAATCCTGGATACTGATGTTCAGAGCTCCTCCCACCACGACGCCGGAGTCGTTTACCCCTGTCGGCACTGCGCCAGTCGGCGGGTAAGTGATATTCAGATCGGTCATGGAGCCCTTGGAATACAGAAAGACATGCGTCGCTGTGGTGCTCGATAGCAGGTTCTGGCCAAGCATGGCGGTACAGTATCCCGCTACGTTGCCGGCTCGGCTCAAGGCCGTGGCATTGCAGGAAGGGAGATTTGGCAATGTCCCCAAGTCCTGAATGGTGAATTGAGGCGTCTGCGCGACGGCGACGCCAGCAGCCAGCAGGTAGGCAGCAAAGGAAACCAAACTCCCGAGCACATGTTTCAAGGGCATAAGGAGAGCGTACCTCGAAAGTGGATGTCGCAGGGGGCGGCGCCCTTCCCGAAGTTGCCGGCCGAGCCGTCTTTCGATGCATCAGCCGCAGGCGACGCGCAATGCTCTCGCCAGTTCGTCTTCTTCCTCCGCGAACACCGTGCGCAGATCCAGCAGTAGCCGGCCATCTTCGATGCGCGCTACCACCGGAGGGTCGCTCAAACGGCAGCGCCTCTCTGCTTCCACAACGTCTGCGCAATCGATCGCGATCAGCCAGCTAGGGAGCGGCTGCCCTGGCGTGGAGCCTCCGCCAATCACAGAGCTTCCTTCGATTACCGTCGCCCGCAGGCCGTCCCTACTGGCAAACAGCCGGCCAGCCAGCCGCTCGGACCGCGCGCGCAGCTCCGCGCTCGACAGCGAAATCATTCGCAACGCAGGAATCTGATCCCAGCGCTCCAGAACCAGATTACGGAGCGTGGTTTCCAGCGCCTGGTAAATCAACTTGTCCAGGCGCAGCGCGCGAAACATCGGGTTGCGCCGCAGCCGCGCCACCAGCGCCGCGTCGCCCGCCAGAATTCCCGCCTGCGGACCTCCCAGCAGCTTGTCGCCGCTGAACGACACCAGGTTCACTCCCGCGCGAATGCTGTCCGCCACCAGCGGTTCCTCCACGCCGAACGCGCGCAGGTCCGTCACGCAGCCGCTGCCCAGGTCTTCATACAAAGGAACATCCGCGCTCCTTCCCGAGCGCCGCCAGCTCGCGCAGGTCGGGCCTCGCCGTAAAACCCTCGATGCGAAAGTTGCTCGGATGCACGCGCAGCAGCAGCCGCGTCCGCTCGTTAATCGCCTCGCGATAATCCTCGATGTTGGTACGGTTCGTTGTCCCCACTTCGCGCAGTATGGCGCCAGACCGCTGCATGATCTCGGGAATACGAAATCCGTCGCCGATCTCGATCAGCTCGCCGCGCGACACCACCACTTCAAACCCGGCCGCCAGTTCGTTCAACGCCAGATATATCGCGGCGGCGTTGTTGTTCACCGCGATGCCCGGCACCCCGGTCAACCGCTCGATCAATTCCGAAGCGTGGACATCCCGCTTGCCGCGCCGGCCGGCGGCAAGATCGTATTCCAGGTTTGAATACCCGAATAGCGGCTCGAAAGGCGGCAGCGGCGCACGGCCCAGGTTGGTGTGCAGAACAACACCTGTCGCATTGATGACGCGACGCAGCGACGGCGCCTCCAGCCTTGCCAGGTTACGCTCCACGCGCTTCTCGATCGGAACGGAGTTGGCGGGACGCCCGGCTCTTATCTCTTCGCGTGTTTTCTCCAGCGCCCGGCGTATTTCTTCCACCATCAACCGCCGGGGAAAACGGCCTTCCAAGTGACCCAGCGCAGCCAGCACCTGATCCACCGCCGGCAGTTCGCGCAATTGCGCTTCGTGCAGTCGATCCGGGGCCGCCACGCCACGATATTAGCAGTCTTGTGTGTTATCTTCCTGGTTTCATGGACCCCATCACCCTTCTCGTCATTTCGAGTCCGCACTATCCGTTCCTGCGATTCCTGGACCGCCTCCCGCAGCCTGTCACCGTGCTCACCGGAACCGATCTCGAGTTCTTGAAACTGCACGCTCCGGAAGCCGACGTCATCCTGAACGGTTTTCACGACGGCTCCGCGCTGCGAGCCATTTTGCCGCTCGCCGCGCGTGTGAAGTGGATCCACGCCTTGTCCGCCGGCGTGGAGAAAGTTTTGTCGCCCGAGCTGATTGAATGCCCCGCCCCGTTGACTAATGGCCGAGGCGTCTTCGGTCCCGCGCTGGCCGAATTCGCCATCGCCGCGATGTTCTATTTCGCGAAAGATCTGCGCCGGCTGATTCGCCAGCAGGAAGCCGCGCGCTGGGAGCAATTCGATGTCGCTTTTCTTCGCGATCAGACGCTGGGCGTGATTGGCTACGGCGGCATCGGACGGGAAGCGGCCCGCCTGGCCCACGCTCTCGGGATGAAAGTGCTGGCTCTTCGACAGGCGCACTCCGTCGTCGGAACCTGACCCGGTGCTGGAGCGTTCCTTTACGCGCGAGCAACTGAACGAAATGCTGAGCCTCTCCGATTACGTGCTGGCCGCCACGCCGCTCACGCCCGAAACACAAGGCATGCTCGGCCCAAGCGAGTTCCACTTCATGAAGAACTCCGCCGTATTCATCAATGTGGGCCGGGGTGCGGTAGTGGACGAACCGGCCCTGATCTCCGCGCTCAACCAAGCCGTCATTCGCGGCGCCGCGCTGGACGTCTTTGAGACAGAGCCGCTGCCCGCCGATCATCCCTTCTATCGGATGGAGAACGTCCTGCTCTCGCCCCACTGCGCCGACCACACCACCGGCTGGATGGAGCTGGCCGTGAAACCAGTTCATCGAAAACTTCGATCGTTTCCGCAACGGACAGCCGCTGGAATTCATCGTGGACAAACAGGCGGGCTACTAGACGCGACGCATGTCCGAAATAACCAGCTTGTCCGATATTCAAGCCGCGGCCGAACGCACGCGCCACATCGTGCAGCCGCACGCCAGTCTTCACTTCGCGCACCTTCGATGCGTTGGCCGGCGCCGGCGTCTTTTTCAAATGCGAAAACTTCCAGCGTGGCGGCGCCTTCAAGATCCGAGGCGCGGCCAACTTCCTTCTGTCGATTCCCAAGGACGATTTGCCGCGCGGAGTGGTCACCTATTCATCCGGCAATCATGGACAAGCCGTCGCCATCGCGGCCGAATCGCTGGGTATTTCGGCCACCATCGTCATGCCCGCCGACGCGCCCGCTTCCAAGCTCGCGGCCACCCGTGCCCATGGCGCTCGAATTGTCACCTATGATCGCGCCGCTGAAGATCGCGAAGCCATCGCGCAGCGCATCGCGAAAGAAACCGGCGCCACCATCGTCCCTCCCTACGATCATCCCTGGACCATCGCGGGCCAGGGCACCGCCGCTCTGGAATTGCTCGAGGAAGTACCCGATCTGGACGCGCTCGTGATCCCCATCGGCGGCGGCGGGCTGATCTCGGGCAGTCCATCGCGGCTCATGCGATTCGCCCCGCCATTCGCATTTTCGGCGTTGAGCCGGAGCATGGCAACGACACGCTGCTCTCTTTACGCGCGGGCGAGCGCATCGGTATTCCCTTGCCGGAAACCATCGCCGACGGGCTGCGCGCCACCAAGCCGGGCGCACTCACTTTTCCCATCATTCAGAAGCATGTGGAAGATATTGTGCTGGTAAGCGATTCCGAAATTCGGCGACGCGATGAACTTCCTGCTCACGCGAATGAAGATCCTGGTGGAACCCAGCGGCGCTGCTTCAGCCGCGGCGGTGATGCACGGAAAGCTCCCACCGGTATCGGCGGATCGGCGTCATTCTGTCGGGCGGAAACGTCGACCTTGCTGAATCGCGCGCGTGAGCCGTGCGCGCGTCTAATCGCCCGTTTCTTCCAGGAAGCAACTATCGAACGCCCGGTCCACCAGATCGTCGGTCAATTCGAACGGCAGCTTCTCGAAATGAATCAAGTCGATGGCATGCGACAGGACGTCGCGCGGATGGCAGCGGCGGAAAGCCCGCCGGGCTCTTTCGATAGTGCTTGTCGATGAAGCGCGCGATCAGGCCGTCAGTGAACGGCAGGCTTTTCGATTCGCAGAAACGCTGGAAGATGGTAGTGAACTCCTGCTCGTCCGGGCTGCGCAGCAGCATCTTGTATTGAATGCGGCGCAGAAACGCCTCGTCGCCCAATTGTTCCGGATTCTGGTTGGTGGAGAAGATCAGAAACGCTTCGAACGGCACGGTGATCTTGCCGCCGCTGATGAACTTCAAGTAATCCACGCGCCGTTCCATGGGCACGATCCAGCGATTCAGCACCTCGGCGGGAGTACACTGCTGCCGGCCGAAATCGTCAATCAGGTAAATCCCGTTGTTGGCCTTTAATTGATACGGCGCATCGTAAATCTTCGACGTGGCGTTGTAATTCAGATCCAGCATCTCGAGCGTCAGCTCGCCGCCGGTGACGATGAACGGACGCCGGCACTTGATCCAGCGGCGATCATGCGTTGCGGCCGGTTGCGAATACCGACTGCTCCTCGGCGTCCTCCACCGGCTGATGATAGAGCGGATCGAAAACCTGAACGATGGTGCCCTGGCAATCCAGCGCATGGGGAATGTACACGCACGAATCGTCCACGTTCATCAGCGCTTCGGCCAGGAATGTTTTCCCGTTGCCCGGCTGGCCATAAATCAGGAACGAATTCCCCGAGCTCACCGCCGGACCGATCTGAGCCAAAACGCGCGGCGTCACCACCATCCGGCGATAAGCTTGCCTGCAAGGCCTCCGGCGTAAGCCAGCCTTCGGCGCGCCGCTGCCTTCGAACAATCTCCGTGTATTGAGCCAGCGGAACGGGCGCCGGGCCCGGCGTACTGGTTGCTCTCCATGCATTCGCGCGCGCGTTCTTCCCGCCATCCCCCAGCGCGAACAGCACCGTGCTGTTGCCCATGCCGAGCGACTTCTTGGCCTCGATGAAATGCTGGTGTTTGAAAAAATCGATGATCCCTTCGATCAGGCTGAACTTGAGCCCCAGCGCCTCCGACAGCTCCCGGCCCAGCATGTCCCCGCGCGAGTAAAGCATCTTCAGGATGAGCTGCTGCAGAAACGGATGCACGCTAGCCCGGTATCCTCCAGAGTCTCGGGCACCGGCGGAACCACGGCTATTGCTTTCCAGAGTCCTCTTGCGGCGCGCGCTGAGCGACCGGGAAAGAAGTTCCAGATGCTCGGATCGTGTTGTTTGGTCCACTCGGTGTACTGAACGACCGTTCGTTGGACGAATTGGGTATGGAAACCGTGACAGGCACAGATGGTGAAGACTCAGTGTGGGGCCTGGGCGTGATCTGCGCAATAGGAACTTGGTCCCTTTTCGCACTAAGTTAAATTCCGGGGTTGACAATCGTGCCGCCAGCAAGCCGGGTCGCCGCACTGGAACCTTACTCCACCGCGGCTTGCGATCTTCGCGCCGTCCACTCCGCGCCCGCCAGCACCACCAGCGCCGCCAGAAATCCCCACAGAATGATGGTCACCGTGTAATAGAAGGGCCCGTATTCGGACTGCAGCTTGGTCCGGAGATAAGGCCAGGTCCAAAGGTTGATGTACTTCAGGACCTCGAGCAAAAATCCCACGACGATCGCGGCCGGAACAATCCGCGCGGGTTTGATCTTGCAATTCGGCAGCAGCCAATAAATCAGAAACAGCACCAGCATCGACATCGGAATGGCGGCCGCCTTGAACAGCAGCAGCCCGATGAGGTTCGCCACCGGCGCCGTCTGCCGGCTCGTGATGCCCGTCAGGAACCGTTGTTCAAGGCCGTCAGCGTGGTCGAAAACAGCATCAGCGCGCCGCATGCGAAAATCAGGCCCAGGCTGACCAACTGGTTCTTGAAATAGTTTCGATTCTTCGAACAGTTCCAAACGCGATTCAGCGCCACTTCCAATGGCTCAAAGATTCCGCTGGCGGTGAAAAACAACAGCACCAGCGAAATCACTTGCACCGGCCCGCGCGACGCCACGGTGACTTCGAAATTCCGCCGGATGAATTGTCCGAAGGTATCCGGGAAATAGTCGTCCAAGCGCAAGTAGACCGCGCTCACGCCGGCTCTGCCACTTCAGAACGTACCGGCATATCGAAAGCATCACGGTGAGAAACGGAAAGAAGGAAAGCAACAATCCCGCCGACACGGAGAATGCAAATACATGCACCTCGGTTTGCATCAAGTAGCGGCAAGTGGGAAGGAGCGCGCGGCCGATTCTTCTCACTTTGTCAGCCCGCGATTGCTGCGGCCGCCGATCACGCGCCGGCCCTCGATTCGCCAACGCCCCGACAGAACGATCCCGATCGCCTCGCTGTAGATGCGGTGCTCTTCCACCAGAATCCGCGCGGCCAGCGTCTGCTCCGTGTCGTCGTCCAGCACCGGCACGGCGGCCTGCATAATAATCGGGCCCGCATCCAACTGTTTCGTCCACGAAATGCACCGTGCAGCCGCTGATCTTGGCTCCGTGTTCCAGCGCCTGCCTCTGCGCGTCCAGGCCTGGAAACGCGGGCAGCAGCGACGGATGTATATTCAACGCCCGCAGCGGAAATGCCCGGCAAAACTCGCGCCGTCAGCAGCCGCATGAAGCCAGCCAGGCAGACCAGTTCCACGCCACGGTTCTGAAGTTCGGCCACTACGCGCCGGTCATATTCCTCGCGCGCCACGCCTTTTGAAGGCAGCACCACCGCGGGCAAATCGTGCTCCCGCGCGATCTCAATGCCGCGCGCCTCCGCGCGGTTTGAGATCACCACCGCGATCTCCGCGCTCAGGCTTCCCGCGCTCGATGTTTTTCGCGATCGCTTCGAAATTGGAGCCCCGGCCGGAGAGCAGGATGCCCAGCCGTTTCACCCACATACTCCACGCGCGGGCCGCGCGATTCCACCACCTCGCCCATCTGGAAGCACGCTTCGCCCAGGCTGCTCAATAGCGCGCGCGCCTTGCCAAGATTCCGCCTGGCGATCACCAGGATCATCCCGACGCCCAGGTTGAACGTCCGCCGGTAGTCGGCCACATCCAGGTTGCCGATCGCGCGCAGCTCCTCAAAGAACGGCGGAATGGTCCAACTGGAAACATCCACCCGCGCCGCCAGGCCCTCCGGCAGAATGCGGGGCGTGTTATCGGTGATGCCGCCGCCGGTGATGTGCGCCGCGCCTTTCAACATGCGCGCATCGATCAAAGCGCGGATCGGCCTCAGATAGCTGCGATGCACCTTCAGCAGTTCATCCGCCAGTTCGCTCGTGAGCGGACGCCGCGCCGTCTCAAACAGCAGCTTGCGCGCCAGCGAATAGCCGTTGGTGTGCAGCCCGTTGGACGGCAAGCCCAGCAGCACATCGCCCGCTCGGATCCCCGCCCCGGTCAGCATCAGCTTGCGCTCCACGGCGCCCACGATAAACCCCGCCAGATCGTATTCGCCTGGCTGATACAGCCCCGGCATCTCCGCCGTCTCGCCGCCGATCAGCGCGCAGCCATTGGCACGGCAGCCTCGCGCCACGCCCTCAATCACCTGCCCCGCCACTTCGGCATCCAGCTTTCCCACCGCGAAATAATCCAGAAAAAACAGCGGGACCGCGCCCTGCACCGCGATGTCGTTCACGCAGTGATTCACCAAATCTTCGCCGATGGTATTGTGCCGGCCCGTCAGGAACGCGATCTTCACCTTGGTGCCAACGCCATCGGCCGAACTCACCAGCACCGGATTCTTCCAGCCCGACAGCAGGTAGCCGCCGCCGAAACTGCCGATGTCGGTTAAAACGGAGCGCGTGAAAGTGCCCCGGGCATGCTTGCGGATCAGCCCAACCGCGCGGTCCGCTTCATCGATGCTGACTCCGGCATCTTGATATGTGATTGCTTTCTTGGACGCCATTCGGTTGAGGGCCCAGCTCGAAAAGATCCCTGGTTCAATGTACGCGCGGAAATCTCATAATACGCGATGAAGGGCCGATCAGCCGGATGATTATCGATGCACAGGCGGCTAAAATCAGCCCTTCATGCTCGATCTCCATGTGTTGGATCGCCACGCTGTTGCTGTTGGAACTCAAATCTGGAAGCGCCTTATAGCCCGAAACCCAGCTGCCGGTGAGCTCATACGACTTTGTCTAACGTCCCCCGTCGTCGTATATCACCAGGATCGCCGCCGGACCGGTACGCCGCTACCGAGGCGGGCGTGAAGCCGGTCACCTGGTTGCCGCCATACACGTGCCGGCCGTCGTAGTTCAACCGAAATTTGAAATTCTTGTAAGGATCCAAACGTTGCGCGTTGGCGAGAGGGGTCATCGCGGGATTAACCTCCTTGCGGCACTTGGCCGCTCTAATAGACTAGGACTGGCCCCACCCTGCCGGCACCAACGGCCTGTTACGTCGCGACCACTTCCCAAGTTCGGGGTTATACTGAAAGCGAGTAAGTCTGTCCCTGGATCAAGCGATCCGGGAATGGGAAAGAGAGCCCTTTTGATGATCCCAACGCGCCGGTTGGCAAGCCTCCCCTGTCTCCTGATGGTAGCTTCCGTGGCCCTCACCACAGCTGCCTTCGCCCAGCAAGCTCCCGCTCCCACGCCGGCTCTCGGCGACAAGCTGACAAAGCAGCCGCGTATTATGACTATTCGCTTGGGCCACTTGTATGCGGAACTCGCGGCCGCCTACGGCAATCGGGGCGAATACTTCAGCAAGGCCGCGGACGCCTACCGGGCGGCGCTGAAAGCCGATCCCAGCGCAACGTTCATCGCCGAAGAACTATCGGACTTATACATCCAATCCGGCCGGCTGCGCGAAGCGGTGCTGGACGCCGAAGACGCGCTCAAACAGAACCCCAACGATTTGAACTCGCGCCGCCTGCTGGCCCGCATCTACACCCACCTGATCGGCGATTCGCAGACCAACCAGATCGATCCCGACATGGTGAAGAAGGCCATCGAGCAATACCAGAAAATCACCGAGGCCGATCCCAAAGACGTCGAAAGTTGGATCATGCTGGGCCGCCTTCAGAAGGCCATCATGAACTCCACCGAAGCGATGGCCGCGTATAAGAAGGCCTTGGAGTTGGACGCCAGCAACGAAGACGCCATGACCGGTCTGGCCACCGTGTACGCCGATCTGGGCGACAACAAAGCCGCGGCCGAGATGCTGCGCAAGGTGGCGGAAAAGGATCCCAATCCGCGCAGTCTTACCAGCCTTGCCAGCGTGTACGAGCAGTTGAAAGATTATTCGCTGGCTGCGGAAATGCTGCGCCGCGCGCTCGATCAACAGCCGGGCAATTCGGAACTGAAGGCGGCGCTGGCCGAGGATCTGCTGCTTTCCAATCAGCTGGACGACGCGTTGAAGCTGTATCAGGAAGCCGTCGCCGACGATCCGAAAGACATCAAAGCCGAACTGCGCATATCGCAGATCTACCGTCAAAAGCAGGATTTCGCGAAGGCTCGCGAAGCGGCGGACAAAGCCAAGGAAATCGATCCCAACGATCTGGAAGTCCAGTACAACGACGTAAACTTGCTGGAAGCCGAGGGCAAGATTCCGGATGCGATCAAGACGCTTGAAGGGCATCCTGGATGCCACCGCCAAGAAGACCTATAGCGCATCGGAAAAGAGCAGCAGGAGCTTCTTGCTCTCCAACCTGGGCGATTTGGAGCGCACCGTCGAACAGTACCCGGCCGCCGTGGACACCTTCCGCCAGCTGGCCGATCTTGACCCGGACGGCGCGGGGCGTGCCGCAGGCCGAGATCATCGAGACTTACCGGGAAGCCAAGGATTATCCCAAGGCTGAAGCGGAAGCCGACGCAGGCATCAAGAAATTCCCGAAGGATCGCATCGTGTCGGACACGCGTGCCTCAGTGTTGTCGGACATGGGAAAAACCGATGCGGCCGTAGCGGAAGCCCGCAGGCTGACGGACGGCAAGAACGATCGCGAAGTGGACCTGAACCTGGCCGACATCTATGAGAAGGCCAAGAACTTCACCGAAATGGCCAAGGTGCTGGATGCCGCCGAGGCCCTTTCCCAAACCAGCGAAGAAAAGCAGGACATCGCTTTCCGCCGTGGCGCCATGTACGAGCGCATGAAGAACTATCCGGAGGCCGAAGCGGAATTTCGCAAAGTGCTGGAGATGAATCCGGACAACGACGCTGCGCTGAATTATCTCGGCTACATGCTGGCGGATCGCAATATCCGGCTGGAGGAAGCGCGCGACTCTGATTAGCAAAGCGGTGGCGCATTCCCCCAACAGCGGCGCGTACCTGGACAGCCTGGGATGGGTCTATTTCCGCATGAACAAACTGCCCGAGGCCGAAGACAAACTGCGGGAAGCGCTGCGCTACATGTCGCGCGATCCTACCGTGCACGATCATCTGGCCGAAGTTTACTTCAAAGAAGGCAAGATCCGCGAAGCCGTCGCGCAGTGGCAAAGCTCGGTTCGGGAGTATCAATCCGGTCCAGCCAGCGACATGGATCACTCCGAACTCGCCAAGGTGCAGAAGAAGCTGGAAGACGCCAAGGTTCGCCTGGCTCGCGAAACGGGCGGGGGAGCCAAACAACAGTAAGGGCTAGTGCCAAGTGCGGAAGCATCTCTTTCCGCTGCTTTTTCGCTGCTTGCGTTTCCGCGGCGTTTGCGTCTCACGCGTAACGCCCAGAAGTTCTACACCTATGTGATGGACCTGGGCCCGGACTACGTCCAGTTGGCTTGGGGCACCACGGCCGGCGAAAACACCATTGGCCGCTCGTCCCCTTCCTTCGGCGACGCCACGGTTGAAATCGCCGGTCGCAAGTTGATCTCGGTCGGCAATTCCATTACGGTGGGCGATCTGGCGCCCGACCATTCCTACAAGTACACAGTTTCGCTGCACGGCATGATGCTAGGCCAGGGCGAAGTCCGGACTTGGGCCGCCAAGTCGCAGAAGCTCACCTTCTTCGTGGTGGGCGATTTCGGCAACGGCAAGGCTCCGCAATACAACGTCGCGCGCGCCATGTGGGAGGAGTTCCAGCGCCGCGCCGGCACCGGCAACCCGGTCCGCTTTCTGCTCAGCTTGGGCGATAACGTCTACGGCGATATCCGCGGGCTGGCTTTCGGCTTTAGTCCACACCGGCGCGAGCGACCAAGACTGGGGTTCCAAGTTCTTTCAGCCCTATCAGCCGCTGCTCGCGAGCATTCCCTTCTTCCCCGCCCTCGGCAACCACGACGGCAACGAGACCGAGCGGCATCGCGATCTCGGCGGCCATCCTGGACAACTTCGCGTTTCCGCAAAACAAGCCCGCCCGCTATTACAACTTCACCTACGGCGGCTTGGCTCAGTTCTTCGCGCTGGACAGCACCAGCAACACCGAATCCGGTCCCGCGCGCCCCGACTATTTGGAAAACAGCCCGCAGTTCCACTGGATGCAAACCGAATTCGCGAAGCCGCATCCGCTCTGGGTGATTCCCTACTTCCACCATCCGATGTTCACCGCCGGCCCCGATCATCCTCCCAGCCTGGAGCAGCTTCGCCACTGGTTTGCGCTGTTCACCAGCGAGCGGCGTCAAGGTGGTGTTCTCCGGCCATGAGCACAACTTCCAGGCCAGCGAAGTCAGCCCGGCTACCGGCGGCATTCGTTTCTTCGTTAGCGGCGCTGGCGGCGAGTTGCGGCGCGGCAATGTGCAAAAGAACATGCAGCGCGCTCACATTCAGGCCTGGGCGGAGCAGAACCACTTTCTCGAAGTCGACATCGACGGAAAAACGATGCAGGTGACGCCGCTTTCCTATGAGCCACTGAACATCGTAGACAGCGCCGGCGCCGCCGTATCCATCCCCTTCACTGTCACCCTGCCTTAAGTTCCCCTGTACAATGGATTTCTCAATGGAACATTTCACCTGGGATTCGGTTCCCCTCGAAGTGATGAGCGACATGATCTCGCGGAAAGTCATCAGTGGCGAGAAAGCCATGATCGCGCAGGTCTTCTTGAAGAAGGACGCCGTGGTGCCCGAGCATCACCACGAAAGCGAGCAGGTGACCTACATTCTGGAAGGTGCGCTGAAGTTTGAGCTGGAAGGCCGCGAAGTAGTGGTGCACAAAGGTGAGGTGTTGCGCATTCCCTCATTCGTGCCGCATCGTGCCGTGGCGCTTGAGGATACGCTCGATCTCGACGTCTTCTCGCCTATCCGCAAGGATTGGCTGGCGAAAGACGACGCGTACTTGCGGCGTGGCGACCGTGAAGCATACATGAGAAGAAGATACATGAGAAAACGAGGCGCCCACGCGAAGAAAGAGGCGACGGTATACCATTGAGCCTCGGATTGTGATAAATTTCCACGAATAGGAGCATCTTCATGAAAAGTTATCTTGCGGGCTTGGTCTTGCTGGCACTGCCCTGCGTGTTGCCGGTTCTCGCGCAAGAAAAGCAAAGCTTTACGATCAACGCCAGCACGCCCGAAGGGCAGTTGTTGCAGTCCCTTGGCCAGGAAACGGACGATGCCAGGAAAGTTACTCTCGCTCAGGATTTTCTCGCGAAGTATCCCAAGCATGAGGCTGCCGGATGGGTGGCGGGCGCAATTGGAATCGGCTCTGCTGGCGCAAAAAGATAATGACAAGGTTTTGGAAGTGGCCGAAACGGCCTACGCCAACGGCCCCGACATGGATGCCGCCTATTATGCGTTGAAGGCCGCGGTTGCCAAGAACGATGTCGAGCAAACCAAGAAATGGTCCGCTCGCACGTCGGAGGCCGCGCGCAAAATCACCGCTTCAACCAAAGCGCCGGCCGATGACGACGCAAAGCATCAACTGGAGTACGCCAAAGAAGTGGACGAGTATTCCGAATACGCGCTGTACGTGGTTGCACTGAAGGCCCAGCCCAAGGAGGAAGTGGATCTGGTGGACACGCTGATCAAGCAGAATCCCAAGAGCCAGTACCTGCCGCTGGTTTCGGGCAACTATTTCTCGGCGCTCGAAAAAGCTGGCGAAGGAGCCAAGGCCTGTCCGGCCGCCGAGAAAATGTCCGGCGGGCGGATCGAAAAACGCCGAAGCGATGCTGGTTGCCGCCAATTGCAGCTGACCGCTCAAAAGGGAGCCGGCATGGTGAGTTATGGCGGCAGGGCGCTGGAAGCCATCGAAAGCCGGACCAAAGCAAGAGGGCATGAGCGACGGCGAGTGGGCCGCCAAGAAAGAGGGCATCATCGGCAGCGCCAATTGGTACGTCGGCGTGGGCTACAGTCTGGAAGGAAAATATGGCCCGGCCAACAAGTCGCTGCATGCCGCGCTTCCGTTGTTGAAAGGAAACGAGCAACTCCGGGGAATGTGCCTCTTCTACCTGGGCTTGGCCAACTACAGCCTGGGCAAAGCGATCGGCGACCGCGGCCAGATGCGCCAGGGCTTGCAATTTTTCCAGCAGGCCGCCGCGGTCAGCAACCCGATGCAGGACCAAGCCTCGCGCAACGCCAAGCTGGTTCTAACCGAACTGGGCGGCAAATAGCCGGCGAGTTGATTTATCCTCGCTTGTCGCGGACGACGATGGTCTCCGCCATGCGATCGTGCACCGTCCGCCGGTTCGGATGAATGAAGTACTGCAGGAATCCGAACCCGAACTCCAGCGCCGACGCGCCGTATCCAAGCGCCCGTTCGATAGAATGCCAAAGCCCCATGCGGTGATGGACGATCGAAACCACGCTAATTCCCATCACCCGCTTGCCGATGGTACGGCCATTTCCCAAGTAAACTGAAAGCCCGAAGAATAGCACCAGGTACACGATGCTGTACCAGTTCTCGAACAAGTTCAGTTCGATATTGAGGTGTTGATTGTTCTCGCCCAGACTGGTAAAACGGTTGCCGATTGCAAAAACTGCAATCAGGCCCCCCACGAACAACGCCCCGGCAATCAGGAAATCGATGAAGAAGGCAACGGCTCGCGATGTGAACGACGCCAGCTCCAGGCCCCCAAGCTCGCGCATGCGCTCGGTCTCCTGAGGGTTGTATAAGCGCGCAGGTTTGAGGGCACGGACTGTCACGCAATCGATTTCCAGTTCTTTGCCAGATGCTCGGCCGTCCGCCACGCCAGCGCTTGCATGGTGAGCGTGGGATTGCGCGCGCCGCTGGTGCCAAACACCGAACCGCCCAGCATCCCGAGATTCGGCGCCTCGTGCGAGAATCCCCAGCGGTCCACGACGTTGGTGTCGGGATTATCGCCCATGCGCGTCCCGCCGTAGGTGTGCGTGGATAGCGCCGGCCCGAACGGCTGGCCCTTCACCACCTCAATCGCGCCGGCGGCGCGGAACCACTCTTCCATTTTGTTCTGCGCGTAATTGGCCGCCCGCGTCTCGTTCTCCTTGGGACCGCTGGTAACGCGGCACACCGGATCGCCCAGCGGATCTTTCACCTCCGGATCGAGATCCAGATACGTGTTCTCGTACGGGAAGCTATTGGTCTGCAGATACGCGCCGGTAAAACGGCCCGCGTTCTCATGCACGAACGCTTTCCACTTCGAGCCCCACGCGGAGCGCGGCCGAACGTAGGCATGCTCGCTCCGCGCGATCGGATGCTTCTCCATAAACGTGCACAGACTGGCGCCGCCGATGAACCCGAGCCCGGAATGATCGAACGTATCGTCGGCCCATTCATCCACCACCACGCCTTGCGAGAGCATCGCGCCATACCAGGTGTTGACGTCCATCGGGAACAACGCCGTCACGCCCACGCCCGCCTGCGCGTCCCAGTGCCCGAAATAGTGCTTGCCCACCTGGCCGTGATTGTTCGAAAGCCCGTTCGGATACGCCTTCGATTTCGACAGCAGCAACAGCCGCGTATTTTCGTAGGTGTAGGAAGCCACCAGCACCACTTTCGCGGGCTGAAAATATTCCTGCCCGCCGCGGATGTACAGCACGCCGGTGACTTTGCCGTTGTTGTCGGCAACGATCCGCGTCACCTGCGCGCCGTCGAATACCGTCAGATTCTTGGTCTTCTGCGCTTCGGGAATGGTGGTGAAGCAGGTGGAATTCTTGGCGCGGACGTGGCACCCGCCGCGATCGCAATAGCCGTGATACGCGCAAGCCGCCCGCCCGCGATAAGGTCTGCGAGTTGATCGCCGCGGGCGCGTGAAACGGCTTCCACCCGATCTATAGCGCGGCCTTGTGCATGTGATCCAGAAATCGCAGGTCCGCAGCGGCGGCATCGGATATTCGCGCTGGCGCGGGCCTTCATAGACGTTGCCGCGCCGGAT
Source organism: uncultured Acidobacteriaceae bacterium (assembly GCA_963784085.1). Lineage (GTDB taxonomy): Bacteria > Acidobacteriota > Terriglobia > Terriglobales > Acidobacteriaceae > Sulfotelmatobacter. Next base: position 4,736 of record CAWAQH010000018.1, on the reverse strand, counting down.
CCAGCTTGCCCTGAATGTTGCCCGCCTTGCCCGAAACGCCGACCTCGTGCTCCACGTTGTCGTAGTACGGCTCCAGCTCGTCGTAACTGACCGGCCAGTCCTCGAGCGTCGAACCTTTCGGGAAGCAAACTCGGCGCCATAGCGCTTGATGGTTTCCGAACGGGTTTTGAAATCCCACGGCTTCAGCCGCCAGCTTTGCGCGTGATAGTGGATCGACGTGCCGCCGACGGCGTTCATCATCGGATGCGCCGCCGCCTGCCGCGCCTTGGCGTCCGGGCTGGTGCGAAAAGTCGGGAATTTCCAGCTTGGCTTTGGGCACGGTGGTCACCAGGCCGCGGACGTTGTTGTGAATCTCGTCCGGCTTGAAATCTTTGGCCGGATCCATCCAGGTCCCAGCTTCGATCCCCGCCACTTTCAATCCAGCGCGCGCCAGCGGCAGTACCGCCACGCCGCCCGCCGCGCCCAATCCCACCACGGCCACGTCCACCGGCTTCAGATTAATGGCCATGATTCTCTCCCGCGGCGCCGTAAGCGGAGTGGTGATACGGCTTGATCTCCACGCCCATCTTCTGATCGTCCTGCGTGGTGGCCAGGCGCGGGCCGGGGTACCGGATCAGATCCCAGCCCGCGAAATTCTTGTTGCCGCCGTAGTAGGGATCGCCGAACATCCCTTCCATGGTCAGCCGCCGCGCGCGATTGAAGAACGCCCGGGCATTCGCGAAATCCTTCGGCAGTTCCGCTCTCCATCGCGGTGAGCACTGCGTCCTGCTTCTCGGGTGTTAATTCTATGAACGCCTGACTCTGCGACCGGCGCGCGAAGGCATCGGTGGCCTCCAAGCCTTCGATGAACGCGGTCTTCTCGCCGGCGAGATAATCGCCCAGCGCGCGATTGATGTAAATGGGGACGTCGCTTTCCGACGCACTGGGGCCAAGCTCGTCTTTGGGAATGATGCGATCCACGAACGCGGCCAGAAGCCGAAGCTGGGCGTCCGACAGTGCGGTCGGCGTCGGAGTGGGCGTCGGCTGTTGCGCCAGCGCCGCAACTGGAACCAGCGCGGCGCTAGCAATGACGGTGCGGCGCGAAATTTCGCCGTCTTTTTCCGACATTTTAGCGATGGAACAACCCGTTGTAAACGCCGCTCGCCAGAATGTGCCCGCTCAAGCGCCTTTTCCAAATCGTCGCGGCCGGCGGTCGCCGGCATATCCAGCTTGGTATCGAGAGCGTAAACTTCCAGCGTGTAGTGATGCGGCAGTCCGGGCGGCGGGCAGGGACCCATGTACCCGTTCTTGCGCGCGATATTCATGCCCTGCCGCATGCCATCCGGCAGATCGGCCGTGCCAGCGACATCGGCGGGCAGTCCGGTCGCAGCTGGCCGGAATGTTCCAGGCGATCCAATGCGTCACGTCATCGAACGATTTTCCGGGATGCACGTCGCCATCGTGGAAAATCAATGCGAACGACATCGTGCCGGCGGGCGCTCCGCTCCACTCGATCTGCGGAGAACCTCCCGGCGGCTTTGCGGCGCAAGTGTACTTCTCCGGAATATCGCCGCCGTCGCTGTAGCCGGAAACCATGATTTTCAGCGGCGAAGGAATCCCGCCTCCGCCTCCCTTGTTTTGAGCGAATGCGGCGCCGGCTGTGAGTGCCAGGGCAGCCGCGAAAATGGTCGAAGTTCTCATATCCGTTTCTCCTATTTGCCACTGCCTACTTACCTGTGTAGCTCACGCGCCAGATGGCCTTGTAGCCGTCGTCGGTGAAATACAGCGAGCCGTCTTTTGCCACCACCACTGCCACGGGCCGGCCCCAGGCGTTGCCGTCCGGCGTGACGAATCCAGTGATGAAATCTTCGTACACGCCGCTGGCGTGGCCGTTCTCCAGCGGAACGCGCACAACTTCATAGCCCGCGCGCGTGGAGCGATTCCACGATCCATGCTCTGCGCCGAACAGATCGCCGCGATATTCCTTCGGGAATTCGGTGCCTTCGTAGAACGTGATCCCAAGCGACGCGTTGTGTGGTTGCATCAGTACATCCGGCACAATCACCTTGTCCTTCAGCTCGGGATGTTTGCCTTCCAGCCGCGGATCCTGATTGGCGCCCATGTAGTACCAGGGCCAGCCGTAGAAGCCGCCCTCTTTCACGTGCGTGATGTAATCGGGCACCAGGTTGTCGCCCAGCTCATCGCGCTCGTTCACCGAGCACCACAGCTCGCCCGTCTGCGGATTGATGGCCAGGCCCACCGGGTTGCGGATGCCCGCTCCGTAGACCTGCACGAACTTGCCGTCCGGAGTGTACTCCAGAATGTCGGCGCGATGCATTTCCTTCGGATGGGTGTCCGGATCGTCCACATTGGAGCCCGAACCTACCGCCACGAACATGCGCTTGCCGTCTTTCGAGAAAACCACGTCGCGCGTCCAATGGAAACCGCCCGTGGGCAGCTCCGCGATCACGGTCTCAGACGGACCGGTGGCCTTCAAATCGCCGGTGTGATAGGGAAACTTAACCACGGAATCCGTGTTGCCGATGTAGATCCATTGCGGGTTGTTGCCAACCGGATAGAACGCGATTCCGAACGGCCGCTTCAATCCAGTGGCGAAGGTGGAAACCTGCTCCGGCTTGCCATCGGCGCCGCGGCCGCGGAAAATCTTGATTTCTCCGGGCATGCTGTCGGCCACGAAGAAATCGCCATTGGGCGCCATGCGAATCTGCCGCGGCTCGGTCAGCCCTTCATGCGTGTACAGCTCTACCTTGAAGCCGGCTGGCGCCATCGGCCACATGTTTTCCGGCTTCGGCACCACTTTCGGAAAATTCTGGCTCGATTTCGTCGCGTATGGCTTCGGAAGATCGGCGGGGGTAATCTTGTGGAACAGCCCGGGCTTTTCCGTTCGATAATCGGCAAACGCCTGCTGGCCGGTGAGCAGATCCTTGCTGTCGATCTTATCGCTCTTGCCTCCGGCGCCTTGTAAAATCCAACCCGCGCCGAGAATCGTCAATCCGGCGGGAATCATCCAGTACAGCTTTTTCATCTTGCCTCCCAGCGAGCCGCTTCGCCGGAACGGCGAACGCGACGGCCATTATATCAGTTGGACGTGTCCAATTTACGATCTATTGGGGTCAGTTGGGGCCATGGGCGCGTTTAGCGGAGTATCTTGGATCGAGTTCCACAATGGAGACATACAGGTTGATCTGGCCAGCTTAGGGCGCTGGGCGCCACGGCGGCGCGTCCGCGCTCATTCGTCAGGCGCTTCAAGAACACCTGAAGCGTCTCCAGGTCATGGAGCTTGAGGAGCGCGACCGGCGTGGCTATCAAGCCCAGTACTTGTACTGACTCGGCAGAACGCCACAGACCATCTTTCAACCGTAACGGTGGCACCGATTACCTCCACAATCCGGGAAGTGCCATCGGAAGTGATATTGGATGTGGACGACGGCATGAAGGGTCAATGTGCGGTGAACCTTCACAACGCAGTAACCATCTCGCAAGAACGGTTGGGTAGGCGTGTCGCCAGCCTCAGCCATCAACGGATGCAAGAGGTTTGCGCAGCGCTCCGGTTCTCGCTTGGATGCGGTTGAGCGCCGGCTACAGGTCCGCGGTCTGGAGCCCGGTCTTCTTGGCGACCTGCGCAAGAAGTGCGGGGCCTATTTCTTCGCTGTCATGGAGTGCTTCGCCTTGACGGATTTCCAGCGGCTTATGCCACCGAAAATACTTTAGTGAACGGCTCGGGAATCTCCTCGCCATGATCGATGCAATCGGCGGCAACGCGCAACGCCAAGGCTCGGACAGCGGCAATCGCTGATCCGCGAGTGGCACCATATGCCATTACTCCTGGCATCGACTCAATGTCGGCCGACCATCGACCGTCGTCTTCCTGCCCGATCGTGATCGGAATGGATTCGACTGTGATGCTCTCTATCGATTTATCGATTACAGCATAGAGGATCGGTGATCGATTAGTAATCGGGTATTCAGTCATTGCCGCGCTTGAATTAAGAATTCTGACTTCCCCCGGCCGACGGCCCGTTCATACACCTACAGTACTAACCCCTACCCGCCGATCAGTTGAATGCAAGCTAAAGCTGGAATTGTTTCTAAAGTAGGAGACTCGCCTAGTGTTTCCGATCATCGGCATCCTCGTCGTCCTCGGCTGTATAGCCGGTGGCTATCTCATGGAAAAAGGGAACCTTCTGGTTCTCATGCAGCCCGCCGAACTGATCATTATCGGTGGAGCGGCTATCGGCACCGTGTTGATTGGTAATCCGCCTTACATTCTGAAGTCGATCATTACCAGTCTCTTGGCGGTATTCAAAGGCGGGCACTATACCGCGACCACCTATCTGGATACCCTGCGCTTTCTCAACGACTTCTTCGGCACCTCCCGCAAGAACGGCATTACGGCTCTCGAAACCGATCTCGACGAGCCCGAAAAGAGCGCGTTATTCAAGCGCCACCCGTCCTTCGCCAAAGACAAAGAGGCCATGCATTTCTTTTGCGACACCATGCGAACTCTGTTGGCGGGCGGAGTGGAAGTCCATGACCTGGACCAGATCATGGAGACCGACCTGGAAGTCCTGCACAAGCAAGCGTTACTGCCCGCCGCTGCCATTTCCACCATGGCCGACAGCCTCCCGGGACTGGGGATCGTCGCCGCCGTTTTGGGCGTTGTCATCACCATGAGCGCACTGGGAGGGCCGCCTGAAGAAATCGGGCACAAAGTTGCCGCGGCGCTGGTGGGAACC
>CAWAQH010000017.1:0-398247 GCA_963784085.1 uncultured Acidobacteriaceae bacterium | reverse complement strand
TCTGCCGCTTGAAGTCGTAGTACCGGCTGGAAAACGCCACCGGCTTCAACTTCCCCGATTTCAAAAACTCAATCTGCCGCTTATCCACTTCCTTGCGTAACGCATTGATCACCGGAGCCTCCACATCCCCCGGCTCCAGCGACGGCAAAACCTCCCGCACCGTTGCCGATAAGTTCACCGCCATCGGCGCATGCAGCCCATCCGAACCCTCCAGCCGGATATCCCCATGCAACACCCAGAAATCCGCCCCCGAAGTCGACCGGTGAAACGGCCACTCCAGCTCAATCGTCAGCGGCAACCCGCTCAACGTAACCCAAATCTTCTTAGCCTCACCACCCTGCGCCATATCTGAAGCCCCTCTTTGAAATTAGAACTGTCATGCTGAGCGAAGTCGAAGCATCCCTACCCGCAGTTCCCACTAGAAGCCCACAAGAAGTACCCTGTGTTCCCCCGTGTCCCCTGTGTTAGAGATTTTGATCTCGCTCGAGCGAACTCCCTACTTCTTCCTAACCTTAACCCCCATCTTCAATAACTTCCGAACCGTCCCCGTAGGCAGCCGCTTCATCGTATCGTGCAACTCCGTCACCGCGTCAAAAAATCCCGCCATCGCCGCCAGCCGCTCTCGCGTAAAATCCGCCCCAGCTTCTTTGGGATCAAGCTCCTCCAGACTCCGCCGCAGCATCTCACGTGTCGGGTCGATCTCCCTCCGCTTCCTCTGCTCAATCACCAGCCGGAACATTTCCCACACGTCTTTCATCGACTCATAATGTTCCCGCCGGTCGCCGAGCACATGCACCGCCCGCACAATCCCCCAACCCTCCAGCTCCCGGATCGACGTGCTCACATTCGACCGCGCCACACTCAAAGTCGCGGCAATCTCCTCCGCCGGCAGCGCCCGCGGCGACAAATACAACAGCGCATGGATCTGCGCCACCGTCCGGTTGATCCCCCACCGCGTCCCCATCTCGCCCCAATGCAGGATGTATTGCTTCTGCACTCCCGTCAGATTTGCCATATCAGTACTTTCAGTTCAATCAGAATCTACAGACGCAGCAGCTCCTATGTCAACCGCGCTGGCTGTGATTTCGGGTGTAGCGGATGTTTGGGTGACGCAGCGCTTCAGCGCCGCGATAAGAGCCGGCAACTTGCCACGGCTTTAGCCGCTGAGGCATGAGTCGCTACCAGGTACTAAGTGCTGGCTGCTTGGGACTCCCCACTCTTCTTCCCAGCGTCCGCCACCGCCTTCTTCGGAGCCGCCTTCCGCGCCGCCTCCACCCGCTTCCGCTCCTGATGCCGCCGATCATGAAACGACTGGTCCGCCAATTGTTTCTTCATCCCCCCAGCTTACACCCTGTCATGCTGAGCACAGTCGAAGCGTCCCACCGCCAAGCGAGTTTCGCATCAGGCACTCGTCTTCCACCGCGCCAAACACTGGCACCCGGCAACCACGCGCGTCTACAATCGAGCTTCGCCATGCACCCCGCCCGCATCGCCGAACTGCTCCAACCCTTCTTATCAGGCCCGTGTCATTCCGAAAAGGGCCAAAGGCCCAGTGAGGAACCTGCTGTCCTCTCCGCCGCTCAACTCCAAAGTATATCGACGTACATCGATATACTCCGCCGCTGGAACGCCCGCATAAATCTAACCGCCATCCGCGACGAAGAAGAAATCGTAACCCGCCACTTCGGCGAGAGCCTGTTCGCCGCGAGCTATCTCTTCCCGCACTGCCCTGTGTCTTCCCCTGTGACCCCCGGGTTCTCTGTGGTGAAAGGTTTTGCCGTTGACTCTGCCAACGACGGCGCACCGGACCGAGTAGCAGACCTGGGCTCCGGCGCGGGCTTCCCAGGAATCCCCATAAAACTCTGGGCCCCGAATACAGCCCTCACCCTGATCGAATCGAATCAAAAGAAAGCAACCTTCCTCCGTGAAATAGTCCGCGCTTTGAACGTGGCGGACGTCACAGTTCAGAACGCACGCGCCGAAACACTCCCCCCGGCAATGTTCGACGTGGTAAGCCTGCGGGCGGTAGAGCATTTCATCGAAGCCCTTCCCGTGGCCATGTCTCTTCTAGCTCCATCGGGACGCCTGGCTCTGCTGCTGGGCTCATCCCAGCTGGCCGCAGTCCGCTCCGCTCTACCCAAAGTGATCTGGAATCAGCCGATACCGGTCCCGCGATCTCAATCGCGGGTGTTGATGGTGGGCACGGTGGAACCAGAGAATCCAACAGGTGGGACTAAATTGCCATAAATACCCTGCTAATTTCCTAGCAACACCACTTAAACACACGCTCTGCAATGCGAAGTGGTAATATGGTCGCTTTGTCAGCTAACTTGTCGATGCAGGCCAAGAAATATTTGAGGGCAGCCTAATTGCTGTTAACAGATGTTCCAGTCGGAACATTGATCACGTTCTGCTGAAATCTTCCCTCAGTCAGCAAAGAGGTGGGGACGGCATCGATTTGCCTTCAATGTTCCAACTGGAACACTGGCAATGGCGCGGCGGCTTATCCTTTCGCACTTCAGATGAAGCGGAACGGAAACGCGCAGGCCGAATAGCCCTTGATGTTCCGGTTGGAACAGTCGGCTGGTTTTGCACACGAATTCCTGGAGTGCACAGCGATTCCACCTTGCTTTCGAAACGCGAATCGCACTATTCTCCAGACTAGCTCTGGCTCCTCGACAAATTTATGGGACGTGTCATCGCTGTTGCCAATCAGAAGGGCGGCGTCGGGAAAACTACGACTGCCATCAACCTGGCTGCCTCGTTCGCGGCCGCGGAAGTAAATACCTTGCTGATCGATTGCGATCCGCAGTCGAATGCCACCAGCGGGCTGGGCCTGGCGAAGGACCCTAACCGCGTCTCGACTTACCACCTGCTGCTGGGAGCGGCCTCGAGCGACGAGGCGCTCGTGACCACCGATCTGGAACAGCTATGGCTGATCCCATCCCACAAGAACCTGATCGGGGCCAACCTGGAGCTGGTCGAAGCGGAGCGGCGCGAGTTTCGGCTGAAGGAAGCGATTGCGCCGTTGCGCGACCGGTTTCAGTACATCGTGATGGATTGTCCGCCGGCGCTCGACCTGCTGACGCTGAACGCGCTGGTCGCGGCCGATTCGGTTCTGATTCCGATGCAGGCGGAGTACTTTGCGCTCGAAGGCATCAGCGAACTGGTGGATACGGTCGAGCGGATCCGCGCCAACCTGAACCCACGGCTTGAGATTGAAGGCGTGGTTCTCACCATGCTCGATGAGCGGACCAACCTGGCGCAGCAGGTGATGGCGGAGTTGCGGAATTACTTTGGCGACAAGGTTTGTGAGGCGACCATACCGCGGAACATACGGCTGGCCGAGGCGCCGAGCCACGGCAAGCCGGCGCTGGCCTATGATCCGCGATCCAAGGGGGCGGAGAGTTACATCCGGCTGGCTAAGGAGCTATTGGGGCGGCATCTGGCGGCTGCCGGGGAACCGCCTGCGGCGATCAGCGCTTGATTCATATATTGATATACGTCGATATATTAGATTGACGGGTGTCGATGTGTGAGGCGGGCGTTCTTTCAAGAACAAGATCAAGAGCTTGAAACACCGGGGACACAGAGTTGCACGGGGTGAATCTTTATGACTAGCAGTTCGGCTGCGGGACATTTGCCAGAGAAGAAAGAAGAGAAGGTGGAGAAGCGGCGGGCTTTGGGGCGGGGATTGGAGTCCTTGCTACCGGGGCCGCGGGTGGTTCCTGGTCCCGAGCGGGGCGGGCCGGGGCTAAAGCCCGAATCCAGCTTGGCCGCGAACCATACGGCTGAAGCCGTGGCTTTTCCGGCACCGCCTCTTCCTTCGCCGCGTGGCTCGGTGACGGACACTTCGGTTGCCGATCCGATCTTGGCTACGCGGGCGGGGGCGCCCGCGCCACTAGGGCCGCCGGAGCCTGCACCACACGAAGCGATTTCCATTCATGCGCAGGCTAATCCAGACGATCTAGTGGTGAGCCTGAGTTTGGAGTTGATCGAGAAAAATCCTTATCAGACGCGCTACATCTTTGATGAGGCGGCGCTGACCGATCTGCGGAATTCGATCAAAGAACATGGCGTGGTGCAGCCGGTGGTGGTGCGGCCGGCGGAAGTGGAAGGGCGCTACACGCTGGTGCTGGGCGAGCGGCGGCTGCGGGCGTCGAAGATGGCGGGGAAGGAGACGATTCCGGCGCTGGTGCGCCGGCTTTCGCCGCAACAGGCGGCGGAAATGACGGTGCTCGAGAATGTGATGCGCGAGGACTTGAATCCGGTGGAGCAGGCGGAAGCTTTCCGGGTGTTGAGCAAGGAATTCAAGCTGACGCAGGAGCAGATTGCGGAGCGGATCGGGGTGTCGCGGGAGACGGTGGCGAACTACATGCGGCTGTTGCGGCTGCCGAAAAAGGTGATGGAGCACATGCTAGCGCAGCGGATCACCTTTAGCGACGCGCGCGAACTGCTGCGGCTGCAGAACGACGCGGACATGGAACTGGTGGCGGAAGAAATTGTGGCCCACAAGCTGAAGTGGGACGAGATTGAAGAGCGGGTGAGGAAGTTGAATGAACCGTATTTAACGATACCGGGATCGGAGTTGAAGAAGAGGGCTGCGGGGGCACGGTGGATGGATCCGAATGTGCGGGCGGCGCAGACCGAGATGGAGAGGACTCTGGGGATGCGGGTGCGGATCAAAGACCGCAATGGGAAGGGAAAGATTGTGATCGAGTATGCGAGCGTGGATGATTATGAGCGGGTGACGGAGATGCTGCGGGGGCCGAAATAGCCAGCAAAGTAGACAGTATCTGGTACCTGGTACCTGGTACCTGGTTTTTGAGGGCGGCCTGGCGGCCGCCTTCTTTACTTTTGGTGGTCTGAGGGGGAATCGAGGTAGTAAGAGTGGGGCAGATCGTCGATTTCTTGAGTGTCTCAGGTTCGCGGAGGCTTCCCGAAAGATCCCTTTGTGGCCAGAGTGGGATTTTGGGGCCGGTGTTATCCAGTTTGGTTCGTGGGAATCGGGTTGCGAGCGCTCTAGCGCTGGATCTGCGCCGCCGTGCGCCAAAAAAAATCCCCACTTCTCGCAAAAAACGAGAAATGGGGCACCCAGACGGAACCTCCCATAGGAAATCCTGTTGGGGCGCAGGGTTTGTATGGGCTGTAGGGGCTAGGGATCCGTCGACTACGGCGCTTATCGGGCCAGGAAATGCTTGCAGGTGATTGCTCCGCTCTGGATGACAGAGTAGGAAAGATCCGAAGTCTGGCGGCCGCCTCTTTACTTTCGGCGTTTGTGACGGGAATCAAGGTAGTGAGAGTGGGATGGGATGCCTGGTTCGGCTGTTCTAATCGTGGGGCGTTTCCTCCGCAATATGGGGTTTGGTGGGTTCAGTGGGTCGTTTGCGAATATGTTAACTAGCTTGGTTCCTGGTGGTGCGGGATTGTCGTGTTCTCCATCCCCCTGGAGCTAATCGCAGCGCTGAAGCGCTGTGCCACTCAAGGATCAACAAGAATCTAATGGGCGGGTCCCCCCATAGGAAATCCCGTTGGGGTGGTGGGTGTGTATAGGTTGCAGGGGTCCTTCGACTACGCAAGTGCTTGCGCTCGGCGCGCAAGCGCTTGCTCGCTCAGGATGACAGAGTAGGGATAATTTCGCTGCCTGACAAAGCCGGGCTTTGCCCGGCGGACAGCCGAGGGCGGCTGTCCCCACATTTTTTTACTCAGGACGCCAGCGTTGGGAAGATCGGCAGCGTTTTCGGCGTCTCCTCCGCGCCGAAAACGTTGGTAACTTGGAGCGGCTCGGCCAGCGAGCAGACAATATAGATAAGCGTAAACCCCTCCTCCTCTCTCGCGACCCCTGGGAAAGTTCACTGTATGAAAGTTATGGCCTGACTGGCTGACCAGGTCAACGGGAACCCTGAAGGCCTGAAAACCGCAGACGACACGTATGGATGATCGCAAGAGCGAACGTTTTGGGCGCTACGAGACCCTGACCGAGCTGGGGCGGGGAGCCATGGGTGTTGTTTACAAAGCCCGCGATCCCGTGATCAACCGAGTCGTCGCGGTAAAGACCATTTCCATGGCCGGCCAACCGCCGGAAGAAGAACGCGAGTATCGCGAGCGTTTCTTCCGGGAAGCCGAAGCTGCGGGACGCCTGTCGCATCCTGGAATCGTGACTGTCTTCGATGTCGGCGAGGAGCCGGAGACGCGCGCTCCTTATATTGTGATGGAATATGTTGCGGGACAGTCCCTCGACAAGGTGCTGCTCGCGGGCGGCGACAATAAGTTGCCGCTGGAGACCGCACTACAAATAGCCGTCGAACTGGCGGAAGCGCTGGATTGCGCGCACGGTCAGGGCGTGGTCCACCGCGATCTGAAGCCCGCGAACATTCTGATCACGGAAGACGGTCATGCCAAAATCGCCGACTTCGGAGTGGCCAAACTAAACCTGGCCAACCAGAGTCTGGGGGGCGTGCGTTAGGGACACCCGCTTACATGTCGCCCGAACAACTGAATGGCGAGGCGGTGGATGGGCGGTCGGACTTATTTTCGCTGGGCGTAGTCTTGTACACGGTCCTGACAGGTTACCGACCGTTTCAAGGCAACAGCGCCCTCACGGTCTCCTTCAAGGTTGTCAACCGCGACCCGGTGCCGGCGACCGCTCTCGATACTCACCTGCCTCCGGGACTCGACTCCATCATTTCGCGCGCGATGGCGAAAGATCCCGGCCAGCGTTATCAGAGCGGTAAAGAAATGGCGCTCGACATCCAGGCGCTGCGGGAAGGAAAGAATCCACCGGGCAAAACAGGGCAGCCAGCTTCGGACGGGACCGAAAGCGGAGCCCAGACGACGGATGGATGGGCCGGAACGTGGGCCGCGGGGCAGCGTGCGGGCGTCGCCAAGCCGGCCGCAAGCACGTCCGCACAAGCGTTCGAGCGCAAAGCAGCGGATAAGTTGCTGGAGAATATGCGGAAGAAGTCTTTCGCCGGGGCCTTGCTGTTACTCGGACTCTCAGTCTTCGGATTTCGGGTGGGACAGTTGTTTTGGCCGCATGAAGTTCCCGCGGGCAAAGCAGCTGCGGCGCCAACGGCGGCAGACGGCAGCGTGGTCACTTCGGTGGTTACAGCGCGGCCGCGGATTGGGAAAAAGCTCCCAAAAGCGGTTCATGCGAACGGAACCCATCCGCCTCCTCCCTCAGCGAAAGTGGCCGTCGCAGACTCACCAACAGTTTCCCCAGCATCTCTTCCAGCAACTCCTCCAGCAATGCTGGACATCGAAGTGGAACACAAGTTCGCCGAGGCTCATCTGTCGATCTGGGTGGATGACACCCTGAGTTACGTACATACATTGGAAGGTACCGACAAGAAACATCTGGTCGTGTTTCACCATGTCCAGGGCCATGAATTCCATGCCATGCAAATCGCGCCTGGGAAACATGTTCTTCGGGTGCAGGTGACCTCGGGGGAAGGCCGCAGCGAACAATTCGCCACGGTGACGGGCGATTTTTCCAGTGGTCAGGAAAACATGTTACACATCGGCTTTAACAAACAAAGCGAGATGTACCTCAGCCTGCAATAGGCTATCGCTTTGGCCGCGTCTGCGCCCGTGCATTTCCGTGGAGAATCTGGATGGTAAGAGTGGGATGGATCGTCCATTCTTTGGGCGATTCGGGGCGGAGACGGCCCGCAACGACCTTCCTGCATGGCCTTGGTGGGAGTCGGGCGCTGGTGTTATCTAGTTTGGTTCGCGGGAATCGTCTTTCGGCGGCGATTATGCGCCTCGAGCGCGAATAGAAGCCTGTCCGCATCGCCGCAAAATACCTGTGGACAGGTGCGCCTGTTTTCATAGAAGGACGACAGGGTTGGGGGATCAGCGACACGCAAAGTCCTGCTCATTCGGGGCTTGCGTTGTAGAATGGGCGTGGAAAACTTGAATTCGGAGTGCGAGGAAGGACGGATGGCAATTCCTGAAGCGACGTTTCCCAACCTTTCGAGCAAGAGTGGTGGCTCCCAAAAAACACGAAGCGCAGCGGCCGAGCTTTCGGGCGACCGTGGTCTCACGGAGGAGATGCTGGTCCGCTTCGATTCCCGTGCCGCTACCTACGACCGCGAAAATCGCTTTTTCGATCAAGACTTCGAAGAACTGCGGGCCGCGAAGTATCTGGTCATGCCAGTTCCGGAGAAATTTGGCGGCCCTGGATTGAGTCTCGCCGAAGTGTGCCGAGCGCAGCGCCGGCTCGCCTACTATGCTCCGGCGACTGCGCTGGCGGTCAATATGCATCTTTATTGGGTGGGCGTTGCCGCCCGACCTCTGGCGCGGTGGGGATACCTCGCTGGAATGGATGCTGCGCGATGCCGCTGCGGGCGAGATCTTCGCAGCCGGCAACGCCGAGAGTGGCAACGACCTTCCGGTGCTGCTCTCCACGTCGAAAGCGGAACGGGTCGAGGGCGGCTATCGATTCACTGGGCGAAAGCACTTTGGCAGCCTGACACCGGTGTGGACGCGTTTAGGCGTGCATGGAATGGATACCCGCGATCCCGATCACCCGAAGATCGTGCACGCGTTTATGCAGCGCGATAGCGGCGGCTACGTCATCAAAGAAACCTGGGACGTTCTGGGCATGCGGGCGACGCGCAGCGATGACACGGTCCTGGAGAACGTATTTATTCCGGACAAGTACATCGCGCGGGTGGTGCCGGCTGGGGGCGCTGGCCTGGATGCCTTTGTGCTCTCCGTATTTGCCTGGGGGCTGATGGGATTCGCCAACGTCTATTACGGCCTGGCCCAGCGCGCTCTGGACAAGAGCGTTGCGGCTGCGAAGAGCAAGAGTTCACTCGGTCTTTCCCGATCCATGGCTTACCATCCTGAGATCCAGCACGCGGTTGCGCAAATGGTGATCGAGCTTGAATCCATCGGGCCGCATGTGGATCGCCTCGCTGAGGACTGGTCGAACGGCGCGGACTACGGCGCGGAATGGGCGTCGAAGATCTTCGCGGCCAAATACCACGCGGTCGAGGCATCCTGGCGGGTGGTCGATCTTGGCCTCGATGTTGCCGGCGGCCATGGCATTTTTCGCTCGGCAGGATATGAGCGCTTAGTGCGCGATGCGCGGCTTGGCAGGATTCATCCCGCCAATTCTTTTCTTACGCACGAAGTGGTCGGCAAGACCGCGCTCGGCATCAGCCTCGATGAGCAGCCCCGGTGGGGGTAGTTGCAAGCAGCAACGGTGTGTTTGTTCTCGTAGTTCCGATTTGACGCCGGCTTCACTCTTCTGTCTCGCCCACGCTGACGCGGAGCGCCTCGCTGCGCTCGTCTGAACGGGCGAATGCGCCCGTTCCCACGCGTTCCTGTTCCCGCGCGTTCCTATCCCACACGCATGATGCGCCGCTACGCGGCTGACCGGGTCCGAGACCCGGTCCTACGCTATTTGGCGAAGAAGTAGTCGAAGGATTTTACGGCGGTGAATTCGTCGTCTTTTACGTCGAAGACGGTGTAGAGCTTGGTGACGTGGAGGACGTCCTGCACTTTCTGGGTGAGGTTGAGGAGTTTGAGTTCGCCGCCGGCGTTGCGGACGGTGGTGAAGCTGCCGACCAGTTCGCCGACGCCGGAGGAGTCGATGTAGTCGACCTGGGCGAGGTTGAGGACGATTTTCTTTTTACCGGCATCGACGAGCTTGCGCACAGTGTCGCGGAGTAGTCCGGTTTCTTCGCCGAGGGTGATGCGGCCGTTGATGTCGACGATGGTGACGTGGCTGACTTCGCGCGTGGTGATGGTCATGGAAGTTGTGTCGCGGAACTAATCTACCACGGAGACACCCTTCGATGCTCAGGGCAAGCTCGGGCATGGAGGAATTCTTCGGTGGTCCGTGGTGGAAATGCCTGGCCGCGTCAGGGACGCTACAGAGGATTGCAGGGGTTCTTCGACTGCACAGGATGACAGAGTGCGGAGATAGCGATTCAGTAGCTTAGCGAGTTGGCCGTGGCGGGTTCGGGGATGGGGTGGTAGTCGCGGATTTCCTGGATGGGCGAGGTCACGATGGGAGTGTCGTACATGGGGTGGTGAAATTCGAGATGCATGCCGCGGCCGACGTATTGCAGCTTGAGCATGGAACCTCCCCAGGTGGAACCGGCGATGGCGACGTGAACCGGGTCAGGGCAAAACTCGGGGTGGCCGGAGATGAGAGCTTCGCTGCCGCCCAGTAGAACCGCCTTGTAGCAGTGGTGCATGGTCTGGATGTGCAATGTGGTGAAGGGCGGGAGATCGTTAAGAAAGACTCCGCCTTCGATTTCCGATTGGATGATGGAGTGGTTGACGCCATCCGCCAGATTGGGGTGCGGGGTGAACATTGCCAAGGCCTGACATAGGGTAATGGGTTTCGGGCGAGTGGGCAAGGGGAATTGCACGCTAGAAGGTCACTTTAGGGGGTGGGCTTCGGGGGGGACAGGGGCCAGTGGCCAGGGTTCACGGGATCGTGGCTATGGAGCCCTTTGGGCCTACTACCAGGGCTCCGCCCTGAGGGTATGGGCTTAGGGCGTTGAACTGGAGGGGCGATTTTTTGCGGGGGCTGATGCGGGTGGGGTTTCGCGGGGGCCGGAAGTCGTAGACGAATTTGGGCGCTACGAGGAAGAGGCGGACGTGGGCCTGATTCTCGTCTAAGGTCGCTGAGTTGGGAGCGCGGAATTTGCGGTCGTAGGCAACGGCGGAGTAGTAGGCCTGGGGGAAAATTTTGGAGAGGGTCCAGGTCTGGCCGCCGTCGGAGGTGAAGGCTAGGTTGGGGCCATCCTGGTCGGGATGTTTGTAATCGCCGCCGGCGATGACGCCGTGGAGCGGGTCGCGGAAGGCGATGGAGAAAATTCCGGCGGAGTCGGGACCGTGGATGATGGGGGTATCGAAGACCTGCCAGGTTTTGCCGCGGTCGGGGGAGTGGAAGACGCGGGAAACTTTGCCGCCGGTGGCGAACCAGATGTTCCCCTCAGGGGCTGAAGCCCCAATTTTTTCGGGGGCGCTTACGGCACGACTGAAGTCGTGCCCTTCCCGATCCGTGAGGATGGCGAGGCTTGTGTTGCTGGCTGCGAATGCGCCTTCGCCTTCGACGGCGGGCGGGAGTTGCGACGGTGGAATTTGGGTCCAGGTTTGGCCGTCGTTCGTCATCAGGAGTTCGAATTTTAGTTGACCCTTTTCGTCTGGGATGGGGTCGCCGAGCGCGATGCCGTGGGTGCGGTCCCAGAAGACCATGGAGTCGAAAAATCCCTTGGGATTGGTGTTGGTGAATTGGAGCTGCCAGTGACGGCCGATGTCGGTGGTGTGGTAGATGCGGGATTGGTCGCCGGGGCCGGCGGACATGAGGAAAGCTTCGTCGGCGGAGAACGCTACCACGGCGCGGAAGTCAAGGGCTTCGGCGCCGGGAACCTGGTCGGGAATCCAGTTGCGGCCGGCGTCGATGGTGCGGAGATAGGTGCCGTGCGTGCCGGAAATCCAGGCGATGTCACGCGAGACTGCGCTTACGCCGCGAAAGCTTTCGGTGGTGACGGCGGGTTGGGTCATTGGCTGGGAATAGCCGGGTTTGGATTGGCTGGGTGCGGATTGCGGAGGGGCGGACTGGGCGAGCGCGGCGGAAGTTGCGAGGAGTACGAATAGGATTCGCATGAGCTACTTGGCGATGAAATCGGTGAAGGTGGCGGTTTTGCCGAAATAGATGCGGAGGCTGCATTTGTCGCCGCTGTGAGCGAAGGCGACTTCGAGCGGATCGACGGAATCGGGAACCTGATCGGTTTCCATCTGGGCACGCGCGAGATCCTGCTTTTCATCGTAGGCCGCGCCGGGGGTGACGTTCTTGTTGATGACGAGCGTCCACTTGTCTCTGCCGGGGATGGGGTAAACGGTGTAAGCGCCGATAGGGATGGCGCCGCCGGAGAGGGTGAGCGGGGCTTCGGTAAACAGAGTCATGGGAGCGCCGCCGGGAGTCCAGGGCTTGCCGTTGGCGAGTTTCTCATTTTTCACGTGGACGGGATTAAAGCGGATATAGATCTGGCGGCCATCGTCGAGATTGCAGCTAGCGGTGGAGGATTGAGCCGAGCACAGGGCGGCTGCAGTGAGCAGGAAGAAACCGGAGACGACGAGGCGAGCGGCGAGCATGAGAAACTCCTCCGGGGCATGAGTGTATCGCCGAAACGAAATAAGGGGAAGAGGATTTGGAAAACAGGGTTCGGGGTTTGGGGTTCGGGGTTCAGGGGTTTGGCTGCCGCTTAGTGCAATTTGGCTTTGCCGAAGCTCGAAAGCCTGAGGCAGAAGGCGCGACGGTGGCGGATTCCGCGCGGTCGTTGCTGGCCTTCGGTGATGTACTCAGAGGAGGGTACCGTTGCTACCGTGAGGGGTCGAGTACCGGGCAGATTATGACGGTACCGCGCGAGGACCTAGACTCATGGCGAAGGCATCGAAGCTGAAAATCCTTTATGGTGAAGGGGATGGAGACGCGCAGTCGGTGACGGCTGCGGCGTTTGAGAAAGCTGGTCACACGGTGGTCAAAGCCGTGGGGCGAAAGGGAGTGGAGGCGGCGATCGGCAAAGCCGGGTTTGATCTGGTGGTGCTGGGCCCGACGCTGACCCGCAATGACCGGCATCATCTGCCTTACACGGTAAAGAAAGCGCACTCAGAGGCGAGCGTGCTGGTGATGCACGCCGATGGCAGCCGGCATCCTTATGTGGATGCATGCACCGATACCGGGGCCAGCGTGGAAAACGTGCTGGCACGGATTGAGAGCATGGCAATTGCGGGATTGATGCCAGCGGCGGCTGCGGCGGGCAGATAGCCTCCGGGACCTAGTACCTAGTACCCAGTACCCAGTTGCGAATTGCGTGAAGGGCGGCTTTCGGGCCGCTCTTTTTTTGGGGCGAGAAAAACCTTCACCACGGGGGGCACGGAGGATCACGGGGTAATTCGGATTGCTACGTATCCGAGTGGTTAACTAGTGGGATTGGTCTGGGGTTGGATGTGCCGTTTCGTTGTATGTGTGGAGTTCGTTGAACATAGAAGTGGGATTTTCTTACTACGGGCGGTCTTGAGCTTGGTGCGAACCACGTTGGTAATAGTGGAGTCGGTTCGGTGTTTCCCGGCTTGATCGCGGGGCTCGGGAGACGATTTCCTTTCATTTTTGGCTGGCGAGTGGATTTGGGATCTGAGATTTCACTCTTACAACTTTAGAGAAGCGAATCGGGGGCTGTCACATCCAAAGCGGTGTGCATGCGGGACGTACGGCTCGCTTCGCTCGCTGGACCCTTCGGCTTCGCTAAGGCAGGCTCACGAATGCGTCCGTCTCCACATGGCCCGTTTGTCCTTTTGGCTTCTACGGTCTCAAAATTTCTGGGAGGTTTTTATGTCGGTTAGTGAACAGTTCTTGCCGGAGTTTGATGCGGAGATGGCGGCTACGCGGCGGACGTTGGAACGGATTCCGGAAGACAAGCTGGCGTTCAAGCCGCATGAGAAGTCGATGCTGCTGGGGCGGCTGGCCGGGCACATTGCCGAGCTGCCGGGAATGGGTGTGAGCGTGATGAAGGATGATGCGCTGGATTTCGCCAATCGTCCGGCGGGGGAACTGGCGCGCAAGCCCACGGTGGCGGAGTCCCAGAAGCATGTGCTGGAATTGTTCGACAAGAATGTCGCGGCGCAGCGGGCGGCGATTGTGGGTGCGAGCGACGAGCATTGGGCCAAGAACTGGAGGCTCTCCATGGGAGAGAAAACGTTTTACAACGGGCCGCGCATGGGCGCGATGCGGCGGATGGTGATGAATCACGTGATTCATCATCGGGCGCAGTTGGGAGTTTATTTGCGGTTGACGGATGTGCCGGTGCCGTCGGTGTACGGGCCTTCGGCGGATGAGGGGCGGTAAGCAATAAAGCCTTTAACACGGTGGGCACGGGGGAACACGGGGTAATGCCCTTCACTGGACAGCCGAGGCTGTTCCCCGTGAGTCGAGCTGCTGCTCGCTTCTCTCGCTGGACAGCCGAGGCGGCTGTCCCCACATGAGCTGTGCCACCGAGGCGGGTGGCGCGCTAGCAGGTTGCAGAGGTCCTTCGGCCCGCAGAAAGCGCGGGCCTCAGGATGACAATCTATAATTTCCAGCGAACCGCTATTGCAGCGCGACGTTCATATTCAGGTTGTGGGCTACGAAGGCCCAGGTGTCCGACGTTTCGTCGATTAATTTCGTGATCGACTTTCCCGCGCCGTGGCCAGCTTTTACTTCGATGCGAATCAGCACCGGGGCCGGGCCGGCTTGATCATGCTGCATGGTGGCGGCAAATTTGAAGCTGTGCCCGGGCACGACGCGATCGTCGTGATCGGAAGTTGCGATCAAAGTGGGCGGATACTTTGTCCCCGGTTTCAGATTGTGCAGCGGCGAGTAGGCGTAGAGGGCTTTGAATTCTTCGGGGTTGTCGGAGGAACCATAGTCGGAAGTCCAGGCCCAGCCGATGGTGAATTTGTGGAACCGCAGCATGTCCATGACGCCGACTTCGGGCAGGGCGACGCCGAAAAGATCGGGACGCTGAGTTACGCAAGCGCCGACGAGCAGGCCTCCGTTGCTGCCACCGCGAATGGCGAGCTTGGGAGTGGAAGTGTATTTGTTGTCGATGAGCCACTGGGCGGCGGCGATGAAATCGTCGAAGACGTTCTGTTTTTTCAGCTTCATGCCGGCCTGGTGCCACTCTTCGCCGTATTCGCCGCCACCGCGCAGGTTGGGCTGGGCATAGATGCCGCCCATTTCGAGCCAGACCACGTTTGGCACGGAGAAGGCCGGGGTCAACGAAATGTCGAATCCGCCGTAGGCATAGAGCAGGGTAGGATTCTGGCCGTCGAGCTTCACACCTTTCCTGGCGGTGATAAACATGGGCACGCGGGTGCCGTCTTTACTTTTGTAGAAAACCTGTTTGGTTTCGTAGCGGCTGGAATCGAAATCGACTGTGGGCCGCTTGAAAATCTCGCTCTTGCCGGCCGCGGGATCGTAGCGATAGATGGTGGCGGGTGCGATGAAGCTGGTGAAGGCGTAGAAAGTTTCTTTGTCGGAGCGCTTGCCGCCGAAGCCTGCGGCGGTGCCGATGCCGGGCAGGTCCACGTTGCGCAGGAACTTGCCGCTTAAATCGTGGACGCGGACTTCGGTGCGGGCGTCTTTCAGATATTCCAGGAGAAATGAATTGTCCACGGCGTGGACGAACTCAAGTTTGTCCGGGCCCTGCGCGACCAGAGTCTTCCAGTTGGCGCGCTCGGGATGGCGCGTGTCGATGGCGATCACGCGGCCGCGGGGAGCGTCGAGATCGGTTTGGAACCAGAAGACGGGACCGTCGTTGTCGATGAAATCGTAGTGCGCATCGAAGTCGTCGAGCAGTTTCACTACGGGTGCATCCGGCCGGGTAAGGTCTTTGTAATAGAGCCGGTTCTTCGACGAAGTGTCTTGGGTGACGGCGATGATCAGATAATGGCCGTCGTCGGAGACGCCGCCGCCGAACATCATTTCCTTGACGTTAGGCCGTTCGTAGACGAGTTTGTCTTCGGATTGAGCGGCGCCGAGGCGGTGATAGTAGAGCTTCTGAAAATAATTGGCCTCACGCAGGGCGGCGCCTTTCGGTTCATCGTAGCGGCTGTAGTAGAAACCCTTGTTGTCCTTGCTCCAGGAGGCGCCGGAGAATTTCACCCACTTGAGATCGTCTGCCAGATCTTTTCCGGTATCGACATCGCGCACGTGCCATTCGTTCCAGTCGGAACCGGAGACAGCGAGTCCGTAGGCCATGAGCTTGCCATCGTCAGACACGGCTGCGCCGGCAAGCGCGACGGTGCCGTCGGTGGAGAGCGTGTTGGGGTCGAGCAGAACGCGAGGTTCGGCGTTGAGCGACTCGGCCACCAGAAGCACATTCTGATTCTGCAGTCCGCTGTTGTGCTGGAAGAAATAACGGCCGCCGTGCAGGCTGGGAACGGTGAAGCGCTCGTAGTTCCACAGTTTGGCGAGGCGATCGTGAATGGCCTTGCGGTAGGGGATCTGGTCGAGATAGCTGAAGGTGAGCTTGTTCTCGGCCTCGACCCAGGCGTGGGTCTCGGCGGAGTCGGTGTCTTCGAGCCAGCGGTAGGGGTCGGCGACCTTGGTGCCGTGGTAATCGTCAACCTGATCGCCGCGCTTGGCCTCAGGATAGGCAAGGGACGAAGAGGACGTTTGAGCGGAAGAGAGCAGCGCGAGCAGAGGAAACAAGAGCGCGAACAGCACGGTCGCGTGGCGGAGAAGATGCATGGAAAACCTCTTTGGCATGAAATCGGGTAAGCGGTCTATTGTGCCTGTCGCGGGGAGGAAGAAGCAACCTGAGGGCGGGTAGCGGGGCTGTTTGACAAGGAAGCGAGCCAAACGCGCGATTACTGCGTCGCAAAGAACGCGACGCTTCGCGCGGCTCGCCCAGATTCTTCGCCTGTCAGCTCAGGACAGGCTCTTCAGCGCAAAGGACGCTTGTTCAGGATGACAATCGTGTAAAGGGCAAACCGAGCCGCTGTCCGGCGGCGGGCTTGCTTGCGCGGATTCTTGTTCCTGTTCTATGCTGGTCCCACTTGGGCCCAACCCACCGGGTTCCGGTTTCGATAGAGAATATGCATTGTAAGAGCATGCGTCGTCTGGCGGCCAGATTATTGTTGCTGTTTGCGCTGGCGGGGAACCTTGTCCCGCTGGGGCTGGCGGTGACGACGCCCGCGCATGCGTGTTGCGTGCGCAAGGCTGCGCGTAATTCTTCGTATCACGCTCCTTATCACTGCCATGAGGCGGGGAGTGCGGATTCCTCCGAGCTTGTTTTCCACGATGCGGGTTGCTGCAGGGGCGATTGCGGGCGCGCCATCACGAGCGCCCAATGGGCACACGCGCAGCCTGGGCGGGCGGTCTTTTCGCTCGAAACGATCCATGCCGGCCTGGCCGCTTCCCAAGCGGATTTTCCGGCTCCCATTTTTTCGCGATTCCAATCTTCCCGGGCTCCGCCCACCTGTTGAAGTTGTCTCCCATACTCACTTAGTTTCATTCGTTACCGCATGAGCGGCGCTCCCTGCCGGAACCCGCCTGCATGCCGCCGAAGCTATAGTCGGAGCTGCCACGGCCACCGGCCCAAACCGTTTGGCATGGAGACAAAAAATGACGCGCAAGACGACGCCCATCCTTCTAGCTTTGTTGCTAACCAGCGTAGCCGCCTTCGCCACGATTTTCGGCTCCGTTCGCGGCGTGATTCATGATCCTCAGCACCGTCCTATTCAAGGGGCACACGTTACGTTGAAAGCGCAGAATTCGGACTGGACGAAGTCCCTGGACTCCGACGAGTAACGGAGAATTTGAATTCAGTTCCGTACCCATCGGGACATACGCGGTCACAATTTCGTTGCAGGGCTTTCAGCTAGTCCAACAAAGCGTGATTGTTCAGTGCGACACGAGTCCGGTGCTGCATTTCAGTTAACTGTCGCCGGCGCGAAAGAAACCATCGTGGTCTCAGGAACTCCAGTGGAAGCCACCGCTGGACAGCGTTACGCCGACGACGATGCTGAGTCGCGAAGACATCCAGGAAACCCCGGAGCCGACCGCACCAACGGCATGCAGATGATCACCGATTACGTGCCGGCGGCGTATGTGACGCACGATATGCTGCACATGCGCGGAGGCCACCAGGTCGAATGGCTCATCGATGGCGTTCCGATCCCCAACACGAATATCGCGACGAATCTGGGCCCGCAGATCGATCCCAAAGACATCGACTATCTTGAAGTTCAGCGCGGCAGCTATGACGCCGACTATGGCGACCGCACCTATGGCATCTTCAACGTCGCGCCGCGCACGGGTTTCGAACGCGATCGCGAATGCGACCTTATGATCAGCGCCGGAAATTTCTACCAAACCAACGACCAAATCAGTTGCGGCGGACACACGAGCGCTTCGCCTACTATGCCAGCCTGAACGGAAATCGCAGTAACTATGGACTTCAGACCCCCGTCCCGCAAGTCGTTCACGACGCGGACAACGGCTATGGAGGATTCGCTTCGTTTATTTTCAATCCCGATCCTAAGAACCAGTTCCGAGTGGTCGGCTCCCTGCGGCAAGACTACTACCAGATTCCAATCGATCCCGATCCCAACTCGATCGGAAATCAGAACTATCCCAGCTACGGACTGCGCGACGCCGAGCGGGAGCCCGATGGCTACGCCACTTTCTCGTGGGTGCACACCTTCAATCCGAACATGCTGCTTACGGTCTCTCCCTTTTATCACTACAACGGCGCCGACTATAAAAGCAACCCGAACGATTTTCCGGTCTCCTCAACCGTGACTGAGAATGCCAACTACGTCGGCGCGCAAGTTGCTTTCAACGCTACCTTCTGGAAAAACGATCTCCAGGCTGGCGTGTACGGATTCGGCCAGCACCAGTACAACTACTTCGACAATTTATTCAACGACGGCGAGACGAACTTCCCCGCCTCCTCCATCGGCGTGAATGGAGGAGTCACTGCTCTATTCATCAACGACAAATTCAAAGTCGCGCCCTGGCTAACCTTTATTGCCGGCCTTCGCCAAACCGAATTTGATTCATCGATCTCAGAGAGCGCAACCGATCCGCGCTTTGGTGTTGCTGTGAAAATCCCTCACCTGAACTGGGTTTTCAGAGGTTTCTACGGTTACTTCTATCAGGCCCCGCCACTTTCGACGGCCACGGGCGCGCTTCTCGATTTGGCCAACAGCCAGAATTTTACTTTCGCCCCTCTGCACGGTGAGCGCGATATCGAATGGCAAATTGGCGTAACCATTCCGTATCACGGCTGGAACCTGAGCGCCGATAATTACGAAACCAGGGCCGAGAACTGGCTGGACCATAACAACATCGGAGAATCGAACCTTTTCTGGCCGATCACTTGGGATATGGCTTTGATTCAAGGTTGGGAGCTCACTCTGCGCTCCCCCAACCTCTGGCATCGCAGCCAGTTTCACCTCGCTTACGCAAATCAAATCGCGCAGGCAACCTCGCCCATCACCGGAGGCTTGATCTGCCCGCCCGACGACTCGGCATGCGGACTCGACATACCCCCGGGACTTTCCCCGGTCGATCATGATCAAAGAAACACATTGAATGTGGGCCTCAACACAAACCTGCCCGGTCACGCCTATGCCTCGACCAATGTGTACTACGGCTCAGGATTCACGAACGGCCTGCCCGGCGTGCAGTATCCCGGGAACTATCTGCCGGGTCATACCACATTCGACCTTGCGCTCGGAAAAACCTTCGCTGAGAACTACACCGTTTCCGTCGACGCCCTGAACGTAGCCAACCGCCGCGTGCAACTGGATAACAGCCTGACTTTTGGCGGATTTCACTGGAACGACCCGCGGCAACTTTATGTAGAGTTCCGCTACCGCTTTCACTACTGAGCCCGGGGATAACTGAGTTTCGCAGCGATGCTCATGTGGGGACAGCCGCCCTCGGCTGTCTGGTCGAGCGAAGCTCGATGGTTTCTACTTCCACACGGCAGACCTTATTTAGACGGAGCGATTAACTCCAGCGCAATGATCGGAGATAATTGAAGATCGAATATGCTGAATAAACCAAATTTACTCGCGGCCCGCTTCTTGTTGTGCTCTTGCGTCCTGCTCGTGTTCTCTGCTGCATGCAACCGTAGCAAACCGCAGCCGGAAACTTCTTCATCCGCCGCCAAGCGTTACCCATTCAAAGGCAAAATCATTTCCGTAGACAAGAACGCCAGCACCGCCAACATCGACAACGAGCCCATCGCCGGCTTTATGGATCCGATGATCATGCCCTATAGTTTCAAACCGGCCTCGGCGCTCGACCAACTGCAGCCCGGAGACACGATCACCGCCGACGTTGTTGTTCAAGCCGCAGATAATAAGTACTGGCTGGAGAACGTCAAGGTCGTCAGCCACACGGATACGCCCGCTAGCAAGCCCACAGCGACCATGCACATCCCCGCTCCCGGCGATGACGTCCCCGACTTCCACCTCATCAACCAGAACGGCAAGCGCATCTCGCTGCATCAATATCGCGGCGAGACTCTGCTCCTTACGCTTATCTACACACGCTGTCCTTTTCCCGACTTCTGCCCACGCGTCAGCCACGAATTCGCCGCCATCGATCACCAACTCCGCGCCGATCCCGCTCACTACGGCAAAACTCACCTGTTAAGCATTAGCTTTGATCCGGAGCACGACACGCCGAAAGTTCTCCGCGCCTACGGATTTTCCAGCAGCGGAAGCAAAGATCCCACGCTCTTCAACGCATTGGGAATTTTCAGCGATTCCGTCAGAAGAGTTGCCCGACTTTGCCAATTATTTCGCGCTGACCTACGAAGAAGAAGGCGGCCAGATCACCCATTCGCTAAGCACCGCCGTCATCTCGCCCGATGGAAAAATCTTCAAGTGGTATCACGGCGCCGACTGGCAGGCCTCCGACCTGCTGCAAGACATCGCCGCAGCCGGAGGATTCGCGCCCCGTAAGGGCGCCTGACGATAGCACGGCGCGTTCAGCCGGGTGAAAGTGATAAATCGAGAGCGCGTCAGGACGCGAAAGGTCTCTTGCTCGTGGCCGACGTAATACGCCCTCCATGACTACAATGAAAGAAAAGAGAGGATCACCATGAAGTACGTTCTCGTAATACTAGCCGCCCTGGGAATTGTCGTTTCCACTCTCGCGCTTCGCGAACATTACCGCACCGAAGGCGACTCGCCCTGCAGCATCAACGAACGCTGGGATTGCGGCATCGTCAATCACAGCCCCTACGCTGTGCTGGCCGGAATTCCTGTTGCCGTCGCTCGGAATCGCCGGATATTTCCTCATGGGCGCTCTGGCCCTGCGCCGCTCCTACCGCCTTCTGCTGGGAGTTGTGCTCGTGGCGTTGGCTTTTTCGCTCTTCCTGGCCCGCATCGAAGCACGTTCTCGGAGTGTGGTGTATCTATTGCGCCATCTCGCTCGGCGATATCTCGCTTCTGACGTTGCTGACGCTGGGAGCGACGTTAGCGTCGCTCTCCCGAAAATCATCCCAACCAGCATAAGCACACTGGAATTGAATCGTGGCGGCGACTCCCTCAGCGGCTAAAGCCTGCGTCCTTATTGTTGACAGTGGGCGGCACGAATGAAGGTCGTGCCCTTCCCTAAACCATTTATGAGATGTGTTCAGTTCTCTAGATATCCAGATTCTTCACATCCAGCGCATTCTCTTCAATGAACTTCCGCCGCGCTTCCACGTCTTCGCCCATCAGCGTGGTGAAGATGGTTTCGCATTCGGCGATGTCTTCCAGCTTCACCGAGAGCAGGGTCCGCCGCTCGGGATCCATGGTCGTCTCCCATAGTTGCGGAGCGGTCATTTCACCCAGACCTTTGTAGCGCTGCACGATGAATCCTTGCTGCCTTCGTTCAGCACGTACTCGAACAGATCGCGGGCGTTGTCTTCTCGACGGCTTCGACTTCGGCGCGCTTTTCGGCGCAGCCTTCGCGGCTTTCTTCTCGGCCTTTCTTCTTCATCGCCGTCGTCAGGCCTCGGCCTCGCCCGCTTCTTCGTCCTTTGCCGCAGCAGCGGCCTTGGCACGGCTTCCACCACGAACGGCGGCTCCATATACGGCTCGATCTGCTTGAACTTCGAGAGCAGCTGCCGGCACTCCGGAGTCGACGCCAGCTCCCAGTTGATGATGTGCTCCGCGCCCTGCGAGTTCACGAAGTGCACTTCCCACAGGTTGTGCTCTTCGTCGAAGCGGCTCTCCACGCTCTTGAAGTTTGCGGTCTTTCTGCAGTTTCTTGAGTTCTCTTTCGAGCTTCTCGATTTTCCTGGGCGGATTTTTCTTGTCGCCCTCGAAATCCGCGCGCTTCGAGAGATCAAGTTTCGGCAGCAGCTCCGTCACCGTCTCGTCGCGCAGCCGCTTGTCGACCTTGTCGAAGAAGTCGAGATATTCCTTGAGCACGGTCATGAAGCGCGCCAGGTCCGCGCCTTCAAGTTTGGCCGCGCCTTCGCCGTAGCGCACGATCAGCCCGTCGGCCGCGCGCTTCACCATGACTTTCACGAACTCGTCGTCGTCCTTGATGTACTGCATGCGACTTGCCCTTCTTGATCGAATACAGCGGCGGCTGCGCGATGATAGACATTGTCCGCGCTTGATCAGCTCCTGCATGTGGCGGAAGAAAAACGTCAGCAGCAGCGTGCGGATGTGCGAGCCGTCCACGTCGGCGTCGGTCATCAGTATGATTTTGCCGTACCGCAACTTTCGTCGGATCGAAGTCATCTTTCGCGATGCCGGTGCCCAGCGCGGTAATCATGGCGCGAATTTCTTCGTGCGCCAGCATCTTGTCGTAGCGGGCTTTTTCGACGTTGAGAATTTTTCCCTTCAGCGGAAGAATCGCCTGGAAGCGCCGGTCGCGCCCCTGCTTGGCTGTGCCGCCTGCCGACTCACCTTCGACCAGAAAAAATTCGCAGCGGTTCGGATCGCGCTCCGAACAATCCGCCAGCTTTCCCGGCAGCCCGCCGGAATCGAGCGCGCCTTTGCGCCGCGTCAAGATCGCGAGCCTTGCGCGCGGCTTCGCGCGCGCGCGCCGCGTCCACCGCCTTGTTGATGATCTTCCGTGCCACGGTAGTGTTCTGCTCGAAGAACGCGCCCAGCCGTTCGTTGACGAACGCATGCACCACGCCCGCGATATCGGAATTCAGTTTGCCCTTGGTCTGCCCTTCGAACTGCGGCTGCGGCAGCTTTACGCTGATCACGGCGACCAGCCCTTCGCGCACGTCATCGCCGGTCAGGTTTTCTTTTACGTCTTTGAACAGCCCCATCTGCTGCCCGGCATAGTTGATGGTGCGGGTCAGCGCAGTGCGGAAACCGGAAAGATGCGTGCCGCCATCCACGGTGTTGATGTTGTTGGCGAAGCTGAAGACGCGACTCCGAATAGGCGTCGTTGTATTGCAGGCCAATCTCCATGACCACGCCGTTGCGCTCGGCTTCCATGTAGATCGGCTTGTCGTGCAGCACCTGTTTGCCGCGATTCAGATGCTTGATGAATTCCGCGATGCCGCCGTTGTATTTGAATTCGGTATGCTTCGGCTCGCCGGTCTTGGAGTCGGTAGTGCGCTCGTCGGTGAGCGTGATGACGCAGCCCTTTGTTCAGGAAGGCCAGCTCGCGCAGTCGCTGCGCCAGCGTGTCGTAGTTGTATTCCGTCGCCGTGAAAATGCTGCGGTCGGGCAGAAAGTGAACTTTCGTTCCGCGACGTCTTGGCCGCGCCCGTCTTCTTCAGCTTGCTGGTCGGCTCGCCTTTGGAGTAAGTCTGCTCCCAGGTGGAACCGTCGCGCCAGATTTCCAGATCCAGTTCTTCGCTGAGCGCGTTGACGCAGGAAACGCCCACGCCGTGCAATCCGCCGGAAACTTTGTACGTGGACGAATCGAACTTCCCGCCGGCGTGCAACGTCGTCATCACCACCTGCGCGGCGGAAACTTTTTCTCCATCGATATCCATATCGTCCACGGGAATGCCGCGCCCGTCGTCGACCACGGTGATCGAGTTGTCGATGTGGATCGTGACTTCAATCTTGGTCGGCAAACCGGCCAGCGCCTCGTCCACGGAGTTGTCGACCACTTCGTACACCAGGTGATGCAGGCCCAGCTCGCCGGTCGAGCCGATATACATCGCCGGACGCTTGCGCACCGCCTCCATCCCACCCAGCACTTTGATGGAATCGGCGTTGTAGTCGCCGTTGCCTCCGTTGTTCGAGCGGTGATAGGAGTCACTTTTCCGTTTTTTGTCTTGGTTTCGACGATGGGAGTATTGATCTCTTTAGTGGCCATTCCGCTCCGCGGGAATCCACTATATTGGAGAATTTGCCCGATTCTGTCTCTGAACTCTGTTCCGTTTGCCAGATGCCGGTAAACCGCCTGGAAGAATCGCCCGAATCCAGGCTCGTGACGCCGCCCGGAATTAGACTTCAAGTTATTGAATTTCCTAATACTTAGGGTCTTTTGCGACTGACAAAATTATATCACGAAAACCCCTTTTTTTCGACCCAGCCTGACTCCGCGCGGTAAGCTCCCGTTTTGCAAGGTTTCCGGTACTCGTGTTGGCGCGGTTTAAACGCGCGGCCGACCCAACCATACCCGAAATCACTTTGCTTTGAAATGCCTTTTATGTGGAATATACTGTGGAATGGATTCCACATATGCAAATCGTTCAAATCGTGCTGGATAAAAAGCTGCTACACGCCGCCGACCAAGCCGCGAAGCGCACCAGGCGAAACCGTTCCGCTTTGGTGCGCGACGCCCTGCGGGAACATCTGAGCCGGTTGGAGCTGCGGGCCAGTGAAGAACGCGACCGCCAGGGCTACTCGCGACACTCGCAAGCCGACGCGGAAGCACGGAGCTGGGAGTCGGAGGCCACGTGGCCGGAAGAATAGCTCGTGGCCAGATCGCCCGAGGTGAGGTGCGGCTCTACCAGTTTGCCGCGCCCGATAAGAAACGGCCGGCCCTCGTGCTCACCCGCAACAGCGCCATCACGTATTTATCAACCGTCACGGTTGCGCCCGTCACTTCCACGATTCGCGGCGTGCCATCGGAAGTCGTTCTGAATGAGGAGGATGGCATGAAGTTCCCGTGTGCGGTGAACATGCACAACGCAGTTACCGTGTCGCAACAGCGCCTGGGGAAACGTGTGGCCCAGCTTAGTTCCGCACGAATGAATGAAGTATGTGCTGCTGCGTTTCTCCTTGGGTTGTGATTCGAACTAGTCCGTGGGAATTTAATCTGTCCGGCTATGAACTGGCCCACTCAAGCCAAGAGTAGTCTTGAATCGGGCGCCCCTTTCGATTCGTCCGCGGAGCTGCGCTGCGCGACGGTTTCATTTTCGAGGCACCTATTGAGCTTCACGCGCCATCTAACGATTCGGCCCCTGCTAAAATAGATGCACGGGAGTTCTCAACCAAAGCAATGCCAGTTCCGGTTTCACAGATGTGGACGGTTTCGTCCTACGTGATTCGGCAGAAGCTTGCGGGACGCAAGCAGTATCCGCTCGTGCTGATGCTCGAGCCGCTTTTCCGCTGCAACCTGGCCTGTGCCGGATGCGGCAAGATTCAGTATCCCGCCCACATCCTGAAGAAGGACCTCACTCCTGAAGAATGCTTCCGCGCGGTCGACGAATGCGGAGCGCCGATGGTGTCGATCCCCGGCGGCGAACCGCTGATGCATCCGCAGATCGGTGAGATCGTGGAGGGGCTGGTCGCGCGCAAGAAATATATCTACCTGTGCACCAACGCGCTGCTGTTGAAAGAGAAGATTAATCTTTTCACGCCGAGCAAGTATCTGACGTTCAGCGTGCACCTTGACGGCCAGCGCGAAGAGCACGATCTGGCCGTGTGCCGCGAAGGCGGATATGACATTGCCGTGGACGCGATCAAAGAAGCGCTGGCGCGCGGCTTCCGCGTGACCACCAATACGACTCTGTTCGATGGCGCCGACCCGAAATCGGTGCGCGCGTTCTTCGACGACATGATGGAGCTGGGCGTGGAGGGCATGATGCTTTCGCCCGGCTACTCCTACGACAAAGCTCCCGACCAGAAGCATTTTCTTGGGCCGCGCGCGCACGCGGCGCATGTTCCGCGCGATTTTGTCGAACCGCAAGAAGAACTGGCGGTTCAATCTGTCGCCGCTGTTTTTGGAATTTCTGATGGGCAAGCGCACGTATCCCTGCACGCCGTGGGGCATGCCGACTTACAATATTTTCGGATGGCAGAAACCCTGCTATCTGCTGCAGGATGGCTACGCTGAGACCTTCGATGAGTTGCTCTCGACGACGAACTGGGGGAATTATGGGACGGAGTCGGGCAATCCGGCGTGCGCCAATTGCATGGTGCACAGCGGGTATGAAGCGTCGGCGGTGAATGCTACGTTTTCTTCTCTGGGCGGATTTCTGGCGACGGTGAAGGCGACTCTGTTTTCGA
This sequence comes from uncultured Acidobacteriaceae bacterium, assembly GCA_963784085.1. Taxonomy (GTDB): domain Bacteria; phylum Acidobacteriota; class Terriglobia; order Terriglobales; family Acidobacteriaceae; genus Sulfotelmatobacter. Next base: position 372,294 of record CAWAQH010000017.1, on the reverse strand, counting down.
GTTATCGCGATGAAGAGGCGCTGCGGTTGCTGGAGGAGCATCAGGCGCCGGTGCATCCGCTGGTACAGATCGCGGCGAGCGGCGAGTCCCTGCACGAAACGCGTGCATAAGCTATCTCTCCCGCACTTACGTGGGGGCTATGAGATTCCTTTCGCGACCGTCGCTTCGCGACTCACGAGCACGCAATGACAGGCAAAGAATCCGGACATATTGACCACTCCGCGGCGCAGGCTGTGCCCCATGTAAATCCTGACGCGCTGGAGGTTGCCGCCGGCACGGTCCACGAAAATCTAGAAGGCTGGATCCCGGAGTTTGCCAGCGACGAGGAAATCTGCGGGGCGCTGGAAAAGGCTTTCGACTACCGCGGGGATGTAACCATCACGCGCAAAGATGGATCGAAAATCGAAGGTTATCTTTTTGATCGCCGTACAGCGGCCACGTTGAAGGATTCCATCGTCCGGCTGTACCCGAAGAACTCGAGCGAGAAAGTTTCCGTCCCCTACATCGACATTGCCGCGCTGGCCTTTACCGGACGCGACACCGCCGCCGGCAAGAGCTGGGAAGCGTGGATGAAAAAATACGCAGAGAAAAAAGCCGCGGGCGAGAAGAATATTGCGCTGGAGCCGGAGCCGCTGGAGTAGCTGCGGAATCCCATAGAACCCCGTGACAGCTAGAAGCAGGTTCCTCCGCTCCACCGTCGCTGACGCTCCGGCTCCGGTCGGAATGACAACTTTATGGAATGACAAAGTTTTCCGAATGACAAGGTTTATGGGGATCGTTAGATCACTTTGCGCCTCTTGCACCCGCCTCAAACCTTAACCCCTGCACCAACTCTTCCACTTCGTCGTCGGTTCCGCCGATAAATGTGAACGACACCGCATAGCCGTGGGCCAGGATTACCAGCGTCGATTGGTGCATGACCCTGGTGCCGACATTTTTCTCGAAGTCGCTGCGGACCACGGTCTTGGCTCCGATGACAAACTCATAGGGCTCCTCGTTGACTTCGAATCCCTGCGCTTTCGCGACTTCCGTAAGCGGACCGAAATACTGAGCTGCGTCCCTTAATCCGGGATAGGCCGAGGCGGGCTCGGCCGCGATCAGAATCGACGCGTTCACGTCTTCGCCATGAGCCATGGGAGGTCGCGAGAACGCCGCCAGCAGCACGCGGCCGGCTTTGCCAACCTTGCCAGTCTTGCCATCCGTGGCTGCCTTGCCCTCGCCCGCAATCACACCTGCGGCCTTGCGCGCATTCATCTCCTCAGTTCGCAACACCCACGCCGCAGGAATTTTGCAGGTGAAGCCGAAGGCGGGGTTACGGTAGATGCTGTTGCTGACCGTCCCGGAATCCAGCGGAGAATTGGGCGGGTGCTTTGTGACCTGCTTCGAGGAAGGGGAGGATGGCGAAGACTGCGCGGTTGTCTGCAGAAGCGCGGGTTCCCGCAGCATGATTGCGAGAAAAATGCTGAACAGGCCGCAGGAGATTCGCCAGAGACTCATACCGTCATGTTACCCGAGCGGGCCGAGCTTAATGGGACAGTGAAAAGTTGACGACAATCTCGGTGTCTACCTCCACCGGATTTCCCTGGAGAAGATATGGCTTGTATTTCCACTGCTTCACGGCCTTGACGGCGGACTTCACCAGCAGGGGGTCTCCGGAGATGGCTGAAAGGTCGACCACGTCGCCTTCTTTACTGATGTTGGCACGCAGCACTACCTTGCCCTGAATGCCGTCCTGCCGCGCTTTCTCCGGATATTTCGGCGCAACCCATTTCACTCTCAGGCCTTGCGAAACCCCTTGCGACACTCGAACGCGTTGTGGCACCGGCTGCTCGGTGCCGCTCGGCCTTGCGGGCGGCCCGGGTTGATCCTTAGATTGGCCGGACGTCAGTGGGCCGACCGCCGCAGAAGCGATGCAGATGAGAAATACGAAAGCCAATTTTCGTGCGCGCGTCATGTTACGCCGCCCGCCCCAGCACCGGCTGGGTGCAGTGCGAACAGCGGCGGGCATCGAGCGGAATCTCGCTCAGACACTCCGGGCACTTCTTGGTGGTCGGATCCGGCGGGGCTTCGCCGCGCTTCATTCGCGCCACGAGAGCGTTCACCGGCGTTACCACGAAGAAGTAAATCGCCGCCGCCACCAGCACGAAGGCCACGCAGGCATTGATGAAGTCTCCGATGGGAAATACGGTGCCGTTGACGGTGAAGCTGATCGCCGAAAAATCGGGTTTGCCGACCAGCGCCGCAATCAGCGGCGTCAGCAGATCTTTGGTGAGCGCTGCCACGACGGTGCCGAATGCCGCGCCGATCACCACGCCTACCGCCATATCGACCACGTTGCCGCGCAGGACGAACTTCTTGAAGCCGTCTAACATAAATACCTCCCAGAACGATTGGCCGCCAATGTATGACAGGAAGGGCCGCAGGTCAAGCCCCGAGGCTTCGGACTATGGGCTCGCTTGCGCTCGCTGGAGGGACGAATGCATCCGTCCCCACATGCTCTGTGGACCTCAGCGGCTGAAGCCTGTTCTTTTCTATTGCTTGCTGTTTGGCACGACTGGAACGTCGTGCCTTCCCGGTCAAAGTCAAGGTCAAAGGCAGCCGCGCCTCTGCTGCGCTTAGGGAGTTGATTCGCCTCTGCTCGCTTCGCTCGCTGGACAGCTGAGGCGGCTGTCCCCACATGATCTGCGGCGGTGTCCCTCCATGGTTAGTGGCTGTCCCCACGGTACCTGCGCGATGGGTCAGATGCGCATCGGCATTACGATGTAGCGGTACTTGTAATCGTCGCCCTCGGCGGGGCGCAGTTGGCCGGCTGACTGGGAATCTTTCAACTCGAGGCGAACCTCGCCGGTGCCGGCGGCTTTGAGGAAGTCGACCAGATAGCCTGCGTTGAAGCCGATGGTCAGGGTTTCGCCGTCATAGGTAGATTCGATCGAATCCTCCGACTCGCCCGATTCGGTGGACGAGGCGGAAAGCTTCACTTCGCCCTTTTCAAGCTTCAGCCGCACGGCGCGCGAACGCTCATCGGCAAACTGCGCCACACGTTGAATGGCGGCGCTGAATTCGTCGTTATTCAGGGCGATGCTCTTGCTGTTGTCCTTGGGCAGAACCGCTTCGAAGTTCGGGAATTGCCCGGTAAGCTGGCGCGAGGTGAGCAGCCGCGAGCCGATGCGGAAAAATAGCGTGGACTCATCTTTTGCAAACTCGACCTTGTCGGCATCGGTGGAATCGAGCAGCGACTTCAGTTCGTCCATTGCCTTTTTCGGCACCAGCGTTTTCATTTCACCGGAGACGCCTTCAAATTTTTCACCGGCGCGCTCGCAATGCGCCAGACGATGCCCATCGGTCGCGACCATGGTGATCGACTCCGGCTTCAACAGCATCAGAGCGCCGTTCAGCGTGTAGCGCGACTCTTCGCTCGAAATCGCAAACCCAGTCCGCGCAATCAGTCCGCGCAATACCTGCGCCGGGAATCTTCACTACGCCCGCCGTGGGAAATACCGGCAAGCTGGGGAAATTCGACTTTGCCATCCCCACCATCTTTGTATTCGACCGGCCGCAGCGGATGCTGACCCAATGGTTTTCAAGCAGTTTGATCGTGATATCCGCATCCGGCAGCAGCTTCACGTAGTCATGCAGCTTGCGCGCCGGGATCGTGCATGAACCTTCCTTTTTCACTTTCGCGTTGCAGGAAGTGCGCAGGCTCAGATCGAGATCGGTCGCGGTGAGCGACAGTTTATCCCTCGGCCGCCTCGAATAAATAATTGGAGAGAATCGGAATCGTCGTCTTGCGCTCGACCACGCCTTGCGTAGCCGTCAATTCCCGCAGCAATTCAAACTTGCTGACCGTAATCTCCATCGTCGTTGTCCCCGCCGCAACAGCCGCTTCCACCGGCATAAAGTTTATCTCCCCGCCCGCATGCTACTTTTATTACTTCCCTTATATCAAATATAAAACCTATAAAACCAGCAGTAACAGTAGGCGGTTCGCAGAAGTGGAAAACTCTTGCAACCTGTCTATTCTTACCGCGTTACCCCCTGACCCTTCGTGTGAAAAATCGGTCCTCAAACCGGCGGTGACCGGCATACAAGATTTCCACTTCTGCTATTCGTCCCGCTGCATGCACAGTTTCCACATCTGATTCACAGTCCTAACAAGGAAGCCCCGGAAAACTTCCGACCATGTTCGCCAATGCAACCTAAAATCACCGTGAATTACCCACCCAATTGCTCAGTCAGCTTGTTGAGCAGCCTGTTCAAATCCTTGTCGTTCTTGCGGACCTCTTCAATTTTCTCCACCGAGTGCAGCACGGTGGTGTGATGCTTTCCGCCGAACTGCCGGCCGATTTCCGGCAGCGACGCCTCGGTCATGTGCTTGGCGAGGTACATCGCAATCTGCCGGGGATACACGATCGCGCGCGAATTATTCTTAGCTTTGATCTCGACCAGGCGCAAGCCGAACTGCTCGGCCACCATTTTCTGGATGGACTCGATGGTGACGCGGCGCGCCTGGGAGTCGATAAAATTCTTCAACACCTGCTGGGCATAGGGCAGCGTGATCTCGGCGCCAATCAGCGATGAGTGGGCCACCAGGCGGATCAACGCTCCTTCGAGCTCCCGGACGTTGGAGCGGATGTTCTGGGCAACATAGAGCGCCACATCGGTGGGCAGCCGTGACTTTTTCCTGCTCCGCCTTTTTTTGCAAGATCGCGACCTTGGTTTCGAGATCGGGCGGCTGAATATCGGCGATCAATCCCCACTCGAAGCGGCTGCGCAACCGGTCTTCAATTTCGGCCAGCTCTTTGGGGGAACGGTCGCTGGCGATGACGATCTGCTTCATGGTGTCGTGCAGGGCGTTAAACGTATGGAAAAATTCTTCCTGCGTCCGCTCCTTGCCGGCCAGAAACTGAATGTCATCGATCAGCAGGACATCGACGCCACGGAACTTGTCGCGGAATGTGGTCATCTTGTCGTAGCGCAGCGAGTTGATCATGTCATTGGTGAACTTCTCGCTGGAGACGTAGCAGATGGCGGCCTGGGGCTGGCGCCGCTTCACCTCATGCCCGATGGCCTGCATGAGATGGGTTTTGCCCATGCCCACGCCGCCATACAGGAACAGCGGGTTGTAGGCTTTGGAGGGACGCTCGGCCACGGCCTGGCAGGCGGCGTGGGCGAACTGGTTGCCGCTGCCGATGACGAAGGCGTCGAAGGTGTAGCGGGGATTCAGTTGCGCGGCGCCATCCCAATCAAAACGGGCCTGGGAGGGGGCGCCGGCGGCGGTTGCCGGAATCGCCGAGAGGCCGCCATTATGTTTCACCGCGGTGGCGGCGGGATCGTCCTCCGGCGTGACGAATTTCACATCGTCGAACTGGAGCCCCAGGTTGTCGATCGCTTCCTGGATGAGGTCCGCATATTTGTCGGCGGTGTGCTGGAAATCCGCGGTGGGCACCCGCACGAACAAGACTGCGCCGCTGGAGTGGCTGTAACGCGTCGGTTTCAACCACGTGTCGTAGGCGTGGCGGTTGATTTTCTTTTCCAGCGCGTCCAGAATGCGCGTCCACGGATTGGGGGAAAGACCTGCACCTTGAGATGACATAAATTATGAAATATCCGCCGCGGCGTCCCGGCGGCTGGCTGAGGGCGCCTGATTTAAGACTTCTGTTTACTTACCCGACTGATGGAACTGCTAGTGTACTGCGGAAAACACCCGTTGTGTTGTGAGCGGTTGACATTGTGCGTATGACTTTTCAAACTCGACCGTGTGCGGCATGGTAGCACAAAAAATTTTGCGTCGCGCAGAAAATCTTCGCGTCCATTTTTTTCCTGAGCATGCATTCAGAACCCATTCCACGCGCCTGTCAAGTGTCGAGGATGTAACTGCAACGGCGAAGGTGCAGTTGGGATTGAGTTGGCATTTCTCGTGGAAGTGAAAACGCGGTGAGGGAATTATTTGCCGGAGAATGTTGAAGTGCGCCTTCCCGGTTTTCGGTTTTGCAGGAAGGAAAGAAGCCGGAGGGTAGTGGTGCGGTTTGGCTTGCGCATCAGGCCGGCCAAGAGCGAGATCCCTTCGACTTCGCTCAGGGCAGGCTCTTCGCTACGCCTGAAAAACGGCTACCCTGAGGATGACAAAGTCGCGTAGGCCGAATTGCGCCACTACGAACCGGAGGGTGGTGGGTCAATTTGCAAATCAGCGGCTGAAGCCGCGCTGATTTTGCGGCATTTACGGCGCGACTGAAGTCGCGCCCTTTCAAAGCAAATTCAAACTGACCCGCTACCAACCGGGGCTGGCCTTTGCCCTGTTGCCGCTTTGTCATTTATACTCAGAGTTTGTCTCAACACTGTTGACGGAATCAGGAGCAGCTATCTTTCATGCCCAAGCGTACATTCCAACCCAACCGGCGCAAGCGAGTTAAGAAGCATGGTTTTCGCACGCGCATGAAGACCCAGGGCGGCCAAAAGGTGCTTTCCCGCCGCCGCGCGAAGGGGCGGAAGCGGATATCGGTAAAGCCCGGCTTCCGCGACTAGCATTTCCCGTGCCGCACACTTCCACAGTCGAGACTCTCGGCCGCTTGCGGCCTGAGGGGATGATGGCGAATGCCATGCTGGAAGCCCGGCCAGATTCGGCCATGCCGCCAGAGAAAACAGCATCGCTCACGCGCCCGGCGCGCCTTCTGCGCCACGCGGAGTTCGAGCGCGTCTACAAGCAGGGGCGGCGGCATTTTTCGGCGACCATGACGGTTTTTTACTGGGCCAGGGTGCCGGCTGACGTGACGGCTGGCGCTCACACGCGGACGAGGGCGTCCGCGCCACTGGGGCTGCGGGTCGGGTTCACCGTGGGGCGAGCGCTGGGCGGGGCGGTCGATCGGAACCGGATGAAGCGCCGACTGCGCGAGGCGGTACGGTTGTCGAGGCCGCCGGTGGGAGTTGCGGCCGATGTGGTCATCAATCCGAAGAAGTCGTTACTTACTGCCGAGTTCACCTCCGTGCTGAACGAAGTGAGCCGGGCTTTCGCGGTGATGGAACAGAAGCTCGGTCGCAATACGGAAGGCCGCTCTTGAAGAATTGCGCCAAATTCGTCACGCTGCAACTGCTGCGGGGCTACAAGTGGGCGATCTCGCCCTGGCTGCCCGCGGCCTGCCGCTACGTGCCGACCTGCTCGGAATACGCCATGGAGGCAGTTGAGCGTTACGGCGTTTTGCGCGGTGGCTGGATGGCCTTGATTCGCATCCTCCGCTGCCATCCTTTTGCCGGGTCCGGATATGACCCGGTAAAGCGAGAGAACTTTCAGTCGCATCCATTCTGATTCTAGGAAAACTTTGGCCGAATACAAAAATCCGCAGCAGGAACCAGGTTCCGAGCGCCGCCTTCTTCTGGTACTGGCCGTTGCCTTCCTCGGCTTCATTATTTTCCAGGCGGTGCTCAAGAAATACGCGCCACCTCCCCCAGCGCCCGCGACGCAGACGCAAAATCAGCCCGCCACTGCTGCCCCAGAGTCCACGGTATCGGCTGCTGTGCCAGCGGCGGCGGCAGCCCTCGCGCCGAATGCGGTAAGGAAATCGGCGGCTGCCGAAACTGAGACCGTCATCGAGAACGATCTGTACCGCATCACCTTTACGAATCGCGGCGCGCAGGTGAAATCCTGGGTCCTGAAGAAGTTCGACAACGACGCGCAGAACGGCGTGCTCGATCTGGTCAACCCCGCCGCGGCCCAGAAATTCGGCTACCCGCTTTCTCTCTGGACTTACGACGAAGCTTTGCGCGGACGTTCTGAACTCGGCGCTTTATGTTGCTTCGAACGAGGGCAATCTTTCGGCTCCGGCCTCGATCAGCTTCGAATACGCCGACGAGGACCTGGTTGTCCGCAAGACTTTTCGCTTTGATCAGACTTATGTGCTGAATGTCGAGACGTCGGTGGTTTACAAAGGCGCTGAAACCTTTGCCCCGCCGGCGTGGCCTGCGGGCTTTGGCGACGAGACTACGCCCGCCTCCTACGCGGCGGCCGGCATCGACTACCACAACGACGCTTCGACGGAGCGCAGCGGCTACATCTTCTTCCCGAACTATGTGTCGCGCCTCAGCGTCAAAAGCGTCAGCGCTGGCAACACCATCAAAGGTCCCTTCGAGTGGGCTGGTACCGGCGACCAATACTTCACCGCCATCTTTATCCCCGACGATCCCGCCGCTTCGGCCATGGTCACATTGCACAAGACCATGGAGATTGCGCAGAAGCCCGGCCTGAATCCCGTGGGGGCCGGTTCCAAAGATACTGCCACCGTCGATCTGCTGGGCGCCGCCGTGGGCAACCTTCACGGAGCAACGACCCAGCGCATCTATGTCGGCCCCAAGGAACTGGCCGTGCTCGACGCCGTGCCCGTGCCCACCATCAAGAACGGCAGCCCCGATCTTCGCGGCATCGTGAACTTCGGCTGGTGGGGCATCCTGTCGCGGCCGCTTTTCCTCTGGCTGAAATGGACCCACACCCACATTGTCTCCAACTGGGGATGGGCGATCGTTCTGCAGACTCTGGTCATCACGATCCTGCTGCTCCCGTTGCGGATCACGCAGATGAAGTCGATGCTGAAGATGCAGCGCATTCAGCCGCAGATCAAGTCGATTCAGGAGAAATACAAGAAGTACAGCCTGCGCGACCCGCGCAAGGCGGCCATGAACGAGGAAGTCGCGGCGCTCTACAAGAAGGAGGGCGTGAACCCCGCCGGCGGATGTCTGCCGACCTTGATCCAGTTCCCGTTCCTCATCGCCTACTACCGCATGTTGGGCGTCGCGCTCGATCTTCGCCACGCGCACTGGCTCTGGATCACCGATCTCTCGGCGCGCGACCCTTATTTCCTGCTACCCATAGTCATGGTCATCAGCATGTTCGCCATGCAGCGCATGACGCCGCAGACCGGCATGGATCCTTCGCAACAGAAAATGATGATGTGGATGATGCCGCTCATGATGGGCTTCATCTTCTTCAATCTTCAGGCGGGATTGAATTTGTACTATGCGGAAAGCAATTTGATTTCGATGGCGCAGCAGGCCATCATGAACCGCACCAAGCTGGGGCGTGAAATGCGCGAGATGATGGAGAAGCGCGCTCGGAAGAAGGACAAGTAGCTGTCAGCTCTCAGCCGTTAGCTTGGAGCGCTCAGCGCCAGCGTTGCGATAAAATTTGTTTTCGAGTGACACCTAAGACCTTTCACCACGGGGGACACCGGGGTTCACAGGGTAGAACTATTCTGAGCTAAAGGCTTAAGGGCTAACAGCTTTCCTCAACGAGCTTTCTATGGATAAACTCGCTGCCGCCAACCGCATTAATGAATTCCTTAAGTCCGTCGTCAGCAACGGGGGACTTCACCTGAAATACCGCATCGTCGTCGATCCTCCGGCGCAGAGCGACTGGGAGACGCCGGAGATTTACGTCGACTTCTCCGGCCCCGATTCCACGCTGCTGCTCGATCGCGGAGGCGAATTGCTGCGCGCGCTGGAACTGCTGGCCTTCGAAATCCTGCACCTGCCTTCGGGCGAACACGAGAAGATATCGTTTGACTGCAAGAACCAGCGCTCGATCCGGTTGCAGGAGTTGCGCATGGCCGCGTCGGTGGCTGCCGAAAAAGTTCGCCAGACAGGCACGCCCTTCCACTTCGCCGCCATGTCGTCGCGCGAACGCCGCATCATCCACCTGGCGCTGCGCGACCAGACCGATCTCCGTACGGAAAGTGACGGGGAAGGTTTCAACCGGTGCGTAGTGCTTTATCCCGCGGATTACAAATCCGATGCCAGGCCGGCACGCCGCGACCGCTCGTAGGGACGAGCAAGCGACGGAACGGGGTAAATCAGGCTTTGCCGTGAATCTTGGCCCACCACCAGCGGAGGCCGACGAATAAGAATCGCCAGTCGTGAAAAAATTCCGGCGCCTTGCCTTCAAAGGCGTGGCCGACGAATTGAAAAACCCATCCCAACACAAACAGGGCGAGGGCGAAGGGCCACAGCCCGTGGAAGAAAAAGCTCGCAAGAAAAATCGGCAGCGAAAGCAGGATGGTCGGAATGCCCAGCGTGTGGCAGGCCCGGTTCACGGGATGCTGGTGACTGGAGGCATATTGGGCGATCCACTGCTCGTTGGTGCGATTCCCCAGAGTGCGACCCGGCATGGCGGAAGCATAATACAGTCAAAGTCAAGGTCAAAGGCAGCGCATCCGGGTTGCTTCGGGGGTTGATTTGCCGGGGCTCGCTTGCGCTCGCTGGACAGCCGAGGCGGCTGTCCCCACATGGTCCGTCGTGCCCTTCCCGAAACCATTTATGAGATAGCTTCTAAGCGGCCAGGGTGCCGCTGAGCGCGCCTTCCAACTCCAGCAACTTGCGCTTTATGTCGAGGCCACCGCCGTATCCGCACAAAGTTCCGTCCGAAGCGATTACGCGATGGCATGGCACCATGATCGCGATCGGATTCCGATTGTTGGCCATGCCCACGGCGCGAAAGGCATTTGCTTTACCCACGGCGCGAGCAATATCGGCGTAAGAACGGGTTTCGCCATAGGGAATGGCGCACAACGCCTGCCAGCAGGCGAGCTGAAAATCAGTGCCGCGCAGGTCGAGCGCGATGGTGAACTGGCGCCGCTTGCCGGCAAAATACTCTTCCAGTTCGTTCACGTAAGGCCGCATCTGGCGCGGGGCCGGCTCAAAGCGGAAGGCCCGTTTCTCTTCGCGCAGATCTCGCGGGTTCGGCCGGATCGATTGCTGTCCCGGCAATCTCGCGTCGAATTCGAGCGCGACCAGTCCGCGTTCGGACGCGGCCAGAAACAGCGGCCCAATTGCCGACTCGAGGTTTGTGGTGTGAAGCGCTTCCATGGCGCCGTCTCCGTTCAGCAAAACCAGCTCAACAAAAGCAACGATAACAGACCGCCAGGCGAGGAGACCGGCGTATTTTTCGCTCCTGCTATACTTTTCCTTCCGTTCAACTTCTGCCGCAGGAGAGCTTGCTCATGCCTGAATATCAGCAGCAACGAGCCGATGCGCGCGTCAAGCTGAAAGTGCCGGTCGAACTTTATCTCCAGGGCAATCCCATGCCCTATCGCTGCGCCACGACCGATATCAGCCTGAACGGCTGCTACATCGAGACTATGTTTCCTTTTCCCATCGGCTCGGCGCTCGAAATCAAGCTTTCGGCCACCAGCACGCTGCTCATCCTCGCGAGCGTGGTCACCTGCGATCCGCAGGTCGGCAACGGCATTCGCTTCACCAAAATGCTTCCCGAAGATGTGGAGGAGTTACGCGCGTTTCTGGATGCTGCAAGGAAAGAAGGGACGGGGAAGACGCGGCCAAGAACGGCAAGTGATTTGGGTGACGGGTGCGACAACGGAGAGCATACCTCAGGCGCTAAAAGCGCGGACCCAATTTTCAGATTTAGCGGCACGAGTGGAACTCGTGCCCTTCCCGATCTGCCCGTCGGTCCTTCGGAACGCTCGGGATGACAGAGTGTAGGCGGGCTTGCGGCGAGGCGCGAAGCCTTATTCTTTATCCCGCGACGGCTCCGCGCTCCACCGATTCGGCCAGCCTCATGCTCCGCACCACGGTATGCGCCAGGCTTTCCACCACGGCTACATCGCCTTCATCAAAATTAAAGGGCTCCGCGGCCATCACCATCAGCAACCCGACCGTACCGCGTTCGTAGCGAACCGGCGCTGCCACGATCGAGCGCACTCCCAGCCGGCGACAACTTTCCGCATCCACCCGCGGATCGAGTTCGGCATCGTCGCAGCGCAAGGGCCTGCCCTCGCGGAAACACTCGCCGGCCAGGCCGGAGTTCACGTCCAGCCGCGTGCCCAGGGCGGGCGCGCTTTCGCCCACACTGGCCCGGCACATGACCGCGTCTTTGTGGGCCAGAGCAATGGCCGCACTCGTACCTCTGGTCAGCGTCCGCGCCCGCTCGCCAATCAACCGCAGTGCCGCGGTCAAGTCCGTGCCCAGTGAATTGAACTCGTACTGCACGGTGCCGGAAATCTGAGGCTGCTCCAGCCTGTCCATGCTCTTGGCGGAGACAGTTGCCTTAAGCCAGGCCCAGGGGCCGGAGGCTGGCGGAGCCTCATTCCTCTCATCCGCTTCCAGGCTGACCGCGACATGCTCACGCTGAACATACTCACTTTGAAGATGCTGACCTTGGAACTGCTCACGTTGGACATGCTCGCGCTCGTCAAGCCTGGGGCCGGGGCCCGCAGGCCCTGGCCAGCCCAGCGCAACCTTGGGAGCGGTGTGACTGGGCGCGCCGGCATTCACCGCGAGCCACTCGTTCAAGCGCCGGCGTGATTCTTCGGGCAAATCGGAGAAACGAACGCCGGCGCGGCCGAGCGCGTCGGCCCAGGCGATATAGCCCGTGGTCTCGAGCTTGGAGGGCGTAACCTGCGCGGCCGCGGACAGCTCCAGCTCCATGCGTACGCGGCGTCCGCGCTTGAGGGGAAGATTATCGGGAGTTCCGGGAAAATACCCGTCGAAGCCTCCGCCCATTTGCATGGCCAAGCCTTCCTCGCTCAAATCCAGAATCATGCCGCCGCTGACGCCATCAAAACTGGCAAAGGCAGGCGCGTGCACTTTCTGCCGCAAGAATCGCCGCCGCTCCTGAGCAAACTCCAGTTCTGCCTCCATGGATGAAACGTGTATTCGGTGCTGGAAGAATGATGAGATCGAAAGCGCGCGGAAAAAAGTGCCAGCGCGGATTCCCCCGTCTTCTCGGTGGTCGGGCCCCGTCATTAGACAAAGCCCCACTCTCGTCGTGTTCCGGATGGCAAGAGTGGGGTCTGCGGTCGGTGGAAGATGGAATGCTTTAGCTTGAAGGAGGGGGAATGCCTATGCCCAGGTAGGTATTACGTCGCTGACGCTGATGTTGAGGTACGAAGCGATCTGCGTCACCTCCTGACCCTGGTTGTAGAGTTGATAGACCTGTTGCGTCTCCGACAGCCTCACCGTGTCGGGCGCGATCGTGGTTTGCTGGGTCGTTTGCTGGGTTGGTCGAGCCGCCGAAATCTGGGAAGAGTTCGCAACGGCACCCGATGCGATGGAAAGCGCATTGGAAATAGGACTACTCATAGGAAGCTCCTTTCCCTCCCACTCAACGCAGATCGGCGGGACTATGGGAGTGCATGAGCCCATTCGTGCGGTTCTTGGAGAAATCTAATCTGGTGGCATTCGAGGTTTCGTCGTAGGTGCTCTTGGCGGGAGAAACAGCAGGTTCCTCCACTACGCCGTCGCTGGCGCTCCGGCTCCGGTCGGAATGACAGAGTTGGGAAGCGTCGCTGGTGTTTCGGCTCCGATCGGAATGACAGAGTTGGGATGACGCTGGCGCTCCGGTTCCCATCGGAATAGCGAGTGGTCGGAAGATCGGCGGTACGGGCAGCCGGGCTTTGCCCGGCGGACAGCCGAGGGCGGCTGTCCCCACATGCTTCTCTTCTAGAGTGAAGATCCCGCGGAGGCTTGCGAGGTATAGGTGTGGGCGGGGTGGTTCTCTTGCTCGGGCTGGGTTACTTCTTCCCACAGCGTCTTGTCGCGGAGAATCCGCGAAACCAGCGCGGTGTGCATGGCGTGGCCGGCGCGGTCGGCGACGATTTTCCCTAAAATTGGTTTGCCCAGTAACGCCAGGTCTCCGACCAGGTCGAGGACTTTGTGCCGCACAAACTCATCGGGGAAGCGGAGGGGGCCGTTCTCGACTCCGTCGCGGGTGAGGACGATGCAGTTTTCGCGCGACGCGCCGCGGATGAGGCCCATGTTGCGCATGGCTTTCTCGTCCTCGCGCGAACCAAAGGTGCGCGCGCCGGCGATGTGGCGCAGGTAATTTCCGTTGGAAAGCTCGACTTGAAAAGTCTCTTTACCGATCAGTGGGTGGGGAAAATTGATGGCGTAAGAGACCGAATAAGTGTCGGCGGGATAAACCGAGATAAATTTGTTGCCCTCGCGCATCTCGACTTCGCGAAGAATCTTCAGATATTTGCGCGGACGCCGCTGTTTGCGCAACCCGGCTTTCTGGATGAGTTCGACAAAGGGCAGAGCGCTGCCGTCGAGAATGGGGAGTTCAAGGTTGTCCAGTTCGACGATGGCATTGTCCACGCCGAGGCCGACAAAGGCAGAGAGCAGGTGCTCGGTGGTGGAAATGAGCACGCCTTTTTTCATCAGACTGGTGGCGTAGCTCACGCGGGCCACGTTGCGGCTGACGGCTTCGATTTCAAAGCCATCGAGATCGACGCGCTGGAAAACAATTCCCGTTCCGGGAGGGGCGGGAAGAATGCGCATGCAGACGCGCGCTCCACTGTGGAGTCCCACGCCACTGCATTCTACTGAGGAGCGGACTGTCTGCTCTTGAGTCAAGCTGGGTCTTGGTATGTCTCGAGTATTGAATAGATTACAACCGGCTCACAGATATCGACTGTGGTAAAAAAGCCACAGTGCGTGGCCCGGAGGGGAGGGGGAACCTGGTTGGTCACGCGCTGGTTGCGACCACTAAACACTGCATTGTCAGTAAGTTATGTTCAGACCGGAGAGACCTAGTGTTTCCCCGCCGGTTTATTGGGATTGTAGCCGGAATTAGGGTCGAACATGGCCTGGTTGAGTCCCTCATTGTAGTGAATGGCGTGCAGGAAGCGCTGGCTTTGCATATCGCCGTTGAAGTAGCGCGTGAACCCCCAAGGAGTCATGACGCCCTGAACCGGGCGGTAATTGTCGTAGATTTCCTCCTCGAAGTTGAGCTCTTTGTCGACCGGGTCGCGCCACCTGAAGCTCTTTTTGAGGGGCAGGTGGGTGTCACAATCGAGAAAAACGTGAACGGCTTCGTCTTTGGAATTGACCAATGTGACCTGCTGCGCGGGCACGTTGCCGGCGAGAGCCATGCCATCGTAGAACAAGGCGACGCCGGGATCGTTGATCCAATTGCGCAGCATGCTTTCGAAGAAAACCTGCGGCGGCGCAGGTAGTCGGTAAGGTCTTTCTTCTCGATCGGATGCGGGCCCTTGTAGGTGAGTTCAATGCCCTGGTCGCCGGCGTAGACTACGGCCACATTCCTCTCTTTGGTGACCTCGACGCGCTCCTTGTCGGGATATTCCACGAATCGCCAGAACAATACGCCGTTGCTGGTGGGGCGTCCGTGATAAAAGCTGTAGCTGCGGCCTTCCTGCTCCACGTCATGGATATTCAGGAACGCATCCCCGCCTAGGGCCTGGATGGCCTGATCGAGCAGGGCACGGGCCTTGTGGGCGTTTTCGAGGTCGGCGGCAGGGATGGCCTGGGCAGAAGCTCTCCCGAGTGAAAACGCCAGTTCGGCAATGAGGATGAGAAACAGGTATTTCATGCAGCCGTCAGTGAGATGCCCGCAGGGGAATTGTAGCTGCTTGCGGGCGGGATGTGGGCTTCACGCGCCTGGAGCGGGCAGTTTGGCTTACGCATTAGGCGGGTTAAGCGGGAGATCCCTTCGACGTTCAAGACCCAATTGCGGCCAAGTTAGCCCGCTAACACGGCGCCGCCGTTTACATTGAAGATCTCTCCGGTGACGAAGGCGGCGTGCTCGGTGCATAAGAAGAGGACCGGGGCGGCGATCTCTTCCGGTGTGCCGGCGCGGCCAAGGGGAATGGAGCTGCGAATCCGGTCGCCGCTTTTCGGGTCGCTTAACGCGGGTTTCGACATCTCGGTCGCCACCCAGCCGGGGGCCACGCAATTCACATAGATGCCGGCGGGGGCCAGTTCGGCTGCCAGCGATTTCGTCATGCTGATGATTGCGCCCTTGGTGGAAGAGTAATCCACATGAAAGGCCTCGCCGCGCTGGCCGCTGGTGGAGCTGATGAGGACGATGTGACCGGCGGCGGAGGCGTGGCGGGGCTGCGATTTCATTTGCGCGACTGAGTATTTAACCAGGCCGAACACGGCGTCGAGGTTGATGGAGAGAGTGTTGCGCCATTGCTCGTCGGTCATTTTGTCGATTGCGACGTCTTCGGCGGGCCAGACGCCGTGATTGGCGACGAGGACATCGAGGCGTCCGAAATGTTTGACGGTGGCGGCGACCAGGGCGCGGGCAGAATCTGGGCTGTCGAGGTTGCTGGAGACGGCGTGACAGTTGGCAGCCCCGCATTCCTTGGCTAGAGCTTCCGCCTGCTCGCGAGCTTTTTGATAGCTGAAGACTACTTTTGCGCCCGCGGCGGTGAACATGCGGACGGTGGCTGCGCCTATGCCGCGAGAGCCGCCGGTGATCAGGGCTACTTTGTTGGAGAGGGATAAGTGCATAGTTTCTAGTTTCTGGTTTCTAGTTGATAGTTGCAAGTCGAGAGTGCAGGTGGTGATGGTTCTTTATTGATTTGACGCCGCAAAGGTCTAAGAATTCCGCTGTATTCGATGTGGATGGCCCTGCAAATGCACGAGCGTATATACTCAATTGGCCGAGATGGATCTTTCGCAGCAAAAGCAAGAATTTAGCAGGGCATACGTGAAGGCGGTCGCCGCCGCATGTGGATATGCGACCAAAGACGTGTCGGTAGATGATGACAGCGTAGATTTGAGTTTAGCGGCGCGCGGGGGAAACGGAACCATTAGATCGCCGCAGCTAGACATGCAATTAAAGTCCACGGCACGTGACATTATTAGCGCCACAACCGTTAATTTTCCTGTGCCAATTAAGAATTATGACGACCTTCGGCCAGCGGATGTCATGGTGCCGAGAATCCTCGTAGTTGTCGCGGTGCCCGAGAATGTAGCTGACTGGATTAACCACTCGGAGGGAGAATTACTTCTTCGACATTGCGGTTACTGGTTCTCGCTGCGCGGGATGCCGCCCACAGAGAATACGGAAACTGTTACTGTTAACATTCCGCGCAAGCAAGTTTTTGACGTTGCTGGCGTGACGGGGATTATGGATCGCGTTGCGACGGGAGCACTTCCATGAGGGCGAGAATACACGATTCCCAGACCCTTGAAGCCATCCGTTCCTTGGAGGTTGTCAGCTACCTTCGAGCAACTGGTTGCACACAACGAGACGTGCATCCAGAGCGGTACTCAGTATGGTCGCGAGGAAATGGCCACGGCGATTACGAGGTTACTGTTCCCCTTTCTCGATTCAAGGACTTTGCGCTTCGTATGTCCGAAGTTCTGGAAACTCTCGAATCAGCGGAAGGCCGTTCGCAACTGCAAATCTTGGCAGACCTAAGTATTTCAAATGCTGATGTTGTGCGCATAAGCTCGAATATCGCGGAGACTGCCGATGGGACGATCCCGATCGAGGATGCTGTAGCATTGGTTCAGAAGGCGAGAGATGCTGTCTTGGCTGCTGCATGTTCTGCGATAGAACCGCGGGCCTACTTTGCGCCACGGAAGTTTGACCAAGCCCTCGACTACGTAAGAAAAGTTAAGATGGGGCAGACTGAACGAGGAAGCTACACTGTAACTGTTGTGTCCAGGGTGGCCCCTGTTTTACAACAACAACCGCTTGGCGACGTTGAGGAGCCGTACGAAAGGCGCGTGGTCAGAACACTCGGCACAGGGATCACTACGATACGGGCAGCCGCTGAGGTTGCCGCCGCAACTGGTAGTCTCGAATCATTCGAGGAGGGCATAAGTCTTGGCGTTAGCGCAAATTTGTGTAATGCGCTCGTTGGAATGGTCGAGGACAGAGAATTCGTCAGAGGCTTAGAATTTTCGTTTTCTTGGTCTCGGACTCGACCACAAATGCGGCAGGAGGTCCCCGCGCACATACTCATCAGTCCTGACTCATTGCCCGTGATTGAGGAAGCCGGAAGACTGCTGCGGGCAATCAGCCCACGAGAGGAATTTGAACTCATCGGAATCGTGGTTAAGCTAGATCGTCAGCCAGACGAGCAACTCGGATGGGTCACGGTGTTGGGTTTCATCGAAGACCGCACTCACAGCATAAGAATGCAGTTGGCTGGCGACGATTACACGAAAGCAGTAACCGCACACGACGACCGCAAGTTAATTTGCGCCCGGGGCGACCTTTTCAAGGAAGGGCGCTCGTATGTTTTGAAAGAGCCGCGGGGACTGCAAATTCTCCCGACAGAGCGAGAATCTCCCGTGCAATAGCTCTAAGGCAAAACGTGCACGTATGCCTAAACACATAGCTTGATGCAAAGGTCAATCCCCGAAACAGCTAGAAACTGTCCTTGGCTGAGGAGGCTCGTTCCGATTTCAGTTCGCGCATCAGTAAGCGCACCAGCATTCCGTCGAAGCCGGTGCCGCTCATCTTTCCTAGCTCATCGAGGGCCTGTTCGGGAGTGCGCGCAGCTGCAATCGATTGCTCGGTGAGCATGTTGGTATAGGCATCGGCGAGCGCGATGATGCGCGCCCACTGGGGAATGTGTTCGCCCTTGGCGCCGTCAGGATAGCCGGTGCCATCGAAGCGCTCATGATGGTTTTCGATGGCCTGGCGCATGGCGGCGCTGTGCGGCAGGATGCCGACGATCTCCGCGCCCACGAGCGCGTGCATTCTCACCAGAAGAAATTCATCGTCCGTGAGGGGGCCCGGTTTGTTCAGAATGCGCTCGGGAACGAAGATCTTGCCCACGTCGTGCACGCGAGCCGCATACACCAGGTCGGCGGTTTCCTCCGCCGAAAGATGCAACGCCCGCGCCAGAATCTCGGTGTAGCGCGCCACCATGTCGCCGTGGCCGGAGGTGCGAAGCTCGCGCGATTCGGCGGCGCGGCTGAGAACTTCGATGGATTCCTTCAGCAGCGGGACGTTGCAGGCTTCTTCACCGCCGCAAAATTTCACCAGCATCTTACCCAGCTCTTCGAGATGCTCGGGGCCGTTGTGCTCGCGCTGCAGAAATCCCTCGATGTAGGCGGAAATCTGCTGGCGTTGCGCGGCGAATTCCTCGCCCTCGGCAAATTCCTCGGCCGCCGACACACGATTGCCCCCGGAGCGCTTGGAAACGTACATGCCGGCGTCGGCGACGCGGATGACGTCTTCAATGGAGAAACCGTGAGTGGGGAAACTGGCCACGCCGAAGCTGCCGGTGATGTGGTGCTCGGCGAGCATAGGGTCGGTGACCATCCACTGGCGCAGGCGCTCGGCCAGCACCTGAGCCTGATCGGGGCCGGTTTCGGGCATGAGGATGATGAATTCGTCGCCGCCGTAGCGCGCCACCACGTTCGACTGCCGGGATTTTTGTTCGAGCAGGCGGCCGACGCGCGCCAGCACCAGGTCGCCCTCAAAGTGACCCATGGTGTCATTCACTTCCTTGAACTTGTCCAGATCGATCAGCACAACCGAAAACGGGCGTCCAGAACGAGAAGCGCGCTTCCACTCCGCCGAGAGAGCTTCCCAGAAGAATCGGCGGGTCTTGATTCCGGTCAAGCCGTCGGTGATCGATTGCTGCTGCAGTTTCTGGAACACGAAGGCGTTGTGCAGGGCCGTAGCCAGAAGGTCAGCGAGGGTGTTGAGAATCAGAACATCCTGCGGCGAATACGCGCTCTCGTTGCGGCTTTCGATATTGAGCGCGCCGAGCAGGGTCTCGCCGTAGGTGATGGGAATGCAAAGCACGGAGCGGGAATCGGGCAGAATCGCGCCGATCTGTCCCTCGGCGCCGTTCTGCACCAGGGCGCGCTCGCCGGTGCGGGCCACGCGGCCCAGAATTCCGACTCCCAAAGGAATACGCTTGCCCACGGCGTGGGCGGTGGCGCCGGCCTCGGCTTTGATTTCGATTTCCTTGGTTCCGTAGTCGAGCAGGCCGATGCCGATGTGATCGAAGCTGAAGTTCTTCTGGATTTCTCCCACAATCTGGCCCAGCATGTGCATGGGATCGTCGTTCGAAATGGCGGTGCGGGAGATGTTGTTGAGAAATGCCAACTGGCGCGAGCGCCGCTGCTCTTCGGCAAACAGGCGCGCATTCTCGACCGCGACCGATACCTGGCCGGCGGCGGTGACCAGCACGTCTAGATCGCGCTGCTCGAAGATGAATTCCCGCTCCGTGCTCATCGCGACCATCACGCCGGCGGGCTTGTTGCCCAGCAGAATGGGCGCGGCGCAGAGGCATTTAGCGGGCTGCTCGGGCCGGTAGGTAACGCCCAATCGGGAGCGCGCCTTTTCAAGGTCGGAGCGAATCAGCAACGGCAGCCCGGTGCGGATCACATATTCGGTGAAGGCATTCTCCAGCTTGCGCGAGCGCTTGGGCAGGATGCGAGCGTCCACCACTTCGAGTTCGAAGCGGATATCCTCGCCCTCCTGAAACGCAATGTAGAAGTTGCTGGTGTTGAAAATCTGTCCGAGCTCAGTGTGGATGGTGCGTAGCACTTCATCCTGATCCAGGCGCGAGCTGATGGCTTGCCCGATTTCGGTGAGCAGTTCATACTCTTGAGTCCGGCGGTGGGCGTCGTGCGTGATCAGGTAGTTTTCGAGAGTGAGGCCGAGCTGCAGGGCCAGTCCCACCATCAGGCGCGGGCCGGAGGCGCCGAACGCTCTGCGCTGCGGCGTGCGGAAACAGGATCACGCCGAAAGTGTGCTCGCGCGTCTGCAGACTTACGGCGGTCACATTGCGGATGTCGGCGGCGGTGAGCACTTGCTGGAATTCGGCGAAGGTGCCGATCGGATGCCATGGGCAGAGGCTCGGCGGCATGGGCGAAGTTCGTGTACGGTGAACAGTCCGCCCTGGCGGTAGGCCAGTTCGCAGATGTACTCGCCCGCGCCGGTCCGGGTGAGAGCGCTCGAGAAATTCCGGAGAGAATCCGCGCTGCACCGAGGGCAAGAGGCCGCGCCAGCGTTCTGAAATGTAGATGACGGCCCGGCGCGCGGATAGCGCGCTGGCCAGGCGGTCGAGCGCCGTTTGCATGCTGGGCAACAGGTCGTCGGCCGAGAGCAGGCGGCGGGGATCGACGCCCAGGGTGGAAAGGGCGAGAGTGTTTTCCTGCACGGCGTTGCGTTCGTTCTCAAACAGCACCATCACCATGGCGATGCCGAGCAACATTTGCGGCATGGGTCCGAGGACCTGGCCGACGCTGCCGAACATTTCCATCCACGGGTTGGTCGACTGAATGGAACCCATCAGCACGGCCCAGAAGGCCAGCGAAATCCCCAGTAACTTGAAAGCTACCGAGCCGCGGCGGTGAGCGTACAAGTAGAAAACGGCCGAGCAATATAGAAGAACCGCGCTGAGGAAATTACGGTCAGGCTGAAGGGGTGATCGCCGCGTGCCGACTACGGCCAGAATATGTGACGCGCAGATCGATGCAGGCGGCAGACTACTCCGGCGGCAGCCAGGGCCATGTCATACCAGCGGTAGCGGAACGAGCCGCGCGTCAGGCGCGTCGAGACGAAGATGCTGAGCCCATCGCCACCGAAAACAACGAGCTGACAAAAAATGCCGCGAGCGCCGGCGGATCGTAATAGCGGAAAGCGTCGAGAGCGTAGTGAAGGGAGTAGCAGGCCCACGCAATCTGCCACGCGCGGAAATAGGCCTGCCGGCTTTGCTCTTAGAGATAAGTAAACAGCAGACACAGCAGCAACGGAGACAACACCGGGAATAATGACGATCGATGGTGGCGATACTATTCATGAGGAGCGTGGCAAAGCTTCCGCTGAGTTGAGACAACGTTGAGGGAAGGTTAGTTACTGAATGGTTTCACAGCCGGGGTGTGAACACAACAGGATTTAAGGACAATGCCCACGTGGAGTGATGGCGCTAGAATGTGTGGAATCAGCGGCTTGCATGGAGTCGTTAGCCCGGCCGCTTGACGGCAGTTTTCTCGCGCCCATACCATCGAAGTTCGGTCCGTATGACTGAATCCTTCTGCATTCATGCGCAAGCCGCGCGTGCGCTTTGCGCCGTCGCCCACCGGGTTTCTTCATGTGGGCAGCGCCCGCACTTTCATTTTCAACTGGCTCTATGCCCGCCACAACGGCGGGACCATGATTCTGCGGCTCGACGACACCGACGTTGAGCGCAACACGCAGGCTTCGGTGGATTCCATTTTCGAGGGATTGAAGTGGCTGGGCCTGGGCTGGGACGAAGAATACAAACAGTCCGAGCGGGTCGCCCTGCACCGCAAGACGGCGTGGGCGATTTTCGAAAAAGGCCTCGCCTATCGCGACTTCACTCCCGCCCACACCGGCGATAGCGAAAAATCGGACGCGCAGGGGACTTGGCTGTTTAATCCCGGGCGCGCGGGAGATTTCGCGCGAAGAAAGCGATCGCCGCGCCGCGGCGGGAGAACCGTTTGCGCTGCGCTTTCGCGTGCCGCGCGAGAGCGGGCAGATGGTGCGCTTCACCGACGCGGTTTACGGGGAGCAAGTGAAATTGCCGCCGCCGATATCGAAGACTTCGCCTTGCTGCGCTCCGATGGCATGCCGACCTATCATCTGGCTTCCTGCGCCGACGATGCCGATCTGCGGATCAGCCACATCATCCGCGGCCAGGACCATCTCACCGAACACTTTCAAGCATGTGCTGATTTTCGAAGCCGCCGGCTGCACGCCGCCGCAGTTCGCGCATCTTCCGCTGCTGGTTGCGCCCGACGGAACCAAGCTTTCGAAACGCCGGCATGGGCCGGTGGTGAGCGTCACGACCTATCGCGACGCCGGATTTCTGCCCGAAGCTTTCATCAATTTTCTGTGCCTGCTGGGCTGGTCGCCGAAAAATGATCGCGAGCAGATGACGCTGCAGGAATTGACGGACGCCTTCTCGCTGAGGGCATCAATCGCTCGAATGCGGTGGTGAACTTCAAAGAGCCGGCAGCCACGCCGGAAGAAACGTTCGATCCGAAAGCGGTTTGGCTCAATGCGGAGCACATTCGCGGGTTGGCGGTCGAAGAGTCTGAGCGCGCGGCTGCTGCCGATCGTGCACGGCGCCGGATTCAAGGTCACGCCGGAGAAGATGATGCGGGTCACGCCGCTGATCCGCGAGCGCATCAAGCTGCTGCGTGAAGTGCTCACCGCCGCCGACTTTTTCTTTGTGGATCAACTGCCGCCCTACGATCCCGGCCGAACTCATCCCGCAAAAGGGAGACGCGGCGATGGCGCTGAAAGTTCTGCGGCGGGCGCGGGAGGTGCTGGCGAATGTGGAGTTCAAGCACGATCCGCTGGATCAGGCTCTGCGCGCGGCCGCACAGGAGCTGGCAGTGAAGGCGGGACAGATGTTTCAGCCCATCCGCGTGGCCGTTTGCGGACGCAAGAATGCGCCGCCGCTGTTTGAGACGCTGGAGGTGCTTGGGAAAAGAGACGACGCTGGCGCGCATCGAGCAGGCGATCGAAAAGTTTCCCGTTAGTTCCTAGCGCGGGTTGTGCCACTGCCTGGGCGGATTCTTCGGCGTTGCTCAGGGCAAGCTGCGTCCGCCCCTTCATGAGCCCGCACCCATGCTCAGGCCCGCGGCTGCAAGCGTGACTGGAACAATCCGGAAAAGGCCGGTCGCACGTCGATGAAGATCAGAACCCACAGCAGAGCCACGAAGAATGCCCGCGGAAGCCCGCTCGGGGCCATGAAGGCGTGAAAACAAAAAATGTTGACAATCACCGGCGCCAGTATTGCCAGGGCCAACGGTACGTACCGGTTGACCAGCAGAAGTCCACCTGCGACGAGCTGAAACCCGAAGATGACCCAGAGATAATGAGAGACATATAGGGCGCCCATGAACTGCCCGGCAATGCCGGTAGGCGGGGGAAAGGGAATAAAGTGCAGGAAGCCGTTCAGCCCAATAACGAAAAAGATCACGCCAGCGAGATATCGGGCGATTACGGAAACAATCCTCATAACGGGTTCTCCTCTTTGATCCGCCATTGTATTGGCGGCATGTATATTGATGTCAATAGAATTGATGATGTATACTTTCTGGGGATTCAGGTTTTTTATGACCCGAAGTATTCAAGGGATGGAGCACGTCTGGCTGGTCATGATGAAGGCGATGCGCGCCCTGAGAGGTACGCAGCCGCCGGTATTGAAGAGACCGGACTCTGCCTCTCGGATTTCGGCGTGCTGGAAGTCCTTCTGCACAAAGGGCCCTTGCCCGTCAACACGATAGGCCTAATTGTCGATCTGACCCCGGGCTCGATCAGCACGGCTGTGGACCGTCTGTTCGCGAAGGGCCTGGTAACCCGGGTGGAGAGCGCCGAAGACCGGCGGGTTCGGGTTGTTGCCCTCACACCGCGGGGGAAGGACCTTATTGTTTCCGCCTTTCGAAAGCATTCCGGGCAGATGAGGAAAGTGTTTTCTGAGCTGAGCCCAGAAGAAATTCGCGGCTCTCGAAATGGCGCTTAAGAAGGCCGGCAAGCACGCCGCTGCGCTGATGGAAGAGAAGTGAGCGGCTGCACAGCTCATTTCGGCGGGAGTCTGTGACAAGGCGCTAACCCCGTCAATGTGGAGCCCGCCCCTCTATTCGCGTCCTGCGATAAGATCAGAGGGTGATGAACTCATCGCATCCGCCGAGCAAAACTGGAGAACGAGCTGTGACTGAGGCGCCGTCGCCTGCCCAATCGAATTTTATCCGCGACACTGTGATCCGCGATCTGGAGACTAAGAAATATGACGGGCCGGTGCAGACGCGCTTTCCTCCCGAGCCCAATGGCTACCTGCATATTGGCCATGCCAAGTCCATCTGCCTCAACTTCGGATTAGCCGCTGAGTTTGGTGGCAAGACCAACCTGCGCTTTGACGACACGAATCCTGAAAAAGAAGAGCAAGGAGTATGTGGACTCGATCACGAAGGACGTGCACTGGCTGGGCTTTCAGTGGGATGGGCTTTATTATGCGTCGGACTATTTCGATCAGCTTTATGAGTGGGCGGTGCAAGCTGATCAACGATGGCAAAGCGTATGTGGACGATCTGAGCGCCGACGAAATTCGCAAGCATCGCGGCACGCTCACCGAGCCGGGGAAAGACAGTCCGCATCGCAACCGTTCGGCGGAAGAGAATCTGGATTTGTTTGAGCGCATGCGCAAGGGCGAATTTCCCGATGGATCGCGGGTGCTGCGCGCGAAGATCGATATGGCGTCGCCGAATTTGAATATGCGCGATCCGGTGATGTATCGCATTCTGCACGCAGAGCACCATCGCACTGGGGCAAGTGGTGCATTTATCCGATGTATGACTTTGCGCATGGGCAGTCGGACTCGATCGAGCATGTGACGCATTCGATTTGCACGCTGGAGTTTGAGGATCATCGGCCGCTCTATAACTGGTTCATCGAGCAGCTCGGCATTTTCCCTTCGCAGCAGATTGAGTTTGACCGCCTCAGTCTGACTTACACGCTGATGAGCAAGCGCAAGCTGCTGCAGTTGGTGCGGGGAAATCATGTTACGGGATGGGACGATCCGCGCATGCCGACGCTTTCGGGCATTCGCCGGCGCGGGTATACGCCGGAGGCGATTCGCAATTTCTGCGCGTCCATCGGAGTTTCGAAGACGAATGGCACACTCGAACTGGCGATGCTGGAACACTTCGTCCGCGAAGATTTGAACAAGCGCGCGCCGCGGGTGATGGCGGTGCTGCGTCCGCTGAAAGTTGTGATTGATAATTATCCGGAGGACAGGTCGATGAAATTGAGGCGGTGAATAATCCTGAGGACGAGAGCGCGGGGACGCGCAAAGTGCCGTTTTCGAAAGTGCTTTATATCGAGCAGGATGATTTCCGCGAAGTTCCTCCGCACAAGTACTACCGGCTTTCGCCGGGACGCGAAGTGCGGCTGCGGTATGGATATTTGATTACCGCACAAGCGTGGTGAAAAATGACAAGGGAGAAGTGGTGGAAGTGCATTGCAGCTATGATCCGGCAACGCGGGGCGGGAATGCTCCGGATGGGCGCAAGGTGAAATCGACGATTCATTGGGTCTCGGCGGCGCATGCGCATCGATGCCGAGGTGCGGATGTACGACAAGCTGTTCACTAAGGAAAATCCGAACGAGGTGGAGGAAGGGCAAGATTTTACTGCGAACCTGAATCCCAATTCTCTGGAAGTGATTGCTTCGGCGAAGTTGGAGCCTTCGTTGGCGAATGCGGCGGTTGGAGGGCGGTATCAGTTTGAGCGGCTGGGTATTTTTGCGTCGATCTGGATTCGGGCCGGGAAAGCTTGTGTTCAATCGCACCGTCGCGCTGAAAGATGCGTGGGCGAAGGTGGAGAAGAAGCAGGGCAAGGGGTAAGGCGGGTGTGTTGTAGCGATAAAAGCCCCACTTCTCGCAAAGGGCGCGAGAAATGGGGCACCCAGGGCTAATCCCGCGGATGTGGGCCCCGCCTAGTTCTGCGCTGGGCTGGAGTGGTGGCCGGACGGTTCCTTCACTACTTTCACTTCGAAACTCACTGGCAAATTTTTGGGCGGGTAGCAGGCGGCGT
Source organism: uncultured Acidobacteriaceae bacterium (assembly GCA_963784085.1). Taxonomy (GTDB): domain Bacteria; phylum Acidobacteriota; class Terriglobia; order Terriglobales; family Acidobacteriaceae; genus Sulfotelmatobacter. The sequence goes on along the minus strand of CAWAQH010000017.1, from coordinate 346,008 downwards.
TGTCGCAGGCCTGGTAGCGGAGGGTGCCGCGCATCTGGTATTTCCCGGGCACGACCGAGTGCAGCGGGTGGACGCCGACGGAAATGGTGAAGTCCCCGGTGTAGACGCTCAGCTTTTCATCGGGCGAGAACGGGAACGCCCTGTCTTCGCCGGCGGGGTATTCGATTTTTCCCAGGATGATGTCGGTGGGCACGTCCATTTTGAGGGCGGTCGGAATGAAGTATTCCGACTTGGGTGTGTTCGAGTTGATGTGGTAGCCGGGAGGGACGCGGAAATTCAGGGTGACCATGGTCTGCGCGGCGCGCGGCGTGATGGTGAGCGGCACTGCGGCCACCTCAACTGTAGGGGCTGGGGGCGGGGATTGCGCGAAGCAGACGAAAGCTGCCACGAATACGAATCCGATAAGTGCAGAAATCAGCCGGACGATCGCGTAGCGATGAATGATACCGGCCTGCGATCGTTCGGAAGTCAGTTGGGCGGAAGTCGCTGTAGTCATTGGGTCATCTCTCTGGTCATCCTTCTGGCGGCCAACTCATAATGAACCGAGAAAGTATACCGCCCACTTCCTCAGGGGCTAAAGCCTGCGTCCTTAGTGGACGTGATCGGCACCCTTCGACTTCGCTCAGGGCAGGCTCAAAAACCTGAACGTCGTGCCCTTCCCAAAATCGTTTATGAGATAGCTTCTCGTCATCTTTTCTCTAAACTCTGGGATGAACTCTTGTCCAAGGCGGATGCCTGAGTGGTGGCAGCCCTGGTGTCGAGTGCCTTCTTGATGTCATCCTCAATTTCGGACTTGCCTCTGAGTCCGATGATTTTGTCCACCAGTTTGCCGTCGCGGCCAATCACGAATGTTTCGGGCAATGCCGGGACTCCGCCATACTGATCGCCAACCGATTCCTTCCCGATCAGGATGGGATAGTTTACGCCCATCGTCTGGGCGAACTTTCCGATGTCTTCTTTGCTGGCGTCGTCCATGGCGACGCCGACGATCTGCAGGCCCTGGGCACCATACTGCTTCTGCAGGTCGACGAACCAGGGCATCTCGATTTTGCAGGGTCCGCACCAGGTCGCCCAGAAGTTGAGCAGCACCGCCTTGCCCCGCAGGTCGGAGAGGCGCAGGGTCTTGCCGTCGATGCCCTCGAGGGAGAAATCAGGCGCGACGGTCGAGACGGCGAGGCGCGGCGTTGAGGCGACGCCCGTGCGCCGCGCATGGTGATAGCCAAAATACAACATCAGCGCCACCACGAAGGCGACCACTACCAGTGCCAGAGGACTACGTTTCAAGGCGAATCTCCATTTCCAAAGCAACGCATACCAGAGCAACCCAGACCACTGGCCTTACAGCGCGAAGCGGTTCAGGAACGAGAGCCAGTTTGAAATCAGGGTGAAGCGGCCAATCACCAGCAAGACTCCGAGCGCGATCAGCAGCACTCCGGAGGCGACCTCGAGCGCGTGCATGTGCGAGCGGAAGCGGCTGTAGAACTTGAGGAAGCGCTCGACTCCGAGGGCGGTCAACAGGAACGGCACCGCCAGTCCCAGGGAATAGATGGCCAGCAGCAACATGCCTTTGGGGAGCGTATCCTCCGCGGCTGCCAGCGTGAGAATGCCGGCGAGAATCGGCCCAATGCAGGGAGTCCAGCCAAAGGCAAAGGCAAAGCCGATTACGAATGCGCCCAGCACGGTGCTGCCGCCCTTCATCTGATGCATGCGGGTATCGGCGTAGAGGGCCTTGATCTTCAGAATGCCGGTGAGGTGCAGCCCGAAGACGATGATGACGACGCCGGCGACAATGGCAAGCGTGTGTTTGTAGCGCGCGGCAAGTTGGCCGATTTCGGTGGAAATGGCGCCGAGCGTGATAAACACCACGCTGAAGCCGGCGATGAAGCCCACGGAATTGGTCATGACCCGCCGCATCAGGCGCCCTTGCGAGGATTTCAGCTCGTCGATGCCCGCTCCCGAAATCAGGGAAACGTATCCCGGCACCAGCGGCAGAACGCAGGGAGAGAGAAAAGAAAAAAGTCCGGCGACAAATGCCGTGATGGGATGAGGGAAGTTCGACATGCGTCTTTATTGTACCCGCCGGAGTTCGTCTCCGTAAGCAATCAGACGATTGGGCTGGCGATTGGTTGCAACCTAGTTCGAGGGCGGGGGCGTCTTGCCGGGGGGCGTGGCGGCCGGCTCGCTCAACCCGGCGGGCGCTCCCGAGAGCACCTTGTGCAGAAATCCAAATGGCATGGAGGCGGTGGCCACGGCGCTATCGCCATCGAGGTGTATCTGGAAGCTGTCGAAGAGGGCTTTTACGTCGGCATCGGTGCCATGGGTTGAAACCGAGGTCTCGGCGGAACGGGCCAAGGCGAGGAAGAGGTTGATCCGGTTGGCGATGGCGCGGGCGTCGTCTCCACTGGCGGCCAGGGCCTCGGCGCGAATGTGAACTGCCCCCGGATGCAAAGGTAAATGCAAGGGGTTGTAGCCGGCGGAGATGACGACATCGGCGGGGTGGGGGAGAAAATCGCTCCAGCCGCCAAATTGAGGGGAGTTGGGGTCGATGTGCGCCACCACCCATATCGGGCTCGAAAACTGTACTCGCTTGTAGAAGCGGCGCAGCAGCGCAGGGCCGCCGAAGGGAGACGCCAGCCGGCGCCAGCGGTCCACGATGCCACGGATCACGGAGGGGTCATCCACGTTCGAAGCAACCACGGAATCGGCGCCCAGAATTGCCACCCGCAGCGTGCGGTCTTCGACGGCGATGCTGAAAATATCGACGGACTGGTAGTTCTCAACCGACTGCGCATGCTGTTTCAGATAAGCGGCGAGCTTGACTCCATCGAACTTGCCCACGAAAACTTCGGAGAAGCGAGGCTCGACGGCGCCATTGAGCGCTCCGCGCACCGGAAAGTGAATGGCGAAGGCAGCCTCGTCGAGATCGCGCTCGAACTGGAAACCAGTTTCATGAATGAACTGTTCGTATTCGGGGTCGTGGCTGACGGCGGGCAGCTCTTTTCCAGGGCTTGCCTTGCGGGCCCAGCCCAGGTTGACATAGAAGAAGGCGTCGGCCCCCGGCAACAGGCGCGCCGGCTCCGGCGGAGCGTGCATGCGGAGCTGCACGGCGAGAATCACCGCCGCGGCAATGATGACGACCACGAGGAGGATGGGGAGTGTACGCCTAATTCGCATGGAATGCGGTCAGCGAAGAAATCATAACACTGCGGGCTGTGGGTGGTGTCTGCGGCCGGGAGAACCTGCAACCGCCGGCAAATCCCTCAGCTAGTAAGAGGACTCGGCGACTGGCAATGGGTGCAATGGGGACTTTGCAACAGTTACGGCCAGTTACCGGGCTTCGCCTCTATCGTTGTAGATTCTGCAAGCGATTTGTTTGTTTGGGGTTCGCTGCCAAACGGTGGGCAGCAGATCAGCAACGCTTTCGCAGCCTCTGAACTTCGAGAGGCACCGCGTGTCAAACGAGAGCACAGTGCGAATGTTCTGCGCCGATGCTTCCTTCCCGATTTCTACTATGCCGTTTGTGTCTAATGGCGCGGAGTTGTCCCACGGATGGATCGCGAACGTCTGACATCCAGTGCAAAGGTCAATCTGGACGTGGCTTACAACGCTATAGCGGCGGTTGATTGTCGTGGTGTAGTCGATCATCATCCCAACGAGCCGCCCATCCTTGACCCAGAAGTACGACTTCATTTCCGAGTACGGGACGATTCGAGATGCGGCGAGCACTCGATTCGAGAGTTCCACTGTGTACCCGCACCCTGAAACAGTACATCTCTGCTTGAGTTTTCTTCCAAACCGTTCGCGAAGGTCTGTAAGGGTGGGGATGTGCTCTTGCTGAGAAAGCTCGTAGACGGTTCGCAGCATAAACTCTGCCTGCTGGTTGAGCAGACGAGCGTATAGAAGGAAGGAGCAGAGTGCCAGCAGCCCTACCGCTGCAACCGCGATCATCAATCGCTGGATCATCAGTGTATTAGACACCGATACGACGTGAATGCCTCGATGATTGTGGAAAACAGCGACTACACTCATTGAGCCTCGACGAGCGAAATCGGGATTTTTCGCCAACAACCCTTGATACCGCCAACTCCGCGGCTTTCATTGACTTGCCCCTCGTCTCCCGCCTAAGATACGGCAACTCATGATCGGCCGGACCATCTCGCACTACCGCATCGTTGAAAAGCTCGGCGGCGGGGGCATGGGCGTGGTCTATAAGGCTGAGGACGTAACCCTGCACCGATTCGTGGCGCTGAAGTTTCTGCCCGATGAGCTGGCCAGAGATCCCCAAACGTTGGCCCGCTTCCAGCGTGAAGCGCAGGCGGCCTCGGCCCTCAATCATCCCAACATCTGCACCATCTACGAAATCGGCGAGCAAGATGGGCGTCGTTCATCGCGATGGAGTTTCTGGACGGGCTGACGCTGAAGCACCGCATTGCCGGCCGTCCGATGGAAAACGAGTTGATTCTGTCGCTGGCGATTGAGATTGCGGATGCGCTGGACTCCGCCCACGGCGAAGGGATCGTTCACCGCGACATCAAGCCCGCCAACATCTTTGTGACCAAGCGCGGCCACGCCAAGATTCTCGATTTCGGCCTGGCCAAGGTCATGACGAATGCGAGTGGGCAGCAGTGAGCGACACGCGAACCGAGATCGTGAGAGCGCACCTGACCAGTCCCGGCTCAACGCTGGGGACGGTTGCCTACATGTCGCCGGAACAGGCGCGGGCGAAAGAACTGGATGCCCGCAGCGACCTGTTTTCGTTTGGAGCCGTCCTCTATGAGATGGCGACCGGGCAGTTGCCTTTCCGCGGCGACAGCTCGGCGGTCATCTTCCGCGAAATTCTGGATCATGACCCGGTCCCCGCAGTACGGCTGAATCCTGACCTTCCGCCCAAGCTGGAGGAGATCATCAACCGGGCGCTGGAGAAAGACCGCGAGCTGCGCTATCAGAGTGCGGCGGAAATGCGTTCTGAACTGAAGCGGCTGGCACGGGACACTGCCGCGGGGCGACCTGCGGCGGCAACCTCGGGGACGATGCCCATAGCACGAGACAGCGGCCCTCCGCCGGGTCAGACGCAGTCGATTCAGGCGCCATCGGGTCAGTCGGCACCGGGGCAGGCGCCGGCCTCTGGCTCCGCGCCTGCAGTTGCTCCATCTCTCTCATCGGGCGCGGTGAAAGCCGCAGAGGGTCCGGTCGCGGGCGGGAAACTGTGGAAAGTTCTGATTCCTACCGCCGTCGTAGTTGTGGCTCTGATCGCCGGCGGCGTTTATTGGCGCTCGCATTCGACCTCTTCCGTTGCCACTACGCCGCTCACGGAAAAAGACACCCTGGTCCTGGCCGACTTTGACAACAAAACCGGAGACACCGTCTTCGATGATGCGCTCAAGCAAGCTCTGGCCGTCGATCTGGGACAGTCGCCATTCCTCAACATCCTTTCGGAGCGCCGCGTCAGCGAAACCATGCAGCTCATGGGCCGCAAACCTGGCGACAAGGTCACCCTCGATGTTGCCCGGGAAATCTGTCTCCGCACCGGAACCAAGGCTCTGCTCAACGGATCCATCTCGCGTCTGGGCACCCAATATGTCATCGGTCTCGAAGCGATCAACTGCAACACTGGTGATGTTCTCGCCAAGGAACAGGGCGAAGCCTCCGCCAAGGAGAGCGTGCTGAAGACCCTCGATCAGGTTGCGACATCGATGCGCGCCAGGCTGGGAGAATCGCTTGCCTCGGTGCAGAAGTTCGATGTTCCTATCGAAGCCACCACCAACTCGCTCGAAGCCCTCAAGGCCTTCAGCATGGGGGTCCGTGTCGCTCGGGAGAAGGGGCCAGCCGAGGGCATTTCGTTTTACAATCGCGCGATCGAGCTCGACCCCAACTTTGCGACCGCTTACGCGTTGCGTGGACTGAACTACGCAAATCTCGGTCAACCCACCCGCGCCGCTCAGGATCTCGAAAAGGCCTACCAGATGCGTGATCGCGTGAGCGAGCGGGAGAAGCTGCGCATCTCGGCCAACTACTACTACATCGTTACCGGCGAACTCGAAAAAGAAGCCCAGACCTACCAGCTCTGGGTGCAAAGCTATCCCAACGACTCGGTTCCTCACGGCAACCTGGGCGCGAACTACTCCGCTCTCGGTCAGTACGACCAGGCGCTGCCTGAGCTCAAAAAGGGCATTGAACTTGCTCCCGACACGGTGGTTGGCTACCAGAACATTGGCCTCGTCTACCTGGCGCTCGGCCAGCTCGATAAGGCCAAGGCCGCGCTCGATACCGCTGCCGCGCTAAAGCTTGACGCCGGCTCGCTGCATCTTATGGGCTATTACCTCGCCTTTCTTCAGAACGACACGGCGACCATGGCGCAGCACGTGGCTTGGGGCGCGGGCAAACCGGGCGATGAAGATCCTCTGCTGGCGGCACAATCCGATACCGAGGGATACTACGGCCGTTTGGCTGCTGCGCGCGACTTCGCCCGCCGCGCGGTCGATTCTGCGGTTCGCGCGGACTCCAAGGAAACGGCTGCGCTCTGGGAAGCCGACGGTGCTCTCCGCGAGGCCGAGTTCGGCAACAGCGCCCAGGCGCGCCAGGCAGCGAACGCAGCTCTCAGCCTTTCGCCCGGACGCGATGTCAAAGTCCTCGCCGCAGTCGCTTTCGCCCGCACCGGCGACATTCCGCACGCCCGCAGCCTAGCCGACGAACTGGAGAAGGCTTATCTCACCAACACCACCTTGAAGCTCTACTGGTTCCCGATTGTCCGCGCGGCCATCGCTGTGGGCAACCAAAAGCCCGGCGATGCCATGGTGGCTCTGGAAGTGGGTCGCACCCTATGAATTCGGCGAGCCTCCCCCGTTTCAGGTCGGCACCATTTACGCGGCCTACATCCGAGGCGAAGCCTATCTCGCCAACCACGACGGAGCTGCCGCCGCTCGTGAATTCCAGAAGTTCCTCGATCACCGTGGGCTGGTCGTTAACTATCCGCTGGCCTCGCTCGCTCATCTGGGACTGGCCCGCGCCTATGCCCTCTCCGGTGACACTGCCAAAGCCAAGGCGACCTATCAGGACTTCTTTAACCTCTGGAAAGATGCCGACCCGGAGATTCCCATCCTTAAGGAAGCCAAGGCCGAGTACGCGAAGCTAAAGTAGCAGCGTGGCGATCTTTCAACCATGCCTGACCTGCTTGCAGAAAAATTGGCAGGCGATTTCACTCATTAAGGATTGATTACTTTCTGGGTAGTCCCCGTGTCGCCGTTGACTTGACTCCCCTCTGAGCCTAGGATTTTTCGCAGGGGAAGAGAGCATTCTCCCATGGTTAGTCCATCGTCCAGTCGCTCGTCCACCCGAGACTGGGGAATGAAACTGAAAACCTATCTAACTGCCGTGATGAGTCTTCTGAGCGTTCTTGTCGTTGTGCTTGGAGCCATACAGAGAGATGTTCTCTGGCTGTGGATAGGGGTTGCCTGTTGCCTGGTTTCGGGAGTTTTTGTTCAACTGTTTATTAACCGCATAAAGAATGATATTGCGTCCGGTCGCAGGTAACAGACCTCTCCGCCGTTAGGGAGATGTGTCGCAGACAGGCGATTGCGCTCGTTGACTTCCGGGGATTCGTTTTTTTGCTCTCGATGCCATTCACCCAGGGGTTGCGTAAGATCCCCCGCTTAGGTCTGGTGGTTGCGCGGGAACTTGGGCTTGTGATAACTTAGCTAATTGTCCCGGACATCCGGAAGGGATTAAGGGTATACTTGTGCCCGGAAGGGTACTTGTCCCCTGAATTGCTGGCGTAGCTCAGTCGGTAGAGCACCTGATTTGTAATCAGGGGGTCAGGGGTTCAAATCCCTTCGCCAGCTCCAGTTTGGCGGAAGGTCTGGAAAAGGAATTTCCGGCAGGCGGCAGAACTCCGTAAGGCGGCGCAACAGGTTTTTCCAACGCACTCCATTCGGAACGATTCCGGCGTGTAGTGATCTTCGCGAGCTAATGCGTAGGCGCGAGTCTTGGTTTCCCTGATTTGCAGAAGCTGGTTGGCAGAAGCTGATTTGCTGAGACTGATCTGCTGAGAACGATCTGCGGAAACTGATCCGCGCGGGCAAGTGGGAGCGGGTTTGCTGCCGCGGCCTGCGGGTTCGCCGAATAGTCTGCGCCGGATGAGATTGCCTGCTGGATGAAGCGCGATGGCTGCATCACCCGGCAGTTGTGCACAGGTGGGTGAGTGGTTAAAGCCAACAGACTGTAAATCTGTCCCTCCTAGCGAGGTACGAAGGTTCGAATCCTTCCCTGTGCACCAGATTAATGTTGCGCCGTTTTACGGTGCGTCAGGAATTATGAGCCGCTTGGCAATGGCGCTGGTTGCGTATTTGCTGCTGGGCCTGCTGGCGTACCGCACATTGGACGATCAGCGGCTTCGGTTGCTGACGTTGCTGATTCTGGCGCTGTTCGCGTTCAAGAGCTGGGTGCGCCGAAAAGAAGTGCTGCACCCGGACAATGAAGCGGACCGGAATAAGCGAGTTTTGGCCGAGAGCTGAAGGCCTGCCCTGTCAGGCGAAGGGGCTGAAAGCTCGACAGCCGAGTTTAGCGGGCCGATGTAGCTCAGTTGGTAGAGCACTCCCTTGGTAAGGGAGAGGTCACCAGTTCAATCCTGGTCATCGGCTCCATTTGGTTTGAGAGTTGCCAGTGCGGGAGTAACTCAGTGGTAGAGTCACAGCCTTCCAAGCTGTTGGTCGCGGGTTCGATTCCCGTCTCCCGCTCCATGAATTTGGAAGCGCGCCGGACGCGCGGGTTTAATTGCGCGGCGCACTCAGGTCCTTCGGCGACGAAAGCCATTGTCGCCTCTGGATGACAAGGCGCGAGAAATCATGGGCTTCGAACAGGCTGCGATCAAGATTGAGAAGCAGCAGGAATTCGCGAAACTGCAAGGCTTGGTGGAGCAGGCGTTCGTGCCGGGCCTAGTCGAGCGGTTTCTGAAACAGTTGGACCGCAAGGCGATTCGGGTGCGGAATTTTGACGAGGTGTTGGCGTCGCGCCTGATGGAGGAGTCCGCGCTGGCCGCGAAGTCAGAGTTGAGCGCGTGGCAACTGTACCAGGCGCTGCCGCTTTCCGATCAGGCGCAGATGCGCGAGTTTTACCTGTCGAAGCTGGAAACGGTGGACACGGCGCTGCGGCACAAGTTTAAGAAGCTGTACCAGTATTACTGAGAGGGCGAAGTGCAGGCCGCAAGAAGCTGCATAGGTCCTTCGGCGACGAAAACCCGTCGCCTCAGGATGACAAGGGTTTTGAGCTAGAAGCTAAGCTAAAGGTCAGGAGCTAAGTGCTGGAATATGGCGAAAGAAAAATTTGATCGAACAAAGCCGCACTGCAACGTCGGGACGATTGGTCACATCGACCATGGCAAGACCACGTTGACGGCGGCCATCACCAAGGTGTTGTCGAAGCACAATCCGAAGAACACGTTCCGGTCGTTTGACTCGATTGACAACGCTCCGGAAGAGAAGGCGCGCGGAATTACGATTGCTACGGCGCACGTCGAGTATGAAACGGCGAACCGGCACTACGCGCACGTCGACTGCCCGGGCCACGCCGACTACATCAAGAACATGATCACGGGCGCGGCGCAGATGGATGGCGGGATTCTGGTGGTTGCGGCGACGGATGGTCCGATGCCGCAGACGCGCGAACACGTGCTTCTGGCGCGGCAGGTAGGCGTGCCCTATCTGGTGGTCGCGCTGAATAAAGTTGACGCAGTGGACGATCCGGAGTTGCTCGAACTGGTTGAGCTCGAAGTGCGCGAGTTGCTGAAGAGCTACAAGTTCCCCGGCGACGATGTGCCGGTGGTGCGAGTATCGGCGCTGAACGCGCTGAACGGCGACCCCAAGGCGGAAGCGCAGATAGACGAGTTGATGGCGGCGGTGGATAAGGCCGTGCCGCAGCCGGCGCGCGAGTTGGACAAGCCGTTCCTGATGCCGATCGAAGACATTTTCTCGATTCAGGGTCGCGGCACGGTGGTCACGGGACGTATTGAGCGCGGCAAGGTGAAGGTGGGCGAGGAAGTGGAAATCGTCGGCTTCCGCGACACGCGCAAGACGGTGGTGACCGGCGTCGAAATGTTCAAGAAGCAGCTGGACGAAGGACTGGCGGGGGACAACGCTGGGCTGTTGCTGCGCGGCATTGCGAAAGAGGATGTCGAACGCGGCATGGTGCTGGCGAAGACCGGCTCAATCACGCCGCACACCAAGTTCAAGGCGGAAGTCTACATCCTGACCAAAGAAGAAGGTGGACGGCATACGCCGTTCTTCAAGGGATATCGTCCGCAGTTTTATCTGCGAACGACGGACGTGACCGGAGTTGCGGAGTTGCCCGCGGGCACGGAGATGGTGATGCCTGGGGACAACGTCTCACTGGTGATTGAGTTGATCACGCCGGTGGCGATGGAGAAGGGCTTGCGGTTCGCCATCCGCGAAGGCGGACACACCGTGGGCGCCGGAACGATTTCGGAGATTGTGACGTAGTGAAGCAAAAGTGCGGAGCTTCGCTCCGCGGACAGCCGAGGGCGGCTGTCCCCACATAAAGCTTTAAGGATGGAGTGAGTGATGCCCCGAGAAATTGTTACGTTACAGTGCGGCGATTGCAAAGAGCGGAATTATTCGACGACCAAGAATCGGAAGACGACGACGGAGCGGCTGGAATTCAAGAAGTTCTGCAACCGCTGCCGGAAGCACACGCCGCATAAAGAAGTGAAGTAGGAGCAAGTAGCCAGTACCTGGTACCCAGCATTCGGAACAAACGCGACGGGGTACTGGCAACTGGGTACTGGTTCACAGGGGCGTAAGCTCAACGGTTAAACTGTCGGTCTCCAAAACCGAACTTGGGGGTTCGAATCCCTCCGCCCCTGCCAGATTTTGGAAGGAAGCCGGAACAGAGACGCGCAGTAAGGGAGTGGGGACAAAGAAGATGGCAAACGCAATCGCAACCGCGAGCGAGAATTTCGGGGACCGGCTCAAGGCCTGGCCGGAGCGGGCTAAATCGTTTTATAACGACGTGCGCACGGAGATGCGCAAGGTCACCGCGCCCTCGTGGAAGGAAGTGCAGGCCACAACGGCGGTGGTGGTGGTAACGGTATTCATTTTTGGAGTCTATTTTTTCATCATTGATAACGCGATCCAGCGCGGCGTCACATTCCTGTACAGCTATTTCGGGCATCGTTAGACGGGCCATTTACGCGAGAAACGAGCAGGGCGGAGTTTAACTTGATCATGCAGGACGAAGAAAAGAACGAAGCAGCGGCGGGCGCGGAGCAGGCCTTGAGCGCCGATGGCGTTGCCGTAACCAGCGAAGCGCCGCGCAATCCGAACATGAAGTGGTACATCATCCACTCCTATTCCGGGTTTGAGCGCAAGGTGAAGGAGTCGCTGGAGTCGCGGGTCGCGGCTTTTGGTTTACAAGAGAAGATCGGCAAAGTGCTGATCCCGACCGAGTCGGTCACCGAAGTGCGCGGCGGCAAGAAGTATACGTCGGAACGCATGTTCTATCCCGGTTATGTGCTGGTGGAGATGGACATGGATGACCACGTCTGGCACGTGGTGAAGTCCACGCCGCGCGTGACTGGATTTGTGGGCACCGGCCAGCAGCCGACGCCGCTATCGGATGAAGAAGTGCAACACATCGTCTACAAGGTCGCGGACAGCCGCGAGAAGCCCAAGCTGAAGGTGAAGTTCGAGAAGAACGAGACCGTGCGGATTTCCGAAGGTCCGTTCGCCACCTTCCAGGGCATTGTGGACGAAGTCAATGAAGATCGCGAGACTTTGAAAGTCATGGTCACGATTTTTGGCCGCTCGACCCCGGTGGAGTTGGAGTTCAACCAGGTGGAGAAGGTGGCGTAAGGAAGCGCGCCTAGATCCTTCGGCGACGAAAAGATGTCGCCTCAGGATGACAGCGAGGATATTGAGCCCTAGCTGGAAGCTAGGAGCTAGAAGCTAGGAGTCGAAAAGAAGTCATGGCAAAAAAAGTTACAGGTTTCGTTAAGTTGCAGATTGCGGCGGGCAAGGCGACGCCGGCGCCGCCGGTTGGTCCGGCGCTGGGCCAGGCCCAGATCAACATCATGGAGTTCTGCAAGCAGTTCAACGCGCGCACGAACCAGAAAGAGATGGAGGGGCTGATTATCCCGGTGGTGGTGTCGGTCTACAGCGACCGCACGTTCACCTTCATCACCAAAACGCCTCCGGCTTCGATTCTTCTGAAGCGCGCGGCGGGCATCGCCAAGGGATCGGGAACGCCCAACAAAGATAAAGTGGGCAAAGTCACGCTGAAACAGGTCGAGGACATCGCGAAACAGAAAATGCCGGACCTGAATGCGGCCTCGATTGAGACCGCAATTAAGAGCATCAGCGGCACGGCGCGGTCGATGGGGATTGAAGTGGTTGGTTAAAGCGGAATCCGCTCCGCGGGCGGCCGAGGGCGGCCGTCCCCACACATATGAGTTGTTAGTCAAATGCACCACGGCTGATCAGAGCATCGTTCAGCGGTGGGAGACGAGGAAAAGTGAAATGAAAAAAGAAGGAAAGAACATCAAGAAGGCCCATGCGGCGGTGGAGAAGCGGCCTTATGTGCTGCAGGATGCAGTTCCCCTGCTGCAGAAAGTCAAGTTTGCGAAATTTGACGAGACGGTCGAGATCACGCTGAGGCTGGGCGTCGATCCCAAGCATGCCGACCAGATGGTGCGCGGGACGGTCGTTCTGCCCCACGGTTTGGGCAAGTCGAAGAAAGTTCTGGTGATCGCTTCCGGCGACAAGATCAAGGAAGCCGAAGCGGCGGGCGCCGACTTTTTCGGCGGCGAGGAAATGGTCGAGAAGATCACGAAAGAAAACTGGACTGACTTCGACGCGCTGATCGCGACTCCGGACGTGATGAAATCCGTCGGGCGCTTGGGCAAGGTTCTGGGCCCGAAGGGTTTGATGCCGAACCCGAAGACGGGCACGGTCACCATGGACGTGGCCAAGGCGGTGCAGGAAGTGAAGGCCGGCAAGGTTGAATTCCGCACCGACAAGACGGCGCTGGTGCACGTGCCGGTGGGGAAGATTTCGTTCTCGCCCGACAAGTTGATCGACAATGCGACCGTGCTGATCACCAGCGTGATCAAGGCCAAGCCGTCTGTGGCCAAGGGCAAATACATCAAGGGTTGCACGTTGAGTTCGAGTATGGGGCCGGGGATCTTGCTGGATACGGCGCCGATCGAGGCTGCAGCTAAGGCTTAGCTAAGGAAGCGCGCCGAACGCGCGAATTTGCATTCTCGCAAAGAACGCGAGAATGTTCGCGCGGCGCGCCCGGATCCTTCGGCGACGGAAAGCACGTCGCCTCAGGATGACAAATAAGATCGGACGGACGAATGCGCCCGTCCCCACGCGAGCACACAAGATTTATACGAGGACTGCGAAATGCCAGTTACCAAAGCACGGAAGCAAGAACAAGTCGAGAAGCTGAGCGCGGAACTGCAAAATGTTTCGAGCGCGGTCGTAGCCACCTACAGCAAGCTGACCGTGGCCAAGGACTACGAATTGCGCAAGGCTCTGCGCGGCGTGGGCGCGAAGTATCAGGTCGTGAAGAACACGCTCGCCGAGCGCGCCGCCAAGGGCACCAAGATCGAAGGCGGCCTGCAGAACCTCGCCGGAGTGACCTCGATCGCCTACACCACTGGCGATCCCGTGGCGATGGCAAAGGCGTTGACCAAGTACGCGAAAGACACCCCGGAATTCACCTTTAAGGTGGGCGTGGTCGAGGGCCGCGTGATTTCGATCAAGGAGATCGAAGCGCTGGCCAGTATGCCGTCGAAGGAAGAGCTGGCCTCGAAGCTGCTGTTCCTGATCAGCTCTCCGGCGCAGCGGCTGGTGACGGTGATGAACGCCGTGGGTCGCGATATGGCGGTCGTGATCGGCCAGGGCGTGGAGAAGGGCAAGTTCGCTGGCGAGGCGCCTGCGGGAGCGTAAGTGATTTCGCGCAAGTGATTTTGGCAGACGCGGGCGAGGATGCCCGCGCTAACAAAGATTTGGTTGTCCGAAGTCTGGGGTTGCGCGGTTCAGATTCAGGGCGCTGTCTGGCGCTTTGAAGATGGGCTTGCCGCACTGGAAACCCGGCCAAGGATAACGAAAGCAAGCAAATTCATAACTCGAAGAGTGGAGAAATTAACATGGCAGACCTGCAACAGTTGGAAGATTCAATCGTAGCCCTGTCGCTGCTGGATGCGGCCGAGCTGGTGAAGAAGCTGGAAGCGCGCCTGGGAGTTTCGGCGGCCGCGGCGGCTCCGGTAATGATGGCGGGCGGCGGAGCAGCGGCCGCGGCAGCCCCGGCGGAAGAGAAGACGGAATTCACCGTCATGCTCAAGGAAGTTGGCGCCAACAAGATCAACGTGATCAAGGCAGTCCGCGAAGTCACTAGCCTCGGCTTGAAAGAAGCCAAGGAACTGGTGGATGGAGCGCCTAAGGCCATCAAGGAAGGCGTTTCCAAGGACGAAGCCGAGACCATCAAGAAGAAATTCACCGAGGCGGGCGCTGTTGTCGAAGTGAAATAGTTGAGCTCGTGTGGAGCAGGTACTCCTCCGGCAGGTTCGGGCGGGCTTGCCCGCTTTGCCGGCGGTAAGGCAAGGGCAGCGCGGGCAGGGTGCCCGCGCCACACGGTTCGCACCGGAAACGGTGCAAGTCTCAGAAAATATTCACTTTCTAGGTTGTGAAGCCGGGGCGGTGGTGTTAGCATCTATATAACACCGCTTCCCTTGGCCTCACTCATCGCGGGAGAGACCCGCTGGGAAGCTTGGGCACTGTTCCGTGGGCAGGCGGAACGGAAACGGCCGAATAGAACTGGCGCGAAAGATTACAAATTCACATTGGCGAAACGCCTGGCATGGCGTCTGCGGGAACTCCTGTCCCTGCGGGCGCCCAGTCGTGTTTTGCGCTTGCACGCATAAGTTTTCATACTCTAGTTCAGCATATTCAGTTCAACCAGGATCGTAGCATCAGCTAGCAGCGCGGCGCGATCAGCGCCCCAACATTCCGCGGGTTAATCGCAGCGCACGGCTGCGCCTGACAATTGGAGTTCTTGACGATGAAGAATAACGCCTTCCGTAAACGCTTTGATTTTTCCAAAATTCCGGCCACCATCCAGATTCCTAACCTCATTGAGGTGCAGAAGCGCTCCTACGACCGCTTTTTGCAGATGGATAAGCTCCCCAGCGAGCGCGAAGACGGCGGATTGCAGGCAGTGTTCCAGTCCGTCTTCCCGATCACCGACTTCCGCAACGTATCACAACTTGAGTTTGTGGATTACGCCATTGGTAACTGGGAGTGCAAGTGCGGTCACCTGAAGGGTCTGCACCACCTGCGTACCACTTGTAAGAATTGCGGCAATACCGTCATCACCGATCCGTTTCACCCCGGCGAGGTGCTCTGCCAGAAGTGCGGCACCTACAACGCCAACACGCCCGATTTCTGCAACAAGTGTGGCGATCCGGTCGGGCTGCAGTTGAAATACGACGTGGCCGAGTGCGAGGAGCGGGGCATGACTTATTCTGCGCCGCTCAAGGTCACGATGCGGCTTACGATTTTCGACAAGGACGCCGAGACCGGCAACCGCTCGATCCGCGACATCAAGGAACAGGAAGTGTTTTTCGGCGATGTGCCGCTGATGACGCAGAATGGCACCTTTATTATTAATGGCACAGAGCGAGTAATCGTCAGCCAGTTGCATCGCTCGCCGGGCGTGTTCTTTGAGACCGCCAACAACCGCACCTACTTCCTGGGCAAGATCATTCCCTACCGCGGCTCGTGGGTGGAATTCGAATACGACCAGAAGAACGTGCTCTACGTCCGCATTGACCGCAAGCGCAAATTTCTGGGAACGATTTTTCTGCGCGCTCTCGGTTTGCGTTCCGGCGAAGACATTCTGCGGTCGTTCTACACCGTGGACCGGATCGCCATCAAAGACAAGAAGCTTTACTGGGCGCTTGATCCGGCCAGCGAGAAAGCTACGAATCTGCTGGGCATGAAGCTGGCGCACAGCATCAAGAACAAGTCGGGCGATGAGATTGCGCACTCCGGCCGCAAGCTGAATGCGGCGACGTTGAAGGAAATTCAGAAGGCGAAGATCAGTGAGATCGAAGTCGATGTCACCGACCTGGAAGGCGCCTGGGCCGCCGCCGACGTGGTGGACACCACGACCGGCGAAGTTCTGCTTGAAGCCAACACCGAAATCACCGCCGACAAAGTGTCGAAGGTGCTCGATTCCGGCGTGGTCGAGATGAGCCTGTTCTTCCCCGAGCGCGACGACGTGGGCACGGTGATCAGCCAGACGCTCAAGCGCGATTCGGTGAAAACACCGCAGGAAGCGCTGATCGAGATTTACCGCAAGCTGCGTCCCGGCGATCCGCCGACTTTGGACACGGCCACGGCGCTGTTTCATGGCATGTTTTTCGACCCGCGCAAGTACGACTTCTCGAAAGTCGGCCGGTTGAAATTCAACATCAAGCTGTTCGAGAACCAGGACGCGACCAGCCTCGACAAGCGTACGCTCGATCCCGACGATTTCTACGCCACCATCGGCTACCTGCTGAAATTGCGCAAGAACATCGGCGCAGTCGACGACATTGACCACCTCGGGAACCGCCGGGTACGCGCCGTCGGCGAATTGATGGAGAACCAGTTCCGCATCGGCCTGGTCCGCATGGAGCGGGCAATCAAAGAAAAAATGTCGGTGTACCAGGAAATGTCGACGGCGATGCCGCACGACCTGGTCAATGCGAAGCCGGTGATGGCTGCGATCCGCGAGTTCTTCGGATCGTCGCAACTTTCGCAGTTCATGGACCAGACCAACCCGCTCTCCGAGATTACGCACAAGCGGCGTCTCTCGGCGCTTGGGCCGGGCGGACTTTCCCGCGAGCGCGCTGGGTTCGAAGTCCGCGACGTTCACCCTACGCACTACGGCCGCATTTGCCCGATTGAGACGCCGGAAGGTCCGAACATTGGACTGATCTCGTCGCTGAGTTGCTACGCGCGCATCAACGACTACGGCTTCATCGAGTCGCCCTACCGCAAGATCAAGGCCGGGCGCGTGATCGATTACGTCAGCGTGGTCAACACCGGCGACGGCGAGTACAAAGTCGGCGATCACATGGAAAAGCATGAGATCGAAAAGGTCAACGCCGATTTGAAAGAGAAGCGGAAGAAGCCGGTGCAGGTCGATCCCTTCTCGTTCTATCTTTCCGCATGGGAAGAAGACCGACACACGATCGCGCAGGCCAACGTGGAACTGGACGACAAAGGCCGCATCGTGGCCGATCTGGTCAATGCCCGCAAGGCGGGCAACTTCGTCCTGGTGAGTCGCGATGAAGTCGATTACGTCGACGTCAGCCCCAAGCAACTGGTTTCGGTTGCGGCATCGCTGGTGCCGTTCCTCGAGCACGATGACGCCAACCGCGCACTGATGGGCGCGAACATGCAACGCCAGTCCGTGCCGCTGCTGCGCGCGCAAGCGCCGATCGTGGGCACGGGAATGGAAGGCGTTACCGCGCGCGATTCCGGCGCGGTAGTTTTGGCCCGACGCAACGGCATTATCGATTCGGTCGATTCTGACCGCATCATTGTGCGCGTGGAAGGCGAACACCATCCCACGCAGTTGTCGCGTGAGGTGGGCAGCGACATTTATCAGCTCACCAAATTCAAGCGCTCGAACCAGAACACTTGTATCAACCAGAAGCCGGTGGTCAAGAAGGGTCAGCGCGTGGTGAAGGGTGAGGTCATCGCCGACGGTCCCTGCACGGACCACGGCGAACTGGCGCTGGGGCGCAACGTGCTAGTGGCTTTCATGCCCTGGCGCGGCTACAACTTTGAAGACGCAATTCTGGTCTCCGAAAAGATGGTGAAGGACGACTACTACACGTCCCTGCACATCGAGGAGTACGAGATCGAAGCGCGGGACACCAAGCTGGGACCGGAAGAAGTGACGCGCGATATTCCCAACGTCAGCGAGTCGATGCTGCGCAATCTGGACGAAGCGGGCGTGATCCGCATTGGCGCCAGCATCAAGCAGGGCGACATTCTGGTGGGCAAGGTGACGCCCAAGGGCGAAACCCAGCTCACGCCGGAAGAAAAACTGCTGCGCGCCATCTTCGGCGAAAAAGCCGGTGACGTTCGCGACGCTTCGCTCTACTGTCCTCCGGGCATCGAGGGCGTAATCGTCGATGTGAAGATTTTCTCCCGCAAGGGCCAGGAAAAAGACGAGCGGGCGAAGTCGATTGAAGCCACGCAGATCGGCAAGCTGGAGAAGAATCTTTCCGACGAAATCCGCATTCTGACCGACGAGCGCCTCAAGCGTCTGGAAAACATTCTCGGCGGCAAGGAAGTGCAGGCCGACCTGCACGACGAGCGCACCAACAAGCGTCTGTTGAACAAAGGCAATATTCTTGACCGCGACGCGATCGAGCGCATATCGACCCGCAACCTGAAGCGCATCAAGTATGCCGATAAGGATCCGCGGGTGAATGAGCAGATCGACGAGATCGAAGAAATAACGTCTCGCCAGATCGACGTTCTGAAGAAGATCGTCAACGAGAAGAAGGAAAAGCTGACCAAGGGCGACGAACTGCCGCCGGGCGTGATCAAGCTGGTCAAGGTCTATATCGCCATGAAGCGGAAGCTGAGCGTGGGCGACAAGATGGCCGGCCGTCACGGCAACAAGGGCGTGATCGCTCGCATTCTGCCGGAAGAGGATATGCCGTACCTCGAAGACGGAACGCCAGTCGAGATCGTTCTGAATCCCCTCGGCGTACCCAGCCGTATGAATGTGGGCCAGATTCTCGAAACGCACTTGGGATGGGCGGGCTTTGTCCTGGGCGAGAAGATTGGCAGGATGCTCAAGGAAAACACTCGGACGGAAGCCGTTCGGCGCGAGCTGAAGGCCTTGTTCAAAGACTCCAAGCTGTTCGACACCATCAGCGAGATGGGAGACGAGGAACTGGAGGCTTTGGCGCCCACCCTCGCCCGCGGCGTCTTCATGGGTTCGCCCGTGTTTGATGGAGCGAAAGAAGAAGAGATCAAGGCGCTGCTCGAGCACGCTGGATTGCCGACGTCAGGCAAGACGACGCTGCACGACGGCATGACGGGCGACCAGTTCGAACAGCCGGTGTGCGTCGGCTACATCTACATGCTGAAACTGTCGCATCTGGTGGACGACAAGATTCACGCGCGTTCCATCGGGCCGTATTCGCTTATCACCCAGCAGCCCTTGGGCGGCAAGGCGCAGTTTGGCGGCCAGCGCTTCGGAGAAATGGAAGTCTGGGCGCTCGAAGCTTACGGCGCAGCCTTCATTCTGCAGGAACTGCTGACGGCGAAGTCCGACGACGTTTACGGCCGCACCAAGATTTACGAGGCCATCGTCAAAGGCGAAGCTGCCATGGAGCCGGGCGTGCCGGAGTCGTTCAACGTGCTGATCCGCGAATTGCAATCGCTCTGCCTGGACGTGGAGCTGATCAAGACCGGGGAGAAGAAGCCCACGGCCAGCGCGGCGGCGGATTAAGCAGTGGTCAGGGGCCAGTGATCAGTGGCCAGCAACGGCACTGATTACGGCCGCAATGACACACGAGAATTTTGAAGGAACGTTTCGCGGGGCAAAGGCTCTCGGCCACCGCGAAATATAAAAACTGGCCACTGGTCACTGACCTCTGGCCACTGCCCTGAGAGCAGGAAGCGGAGGAACACCTTGTTTCGTTCGAGCCCGTTCGAAATGCAAAACACGATTGCTGACTTCGATGCCATCCGCATCAGCCTCGCCTCTCCTGAAAAAATCCGGAGCTGGTCTCATGGCGAAGTCACCAAGCCTGAGACCATCAACTACCGCACCTTCAAGCCGGAGCGGGACGGGCTGTTCTGCGCCCGCATCTTCGGCCCGGTAACGGACTGGGAGTGCCTCTGCGGCAAGTACAAGCGCATGAAGCACCGCGGCGTGATCTGCGACAAGTGCGGCGTGGAAGTCACGCTGTCGAAAGTCCGCCGCGAGCGCCTGGGCCACATCGAGCTGGCATCGCCCTGCTCGCACGTGTGGTTCTTCAAGGGCCTGCCCAGCCGCATCGGCCACCTGCTCGATATTTCGCTGCGCGACCTCGAATCTGTTCTCTATTTCGAGGCCTACGTGGTGGTCGAGCCCGGCGACGCTCCGGTGAAAGATCGCGAAGTCATCAAGGACGAGGCCAAGTTCCGCGAACTCGACCAGCAGTTCCGTCCCGCGGGCTTCAAGGCCATGATGGGCGCGGAAGCGATCAAGGAACTGCTCAAGCGCATCGACACCGACGGCCTGTCGGTCGAACTGCGCGAGAAGATGAAGAATGAGAGCTCGCTGCAGAAGCGGCTCAAGTATACGAAGCGCCTGAAAGTGGTCGAGGCCTTCCGCCGCAGCGGCAATAAGCCGAGCTGGATGATTCTCGACGTGATCCCGGTGATTCCGCCGGAGCTGCGTCCTCTGGTTCCACTCGATGGCGGGCGTTTCGCCACCTCCGATTTGAATGACCTGTACCGCCGCGTCATCAACCGCAACAACCGTTTGAAGAAGCTGATGGACCTGCACGCGCCCGAAGTCATCGTGAGAAACGAAAAGCGCATGCTGCAGGAAGCCGTCGACGCATTGTTTGACAACGGTCGCCGTGGCCGCGTGCTGCGCGGCGCCAACAACCGTCCGCTGAAGTCGCTCTCCGACACACTGAAGGGCAAGCAGGGGCGATTCCGCCAGAATCTGCTGGGCAAGCGCGTGGACTACTCGGGACGTTCCGTCATCGTGGTCGGCCCCGAACTCAAGCTGCATCAGTGCGGATTGCCGAAGAAGATGGCGCTGGAACTGTTCAAGCCCTTCATCTATCACCGGCTGGAGCAGACCGGCAACGTCACCACCATCAAGCAGGCCAAAGAAATGGTGGAGCAGCAGGAGCCCATCGTTTGGGACATCCTGGAAGAGGTCATCAAAGATCATCCCGTGCTGCTGAACCGCGCTCCCACGCTGCATCGGCTGGGCATTCAGGCGTTTGAGCCGGTGCTGGTGGAAGGCAAAGCAATCAAGATCCACCCGCTGGTCTGCACCGCGTTCAACGCGGATTTCGACGGCGATCAGATGGCGGTGCACATTCCGCTGTCTCCCGAAGCGCAGGTGGAAGCCAGCGTGTTGATGCTGGCCTCACACAATATTCTTTCGCCCGCCTCAGGACATCCGATTACCGTCCCCACGCAGGACATGGTGCTTGGTCTTTACTACCTGACCAAAGCCAAGCCCGGCGCGAAAGGTGAAGGCCGCGTGTTCGCCAATATCGAAGAGGTGTTGATGGCGCTGGAAGCGGGCGAAGTGGAAACACTCTCGCCGATTCGCCTGCGCTACACCGGCGAAGTGATCGACCTGACCACCGCCTACGACGATCAGGACATTATTCACACCGAGCCGGTTCACGTGGAGCGCGCCTTTTTGAACACAACGGTGGGCCGCGCGATCCTGAACGATCACCTGCCCGAGGGCATGCCGTTCATCAACGGGCTTCTTAAGAAGAAGGGCATCGGCGCGCTGGTGAACTACGGCTACCTGCGGTTCGGACTGGAAGTTACGGTCAAGATGCTCGATGAAGTGAAGGAGTTCGGGTTCAAGTACGCGACCCGGGCTGGCCTTTCCATCGGCATCGACGACATGGTCATCCCTGACAGCAAGAAGACCTTGGTCAAGGACGCCGAGCGGCAGGTGGTTGCCGTGCAACAGCAGTATCTCGATGGCGCCATCACCAATGGCGAACGCTATAACAAGGTCATCGAAATTTGGTCGGGCATCACGGAAAAAGTTGCCGACGAGATGTTCGGCGAAATGCAGAAGCGCGACAAGGAAGGCGCGATCAATCCGATTTACGTCATGGCCGATTCCGGCGCTCGCGGATCGAAACAACAGATTCGCCAGCTCTCGGGCATGCGCGGGCTGATGGCCAAGCCTTCCGGCGAAATCATCGAGTCTCCCATCACGGCGAACTTCCGTGAAGGCTTGACGGTGCTGGAATACTTCGTCTCAACCCACGGCGCGCGCAAGGGACTGGCCGATACGGCGCTGAAGACGGCCGATTCAGGCTACCTCACGCGGCGTCTGGTCGATGTGGCTCAGGACGTCATTATCAGCGAATACGATTGCGGCACCGTGGACGGCATTTACGTCCAGGGTATCGTCGAAGCGGGCGAAATTATCGAGCCGTTGCGCGACCGCATTGTGGGCCGCGTTTCGCTTGAGAAGATCAAAGACTACGACGGCAACGTGATCGTCGACATCAACAACGAGATCACCGAAGATCTCGCGGTTTCGATTCAAGCGGCTGGAATTGAGCGGGTGAAAATCCGCTCCGTGCTGACCTGCGAATCGAAACGCGGCGTCTGCGTCATGTGCTATGGCCGCAACCTCTCGTCAGGACGCCTGGTCGAACTCGGCGAAGCCACCGGAGTGATCGCCGCCCAGTCGATCGGCGAGCCGGGAACGCAGCTCACCATGCGTACCTTCCACATCGGCGGTACGGCATCGCGAGTCTCCGAGCAGTCGCGCCTCGATGCCAAAAATAAGGGCAACGTGCGCTTCATCGGGTTGCAGACGGTCAAGTCGAAGTCCGGCGACCTGGTAGTCATGAACCGCCAGGGCTCAATCGCGATCGTGGACGAGAAGAACCGCGAGCGCGAGCGCTACTCGGTCATCTACGGCGCCAAGCTCAAAGTCAACGACGGCGATCCGGTCGAGCAGGGCAAGGTGATGGTCGAGTGGGACCCATACACTTTCGCGATCCTCACCGAAATCGGCGGCACGGCGCAGTTCAAAGACTTGCAGGAAGGGGTCACGCTCCACGAAGAAGTGGACGAAGTCACCGGCCTGTCTCGTCACGTGGTTGGCGATTCGCCCGACGAAAAGCGCCAGCCCGCGGTCGTGGTGAAAGGCAAGAGCAGCAAACGCTACTTGATGCCTTCGCGCGCTCACCTCATGGTGCAGGACGGCGACACGGTTCACCCCGGCGACGTGCTGGCCAAGATCCCGCGTGAAACCACGAAGACCAAGGACATCACGGGCGGTCTGCCGCGCGTGGTCGAACTGTTCGAAGCGCGCAAGCCGCATGAAACCGCCGTCATCAGCGAAATCGATGGCACGGTGAAGTTCGGTGAAGTCAGCAAAGGCCAGCGCAAGCTGTATGTGCAGGCCGATAACGGCACAGAAAAAGAATACTCAGTGCCGCGCGGCGTTCACATCAACGTGCAGGAAGGCGAGCGTGTGAAGGCGGGCGAACCGCTGATGGATGGCCCGCTCAACCCGCACGACATTTTGGCTGTGCTCGGCGAAAAGGAACTGCAGTCTTATCTGGTGAACGAAATCCAGGAAGTCTACCGGCTGCAGGGCGTCAACATTTCGGACAAGCACATCGAAGTGATTGTCCGCCAGATGATGCGCTGGGTGAAGGTCGAGGACGTGGGAGACACCACGTTCCTGCTGGAGCAGCAACTGGATAAGTTCCGCTTCCGAGAAGAGAACGAGCGCGTGATCAAGGAAGGCGGCAAGCCGGCTACCGGCCGTCCGCTGCTGCTTGGCATCACGAAGGCATCGCTTTCGACCGATTCGTTCATCTCGGCGGCGTCGTTCCAGGAGACTACGCGTGTGCTTACCGAAGCTTCGATTCAGGGCTCGGTCGATCACCTGCGCGGCCTCAAGGAGAACGTCATCGTCGGCCGTCTCATCCCTGCCGGCACTGGCATGGAATACTACCGCAACGTGCGTCTCTCGCCAGAAATGGAAGAGGCCGCGGCCAAGGTACAGGCGGAAGTTTCGGCGGCTTACGAAGAGGCCGAGCGCGCTCTCGAAATGATGCGTCACGAGGGCGAGACCGAAGAGTTGGCTGCGGAGTAAGAAGAAGTCACAGTAAACATCGGGGGCGAACTTGTTCGCCCCCGAATTTATTTGTCATCATGCAGTGGAGCAAGTCCGGTTACGACTAATTTGCCGCGGATTTTCGCGGATTAGCACGGATCAGGTCAAGTCCTGGTTTGTCTGTGTTCATCGTTTACCCGTGCAAATCCGTCATCCGTGCAAATGCTTGGCTTTGCGAACGGCCACTCCGCTCGAGATGACATCAACTATTACCCAATGCACGCAAACCCAAAGCAATTGCTGACCGAGGCACCTGGGCCGCTTCCCTCGTTGCAACCCGCGCCCTCCGGCCCTAAGCTAGGGCTAGCGATGCTTCGTTTTCTGCGCCTTCTGCGGCTGGCCTTCTGGCGTGCTTTCCAGCACGATGCCTTTTCCATTGCGAAAGCATCCGCTTACTCCGCCATTCTTACGTTTTTCCCCGCGCTTCTGGTTGTCGGTTCGGTGCTGGCCACCTGGCGCAAAGGCGGCCCTTATCTGCGGGAAATTTCCTACGCATTGTCGCGCATTATGCCGGCCGGAGGAAACGCGGCCATGAATTTTCTCCGCGGCGCTGCGGCGCGCCCGATGGGCCTGCTGGTTACGGCTTCCCTGTTGACGCTGTGGACCGCTTCCGGCGTCATGATTTCCTGGATGGAAGGTTTCCGCCGCTGCTACGAACTGCCGAAAATCTGGGGGCTGGTGAAAGAGCGCCTGATTGCATTCTTGCTGGTCATTTTCGCCCTCGTTCCCATGACCTTCGCCACCCTGCTGGTGGCTTTCGGCAGCAGGATCGAAACCAGCATTCTGTTCTATACCTCGCGGGAATACAGTGTTTACATCCTGCTGATGTGGGCCTCGATCCGCTGGCTGATTGCCACGCTCACCAGCATCGCGGTGATTGCGCTGATCTATCACAATGCGGTGCCGCGTACGCAGCCCTGGCACAGCGTGATTCCGGGCGCGACACTGGCCACCGGGATGTGGTTCTCGTCGACTCTACTTTTTGGCTTCTACCTGAAACACTACGCCGATTACAGCATCATTTACGGATCGCTTGGCGCCGCGATCGCGCTGCTGGTGTGGATGTACATGGTTTCGCTGGTGGTGCTGGTCGGGGCGGAATTTAACGCGATGCTGTTCCCGCGGGCTATGCTGGGGAAAGAGTTGACGGCGGTGAGTGGTTCCCGGCCGGCGGCGACTTAGCACTCGGGTGACGCGGATTAAGGACTGATCAAGTAGAGATGAATTCAGGCAAGCCACATCCCGCGACAGAAAACTCCCTCAGTGCCGAGACTCCTTCATCGCTTGCATCTTCCGGAATCCCCGCCGCCCGCCGCGCGAAAATCATCTGCACCATCGGCCCCGCGTGCCACTCCGAGGCTGCGATGCGCGACCTGCTTCGCCTCGGCATGGATGTCGCCCGCCTCAACTTTTCCCACGGCTCACACGAGGATCACGCCCGCAATATTGAACGCCTGCGCAAAGCCGCCGAAAAAGAGAACCGCACTGTCTGCATCATGCAGGACCTGCAAGGTCCCAAGATCCGCACTGGACGCCTGGAGGACCACCAACCGGTCGAACTGAAAAGCGGTTCAAGCGTTATCATCACCCCGCGCGACATTGCCGGTACGCCCACCCGGATTGCCACCGTCTTTCCCGACCTGGCTCGCGAGGTTACGCCGGGCACGCGCATTCTTCTGCGCGACGGTCTGATCGAACTGCGCGTGCGCACGGTGCGCGGCAAAGATGTTGTGTGCGACGTGTTGAACGGCGGCGTTCTGGGCGAGCATCAGGGCATCAATTTGCCCGGCACCGCGTTGTCGATCCCTGCCATGACCGAAAAAGACCGCGGGGACCTTGAATTCGGCCTCAAGCACGGCATCGATGCGGTTGCGCTTTCTTTCGTGCGCTCGGCTGCCGACGTGAACATGGTCAAGCAGATCGTGCTGGAGCACGAGGCAGATACTCCCGTAATCGCCAAACTGGAGAAGCCGCAGGCCATCGACCATCTGGAAGAAATCCTGGAAGCGGCCGATGGCGTGATGGTGGCACGCGGCGATCTGGGGGTGGAGATGGCGCCGGAAAAAGTTCCCGTCATTCAGAAGCACGTGATCCATCGCGCCGCGCAGTGGCGCAAGCCCGTGATCACGGCCACGCAGATGCTCGAGTCGATGATCGACAACCCGCGCCCCACGCGTGCCGAAGCGAGCGACGTGGCCAACGCCATTTTCGACGGCACCGACGCGGTCATGCTCTCGGCGGAAACCGCCAGCGGCCACTATCCCCGCGAGGCCGTGGCGATGATGGCGCGCATTGTGATCGAGGCCGAGAGCAACATGGCGGAGTTTACCCAGCGCCGTCGCCGCGACCAGCACGGGCTTTCCGTCGCCGAGACCATTTGCGAATCCATCGCGCACGCGGCGGAAGACCTGCCCATGGGGGCGATCGCCGTTTTCACCGAAAGCGGCAATACCGCGCGCATGATTTCCAAGTACCGGCCCCAGGCCCCCATCTACGCGTTTACGCACAGCGGTTCCGTGGCCCAGCGCACCAACCTCTACTGGGGCGTGCACCCCGTTGCGTGCGGTCCGGCGCTTTCCGCCGAGCAGATGGTAAGCGAGGCCGAAAGAGAACTGTTGGGACGCGGCCTGCTCAAGCCCGGAGACGTGCTTGGGGTGGTCGCAGGCACGCGCCAGTCTTCGGGTTCCACGAACTTCATGCGCCTGCACATGGTCACCTCGGGGGACCGTGAGGCCGCGGCTTCTATTAACAAACCCACCAGCGAGCGGGCCAGCAAACGCACGAGCAAGCACACCAGCAAGCGCGTCCGGGGGCGCAAGAAGCTATAATCGCCGCATATGTCGCAGGAATTCCTATCGGTCGCGATCTGGCAGCCTGTGCCCGGGATGGAGACCGCATCGCTCGCGACCATCCATGAGCTGAATGACATTGTTGCGAGAAAAGGCTATGGCCGCAATTTGCTTTACAGTGCCGGCGATTCTCAATACGTCCTGCTTCGCTACTGGACGTCCGACGAGGCCCGTCGCACCGCGCAGGAAGATGCCGAACTGCTGCGCTGCTGGGCGAAGCTCGCCAATGAGATTGAAATTCTGAAGGTCTACGAGAAGCTGGAAGAAGTCGCATGAAGACGCCGGGATTTCTCAAATCTCGAGCGCGGCCGGCGACTGACTCGACTGAATCCGGGTTCCAGGTTTTCACCGATGTCACTGCGGATCCGTTTGTGCGGGGCCTTCTGCACCGTCCAGCCCGGCCGAACGGCAGCGGCCTGGTTCTAACCCACGGGGCCGGATCGAATTGCCAGGCGCCGCTGCTGGTTGCGCTGGCCGAAACTTTCGCGGAAGCGGGATTCATCGTGCTGCGCTGCGATCTGCCCTATCGCCAGGACCGTCCTTACGGCCCGCCCGGACCGCACGACGGCAAACGGGACCGCGCTGGACTGAAGAATGCGCTGGAGGCGATCGCCAAGTTCGGTCCGCGACGAATGTTTGTAGGCGGCCACTCCTACGGCGGCCGCCAGGCCAGTATGCTGTGCGCAGAGCAGTCCGATGCGGCTGCCGGCCTGCTGCTGCTCTCCTATCCACTGCATCCGCCGCGCAAACCGGACCAGCTCCGCACCCAGCATTTTTTCAATCTGAGCACTCCCGCGCTTTTTGTCGAAGGCACGCGCGATCCTTTTGCCTCGATCGCGGAAATCGAGCAGGCCTTGAAACTGATTCCGGCGAACACGAAGATGCTGACCGTCGAAGGCGCCGGTCACGACCTGGGATTCAAGGGAAAAGCCAGGGAAGCGGAGTTGCCGAAAACCGTGCTGGCGGAGTTCGGGGCGTTCTTCCCGCGTGAGGCTAAAGGGAACTGAGTGAAATCGCGATTTTCCACCGATCACCGCGCCGAGTTGGCGCGGAAGAACTCAGCGGCCCTCAGGTTTGCCGGGGGTGAGACGAATCGAAATGTCATCGGCTTTGATGGTGCCCGCCAAACCATAGCACTGGCCAATCTCCAGCTTGTATCCTGGGTCACTCTTGCCGATGGTTAAATCGAATACGACATTCTGGTGGCGGAACCCATAAAGTTTCAGGCAATCATCGCCCCCAGATATATCAATCGTGAACTCGACCACTCCATGCTTCGTCAGTACGTAATAACCGGCCTTGTCCACCCCATTCGTCATTTCCCAAGTATGAATTCTGAGAATGGATGGGTTCGTGCGGTTCAAATGCAGGCTGATAATCTCTCCGTCATGGAAATCCGGCCAATATCCGAACCAATCATGCAGTTCCTGAGCGCCTGCAATCGCGTTCAGGCCATCCGGCAAAGTCATCCGCATATCCTCCACCCCAGCAGCAGTATGCTCGGCTCGCGTAGTTGGCGTAAACAGGCGATAGCGCTAAGAACGCCTCCTGGAGGGCGATGAGCTGACTACCCGATTCTGCCCTAGTTCACCCAGCCGGATTTCGAGCCTCCGTTGCCTTTGCCCGGATCATCATCTGGGGGGACGTAGTTCCCGTGCTCGTCGAAGTGAACGTCGCGATCGTGCTTGCGCATGTAGACTTCAAACTTTTTCGCGGCTTGCCGGCGTTTCCAGCGATAGTAATCATTGCGAATGCCAAAATACCGCTCGGTCGCGCCAAACAGCAATCCGCGGGCGGGGACGAACTTGATATAGAGAAATCCGAACAGCAGACCGCCCAGGTGGGCAAAGTTTGCGACTCCACCTTGCGAGGGCTGGAAGGTCGCGATGACCACGATGAAGATGATAATCCCGACCAGGTACTTGGCTTTGATCGAGAATGGAAATGGGAAGAGATAGATTTCCCGGTCGCCGTAAAGCATGCCGAAGGCGAGCAGCAGGCCGTAGATTCCACCCGAAGCCCCGATGGTCGGGTTTAGCGGCGAAAGGCCGGGCAATCCGGTGTAAGAAACCGCCACGGTGACCAGCGCGGCCCCGATCACGCAGAAGAAATAGAATTCCAAGAACTTGCGCGAGCCCCAGTCCTGCTCCTCCTGCGAGCCGAACATCCACAGCGTCAGCATGTTCAAAAGAAGATGCATCAGCGAATGCGTGGAGTGCAGAAAAGAGTAGGAGACGAGTTGCCAGATCATGCCGTAGTGGACTACGGCTGCCGGAACCAGGCCCAGATAGATCTCGATCGCGCCTTCGATTTGCGGCGCAAGGCGGGCCAATACCACCTGGATGAAATAGACGGCGGAGCAAATAATGATCAGCCGCTTGACCCATCGGGTGAAGGGCGGGAAGCTCAACGTCATCTCTCGACCGCGCAAGGCAGCGCTCCTGTTGGCACCAGCTCTGTGTGACTACTAGCAGTAGATACCGAAACTCACCGCTGGGGCAAGGGCACGATGGGCAGGCTGCGGTGCCCCTGGGCGTCCAGGGCTCTTACTGCAAAGATGACATTATCTTTCGAAAGGTTCAAAGTGGCGCGCAAGACATTGCCAATCTTTTGGACGTATTCCCATTCCGGACTGGTCGTTGCTCGCCACAGAACTTCATATCCCGTCGCCAGCCCTCCCGGCGATGCTTCCCATGTCAGGGTTGAGTCATTCTCCAAGTCCTTCGCCAGCAAGTGCACATTCGCCGGAGGCGCGGGCGCCGAAGCCAGCGATGCCAGTGTGGCCGCATTCAGGCGGGCCACGCGGGCGACATAATCGAAGTCCACAAACCTGGGCAGGTCGCCGTATTCAATGTTGTTTTCGGTGCGCACATTTTGATGCTGGTGATGAAAGTCCTCGCGATATTCGGTGAAGCGGACGGCAGCAAAGCCCTGCTGGTTGAAGGAATAGTGGTCGCCGCCGCGCAGATAGCGATCGAGCCGGAAGATCAGCATGGGCTTCACGCCGGCATCGTTGTTATAGGCGCGGCCGACATCGGCGATGTAGCGCGCCAGTTGGCGTGAGCTGGAATCGTTCTCACCGCCCAGGCTGCGAATTCGTTTGATCTCCTGCTCGGTGGCCGCGGCTGGCAGGCCTTCGGAAAACACGCGCACTACGGAGTGATCCTGCTCGGGGCTCTTGTCGCCGCCGACGATGTCGTTGTTCAGCACGGCCTCGATGTTCCAGCCCTGTTCTTTGTCTTTGTCTTTCTCTTTCACTGTGGCCATCTTCTCTTTGGACATCTGGTCTTTGAACATCTGGGCGAAATGCTGGCTGCCGTTGAGTCCCTGCTCTTCGCCGGCCACGGTGAGAAAAATAATGGTCGCGGGAAATTTCAGCTGGCTCAGGACGCGCGCGCATTCGAGGCTGACGGCGGTTCCGCTGGCGTCGTCGTTCGCGCCGGGAGCGTCGCCCTTGGTATCGAGAATGTCGCTGTTGCGCGAATCGTAGTGGCCGGTGACAAGCACGATGCGCTTCGCGTTTTCCGCGTCCGATCCTTTCAGAACCGCATAAACGTTCGTGATTTCGGTGGGCTGGGGAATGCGGTCGGCAGCAGGTTCGGTGAAGCTGTCGGTTTTTACTTCGAGACATCCGCCGCAGTCTTTGCTGTAGCGTTCGAATTCCGACTTGATCCACTCGCGCGCCGCGCCGATGCCGCGTCCGGCAGCGATAGAGGCAGGGTCTTGCGCCGAGATGGTGGAGCGGGTTCCGAAGCTCACCAGCTTTTCGATATTGGCGCGAATGTGCTCGGGCGAAATCTGCTTCAGTGCGGCTGAGAGGCGGGCATCGACGGCCATGGGCGCGGGCGTTGCTGGCGAGGTTTCGAGCGCGCGAACGCTGACCGCAATGATCAGAAATGCGGGTACGGACAGAATCATTTCTAGAGAGCGGGTCTTATTTCGAGAGCCGACCATATGATTCTGGATCATGTGATTTCCCTGAAGAGAAATTGGTAGCCGCTCCCACTTCTCGCAGAGGACGCGAGAAATGGGCTACCCGAAAGCGATTGGAGGAGCTTACTCCAGAGTTGGAGGCGTGATCAAAAAAATGCAGCTTGAAATTTGTAAAATATCTGGAATCAGCGAGTTGGCATTGATTCGGTTTGTTTCTTGGGGAGGCCCCGAACTTTCTACTTCTAATTTGAGCTCGCGGGCCTCGCGTTTGGTGACCTTGGGTAGCAGAATCCGGGGCTATACAGCATTCACCCCTTGACCTTTGGCGGGGGATGAATCTAAAAAATATGAGGGGTATCTAAGCACCTTATCGAGGAATGGTGACAAAATGGGAAGTGGAGGAGTCATGGTTCTGTGTCCCGAATGCGAAACCGATCTTGACGTGGATGACGAAGAGGTTGACGAGGGTGAGATCGTTTCCTGCCCCGAGTGTGGGACGGATTTTGAAGTGGTGACCACCAGCCCGCTGGAGTTGAAGGCGATCGAGGCCGGCTACGTGGACGAGGACGAAGAAGCGGAAAGTGAAGATGGTGACGACTCGTAGTTCCGAACGCGCCCGTCCGCCCGCCCGTTGGTTCTCTTCCGCCCGCCTGTTGCCGGTTTTCTTTTTTGCTCTTTTCTGCGCTGTGGGCTCGCAGGTGCTGCCCATGGCAGTGGCTGCGCCTGCGTCTCAGAAGCTGAAAGATCGCGATCCTTACGCCCTGATTTTTGGCACGGTCTGGGGACCGGACAACCGTCCCGTGTACGGGATCACGGTGAAGATCCGGCGGTTGCCCGATAGAAAAGCGAAGTGGGAAGTGTATTCCAATCATTCCGGCGAATTCGCACAGAGGGTCGCTGCGGGCAAAGCCGATTATGTGGTTTGGGCGGATCTGAAAGGTGTGAAGACTGCTGAGGGCCATCCTTTGCATCTGGTGCAGGAGGTTCCCGTCCACGTAGATTATGATGAGCGAGTGGATATTGGTTTGCACCTGACGGAGTAGCAGTTTCCGGCTTCCAGCTTTTGGCTGGGGGCGGGGGAAGCGAAGTTCGGAACGAGGAAGAGGAAATCGCGCATGAGTCCCAGGCTGGCTTGGAAGAACGCCGCCCGCATCGCCGGAACGCTGCTGCTCATGATATCGGTGGCCCACGCCGCTCCGGACAAGAAGGATAAGCCGCAGGGACGGCTGCTCTACGGCAAGGTGCTCGACCAGCGAGACAATCCGGTGGTCGACTCCGTCGTTTATCTGACTGACATGCGCAGCCATGCGGTGAAGACCTACATTGTGGGCGAGGACGGCACCTACCGCTTCCCTGGCCTTTCTACGGCGGACTACGAGGTCTATGCCCAGCGCAACGGCAAACGAAGCGACACCAAATCGCTCAGCCAGTTCGACGACCGGTCGCAAGTGTATGTTGACTTACGAATTAACACCCAGTGAATTTGGAGTTGGAAAAGGGCGGGCTGGCGTACAACTTTTGCCCGCCATCCGGGTTTGATTTTTGTGGATGCCATTGTGCGGGAGGGAACCTTGAAATTGTCAGCTTTTGTTAATCATCGGAGTGGTCGCTATGGGTGGGCTGCGGCATTGTTCGCGACCCTTTTTATGGCTGTTGCCGCCGTGTCGGCTGGCGCGCAAGAGGGTAGGATGAGCCCTTATCAGGGCGAGCAGGATGGGGTGAATGCGGGCGGCAAGTGGATGCAGTTCCGCTCGGAAGACAAGATGACCGGGGCCAAGAAGGTTCGCTTCCAACTGCTGGCCAATAATTATTCGAGGGAAGATCCGGAAGCGAAGGCGCGGGTTTCGGTGGTCTGCAGCGATGGCAAGTATCAGTATGCCGACTTCAATCCCGGCGGACGGCTGGGACGGCCCGACTATCCTGGATTTTGGGGTCAGCCGAAGATGCAGGTCAGGGTGCGTTTCGACGGGAGCCACGATAGCAAGGGCTGGAATTGGGTTGCGGGACGCTTCCTCGCCATGGATAAGGGCACGGTCCGCGGCGCCATGGGAGCGCAGGTGTTCAATGTGGAAGTGAGGACCAGGACGGGTTACTCGATCGCCGAATTTTCGCCGGCAGGTTTGAACCTCGACGAAATGAAGCGCGCGTGCGGTCTTACTCCGCGCAAGCCTTAATTAAGAACAAGGCCTCCTAAGGGGCGCAGTCAGCAAAAAGGGGTTGAGCCTGCGGCTCGGCCCTTTTTTGTTTGGGCAGCTCATATGAAAGGCCGGGATGGATCCGGGCGAGGATGCTATCCGCGAGTTGCGGTAGTGCCTCGGTTCGAAATCCCTCAGCGGCTAAAGCCGCGATTGCTTCCATACTTACGGCGCGGCTGAAGCCGCGCCCTTTCAAAACGAATTCAAACTGAGGCGCTACGCGAGTTACTTGCATTGCGCTCTGGCTGCTGGTTGACTGGAAGCTGGAGGCGAGGTGGGAAGCGATGGGCGGACCCGTAATTGAAGGGACGGCGCTGCTGCTGTTTGGGGTGGGCGTGCTGGTCTACACCGTCATTCTCTATAACGAACTGGTGCGGCTGCGCAACGATAACGACCGGGCGTGGGCCAATATCGACGTGCTGCTCAAGCAGCGGCATGACGAGATTCCGAACCTGGTGGAAACGGTGAAGGGCTACATGCAGCACGAGCAGCAGACGCTGCTGGCGGTGACGCAGGCGCGGGCAGCGTCAATGAACGCGGCCAGCATCGGGCAGAAAGCCACGGCGGACCTGATGATGACGGGCACGCTGCGCGGGCTGTTTGCGGTGGCGGAAAACTATCCGCAACTGAAGGCAAACGAAAATTTTCTCAAGCTGCAGACCCGTATCAGCGAACTGGAAGACCACATTGCGGACCGGCGCGAATTTTTCAACGACGACGTCAACACCTACAACACCCGCATCGGCCAGATCCCGGAAGTATTTGTGGCCAGCTTCATGAGCCTGAAACCGCGGGCGTTTTTCAAGGTTTCGGACGAAGAGCGGAAGCTGGTGGAGGTGAAGTTTCAGGGGGGGGGAGCGTAGGCGGCGGAACTGTTTTGGGAACCCCATTTTGGGACTCCGTTCCAGTTTATTTTGCTGCATCCGTTCCCCCAGCTTACGCGGGGACTAGAATCCATTTCGGCGGGCGGTGCTTGGAGGGTGTTGCCAGTGGGTACTGGACGCCGTCCGCGAAACGGTCGAGTGGCCAGTCAGCCGCTAGGGTTCGAGTCCCTCGCCCTCCGCCGTCACTCGACAAATGCAAATGCGCTTGACAATGGCGCCGCAGGAGTTATCCTAGAGATGTTTCGCGGACGGCGTTCCAGTATCAAGTTAAGCCCCGGATGACTACCGGGGCTTTCGTGCGTCTGGGCAAGGTTGCGGGGGACAGGCTCCGCACCAGCAATGGTGCTGGCAGAAAGCAGGTCCCTCGACTTCGCGTGATCGTCCTTCGGACGACGACGCTCCGCTCGGGATGACAGTTCACGGGGAATTTACGCCAGCAATCTGGCGGCGTCTTTGGCGTAGTAGGTGAGGATGATGCTGGCGCCGGCGCGGCGGATGCTTTGCAGGGATTCCATCATGACGCAGTCGCGCTCGATCCAGCCGTTGCGGGCGGCGGCTTCGATCATGGCGTATTCGCCGGAGACTTGATAGGCGGCCAGTGGGACGTCGAAACGCAGGCGGGCGGCGGCGATTACGTCGAGGTAGGGCAGGGCGGGCTTGACCATGATGATGTCGGCGCCTTCGTCGATGTCGAGTTCGATTTCGCGCATGGCCTCGCGCAGGTTGGCTCCATCCATTTGATAGGAGCGGCGGTCGCCGAATTGGGGCGTGGAGCCGGCGGCTTCGCGGAATGGGCCGTAGAATCCGGATGCGAATTTGGCGGCGTAGGAGAGAATCGGCGTGTTCACAAAACCGGCTTGGTCAAGCGCGGTGCGAATGGCGGCGACGCGGCCATCCATCATGTCGGAAGGGGCGATGATGTCGATGCCGGCGCGAGTCTGCGAGATCGCTGTGCGGGCCAGAAGTTCGAGCGAGGCATCGTTGTCGATTTCGTAGTTGGTCTGGCCAAGATGCGCGACTAGCGGCGGTGTCGCTGCCTCAATCGCTTTTTTCTTTTCCTCGCGGCTCCTGACAGCGACCACTCTCGCCGTATTCATAGCATCTCTGGCTGCTGCGCCCAAAGACTTGGGGATTGATGGCGCTTTCACGACGCCGCAGTGTCCGTGCGACATGTACTCGCAGAGGCAAACGTCGCCCATCACGACCAGATCCGGGAGTTCACGCTTGAGGCCGCGAGCGGCTTGCTGCACGATGCCGTCATTCGCCCAGGCTCCAGTGGCGGTGTCGTCTTTGTGGTCGGGCAGGCCGAACAGGATCACCGAAGGGACGCCCAGGGAATAAACTTCACGCGCCTCTTTGACCGCTTCGTCC
The DNA here is from genome assembly GCA_963784085.1 of uncultured Acidobacteriaceae bacterium. Lineage (GTDB taxonomy): Bacteria > Acidobacteriota > Terriglobia > Terriglobales > Acidobacteriaceae > Sulfotelmatobacter. The sequence goes on along the minus strand of CAWAQH010000017.1, from coordinate 310,848 downwards.
ACGGAAAAGTTGAACACGCCCGGCATGGAGCGGACCTCCTTGCGAACACCTTCGCCCGGACAAACAAACATGGGATACACAAAGGCGCCAGGAGTGAGGCGGGTTTCGCGAACGAGGTTGCGCAACTGATCGGTGCGGCGAAGACGGCGAAGACGTGTGACCGGAAAGGGCATGGGAACGATCTTGCGAGATTAGGCGCCTTTCAACGCTTGATTCTAGCAGGATTCCGGGGAGGAGCGAGTCTTCCGGCGAGTTAGAGTGCATCGGCGGCGCAGTTGCAAAACCAGCGTGTCCTTCGACTCCTGTCGCATGCCGCGCGCTGGATGGTGACGAAAGTAACCTGCCGTACTCGGAAGCCATCTGGGAATCCCCGGGCCTATCCATAAAATGGAATACAGATGAGTGTCTTCGGACGCAATCGCTGGTTTGTGGTCGCGGGCGGGATTACGCTGGCGTTCGCCGGAGTGTCGCTGGCGCTGCCGCCGGGGCGGGCGCTCACCGCCATTGCTGACGTGGGGTACTCGCTGTTGACGCTGGCCGTGGCCGTGACCATGTTGCGCAACGCCTGGTCGGAGCGGGGCGCGAACCGGCGCTTTTGGTTGCTGATGGGATCGGGAAGCCTGCTGTGGGCCTGCAATCAGATGGGCTGGACCTATTGCGAGGTGCTGCGGCATGCCACGGTCCCCGATCCGTGGTTCATGGACGTGGTGTTGTTCCTGCATCTGGTTCCGATGGTGGCGGCGGTTGGGCTGAGGCCGCACTTGAGTGAAGGCGGTGAGAAATTTCGGGTGGGGGCGCTGGATTTCATGCTCCTGCTGGTGTGGTGGGTCTTCCTCTACGCGTTCGTTGTATTCCCCTCGCAATACATCGCGCTGAATGTGGCCGAATACGACCGGACGTGGGGCACGCTCTACGCGGTGGAGAGCGGCTTACTGGTGCTGGTGCTCGGGGTTGCCGGGCGCGGGGCGAGCGCGGGATGGAGATTGGTCTACCTCAACCTGATGGTGGCCAGTGCGCTGTATGCACTGGACTCGCAAGCGGTGAACGTCGCTGTTGCCAATGGAAAGTACTACACGGGAAGCCTTTACGATGTTCCGCTGATGGGCGCAGTGAGCTGGATGGCAGCCACGGCGTTGACCGCGGGGCAGTGGAAACCGGAACCGGAGCCCTACGGAGCGCCTCACGGAGCAGACGACAAGTGGAGCCGAAGAGCGTTGCGGCTGGCGATGCTGGCCATTCTTACCTTGCCGGGGCTGGGACTGTGGGCCTACGAATGGGACCGATCTCCCGCGACGGCGCGGACTTTCCGCCTGTTTACGGTATTGGGGGCGATGCTGGTGCTGGGCCTGTTCGTGTTCTTGCGCCAGTACCTTCAGGACCGGGCGTTGATCGGGGTGCTCGCAGAATCGCGCCGCAGCTATGAAAACGAGCAACGCCTGCAGACCCACCTGGTGCAGCGCGAGAAGCTAGCGTCTTTGGGCCAACTGATCGCCGGAGCGGCGCATGAAATCGACCATCCGCTCACGGCCATCATGGAGTACTCGGAGAAGCTGTGGTCGAATGAGCGCCTGACCAGCGAGCAGGACACGCTGGTGCGCAAGATCGTGAACCAATCGCAGAGGACGCGGGACCTGATCGCGAGCCTGCTCAGTTTCGCGCAGCAAAGTTCGGGCGAGAAAATGATGGTGGATCTGGGCATGCTGCTGCAGCGAAGCTTGCAGATGCGGGAGTTGCAGCGGCACGATCAGAAAATTCGCATCGAGACTGTGATCGAGCCCAACCTGCCGCGAGTGTGGGGCGACGGCCACCAGTTGTTCCAGGTCTTCGTTCAGATCGTCGAGAATGCGCTGGACGCGCTCGAAGAAGCGGGCGGAGGATTGCTGCAGGTGAGCGCGCAGCATCAGGGCGACGAGGTGGTGGTGCGCTTTTCCGACAGTGGCCCGGGAATCAAAGAGCCCGACCGGGTTTTCGATCCGTTCTACACGACAAAACCGATCGGCAAAGGCACGGGCCTGGGCTTGAGCGCAGTTTACGGCGTGGTGCAGGACCATCGCGGACAGATCCGGTGCCAGAACAAAGAGGAGGGCGGCGCGATGTTTGTGCTGCGCCTGCCCGCTCCGCAGCCGGCTGAGGCGCAGGCTCTGGCCGCGGCCCAGTCGTAGGAAATTCGGGGCGGCTCCAGGGAAAGAGAAAATCCACCACGGAGACACCGAGACACGGAGGAGTTCATGTAACGATTTCTCCGTCATTCCGTGTTCCGTGGTGGATTTTCTCTTCGGCGGCTTTTTCGCGGCCACCGGCTCACCTTCATCCCAATTGCTGCCTTCCTGTAACATGAAGTCCGATGTTTGAAGCGTTAATCCATAGCTCGGCTCGCGTGCTGGAGTTTGATGCGCTGCGCGAACTGCTGCGCGGCTATGCCGTTTCGCCGCCCGGCCAGGCGCGGATCGGGGCGCTTGCGCCCTCCACCGACGCGGGCTGGATTCACGAGCAACAGGAATTGACGGCGGAAGCGCGTGAGTTCCGGCGCGTGGGCGGACGCTTCGAGTTTTCGGGATTGCTGGATATCACAAAGTCGATCCAGCGCGCCCGCATTGCCGGGGCCGTGCTGGAAACCGCCGAGATCCGCGATGTCTTGCTGGCGGTGGACCGGGCAGCGGAATGGCGCGAGATTGCGTTGCATCCTCCGGCGGCGATGCGAACCGACTGGCGGCGAATGCGCGCGCTGGCCGAGGGAATCGCCGACTTCGCAGACTTTCTGCGCGGGTTTCGCAACAAGATTCAGCCCGATGGAACGCTGGAGGACAACGCCTCACCCGCGCTCGCTAGAATTCGCCACGAGATTGAGAGGCAGAGACGCGCCATTCAACAATCGCTGCAGGGATATTTGCGCCGGCTTGCCGGGGATGGCGCCGTGCAGGATGAACTGGTGACGATTCGCGGCGAGCGTTTTGTGATCCCGGTAAAGATCGAGCAGAAGCGGCGGGTGCAGGGGGTGGTGCATGGCGCCAGTTCGAGCGGCCAGACGGTGTTTGTGGAGCCGCTCGAAACCATCGAGCAGAACAACGAACTGGTGCGATTGCTCGATGACGAGCAAGCGGAGATTCATCGCATACTGCTCGAAATGACGATGAAGATCGGCGAGCAGGCGCCAGCGATCCTGGCCGCGACCGATGCGCTGGCGGAGCTGGAGCTGCAGTTTGCCAAGGCCCGCTTTGCCGAAGACTACAACTGCGTGGCCGTGCAACTGAGCGGGGAGAATGCGCAAGCCAGCCTTCTATTGCACAATGCCCGCCATCCTCTGCTGGAGCGAAATCTCAAACTAAAGAATGCGAGCGTGGTTCCATTCAGCGTTGAGATGGAAGGGGCGCGACGCCAGTTGGTGATCACCGGCCCCAACACCGGCGGCAAAACGGTAACTTTGAAGACGATTGGGTTGCTCGCATTGATGGCACAGTCGGGAATGCCGGTACCGGCCGACCGCGCGGAAATGCCGGTGTTCGATGCGGTGCTGGCCGATATTGGCGACTATCAATCGATAGAGCAGAATCTCTCGACTTTTTCCGCACACGTCACCAACATCGATTTTATTTCGCGAACGGCGACGGCGCAGTCGCTGGTGCTGCTGGATGAACTGGGTTCGGCCACCGATCCCGAGGAAGGCGCTGCGCTGGCGGTCGCGATTGCCGGCCACTTTGGCGGTGTCGCCTGCATGACAGTGATCTCGACGCATCACACGTCTTTGAAAGTCTATGGGGCGAATACCGCGGGCGTGATCAATGCGTCGGTGGGATTCGACGAGTCCAGCCTGCAGCCGACTTACGTATTGAAGATTGGAGTGCCGGGAGCTTCGGCGGGAATCAACATCGCGCAGCGACTGGGGCTGAATCCGGCGATCATTGACGGAGCGCGAGCACGGCTGGGTTCGCAGGCCCGCGACGTGGGCGAGTTTCTGGACAAACTTCACGCCGGGTTGCGCGAAATGGAGAGCGAGCGTCTGGGGCTGAAAACGCGCGAGGAGGAACTGGAGAAGGAAAAGACGCATCTGGCGGCTGAGGGCAAGAGGGAGCAGCACGCGAAGGTCCGCGAGATGGAGAAGAAATTGGAGAGCGTGCTGCGCGATTTCGAATATCAGGCGCGCGAGGCGGTGATTGCCATCGAGGACAAGGCTGCGGCGCAGAAGCTCACGAAAGATGCCGAGAGGCGCGTGGCCAAGTTGCGGCGGGAATTTCGCGAGCAGTTCGATTCCACGGTGGTGGCGCACGCCAGCGGCGCGGACCGAGGCGATCCGCACGCGCAGCCGCAGGTGGTGCGGCATGTCTTTGAGGGCGACACCGTGAAGCTGAAATCGACCGGGAGCACGGCCAGGATTGCGCGCAAGCTGGATGACAATCATTTTGAAGTGCAGATGGGCATGATGAAGATGAAGATCGCGCGCGACGATATTGCGGAAGTATTTTCCAGCGCGCGGGCGGGCGATTCTCCGGTGAAAGCGGCGCGGGCACGTGGGATTTCGGTTTCGCTTGAAAATGAAGGTCAGAACGCCGCTTCCGAAATCAACGTAATCGGCTTCAACGTGGACGACGCCACGCGCGCTGCGGAGAAGTTTGTCGACCATGCATTTCTCGCTGGCTTGCCGCGGGTGCGCGTGGTGCACGGCAGCGGTATGGGCATCCTCCGCAAAGCCCTGCGGCAGGCGCTGCAGCAGCATCCGCACGTGGAGTCAGTGGCCGAGCCGGCGCAGAATGAGGGTGGGGGCGGGGCGACCGTGGTGGAGTTAAGGGTTTGACAGGGTTCAAGGTCCGTTAATAACGCCCGCTTTTTCCTAGAGCGTCAACGGGATACCGGTTTATTCCACAGCTTCTCCACAGCAATCCGGCTCGGGTATATTCCCATCAGTGGCACTCTGGCTCACAATTGCAAGGGGTGCAGTGCCAGCCCCGCGAAGTCCCTAGTCCATCCATGCCCGCAGAAGATTTCAAAGAGACGGTGAAGCAGCAGGCGGATATTGTCCGCATTGTCGGCGATTACATCAAGCTGAAGAAGGCTGGGGCACAGAACTATTCGGGGCTTTGTCCGTTTCATGGGGAGAAGACGCCTTCGTTCTCGGTGCACGCTACACGGCAGTTTTATCACTGCTTTGGCTGCGGCGTGTCGGGGGACGTGTTCAGCTTTGTGCAGAAGATCGAGAACGTCACCTTCCCTGAGGCGGTGCGGCTGGTGGCGCAGAAGCTGGGGATTGCGCTGCCGAAGGCTACGTATTCGAGTCCGCAAGAGGCGCGGGACGCGAAGTTGCGAGCGCAGTTACTGGACGCGCAGGAGCGGGCAGCGACATTTTTTCAGGAGTGCCTGAAGCGTCCGGAAGGGGCGCGGGCACGGGAGTATCTGCAGGGGCGCGGGCTGGATGCGGAGACGATCGCGGGTTTCCGCATCGGCTACGCGCCAGATTCTGGATTTTTACTTCGTGACAGGCTGGCGGGCGAGTTCAGCGAAGAAGTGTTGCGCGAGAGTGGGCTGTTTTCGTGGAAGCAGGAGGACAGCCGTCAGCTATCAGCCGTCAGCCGTCAGCCAAACCTGAGCGGTGGCGCTGCCGGCGAACAGCAGGTTCCTCGCGGGCCTTCGGCCCCTCGGAATGACAACGCTGTAGGCGAGAGCATTGCGCCAACGACCAGCGACCGTTTTGAGCCTGCCCTGAGCGGGCCGAAGGGGCCAGCGACGGTTTATTCCAAATTTCGCAACCGTGTGATGTTTCCCATTGCCAACGATACCGGGCGCATCATCGCATTCACCGGGCGCACGCTGGCCACGGACGAGAAAGCCGGGCCGAAGTATTTGAATTCGCCCGAGACCGGGATTTATTCGAAGGGGCGGGTGCTGTTCAATCTGGATCACGCCAAAGAGGCGATCCGCAAACTGGACTACGCGATTCTGGTCGAAGGGCAGATGGATTGCATTTCCGTCTACGCCGCCGGACTTCATAATGTGATCGCCAGCTCGGGCACCGCGTTCACCGAGGTGCAGGCGAAGCTGCTGGGCCGCTTCAGCAAGAACGTAGTGGTAAATTTCGATCCGGATACGGCGGGGGCCAAGGCGACCGAGCGCACGCTGGGGTTGCTGGTGGAAGAAGATTTTCAGGTCAAGGTCCTCACGCTGGAGCAGGGGTTTGATCCCGATCTCTACATACGGCGCAAGGGCAAGGACGCGTACGGCGAGGCGCTGCGCAGCTCACAACGATACTTCGATTATCTGATCGACCGCGCCCGCAGCAGTTTTCCGGTGCGGAGCGCTGAAGGCAAGCAGAGAGCGGTGAATTACCTGTTGCCGCACATTCAGCGCGTGCCCAGCCGCATTATGCGCGATGAACTGAGCCAGGAGATCGCGCAGAAACTTGGCATCGACTCAGCGGTATTGCGGCAAGAGTTACGGCATGTGGCTTCGGAGCGATCGGCGGCGACGGTGAAAGCTCCGGTGGAACTGCAGGCGACTGACGCCGAGCGCATTCTCATCCGGGCGCTGGCTTCGGCGCGCCAGATACAGCCGGGCTTGGAGCATTTATCGGCGCGCGATGGCGCCGAGGAAGAGTTCGACCCGGCGCGGCAGGCGCAATATGTTTTGCAGAGTGAAGGGTTGCATCGCGGTCTGGCCACGGAGTCGCTGGTTGGGGCGTTGCTCAACGCCGGGGCCGAATATGCCGATGTGATGGAAGTGCCTTGTTCGGAAAGCGAGCGCCGGATGCTGGCTTCCATTTTGTTGAAAGAGGATGAGGAACTTAGCGCCGAGCGCCTGGAGGGCGCGGTGCGGGCGCTGCGGCGCATTCACTTGCGGCGCAGGCTGGAGCAGGTGCAGCGGGAGCTGAGCAAGCCCGGACTCGGCGACGATAAGGAACTCAGGAACGAGTTGCTGGTCGAAAAAGGTCGCCTGAGCCGGGCGCTGAGAGATCCCAGCCTGGCGGAAGATGGGTTGCGAAAAGCGGGTGAAAACAAGAAAACTGCTTGAAACAAAACGACTCTGAGAACCATCTAAGTATTTAGCGGAGTTATAGATAGCGGCGGGCGGCGGGGTCTGGCGGGGCAAGTGATAGACAGGGCAGCACTTATGTGCTAAACTCTGTAAGTTTGTGCTAGGCGGCACAACTCCGCGCTACCCCAGATTCCCACCTTTCAAACTGTACCATGACGCCCGTGCGGGCGAATTGAAGAATTTGAGGTCACCTCACTTTGGCTCTCGAAGACAAGTACGACGACATAAAAAAGCTGGTCGATGCCGGGAAAGAAAAGGGATTTCTTACTTATGACCAGGTCAATGACCTGATCCCGCACGATGTGCACAGTCCCGAAGACCTGGACGACCTGCTGACCACGATTGGCACGCAAGGCATCGACGTGCTGGAAGGCCCGAAAATGCCTTCGGCGGCGCTCGATAAGAAATTCGAAGAGGGTGAAGAGGGCGATGATGTTGAACTCGACCTTACCCCCGGCGCTCTGGAAAAAACCAATGACCCCGTTCGCATGTATTTGCGCGAGATGGGAACGGTGCCACTGCTCACGCGCGAAGGCGAAGTGGAAATCGCCAAGCGCATCGAGCGCGGCCAGTTGCGCGTGCTGAAAGCGCTGTCGCGATCGCCGATTGTGATTCACGAACTGCTGGCGATGGGCGAAGACCTGAAGAAGGGCGTGCGCTCGATCAAGGAAGTGGTCACGTTCGACGAGGAAGAGATCACCGACGAGATTCTGCAGAACCGGTTGAACGAATTTACCGGCAAGATCGATGCCATGGCCAAGCTCTACAAAAAGGCCGGCTTGCTGCAGGAAAAATACGTCACCGTATCGCAGAAAAAGCGTCCGAAGGACCATCGCCGGGCGCGGCGCAACCTGGCCCGCGCCATCGTGAAGGTTTCGCTGGCGGTGCGCAAGCTGGGATTCACCAACAACGAACGCAAGCGGCTGATCGAGCGGGTGAATCGCACGGTCGACAGCATGCGGTCGCTCGACCGCCAGGCCGGGAACCTGGAGCGCAAGGCGGAAGCCACGCGCAGCGAAGAGCAAAAAAAGAATACCGCCGGCAGGCCCGGGCGGTAAGAAGCGAGATTGAGAAGCTCGAAGTCGAAGCTGGACTGTTGTTCGCGGAGATCAAGCGTACGCAGCGCGAGATCATCCAGGGCGACATGGATGCGGAGCAGGCCAAGCGCGAGCTCATCGAAGCTAACCTGCGCCTGGTGGTTTCGATCGCTAAAAAATACACCAACCGCGGATTGCAGTTTCTCGACCTGATTCAGGAAGGCAACATCGGCTTGATGAAGGCTGTGGACAAATTCGAATACCGCCGGGGCTACAAGTTTTCGACTTATGCCACATGGTGGATCCGGCAGGCGATTACGCGCGCCATCGCCGATCAGGCGCGCACGATCCGCATCCCGGTGCACATGATCGAGACCATCAACAAGCTGATCCGCACCTCGCGGCAACTGGTGCAGGAGTTGGGACGGGAACCGACTTCGGAAGAGATCGCGAAGAGAATGGATATTCCGGTCGCGAAAGTGAGGAAGGTGCTCAAGATCGCGCAGGAACCGATCTCACTGGAAACTCCGATCGGCGAAGAGGAAGATTCGCATCTTGGCGATTTCATCGAAGACCGTGCCGTGGTTTCGCCCGCCGAAGCCGTGATCAACGTGAACTTGAAAGACCAGACGGGGCAGGTGCTACGCACGCTGACCCCGCGCGAAGAAAAAGTAATCAAGATGCGCTTCGGGCTGGAAGACGGCAGCGAGCACACGCTCGAAGAAGTGGGGCAGTCGTTCGCCGTAACCCGGGAACGCATCCGCCAGATCGAAGCCAAGGCGCTGCGGAAGCTGCGGCATCCATCGAGGTCGCGGAAACTGCGGGCGTTTATGGATGGGGTTAGGGATTAAGAGTTAGCCACGGATTTGTGCAGATTACGACGGATAGATCATGAGGCACGGCTTCGGCCGTGCCTCTTTCGTTGCTTAAGAGCTTTACTCCTTTTCCCGAATTGGTTCATCTTCCCTAATAATTACTTGATCTCTGGTTTCCTGGCGAGTGCGGCACCATAGAATGTTGCGTGGTAGGCAATCGTTTGGGAGGGTATTGCCAGTGGTACTGGACGATGTTTGCCAAATATCGAGTGGTCTTGCAGCCGCTAGGGTTCGACTCCCTTACCCTCCTCGGGTCACTCGACAGCACTCAAAGTAGCTTGACAACCAATTCTATAGGCCTATCATAAAGGTGTTTGGCAAACATCGTCTGGTATCAGAAGGCCCCGATGAATATCGGGGCTTTTGCTTTGTGTAGCCGCTTTCAACGCCTACGATACTCAGGATCGACCAAGATTTTGTGAATTAGCGGTGCATAGTTAGCCTTTAACTTGTCCGTGTGTTGGGAATAGGCTTCCAACTCGTCGATGCCTGGAGGAATGTCTAGGGTCTTTGTTTCACGCTTTACCCTTGCAATCTCTCTGCAAGCGTGCTCGGTCACCAACTCAGCGACGAGAACCTGATTAGAAGGGCGTTCCTGGCCTTTTCCACCCGGGCCAAAGTAAAGATCGACCGACGGACCTAGCGTATTTATCCAGATCAGGCCTTCCTTTTTCTCGAAGCGTGCCCCGCAGATTCACGGTATCTCATCTCATCCCCCGTTTCGGGCGCAACCTTCGGCACTTGGGAGATAATTTCTTCACGCCGTATAAGGTATCTCTAGTTTTGGAGGTGTGACGCTGGTTCTTTCTTCGTTTTCCTTCTTCGTTTTCCTCAGCCTTCCACAACGAAGTATCGTCCTGCACAGCTTCTGCACAACTGTGGAATGATTTTCTGTTGCGGCGCGCAACGAGTTGCCGCACAGTGGGTTCCAGCGAATACGTGGCAATTCTCAAAGCTTGCCGAACGATGATTGCGGTGACGCTGGTGGCAGCTGGCAATTCTCGAGGGTGAATTGCCGGGGGAAATTGGAAACGCGCGTGAGCGCATGACCGGTTGCCCGGGCATTGCGGCCTCCTCTACAGCCTGCTCTTTGGGCAGGCTGGCTGTCGGCCAATCGCAGAGGGTTGCAGCCAAGTGGTTCTCTGAATCACAGGACTGCAGCCAATACCGGTAAATGTGGCACTCCTCGTGAGCGCTGTCGGACCGGTAACTTCGACTCGCCGCTCCTAAGCGGCGGGAAGGCAAGACCAAGAGACCCACGAACAATGCGGCTCGGGTGGCTGGCCCGGGCCGCATTTGTTTTTGGAGAAGCTTTTTTCGCCGTGGATTTGCGCGGATTCACGCGGATAAGGCACGTCTTCCAATTTCTACTTCGAATCTGTTTTCTTTTAAGGACCTGTTTTCGCGGGGATTCCACAAGATAACCGTTGGGTTCACAGCTTCTTCACAAATTCATTTGGCGTTTCGCTTTGTCTTCGCTTATGCTGGGGCTAAAGTTCAGTTCGGAATTATGGCGACTACCGACTACCACATCAGCACCCTTCCCGCGGCCGTAGAAGCGGAGCGTTCGATACTGGGCGCGATCCTGCTCGATAATTTTGCTTACAACCAGGCGGCCGAGCATCTTCGCATCGAAGATTTTTCGCTCGATTCGCACCGGCGCATTTATGCGCGCATGGTCGATCTGCAGGAGTCATCGCGGCCGATCGACATGATCACGCTGATTGATGAACTGGAACGGCACAAGGACCTGCAGGCCATCGGGGACGTAGGCTATGTGTCGAGCCTGCTCGATGGCGTTCCGGATCGGCCGAGCATTGAGCATTATGTAAAGATCGTCCGCGACAAAGCGCTGCTGCGCGGACTGATTCACGCGGCCAATACGGCGATTGCGCGGGCGGCCGATCAATCCGATGCGGCCGAGGAGGTGCTCAGCGACGCGGAGGCAGCGATTTTCCAGCTCTCGGAGAAGCGCATCGGCCGCGGATTCCTGGGAATTCAGGAGATTGTCCGCGAATCGTTCGGGTCGGTCGACGCGCTGTTGCAACGCGGGCAGCGCATTACCGGGCTGGCCACGCACTACGAAAATCTCGACGAGATGACCAGCGGACTGCAGCGTTCCGACCTGATCATCATTGCGGCGCGGCCCTCCATGGGCAAGACGGCGTTCGCCATGAACATTGCCGAGAATGCGGCGATTAAAGACGAACAAGTGGTGGGAGTGTTTTCGCTCGAAATGTCGCGCGAGGCGCTGCTGTTGCGCCTGCTGTGCTCGACCGCGGAAGTGGACGCGCACAAAATGCGCACCGGCTCGCTGTGGCAGGATGACACCAAGAAGCTGGTGCGCGCCATGGAACAACTGGCGCATGCGCCTATTTATATTGATGACACTCCCGGCATTTCGTTGAGCGAGATGAGAGCCAAGGCGCGGCGACTGAAGCAGGCGAAGGGCAAGCTCGACCTGATCATCGTGGATTATCTTCAGCTTATGTCGGGCGGCAGCAAGCGCTACGAAAATCGGACGCAGGAAGTCTCGGCGATCTCGCGGGGGCTGAAGGCGCTGGCCAAGGAGATGAGCGTGCCCGTGATCGCGCTCTCGCAGTTGAGCCGCGCACCGGAGAGCCGCGGAGGCGACCATCGTCCGCAACTTTCCGATCTGCGCGAATCAGGATCGATCGAGCAGGACGCCGATCTGGTGATGTTTATTTTCCGCGAAGAAGTCTACCGGCAGGATGATCCAGACCTACAGGGCAAGGCCGAGATTATTATTTCGAAGCAGCGCAACGGGCCGACCGGCAAGCTGATGCTGGCCTTCCGAAAAAACTGCACGCGATTTGAAATGATGGCCGATGGCGGCATGGCACCGGAAGAGTGACCGGATCGTACTACAGTAATCCCTGTAAATATGTCCGGTAAGTACCTTAGGCGGCGGGGGTTGCGCGTCCGCGGCGCTGGGGCGCTCCTGTGGAAAGCTTGTGGAATTGCGGGCGGTAGCGGAATCGTCTCATAGTAAAGATTTGTCAATCGAACTTGCGGGCCTGAATTTTCGGCCTCTAAGGCCATGAGTAGTAACCAGTTAGGCAATTCACTCCGCATTAACATGGGCGGGACCCGCAGGAATCCTGGTTATTCCCGTATTGGAGATTTGCACATTTTGTCGGTTTGCTGGGCTTTGAATTCCGTGTCTCTGATCAGGCGCAGAACCGCGCCAATTGGAGGGTTTGGGCGGTGGAAAGAGTGAAAACGCCAGAAATACGATTCTGGATAGTTTTCGGTTTGCTGACAACACTTCCAGAATCGTCCCATCCGCATAACGCGCCGCAGAGGCTATAATCACACGCGCGCATGGCCCTTACTCCTGGAACAAAACTCGGTCCGTATGAGATTCAGTCAGCGCTGGGCGCCGGGGGCATGTCGATGCGAAGAATTTGATTGCGCAGGACGCTCCCAGGCGTCGGCGAAAGCCCGCTTGCTTATGGTTCCCACCGACGGCAAAGGGGAACCGGCGACTCTTCTCGAGGTGCCGGGCGCCAACGTCGGCTATCCGCGACTTTCGGCCGACAATCGCTGGATTGCCTACCAGTCCGACGAATCCGGCAAATATGAGGTGTATGTTTCCGCCTTTCCCAAGCCTTCGGGAAGGCTGCAGATTTCCCCAGCCGGTGAACGGTTTCCAACCTGGCGCGGGGACGGGAAAGAACTCTATTATCTTGATCGGGACGGAAAAGTTTGGGATCAATGCGACCACCAGAAATGACTTTGATGTCTTCCCCGATGGAAAGAAATTCCTGACCAACACCATCACGACCGACGAGACTCCGTCCCCGCTCAGCCTGGTCCTCAACTGGACGGCGGAGTTAAAGAAGTAGCTTTCCTTCAGTACGAGCGGAATCTTCCGGGTGAAGAGTTTGGATGTTCGCGCGGGACATCCGGCGCATCAGTCGCTGTCTTCGCCGACCTTCAGGACCGCCAGGAAAGCCTCCTGGGGGATATCAACGCGGCCGATACGCTTCATTCGTTTCTTGCCTTCTTTTTGTTTCTCGAGCAATTTGCGCTTCCGGGAAATATCGCCGCCGTAGCATTTGGCAATGACGTTTTTTCGTATCGCCGACACGGTTTCGCGGGCAATAATTTTCGCGCCGATGGAAGCCTGGATCGCGACTTCGAACATTTGCCGCGGAATGAGCTGCCTCATTTTGTGGACGAGCAACTTGCCGCGGTCGTAGGCGAAATCGCGATGCACGATAATCGAGAGCGCATCGACCGGTTCGCCCGCGACCAGGATGTCGAGCTTCACCATCGGTGATTCCCAATAGTCGGCGAGGTGATAATCGAGCGAAGCGTAGCCGCGCGATACGGACTTCAGACGATCGTAGAAATCGAGGACGATCTCGTTCAGTGGTAACTCATAGTGCAACATCACGCGCGACGAGCTGACGTACTCGAAAGTCTTCTGCTTGCCGCGCTTGTCTTCGACCAGCTTCAAAATGCCGCCAACATATTCTTCGTTGGTGAGAATGGTGGCGAGAATTACCGGCTCTTCGATTTTCGCGATCTCGCTGGGATCGGGCCAGCGCGAAGGGTTATCGACCTCGATCATGACGCCGTCGGTTTTGTAGATTTTGTAGCGCACGCCGGGCGCGGTGGTGATCAGTTCGAGCGCGAACTCGCGTTCCAGGCGCTCCTGGATGATCTCCATGTGCAGCAGGCCGAGGAATCCGCAGCGGAAGCCGAAGCCGAGGGCCACGGAACTTTCCGGCTCAAAGAAAAACGACGAATCGTTGAGGCGCAATTTTTCGAGCGCCTCGCGCAGGCGGGTGTGCTCGTGCGAGTCCACGGTGTAGAGGCCGGCGAAGACCATGGGCTTGATTTCTTCAAAGCCGGGGAGGGCTTCGAAGGCGGGATTGGCGTCGTCGGTGATGGTGTCGCCGATTTTCACGTCGGCGACAGTCTTGATATTTGCGATGAGGAAGCCAACCTCGCCGGCTTTCAGTTCGCCGATCTCGACCGGCTTGGGGCTTTGCACGCCGAGAGTTTCTGCGTCGAAGGTGGTGCCGTTTTGCCACAGACGAATTCTCTGGCCTTTGCGCAGCGTTCCCTGGAAGACGCGGGTCAGGATCACAACGCCGCGATAGGCGTCGAACCAGGAGTCGAAAACCAGCGCTTGCAGGCGGTTATTGGGATCTCCCTTGGGCGGCGGAATGCGCTTCACAATGGCTTCCAGCACGTCTTCCACGCCCTGGCCGGTTTTTGCGCTGATGAGCACGGCATCGGAGGCGTCGAGACCGACGGCGCTTTCAATCATCTCTTTGGTGCGGGGAATGTCGGCGCTCTGCAGGTCGATCTTGTTGATGACGGGAATGATTTCGAGGCCGTGATTGATGGCGAGATAGGAGTTGGCGAGGGTCTGCGCTTCGACTCCCTGGGAGGCGTCCACAACGAGAAGCGCGCCTTCGCAGGATGCGAGCGAGCGGGAGACTTCGTAGGAGAAATCCACGTGGCCGGGAGTGTCGATGAGGTTGAGCTGATAGGTGTTGCCATCGTGCGCGGTATACATCATGCGAACGGCGTGGGCCTTGATGGTGATGCCGCGCTCGCGCTCGAGGTCCATGGAGTCGAGGACCTGGGCCTGCATCTCGCGCATGGCGAGCGACCCGGTCAACTCCAGCAGGCGGTCGGCCAGCGTGGATTTGCCGTGGTCGATATGCGCGATGATGGCAAAGTTGCGGATGTCAGCGGCGTCCATAGAGTCAGTTGTCTGTTGTCAGTTGCCAGTACCCAGTAAGAGCTCATTGAGCTGGCAACTTGCTTTTGAGAGGCTGCAGGTTAATCTCTAATTTTAGCAGGGCTTGGGATTCCCGTTTCGCGCAGGTTCCTCGTAGTGTGACGGATAAGTATGTTTTACTCTGCAGAGCGACCCTGCGTGAATTTGGCCGGAGCGTTACGCGTCTTTTGGAGAAATTGGGATGATCATCGATCTTTCGCGGGCTATTGAGAACGATGTGCCGGCAGACCCTCCGGGTTTTGGCCCGGTCGTTTCCTATGCAGATCATAAAACGGGGGCGCAACAGATGCTTTCCATGTTTCCCGGGCTGCAGGTTGGAGATCTCCCCGATGGAGAAGGGTGGGCGATCGAGCGACTGTCGGTCACGACTCACAATGGAACGCATGTGGATGCTCCGTGGCACTACGCCTCGACTATGGACGGCGGCAAGCGCGCCATGACGATTGACGAGATGCCGCTGGACTGGTTTTTCCGGCCTGGGGTCAAGCTCGACTTTCGCCATATGGAGTCTGGCCATGTCGTAACGGCGCCGGAACTCGAAGAGGCCTGTCGAACCATTGGTTATCGCTTGAAGCCGTTCGACATTGTCCTGATGAATACATCCGCAGGCGAAGCATACGGAAGTGGCGGTTATGTGGCCTCGGGTTGCGGCTTTGGACGTGAAGCGACTCTGTGGCTGCTTGACCGAGGCATCAAGGTCGTGGGAACCGACGCCTGGAGTTGGGACGTACCGTTTTCCTACACACGGGAGCGATTTGCGAGGGATCGAGACCCTTCGATTATCTGGGAAGGTCACAAAGCAGGGCGCGAAGGAGCCTACTGCCAAATCGAAAAGCTGGCGAATCTGGAGGTCCTTCCAGCGACGGGATTTACAGTGTCATTCTTTCCGGTGAAGATCAAGGCGGCCTCGGCGGGGTTCTCACGCGTGGTTGCGATCACGTTGTGAATGGCTGAAGGTCACGCGATGCTCGCTGTTGTTCTCGTCACTACACAGGAACGATAACCGTTAGAATTACGGAATCGTGCTTGTTCTTGCCTCCGCTTCGCCACGCCGTCAGGAATTGCTGCGCAACGCCGGAATTGTGTTTGCCGTGCAGCCCGCCGACATTGACGAAACTCCGCATGCGGGCGAGGCTCCGCGGGATTATGCAGAGCGGTTGGCGCGGGAGAAGGCGCTGGCGGTTTTTCAAAGCCGGCCACAGGATTTTGTGCTGGGCGCGGATACGATTGTTGTGGTCGATGATGTCATCCTCGGCAAACCTCGCGATGCTGGCGATGCGGCCCGCATGTTGCGAATGCTCTCGGGACGGACGCATGCTGTGATTACTGGGGTGTGCGTTATTGAACCAGTGGTCAGTGATCAGAGGCTAGTGGCCAGTAACACCAGAACCGCTTCCGAGACTACCCTGGTGACTTTTTGCGAACTGTCCGACGACGAGATTCGCGACTACGTTGCGACTGGCGAGCCTATGGATAAAGCCGGGGCTTATGCGATCCAGGGAATGGCTTCGCGCTGGATTCCGCGCATTGAAGGCGATCACAGCAATGTTGTGGGGCTGCCGGTAGCGCTGGTTTATGGGATTTTGCGGGGGTTCGGGGCGCTCTGAGTGTGTGAGTGCCGTCCCTTCCGGGACTCGGTTCTTTTCTACTTTGCTTTCCCCGCACTTACGTGCGGGGCTAAAGAAGTGGCATCGCTTCGCGACTCTGGGGCTTGCGCAGACCAGGTTCGGGTCGTAGACACATCCTCTTCCGAGGCTTAGGACTTTTTCTCTTCTTCTTTTTCTTTCTTCTTCTCTTCCTCGGGATCCTTCATCGCTGTTTTGAAGTTGCGGATGCCTTCGCCCATGCCCTTGCCCAGCGAAGCGAACTTGCTGGTCCCGAACAGCAGCAGGGCGATCGCTATCACCAACAGCCAATGCCAGATCGAAAATTCGCCCATAAGCTCTCCTTCGCGGGGGTTGAAAGCGCGCTCAGCCAATGCTGGGCAGGCCTGCCGAACTCCCGGTAAAAGTCTAGGCTATGGCTATTGCGGAGTCAAAAGGCCGAGCGAAGGAGTGAGCAGGGAAACTGGATAAGCCTATGAAGCGTACCTCAGGCGCTAAAACGCTCGCTCGCTTCAGTGACTTGACGGCACGAGTAGAACTCGTGCCCTTCCCGAACCTCTTGCCTAAGTTGGCTGTCAGTCTTCACACGTTTTTTCATCGTTACACGTTTTCGATCATGCCCGCGAGGAGCAGAGCACTGCGCGGCAGTTCGGAGATCACGATGAATTCGTGAACCGCGTGCGCGCCGTCGCCCACGCCGCCCATCCCGTCGAGCGTGGGAATGCCCATGCCGGCGGTGAAGTTTCCGTCGGAGCCGCCGCCTACGGCGGCTTCCTCAAGCTTCCATTTCACCTGGCGGGCGATGGTCTGCGCTTTTTTGTAAAGCGCGGCCACGCCCGGGGTTCGCTCCATGGGCAGGCGATTGATGCCGCCGGTGATCTCGAGTTTGCATTGCTTGTCAAAGGGATTGAGAGAGCGCAGCTTGCGGTCGATGCCGGCAGCCTGTTTAGCGCTTTTGATGCGCACATCCATCTCGACGGAAGCTCTGGCTGCAACCACATTGGTGCGCGTTCCCCCGTGAATCACGCCGGGATTTACCGACAAGCCCTGGCGCAGATTGTTGAACTTCGCGATTACGGCGATCTGGCGCGCCAGCTCGAGAATCGCGCTGTGACCCTTGCCGGGATCGAGCCCGGCATGTGCGGCCACGCCTTGCACGCGCAAGGTGTATTCGCCTACGCCCTTACGCGCCGTCTTGACGGCGCCCTGAAGCCCGGCTGCGGGCTCGAGCACCAGCACTCCCGCGGATTGTTTCGCCAGGGACTCGGTGATCTTGCGCGAGGAATGGCTGCCCACCTCTTCATCAGAAACCAGGAATACGGTGACCGGGCGTGGCAGCTCGCCGTGCCATGCCTGCAGCGCGTCGATGGCATGGAGCATGAGCGCGATGCCGGACTTCATATCGAGAACGCCGGGTCCGCGCAGCCGGCCGTTCTCCATTTTGCACGGCATATTTGCGAGCGTGCCCAGCGGATAAACGGTGTCGTAATGTCCGAGCAGGAGCACGGGTTTGCGTTTCGGGGAGCCAGCGCGGGTTGGGGCGTCGAAATCAACCTGCAGACTGGCGCCGAAGTCGTTGCTGGGATGGAGGCGGGTTCGTCCACCCAGGGCTTGGAACTGCGCCGCCAAAAAAGTGGCGATACGGTCGACCGCGGGTTTGTTGTCGCTGGGAGATTCGATCTCGACCAGCTCGCGGATGGTCTCGACCATGCGGTCCTGTTGTTCGGTGAAATAGCGCAGGCGGTCGGCCCACGCGGGCCGCGCAGTTTCGGGGGAAGATTTTGTTTTCCTGCTGGGCACGATTCCCTCTCGCATTCGAGAAATTGGGTGGCTGAAGTTCCACGGCACCGGAAATGCAACGCGGTACAGTATAATCTTCACGCTGATTGAGGCGAACTTTTCCAATGCACTGGCAGTGGTGCAGTTGGGTAAGGAAGCGAGCCAAGCGCGCGATTAATGTGTCGCAAAAACGCGATACGCCGCGCGGCTTGCCCAGATCCTTCACTGCGCAAACAACGCTTGTTCAGGATGACAAGCAAACTGCAACATTACCAACGAACTGGTTGATGAATCATGCGTGAGAGCACTCCAACCGTGACCGAGACGGCTGCGTCCAAACCGGCGCTCGACATTCACGACATACTGAAGATTCTGCCGCACCGCTATCCACTGCTGCTGATTGACCGCGTGCTCGAATTGCAACGCAAAGAGCGCATCGTCGCCATCAAGAACGTCACCATCAACGAACCCTTCTTTAACGGCCATTTTCCGGGATTGCCCATCATGCCGGGCGTGTTGATCGTGGAAGCGATTGCCCAGGCTGGCGGCGCCCTGCTGCTCACCGAAGTGGAGGATCGCAGCGACAAGGTGATGGTATTCACCGGAATCGAGCGGGCCAAATTTCGCCGTCCCGTGAGCCCCGGCGACCAATTGAGGATCGTGGTGGAAGTGATGGGCTGGCGGGCGGTCCCGGGCATGATTGCGGTGAAGATGAAGGGCGAGGCCACGGTGAGCGGCAAGAAAGTGGCCGAGGCGATCGTGTCTTGCCAGCTCATTGACAGCGCGCGCGGACGCGGCTCCGCCAGTGGCGACGGGGAAAATGAAGCGGGATAGGCTCCCTGGCGCCGGCGGGTGGGGCCAGCTTGACAGGCGATTTCGGCAGTATGAAATATCGGAATGAGTGTTCATCCCACCGCCATCATCGATTCGCGGGCCAAGGTGCCGGCATCGTGCAGCGTCGGCCCATATTGCGTGATCGGACCCGGCGTTGAACTGGGCGAGAATTGCCGCCTGGTATCGCACGTAGCCATCGAAGGGCCCAGCAAGATCGGCGCGGCGAATTCCTTTTTTCCCTTTTGCGCGATCGGCATGGCGCCGCAGGATACCACTTACAACGGCGAACCGACGCGGCTTGAGATCGGCGATCACAACGAGATTCGCGAGTGCGTCACCATCAGCCGCGGAACCGTGAAAGGCGGCGGACGCACCCAAGTTGGCAGCCACACGCTCATCATGGCCTATACGCACATCGGCCACGATAGCGTGATCGGCGACCATTGCATGCTGGTGAATGGAGCGACGCTCGCCGGTCATGTGACCGTAGAGGAATGGGCGGTGGTGGGCGCGCTTTGTCCGGTGCATCAGTTCGTGCGCATCGGCGCGCATTCCTACATCGGCGGCGGCACCACCATCACGCAGGATGTGCTTCCGTTTTCGATGACCTCGGCCGCGCGCGACACGCATGCTTACGGCATGAATAAAGTTGGGCTGGAGCGGCGTGGATTTTCGAAGGAACGCATCCGCAGGATTCATCATGCCTACAAGATTCTGCTGGCCTCAAAGCTGAATACGTCGCAGGCGCTGGAGAAGCTGAAGTCGGAGCCGGAGCGTGGGGAAGATGTGGACATGCTGATTCGGTTTATTGAGGGGGCGGAACGAGGGATTATTAAATAGCTGTCTTATGCGTATTGGCCTCATCGCCGGCAACGGCAAATTTCCATTTCTCGTGCTGGATGCGGCGCGGGCGGCGGGATATCAAGTGGTCGTGGCCGCGATCAAAGAAGAAACTTTTCCGGAAATCGAAGAGTGGGGCGCGGCTTCGGTGCACTGGCTTTCGCTGGGAGAGCTTTCGAAGCTGATCGAAATTTTCCAGCGCGAAGGGGTTACGCGCGCCATCATGGCCGGCCAAGTCAAGCACAAGCAGATTTTTTCCGCTATCCGGCCGGACTGGCGCCTGGCCAAGCTGTTGTTTTCGTTGGCCACGCGCAATACCGACACTTTGCTCGGCGCCGTGGCGATGGTTCTTGCCGAGGAAGGCATTACGCTCGAGAATTCCACCTGGCTGCTTGAACCTCTGCTGGGCATGCCGGGCGTGCTTACCCACCGCGCCCCTGGCGAACAGGAACGGAGAAACATCGACTACGGCCGGGTCGTGGCTCGTCAACTGGCAAGCATGACATTGGCCAGACCGTCGTGATTGCCGAATCGGCCTGCGTGGCGGTCGAAGCCATGGAAGGCACCGACGCCACCATTGAGCGCGCCGGCCGGATCATGGCCTCGCTGCGGGGCGAGGCTTCCACGTTCAGCCGCGCGCTTACCGTGGTGAAGATCGCAAAGCCCAATCAGGATATGCGATTTGATGTTCCCGTGATCGGCATAAAGACGATCGAAGTGATGCGAGAAGCCGGGCGCGACCTGTCTGGCGCTGGATGCGGGAAAATGTCTGCTGCTCGATCGGGAGCGACTCTCGACGCGGCGAACGCGGCGGGGATCATTCAGTGGTGGCCGATCGCAAGGAACGGCGCGATGGTCAAGAAATGCCGGCCGCAGCCTTGGGAACCTGCGCGCATTGCCGATCAACTTAGCCGCGCGTTTGATGGCAACGCGTGGCACGGGCCCGCTTTGCTCGAACTGCTGGCCGACATCGACGCGGCCACGGCTGCGGCCAAGCCGCTAGCTGACGCACACAGCATCTGGGAACTGGTGCTGCACGTTGCGGCCTGGGACGGGGCCGCCCTCGTCCGGTTGATGGCGAGAAATGGCAGCCCACCGGGCGCGGAGAATTTTCCGCCCGTTTGCAAATCCCTCGCCCGCCGCCTGGAGCAAGGCGGTGGCCGAGATGAGGCGCACTCACCGGGCGCTGGTTAAAACGGTCGCGGCTCTGCCCGAGTCGCGGCTGCGCGACCGCGTTCCGGGCAACGCTACGATTTTTATCTCATGCTGCATGGCATGGCGCAGCATGAGCTGTATCACGCGGGGCAGATTGCGATTTTGAAGAGGGCGAAAGCTCCGGCCAAGTGGAAAAGCTGGTAATTGAACAGCAGTGGCCAGGGATCAGGGGCTAGGGGCCAGCAAAGTCAGCACCAGCCCCATCTCACCACTGCTTGAAGATCAATCCCACCGCGCACACGATCAGGGCGAAGCCCGCTGCATGGTTCCACCGGATGGATTGGCCGAGGTAGAGCACCGAGAATACCGAGAAGACCACCAGGGTAATCACTTCCTGGATCGTCTTGAGCTGGACTGCACTGAACTCGTAGGAGCCGATGCGGTTGGCCGGGACCTGAAAGCAATATTCAAAGAACGCGATCAGCCAGCTGATCAGAATCACTTTGTAAAGCGGCACGTTGCGATATTTCAAATGTCCGTACCAGGCGAACGTCATGAAGATATTTGAAATCGTCAGCAGCGCGATGGTTCTCATGGGGCGATGGAATCCTTTCTCTCACAGCTTTCCACGACCGCGGCTCGGCGGCAGCGTTCTGCAATGGTACAGGTCCGTTATGGAGATGCTCTTTCCTGGCTTTGCGTTTACAATCTTTTCCCGCGGCAACTGGCCTCCGAGGATTTGTTCTGTCATTGCCGAATTCGATTCCGGTCGCGGTGGTTGGGGTGGGTGTGTTTGGGCGCAACCACGCTCGCGTTTATAAGGAACTCGAACAGCAGGGGGAAGCCGTTCGCCTGGTGGGAGTGGTTGATCCCGATGTCACCCGAGCGGATGCCGTAGCCCGCGAATTCGGCTGCCGGTCTTTCGGCTCGGTGAGTCAAATGCTCACTACGCACAGTGAGATCCGGGCTGCGTCCGTGGCCGCGCCTACCGCGCAGCATCTTGTGACGGCCCGCGAATTGATGGAAAAAGGCGTCGACGTTCTGATCGAGAAGCCGGTAGCTGCGTCGCTTGCGGAGGCAGATGAGTTGTTGGCCGTGGCGGCTACTCACAAGCGCATTGCACAGGTCGGCCATCTGGAGCGCTTCAATCCTGCCGTGCGCGCCACCACGCCGCTGCTCACCCGGCCCATGTTTTTTGAGGTGCACCGGCTGAGCGTTTTTACGCCACGTTCGCTCGATGTGGACGTAGTGCTCGACCTGATGATTCACGATCTTGATATTGTGCTGGCCTTCGCGAAATCTCCGGTGAAGGAGGTTCGCGCGGTTGGACTGCCGATTCTTTCCGGCAAAGTCGATATCGCCAATGTGCGACTGGAATTCGAATCGGGCTGCGTTGCGAACCTTACCGCCAGCCGGGTCTCCACCGAGCGGGTGCGCAAGCTGCGCTTTTTCAGCCGCGGCAGTACATCTCGCTCGACTACGGCCGCCAGGAAGTATTGGTGTTTACAGTTGGACAGCACGATTCCGGACAGAACAGCGCTGCGCAAAGCGCCGCCGGAGCGCCCACGGTGAATCCTCAGATCGCGGTCAGCAAACCGCCTGTAGCTTCCGAGGAGCCGCTGCACGCGGAGCTGAAGTCGTTTCTGCGCGCGGTGCAGACGCGTTCCACGCCGGCCGTGCCTCTGGAAGATGGCCACCGCGCGCTCGCGCTGGCCCTCGACATCGTCGACGCCATCCGCGGCACGGACAAAGCGTGAATCTCCCGGTCACGGCGAAGTCACTCTGATCCGCAGCATCTTCTTCGCAAGTGGCTGATGCGGCTAGACTTTTTACAAATATTTACACGGCGAAGGCGCAGGCTATTTGCTGGTGGGAGAATCCTTGGAAAGATGCGAAAATGAGAGGTAACTTGGCCCTATGACTTCGCTTGCGCCGTGCCTCGAAGGCGGGACGGATGCAACGTAGAGGGGGGAATGTGAGTCTAACGGAAGCCAGGTCGGACGATATTAAGTTCAGCCCCAGCGCATGCCAATCACGCAAATTCCATTCCAGGACCCGGTCGCCCCGCCCGAAAAGCCGCAGCCGGAGCAGCTTGGCCTCTACGACGTGCAGGGATTGGGAGACCGCCTATCGCGTTCCCGATGCGATCCATTCCTCATCTGCTCATCCAGTTGCAGGATGACCTGTCGCGTTCGCGGCGTCGCGAAGCGGCGTGGATTTCCGTCATTGTCCATCTGGTGCTCTTCATCCTGTTGTGGAACCTCAATCTGATTTGAGAAATATCTTCCGTGGCACCCGCTGGTGGTGGTATCGCAAAATGCCCTAACCAGCGGAAGAACCTTACTTTCGGAGCTGCCGCCGGACGCGCAGAAAGTGGCGCGCAGGCCCAAGAGCAACGTGATTTCCGATAAAGACCGGATCGCGATGTCGCGCCATCCGGAACTCGATCCCAAGGAACTGCGCAAGATTCTGGCGACGCCTCCGCCGGGAGCGCCGGGGTTGACAGGTCCCCGAGCGCCGCAGCCGGCTGCGCAGCAACCGCCCGCGATGGCGCAGAATCAGCCGCAGCCCGGCCAGCAAGGGGCGCATCCGCCCAGTCGATGCCAATCAGCTGGCGCGATTGCAAATCCCCGCCGGCCCAACATTGCCGGGTGAATGAATTCGCCAAATATGCCGGGACCATGACAGCGGGTTCGGCGGTTGCAACAAGCGCCGAGGCGGCGCGGCTTCAAGGGCCGCTGGACAGCGGGCAGGAGCGGCGATTTCGGCCTCAATACCGGGGCGCGGGGGCGGCAGTTGGGCCCTGCGAGATTCTCAGCGACACCATGGGCGTGGATTTCGGCCCTTATCTGCAGCGCATGTGCAGGACGTGCGGCAGAATTGGTACAACCTGATTCCAGAATCCGCCGAACTGAAGAAGGGCAAGCTTGTGATTGAGTTCGCGATTACCAAGGATGGCCAGGTGGCTGGAATGAAGCTGGTCGCGTCCTCTGGCGACGTTGCGCTTGACCGTCCCGCCTGGGGCAGCATTACGGATTCCGACCCTTTCCCGCCGCTGCCGAGCGAGTTTGGCGGACAATACCTGGCACTGCGTTTCACTTACTACTACAATCCGAGCAAAGACGAAATGGAAGATCTGCAGTAAGTCAGTTGCCAGTGGTCAGTGACCAGACTACGGGCGGCTGGCCCATTCATAGATTTTATTTCGCTTGCGCCATTTCAATGCCTACTCCGTCGTAATCCGTCAAAATCAGCGGGTAGTGGGCCAGCCCTCTGGGAGTCATACGAGCAGCGGAGGGCGGAAAGAGCGGCATGATTCCTTGTGATATTAGAGAAGAAATGGAGCAGAAGGTTACGGACGCCTACAAAGAACTAGAAGAGACCAGACACGATTCTGCTCAATCAGCACGCGAAGCTCAGACCAAAATCAGCCGACTACTTGCAAGGCTTCACGCACATGCAGGGAAGCACGGCTGTCTCAGGGACCCAAAATGAATTCAAAGTAGCCCACTACCAAATCAGCGGTATGGGGCCAGTCCCCATTCACTGTGGTGTAGACTCTCAAGCTGTACAAAAAGATCCGGCAAGTCAGAAGAAAGAGGCAGAGATGCAAATTCGATCTTTATCTCTCATTGCGATGATGGGGATTCTATTGTCGCTATCCCCTGGGCTGGCAGCGCAGACCGCACCTTGTGGCATCAAGCACTCTTAAACTCGGAGGAGAAAAAGAGGAAGTCCGTTTCATACCCGGCTCCGTGGATTACGTAAGCGACTCCGTCAAACGAGCGCTCCCATCGGTGGCGGCGGATCTCAAAACGGATCAGCCGGGCCATATCGAAGCCAAGATTGACGTCGAGCTTTGGGATGCAATGAAGAATCGTGCGTTTGGTTCAGAGGGGATGAAGAGCAACGGCGCAATCGGCGTACTTCATATAGACCTGGCAACTTCCTCGCAGAATGGCGTGGAGGGCACGACGCTGAAGATTTCTTTCTCCAAACATGGTCTTGGAAATGGCAGCTATGGCGGCCCATTGGCCGATGAAACTGAATGCCTCGTGAAGCTTCTGAGCCCGGTTGACCCAACGGCTCATCCCACCGGAGCTGTTTCGGCCATGCCGCAGACCACCATCGAAGACGTAAACGTGAAGGCGGGGACGCCTGTGAAGGTTGCTCTTCGCGATCGTCTGTATTCCATCGACTTTCCGAAGAACGCTTCGACCATTGATGTCGTTCTTCAGGTCATCGAGGACGTCAAGGTGAACGGGGTCACGGTGGTTCGAAAGGGCGCTCTGGCCAAGGGCAAGATCACAGACTGGAAAGGTCCAAAAAGTTTTTCTCGCGACGCCACATTGCAGTTTGTTGTTCAGTCAGTCACTGCAGTGGATGGTCAGGAGATCCCGCTGGCGGAGAATTCTACGGTCGACAAGGAGATTCGAAAGCTTCCACTGCTGAGTCGGTTGCAATGGGAGGGTTGCTGGGAGGGCTGCTTGCGAAAGGAAAGCCTGTGTTTGTTCGAGCTGGTACAAGCTGGGAGCTGCCAACCTCGAAAGGTCTGTCAATAAAGGCGCAACTTTAACCTGAATCTGCAGTCTTTCTCGTAAAGAACGAAAATCCCCACTTCTCGCAAAGAACGAGAAATGGGGCCCCCGGCCGGCCCCACCCGGCGCTTCTAGCTCTTCCTTAGCCGGATCGATCCGTCTCCGGTGTGAATCAGCAGCAGGTTCCCGCCGCCATTCAATTTGCCGCGCACTTCGTTTTCGCGAATCTTGCCTTCGGTGGACGAGGTTACGCGGGATTGGTGAGGCTGGTTCCATAAGATGAGGGGAAATCTGGGTGGTGGTGCAGTTTGGCTCACGCATTAGGCCGACTAAGCAGGAGATCCCTTCGACTTCGCTCAGGACAAGCTCTTCGCTGCGCCTGAAAGACGGCTACGCTCCGGATGACAAGGCCGTGTAAAGGATAAATTGCACGACCAAGAATCGCGCAGGGGAGCCAGCTTGGCTCGGCTATGAAGTAGACATTAATTTCCGCGGACTTACTCGCAAGACTTACTCATACACCCAGATGTCCAGGACTTTTCCGTTCGAAGTGCTTAGCCAAAGCTTGCCGTTCACGATTGCGCTCCCAGTGGGCGGATGCTCGACAGTTAACGGAACCGACTTTGCGGTGTTTACGTTCCAAATCGAGAGGTGTTCCGGCCTTTTGCCGTCGACATCGAAATAGAGAACGGCTGCCTGACCAGCGCTGCCGAAGGGGGATATCCGCCCGATAACGTCCGACTCTTGTGGGAGTTTTTGCAACTCGGCCCCAGTGGCGGAATCGAGCACGGTGATGTGGTCGTCAGGGCCGCCAAGCAACACACGCTTGCCGTCGACGGTGAACGCCACGGCGAAGGTTTCCAGAGCCAGGCCGCGATATTCATGCAGCATCTTCCAGGTCGAGGTATCGTAGAAGCGGATCGCGGTGTCTCCATCGGCGGTGACCAGCAGCTTTCCGTCCGGGCTGAAACTGCAGGCAGTCAGCCCCGCAAAATCGGAGTGCAAGGTAGCCACTTGTTTCGGCGCTCCACGAAGATCCCAAATCTGCCCCGGGTCGTCGAGCGCAGCTACGACAATTCCGCTGGAGTCGGGCAGGAACTCAAGGGCTCGGATGCTGCGGGTATCGCTCTTCCAGCGCTTGGCCTCCGCCGTCCCTGAAGTTGGCACGACTTCCACCGTGCCGTCACCGAAACCCACGGCGAACCAGCGTCCGTTGCGGGAATAGCTGACTTCCGAGACGTGGGGCTCAGGACCGAACGTGCGCTCTGTCGTTCGTGAGCCAAGATTCATCAGTCGCACAGTGTGATCCTTGCACCACAGCGCGACCCGATCTCCTGTGGGCGAAATCATCTGCGACGGGGAGTCACATGGCAGGGGAACCGTGGCGGCAGGCTTCATTCCCGCGCTCGCGGCCTGGGCAAGGGAGGCGACCAAAAGCAAAAGAATCGAGCTGGGCAGCACGATTTTTTTCGGCATCAGGCTTTCTCCAGGACGATATCGAAGTTCACGATTGCAACCATCGGCTGGGGCTCGCCTTTGAGCATGACGGGGCGCACCAGTTCGCGGCTGATGATCAGCGGGTCGCGCGAAAAATTCTTATCGGGATCGCCGTCGAATACCGGATCGCTCGCGAAATAGAGCTGCGTGGTCAGCGGCTTGTGTCCGGGCGCGGTTACGAGGTAGTGCACGTGCTGGCACACGCGTTGCGGATAGTGTCCCGGGAGAACGCTCTCGAAGCCGTAATGGCTTTTCGGATCGGGCTGCAACACTGTGCGGAAGCGGTAGCCGGCATTGTCGTAATGGCCGAAGTGATCGGTTTGCCAGATCTCAAGCTTTGCGTCAGGAAGAATTTCTCCGGTGACGCTATACACGATTCCGGCAACGGAAAGAGGCATGCCGGGATCGGCGGGCCCGCGCAACACGGAACCATGCGGCGCATCGCGCTTGTAGAACGGGCCGAGTTGGTTGAAGGGGGTCGGCTGCCGCTTGGTTTCGGCAGAGTCCCAGGCCCTTGCAATGGCGGACAGAGAGGCGGAAGTCGCAAGCGTGACTGCTCCCAGCGCAACGCACTTCTCCAACATCTCACGGCGAGTCTGATTCATGGAAACCCTCCGGCGCACCGAGTATAGACAAAATATGTTGGGCTGGCGTATCTGTTGTGACCCGGGAGACTCGGTTGATTCACTGCTTGCTCGCCACTGGTCTCTTCATATAGGCCATGCGGATCAGGGTTCGCTCGGAGAACGGCACGTAGAGCAGGGCCGCACACGCGGCGAAGGCTGCGCCCGGGCCGATCTTATGGGTCAACAGAAATGGAGCGACGGCCCAGAGTTGGTCGAGCGCGAGAATGAGCGGGAATAGCTTCTGGAATTTTTCGCCCAGGCGCTGATAGTCGAAGCTGGAGGCGGAGATCAGGTAGAAACGCAGCGGAATTCCGACGCCTGCGGTGACCATTACAGCGGCGGTCAGGGCGGTCGCTCCCCAGGCTGGCAGGAAAGAATCTGCCACCGCGAAGACGGCATGCAGGCGAAAAAGCGCTACGAGGTAGAAGATCAGGTACATCAGTTGGGCCAGAGCGAACAGGCTGCGAGTTAGGGCGCGGCTGGGGATGGGGACTTCCAGGTCCGGGTGCAGAATCTCCAGCGAGGACTGGGGCGCTGGGGCCTCGCGTTGCTCGGCTGAACAGGCGAATGCGCCCGTTCCCACATGGCCTGTTTGCACATTTTCCGTTCCTGCGTTCTGCACTGGGGCGATGAATCGGTAGCCGCGTTTGGTCAGGGTCTCGATGTAGCGGGGGCTTGAGGCGGAATCGCCCAGGGTTTCGCGCAGCTTGTTCACGGCGGTGTTGAGGCTGTGGTCGAAATCCACGAAGGTGTCGGCGGGCCAGAGTTGCTGGCGCAGATCTTCGCGCGTCACTACATTTCCGGCGCGCTCCAGGAGCAGGGCCAGCACTTGGAATGGCTGTTCTTGTAGCCGGAGTTTGGCGCCGTTTTTGCGCAATTCTGCCGCCGAGAGATCGAGTTCGAAGACTCCAAAGCGCACGATTCTGCCGGGATGATGGGCTGGTGCCATACCTAGAGCGATGCGGGGACGCGCGTAGTGTAGCACTGTCGAATCGGTGGGTATGGCAGACGAGAACGTGGGCGGCTGTCCCCACATGGGCAACCTGGCGGGCGGCGAGCCTAAGGCATCTGCAATCGGGCGAGTGGCCGCGTTTCCGCGTGGTAGAATCAAGGCTGAGTTCTCACGGGATGCTTCCAGAAATAGAAAATCTGTTGCGCCTGCAGGATGCGGACAAGGAAATCCGCCGCTTGCAGGACGAAATCGCGGAGTTTCCCAAGCGCGTAGCCGTCATCGAACGCAAGCTGGCCGGCACCCAGGCCCAACTGGAAAAAGCGCAGAGCGCGATCAAGGCCGACGAGGCCTCCCGCCGGAAGTATGACACCACCATCAGCGACCTGCGAGGCAAGATTTCGAAGTATCGCGACCAGTCCCTTGACGTGAAAACGAACGAACAATACAAGGCACTGCTGCACGAAATCCAGTTCGCGGAAAAAGAGATTGCGGCCACCGAGGACAAGATTCTCGAGCTGATGCTGAATTCCGATACGCGCGATAAGGAAGTGAAGGCCGCCCAGGCCGAGCTGAAGGCGGAATCCGCCGAAATCGAAAAAGAAAAAAACGAGGCCCGCCAGGTCACGGCCCAGGACGAAAAACAGCTGGTCGAATGGCGCGCCAAGCGCGAGCAGATGCGCGCCGGCGTGAATGAAGACCTGCTGCGCCACTACGAGCGCGTAGCCAAGTTTCGGGGCAGCGGCATCTCCGAAGTGCTCGACCACAAATGCATGGCGTGCCAGGTCATGCTGCGGCCGCAGATCTACAACGATGTGCGCACGGGCCAGCAGACGGTGGTTTGCGATTCCTGCCAGCGCATTTTGTATTTCAATCCTGCCAACGAAATGCAGGCGCTGGAGCCAGAGCACAAGCGCTCGCGCCGGCACCACCCTAAAATCGATGCTCCACAGGCCTGGTACTACCGCCAGGAATACGGCGACGCCGGTGAAGTTTTTCTGTGCCTGGCAAATTCCGGAGGGCAGGCCACGCGGCGCGTTTTCGATATGCATACCGGCCGGCTGCTGGGCGACATCCTCAGCCGCGAAGGCGATTTCCGTCATGCCTTTCCCGAAGATGTGACCGGCGCGATCCGCCTCAACGGAAGCTGGTCCGAAGCTGAAATGGAAACCTGGGGCACTGAGATGCCCATGACGGCGCTCGATTCCCTGCACGTCGATCTGGAAGCCGCGCAGTATGAAATGAAGTCGCGAAGTTCCGCCAAATCAGAGAAGCCCGCCGCTGTACCTACCGAGCAAGCCGCCAGCTAAGGGCCCGAACAGCTGAATCAAGGAGCCTTCGGAACTACAAACTCATCCAAGTAGCGTCGAAGTACGTCCCGGTGTGCAGCCCGGTAGGCTGCATAGTCGCGCGCAATTCCCGCGTCAGCTCGATTAAAGAGTACGAATGGTTCCAAAAATCCCTCCTGATCAAGTTGGACGAGAGTAAGGAGGGCGGGATCAATGTTCTTCGCTTTTTTCTTTGACTTTGCGTCGTCGGCGAGCACACTCACCATTGTGTGCAACGCCTCCGCTTCTTCCTTTAGGGAGCGGCGGTATGCGGTTTCGTTCGGGAATTCCTTCTTGAACTTTTCGTGCTGCCACTCAAGGCGAGTCGCACTGTAAGCAAGCCAGGCAGCGGTCCCAGCGTTGTCCCCCGAAAGCGAATTTGAATCAATCGTGATCGTAGCGTCCTTGCCATCGATCTGTGTTGATGACTTGTCCTGGAGCACCAGCACGTTGAGTTTTACTTTGTTGCGACCCACCCACTGCCGCAGGCCAATCCAGGCATTTTTGCTGTAGGGCTCCGCTACGACGGCATCGATGAACTTCCCGCGCGCTTCGTCATTCTTCGAAGCAGACGTTAATGCGTCGCCCCAGTACCGATAGGCTGTTTCGCGGTTGGGATCTATCTGGATCGCTTGCGCAAACCACTCCCCTGCCGATCCATATGTGTGCTGTTTGAAATAGACGTCCCCAATAAAAAGCGCTGCTTCGTAATTCTCAGGGTCGAGCAGCAGAGCACGGATGTATCCTTCGCGCGCCTTGTCCAAGTCGCCACGGCCGAAATCGGCCTCTGCAGCCTTCATAGCCTCGTCTACGTCTTTGCGATTTGAAAACGACGACTCAGAGCCGTCCTCGGGGAGACTGAGCAGCATCGTCTGGAGCAGGTTGCTATTGTCGCCAGCATCCTTTAACTGGACCGCTAGTCTACGCGCGTGGGCACGGACCTTTTTGCGCATTTCCGGGTCTGAAAGGGTGGCCGCATAGCCAACCATGGAAAAGGCCCAATGCTCTTTTGCGTTGATGTCGTCTGGATGGTTGGCGACTACTTTCTCCAACAAGGGCATAGCGTCCGCATACTTCCCGCTGTCGTATAGCGCAAACGCCTCGTGACGTGCCGGATCCTCCGCTTGGCTGAAACTGGCCTGCGCACCAAAGTGGGTGAGAAAACAAAGGCATGCCAACCCGGCCACACTCTTGAGCAACTTTCCAGGACCAGACATGTCCACCTCCGCCCTATAGCTGGATAGCACCGAGGATAGCCGAACGGGTCGGGCTGCGCTACAACCCCCGCTTCCGTTTAAGATTGCTGCATGTCTAAGATGACCGGCGCGCTAGCCGTCCCCACAGTTAAGGTTTCCCCACGCGGTGCATCTCGCCTGAAGGACGGCCACGTGTGGGTGTATCGCTCCGACATTGTCTCGGCCGAAGGCGTTCCGCCGGGATCGCTGGTCGGCGTGGTGGATCATCGCGGTCAGTTTCTCGGGAGCGCGCTTTATTCCAGCTCGTCACAGATTGCGGTCCGGATGATTTCGCACGATCCGGTCGCCGACTTTCCGATCCTGCTGCGGCAGCGCGTCGCGGAGGCGATCGCGTATCGCGAACCGATTGTCCACGACACCGATGCCTACCGCGTCATCTTCAGCGAAGCCGACTTCCTGCCCGGCCTGATCGTCGACCGGTATAACGACATTCTCTCAGTGCAGATTCTCACGCAGGCCATGGACGCCGAGATCGTGCGCGAGGCATTAGCTTCGGAGCTGACCGAGCGACTTCATCCCGCTTCAATCGTTGAGCGTGTGGACCCTCGGGTGCGTCGAGCTTGAGGAACTGCCGCCGCGCGCTTCAGGCTTGGTGCAGGGCGACAAAAGCCGCGACTATCTTTACTATGAACGGCGTGCAGTTTCACTTCGATGCCCTCGAAGGCCAGAAGACCGGAGCGTTTCTCGACCAGCGGGAAAATTATGCGGCGGCGGCGCAATATGCGCATGGCGAAGCGCTCGACGTTTTCTGCTATCAGGGAGGATTCGCGCTGCATCTGGCGCGCGCGCTGCTCGCAGCGTCGCGGGGTCGACAGCTCGCGCCCGGCGCTCGAAGTCGCCGACCAGAACGCCGCGCTCAACCAGCGTGATATCGAGTGGATCGAAGCCAACGCCTTCGACCTGCTCCGGGACTATGCGGCCGTCGGGCCAGCACTATGACACGATCGTTCTCGATCCTCCGGCGTTTGCCAAAAGCAAGCGGAACTCGAAAAGGCGATGCGCGGCTATAAGGAGCTCAACCTGCGAGCGATGAAGATGCTGCGGCCGGGCGGGATCCTGGTTACCTGCTCGTGCTCCTACCACGTCAGCCAGGCGGAGTTCCTCGAAATGGTGGCCGAGGCGGCCCGGGATGCCCACAGTATCGTTCGTGCTGGAAGTTCGAGGGCAGGCGAAAGACCATCCAATCCTGCTGAATGTGCCGGAAACAGCTACCTGAAGTGCGTGATATTGGGCATGTAAGTGATTGAAAATAATGCATATACTATATTGACAATAACGCACTCATATTTTATGCTTCCTATGCTGAATGAACATCTAAGCGAGTGAAGGCTTGCCGAATTTCTAAGAAATCCAGTAGAGAAGGAGATTATTACATGACCGTACTTACCCGTTGGGATCCCTTCCGTGAGTTTTCCACGCTGCAAGACCGCATGAATCGTGTTGTTCCGCGACTCTTACGCGCCGGAAGGCCAGGATGAGTCGCTTACCACCACCAGCTTTGCTCCCGCAGTGGACGTTTATGAAGACGAGCACAACGTCACTTTGAAAATCGAAGTACCCGGAATCGACGAGAAAGACATCGACATTCGGGTGGAGAACAACACCCTCACCGTGCATGGCGAGCGCAAGTTCGAAAAAGACGAGAAAGAAGACAACTATCGCCGGGTGGAGCGCCAGTATGGCAGCTTTACCCGCACCTTCACTCTGCCGAACACGGTCGACCGCGACAACGTCTCGGCGACCTACGACAAGGGCGTGCTGAAGATCACGCTGGCCAAGAAGGCCGAAGCGAAGCCGAAGCAGATCAAGGTGAATGTGGGCGGGGATAAGCGCACGAAAAGACGCTGAAGGCAAAGAGCACGAGAAGGCCGCGTAAAGGGCAGTCGGCTCATGCTGCGTGAGCTGGCCGAAGCCCAGCGGTCGTACAACTTAGCGGGAGGCGGCAGAGGTGACCGCCTCCCGTTTTATTTTGGCAGCCGGTCAGCATCTGCAACCGATCTGAACATCGAAATCAAGCATTATCTGAATGCGAAGTGATTTCCCATGGCTATCCGTTGGGACAAATTTACAGTAAAAGCGCAGGAAGCGATGCAGCGCGCGAATGAGCTTGCCTCCGAGCACGGCAATCCGGAGCTGCAGCCGGTGCATCTGCTGGCGGCGCTGCTCGAAGACAAAGAAGGCATCGTGCCGCCGGTGCTGGAAAAAATCGGCATCGGCCCGCAGGCGGTGCTCAGCGACCTCTATCGCGAGATCGAGAAGCTGCCCAAGGTTTCCGGCAGCGGCGCCCGCAGGCCGCGATCTCCAGCGCCGCCAACCAGCTGCTGGAACAGGCCTTCAAAGAAGCCGCCAATTTTAAAGACGAATACGTTTCGACCGAGCACCTGCTGCTGGCCATCACGCACCTGAAGCAGGATGCGGCGCAGGAGATTCTGGCGCGGCATGGCGCGACCTATGACGCCATTCTGAAGGCGCTGACGGCGGTGCGCGGATCGCAGAACGTGACCGATCAGAATCCGGAAGCCAAATATCAGGCGCTGGAGCGCTATGCCCGCGACCTGACCGAGCAGGCGCGGCGCGGCAAGCTCGATCCGGTAATCGGGCGCGACGAAGAAATCCGCCGCGTGGTGCAGGTGCTTTCGCGGCGGACGAAAAATAATCCGGTGCTGATCGGCGAACCCGGCGTGGGCAAGACCGCCATCGTCGAAGGCCTGGCGCAGCGCATCATTTCCGGCGACGTGCCCGAAGTGCTGAAGAACAAGCGCGTGGTCGCGCTCGATCTGGGCGCCATGCTGGCGGGCGCGAAATATCGCGGCGAGTTTGAAGACCGGCTGAAAGCCGTGCTGAAAGAAATCGAAGATTCCCAGGGACAGATCGTTCTCTTCATCGACGAGCTGCATACGCTGGTCGGCGCGGGAGCCGCCGAAGGCGCGATCGACGCCTCGAACATGCTCAAGCCGGCGCTGGCGCGGGGCGAGCTGCGCGCTATCGGCGCGACCACGCTCAACGAATATCGCAAATACATCGAGAAAGACGCGGCGCTGGAACGCCGCTTCCAGATCGTGTTTGTGGGCGAGCCGAACGTCGAAGACACGATTGCCATCCTGCGCGGACTGAAAGAGAAGTACGAAGTCCATCACGGCGTGCGCATCAAGGATTCCGCCATCGTGGCCGCCGCCACGCTCTCGCATCGCTATATCTCCGACCGCTTCCTGCCCGATAAGGCCATCGACCTGATCGACGAAGCCGCAGCTTCGCTCCGCATCCAGATCGATTCGCTGCCCACGGACATCGATCAACTGGAGCGGCGGGCCACGCAACTGGAAATTGAAAAACAGGCGCTGAAGAAAGAAGATGACGCGAACTCAAAGGAGCGTCTGGGCGTCATCGAGAAGGAACTGGCCGGAATCCGTGAAAAATCCAACGCTCTCAAAGCCAACTGGAAAAAAGAAAAAGAGTGATCGCGCGCATACGCGCAGTTGAAGGAACAACTCGAGAAGCTGAAAATCGGAAGAGCAAGCGGAAGTAGCGCAAGGGAAATCTGCGAGCGCGTGGCGGAGATTCGCTATGGATTGATTCCGCAAGCCGAGAAGGAACTGCGCCAAGCTCACCGAGCAAATGGAGAGCAAGGGCCAGGCCGCGCATGCTGAAGGAAGAAGTGGACGAGGAAGACATCGCCCGCATCGTCTCCAAGTGGACCGGCATCCCCGTCTCAAAGATGCTCGAGGGCGAAGTGAAAAAGCTGGTCAAGATGGAAGAGCGGCTGCGCCAGCGCGTGGTCGGCCAGGACGAGGCACTGGAGCGGGTTGCGAACGCGATCCGGCGTTCACGGGCTGGGCTCAGCGATCCCAAGCGGCCGATCGGTTCGTTTATTTTTCTAGGCCCCACCGGCGTCGGCAAAACCGAACTTGCCCGTGCGCTCGCCGAATTTCTTTTCGACGATGATCGCGCCATGCTGCGCATCGACATGTCGGAATACATGGAGAAGCATTCGGTCGCGCGCCTGATCGGCGCGCCTCCGGGATATGTGGGCTACGAAGAAGGTGGCCAACTGACCGAGCAGGTACGGCGGCGTCCGTACGCGGTGGTGTTGTTCGACGAAATCGAAAAGGCGCATCCCGACGTTTTCAATATTCTGCTGCAGATTATGGATGACGGCCGCCTCACCGACGGCAAGGGCCGGATGGTCGACTTCAAGAATACGATCCTGATCATGACGTTCGAACCTGGGCTCGAGTTATCTGCAAGCTGACAACCTGCACAGCGAAGAAGATTTCGAGAAGGCCAGCGAACAGGTGATGAACGCGCTACACGGGCATTTCCGGCCGGAGTTTCTGAATCGAGTCGACGACATTATCATGTTCCGTCCGCTGGGGAAAGAACAGTTGGTAAAGATTGTCGATCTGCGCCTGGAAGATGTGCGCCGTCTGCTGGCCGACCGCAAGATTTCGATCGAGCTGACCGACGCGGCGAAAGAGTTGCTCTTCATCCAGGGCTACGACCCCAACTTTGGAGCGCGGCCGCTGAAGCGCGCCATTCAGAAGCTGGTGCAGGATCCGCTGGCGATGAAGATTCTCGATGGCGAGACTCTGCATGGCGACCACGTTGTCGTCGATGCCGATAAGAAGGCCGGCAAGATGAAGTTTGAGGTGAGCAAGCGCGTGGGAGAGAAAGAGGCGGTGAAGGCGAAGCGGTAAATCTGCCACGGATTACACGGATATCCACGGATAAACCCGGAGCATTAAAGGAATCCGTGTCAATCTGTGGCTATGATTTTCTCGCATGT
The DNA here is from genome assembly GCA_963784085.1 of uncultured Acidobacteriaceae bacterium. GTDB lineage: Bacteria > Acidobacteriota > Terriglobia > Terriglobales > Acidobacteriaceae > Sulfotelmatobacter. Next base: position 274,942 of record CAWAQH010000017.1, on the reverse strand, counting down.
GGCACACTAACTCCATGCCCAGTTTCACTCTCGGCGACTTCGAACTCAGCATTTTCTCCGACGGCACTTACCCGCTCGATGGCGGCGCGTTTTTCGGCGTCGTTCCCAAGGTCATGTGGTCGCGCAAGGTGGCGGCCGATGAAAAGAACTACGTGCAGGCGGGACTGAACTCGCTGCTGATCCGCACGGGCAAGCAGACGGTTTTGGTCGAGACCGGCATGGGCAACAAGCTGTCAGACCGCATGGTCAAGTTCTACGGCCAACCGGCGCAGTTGCTGGCGAATCTGGCTGCTGGCGGAGTCGCTCCCGAAGATATCGGCATCGTCATCAATACCCACCTGCATTTCGACCACTGCGGCTGGAATACGGTGCGTAAAGACGGCAAGATCGTACCCACATTTCCCCGGGCGAAATACTATGCGCCCGAAGGCGAGTGGCAGTATGCGCGCAAGCCCAGCGAGCGCGATGCGATCAGCTACATTCCCGACAACTATGATCCGCTGGTGCAGAGCGGACAGATGACGCTGCTCAAAGGCGGCGAGGAAATCGTTCCCGGAATCTCAGTGAAAACTTTTCCTGGACATACGGCGCACATGCAGGCTGTGATCGTTGAGAGCAGAGGCCGCACGTGCTGCTACATTTCCGATCTCATTCCCACCACCGCGCACATCGACATCACCTGGGGCATGGGGTTTGATCTCTATCCGCTGCAGACTATTGAGAGCAAGAAGCTGTACTACGCGAAGGCCCTAGCCGAGAAATGGCTGACGGTGTTTACACATGATCCGAAAACGCCGTGGGCGTTTGTGGAGAAGGATGAGGTGGGGAAGATGGTGGCGCGGGGAGTTTAGCGGTTAGCACTGTCCGCGGGACTATAACGGAGTTGAAACTTGATCGGTTTTTGACCACGTCGTTTTCTTGCCGCCGCCATGTTGGGTGTTTCTCCTTGCTAAGAAGACTATCTTACGCGAGACAGCCCGCTGGCGATTGCCTTCCGACAATGCGTGCTGCTCCAGCTGCCGGTGATCTCCGGGGACGGACATCCTGGGTCAAGATTTCACGATATGGAGAAAAATGCGGCGAGAATTTCACGTTTTGGGTCAATCTAAATTTCAGTTTTTGCAGTCTGTTAGGAGGGAAGTTATTGAATGTCCTACCGCACGACTTTCACGTTTCGGGCATACGCACAAGCACCGACTGCTGGCTTATTTTTTCAAGGCCGTATGACGGTGGCCACGCAAGAACTCTTCCCGTGAGATCGTCTTGGTCCTGACATTCCCGCCATGAACAGGCTGCAGCGTCACGCTAATTTCCTTGTATTGAATACTCTCATGGTCGTGCTGCTCAACATAGTGAAAGGCCTTCTCGTACTCGCCATAAGATGGTTGCCAGCGGAAAGCGTCGCCAGACTCGACCCAATCGAGACCCATCGTGTATGCCAGCCTGTAGTCGCCTTCCGGAATGGTGCTTCTGCTAGCCGAGTCATTTTGAGGTACGAAAAACCAACATATCGTTCGTTCGTCGTGTAAATCGTACAGTCGTACAACAGCGTCCTCGCTCGTTCCGTTCTGTACAGTCAGGACTCCATTGCCGCCCGCACATTCATCGGTCTCGATGCTGCTCCCGCTGGGTAGCGAGTTGTAAATGGAGGGCCTGGGGACGGCGCTGGGTGGAAGACGGATCGGTCCGGCCTTCGGAGTGCCGGTCGCGGGGGCTTCCTCAACTTCATCTGCGGAGAAGGTCATCGGCTGACTGGCGGTTGCTTCAGTCTTTCCCCGAGTTCCAGGCCCCGAAGGCCCGGCGCTGACAGAATCGTCGCGGTCGAGGGTAAATCCCGGAGGGAGCGGAGGGTCGGCGGGCGTTGATTCCGCGTTTCTCTGCATGGGATAGGTCTCGCTCGGCTTCCGAACATACAGGACAAAAGCCGCAGTCGCCGCGAGAGCGAAGACGACCGTGGCCGAGACGATACGTAGTCTCGAGCTTTCACTGCTGCGAGTTCCCGTGTTCGGATGATGGCGGACGCTACGCGGTGGAGCTTGGACTATCGTCCGCGCAGCCCGTAGGATAGGGACCGCGCTTCCGCATATCGAGCATCGCAGGCTCCTGCCGATGTTTGCCTCGTCCGAATGGTACACGGTCTGGCACATCGGGCACTTGATGTCGAGCATCGGGGAGCGACCCCAGGCAGGCGGAATTATACCGCTGAAAATGGGAGATCGGCATAAGAGCCGCGAACTGGGCTTAGCTTTCGCGGTCGAGGACGCCCGCGGCACACAATCTTGCTTCGAAGAATTCTTCTACCCGCGCCAGAATCTCTACCGCGTTCTTCGACTCGTAGATGGCCTTGCGCAGTCCCGCGCCGCCCGGGACGCCGTGCGTGAACCAGGAGGCGAACTGCTTCATCTTGCCGACGGCGTCGGGGAGTTCTTCTTCGATCAGCATCTGAAAGTAGGTGCGGATCATCTGGTAGCGGTCGGCTTCGGAGGGCTCGTCGTAGAGCCGTCCCTCAGTGGCTAAAGGCGCTCCTAAATGTGCGGCATTATCGGCACCCTTCGGCTCGCTTCGCTCGCTCAGGGCAGGCTCAAAACTGAAGTCGTGCCCTTCCCGATCGCTTCCCCCGGCAGCCTCCTCGTCCCGATCGAGTCCCGCGCGAGAAGTCTCCATCGCGGTGCAATACTGCTGAATCTGGCGGAATATCCACGGATTCGACGGCGCTGTGCGGCCGATCATCACCGCATCGCAGCCGGTTTGCGTGACCATGGCACAGGCATCCTCGGGCGTGCGAATGTCGCCGTTGCCGATCACGGGAATCTTCACCGCATCTTTTATTGCCGCGATCCACTCCCAGCGGGCGTTTCCGCTGTACCCCTGTTCGCGAGTGCGCGCGTGCAGCGCGACTGCCGCCAGCCCGCACGCTTCCGCCATACGAGCCAGCTCCACGCAGACGATTTCGTCGTCACTCCATCCAGCGCGGAACTTCACGGTGAAGGGAATGGTCACGGCGGCGCGCACGGCCTCGAAGATGCGGCCGATTGCCGGCAGATCGCGCAGCAGGCCGGAGCCTCCGTTGCACTTCACGACTTTCTTCGCCGGGCAGCCCAAATTCAAGTCCACAATGTCGAAGCCAAGGCCCTCGACCATGCGCGACGCCTCCGCCATGACTTGCGGATCGCTGCCAAAAAGCTGCGCTGAAATCGGATGCTCGTCTTCGTAGAAGTGCAGATAGCGCTTGGCCTTCTGGTCTTTCTTGCGCAGCACCCCGTCGGCCGAAGTGAACTCGGTCATGATCAGCCCGCAGCCGCCGAGATTGCGGATGAAGCGGCGGAAAACGGTGTCGGTTACGCCGGCCATGGGAGCAAGCACCGTTGCGGGGGCGATGTGGATTCCACCGATCGAAACGCTCGCAGGAACCGGCTTCGGTGCGGGAGCGCGTTCTGGGTCGAGCCGGAGGAGGGGTGCGCCCGCAGATGTGCCTTGGTGTTGTCCCGCCGAATTGTCCCAGAATTTGCGCATCACAATTATGTCGCGGCGAAAGCGATCTTGCCAGGGGCAAAAGCCGCCGCTGCCGCGCGCATAACCCATTCTACTTGGCCGGGCGAACTTGGGAATCGCAAACAAAAGCCCCCGCCTGGTGCGAGGGCTATGTTTGAATGAGATCCGCGCAAAAACTGCGTCAAAAGCTAGTTCTTGGCTGCCTCGGGCTTGGTAGGAGCGTTTTTGGCGTACTTGCGGCGGAAGCGCTCCACGCGGCCTGCGGTATCCATGAGCTTCGACTTGCCCGTGAAGAACGGATGGCAGGCCGAGCAAATTTCTACGCTGATGTCGCCACGATGGGTCGACCGGGTCACAAACGCGTTACCGCAGGCGCAATGCACGCGCACGTCGTTATAAGCGGGATGAATAGCTGGTTTCATAGTGGTTACCTCAGTCCGAATCCTTAGATTCTACCGGAATGCCGGGGGATTCAGCAAACCGGGCTGTCCGCGGTCATGGCGCCATGTTGGGGGTTGATTCGCTCGGCTCGCTTCGCTCGCTGGACCCTTCGCGATTCCGCTCAGGGCAGGCTCTCGGGGCGGCTGCCCCATATGGTCTGGGCTGTCCCCGCATGGTCTGTGGCTGGCTTACGCCTTCAAAAGCGGAACAGATACGACACCTTTACGAAGAACTGCCGGCTGTCATTGATATATCCCTTGGCCGAGTAGAGTCCCGCCGGGCCTTCTGGCCCGGGCGTAAATTCGTGGTCCAGATTCTGCAGGTCGCTGTTGTAGCCCACATAAATCGCGGTTCCAGGGTGTATTAGATATGTAAGCAGGAAATCGGCATTGAACTGTTTTTGGGTGGGCAGGTACGTATAGGGATAAAACGTGTTGCCGGGCGTGTTCGCCAGAACCGAGTTGTATTGCAGAATCAGGCGCAGGGAAAGCGCGGGAGTGAACTGCCAGTTCCACTTGCTGCGCACGATGTGGTTGTCGAAGATGCCTCTTCCGATCACGGCGCCGGAAGGCGCCTGCGACAAGGCAAAAAGATATTCATTTTCGGGCGCGCGCAGGCGCTCAAAGAGGTAAGTGTTGTCGATCTTCAATGGCTTGATGGGCCGGAAGGTCAGGGTCACGGTGCCGGTATCGACCCTGGATAAAAGAGACTGCGCGACTGAGTTGGCGTCGGAACAACCGTGTTGCAGGCCGGACGTGTGCTTGAACGGCTGCGGGCAACTCTCATTCGCTTCGGGCACAAAGTTCGCTCCGCTTCCCCAAAAATAACTCGCGCCCAACGTAGCCTTCGGGAAGTACCCGGTCTGGAACCGTGCTCCGCTGCGGTGTTCGTGGTAATCCTGGTCCATGGTCACAGCGGGCAGGCCGATAAAAGAAAAGTCCTGCGGCCTCAGACGTTCGTGGACATCCTCATACGGAGCGAACTGCATCGTAGTCCGGCCGCGGGCGGCGATCGTCAGGTAAGGATCGTAGTCGGTATTGAGCCGGGTCCCTTCGTGGTCGAAGATGGTCTGGTTGTAGAATGCCGGGCCCCACGCGGTGATCCAACCGGTCTTAGGACGAAAATAGTAACCGGTGTGCTGCTCGCTGTCGCGAATATCAACGCGGTTCACGAATCCGGGCACGGTGACGAAGCCGGGGCTCACGTCCTGATACGAGCCGTTGTAGATGAAGTGCAGCCCGTTGCGCCGCAGGTCGACGCGGTCGGCGGGACCCGCGTAGTAGCTGCCGTTGCCGAAATTGCCGGAGCTGAAGGGGTAAAGGCCGGCCTCGCACGTGGTCTGCAGGTTGCTTGCAGTCAGCCCCAGCAGGTTGCTCGAACTGGTTACGGCCTGGCCTTCGAGCGTCCAGGTGTCGTGGAACTTGAGGTGCGCGTCGACCCCGCCGACGCGATTGAACTCCCCCGTAGTGGGACATTCCCAGTCGGTATAGATCGCGCCCACGGATGACTCGCGGGAAATATCGCGGCTCACGCGCGCAACTGTAAAGTAGGAGCGGACGCCATAGAGAATGTCGGAACAAACCGGGGACGTAGGCGGGCAGAATCTGGGCACGGCCAGACCTGGGCCGCGATCGTCGCTGGCCATCAGCCCGACAGAGTATGGACCTTCTTTTCCCGTCAGGCGGATTCCCGCCGACGGGGACTGAATATTACGGGTGAAAAATAAATCGAACGGGGTGCGGAAAAAGTCTTCGTTCTCCAGAAAAAACGGCCGCTTCTCGGGAAAGTAAACTTCAAAGCGCTGGTTTACCGTGATCTGCGGATCTTCCGATTCAACCTGGCTGAAGTCCGGATTGGCCGTGAGGTCGAGGACAAAATGGTCGTGGATCACGAACTTTGCATCCATGCCGACCTGGCCCTGCGCGGTTGCATTCTGAAAAAACGGATCGTAGGGATCGACCGTGTCCAGGGACCGGAAGCTGCGGCCAATCCCGTAGGGAATCAATTCGATGTCTCGCCCCGGCGAGATTCCTTCGAGTCCCTGCAGCGTAGCCTCCTGTCCCAACCGGCCTTGTATCTTGCGGGAAATCCACGGCCAGAACGAATCCTCGCTCTTGCGATAGATGCCGCGATACAGAATGATTCCCCACTCCTGCTGCTTTGCCGACGGGAAACGCAGGCTCTTGAATGGGATCGACATCCACACGACATAGCCGCGGTTCGTGGTCCGGCCGCGCGAATCCCAAACGGTGTCCCAGGAAGTGTCGAAATTGCCGTTGACTTCCGAGCGCGTGGCCTCGCTCCAGATCGCGTCCCACTGCACGCCGAGCGGCGTGGTCTGGAAGGCGTACGCGCGGCGGCGGTCGTGAAAGGTATCGAGCATGACCTCGACCTGGTCGTCGTCGTAAATGTCCTCGCGGCGCGACATGCGGGCCCGCACTTTTTTCGGATCGTCGAAACAAACAAAAACGATGTAGAGATTCTTCTGGTCGTAGCCCAGATAGGCGGCGGTTTGCTCCGTGGCTTTTTCGCCATTGTGCGGATTGCGCTGCACAAAATCTGAGACTTTCGCCATCTGCTGGGCGGTTTCTCCCTCGGGTTTCATGCTGAGAAAGTCCTCGAGCGCGGGAGCATGGGTCAGGCGAGGGATGGTCAGCGAAGGGGGCGCTTTCGGCGGGTTTTGGGGCGTAGGATTCGGCGCTGCGAGGGATGGATTTTGTCCAGTCGGATTCGGTGGTGATTGGGTCGAGCCTTGTGTTGTGAGCGCGGCCTGCGGCGACGCCGGCGAGCCCCATGCGCACCGCAGCGAGCCCGCCAGGGCTAAGACCGCCACCAGCGAGAGTTGACGGAGCCTTTTGACGCGAAAACTCGGGATTCGCCGGAAAGGCAAAGCACCCTCCGCTCGCCCAGCCTACGCCGCGAGAGAATCAAGCAAGATACACCATGAATGCATTGCGCGACACGGCAAAACAACTCTTTTACGGTTTGCCGAACATGGTTGTGCACTGCTGAGTTATGCACCGCTGAGCTGTGCACCGGGTCGTGCGCACGGGTGTGAGGAATGCGGGGGGAACAGGCCAAGACTACGGGGTCAGGGAACGTTCGGCGTTCTAAAACTTAATCCTAGAACTTCATTCTAAAACAAGGAACTCTGCCTGCGGCTGGGCGTGATGCCAAAATGATCGTAGGCCAACTGCGTCGCCACCCGCCCGCGCGGGGTGCGGTTCAGGAATCCGATTTGCATCAGGAATGGTTCGTAGATTTCTTCGATTGCGTCGGGCTCTTCGGCGAGCACCGCCGCCAGCGTGTTCACGCCGACCGGGCCGCCTTGATATTTTTCGATGATGGTCAGCAGCAGGCGCCGGTCCACGTCATCGAAGCCGTATTTATCGACTTCCAGCATTTGCAGTGCGGCCTGTGCCGTAGGTAAATCGATTTTGCCCGCGCCCCGCACCTGGGCATAATCGCGCACACGGCGGAGCAGGCGATTTGCGATGCGTGGCGTTCCCCGCGACCGGCCGGCGATCTCAATCGCTCCGGCATCGTCGATGGCAACCCCCAGAATCTCCGCCGAGCGTTCCACGATCACGCGCAAGTCTGCAGGAGTATAAAACTCCAGCCGCAGCACGATTCCGAACCGTGACCGCAGAGGCGCCGAAATCAATCCCGCGCGCGTGGTCGCGCCCACAAACGTGAACGGCCTCACTTCGAGCGTATGAGTGCGCGCCGAAGGCCCCTGCCCGATAATAATGTCGAGTTTGTAATCTTCGAGCGCGGAATACAGCAACTCTTCGAGCACTGGCTGCAGCCGGTGAATCTCATCAATGAACAGGACTTGTTTCTCCTGCATGTTGGTGATGATCGCGGTCAGGTCGCCTTTGATCTGCAACAGAGGCGCCGCCGTAGGCTGAAAGTGAACGCCGAGTTCATTGGCGATGATATTGGCCAGGGTCGTCTTGCCCAGCCCCGGAGGCCCGTACAGGAGCACGTGGTCCATGGCTTCGCCGCGCGACCGCGCCGCCTCAATCGCCACCGCCAGGTTTTCTTTGACTTTTTTTTGCCCGATGAACTCGGCAAGCCGCTGCGGGCGCAGCTTCAGCTCAAACGAAGAATCGTCCTCCACCGCCGCCGCCGAGACGAGACGGTCAGGGCTGTAATTCAGGTTGGGATTGTTCTTGGCGGTAGCCACTCGCCGGATATTAACACGATCTACGTAGAGACGGCCGCCCACGGCTATCCGGCCTGGGCGAAGCCGGGGCCGCACGGAGCGGAGGTCCTATGATTGAAGGGTCTGAGGATCCGTGATGGCAAAGATATCTGCTAAGAAAAAAGCAAAACGCAAGAGGCCGTCCGTTAGGGAACTATTTCTCCGCGGCGCCTTGGCGAAGGTGCAGGGGATGAAGATTTCTTGAATCCGTTTGTTAGCCGCGCGACTTTCAGGTGCTGATTAAAATCAGCAATCCAATCATGCTCAACGCCGCGTCGGTCATGACAGCCAGCATCAGAGCTAATACAAAGCGGCCGTCGCTCCGCAACTGTTCCGGAATCACGTTCGCGCGCTTTGTCACTACCGTGTGCGCCCACTGGTCTCCGTACCGCTGTTCCTGATAAGTCTTTTGCATGGCGAGGTATCCGACCAAACCGAAGAAAAGTGCGTCGATAAAATACGCAAGTTCTCGAATGACGGCCGGCACCATCCGGCAGCGCGTACCATTTTCCTGAACTACTACCACAGAGAGCAACCGCTTGCCCAATGTGCTTCCGTGCATGCTCAGGCAAACCACGTTATAAACCACAAAGCCGAGCACGCCGGGGACGAATCCAAGCAGGCCCGCGTGCCTATATTTCGCCAGAACCCACGGCGGCAAATGACCGCCCGACGCCGCGATCACTAGAATCGAAAACAGAAATCCCGCTGCGTATGTAACACAGTAATGCAGGACACAATCGATCAAGCGCGCCCCTGCCCGGGGCCAAAAGGTGACGCCCGCCAGACCAACTTCTTGCGTGGCGTAGCCACCAAAAGAAAAACTATGCGAGGCGGTAGAAGGGTCGGGAAACTCCGATAGAGGCGTGGACATCCGAAGACTCCTTCGGGTTGCGCCCGCCTTGTACGCTGATCGACCCGCACGCTAGGCGCAGCCTGTCGCCAAAACTATACACGCGCTGTCAAGATCAGGACGTACCAGGCGCTGCTTCAGAAGAATTTTCGCCGGTCGAGTTCTGCGCCGCAACCAACTCAGTCATCGGCAAGCGCACCGGCCCCTCGCGTCTCTACTCTTCCTCTTCCTTCACATCGCCCCGCGCCGCCTTCGCCTTCTCGATAATCTTCTCCTGCAAAGCGCCCGGCACCGTGTCGTAATGGTGCATTTCCATGTTGAAGCTGCCGCGGCCTTGCGTCATCGAAGTCAAATCCACGCCGTAGGTCAGCATTTCAGACATCGGCACTTCGGCTTTGACCACCGTGTTGCCGCCCTTGTTGTCCATGCCCTGGATGCGTCCCCGGCGGCTGTTCAAGTCGCCCATGATCGAGCCCGCGAAGTCGTCCGGGATGGTGATCTCCACCGACATCACCGGCTCCAGTATCGTCGGTTTAGCCTGCTCCATCGCCTTTCTGAAGGCGATGCGCCCCGCCATCTGGAACGACATATCGTTCGAATCAACGTCGTGATAGGACCCGTCATAAAGAATTACGCGGAAATCCACCACCGGAAATCCCGCCAGGTACCCGCGCGCCGCTGCATCCTTGATTCCCTTTTCAATGGCGGGAATATAGTTCTTGGGAATCGCTCCGCCAAAAATGTCGTTCACGAATTCGAACTGTCCGCCTCGCGGCATCGGTTCCATCTTGATCTTGCAGTCGCCATACTGTCCGTGTCCGCCGGTCTGCTTCTTGTGCCGTCCCTGCACATCGGCCTTGCCGCGTATAGTCTCGCGGTAAGGAACTTTTGGCGCTTTCAAGACGACTTCCGTGTGATAGCGCTTTTTCAGCTTGGCGACAATCACTTCAATATGCTGCTGGCCGGTGCCTGCGATGAGAAACTCCTGCGTCTGCGCGTCGCGGAAGAATCGCAGCATGGCGTCTTCTTCCATGAGCTTGTGGATGCCCGGCCCCAGCTTGTCCTCATCGGCGCGGCTCTTGGGCTCGATGGCAAATGTGATCGCGGGCTCCGGCAGTTTCACGCGCGGATACTGAATGGGCGCGGATTTATCTCCCAGCGTGTCGCCGGTGAGCGTGTCTTTCAGCTTCGCGACTGCGCCAATATCTCCCGCGTGCAGTTCCGTGACCGGCACCGCGGTCTTGCCCTGCATGATCGAAATATGGGAAAGCTTCTCGGTCGAACCGCGCGAGAAATTCTGCGCCGCCGATTCGTTCTTGAGCACGCCCGAGAAAACCTTGAAATATGAGATTCGCCCGGCAAAGGCGTCGGAGACCGTCTTGAACACATAAAGCGACATCGGCTCGACATCAGTTTCATGGCGCTTGGGCGCGTCTCCGTTGCCGGAAGCTGCCGGTTCGCCTTGTATCCATTCATGCTCGGAAGGCGCGGGCGTGTAATCCACAATAAAATCCATCACCCGGTCGGCTCCAAGATTGCCAAGGCCAGAAGCAAAGACAACCGGGAAAAGCCGGTCTTCGCGAATCGCGTTATGCAGCGCCGGGATCAAGTCCTCTTCGCCGAGCGTGCCGGCCTCAAAAAATTTCTCCATTAATTTGTCGTCGCCCTCGGCCACCAGTTCCACCAGTTGCTCGTGCGATTCCTGCACCTGCGCGCGCATGTTGGCCGGGATCTCGGTCTCTTTCCCCTTGCCATTGCCGCCCAGTTCATAGGTGTAGGCCTTCATGCGGACAAGGTCCACGACGCCGGTCAGGTTCTTCTCGCTGCCGATGGGCAGCTCAATCGGAATTACATTTCGCCCAAACGCGTTGATCAGCGACTCCAGCACGCGCTCGGCGTTGGCGCGGTCGCGGTCCATCCGGTTGACCACAATGAGGCGCGGGGTCTTGTATTCCTCGCAATCATTCCACACGCGTTGCGTCACCACTTCCACGCCGGCCACGCCATCGACCACGACAATGGCGGCGTCCACCACGGGCAGCACCATCTTGGCCTCGTGGACAAACATACTGAAGCCGGGTGTGTCGATGACGTTGATCTTTGTCTTGCCCCACTCCACGTAAGCCGCCGATGCGGAGATCGACATCTTGCGGGCAATCTCTTCGTCGTCATGATCGGTGGTGGCCGAGCCATCGTCCACGCGCCCCAGCCGCGGCGTTGCACCCGCGGTGTAAAGCATAGCCGCGACCAGCGTGGTTTTGCCGGCGTGGCCGTGACCCACAATTGCAACATTGCGAATGTTTTCTCCGGTATAAACTTTCACGAGTAGGCTCCTTCGCAGGCGTGGAAACAGTGGAGGCCCAGAATCCAGAACAAGTAGGAACAGTGCAGTAGACAGGCCAGCCCGACATCCCCTGCCGAAACTTAGGATGCTACCACGCGGGCAGCAGAGGCCTCAACTTGCAAAGTTGAGGGGTGGCGATACAGTTTGAACCTGCGCGGGACAGTGGCGCCCGCTGACGCGATCTCTGGAGGCAAGAATGAAAGCATCGTTTTATCGAACCTCGCTCTACCGAATCGCTTCTGTGCTTCTGCTGCTGTTTGCCGCGGGACATACGTATGGGTTTCGCCAGAATAATCCGGAGTGGGGAGCGGACGCGGTTCTTGAGTTGATGCGCTCCGTCCACTTCAACGCGGAAGGGTTTACCCGGACTTATTGGGACTTCTTCAGCGCGTTCGGGCTTTTTTTCTCTGTCTTTCTCGTGTTCGCGGCGGTGTTGGCGTGGCTGCTGGCCGGACTTCCGGCGGAGACTCTGGCACGCGTGCGAAGCATTGCGTGGGCGCTCGCCATTTGCTTTGTAGCCATCACAGCTTTGAACTGGAGATACGCCTTCTCTACCCCCATCGTTTTCTCAACCCTGATTACTGTGTGTTTGATTGCGGCGGCATGGCTTTCAGCGAAGCAGGGCTCCGTTACCTAGCCGTTTTCAACTCACCCGATTTCAACTCACCCAATCCGGAAGCTTGAACCAGACCCCCGCGAAAAGGGCAGGAGCCGGGGCATGCCGTTGTACATTCCGCGCGGCGAGTCGCCCCTTCCGCAAGGCGCTGAAAAAATGGACTTGGCTGCACTGGCGCCAGTTGTTGTTCGACGAGCGGCTTGCCGTCGAGCCTGCTATGGATATACAATTGTATTGTATATCCAAGGAGAGCTTGTGCAGGTTTCGAAGTGGGGAAACAGTCTGGCCATTCGTCTGCCCGCCGCCGTCGTGAAGGCCCTTGAACTGAAAGAAGGCGACGATATCGAGATTCGAGTCGCCGGAAGCCGCGAGTTAGAAGTCGAGCGCGACCAGAGTCGGCAACGCGCCCTGGAGAACCTGCGCAAGCTCCGTCGCCCTTTCCCTCCGGGATTCGTTTTTGACCGCGACGACATCTATGATCGCTAGCGCATTCTTCGATACCCACGTATTTGTGTACGCCGTAGTTCAAGACGATCCGCGCTCCCAGAAGGCGGAGGAATTAATTGCTGAAGGCGGAACGGTTAGCGTGCAGGTCTTAAACGAGTTCGTGGACGTGGTGCAGCGGAAGGCTAAGATGCCTTGGGACGAAGTACGGTTCGCAATCGAGAACATCAAGACTCTCTGTCCCGATCCGCTCCCTGTCACTCTTGATACTCACAAGGAAGCGTTAGCGATTGCGGAAAAATATGGCTACAGAATTTATGATGCTCTCATGGTCGCTTCTGCCCTGGAAGCGAGATGCACGATCTTGTACTCGGAGGATATGCAGGACGGGCAGGTCGTCGACAACAAGCTGACGATTCGGAATCCGTTCCGCTGATTTGCTTCCCGAATCGAATTGCTTTTCGGTTGGGATCGGAAAATATTGAACACGGGTGGAGTGGGGGATATCCTGTCGCTCTTATGGAAAACATATTCCGCATCGGCCTAGTGGTTGGCATTTTTGCCATCGCTATCGCGGTATTCCAGCACTCGCAAAACGGTCGCTACCAATATTCCACTGACGGAACGCATGGAATCATAATGGACACCAGGACAGGTGAATTCTGGACGGAGGACGGAAGTCACTTCGAACCACGGATCGCACGCATCACGGCGCGCCACCCGTCAGTAGACGACCGGACGGCGAGCGACGACAAGGCCAATAAATTCAAGGAATGTCTTGAGGCCAACATCCAAGCCGTTCGTGCCCACTCCGAGACGCGAAGGGACTGCGTTGCGGAGCGACAGACTGACATCCAACCTCAGAACGCAAACCCGCCGCGACAATAAGCATACGCCACGCTTCACTTAAAGTGACGGGCGACGAAACGCGGGCGCGAGGGCGTCCACGCCACACAACCCTCAGCCCACCCAATCCAGAAACTTGTACCACATCCCCGCGAAGGGCAGGAACCACGGCTTGCCGTTGTACAGGCCGAGCGGCGCGCCGGGGAATGGGATGCCTACGAAGGGATTCTCCGGCTTATCTCCGCTGATTAACTCCGCCATCTTCTGGCCTTGATACGTGGCCATGGCGACGCCGTGGCCGGCGTAGCCGAGGGCATAGTAGAGGCCGTCCATCTGCCCGGCGTGGGGCATGGTGTCGAAGGCGAAGTCGAGCGTGCCTCCCCAGACGTATTCAATTTTGGCGTCGCGCAGTTGGGGATAGACATCGATCATGCCTCGGCGCAGGATTTCGGCGCTACGGCGGATGGTCTGGTCGGTTTCAGGGAAGAATGCGGCGCGGCCGCCGAACAACATACGGCGGTCGGGCGTGAGGCGATAGTAGTAAAGATAATTCTTCGAGTCGTAGATCATGCGGTTGCGCGGGCTGAGTTCCCGGGCCAGCGCTTCGGAGAGGGATTGGGTTGCGATAATGAACGACCCGATGGGGATTATTTTTTTCCGCAGAGACGGAGTTGCCCGGCCGGTGTAGCCGCTGGTGGCGACAAAAACTTCGCGGGCCCAGAGCGGACCGCGCGAAGTTGTGATCTTCCAGCCGGATTCTGCCTGGTTGGAATCCCGATGCACGGCTTCGACGCGGGTGTGCTCGAAGACTTCCGCTCCGGCTTGGATTGCGGCGCGCGCCAGGCCAGCGACGTAACGGGCGGGATTCAGTCCGGCGCTGAGTTCATCGACCATGCCACCGTAATAGATATTCGAGCCGATTTCGGCGGGCAGGTCTTGCTTTTGAACTATGCGCAGTTGGTGATTGAATTCGCGAGCGATCACTTCTGCCTGACGGGCGTAGTCATCGAAATGCTTTTGCTTGCAGGCCACTTCGAGATGGCCGCACCGGGAGAAATTGCAGTCGATATTTTCATCGCGGATGATCTGCTCCACGCAATCGATCGTTGCGAGCGACGCGGCGTACATGCGGCGGGTGAGGTCGCGACCGTATTTCGAGATCAGGTCGTTGACGCCCGGCTTCAGTCCGGTGAGGACCATGCCGCCGTTGCGGGAGCTGGCGCCCCAGCCGACGGTTTCGGCTTCGAGTACGGCGACGGTTGCGCCGCGTTTCGCGAGGGTGCGGGCGGCGGAGAGGCCGGTGAAGCCGGCGCCGATGACGGCGACTTCGACGCGGGCCGGGAGCGGGCGAGGTTCTAGTTGCGGGAAGTTGGTGGTGGTGAGCCAGTAGTTTTGTTCTTGCAGGGGCATGGTTTCCTTGAAACCAACGGTGCCGTCCCTTGCGGGACTCGTTTCCTCCTTAATCCCTACGCACCCCGGACTTACGTCCGGGGCTAATGAATGCGGCGCCTGGAGGCGCTCGACCACAGCGCGTCCACAGCGTCGTGGTTACAACACCGCCGTTTCGTGAATCAGACGGCCTTCGGCGAAGCGGGTGAGGCTTAGCAACGATGCATCGATCAACTCCGTCCTGCCGGTGAGGATAAGGTCGCTGAGAATTTTTCCCGTAGCCGGGGCGTGCATGACGCCGTGTCCGCTAAAACCGTTGGCCAGGAAAAAGCCGGGTACGCCGGGGGCTTCGCCGAGGATGGGATGATGGTCGGGGGTCATTTCGTAGAGTCCGGCCCAGGCTCGCTTGGGATTTACCGGAAGATTGGCGAAGCAGGGGACGCGGTCAGCGGCGCGAGTCAGGATTTTTTCGACAAAGGCGGCATCGAAATCGGTTTTGAAGCCGGGGGTTTCCTCGGGATCGTTCCAAGCGAGGAGGAATCCGCGGGCCTCGGGGCGAAAGTGAAATCCGTTGGACATGTCGACGATCATAGGCGCGGAGTGAGGGAATTCGTCGAAGGGCTCGCTGGGCACCAACATGCGGCGCAGGGGCTGCACGGGCAAGTCGATGCCGGCGAGCGCGGCTACGCTTGCCGCCCAGGGACCGGCGCAGTTAACAACTTTTCTGGTGGCTACGGGGCCACGCGTGGTTTCGACTTGGGCGATGCCGGTTGCATCGCGGGTGATGGCGGTGACCGACGTATTCTTCCACAGGGTTGCGCCATGGTCGGCGGCGCAGGCCATGAATCCGTTCATGGCGCTATAAGGGTCGACGAAGCCGTCGGTGGAGCAGAAACTTCCGCCGAGAATATCTTCGGCGCGAAGTTGGGGAAACATGCCGCGGATCTCGTCGCCGGAGAGGAGACGCACGTTTTTCAATCCCATGTTTACCTGCTGCGCGTAGTTGGCGCGCAGATAGGAAAGGTGATTTTCGCTGGTGGCACAGAACAAATAACCCTGGGGACGGTAATCGCAGGGAAAGCCGAGACGCTCCTCGAACGCGGCGTAAAAAGGAATCGAGTACAGCGACATCTGGATGCTGATGGGCATGGAAAATTGGGCGCGGACTCCGCCCATGCTCTTGCCGGTCGACCCCTTGCCGGTGGCCGATTCGCGCTCGACGACGAGGACGTTGCGGCATCCATTGGCGGTGAGGTGGTAGGCGATGCTGGAGCCGACGATTCCTCCACCGATGATGAGGACATCTGCAGTCTGCATAAGGCGACCCAGCATTTTAACCCAGTGGTCAGAGGCCAGGGGTTAGTGGCCAGCTAAGGGCAAACACTCGTTTTTAGCGGGTACTGGCCGCTGACCACCGGCCACTGCCTCACGGTAACTTGCCCAGGTTACCCCGAGTGCCTAGTCTGAATAGCATGGCGCTGCGCTGCCTTATTTTCACGTCCAATGAGGAGACGATCCAGCCGATCTGGCCGGTGCTGGCAGAGCTGGGAATACAAGGAGAGTACTGCGCCAGCGCAGTGGACGCGACCGAAAAAGTTACGACTGCGATGTTCCAGATGGTAATTACCGACTGGAACGATCAACCCGAGGCGGCTTTTCTGCTGAAAGCGGCGCGCGACCTGAAAGCGGCCCAGCGCCCATTGACTCTGGCGATCATCGGCGACGACAGCAAGCTGCCGGAGGCGTTGCAGGCGGGAGCAAATTCGGTTCTGGTAAGCCCGATTCGCGAAAAGCAGGTGCGCGACACGTTGGGAACTGCCTGCCAATTGCTACTGGCAAAGCAGCGGCAAGCGGCCGCGCCGTCACTGGCGGCGGCTTCAGCGACCCCAAGGGATGCGGCCATGGCTGCCGCAGCGTCGGCAGGGGCGGGTTCGGCCGCACGCTCTGTGCCCTTCGCGGTAACCCAGGCTCCGGAGAAATCTTTTCGGGCGGGGGAATTTCTACGGTCGCCTGAGCTAAGCGCGCAATTCGATACGGAAACGGAGCCTGAAGTTCAAAAATCTCTGGATCAGGCGGCCGCCGCGGAGATGGATGCGGTTACAGAACTCGAGCCCATGGCGGCCTCGATGCAGGATGCGCCCGCGGAACCGCCCACCGCCTCAAAGGTGGCGGGCTGGAATGCGCTGCAGTCCCGGATCACGAGAAACGCACCGCCGCAGGCGGCGGCGACCTTAGAGGCTCCGCCGAAAAGCGAATTGCTGTCGTACGGCGATACAACGTCTTATGCGGAAGTGGGGGCGGCCTCCGCCGCAGCGGCGGCGCCAGCGACAGAACTGCAAGTTCCGGCCGGGAATGAGCCGCAGACGGAAGCGCGAGTGGAAACCCCACCGGACCCGACTCCGGAAGAGCAGGATGAGAGCATCTATCCACCCGGCATTCATCCACCCGGCATTCATCCACCCGAGCAGCCGCGGTCGAAGCGCGGCGTGAAAATACTGGGTGCGATTTTGGCGGTTTGCTTAGTTCTGGTGGCGGTGCCGCAAACGCGCCAGAAATTGCTGCATGCAGGCGGAAACTGGCTGAACCCTCCGCCGGCCGCGCTACCCCAGGCAGAGCCGCTACACGACAGTTTTGGCCAGTCGGCGGACGAATACAAGCTTCCCGCGACCGGGAATATTCGGGAGGGGACGACCGACCCATCGCAGATTCAGGTGGTTCCCGTGGTCGATCCAACGGCAAAACCTGACAACACCGCAGATGCCAGCGGGCAGACACCAGACAGCCAACCTAAAGACGCAACCGCCTCGATTCCGAGTACCGGGAACGCGGCTGGGGATGCGACGGTGTCGGCCGCTTTGCCGGTATCTTCTATTTCACCCGGCAGTTCGTCCGGTACTTCGCCGGCCGCCGCGCCGGCACAGCCCAGCGTGCCGGTGACCCAGACTGCGGTGACCCAGGCTCCGGTGCCGCAGATACGGCCGGCTGCGCTTCCGGCGCAAACCACCGTGTCTTTGTCGTCTCTGCATACGGCTTCGACGGGAAGTGGTTCCGGCATTCCGTCGAGCCTGAGATCGCAGCTGGCTTCCTCAACTCCAGAGGCCGGTGGAGCGATGCCGCCCGAGGCAGCGATGTCCTCAATTGAGCCGGTGAAGCTGCCCGAAGCCACGGTACGCGACCTGCTGACGGAACAACCCATCGACCCTGAATATCCGGCGTCGGCGAAGGCGAGCGGGCAGAAGGGTAGCGTGGTTCTGCAGGTGACCATCGGGCGCGACGGCGCGGTGCAGGATGCGAAGTTTCTGCAGGGGTCGCTGGTGTTTGCCCGGGCGGCAATTGACGCGGTCAAGCAGTGGCATTTTAAGCCTTATGCCATGAATGGACGGGCCGTATCGATACAGTGCCCGATCACGCTGAGTTTCAAACCACCGGTGTAATGGGATAGTGACGAAGCCGAGCCTGGGGCGTCTTAACCATTGTGAGGTTGCGACGAATTGGCGGGCATCAGGGCCTGGACAAGGGCAGCCAAGGGGTTGGAAACAGCATCTACAAGATATAATGAGTAAAAGTCCCTCAGGGAAATAAGACCTTTCCCGGAAAATGAAGAATCGGATGTCCATGAAAACTAAAGCAGCGGTTCTGGTTTCGTCTTTTGCCGTGTTGTTGTTTTTTGTGGTCGGCTCGATGGGCGGGGTGCACGCTTCGTCGAACGACGGCTCTTACCGGCAGATGCAGGTTTACAGCGAAGTATTGTCGCGGGTGCAAAGCGAGTACGTGGAAGATCCGAACATTCCGAAAGTGACGGATGGAGCTTTGCACGGGCTGGTGGAGTCGCTCGACGCGAACTCGAGTTACCTGACACCTGCGGCCTACAAGACCTACAAGGCGCACAAGACCGAGGCCAGGGGCGAAATTGGCGCGACGATTTCGAAGCGCTTTGGATATGCCGACGTGATTTCGGTGATGCCCGGGTCTCCGGCGGAAAAAGCAGGAATTGAAGACACCGACATTTTTGAGTCGATCGAAGGCCAGAGCACACGGGACATGTCGTTGCCTGAGATTCGCAACGCGCTCGCGGGCGCGCCTGGCACGACGGTGAATTTGTCGGTAGTGCGGGCGCGGCGGGCGGAGCCGCAAAAGATGTCGATCACACGCGATCTGGTGAGCGTCCCGCCGGCCTCGGACAAGATGCTCGAAGACGGCATCGGTTACGTGAAAGTGGATGCGCTGACCAAGGGCAAGGCGCAGGAGATTGCGGCGAAGGTGAAGTCTCTGGAAAAATCGGGAGCGAAGAGGTTCGTCCTCGATTTGCGCAACGTGTCGGCGGGTGAGGAGAGCGAGGGCATTGCCACCGCAAATCTTTTCCTGAACCACGGCACGATCACGTATCTGCAGGGGCAGAAGTTTCCGCGCGAGGCTTTCAATGCGGACTCGGCCAAAGCCATCACAGCGCTTCCGGTGGTCGTGCTGGTGAACAAGGGGACGGCCGGGGCGGCCGAGATTGTAGCGGCGGCGCTGCTCGAAAATGCGCGCGCTGACGTGGTTGGCGAGAAGACCTTCGGCGACGGATCGGTGCAGAAAACCATCGACCTGCCCGATGGCGGAGCTTTGATTCTCTCGGTGGCGAAATATTATTCGCCCAGCGGGAAGGCGATTCAGGATGCATCGGTAACTCCGAACGTGCTGGTGGCCGACGAACCCGAGTCCGTGATTTCCGACGACGAAGAACCGGAACCTGCGGCGGCAGAGACTGAGGCCAAGCCGAAGAACAGGGAAGACGATCAGTTGAAGAAAGCGGTGGAAGTGTTGAAGAGCCGGGCGAGTTAGGGTCTCCTTCGCTCTTTCGGCAAGGCCGCAAGATGCCGATACTAATAATGTGATCGCGCACCGCGAGGTGCGCGATTTCTTTTTGCCACCCGTTAATTTCGGCGACTTAATCTACAATTCCTGATACGTTTGGGCGCTGCCCCATGACATGCAACCTGCGCCGATAGTGGCGGGAGACCTGTGATCACATATTGGTTGACTTCGCTGGCAGTGTTATCCGCGGTGTCGGTGCTTGCGGTCCAAACGCTCCACCAGGTTTTCAGGGGGCAAGGGGCTGCGAAGCAGGGCGCCCGCTGGGACCTGCAACCCGAGGAACTCGGTGGCTTCAGCTACCGGGGACTGGCGCTGATCAGCGCACTCAGTTTATTTCTCGAAATGCTGATGATCCGCTGGGTTTGCTCAGAAGTGAGAATCTTTTCTTATTTCAAAAATTTGGTTCTGGTTGCGTGTTTTCTGGGTTTTGGCCTGGGCTACTATCGTTGCCGGCGGGCCGTTCAACTGAAGGCGTTGATCGCACCGCTGCTGCTGCTCGCGATAATTGTGAATGTTCCGCTTTCTCCGGTGCGCCGTGTGCTGGTTGGGCTGCCGGTGTTGATCGGGGATGGGAATGAGATTCATATTTGGGGAGGGAATGCGCTTCCCACAACGTGGAAGGTACTGTTTCCGATCCTGGTCATCGTTGCGCTGTTCACGGTGGTCGCATCGATATTTATTCCCTTTGGTCAACGCGTGGGCTGGTACCTGGAAAACGCCTCCAACGGTGTGGCCGCTTACAGCGTGAATGTGGTGGCAAGTCTGGCGGGGATCGCCGGTTATACGTTGCTGTGCTTCCTCTATCAACCGCCATGGATGTGGTTTCTCATCGCGGGGATTCTCTCCGTGGTGCTGTTCAGGCGCAACCGAAAGGCATCCATCAGTGTGGGCGCAGCCTTCCTGGTGTGTGTGATGTTGCTGGCGATTCCGCAAGTTGGCGGGAGGAAAACCTACTGGTCGCCCTACCAGAAGCTGACGGTGATCCCGGTGAGCGAGAAGGGCGAGGTCGTCAGTTACGCCCTGCTGACCAACGACACGTGGTATCAAAAAATTGTGGACCTGTCACCGGAGTTTGTGCGGCGCCATCCGGTGGAGTTCGCGGAACACCCGGTGGAATGGAATTCCTATAACCTGCCCTATCATTTTTATTCGTCTCCGCCATCGGTGCTGGTGTTGGGGTCGGGCATGGGCAACGACGTTGCCGCCGCGCTGCGCAATGGCGCGGGCAGGGTGGTGGCGGTGGAGATCGATCCGCTGATTCTGAAGCTTGGCCGCCGCCTTCATTTCGAGCATCCGTATCAGTCGCCAAGAACCGACGTAGTGCTTGACGATGCGCGCAGCTATGTTGAAAACAGCCATGAAAAGTTCGACTTCATTGTTTTCTCCCTGCTCGATTCGCACACGACGTCTTCGCACTTCACCAATATCCGCATTGACAATTATGTGTACTCGCGGGAAGCGCTGCGCAAGGCGAAGGAGATGCTGAAGCCCGACGGAATATTCGTGGTGAAATTTCAGGCGGACACGCCGTGGATTTGCGGACGGTTGTTCGGCCTGATGAAAGACGCGTTCGGGCGGGAACCGATCCAGTTCCAGGGCAGCGAAGGCCGCTTCGATACGTCCGGGCGCTTCTTTATAGCCGGTTCACCCGAGCGCCTGGGGCGGGCGATGCAGGATCCGGCGCTGGCGGCCTATGTGAAAGATCATTCGGACATGCCCAGAGAGTTCGCGCCCCTGACCACCGATGACTGGCCATATTTTTACCAGCACGAACCGGGGCTGCCTTTGAGCGTGATTCTGGTGTCAGCGGCGGTGCTGGCTGTGTTCGGTTGGCTGCTGCCGCGGCGGGGCATGGGAGCGAGCTCCGTCGATGCTCACTTCATGTTGCTGGGCGCGGGGTTCATGCTGCTCGAAGTGCAAATCGTCAGTGAGATGGCGCTGTTATTCGGCACAACGTGGGTGGTCAACTCGATCGTGGTGGCGGGAATCCTGTGCCTGATTGTGGCGGCGAATCTGATTTACGGCAGATTCCCCCGGATTCCTTTTGCGTGGGCTTACGCAGGTTTGTTTCTTTCTCTGCTGGCGATGTTTATGGTTCCGAGAGAAAAGCTGTTTTTTCCGTCGCTCGTAGCGCGAGGGCTGGTCGCGACCGCGGTGCTATGTCTACCGGTATTTTTTGCCGGAATCATTTTCATTTCAAGTTTTAGGCTCGCCAATTTCCGAGGCAGCGCGCTGGGGGCGAATCTGTTCGGAGCGCTTCTCGGAGGCCTGATGGAATCATTGTCGTTGTGGTTCGGGTTGCGGTCATTGACCATTGTTGCGGCAGTTCTGTACCTGGGTTCGATGTACCTGGCTTCCGTCCTGTTCTTCAGGCGGAGGCTGCTGCCTGCCGATAGTGCAGGTTAGCGGGCCCATGAGCGGCCTGCTATTCTGAATTCATCCGCCATGAAGTCGCTCTATGAAGATCTTCCGTCGGTGGAGATTGCCGGACGGAAGGTAGTGGGCCGAGTGCTGTTTGGCCTGCTGCTGCTGGTTTCCGCGCTGGTGGGCGCTGTCGCCGGACTTCTTCTGGTCTACACCACCGACTTGCCGCAGGTGGAGGCGCTGGAGGCGTACCGTCCCAGCTCAATTACAGAGCTTTATGACGATCACGAGCGCGTAATCGGTTCATTCGCGCTACAGCGGCGCGTGGTAGCGGGCTATGAAGATTTTGCTCCCGTGCTGCGGGATGCGCTGGTCTCGATTGAGGACAAGGATTTCTACCGCCATTCGGGAATCAACTTCTGGCGCATTGTGGGCGCGGCATACCGCGATATTCAGTCCGGTGGCCGGGTGCAGGGAGCTTCGACGCTGACCATGCAGTTGGCACGGAACCTGTTTCTTTCGCCCGACCGCTCGTTTCATCGCAAGGTGCAGGAGGCGATGCTGGCGATTCAGATCGAGCGTCGCTTCACCAAGCCGCAAATTTTCACGCTGTACGCGAACCAGATTTTTCTGGGACACGGAGTGTACGGGTTCGAAGCGGCGTCAGAGTTTTACTTCAGCAAGCCGGCGAAGAACCTTACTCTGCCGGAAGCCGCGCTGCTCGCCGGTTTGCCCAAGGGGCCGGGAATCTATTCTCCGATCAATCATCCGGAAAAGTCGATGAAACGGCGCAACCTGGCGATCAACGCCATGCTCGAAGATGGAAAGATAACGGTTGCGCAGGCAGCCGAAGCGCGGTCGGCGCCCGTGATTCTGCATCTGGCCCACGATCCGAACTCGCTGGCGCCCTATTTCGTGGAGGAGATCAGGCGCTACCTGGAGAACAAGTATGGAGCCGACCAGGTGCACGAAAGCGGATTGAAGGTGTATACCTCGCTGGACGTCGATCAGCAAAAAGCAGCGAACCAGTCCGTGCTCGATGGCCTGGCGGCATATGAGCGGCGTCACGGATGGAAGGGGCATCTCGAAAATGTTGTGGGGGAAGGAATCGCGATCGACAAGTACGAGCATCCTGATTGGGATGATGAGCCGGAAATCAACGGATATGTGCACGCGCTGGTCACGTCGGCGGGAGTGGGGATCGCGACGGTGAGGTTTGGGCGCTATTCCGCGGCCCTGGGCCAGGCGGACGTGGCCTGGACGCAGGGCAAGATTCAAGATCTGTTGCACACCGGAGATATTTGCTACGTGAAGATTGTGTCGTTGAGCGCGAACGGAGCGGCGCGCGTGGGCTTGGAGCAGGATTCCGGAGCGCAAGGGGCGCTGATTGCCATCGACAATGCGACCGGCGGAATCAAGGCAATGGTGGGCGGGCGCGATTTCAGCGAATCGAAATTTGATCGCGCGACCCAGGCGTTGCGGCAGGTGGGATCTTCGTTCAAACCGTACGTGTATACGACTGTGATCGACAAGGGTGGCAGTCCCGACGATACGATTCTAGATGAGCCGGTAACGTTTGAGACTGCGTCGGGGCCCTATTCCCCGCATAACTATGACGAAAAGTTTGAGGGAACCATCACGTTGCGGCGAGCTCTGGCGCAGTCGCGAAATATCCCCGCGTTGAAGCTGGCTGCCAAGGTTGGGATCAAGAGCGTGATTGAGTATGCGGAGCGTTTCGGCATCACCGCGAAGCTGCCGCCGTATCTGCCGGTAGCGCTGGGTGCGGCGGAAATCACGCTGCTGGAGCAGACTTCCGCATACAGCGTTTTCCCCAACGACGGCGTTCGGGTTGCACCCCGCTACATCACCAAGGTGACGGACTATGAGGGGCGCGTGCTCGAGGAGGATTATCCTGAGGTGAAGGATGTGATCAGCGCACGCACGGCGCGCATCATGACCGGAATGCTGCGTGAAGTAGTGCTGCATGGGACAGGAGTGGCGGCGGCGAAAATGCCGTTCCCGGTCGCGGGAAAAACCGGCACCACCAACGATTTTACCGACGCGTGGTTTGTGGGATTTTCGCCGACCGTGACATGTGGCGTATGGATAGGATTCGACGAAAAGCGATCGCTGGGAGCGAAAGAGACAGGAGCACATGCGGCCCTGCCGATCTGGATGGACTTCATGAATGCAGCGATGGCGGGGAGAGATCCGGGGCAATTCCAGGGCGCGCCGGAAGTGCCGATTCCGGCGGTGCAGAAGGTGGATACTCCGGATGCGGCGGCGGGGGCGGATGAGACGCACTAGCCAACTCATACGCTCGGTTAAGCGCCGAGGTTTCTCATGAAGGCATTCTTCAAATTTGCGATGATGGCGCTGGTGCTGGTGTTTGTGGCCCTGGTGTCGGCACTGACGGCCATGCGGTTCGCGATTCATGGTCAGGAAGTGCAGGTGCCTGCGCTCATCGGCATGACGCTTTCGGAGGCGGAGCGCTCCGCAGCTGCGCTGGGCCTGCAGATTGAAGTGGAGCGCCAGTATTACAGTCCGCAGATTCCCGAGGGGAGAATCATGACGCAGCTGCCGCTGCCCGGATCGAAGGTGCGGCGGGGGTGGCAAGTGCGCGTGGCCGAAAGTATGGGGCCGCAGCGCGTGGCGATTCCGGATGTGACCAGGCAAAGTGAACGCGCGGCGGAATTGAACATCCGGCGCCGCGGGTTGGATGTGGCTTCAACGGCGGAGGTACAGTTGCCGGGAACTCCGGCTGACCAAGTGCTGGCGCAGAGCCCGCCGGCAAATGCGAGTCAGGTGGCGGCGCCGCGGACGAGCCTGTTGATAACCGTGGCGGCCGATCCGCCGGCCTATGTGATGCCAAATTTTGTGGGACAGCCGCTCGGAAGCGCGAGCCATGCTCTGCAGGATGCAGGCTTCAAACTGGGCAACGTCAGTGTCGCGCCGCCGGCGGCGGGTAATGCTGCCGCGCCGGCCCCGGCCTCGTCAACTCAACCTGCACCCGCCAGTGTGATCGTTATACAGACGCCGCCGGCGGGGCAGAAAGTTCTGGCGGGGGCCGTGGTGAACTTCGCCGTGGTGAACCTGGCCGCGGTGAACCTCGAAGTGCAGTGAGAACTTAAGTCCTTTCCAGGATGGCAGCGAAGAAGCCGTCGCAGGGATGCAGGCCGGGCAGCGTGCGGAGATAAGCGCCGCGAACAAGAGAAGCAGGATCGGGCCAGATGAGTGTGCCTTCCTGTTTGAGCCGGGCCAGTTCCATGCCGCAGTCGATGACGCGCAAGGTTGAATCTTTCTCGAGCAGGCCCTCGATCACGTCTTCATTTTCTTCGTTCTCCAGCGAGCACGTCGAATAAATCAGCCGGCCACCGTTTGTGACCTGCCCCATCGCGGAAGTTAGGATCGCGAGCTGGCGGGTTTGCAGATCGGCGAGATCCTCGGGCACGAGCCGCCATTTGATCTCCGGATTGCGGGAGAGCGTGCCGGTCCCGGAGCAAGGCACGTCGGCGAGAACGCGGTCGAATTTCGATAGGAAGGGGAGGTTCCGCGCATCGGCGGTGACTGCAGAAATATTGCCGGGTCCAGTATTCGAAGCTGAATCGTCTGTCCTGGCTAATCTGCGGAGCAGGCGTGTCCGGTGGGGATGAAGTTCAACAGCAATAATCCCTGCCTGGGGATTGGCATCCGCGATGGCGGTGGTTTTTCCGCCGGGAGCCGCACAGCAATCGAGGATGCGCGCAGCGTGGCCGACCAGGGCTGCAACCAGCTGCGAGGCTTCGTCCTGAATTACGCAAAGGCCGGCTCGGAAGGCATCGGTCCTCGTGATGTCTCCACGTACGATTTTTCGCGCGGAAGCCATGAGTTCACCGGGAGCGACCTCGATTCCCTCAGCTCGGAGTTGGACGGCTACTTCAGGGCCGGAATGACGCAACCGGATGGTGGTCACAGGGATTGACTGGTTTTGCCGGCAGATGCGAAGAGCGGCATCGGGCCCGTAGGCATTCCACCAGCGTTCCACGAGCCATAGCGGGTGCGCGCTCGTCGCGGCGAGAATTTCGGGGGAAGCATTTTCGATCACTGGCGGCGCAGCCTGGTCCGCGCCGACGGCCAATTTGCGCAATACGGCATTCACGAAGGGCGCGGCGGAGCGTTTGCGCGCACGCTTGACCAGTTCAACGCTCTCATGGATGGCGGCGCGGGCAGGAACGCGAGTAAGCCCGCGAAGCTGGTAAAGCGCGAGCCGGAGTGCGATAAGAATTTCGAGATCCAGCTTGGCCAGCGGTTTGTCTGAACTGGCGGCGATTTCGGAATCCAGCAACGAGCGCCAGCGCAGAACACCCATCACCAGTTCGGTCATCAACGAACGATCGGGCTCCGTCAGGCGTCCGTAAGTTCTCGAGTGCAGAAGTTCAGACGCGTACGAAGATTCGCGCTGGACTCGAAGCAGGATGTCGAACGCTGCGGCGCGCCCAGGGGATACGGCCGCGTGCAATGCCTGGGGCTGTGATCTCACCTGATCAGCATGACGGAAGCGGCGCGACTTGTTCACGATCCGAGCTTCTCGCGCGGTTGAAGGCGATAGCCGCGAATAAAGTCAGCGGCGGAAGAACGCTTCTTTCCTTCGATTTGAAGTTCGAGAAGTTCGAGGGCAGTCTGCTGGCCACAACCGGCGAAAAGACGATCGTTTTCGACTGTCAGTTCGGAAACTGAGAGCGTGCGATCAAGCGCAGTGGCCTTCCACACGTGCATGTTCTTACCGCGAAAGTTTGGTAAGCGCCGGGCCAGGGTTGAAATCCGCGCAAGCGATTCACCATCTCATCGCGGAACGAGAGAAGTCGATCCGCCCATCTCTTTCTTGAGAATCGGCGCAAGCGTAGCTTGCGAGGGTCTTGCGGCCTGGCTGAATGGCATCCTGCCTCGAATCCGCGCAGGGTTTCGACGGTCAAGTCCGCTCCCATGGTGGCCAGTTTCGGGCCGAGCGTTTCGGCCGTATCTTCGAGAGTGATGGGGATTTCCTGCTGCAGAAGAATGTCGCCGGTGTCGAGGCCGGCATCGATTCGCATGGTAGTCACGCCGGTTACTGTTTCTCCGCGGGCAATTGCCCATTGAATGGGCGCGGCGCCGCGATATTTTGGCAGCAGCGAAGCATGCAGGTTGATGTTTCCAAGGAGAGGAAGATCGAGCATCCACTGGGGAATAATGCGGCCGTAGCCGACCACGATGATGGCGTCGGGCTTGAGAGCCGTCAATTGAGAGCGAAACTCGTCATTGTGCCTGATTTGCTCGGGCTGAATGACGGGTAGTTCCAACTGTCCAGCGCGCTGTTTCACCGGAGATGAAACAAGTTCCATGCCACGTCCCCGGGCGCGATCCGGCTGGGTGACCACGAGATGGACTTGGAATCCGGCCTGGACTAGTTTTTCGAGCGTGGGCACGGCGAAGCGGGGCGTGCCGCAGAATATCAGATTGAGCGATGAAAACATTGTAATTTGGTAATCGAGTAATTTAGCAATTGGAAATTTTTTCGAGGAGCAGGGACTTACAAAATTACTTTTCAATTGCAAAATTGCTCAATCACAAATTTCTTCTACCATTCTCCAGCTTTGGCGAGTTTGCGGATTTTGCGCTTGATCAAGTCGCGCTTCAGGGCGCTGATGTGGCTGATGTAGAGCTTGCCGTTCAGGTGATCGGTTTCGTGCTGGAAGGCGCGGGCGAGCAGATCATCGCCGGTATGCTCTAAGAGCTTTCCGGTCACATCCTGGGCGCGGATGGTGACGGTCTGAGCGCGCGTCACTTTCTCCCGGAAATCGGGAATGCTCAGGCAGCCTTCGCTCTGCGCGTGGCGGCCTTCCTTGTGAATGATTTCCGGGTTAATGAGAACGATTCTGGCGCTGGGATCTTCTTTGAACGTTACATCGACGACCGCGATGCGGCGCGAGATTCCGATCTGCGGAGCGGCGAGGCCCACGCCGCGCGCCGCATACATCGACTCGAACATATCCTCGATTAAAGTCTTCAGTTCTGCATCGAAGACGGTGACCTTTTCGGCCGGCTTCTCGAGGACAGGGTTTCCGAATTTTACGATGGGATAGATCATTGGTCGTTTGATCGTAGCTTCAATCGGCGATTCGATCAGTCGTAGTTTATCAGCTTGCTGAAAAACTCCGACTATCAGTAGCTTTTCAATTGCTGGCAGTAGCCCTGGAAGTTGCGCAAGGTTTCTTCCATGGAATCGCCGCCGAATTTTTCGAGCGCGCAGCGGGCCAGCGTAAGCGCGACCATGGCCTCACCGGCGACGCCGGCGGCCGGGACCACGCAAACGTCCGAGCGTTCGTAGGCGGCGCTTACGGGTTCGCGAGTGGCGAAATCGACGGACTTCAAGGGGCGGCGCAGGGTTGAGATCGGTTTCAGGTATCCGCGCACGCGGATTTCCTCTCCATTGGAAACACCGCCTTCGATTCCGCCCGCGTTGTTGCGGGCACGCGTGAATCCGCTTGCGGTTGCGGACTTGTCATAACCAATTTCGTCATGCACGGCAGAACCGGCGGACGATGCTGCGGTGATGCCGCAGCCGATCTCAACTGCTTTGACCGCCTGCAGCGACATAATGGCAGCGGCCAACAAACCGTCCAGGCGTTCATCCCACTGGGCATAGGATCCAAGGCCGGGTGGAACTCCGTGGGCAACGACTTCAAAGACTCCGCCCAGCGAATCGCCGCTCTTAAGGACCTTATCGACTTCGTCTTTCATGCGCTGCTCGGTTTGCGGGTCGGCGCAGTTCAGAAGGATTTCTTTCTGCTGGTGCAGTGAATGAATACGTTCCCACGCGACCTCCTGCACCATGGCCACATTGCCGACAGCGACCACGTGGCTGAGAACGTCGATGCCAAGTTCGCGCAGAAAAATGCTGGCGAGTGCGCCGATTGCCACCCGCGCCGCCGATTCGCGGGCGGAGGCGCGCTCAAGCACATAGCGGGCTTCGGTGAAATTGTATTTCAGGGCGCCAGCGAGATCGGCATGTCCGGGGCGCGGCGAAGCTACCGGCTTGTGGCGAGCGGGATCGCCCTCGTCGACAGGGAGAGACTCCTGCCAGTTTTTCCAGTCGCGGTTTTCGAGTTGGACAGCAATCGGCGAGCCGATGGTCATGCCGTGGCGAACGCCCGAGAGAATATGGGCGGAATCGCGCTCAATTTTCATTCGTCCGCCGCGGCCGTAACCCTGCTGGCGGCGCCAGAGTTCGCGGTTGAGAAAGGCCTGGTCGATTTTGAGGCCCGCAGGCAGGCCTGAAAGGAAACCTACCAGAGCCTCGCCGTGAGACTCCCCGGCTGTGAAATAGCGCAGCATGAACGCCGATTTTACCTGATGCGGCGGCCTTCCGGAGTTGCTACAATAGGTGAACGTTCATTTCTTTCGCGGTTCGAGTTCCGCACCTGGGTGCCTCGTCGTTTCGCAGATTTTCTGGCCGAAAGTGGTTTTCTGGCCAAATCATTTTCTGGCCGAATCAAGGAGAGAATGTGTGCCCCCACGCACGGCTTCAAACGAGATAATTTTCCCCGGCAGAAAAATTCGCTGCGTATTGGCTCACGATCACGTTCTATTGCGCCAAGGTCTGCGCCGCCTGTTGCAGGACGAGGCCGACATGGAAATAATTGGCGAGGCCAGCAACGCGGCGGGGTGCCTGCGCAAAGTTCATGAGCTTCAGCCGGATGTGCTGGTCGCGGATGCCGCCATTTTCGAGCTGGGCGCCGCGGAAGCGGAACTGCTGGTGCGGCGTGAAAGTTCCCGGACAAAGATAGTGTTCTTAAGCAATCGCGGAGACCACGGTTCTCCGGCGGAAGGCGTGCGAGCGGGCAGCGGAAACAGCACCGTGCGGCACACGTCCGCGGCGGAACTTACGGAAATGGTACGGCGTTCTTGCGGCGGGGTTGCAGATCAAAATTTGGCGAGTGAAGGTGTGGCGAGCGACGACGCGGCGAATCTTGTCCCCGCCCTGCCCGTTCCGCCCATGCCTGTTTCTAGCAATTCGGCACCGCTCTCGCGGCGTTTCCCGCAGCGCTCCACCCCAACCTTTACCCCGCACGAACGCGCGCTGACAGCCCGCGAACGGGAAGTATTGAAGCTGCTGGCCGAGGGCAAAACGGTGCGTGCAACCGCAACCATACTGGGGTTAAGCAGCAAGACCGTGGACGCGCATAAGTTTAACCTGATGCGAAAGCTTGGTATCCACAACAAAGCCGAGCTGGTTATGTGGGCGATTCAACGGAAGGTTGTGAAGATCCCTGTGAACTTCTAGACGGAGTTTGAGTTTCTGGTTTCCAGAAGACAGAAACTGCGAGCGGCGGTCCGCCGGGCCTCCTACTCCGCTTCGCCCTGCACTGCTTCCCTGAATTTCGTCGTGGGTTACGGTTTGGCGCAGGCTGCGGCAAGCTCTGCGAGGCTCGAGACCTCAAGATCGGGATGCCCCGCCGCCTTGACCGCGCCCACCCCGGATCGCCGGGATGGGCGGTTCACCCATACCGTGGCCAGTTCGAGCGACTGGGCCGGGATCACGTCGTGGTAAATACTCTGGCCCGCGTGCAGGATGCGGTGGGCCGGAACGGCAATGCGGCGCAATGCAAGCTCGAAAATCTTCAATGACGGCTTGTAGGCTCCAGCTTGCTGAGCCGTGATGACATGATCAAATTCCACTTCCAATTGCGGGCGCGTGGCGGCGAATAGATCGTCGTCTATGTTGGAAATGATCGCGAGTCGAAACCGGCGTCGCAGTTCGCGGAGCGCATGTACCGTATCTGGCCACGGCGTCCAACCGGGAAGGGATTCGGGCAGCGAGCGAATTTCATCGCTCGTGGGCGTGAATGCGAGCTTTTCTCCGAATTGCCGCACCACGGATTGCAGGACTTCGCCATACGGGCGATACTCGCCCTGCTCGGCTCTAGCTTCGAAGTCACCGTAGAGGCGCAGGAGGGTGGCGTCCTCGATGTCCTTGTCTTTGCCGTGGGACGCAAGGATCGGGCGCAGGCAGCCGAGAATCCCATCCTCCCAGTTGATAAGCGTGCCGTAACAATCGAAGGTGAGAATTTCGAAGCTAGTGAAGTCGAGCATGTGTTCCTCAGCGGCGGAAGGCGGGCGCCTAATGCAGCGGCGAAAACGGTGCTCCGCCTGAAACAAGAAGCCATCCCATGAATTAACCGGGAGAGTATACAGCCGACTCCCTCAGGGGCTAAAGCCCGCGTCCATATTGGAGCTGAACGGCACGACTGAACGTCGTGCCCTTCCCGAAACCCTTTGAGAAAGCTTCTAGAGTTAAAGCTTAAAGCCAGGTAAGGTTGGCGTTGCTTCAGGGGATTCGGCGTCCGGCTCGGATTCGCCGCTTGTGGGGGCGGCATCGTGCGGCGGAGCCGGCTTGGGCGCAAGAAACTTGGCGCTGTTCAGAAGCGGGCGTCCCAAAGAAGCGTTGTAGCTGGTCCAGGGGCTCTCGAGGTCGGGTTCACGCTCGAATTGAGCGCGCATGGCCTCCATTTTGGAATCAAGATCATCCATGTAGTGCAGCAGCAGCGCCTCGGGAAACATGGGCAGCTTGGGCGAGCCAAATTCGTATTGGCCATGGTGGCTGATGATGAGGTGCTCGAGCAGAGTCTTCAGTCCGGCAGGAAAATCGGGGAACTGCGCGAGCTTGGCCTGAAGCATTTCCAGTTCGATAATCATGTGCCCCAGAAGCTGGCCGCGGGTCGAGTAGGAAAACGAGCGGTTGTAGGTTAGTTCGTGAATCTTGCCAATGTCGTGAAGAAAGACTCCGGTAAGCACGAGGTCGCGATTCACCTGAGGATAGTTGCGGCAGACCAGATCGCAGGAGCGAGCGAGCGAGACCACGTGATCGAGCAGGCCGCCGATGAAGGCGTGGTGCAGGGTCTTGGCTGCAGGAGCGTTGCGATAAGCCGCGGCGATCTCTGGATCGGCCATGAAGGCCTGCACCAGGTGCTGAAGATGGGGGTTTTGAAAAGACTCGACGAGGCCCGCGAGGGTCTGCCAGAGTTCGTCGATATTTTTCGTGGTCTTGGGAAGGTAGTCGTCGAATTCGATTTCCGATTCGCCCAGTTTGCGCAGCTTGTGGATCGTCAACTGGAAGCGGTTTTTATATTTATTGACCAGGCCCTTGATCTTGAGAAAATCGTCCTGCTCGAAGGTATTGAGCACTTCCTCGACGTTGTCCCACATCTTGGCTTCAAGCTGGCCGCCGCGGTCGCCGACGGTCAGGGCGAGATAAGGCTCCCCGGTTTTCTTGGGCTTGATTTGCTTGCTGATCACGACGAAGTTTGAGGTGATGATCTTGTTTTCGTGGCGAGCGCAATCGTTGATGTAAAACTCTTTCATTCGCTAGATCTTCAATCGGCTAGATCTTCATTCGTTAGATCAGTGTAAATCAGAAAGGCTGGGGACGGAGCCAATGCGAGGCGGAATGCCGATTGAGATTCGTTTAAGGCAGAAGCGTTGGGGCCTGGTCGTTGCTGAGAAATCATCGCTCGGAAAATCATTGCCTAGAAATCAAATGGGCACGCCCAGCACCTTCTTCTTTTTTTTCTTCAGTTTCTTGGCGTCGGATTCCTTGGCTGTAGCCGTCTCCACCGGCTTGGTCTGGTTCGGGCTCTGGCCGGTATCGGTGAATCCCTGCTTGTAATCGATGTAGGCTTCTTCGCGCAGTTTGGTCAGATAGGCGCGCAGAGCGGGCTGTAGCTTCTCGTAGTAGAGGGCGTCCTGGATGCGAGGCTCGATTTCCTTCATCGGGGGAATGCCGGCCTGCTGGTGGCCCGTAACCTTCAGGATGATGTAGCCCTGCTTGACGCGGCTCACGTCCGTGACCTCGCCGGCCTTCATGGCGAAGGCCTTGTCCTCAATTTCTTTGGCCAGGGTGCCGCGTTTGAACACTCCGAGATCGCCACCCTGAGCGGCGGAGGGGCCGTCGGAAAACTTTTTGGCCAAATCTTCAAAGCTGGCTCCGGCGCGTATCTGTTTGAGCAGATCGTCGGCCTTGGCTTCGGCTGCGGCCAAAGCCCCCTGCTCAGCCTGTGCCGCATCGGCCGCCGCCTGAGTTTTGGCGGCAACGTCGCCAGGGTTGGCAGTGTCAGCCGCGGGAGGCTGGGCTGGTTGCGCGGGGGCGTCCGGTTTTTTGGGAGTGATCAGAATCTCGCTGAGCTTGATCGACTCGGGTTGCTCCATCTCATTTTTGTGTTCGTCGTAAAACTTCTGCTCCTCATCTTTGGTGATGGCTAGGTGAGCGCCGACTTCTTCACCGATCACTTTGCGCGTGATGATCTGGTTGCGCATGTTCTGTTTGAAATCTTCATAGGAGATGCCTTGAGAGGTAGCGGCCTTCTCTAACTCTTCCATGGTGTCCAGCTTCATGTCCTTGCGCATCTGATCGAGTTGCTTGATCAGGTCGGTGTCACCGGTGATGCCGAGGTCTTTTCCTTTTTCGAGCAGAAGTTGCTGGTCGACGAGATCGCGCAGCACGTCTTTTTCGCGCTCGGCGTAGAGCTTATCGGCATGGTTGGGATCCTGCTGCTTTACGTCGTCGCGAAGCTGGTCTTTGCTGCGGACAAACTCCGACAAGGTAATGATGTTGCTGTTCACGCGCGTGATAATTTCTTCCACCACCTGACCCGTGGGCGGAGCCGAAACGGGCGTCGCCTTCGCCAGGGCGGTTTGGCCGGAAGCAGCAGGCTGATTCGAAGCTGCTGCCTGACCTGCGGCAGATGCGGGGAAATATGCCACGACAGCAAGTATGAGTACCAGTTTCTTCATAAGATTTTTAGTAGGCCGCGCCGGCGCTCGCCCCTGAAACGGCATGAACATTTTACTACTTTCGAGGGGTCGCCGGGCCCGGCCGTCACTAGGTCGACAGGCCAGCTATCAGGGTTTGATGCGCCGGTGCTTTTGGCAGGTTGCTGGGTAGGCGGCTTAGGCGGCTCTCATCAGGCCGTTCTCATGAGACACAGAGCCGTCATGTCGTCCGGTTCAAGGGGCTCACAGGTGAATTCTCCGACCGCATTCAAAATGGATGAGGCCACCGCCGCGGCATTCGGAGATGCCTCGGCGCCCAGGTGCTCCTTGACGCGTTCGAGCCCGAATTCCAGGTCTTCAGCCTTGTCGCCCTTGCATTTGCCTTCGACGACGCCACGCGAAACCAGCAGAAGAACCGCGCCCTTTTCCAGGCCGACGGTGGGAGCGTCGCTGGTGGCATGGGAGAAAAGGCCAAGCGGCAGTCCGGTGGATCGGAGTTCGACGATCCCGGTGCTGTCGCGCAGCAACGCTGGCGTATGCCCCGCGTTGGTGTAGCAGAGGGTGCCAAATTTTTCGTGATAGCAACCTACAAATGCGGGGCAGGAGTGAACCCCCTCAGCCGCTTCCATGAGGCCGCGGTTGAGTTGAAGGCAGAGCGCGGTCATGGCGTCGGATTCGTTGATGTCGGGCGGCGAAAACAGTTCGGCTCCGACCGTGCGGAATATCTTCTGCGCGGCTGAGAGGATGACCTGGTTGTTCTCGCGGCGGCCGGCTACATCGAGCAGGCCAAAGAGGATGCGCTCGGGGCAGACGCGCAGGGAGTCGTAGAAGTCTCCGGCGACCCGCTTGCCGTAGGTGGCGGCGGCCAGTTCGGCGCCGGCAATCTTTGGAAACTCGCTGGGAACTGGCTCCGCTTCTGGTGCGGGCTCGGGCGCGCGGAGCTGGAATAGAGCGCACATTCAATGCGTGACCAAATGCGGAAACCAAGAGCCGAAACTAGCACAAGGGCGGACTACGGGCAAATCCGAAATCCGTGAGAAGGTCGCGCTTACTATCGGAAGACAGCGAAGTCTAAGATAGCAGTCTGATTCGCTCGTTCATACAAACCTCCGCCTGGATTTATTGAAAGGGGTTGCTCGTTGAATTTCATTCGAGTCTTGTTTGCTGTACTCTGCCTCTGCGCCTGTGGGCTGGCGCAGGAAGCTTCTAACCCAACCCAGCCGCCACGTCCGGCGCCCGCCGAACTGGCCAGAAAGCTCGACGCTGCCCTTCGGGAACTTTCCTGGGAAGATAAGTTTTCAGGCGTGGTCTTGGTCGCGCAGAAAGGGGCCCCCGTTTTCCAGAGGGCTTACGGTTTGCAGAGCAAGGAATACGGTGTGCCCAACAACCTGGAGACGAAGTTCAATATCGGCTCGATTGACAAAATATTCACCGAGATCGCTATGGGCCAACTGTTGGAGCAGGGAAAGATCGCCTCTGTGGACGACAAGCTGGAGAAATATCTGCCTGATTATCCGAATCACGAGGCCGCCAGCACAGTTACCCTGCGGCAAATTCTCAACATGCAATCGGGGATCGGCGATTTCTTCGGTCCTGATTTTAGAAGTTCTCCCAAAGACAAGTTCCGAAGCATCGCCGACTATCTGCCCCTTTTTGCGGACAAACCTCTTGCTTTCCCGCCAGGAACGAAGCGCCAGTACTCGAACGGTGGCTACATCGTACTGGGCGCTGTAATCGAAAA
This sequence comes from uncultured Acidobacteriaceae bacterium, assembly GCA_963784085.1. Lineage (GTDB taxonomy): Bacteria > Acidobacteriota > Terriglobia > Terriglobales > Acidobacteriaceae > Sulfotelmatobacter. The sequence goes on along the minus strand of CAWAQH010000017.1, from coordinate 239,564 downwards.
GTTGACGGGACGCAGCTACTACGATTACGTCCGCGACAACATTTTCAAACCGTTGGCGATGGAGAACACTGATTTTTATGAAGGCGACGTTCCCACGCCGAACGTGGCCAGCGGCTACACGCACCGGGGGAGCGAAAGTGGTCCGCGGCGCAACAATATCTATACGCGTCCGGCGAAAGGCAGCTCGGCCGGCGGCGGATACTCGACGGCCGGCGATTTGTTGAAGTTCGCGAACGCCATCGATGCAGGAAGAATCAAGGCACCCTCTTTCGAAAAAGATGCGTCGAAGCCGAATGCATCGCTCAGTTTCATGCGCGGTATCGGAATCGCGGGCGGAGCGCCGGGTTTGAACGCCGTGCTCGAGACGGGCCTTCCCGGTGGATACGCCATTGTCGTGATGTCGAACTACGATCCGCCATCCGCGGACGACGTTTCAGGAAAGATTCACGAGTGCATGGGTTTGCCCGACGACAGGAAGTAGAGTGTGTCTAGGGCTAATCGCCGTATTTGTCGCTGAGATATTTGCCGAGCTCATTCTCGAGTTGGCCGTAGTCGGAGTGGATGGTCGCCCGCAGGGCGGATTCCGCGGAGCTTCCCTCGCTGAGCCGGTGCAGGATGCTCTGAATGTCGCCCATGCCATAAGAATCGTTGATGTAGGCAACCGCAGCCAGCGATTCCGCATAGGCCACGTAGGCTTCGCCGCCGGAGAAGCGCATGAAGCTGCCCTCCAGCACATTAAGAGGAATTTCGCGTTGTGACTTGAATAACTGGGACAATTGCCGCCCGTCGCTGGCCAGCGATTTCGGCTCAAGAAGCTGGGCGATGCCCTCGTGCAGCCAGGGCGGACAACGCCCGGCGGAAAGCTGGTTGATGAACGAGTGGGCAAGTTCATGCTTCAAAACGCGAGCCAATTCTGGGGTGAGAGAACTGAGGCCGCTGATGGGGATGCGGAGCTTGCCATCGTTAAGGGCTCCCGACCAGGAAGGAGCGCGGGTCACGTCGAAAAAAGCCTGCTCGGTGTAAAGCGTGACCAGAATGTCGTCACGGGGGGGCGTGCCCAGATCGCGCGCCAGGTCATCGTAATCGGATTCGAGCGCGGCCAGGATTTGTCCCCGGAAGGCTTCGGAAGTCTCCTGGCCCTCGTAGCGCAGAACGAAATGGCTGCTTTCGCGCCGGGCGAAATCGGTCTCCACGTTTTGTTCGCGCTGGGCTTTGTCCAGATATGCTTGCACCGCCGGATCGGGGCGCAGTTCGAGGGAATGCTTGAATGAAGCAACGGCTTCGCGAGTGTGGTCGGCAGCCTGTTGCGCATAGCCCAACACGGTGTAGGCATCGGGCGACTGCGGCGCCGCGTTTACCGCGCGCTGGGCATAGGAGATTGCCTGCGCGGCGTTCCCGGTACGCACCAGCAGGGCGGCGTAATAGATAAGGACAGTGGAATTTTCCGGCTGGAATCGAAGGGCATTTTCGAAGTAGCGGCGGCCCTGCTCGACGTTGCCGTGCTCGAACTCAAATTTGCCGGCAATGAAGCCGGCGGTTGCGCTTAGCTCGGCATTGCCTTTGGCTTCAAGCTTTGCCAGTGCGTCGGGATCCACTTTGCCATCCTTGACGATGGTCTTCGGAAGATCGCCCTCGTTCGCGAGGCTATCGATTGGAGTGAAGACAGGAAGGTCGCGCGCGGCCTGGCCCGTACCGGACGACGGCATATTAGCGGGCATACCTCCGGCTTCAACGCGGTCTACCGAACTCTTGGGGATGGCGTAGCTGTCGTCGCCGATATCATATTCAAAGCGGTTGCCCTTCTCGCGGACATGGTCGGCGAGGATGGTACGGCCATTCTTGAGATGGATCGTATCCGCCCATGCCGCCTCAGAGGCGAACAATGACGCGAGCAATGTCGCGAACAATGTCGCGAACAACGACGCGAACAATATCGAGAAATTGAACAGGGTAGTGGCACGAAATCGCATTCAAGTGCATCCTAACAACTGTGGGAACACGAACGTACGTAACGAAAGTACGGGGGATATCCGGCGTGGCGAGGGTATTGCTGGCAGCCTGTCTGTCTTTTTTCTCCTGTCTTTCCTGCCTATTTTGTCCCGAGCCTGCGATTGCGCAGGCGGTGCCGGCGCAGCCAGTTCCCGCGCAGGCCGGTCAGCGTGGCCCGGCCGATGCGCTCTACGTGCAACTCGGCAGTGTGGGGTTGGACGCTTCCCGGGTGTTCAAAGTGCGGGGGGCAACGCTGGACCGGTCCGCGATCCACATCACCATGGAAGATGGCACGATTGCCTTTACGAAAGATGTGATGGGCAGGATTACGGGCGCGTTTTTTGAAGGCTACGGCGAAGTGCTGTTGGCTCCGCCCAACGATGTAGAGCGGCGCTCGATGAGCCTGTTTACCGGTATGGCGCTTCTGGAGGAGCGCTTCTCCACTGCCTACTTCCGATTCAACGACAACTCCGCCGCCGAGATGCAGCCCGGCCTGAGGGCGCCGGACCAGCCTGAGGAGTTTGTCAGCCATTGGGACCAGACCGCCCGCAATCTGGCCCAGGTTGACGCCATGCGGCTGCTGGCGACATTCAGCGAGATGCTGCCGCCGGGCGGGGGAAACTTGCCGAACTCGGCCCCCATGCGGGCGGTCGATCCCGACGATCGCATGTTGCACATTCGCCTGCAGGGAGACAAGCTGGGCGTGTTCGACCTGTTCTTCGACTCGACCGCGGGAGAGCAAGTGGGGGCGGGCCAAAGCAAGACTGCGGAAAACGGAGGTGTGTATTACGACGTTTGGACTTCATTTTCGACCGATGATTCCCGCCGCCCGCGAGTGACACAGAAGGAATTTTCATCGACGCTTCCGTCGGAAACGCAGTCTCGCGAGGCACCCATCCTGGTGCGCGACTATGTCATCGACGCTCATGTGATACCCCCCAAGGGATTGGATGCGGAAGTGAACCTGCAACTCGATGTGGTGCGGGGCGGATCACGATTCCTGGCGTTCGAGTTGTCGCGTTTCCTGGCGATCCGGACGGTCGAGGCCGACGGCAAAACGGTGGAATTCATCCACAACCCTCCGGTGGAAGGAACACGGCTGGCGCGCAGCGGCAACGATCTGTTAGCTGTGATTCTGCCCGAGCCAACTCGCAAGGGGCAAAAGATCAGCATCCGCTTTGTCTATAGGGGAGAAGTATTGGCTGAGGCGGGCAATGGTCTGCTCTACGTGGGGGAGCGGGGGACATGGTATCCCAATCGCGGCCTGACCATGACCAATTTCGATCTTACCTTCCACTATCCAAAGGGATGGACTCTTCTGGCGACCGGCAAACCGGCGGCAGTCGCCGCCTCGACAAAGCCGTCCGCGCCAGATGGCGATGAACAGGTGGCGCGCTGGGTTTCAGAACGGCCGATGCCGGTCGCGGGATTCAATCTGGGCAAGTACATTCGAGGCGTGGCGCAAGCGGGAGCTGTGACCGTGGAAACATACGCGACTAAGGGAGTGGAACGGGAATTTCCCCAGGCTCCCGTGGCGGCCATCCTACTCGATCCCAAGGTGGGGCAGCACGATCCCGGAGCTGCGCCCGTTACTCCGGCCGTCCCTCCTCCGCCGCCTTCACCCGCGCTGCACGCAGCCGCCGTGGCCGAGGTGACTGCCGCGGCAATCCGTTACTATTCCGAGCGCTTTGGGCCGTTTCCTTACAGTCAACTGGCTGTGACTCAGTTGCCGGGCCGGGAGAGTCAGGGCTGGCCTGGACTCATTTTCCTTTCCTCCTACGCTTTTCTCACGCAGGCGGAGCGCGAGAATATCCATATGAACGCGGAAGTCTCACTTATTGATCAAGTGGTCCCCGCTCACGAGACCGCACATCAATGGTGGGGAGACTTGATTACATGGAGCACCTATCGCGACCAGTGGTTTTCAGAAGGTCTGGCAAACTATTGCGCGTTGATGATGCTGCAGGAGAAAAATCCGGCAGGGTTCCGGTTGGTAATGGATACCTATCGCAAAGACCTGGTCGATAGGGATAAGGGCGGCAACTTTCCTAAAGATGCGGGGCCGGTGACTCTGGGAAGCCGCCTGCTTTCGTCTCACTTTCCGGGTGGCTATGAAGCCATCAGTTATGGCCGGGGAACCTGGCTGTTTCACATGCTGCGCACGATGTTGCGGGACGCCGAAGAAGTTAAAAAGGACCCGGATCACGGCGTTACAGAAGAGCCATTCGTGCGATCGCTGCGCAAAGTTCGCGAACGCTATGCCGGCAAAGCCATCACCACGCGTGAACTCCTGGATGTTTTTGCGGAGGATCTGCCGCCCTCGTTGCGCTATGAAGGAAAGGCGTCGCTGGACTGGTTTCTGGATGGCTGGGTGAATGGCACCTCTTTGCCCAAGCTGGAGTTGCAGGGCGTCAAGTTCGCGGTGAAAGAGAACGGCACGGTCGCGACCGGAGTGATCCGGCAAAAAGATGCGCCTGAAGGCTTGGTCACATCCGTTCCTATTTATGTGGCAATTCCAGGCAAGGCGCCCAGGCTGGTGGGACGCGTGTTTGCCGACGCGGCCGAGACCTCGTTTCATGTTTCTGTGCCGGGGGGGACGCACAAACTTCTGCTCGATCCGAACGAGACGGTTCTCACCGTGCCGAAGTGAGCGTCTCCTGGAACTCTTCTTGAAACTTCCTCCCGGTATTTCTCTTGTGACTTCTCCCGGATCAGGATCTGTTTCGCGCTGCTTCTTCCCGGAACGGGCGTCGCGGCTGACGAAAGAGATCGCCTATCGCGCGATGGTTTGCCAGGTTAACTAACGCCTGCTCTCGCACTTATGCCGCCTTGCATGCAAAGCTTGGGAATGGCAATTGATCTGCTGGATGACTGGCAGGGTTCGGGAGCAGAAAATTGAATTCTTGCGCAGCTACGGAAGTAAATGCGATGACTGGCGCAGCATTTGCCGCATCCGGCCAGTGGCGAGCACAAAAAACGATTCTGCTGGTGGAGGATGAGGAATTTGTGCGGAAGGTAGCGGCCGAAGTGCTCGAATCGGCCGGTTACCGGCTGGTGGTCGCCGCCAGCGCGGGCGAGGCTCTCGAGATTGGCCGGGCATCTGCCGGGGAAATCGATCTGCTGCTCGCCGATGTCGTTTTGCCCGGGATGAGCGGCCGCGACCTGGCGGGTGAGTTCGAAAGCTCATGGCCGCAGTGCCCGATTCTGCTCATGAGCGGCCGGGCAGAAGAACTTGCCCGGCTTGGCCACGGCAAGAGGTATCTGGCCAAACCATTTTCTGTCGCCACGCTGTTGAACAGCGTACGGGAAACGCTGGAGCAGAATTCGCTCGAAGCAGGCGCCTTTGGCTGAAACGCCCACAGTCACACCGACGGGCAGCGAATGTCGTCATTCTTGGGGTCGTGGTTTGGGGGTCGTGGTTTTTTCTTCGCCGCGCGGCGGCTCGTGCTCGTGGTTCAGGGGCGATAAATGGTGTGGACCAGGGCGTGCACTTCGTCCAGGTAAGAATCCAGTTCGAAAGTGAGGCGGGACCAGTCAAACCGGGACAGGGACGGAGACTTTCGAGTGAGCAGCGCGAACCCGGCATCTTCGGAAAGGTTTACCTGGCGCTCTTCCTTGTAGCCGTGATTCAGGCTGCCCATGCGGCAGAGCAAATCGGCGACGTGCACCAGGGCCACCAATTCCGCGTGCTGTGACGATTTCTCCGGCGAATGATGAAGCGCCACGACATCGATCAGGCCGGGAGCAAGAGCCCAAAGCTCGGCCAGCAGGCGTCCGCTATCACAGTGAGTGAATCCCAGAGTGAGCTGTTCGGCTTCGTGCAGAGGAATGCCTTGCGCTTGGGCGATCTCGAAGGCCTGGTGAAATTCCTGAGGCAGCAGCCAGAGGTTGACGATGATTCCGAGGTCATGCAGCAGCCCGGCCAGATATGCCTTTTCCGGATCGGGCAAATCGAAGGTGCGAGCCAGGTGGCGGCAGACCAGGGCGCATCCCAGAGAATGCTCCCAGAAGACGAGAGGATCCGGGCTGGTCTTGCCTCCCGGCAGCATGTTCAACACCGAGCACGACATTGCGATATCGCTGACACGATGAATTCCGAGGCTGACGACGGCCCCTCGCAACGACTCGATTTCCCGAATGCGGCCGAAGAGCGGCGAGTTCGCCATTTGCAGGCATTGCGCGGCCAAAGACTTATCCCGGGCCAGAAAGTCGGTGACTTTGTCTACTTCGATGTGGTCGACCGGTTGGTCCAGATAACCCAGCAAAGGGACAAGGGCGGCCGAAATGGTGGGGATCTGGCGCAATCCGTGGAGCCGATGCAGTAAGAGATTTTTACCTTCGAGCGTGGTTGTCATTTTGAGCTGCCTCCTGCGGGCTCAACTTTCACATAGGCGGTGGTTCCGGGCAGATGGACAAGGCGGAAATCCTCGCTCACGCCGTGGAGAGATTCCGATTGGCCGAGAAACAGGTATCCGTGCGGCAGTAGGTTGTTAAAGAAGTGCTGCACGACCCTCCGTTTGGAGGCCAGATCGAAGTAGATCAGGACGTTGCAGCAGAAAATGGCGTCGAGGTTCTGCATGCGGCTCATGCCGGGATCGTCCGACAGATTGAGGCGGCTGAAGCTGACGCTGGTGCGCGCCAGGGGGACGACTTGCAGCCGATCTCCAATGGGAAGAAAGTATTTTTCGCGATACGGAGACGTGAGGTTTCGTGTGGCATAGCTGTCGTAAAGCGCGGCTTCAGCGTGGGCCAGCGAATGCTGGTTCAGATCGGTAGCAATGATTTCGACGGGCCAGGTTCCGAGCAAGCCCTCGGCTTCCTCGAGCAGCAACATACGGAGCGTGTAAGGTTCTTCTCCGGTGGAACAGCCGGCACTCCAGATTCGGAGGCGGCGTCGCGGAAGGCTTCGCGAGCTTTGCGCAGCGACCTTCGACATAAGGATGTTTGGAATCACGATGCGGCGGAGCGCGTCCAGCTGCGGGCGGTTGCGGAAGAAACAGGTTTCTCCGATGGTGATCTGGTTGAGCAAGGCGATGAGTTCTCCTTGCCGGGTGGAATGAATGGTGAGGCTTTCGAGGTACTCGTGCGGAGTTTGAACGCCGATTTCCCGCATGCGGCGATCGCACCGTTCGCGCAGCCAGCGGAGTTTGTTATCCGGATGGAAAATTCCGGCGACTTGATAGATCAGATCGCGGATGCGCACCAAGGCCGGTTCGGGTGGCCCGGGGATTCGGGGATCGGCCTGTAACGAGGGCGCGGGCGTCACGAGGATGCCTTTCGGATTGTTCTGCACTCCACCTTGAGCCTTATCGGCAGCGCAGTCGCATTCCTTAGCGCATGGCGCTCAAGATGACGATGTCGACGCGGCGGTTCTGTGCCCGCCCTTGCGGGGCGTTCACCCAACTCCACCGAAAAAGGAGATTCCAACCTACCGGTTGTCAGATTCCATCGGTCAGGATCCGCCGGCCTCGGCCGCCCGCGCCGCCGGCCTGGCCACGGTCATCAGCTCTTCCAGTCGCGCCCGCAGCCGCACCAAGGCCAGGGAGTGAATCTGCGACACACGCGACTCGCCAATGCCGAGCACGGCGCCGACTTCCTTCATCGTCAGTTCCTCAAAGTAATAAAGGGCCAGCACCTGCTGCTCTTTTTCCGGCAGGGCGACGACCGCGCGGCCGAGCAGCTCTTTCATCTCGGAGCGCATGCAGCGGAAAAACGGCGTGTCCTCCGGAGCGTTGGGCAGGTAATCACACAAGTCTTCATCTTTGCCGTCCCAGGGCGATTCCAGATGCAGGCTGCCGATCTCGAGGCCGTCGAGTTCGGTGAGCAACTGCTGGAATTCGCGCAGCTCCAGTTTCAGCTCCGCCGCCATCTCCACTTCCGTGGGAGCGCGGCTCAGATTCAGACTGAGCTTGCGCTCGGCTTCCTCGACCGACCGCGCCTTGCGGCGCAACTCGCGCGGTCCCCAATCCATTTCGCGCAGGCTGTCGAGAATCGCTCCCCGGATGCGGAACTTGGCATAGGAGCCGAACTGCACGTGCTTGGAGCGGTCGAACTTATTCAGCGCGTCGATCAGCCCGATCACGCCGGCATGCACCATATCCTCGAGCGGAACGTGGCGGGGCAGGCGCTCGTGGATGCGGCGCGCCAGATAGCGCACCTGGGGCAACTGCTCGATCAGGATGCGGTCGCGTTCTTCCTTGTCCTGCCAACTGGTATAGGCTTGCGCCGTGTTCTTGGTCATGATCCGTTCTCGCTGATCGGTGAGGCAGATTCCCCTTTGCCGATTTCCCGGCCCAGACCGAGATCAACGCCAACGCGCAATACGAGCGTTGCTCGCGTCGGCGAGGTTGATCACGAAGGTCCCAAGATGCAAGGAGGCTCGCACCGGCTGCCTTCCCTCGGCCGCGACCGCAGAGCCAGCCGTTTGCGCGCTCCAGAACCATGCCCGAGCGCGAGCCGCACCACCGCTAGCGCGAACAACGCGATGCCCATTCGACTCGATGGCGGCGCTTGATCTTTAGGCGTGGCGGTTATGCGTTCGGGAAAAGCAATCTTGAGTCCGTAAGACCGCACAAAAGGGAGGGATGGGAAAACTTCCCACGGATCACACCAACTGGCAGCGGGTCAACAGATACGCAATTTTCGCCCAAGCAGCGGAGTCCTATGCGTGGGTTCTCTGAGAATGAGGATGGACTTCGGTGAGTGCGACCTCATGAAAATTCTCTGGTGCAACCAGAATCGCAATCAGAAAATCATGCAGAGCCTCCTTCGGAAATCACGCCCGCACTTTTCTGTGGAGGAAGCAACCGCGGCGGGTGACGCAGGGAGCAGCGAGGATAAGGGTCTCCGGCAGAATCCGCTTTTGGAATCTCGCCCCATTTCTGCCTACATACACCTTCGTGCGTCATCGTTTCGGCTGCGTTTGAACGTTCTCTCACTAGAATCGGGTCATTAAGGCCAGCTTATGAGAATTCTGATTGCGGAAGACGATGCGGCACTGGCTGGATTTGTGCGCCAGGGGCTGCAAGGCGAGCATTACGCGGTGGACGTGGTCGAGGATGGGGAACAGGCGCGGGCGATGGGGATCGAGTTCGATTATGACGTGGTGATCCTCGATTTGAACCTGCCCAAGCTCGATGGGGTGAGCGTGCTGCGGCATTTGCGGTTGAAGCGCCCGACCCTGCCGGTGCTGGTGCTGACGCAGCGGGTAAAGGTCGAGGATCGGGTGCAATGTCTCGATACTGGGGCCGACGACTATCTGGCCAAGCCGTTTTCCTTCAGCGAGCTCTCGGCGCGCATCCGGGCGCTGCTGCGGCGAAGCCATTTGCCCTCCGAATCGGTGCTGGTGGTCGAGGATCTCAAGCTGGACCGCGTGGAACACCGCGCCGAGCGGGCGGGGCGGCGGATCGAGCTGACGACGAAAGAATTTACCCTGCTCGAATACCTGATGCGCAACGCCGGGCGGCAGGTGTCGCGGGCCATGATCATCGAGCATGTGTGGAACCTGACCTTCGACACGACCACCAATGTGGTCGATGTTTATATCAATTATCTGCGGCGCAAGGTGGATGACGGCCACACCCGCAAGCTGATCCGTACGGTGCGGGGCGTGGGATATGAGTTGAGCGGCGGCGAGGGAGCCCCGGCGTGAGCGTGAGCGCAGAGCGGGTGGAGCCAAGCGGCGCGATCGAGGGGCGGACTCCGCTGGCGGAGTTGTTGCACGCGCTGAACCAGCCCTTGACCGGTTTGCAGTGCGCGATGGAGGTGGCGCTGGCGAGCCCGCGTTCGAGCGAGCACTTCGCTCAGGGGGTGCGCGAATGGCTGGAGCTGACCGGGCGCATGCGCGATCTGGTGCGGGCGATTCGGGAAGTGGCGGACGCGGATGCGGAGACCGGTGCGAAAACCGGTGAAGACGCGGAACCGCAGAAGGAGTTGCGATGGGCGGCGTGGAGAATTCTGCTGCAGGAGATCGTCGAGGACCTCAGGTTGGTAGCCGATGCGAAAGGGGTTTGTGTCGAGATCGAACCTTCCGAGTCGCCGGACGGTCCCGGGATTGCCGTGAAAGCCGGACAGCGAAAATTGCATACCTTATTATTCCGGCTCATCGAAGCGGTGCTGAGCCTGTCGGCGCCGGAAAGCAAACTGTGGATCGTTGCAGGCGAGGCGAACGGGGAGCTTGGGATTTGCATCCGGTGGCGGGGGGATAAGACCGGGGGCGCACTGTCGCGGCCCGAACTGGGGCTGCTGGTGGCCGAGGCGAGCTGGGAGCGGGTCGGCGGGGAGTGGCGGCGGGAGCGGTCGGAGGAGAAGATGGCGCTTGCGACCGTCGTGCTCGAAACGGTCACACTCGAAACGATCACACTGAATGGGAGACCGAGATGAGCGTGATGCCAAGCTTTCCGATCATTGTTCCATCCGGCGTCGTCCGATCCGGCGTCGCCGGAGCGAGCAGCGAAAGCTCTGGCCTCGCGTGCCCTGGAGGCGCGCTGATTGCAAGCTCGAACCCGGCCCTGCGCGAGCAGGTGATACGCAGTCTGAACGGGCGGTGGCACCCGGTAGAGCAAGCTGCGGGCGGCGCCGACGCGCTGGCTAAGCTCGAGAATAGCGAATGGCGGATTCTGTTTCTTGACCGCCGCCTGCCGGATTTGGATAGCGAGGAACTGATTGCGATCATTCGGCGAAAGTACCCGGAAACGCAGGTGGTGATGGTCGATGCGGCATCGGCGCTGGCGGCGGGCGGCAGGGATGGGAATGGGTTTGACGGCGACGGGGTCGCAGAAAGGGCCGAACCGGGCTCGTCCGCGATTGCCGAGGCTTGGGGAAATCGAGCTCGAGAAAACCCAGCTAAAGAAAACCAGCAGCCGCTGCCGGGCATGATCGGGCAGAGCGCGGCCATGCAGCGCGTCTATCGGCTGGCGCAGTTAGTGGCTCCCCGCACCACCACCGTGCTCATCGTGGGCCCGACCGGCAGCGGGAAGGAACTGGTGGCGCGAGCGCTGCACGAGTTGAGTTCCGCGGGCGGCGAAGCCGTTCGTCGCGGTAAATTGCGCCGCCATCCCCGAAGCGTTGCTCGAGTCGGAACTGTTTGGCTATGCCCGGGGGGCTTTTACCGGGGCGGTGCAGACGCAGGTGGGCCGCATCCCGTCGGCGCATGGCGGAACCCTGTTTCTCGACGAGGTCAGCGAATTGCCTTTGGGTATGCAGGCCAAGCTGTTGCGCTTTCTCGAGCAGAAAGAAGTGCAGCGGCTGGGCACGGCGGAACTGACGCGCGTGGATGTGCGGGTGATTGCCGCCAGCAACGTGGACCTGGCCGGGCGCGCGGGGCGGGGAGAATTCCGTGAGGACCTGTTTTACCGGCTCTCGGCGTTTCCGCTGGAGCTGCCCCCGCTCCGCGAGCGCCGCGGCGACATTATTACTCTGGCCGAACATTTTCTGGCTTGCATGGCGGCCGCGATGGTCGCGCCCTGCCCCCGGCTGAGTCCGGAGGTGATCCACATCCTCGAAGAGCATCCGTGGAAGGGCAACGTGCGCGAATTGCAGCACGTGATGGAGCGGGCCTCCATCCTGGTGGAAAATGGCGACACGGTCCTTGGCGAGCATCTTTATTTTCCCTTTCAGCATTCGCCCGCGCCGGGGATCTGTGCCCGGCGCCGAACCCTTCCGGTCAATTACTGTCCAGCCATGGTGCAGAGATAATCTAAACAGAGATGAAGTCTCTGCTCATCCCGGGCGTCGTTCTGCTGGCCGTTGCGGTGCTGCTGCAAACGGCACTGGTCCCGCCCAACGCTGCGGTCGTCACCTACGCTTTTTACAGCGTGCTGATCGCGGGGCTGCTGCTGGCCTGGCGATTTCATTCCAGCCGAATCTTCTGGGCCTTGGTGGTGCTACTTCTCGCGCAACAAGCCGTCTCGTATTTTTCTTCCGGGCGCATCGCGCCCAGCGGCCCGGGACACACAGCGCTCTCCGCTGTCGGCCTGCTGTTGCCGCTCAATTTTGTTCTATTGTCGGTGCGGCAAGAGAAAGGGTTTGCCTTCCCCAGCATCGCACCTGTTGGATTAGTGCTGTTCGTAGAATCGGTGATCGTAGCCGTGGTTTGCCGTCCCGAGCCGGCAGCGGCGGCGCAGCGTGCGCTGCACCATGCAGCTACTCCGGCTCCGTTGTCTTTTGCCACGCTGCTGGTGTTCGCGGCGGCCGCTGTAGTTCTGCTTATACGTTTTCTCCTGCTTCGCCGGCCTGTTGAAAGCGGTCTTCTCTGGTCGTTGGCGGCATCCTTATTAGCGTTCGATTTCGGAGGAGTCGGACGAATTCCCAGCGCTTACTTCGCGACCGCAGCTTTCATCCTGGCGAGCGCGGTGGTCGAGACTTCCTACATGCTCGCCTACCACGATGAGCTGACTGCGTTGCCTTCGCGGCGCGCCTTTCACGATGCGCTGTTACGGCTCGGAGCGCCATACTCGATCGCCATGGCGGACATTGACCACTTCAAAAGCTGCAACGACACTTATGGCCACGACACCGGAGATCAGGTATTGCGCCTGGTAGCCTCGCGGCTGGCGCGAGTTTCGGGCGGAGGGCAAGCCTACCGCTGCGGGGGAGAAGAATTTGCCATTCTGTTTCCCGGCAAGACCACGGCTGAGGTTCTGGAACACCTTGAGAGGTTGCGCGCTGATATTGAAGCGAGCACGCTACGCTTGCGCGGCCCAGATCGCAGACAGGACTTGCGTGGTCCTGACCGGCGTAGCCAGCGCGTGCGCGGCCGCGTGCGCACTGGCCACGCCATCCGGCAGCTTTCCCGCTCGACAGCGGCAGCGGAACTCTCGGTGACGATCAGTATTGGAGTGGCGGAGTCGAGGGGCAGCGATGCCTCCGCAGAAGAGGTCATTCGTGCTGCGGATAAAGCGCTCTACCGTGCAAAAAACGCGGGACGCAATCGAGTGGAGACGGCTTCTTCTCCACGGCGCAGAGGGCGCAGCAAAGCCGCTGGCATCGCTTGAGCATAGGTTTCGGATCGGCGTGATAGAGGACGCATTTGATGAAACGTGCGGCCCGGATCGTCACTTTCCAGCGGGAGCGCGACGCTCCGGGCGCGTACGTTTTCGCAAGCACCACAGGCCGTGCGGTCAGCCCGCGGTTGAGGGGGGCGCAGCTCTTCTCCGTCCGCTGCCAGCGCAGGCAGGACACTTCAAGCGGATAAATGCCACGCCTTCGGACTTGCCGCTGATGTCCACAGGCCGGGAAACGTATCCGGTACCGCCACAGCGCTGGCAGTCTTGCGGATTCACTTCTCCCCCTCAGTTGCCAGAGAGTTTTTCACCGATTCGCGTTGGGTAGGCCATAAAATTCATTCTGTTACGAAATGCGAACAGTTTGCGCGACGGCAACGGCTATATCGGGCGACCAAGCACGCGCGCGAGTCTAAGCGCGGAAGCGCTGCGACGCTAAGAGTCGGCAAGGATAAAAGCGAGTACAAGAAAAATCGGTGCAGGAAAAACCAGTACAGCTAGGAAACAAAACACGACAAGCGGGTTTTCCACGGCCTTCTAAATGTCGGGTCTCTGGAAGAAGCCCACAAGCACGTCCAGCGAAATGACCTGGAAGGGGCTGCCGAATGGTATGTGATTTATTTGAATGCAACTCCTGCCACCTCCGGGCCGAGACGCGACGAAGCGCTTAAGTATCTTCGCGATCACTTCGACGTACGCTGCGTCAAACCGTCATAGTGAGAGCCCCAGGATTTCGGCCTGGCTATCGCTAGTGTGCAACAATTTTCATACTTGACAGGCATGAGAGAACCCACCAGAATTGCCCATACTTTCAGCATGGTTTGGAATCCCTGGTTTCCAAACCACTTTCCTAATGCGGCTTAATTGCGGATTTATTCCGTGCTAACCCTCTGCACGGACGTTGCTTAGAACGAAGCCCTGGTGCAGAAACTTCGCGGGGCACAATCCAAAGCAAGTGGAACTCAACAGGTGAAATTTGATTCAAGATGTCACGGTCCGAGATGCCGGATGTTGACGATTAAACCATTCATCCCCCGGTGCGTGGCTGTCGCTTGCTTCGCTATTCTGATGTTCCTGCCCGCATTCTCGCAGTCAGTCACGGTTAGCCCTACCAGCATTGCTTTCGGCAATCAAACGCAAGGTACACCCAGCTCGGTTCACAGTGTCACTCTGAAAAATGGTCAGAGTTCAGCGATCACCATCAGCAGCATCAGCACGAACCTTGCCGACTATAGCCAGACCAACAACTGTCCGGTGGCCCCCGCGACCCTCGCAACCAAGGCTACTTGTACAATTTCGATTACTTTCACGCCTGGCGCTCTAGGGGCCCGCAACGGCACTCTCACGGTGGTCGATACCGGAGTTTCCAGTCCGCAACTGATAACGCTCACCGGTACTGGAACTGCTCCGACCCTCGTGTCGATTGCAGTCACTCCCGCCACAGCTTCGGTGACAGCAGGCTACACCGAGCAGTTCACGGCAACCGGGACGTACAACAACGGCACAACACAGAACCTGACCAGCACGGCGACCTGGACATCCTCGGCAAAATCGATTGCAACGGTAAGCAGCGGAGGATCGGCTACAACTCTGGCGCAGGGAAGCGCAACGATCACAGCCAAATCAGGGACGATCAGCGGCACCGCCGCATTGACGGTTACGGCGCCGGTGTTGACTTCGATTGCCGTAACTCCGGCCACGGCATCGGTGGCGGCGGGCAACACTGAGCAGTTCACCGCGACGGGAACCTACAGCAACGGCACGACGCAGAACTTGACAACGACCGCGACCTGGACCTCTTCAGCGACAACCATCGCAACGGTAAGTAGCAGCGGATTGGCAACCAGCGTGGCGCAGGGAAGCGCGACCATCACGGCCACTTCAGGGACGATCAGCGGCTCGGCTACATTAACCGCCACTGCGGCAGCGTTAACTTCGATTTCTGTTACTCCCGCCACGGCGTCAGTGGCTTTGGGTTACGCCCAGCAATTCACCGCGACGGGAACCTACAGCAACGGTACGACGCAGAACCTGACCACGAGTGCGACGTGGACTTCCTCGACCAAGTCGATTGCAACGATAAGCAGCGGCGGGCTGGCGACCAGCGTGGCCAAGGGAAGCACAACCATCACTGCCACTTCAGGGACGATCAAGGGCTCGGCCACGTTGACGGTGACGGCCGCGGCGTTGACTTCGATTGCGGTCACTCCAGCGACAGCCTCGGTCGTAGCCGGCAAGACGCAGCAATTTACTGCCACGGGAACTTACAGCAACGGTACTACGCAGAACTTGACCACGACCGCGACCTGGACCTCCTCGGCGACTACCATCGCAACGGTAAGTAGCGGCGGATTGGCAACCAGCGTGGCGCAGGGAGCTGCTACGATTATAGCGACCTCCGGAACAATCAGCGGATCCGCCACCCTGACGGTCACTGCCGCGGTGTTGACTTCGATTGCAGTTACTCCCTCGACTGCTTCGGTGGCTGCCGGTTACGCCGAACAATTCACGGCGACCGGAACCTACAGCAATGGCACGACGCAGAACTTGACCACGACGGCCACCTGGACGTTGTCCAAAGCTTCCGTAGCGACGGTGAGCGGCGGCGGCCTGGCCACAAGCGTGGCCACGGGGACGAGCACTATCAAGGCCGCCTCAGGGACGATCAGCGGCTCGGCCACATTGACCGTGACAGCGGCCGTGCTCACTTCGATTTCCGTGACTCCAGCGGCTGCATCGGTGGTTGCGGGCTATACGGAGCAGTTCACGGCCACGGGGACTTACAGCAATGGCACGACGCAGAATCTGACCGGCACCTCTACGTGGACTTCGTCGGCGACGTTGATTGCAACGGTCAACAGCACTGGCTTGGCCACGAGCCTGACGCCGGGGACGGCGACCATCACGGCCACATCGGGCACAATCAGTGGTTTCGCCGCGCTAACGGTGACGACTCCAGTGTTAACGTCGATTGCCGTTGCGCCCGCCACTGCCTCGGTCGCCGCCGGATACGCCCAACAGTTTACGGCGACGGGAACCTACAGCAACGGCACCACCCAGAACTTGACCACCAGCGCCAGTTGGACTTCGTCAAAGACCTCTGTGGCAACAGTGAGCACCGGCGGCTTGGCCACCAGCGTAGCGCAAGGATCGGCGACCATTACGGCTACGTCAGGCACGATTAGCGGCTCGGCGACCTTGACGGTGACGGCCGCGGTGTTGACTTCGATTGCTGTGACTCCCGCCACGGCTTCAGTAGCCGCCGGATACACCGAACAGTTCACGGCAACCGGAACTTACAGCAACGGCAACACCCAGAACCTGACCGGCACTGTTACCTGGGCTTCTTCGGCGACAGCGATTGCAACGGTAGGCAGCGGTGGTTCAGCCACGAGTGTGGCGCAGGGAGTGACCACCATCACGGCTTCATCGGGAACGGTCAGCGGCTCGGCGACGTTGACCATCACACCGCCGGCACTCACGTCCCTGTCGATTACCCCCGCAACCGCGTCCATTGCGGATGGAACGACGCAGCAGTTTGCGGCGACCGGAACCTATAGCGATGGCAGTTCCCAGGATTTGACCAGCAGCGCAACCTGGAGTTCGTCCGCAACATCGATCGCAACCATTGCCGCGGGCGGTTTGGCGACGGGCGCAGGCGTGGGCACGGCGACGATTACTGCCGCCTCCGGATCAATCAATGCCTCGGCGACGCTTGCGGTCGGGCAGCCGGTTTTGGTTTCAATCGCAGCGACTCCCGCTAATCCGTCCTTTGCCTTGGGCACGACCCTGCCTTTGACGGCAACCGGGACGTACAGCGATGGCAGCACCCTGGTTCTGACTAGCTCGGCCACGTGGACCACGAGCGACAGCACCATCGCCACCGTCAGCAATCAAGGAGTCGCCTCCAGTGTGGCTTTGGGCAGCACCACGGTCACGGCGACCTCGGGTGCGATAACCGGCTCGACGACAGTGACGGTAACGCCTGCGGTGCTGGTTTCAATTGCGGTGACGCCGGCGATCCCAACACTACCGCTGGGAACCATGCAGCAGTTCACGGCAACCGGCACCTACACCGACGGCAGCACACAAACCATCACCGACACTGTGCAGTGGAACTCGGACACGCCCGCAGTTGCAACGATTGGCAATGCAGGTACGATGACTGGATTGGCGACGACACTGACGGAAGGTACGGCTACGATCGCGGCGACTTCCGGCACGGTGAGCGGATCGACCACTCTGACTGTTACAGCGGCCGCGCTGGTGTCGATCGCCGTTGCTCCGGCGACGCCGTTGATTGCGCTGGGCACAAACCAGCAATTCATGGCCACGGGAACCTACACCGATGGCAGCACGCAGAACCTGACCAGCACAGCCACGTGGTCCTCCGACACAATATCGACGGCAACGATCAACAATGCCGGGCTTGCGCAAAGCGTCGCCATCGGCACGGCGAACATTACGGCGACTTCCGGCTCGATCAGCGGCTCGACGGAGTTGACGGTAACGGCAGCAGCGCTGGTCTCGATTGCCGTCAATCCGCCAACGGCGACGATATCGTTGGGCACCACGCAACAATTCACCGCCACAGGAACATTCACCGACGGAACTATGCAGGATCTGACCCAAGGCGGCCAGTGGAGTTCGACGGTGGCTACGGTGGCGACAATCAGCAACACGACGGGCACAGCCGGGGTAGCCACCAGTTTGGGCACGGGCACGACGACGATCGGCATCAGTTCGGGAGCGGTGAGTGCGACGGCTACGCTGGTGGTGAATCCGGCAGCGCTGGTTTCTGTTGCAATCAATCCGCAAACGCCCACGATTGCTTTAGGCACGACGCAGCAGTTCACCGCGACAGGCACTTACACCGACGGCGGCACGCAGGACCTCACGACGGTTGTGGCCTGGAGTTCGTCCGACGCGACGGTGGCGATTATCGGCAACGCGGTGGGCAGTTACGGCCTTGCCACCAGTTCCGGACAGGGAACGGCCACCATCTCCGCCACTTCCGGCTCCATCTCCACCTCGACCACTATCACCGTGAGCGGTCCGTCCTTGGTTTCCATCACGATTGCACCCGGCAGTGCAGCCATTCCGCTCGGAACCAGCCTGCAGCTCGATGCCATGGGCACTTACACCGATGGCAGCACCCAAGATCTGACCGCTTCCGCGACCTGGACATCTTCAGCACCGGCTATTGCGCCCGTGAGCGCCGGACTGGTCACAGGTGGCTTCCTGGGCACAGCGAATATCAGCGTGAGCTCCGGTAGCGTAACCGGTTCTGCGAGCGTGACCGTAACTACGCCTATCCTTATCTCTATAACCGTGACGCCTTCAAGTGCGTCGATTGCAAACGGGACGAGCCAGCAGTTCACCGCGACCGGCTCCTACAGCGATGGCAGCGCGCAAAATCTAACCGGCGCAGTGACGTGGACGTCATCTCTGAACACGGTGGCGATGATCTCCGGTAACGGGTTAGCGACCGGTGCAGGAGTGGGCACTGCGGCCATCACGGCGACTTCCGGTTCGATCACGGCCTCGGCCACGCTAACCGTCGGACCGGCCGTCCTGGTTTCACTGGCGGTCACGCCCGCCAATCCATCATTTGCCCTGGGCACGACCCAAGCGCTGGTAGCGACTGGAACCTATAGCGACGGCAGCACGCTGGTTTTAACCACTTCGGCAACGTGGACCACTGCTGATCCCACCGTCGCCACGGTCAACAATCAAGGAGTCACCAACAGTGTGAGCTTGGGCAGTACCACGGTTACGGCTACGTCGGGAGCGATCAGCGGCTCGACGACTCTCACCGTCAGTCCCGCGGCACTGGTTTCGATTGCGGTGACACCCGCGATTCCCACGATTCCGCTGGGCGCGACCGAGCAGTTCACGGCGACAGGCACGTACACCGACGGCAGCACACAAACCATCACCGACACTGTGCAGTGGAGTTCAGACACGCCGACAGTAGCGACGATCAGCAATGCTGCTCCGACGCAGGGATTAGCCAGCAGCGCTGGTACGGGCACTGCGACCATCACGGCTACTTCCGGATCGGTGACGGGATCGACGACGTTGGCGGTGACAACGGCTGCGCTGGTCTCATTGGCCATAACTCCATCGACGCCCTCGATCGCACTAGGCACAAACCAGCAGTTCACCGCGACCGGAACATTCACCGACGGCAGCACGCAAAACCTGACCAGCACGGTCACGTGGTCCTCCGACACAGTGTCGACGGCGACGATCAACAGCTCGGGATTGGCGCAAAGCGTGGGCGTCGGCTCGGCCAACATTTCCGCGACCTCCGGGGCGACTTCCGGTACGATCAGCGCTTCGACAGAGCTGACAGTGACGGCGGCCGCGCTGGTCTCGATTACCATCAATCCGCCGACGGCCACGGTGGCACTGGGGACGACGCAACAATTCACGGCTACCGGAACATTCACTGACGGAACAATGCAGGATCTGACCCAAAGCGGCCAGTGGAGTTCGACGGTAGCTACGGTGGCCACGATCAGTAACACCTCAAGTACCTGCGGGACTGGCCACAACTTTGGCGGCAGGCACAACCACGATCGGCATCAGTTCGGGAGCGGTGAGCGCGACGGCCACGTTGCTGGTGAATCCGGCGGCGCTGGTTTCGATTGCAATCAATCCGCAAACGCCCACGATTGCCCTGGGCACGACGCAGCAGTTCACCGCCACCGGCACTTACACGGACGGCAGCACGCAAGATCTGACCACGGTCGCTGCTTGGACTTCGTCGTCGGCCCTGGTAGCCGTCATCAGCAACGCGGTCGGCAGCAACGGTCTTGCCACCAGCGCGGGACAGGGCACGGCCACCATTTCTGCCACTTCTGGTTCCGTTTCCAGCTCCACCACTATCATCGTGACACAGGCTAACTTAATCTCGATTGCCGTGACCCCAGCCTCGGTGGCTATTAACTTGGGTTACGGCGAACAGTTCGCTGCCACCGCAACATACAGCGACAGCTCGACCCAGGACATCACGCAATCGGCAACCTGGACATCATCCGTTCCGGCCGTAGCTGCCATGAATTCCCCAGGATATGCGACCAGTCTCTCTCCGGGCAGCACAATCATCTCGGCAAGTTCCGGCTCAATCGCCGGCACAGCTTTTCTGGTGGTCAATGCAGCCGCGCCCATCTCGCTGGTGGTCGCTCCCGCGACTGCAACGGTACACATCGGCACGCAGCAACAGTTCACTGCCACGTTGAATTACAGCGATGGCAGCTTCGCGAACGTCAGCAGCACGGTGACCTGGACTTCCTCTAATCCCGCTGTGGTCACCGTCACCGGCAGCGGTGTTGCCACAGCCGTCGCCGGCGGCTCGAGCACGATCGAGGCTGCCTGGAGTTCGAACCTGTTGACGGCCACCGCAGCCGTAACCGTCCCGATGTCAATCCCGGCATGGCCAACTTTCGCAATTGACTTGAATTCCAGGTACTAAGTTTCCCGGCGTAGCTGGATCTGCAGGCCCAAACACTTTTGGTGGTGTGCGGCTGTGGGACACTCCTGGCTCAACCTGGCCCTATATCGAGACTTCCAACAACGTGTTTAACTTCTCGACAGTCGACAGCATCCTGGCCACAGCGTACGGCGCTGGCATCCATTACGCGCAGGCGGCGCTTGCTCGAACGCCGTATTTTGCCACCTCAACTGCTGGCTACACCGACGGGACCAGTTGTCTCGACTATGTTTCAGGGGGCAATCTAACCAACCAGTCTCCCGGTCAGTGCTACCCCCCGAGCGATTTAAACGCGAACGGGGCGGGAGCAAACCTGTACTGGCGGAATTGGGTGGCAGCCTTTGCGTCCCATGTCAACGCGACCTCATACGGCGCCACTCATGCGAGCGTAAAGATCTGGGAAGTCTGGAACGAGCCGGATGCTGCCGTTTCCTGGAGCACTAAGTACGGCACTTACGACCAGCTGATTCGCATGGAGCAGGACGCCTACTGCATCATCAAGGGCGGCTCGTTTATCGTCAACGCCACGGGAGAAAGCTGCGCCACGGTGCGCAGTGCGGTCACTAGTGTGGCACTTTCAGGTCCCATAGACCCGAGCGCCACGATTGCCATGCCCTCCTACCACGCACAAGGCAACCTGCTTCCGATGGCGCGGAATTTCCTCTATTGCAATGACAATCCAGCCAGCAGTTGTCACTCAGGAGGGGCAGCACAAACGGATGTCGTGAACATCCACATGAAGCCGGGGAACAACGAACCGACAGAAATGGAATCCGTGATGGGCACCTGGACGGCCGAGATTGACGGTATCTTGCAGAGCGAGGAGTTGGTCAAGCCTCTCTACAACACCGAAGGCGGGTATTCTGGGTCAGGCTGGACGTGCCCCGCCAGTCCCTCCGGTTTCTGCTACACCGATCCGAACATGCAGGCCGGTTTCATTGCCCGCTTCTATGTTTACTCTTACTCGCTAGGCATATCGAATAATGTGTGGTACGACTGGTCGCCATCGTTAACGGGCATAGGCTCGACGAGTGCCAACACGGCCTACAACCAGGTTTATAGCTGGATGGTCGGTTCAACATTTGGGGGATGTTCAGCAAAGGGCACGGTCTGGACTTGCACCATGACTCTGGCGAACGGCGTAGCGGCCGCTGCCATCTGGGACACGTCGCAGACTTGTACTCCGTGTACCACTGCGAATCAAACTGTAAGCAGTTCCTACCTGTCGTATTTGGGACTATTAACCGGCACCGCGAAGACAACCATCGTAGGCAACACGGTTCCCGTCGGAATTCAGCCGGTTTTGGTGCAAGCACAATGAAATATTGGCGAGCGGCGAAGTAGGCGTCAGCGACCCCGATATAGAAGATGCCTTTGTCGCCCGCTTCGACCAGGAGGTAGTGTTGCGGGCGCTTCGAGCGCTGTTACGATTTACTCGCGATCTGCACTACCCTCGTGAGTTTTGGAGATGAAAGATGCGTTACGCCTACATATTGCTGGCTTCTCTTTTCGTCTGTGTGAGTTTAACCGCGCAATCGAAGCCCTCTTCAACGAAAATCGGGGCCTCGGCCGTCTGGCAGTTGCCCGCGCAGTTCGCGACCGCCGCCCACGCCGCTTGTGACCGGTCGTCCGGTTCCAACTATGCCGACTGCATGATTGGCCAGATGGCAAAAGCGGGAGCTCCAGAGGACGCAGTACAGTTCACACGCGAACTTTCCAAGCAAAGCCACGGCGAGTTTGGCGTCATGACCGGATTTCAGAATGAGGGGTCGATTGCCTTGGCCTGGGTCACATATCCCTTGCGGGCCAACACGAACTACGGTCTTCTGCTGCTGAATGGTGAGCCGCGCATCGTCAACGTTGAGGATCTCAGGCTGCTTGACGTGAAAACGATGAAGCAGAGTTCGCAATACCGAGATCTTAAGGCGCAGTTTCCGAAGGTCGATGTTTGGCCGGGAGATCGGGACGGAAAGATATGGCCCAACTCGCAAGTCGGACCCGATGGTGGAACGCAGTTCACCGTCGCCTATCCGCTCATCGACGGATGCCATGCCTGCGCCCGCGCCGGAGCCGCCATTTTCAATTGGAATTTCGACGCGAGGGGAAAGTTCCTCGGAACCTCATTCCAAGGAATGATCGACCCGCCACTCCAGTAGCGATCAGAGTGTCGATACGATCCGCTCACCGATTCGCGTGCATTCGGCCTAATCAAGTTCAAACAGCTCAATGTCGGGCACTGGAGGACAACCTCCAGAAGGTCAGGGCCGTGTTTGCGGTTGCCCATGATAGCGGGAATCGGATTTCCAACGACAGCTCTTAGTCCGAAGAATCTTTCTGGCGCGTTGCCTTTACGCCCGACAGAATCCCCACGCCCAAGAGCACGATCGCGCCCACGACAATCCAGTGCGTGGGCATGTGCATCAGGTGCGCACCGTACATCAATCCCCCGATCATGATGGCGAACCCAATCGCGTAGAGTCCGAACGACATTTGGATCTCCTTCTCTATTTCGAGATGGCGCTTTGCGCCCCAGAGCTCGACCGCTCCCTGGCGGCATGTATGAATAAGGCACGAAGCAATTTAGTCGTTTTCATACTTTCCCTTTGATCGAATTCGATTGAATCCTGAGAATGGCCCAATTACTTGCTTGTGGCAACCTAAGGGTCGCTCATCTGCAACAAAAGTGCTGTGCAGAATCGCTCACTCTCCGAGGAAAGACGCTCCGCGGCAACACGGGAAGGAGTGTTACACCCTTTTAACTCTCGACCGGCTTACCGTGATTCAAGAGACGAGCAATTGTGAACAGTCTTGTGACCCTGAAAGGCTGATACTGGGCACTCACGGGGTTCTTTGAAGGAGAAACGACAATGACACCGAACGAGCAGACAAAGTGCGCACACCTACCCTGTCGCTGCCTGGCACAACCTGGAGATAAATACTGTGGTCAAGCTTGTAAGGACGCAGGATCCGGTGAAGTCGAGATTGCTTGCCAGTGCGACCACGGAACGTGTCCCTTGACGGTCTGAAAATGACCGTCTGAAAACCGAAATCGATGGATGTGCTGGCGGAGCCAAGGGAGAATTTTGAAATGAACATGCGACTGCTGGGATATGTGGGCGGGAAAGTTGCCCTGAGATTCCTGTATGGCGGACCTCACTCCCTGCTTCGTCGAATGCGCTTGAACGATAGGCATGGAGCGCCGGATCCAGGTTCAAACCGGTGACCGACGGGAAATTAGTTGCGGCCGCTGGCTTGGACCCGCTCGTTCCGGTGCCGCGGATCTCTTTGTCGTCGCCCGAAGACAGTTCCGAAAAAGGCCTGATCAACGAGTTTCTCGAATGGTTCGGCGATCTCGGCATGTTTTTCTGGCGAGTTGTCGCGGGCCGCGGTGACGCCGCCGTTTGAATTCCGCGAATTGTTTCGGCAACTCGACGAGATCGGATCAAAGTCCCTGCCGCTGGTCGCTTTGGCCGGCGCCGCCACCGGCGTCGTGCTCTCATTGGAAGCCCGTTACAGCCTGACTCGATTTGGGGCGAAATCGCTGCTTCCCGCCGCCATCGTGTTCTCCGTGATCCACGAGACCGGCCCGATCATCACCGGGCTGGTCGTGAGCGGCCGAGTGGGCGCGGGCATTGGCGCGGAGCTGGCGTCGATGAAAGTGACCGAGCAGATCGACGCCATCGAGGCATCCGCGGTAAACCCCTATCGGCTGCTGGCGGCGACTCGCATCCTGGCTTGCATCCTGATGCTGCCCTTGCTGACCCTCGCCGCCGACTCTTGCGGCGTGTTCATGGGCTGGGTTACGCAGGCCCTGGTTGAGCCGCTTTCGTTGCATCAGTTCATCAACGCGGTTTAACGGCGCCGATTTCAACGATTTCCTGCCGCCCACGTTCAAGACCGCTGTGTTTGGCCTGATCATTGGGCTGATCGCGTGTTTTCAGGGAATGCGAACACAGGGAGGCGCCGCGGGCGTGGGCCGCGCGGCCACGAGTTCGGTGGTCTTGTCCTCGCTGTTCGTGATCCTGGCGGATGTCGTGCTGGTGAAACTCATCATCATATTTTTCCCGTAATCGTGATCAGAGAGCTCGCGAAACAATTATGCACACGATCGATCAAGTCGCGATGAAGCAAGAGCCAAGCCGAGAAAGACGGCGGTGCGCCGGTTGTCGCCGTCGCGGACTTGCATAAGTCCTTCGGAAGTCAAAAGGTCTTGAACGGGATCAGCCTGGCCGTGAAGCGCGGCGAGACCCTGGCGGTGCTGGGGCGCAGCGGCACCGGCAAGAGCGTATTGCTGAGGCTCGATCATCGGCCTGGAGAAGCCTGACTCGGGATCGGTCCGCATCCACGGGCAGGACATCGCCGGCCTGGCTCTCGACCAGCTCGGCGAAATCCGGAAGAAGATGGGTTTTCTGTTTCAGCACGCCGCGCTCTACGATTCGCTGACCGTCGAGCAGAACGTAGCCTTTCCGCTGCAGCACCACAGAAGGAGATTGTCGAAATCTGAGCAGCGACGACCGGGTCAAGGACTACTGGCGGAAGTGGGCATGGAAGGCGGCTTCGCGAAGATGCCTTCGGATATCTCGGGCGGCATGCAGAAACGAGTAGGGCTGGCGCGTGCGCTGGCTTTGGAGCCGGATATTCTGCTGCTCGACGAGCCCACGGCTGGTCTTGATCCCATCAGTTCCGCGGAGATTGACGATCTGGTTCTCAAGCTCCAGCAGGAACATCACATGGCATCCATCGTGGTGACGCACGATCTGCACAGCGCGAAAACGATTGCGGACCGTCTGGCCCTGCTCAACGAGGGAAATGTGGTGATCGAAGGCAGCTTTGAAGAACTTCAGAAAAGTGACATCGAGTTTGTCAGGGAATTTCTAAAGTATTCGTAGGAGGACATTATGTCGAGAGCGGCGCGGTTAGGAGCTTTCATCGTTGCGACACTGGCAATTCTGGTGGCTCGGTATCTTCATCATCGGAGGCAAGCAGTATCTTTTCAGCTCAACGTACCAACTGAAAGCGCAATTCGACAACGTGGTGGGCCTGGATGCTGGAGGCGATGTGCGGGTGGGCGGCGTTCACAGCGGAACAGTGCGCAGCATCGTGTTGCCTCACAAGCCCGGCGAAAAAGTCACGGTCGTCATGGATCTCGGCAAATCGACGCACGAGATCATCAAGCAAGACTCTGTGGCCACGATCGAAACGGAGGGTTTGTTGGGCAACCAGTTTCTGGCGATCTCGTTTGGATCGGCTGGATCGGCCGACGTGCGGGATGGCGATATTATCGCGAGCCAGCCGCCGCTCGAAATGGCAGACCTTCTCAAAAAGACAAGCGGCATTCTGGATGGCAGCCAGCAAGCCATCCAGAATGCCACCCGGGCAACGGCGAATCTAGACTCGATCAGCGCCAAGATTGACAGCGGGGCAGGGAACTGCCGGAGCGCTGGTCAACGACAAAGCAGCTCTATACCAACCTCGAACAAACGTCGAGCGCCATGCGTGACACGATGGTCCAGGCGCAAGCCGGGGTTACCGACTTCCAGGAGAATATGGAAGCCATGAAGCACAATTTCCTACTGCGCGGATATTTCAAGAGCCGGGGCTACGAAGATTCCGCCGATCTGGCCAAGAATGAGATTGAAAGGCTGCCGCAAGGCACGCCGACAAAGGAGTTTACCTACTCTGCGAAGCAGCTTTTCGATAAGCAGGATTCGGCCAAGCTGAAGAACCAGAAATCTCTAAACGCTGGCGGCGAGTTCCTGGCCAATAATCAGTTCGGTTTTGCTGTGGTGGTCGTGTCGGCCGGCATGGAAGGCGATACCCAGAAAGACCTGGTGCTAACCGAAGCCCGGGCCATGGTTGTGCGCGAGTATCTGGTCGAAAACTTCGGATTTGACGACAGCCAGCTCAAAACTCTCGGGATGGGCAAGCAGACGGACGCGAATTCGGATGTCGGCTGGGGTAGCGTTCAGATTTTCATCTATCCAGCCGGGACCGAAATTCCCCCTGACAAGCAAACTCATGAGGGTACTTCATCTAAAGTGACCTCAACCCAACCTGCTGATGCTTCGGCGGCCGCAAGGGCGCTGCCGCAATGACTGCGCTATGCGTCATAGAAGGGTGATGGTAGCTGTCCGCGCCCGTGCAGATATTCGATCGTGGGCAGCAACTGGCTGGACAAACGATCCTTGGTTACGACGGCGTCAACTAGGTTCAACGTAGGCTCTGGAGGAACATTCTCCGTTTCGGTAAGCAGGATGATTGGAGCTCGCGGCCTAAGTCGCCTCATCTCCGTGGCAATCGCTCGCCCACTCATCGTGGGCATGAAGTAGTCGAGGATCACAACATCGACTGGCAACGTGGAAGCCAGTTCCAGTCCCCTGCCGCCGCTGGAAGCCGTCAGCACTGTATACCCAAACGCTTCGAGGAACTCTCTTTCGCATTCCAACACGTCTTGGCTATTGTCGATGCACAGAACTACCGCACTTGAGAATGGCGGACAGAGTGAGCGGGGCATGTCCACCTCCAGGAAACGAGTATCCAACATTGAACCTCCTGAAGACTGTCCCAAATTGCTCACCCTGGTTGAAGTCTCTCCGACCGATGCAAGGTGCACTCCGATGCGGCCGACGACGATCTCGAATAGCGCCTTTCCCCGAAAGTGAGCCGTAGTGCTCAGACCCGACTGCGCGTCCATGCAATGCTTGTGTATGACGCTTGAGGCGTCGCCTCTTACTCCGCGCAGCCCGCAGCAGTCAGGATTAACCGGGCAATCGAAGGATGATCTGGCAAGGTAATTCAAAATGCGCACTTCCCGATTTTTGTTTTTGGCAGTTCTGACGATGGCCATACCCGCCAGTTTGTTCGCGCAGTTTGGTGTGGCGATCACGATCGCTCCGCCGGCGCTGCCTGTATACGCTCAACCCATGGTTCCCGCGGCCGGGTATTTGTGGACGCCCGGTTATTGGTCTTACGGGGATCAGGGCTACTTCTGGGTGCCCGGCACATGGGTCGAGCCGCCTACGGTTGGCTTGCTCTGGACTCCAGGTTATTGGGGTTGGGGCGGCAACGCCTATGCCTGGAATGAAGGGTATTGGGGACAGACCGTGGGCTTTTACGGTGGCGTCAACTACGGCTTCGGCTATGGTGGTGTCGGTTACGGGGGTGGATATTGGAACAACGGTGGCTTCTACTACAACCGCTCGGTGAATAACGTGAACGTGACGAACATCACCAATGTCTACAGCAAAACCGTAATCAACGAAACCACGGTGAACCACGTCAGTTATAACGGCGGGACCGGCGGCGTTAACGCTCGCCCAACCGCAGCGGAAGAGACAGCGGCGCGTGAGCGTCATACTCCTGCGACTGCAACACAGACACAGCATCAACAAGCCGCCGGCAAGAATCACGCACTATTGGCGTCGGTGAATCATGGCAGGCCGGCAATCGCCGCCACTGCCAAGCCAGGGGAATTCAGCGGTAAGGGAGCAGTAGCGGCCAGGCAGGCGGGAGCGCCTTACAGGGCCACAGCGAGCAAGGCGGCCGAGAGTAAGGTTACAGAAAATAAGGCCGCTGAGAACAAGGCGACCGAGAACAAAACTGCTGAGAATAAGGCAGCGGCGACCCGCTCAAACGAAAACAAGGCCGCTGAGAATAAAGCAGCGGCAACCCGCACGAACGAGAAGAGGACTGCTGAGAATAAGGCAGCCGCAGCCCGCACAGATGAGAACAAGGCTGCAAAGCCTAAGGAGGCCAGTCCTCGCGCCGAGTCTAAGCCGACTGCGGCTCGGACCGAGTCGGCTCCTAAACCGGCTGCCCATGCGCAGACGCCAGCTCGGTCTGAAATCGCACCGCATGCGCAGCCTGCTTCGCATCCGGCAACTACAGCTCATGCGCAGCCTGCCCCGCATCCTGCGAAAGAGGCGCCCAAGGCAGAAGAGCATCCTCGGCAAAAATAGATAGACTGCGACGCATCGCTTTGGTCTGTGCAAGGCCTAAGAAGGTCGCTTGACTCGGACCGGTGCTCGGGCCGTGTGCATGCCGCCAAACTCGGCGCGGCGAAACGCGGCTCGCAACGACTTCTGCGCCCAAACCTTCACCCCAATCCACGACGGATCCAGACCTCAAACGAGAGCGAACGTTTCAGGGCCGAGAAGACTTTACGCTCCAGGATTCTTGCGCTGGAGTTCAAACAAGGCGTGAGGATTCTGCGCGGAAACGCGGCCTGCCCATATCCATCCGTAACGGTTGAGAAGAGCCCCGACAATGAAGCAAGCAGCGGCAGCGTGTCGCCCTTTGGGAGTTCCACCCCAAAATGCACGAACCAATAAAGACGCAGGCCCTTCCACCAGACCCGCAATGCGAAGCATCAAGCCAGACCTCCCGTGCTCGAGCGGCGCATCCACGGGCCGGCTGCGTACCTCCAGGAACACCCCCAAGAGAGTTTCAAAACCGGAGGCAACGAATCCCAGGAATTGTGTCGCAGGCACAAGGAAGCCCAGGAGTTCAAGTATTCCTGCGGCGCTACCCAGCCCGGAGATCAAGAAATGGGGAGGAAGTAGTTCTCGATTTTGCGACCACACGGGAATTGCAGTGGCGCCGATCAGGACACCCGTATAACTGGCGAGCAGCAACCCAGTGATCGAACCAGTGAGCTCTCCCGTCCAGCGCAGGGTCACCAGGAGAGGGCCGGCATAGCCTCGTAAAATCAGTTCGTGAGCGACAACTGCTAAAAGGACGCAACCCGAAAAAGCCACAAGTATCCAGGCGCCCATAGACATGGGCGACCGGAGCTTGAAGACCCTCAGCATGTTCAAGAAGCGCGCCGGTCGGCCCAAATCCGCAATCAGAAGGACAGGACAAATAGAAGCACCGATTAGCGCCATCCATAGCGCAACCCGTATCAACGCTGGATCGCCGTGAAACAGTTGCGCAGCAAATCCGATGCAGGCAGAAACACCAGCGATACCTCCAAAGAAGAAATACAGTGGCACCTCCCATGTCCAGACCGGCTTCTTGAGTACGGGGAGACCGTAATAACTGGTTTGATCTTGCGGTGACGAAGAAGAAGAGGAGGGTTGCGACTTGTCAGCCGCTTGAGCGCCCTCTGCTGCAACGCGCCGGATTTCATCAAGTCTCTCTTCTGTGGCCCGCGGTTTGGATGATTTCATGGCATTGCTGCGAAGGTCGGAAGATGCCCCGAGAATTCAACTCAGGTCAGAAAGCAAACGCGGCACACACAATAGCAAAAAGAACGACGGCTGACACCAGGGCCGAAGTCCATGCGCTTTTTAGATATGCCGTTGGAACTTCCGGAGCAGGCGGAAGATTGTAGGCTTGGGATTCGCCCAGAATGACGAAGAACGCATGAATGCCCCCGACACTCGTTTCCTGGGGATCGTAGATTCGCGCATCTTGGTATCCCTTCGCTTGCAGCTCTTGCACTCGCTCTTTGCCCCGCTCCCGAAGGGTTTCGAGATCGCCGAACTGGATGGATTGCGTCGGGCAGGCTTTCGCGCATGCCGGGGTTAAGCCTGCCTTCTGCCGGTCGTAGCAGAACGTGCACTTGAACGCGCGGCCGTCCTCTGGACGCTTGTCGATCACTCCAAAAGGGCAGGAAACAACGCAATAGCCGCAACCGTTGCAAACATCGGGTTGTACATACACGGAGCCGAACTCCGTGCGCACAATCGAACCCGTAGGGCATGCTTCAAGGCAACCGGCGTTCGCGCAGTGCTTGCATACATCGGAGAGGAAAATCCAGCGGAATGGGTCCCGGGTATCGGCAACTTGAGGGCCGGCCACTTGTGGTTGCTCCAGAAATAGGACGTGCCGCCAGGTGGAGGCTCCCAGACTCTTCGTGTTGTCGTAGGAGAGCCCGCTCCACACCAGGCCGTCTTCGGGAACTTCGTTCCATTCTTTGCATGCGACTTCACAAGCCTTGCAGCCGATGCAGATGGAGGCGTCGGTGAGGAAAGCGGTCCGGCTCATGAGGGGTTCTCCACCGCAGAGTGAAGCGCAGTCGTTGCGTTCGCATTCGCTGCGCGCCCTCCGCGAAGCACATTACAGAGTAGGCCTTTCGTTTCCATGATGCGCACATTCGGTTCTTCGGAGATCGCAATCAGATCGTTGCCGATATCCCCTTTTACAAGCCCCGAATATCCCCAATGATACGGAAGTCCGACTTGATGCACCGTTTTTCCAGCGATTGTCAGCATTTGTATTCTGGGCGTGACCAAGGCGTGAGCCTCAATAGCTCCACGCGCTGTAATGATTGTCACCCATTCGCCTGGAATGATCGAGAGCTGCTCCGCCAATTCGACTGAAATCTCGCAGAACAACTCCGGTTGGAGTTCGGCCAGGTGCGACAGGGTTCGTGACATGCCCCCGGCCGTGTGGTGTTCCGTAACTCGATAGGTTGTGAGGACATACGGAAAACGGCCATCGGGCGAGGTGGCATACTCGTTCCCGGCACGCGTCCGAGTATTCGTCACCGGATTGGATTGCCGTTTGGGATACATGGGATTACGCACTGGGGACTCAATGGGTTCGTAATGCGCGGGCAGAGGGCCGTCATTCAAACCTGTGGGAACCCAAATCCAGCCGAGACCATCGGCGTGAAGAATGAATGGCTTGTCCCCGGCAAGTGCAGCATCGCCCTCGGCGCCTTCCGGTGGTTGATAATCGGGAGGCTTGGTCGCGACAAAATCTGGGACATCGAGACCTGTCCATTTCCTGGCCTTGGCATCCCACCAAACCAGCCTCTTTCGCTCGCTCCACGGTGTGCCGTCAGGACGAGCGGAGGCGCGATTGTATAAAATCCGGCGGTCCGCGGGCCACGCGAAGCCCCAACCGTGCCCGTAGAAGCCCTTGGGCGCACGTTGGGCGGCGCGGTTTTCACCGGGGCGCGGAAAAACTCCGGAGTAAATCCAGCAACCACAGGCCGTGGAACCATCTGCCTTAAGCGAGGCGAATCCTGGCACTAATTCGCGGTCGGCCACGGTGTAACCATTGATTTCCTGTAACACGTCCTCTGCGACAGGCTCGCGGTGTTCACCTTCGGTGCGATAGTCCCACGTCAAGGCCAGCATTCCGGCGTTCCTTGGACGTGGATCTCGTTTAGCTTTTTCTCTCAGCAGAACACCCAGATGATAGATGAACCAGTTTTCGCTGCGGCTATCTCCGGGAGGATCCACGGCCTTTTCACGCCACTGGAGCAGCCTTTGTGTGTTGGTGAATGTCCCGTCTTTTTCGGCATGTCCCGCAGCCGGCAACAAGAAGACTTCAGTCTGGATATCCTCGGGCCGCAGTTCGCCCCTCTGAACTTCGGGTGACTCGTACCAAAAAGAGGCGGTTTCGGTTTCAACCATCTCACGTACCACCATCCATTTGAGCTTGCCGAGCGCACGACGCTCCATCCCGGAATTGGGTCCGGCGACGGCTGGGTTCTGGCCCATCACAAACAAGCCTTCCATCTTGCCGTCCATCATCTCCAGCCAATAACCCTGGTGCGAGTGGTCTCCGGTGACGCGAGGCAACCAGTCAAAGCCGAAATTGTTGTCCGGGTGCGCGGAGTCTCCATAGTAGGCCTTTAACAGGCTGACGATGTATTTGTCGAAGTTTTGCCACCAACCCGTGCGCGGGCGGTTTTTGGCAATGTAGCTGGTAAGGTCCTTCGATTCTTCGCCAAACTTGGGCATGTTCAAGTAACCGGGGAGAATGTCAAACAGAGTAGGTATGTCCGTCGAACCTTGAATTGAGGCATGCCCGCGCAATGCTATTATGCCGCCTCCGGGCCGCCCCATATTCCCCAGCAATAACTGCAGAATGGCCGCGCAGCGAATCATCTGAACGCCACTGGAATGCTGAGTCCAGCCGAGCGCATAACAGATTGAGCCGGTCTTATCCGGGCCCGACGCCGTGCAATAGGTCTTGGCGACGTGCAAGAAAGCATCTTTGGAAACGCCGCATATTCCTCTACCATCTCCGGCGTATAGCGCGCAAAATGTTTTCGTAGAAGTTGGAAAACGCAGCGGGGATGCTCCAGCGTCGGATCTCTGCGGTAGCGATTCAAATCGGGTGGGGTGTTCGCTCCCGCTTGGGCGTGCCCGCCCTCCGAATGACGCTGCCCAATTTGCCCAGCGGCGCTTCCTGCCCTGGCTTCCGCGCCTTCGTACAACCAGGTTTTCGGATCGTAGGATTTCTTCTCTCCGTCCCAGCCGGAAAAGATTCCTTCCAGATCTTCCGTGTCCTGAAAGTCTCCCGAGATGATGACACTCGCGTTGGTGTAATGCAACAGATAGTCACGGAAGAACAATTCGTTCTCAAGCGCGTAATGAATCAGTCCACCGAGGAAAAGAATGTCGGACCCAGCCCGTAGCGGAACCCAGATATTCGCCACTGCCGAAGTACGGCTGAAGCGCGGGTCGACGTGAATGACCTGAGTGCCACGCTCTTTGGCTTCCATTACCCACTGGAAGGCCACGGGATGGTTCTCGGCCATGTTCGATCCCATAATCAGGATCGCGTCAGAGTTGAGCAGATCATTCGGCGCAGCAGTGGCCCCGCCGCGTCCATAAGTGGTGCCCAGACCGGGCACCGTCGAGCTGTGTCATATCCGGGCCTGGTTGCTGACGCACACCATTCCCAGTCCGGCTGTAAACAATTTCTTGATGAGGTAATTTTCTTCGTTGTCGAGAGTAGCGCCGCCCAAATGTCCAATGGACGTTGTCTGCATCAAGCTCTGGCCGTCCCTGGATTCGACGAAAGTCCGTTCACGACTCTCCCACAGCCGGTCCGCAATCATCGCCATCGCGTCGCCCAGGTCAAGGTCCTCCCACTGTGTGGAGAATGGCCGGCGATATTTCACCTTGGTGAGCCGCTTGGAGTGTGTCAGAAGTTCGTGGCTGTCGGCTCCTTTGGGACAGAGTCGGCCACGCGAAATCGGCGACTCAGGATCGCCCTCGATGGAAATCAGCTTCCCGTCGTTGTGAAAAACAAGCTGACCGCAGCCCACGGCGCAGTAAGGACAAACTGACCGGGCGATCTTCGCGCCTTCGTTCTTGGGACGAAGGTTTTGCGTGCGCGTGCTCATGGCTTCCGGGCCGGTTCCATCGCCACCATGCAGAATCTGACGGACAACCGGCCACCGAAGCGCAAACTCCTTGATCATGCGAGGCCTCCCACCCTGTACCCGAGCATTTTGATTCTACGCATCCAGATGCGGCAGGATCGCGATTGGTTGACAATAAGTCACGCGGCTGCACTACTTCGCGGGAGTTGCCGGAGCAGTCGCGGGTGGTGGAGCGTTTTGAAACAACTTCTGGGAATTCAGGACGGTGTTGTACACACCCCAACTGAGTGGAATGCCGACCAGAAGCCATGCAAACAGAATCATGCCTGACGAAGACTTCTTGGCGTCCTCAGCCATTTGTTCCTCCTTGGTTCTCCTGGGATCTAGGCTTTCTTTTCCGCTAGCCAATACTTGCCTGCGACTGGACGAACCAGCAGATTCGCGATGAAGCCGACGACCAATATGCCAGCCATGAGATGCAGAACGCTTTGATACGCGCCGGCTTTGTCGGCTCCATGCTGCAGTTGATATTCCCGCATGTAATTTACCAGCACCGGACCCAGCACACCAGCGACCGACCAGGCAGTCAGCAATCGTCCGTGGATCGCGCTGACATGGTAGGTTCCGAACAAATCGCGCAGGTAGGCTGGTATGGTTGCGAACCCACCTCCGTACATACTGAGCAGGACTGCTGAGATGGAAACAAACAGAACCACGCTGTTCAAGTGATGTGCACCGGTCTGTGGCAAGGCGAGGTACAGCAATGCGCCGACCGCGAGGAAAATAAAGTACGTCGCTTTCCTTCCTATGTAGTCGGAGACAGAAGACCAAAAGAAGCGCCCACCCATGTTAAACAGACTGAGCAATCCTACGAATCCGCCCGCCGCAACCGGACCGATGCTTCCCTTGAACAATTCTTGAATCATTGGCGAAGCCTGTTCGATGATGCCGATGCCGGCTGTCACGTTGGTGCATAAGATGATCCAGAGAAGCCAGAATTGCATCGTGCCAAACGCTGTGTTCACATCGACGTTATGGGTCGTAATCAGCGCCTGCGGCTTCGTCGGAGCGGTCCAGCCTTCAGGCTTCCATCCTTCTCGCGGAACGCGCACCGTGAACACACCGAACATCATGAAGAGTAGATAGAGTGTGCCCATGACCAGGAACGTCTTGCCGACACCCATATCCCTGGAAGTTCGAAAGTACCCCATTAGCTTGATCGCCAGGGGTGAGCCGATCATCGCGCCACCGCCAAATCCCATGATGGCCATTCCTGTCGCGAGTCCAGGACGATCTGGGAACCACTTGATCAACGTAGACACGGGCGAGATGTAACCAAGGCCAAGTCCTATGCCCCCGACCACACCATAGCCGAAATAGAGCAGCCAAAGTTGGTGCCCGATCACACCGAGGTAGCTAATATAGAATCCCAGCGCGAAGCACACCGCTGAGGCAAACATTGCCTTGCGTGGTCCAGCACCCTCCAGCCACCTGCCAAAGGTGGCCGCCGAGAGCCCCAGCACGACAATCGCGAGCGAGAAAATCCATGCGATTTGCGTCTGCCTCCAATCGTCAGGCGTTGACCTACCGATACCCAAGAGCTGTGTCAGCGGAATCTTGAAAACGCTGAATGCATAAGCTTGCCCAATGGATAGGTGAATTACGAGCGCCGCAGGAGGAACAAGCCATCGACTGTATCCCGGATGAGCGACAGATCTTTCACGATCGAGGAAAGATAAAAGGGCCATGCCGTGAACTCCTCAATTCAACTTGCACGTCGCAGCGTTTTTCGCGCTGTTGATAAGGTGTAAGGCAGAAAGGGCTGAACGACAGACTGAGCCCAGCAGTTCTATATACAGTTTCGAACCTCAAAACGCAACAGATTGGTTTGCTCTTACTACGTCTTGTAGTTTATGCGAATCGGCGGATGTCGTCTGTGCCGAACGGTCAGAGAAAGTTCAGCCGAAAAAGTATAGGACTCATACTTCCAGTTGCGCGGCGCGTACGACGCAAGAATAGATTTTACGGGCTTCGCGGGCCTTCTTGACGCCATCAATGCGGCCATCGAAGTGCATCAATCAAAACAGGCAGGCGCCGGTAAAAAAGTTGCCAGGGCGGTCATAGCCGACCCCTGCAGCCCCGTCCTGGCTTTCCTCGGTGGTCTGCAGCTCGACCCCGTAAAGCAGTAATAAATTCAAGGAATAATATTCGAATCGGGTGCTGCAGGCCGGTGGCGCAGACTGCTGGGCCCTCCGCTGCCACCGGATGCGAAAAGAAGCTCCTGGCGGAGGGGGCTGGCACAGAAGCCATTGGCTCCGTAGGTTGTCGTGTACCCCTGGTAGATCGAGATCAGCATGCTCGCGCAGGTGTCGTTCCAGGGGATCTCGGGCACGTAACTCAGAGCGGAACCGTAAGTGGAGCCATTGGGCGCCTAGCGGCAAGGGTTTGGTAGGTTCAAATCGTCTCTCCATGCCGCACTGGGCGGCGAAACCGGTTTTGAAAGCGTTAACAAGTTTTAAAAGAGGTGCGCCTAGGAATCGGTCAGTTCGAGGTCATCGCTGACGGCGAAAGGATCGGGCTGAGCGCAAATTGATGACGATCCCGCCCGACGCGTTCGTAGTCGGTTCGGAGCGAAGCGAACGCTGACCATACGGGACGCGCAACACGAGTACTTGTATGAAGAGCACTAAGATAAGGAAGGCTTCACCACATTCTCCCACGAGGTCCTCTTCCGTGTGGACGCCCTAAGATGTCGTTCGTTTGCCGAGTCTCGACTCTGATGGGAGTTTTAGGCGCAAATTCATGCGATGAGATCATAAGCTGCGGATTCGACGATATGCTGCTCGAGCTTTTTCCCGGCCAGCCTGCCAGGTTGTGCAACGATTCGGGTCAATGAGGCAAGTGGGATCGTTCGCCAAACCAATTCGTTCTCACCGCCGAATCTTTCGATCCCCCCAAGCAAAAAGCGGGCCGCACCCTCGCCGATGAAGAAAGCCGCGAACAGCGTCCAGCCGGCCAGATAGGCCAGCGAACGGACTGGCTTTCGGCCAAGGCTGGCCACCGGAATAATTTTGTGACTGACCGTAACAACTCCTCTGGCGCTTCCAGCATCATCATCGCATTCTAAATCTAAGATTTGTTTCCTGTTAGATTTCCTAGCGCAGCGAACTTCTCGTTTCGCGAGACGTACGTCGAGTTCAATGCCCTGATAACCCAGCTCTCGCGACTTCGCGACGATGGCGGGCAGCTCTTGGCGTGTAGCAATCCCTGGCAAGACCGCGACAAAAATCCTGGCCAGCAGCGGCGCCGCGGTGGTCACGTTCGGCGCTTGGATCGGCCATTTGCCGCGCGCTCAATCCACGGTCTGCGTGATCGAGGCCGACGCCGAACTGTAATCGGTGCTCCCTCCGAATGTCGCGGTCACCTGGTCCGAGCCAACGGGCAACGTTGTGGTGGAGACGCTGGCCTTACCGCCGCCAAGCGTGGCCGTGCCCAGGGTCGTACCGTTGTAGCTAAACGTCACGATCCCACTGGGCAGACTGCCGGTACTGGTGAGCGTGGCCGTGAACTTCACGGATTTGCCGCTCTTGGAGGGATTCAGAGAAGACGTAAGCGTCATGCTGACAACCGCCTGATTTACATTTTGAGTAGATGGGCCGGAAGTGCTCTTCGCATTTTGCGTGTCGCCGTTATAGGTTGCCGTCAAAGCGTCGGAGCCCAGCGGCAACTTCGTTGTCGACTTGAGGGCAGTGCCGCCGCTCAGCGTGGCTGTGCCCAGACTGGCGCTCCCGTTTTTGAAGGTGACGGTGCCGGTGGGGCCAACTGGCGCGCCGGAAGTGACGGTGGCGGTCATCTCCACGGATTGTCCGAAGGCCGATGGATTTGGACTGGGCGTCAGCGTCACCATCGTGGGATAAAGCTCCACGACCTGCGACAGCGCCGGCGACGTGCTGGCTGAAAAGGTGGTATCTCCCGCGAACCTGGCCTTGATGGTGTGTGTCTTCGCTTTCAGCGAGGAGGTACTGCACGTCGCTACCCCGCCGGCCGTGACGCCGGTTCCGATTACGGTCGCACCGTCCAGGAACGTGATGGTTTCTCCATCCGGTATCTGGCCGGATGCAGGCGTCGTTGTAGACGTGAAGGTTACAGGCGCATTGATAAACGATGGCGAGCCGGAAGTGGTGACGACCGTTGCCGTGGTGATTGCCTTGGCCACGGTGGTGGTCTCCGTGATCTGCGCCGCTGGCAAGTAGCTGCTGTTGCCTGCCTGGCTCATCGTCACCGTGCAGGTTCCTTTGGTGGCGTCGATGGTGAAGGTTGCGCCTGTGTTGGTGCATGCACCGGAACTGGCGAATGTAATGGGCAGGCCCGAACTGGCGCTGGCCCCAATCATAAAGCTGCTCTTGTCGATTGCAGTTGTGGGAGCGGTGACCGTGACTGTGATGGTCTGAGGAGCCTGACTCGCGATCACAAGAGATGCGGTGCCGCTCGCCGTTCTCACTGTGGCTGTGATCGTCGCTGTGCCTGCCGCACCGGCAGTCGCCAGTCCGGAACTTCCCGCGCTGTTGCTGATCGTTGCCAGCGTGGTGTCCGATGACGACCAGGCCGCGGTAGCGGTCGAGCCGCGCGAGCTGCCGTCGCTGTAACTTCCCATGGCGACGAATTGCTGCGTCGCGGTGGGAAGAATGGAAGCGGATTGCGGCTGGACCGCGAGCAACTGGAGCGTCGCAGTTGGATCCCAGGTCACCGCAAGTCCCGCGGCAAAAGATGTGGAGTTCCCGGCGTTAAACGGAGACCCTGGCACAGGCGTGAGAGCTCCCGTTACCGCGTTCACCGAGAATGTGGCAAGGGACCCAGTGTTGCAATTGCTCGCGTTGCATTGATTGGTGACGTACAGGAAGCGGCCGCTGGGGTCTGCGTTGGACGAAAACGCAAACTGGCCCTCCGAGTCAAAAGGTGAACCCGCTACCTGAGCGAGCGCCCCGCTGGAGCCGTTCACAGAAAGCACAGTCACTGTGCCACCACTGCAGTCAAAATTTGGCTTGCACTGGTTGGGTACATAGAGGAATTGTCCCCCCGGGTCAACGCTCATCGAAGAGCTGAACACGCTTGCGGTGGGAAAAGGAGAACCTGGAGTTAACGCCAGCGCACCACTGGATCCGTCCACCGAAAACACCGCAACTCCGCGGGTAGTGCAATCGTTTAAGGCGCACGAAGTGACTGCATACACGAAGCGTCCGGCGGGATCAGCACTTGCCCATGACACTGTGCCCCCCGGCGTGGCAAACGGAGAACCCGATGCAGGTGTGAGTGCTCCGGTCGTGGCGTTCACCGAGAACACTGCGATTGATCCGCTGGCGCAGCTGTTGTCGGCACAACCGTTGCCCACATACAAGAACTTCCCGTTCGGGTCGGCACTCACCGATACGGCAGTCACGCCGCCGGAAGCATAAGGCGAGCCTGCAATTGGAGTCAGCGCGCCCGTCGTGGCGTTCACGGAAAACGCTGTGACTGAGCCCTGGCTGCAATCTCCCACAACGCATTGGCTGGCGACAAATACAAACTGGCCGCTGGGGTCGCTAATGATCGAGTCCGGCGATTGGCCTGCGAGAGCAAAGGGCGAACCGGGCGCCTGCGTCAGAAGTCCAGTCGTGGAGTCAACCGAGAACACGGCAATCAATCCGCTGGTGCAATCGTTGAGGTTACAGTAGTCGAGCGCGTACACGAAACGACCGAGGGGATCGGCAGCAATCATCGCCAGAGACGGTCCGAAAAGAACTCGGCGAGCCCGGCACCTGAGCCAGAGTTCCCGTCGACGCATTCACCGAGAATGCGGAGATTGTGTTGTCGCCATCGTTCGCCGCATAGGAGAACGTGGGGGCGAATGCGCGCGTGACCGTCAGAGACGACGATGCTGCAACGGCTCCGAAAGTGGCTGTCACACTGGTGTTGCCGGCAGCCACGCCTGTTGCCAGTCCTCCAGTGTTCACCGTGGCTACGCCGGTCGCCCCTGTGCCCCACGTCACGGACTGCGTAAGATTCTGCGTTGTGCCATCGTTGAACATTCCTGTAGCGCTGAACTGGCGCACCCCATTGGCTGGTAACGTGACGCTTGCCGGGCTTAAGACTAGAGACGAAATCTGAGCCGATGTAACCGTCAGAGTGGTGTTTCCGGCCACGCTGCCCAGACTGGCTGTAATGACCGAAGAACCCGGCCCCACGCCAGTCGCCAATCCTCCCGCGCTGATCGTGGCAACTGACGGGGTAGCAGAGTTCCAGGTTGCGCCGGAAGCGACGTTTTGCGTCCCATCAGAGTACGTTCCCGTGGCAACAACCGAAAGGGTGGTTCCACTTGCGATGGCCGGATTTACAGGCGTGACATTGATCGAGGTGAGTATTGCTGCTGTGACGGTTAGCGTAGTGCTGGCTTGCAGACTGCCGAACACCGCATAAATCGTACAAGAACCAATGCTCGCGCCCGTCGCCAGACCTCCGCTCGTGATCGGGCAGTAATCGGAGGACCATGAAACGGAGTTCGTGAGGTTCTGCTGCGTGCCGTCGCTGTAGGTTCCTGTTGCGGCGAATTGCTGGCTCAGCCCGATGGGTATGGATGGATTCACGGGCGCAATGCTGATTCCCAGCAGCGTTGGAGGCAGCACGGTCAGGGTCGCCGAACCTGACACTCCTCCCATCGTGGCGGTGATGGTTGCGGTCCCTTGCTTGACTGCGGTAACAATGCCGGCGGATCCCGCTACGTTGCTCACGGTCGCGATGGTCGCATCAGAAGAGGACCACGTGGCCGATGCGGTGAGGAACCGTGTGGTGCCGTCACTGTAGGTCCCGGAGGCGGTGAACTGTTGCGTGGCAAAATCCCCGGTGAGGGTCGAGTTCGAGGGCGTCACGGCCAGCGAGACCAGAGTCGCGTTTGGATCCGCTGTCACCCCGAACGTAGCCACGTATGCTGGAAACGCCCCGGCTGTTGCGGGAGAACCGGTTACTGGCGTCAGCACGCCGGTGACTCCGTTCAGTGAGAGCACGGAGATGTTCCCCACGGCGCAAGCGCCGCCGCTGGTGCAGGCATTCACCGCATAAACGAACTTGCCGCTAGACTCGCCGGCAACCGCGACAGTGCCTCCGCCTCCGGAATCGGATGAAGGATTCACCGCGGCAGAAAGCGCTCCGGTCGTAGCATTGATCGGGAAGACCGAAATGGCCCCGTCCGGCCCCGCGCACGTGCTGTCGGCACAACCTGCGGTATAGAGGAAGCTGCCACCTGGATCCACGTTCAAGCTGGCTTGCGTCCCCCCTCCGACCGCGAATGGCGATCCCGTTACCGGCGTCAATGCTCCCGTTGCAGAGTTCAGCGCCAACGCGGCAATGTTCTGAGAATTCGAATTGAGCACATAAAGGAAGCGGCCACTGGCATCCATGCTCTCGTACAGTGGCTCTGTGCCTTGCGAGGCGAATGGTGAACCTGCAACCGGCGTCAACGCTCCCGTTGTCGTATTCACGGAAAATCCCGATACGGTGTTGGACTGCGAGTTGGTTATGTACAAGAACTGGCCGGTTGGGTCTGGAGTCGCGGACTCTGAACCAGCTCCTCCGGAGTCAAATGGAGAACCTGCGACCGGCGTCAACGCTCCGGTGGTTCCATCCACCGAGTACACTGCGACTGCGCCATCCGGCACGCCAATCGTGAAAGTGACCACGTATACAAACTTGCCCAGCGGATCGGCAGCCACTCCTTCCGCAGCGTCGGCGCCGGTAACGTACGGCGAACCGGGC
Organism: uncultured Acidobacteriaceae bacterium; assembly: GCA_963784085.1. Lineage (GTDB taxonomy): Bacteria > Acidobacteriota > Terriglobia > Terriglobales > Acidobacteriaceae > Sulfotelmatobacter. Next base: position 198,217 of record CAWAQH010000017.1, on the reverse strand, counting down.
ACCGGCGTGAGTGCTCCGGTCGCAGGATTCACTGCGAACGACGCAAACGATCCGGTCGCCCCGCCGACCACATAGAGGAAACGGCCCTGCGGGTCGAGGCTGATCCGGAAAGGTTCAGGCACTCCGGAGGCAAACGGCGAGCCCGGCACCGGCGTGAGCAATCCCGTGACGGAGTCGACCGTGTAGCCAGAAATCGTGTAATCGCCGTTATTGATTACATAGGCGTATTTCGGTGCAAACGCCTGCATCGTAATATTTCCCGAGCCCATCACCCCGTTGAGGCTCGCAGTTACGCTCGTTGTGCCCAGCGCCACGCCGGTTGCCAGCCCATTGCTGGCAATCGTGGCTATCGATGAATTCGCGGTGCTCCACGCGACCGATCCCGTCAAGTCGGACATGCTCGAATCGCTGAACGTTCCCGTAGCACTGAATTGGCGCGAACGGCTTACCAGCACGTTGGTGTTCGCCGGCGTCACCGCCAGCGACACAAGCTGCGCCCCGGTCACCGTCAGCGTCGCAGTCGCGGTCACTCCGTCCAACGCCGCAGAAATCGTGGACGTGCCCGGGCTCACCGCGCTGGCGACGCCGGCTGCTGTGATCGTGGCCACCGTGGTGGTCGCCGACGTCCAGGTCACGCTCGAGGTGATGTCTTTCACACTGCTGTCGGTGTAAGTTCCGAGGGCCTGGAAAGTGACCGTCCCAGGATTCGGTATGGTCGGGTTCGTAGGCGTCAAGCTGATCGAAACCAACTCTGCGGCTGTGACCGTCAGGGTTGTCTGCCCTTCCATGCCTCCGGCGAAGGCCTCAATATTGATAGTGCCTGCTTTCAGTCCCTTCGCTTTTCCTGAAGAGCCGATCGTCGCTACGGTGCTGGCCGAGGAGACCCATGTGGAGCTCGCCGTCAGATCTAGCGTGCTCCCGTCCGAGTACATTCCCGTGGCCGTGAATTGCTGGCTTGTGCCGGCAACGATGGTCGGATCTGCCGGAGTCACGGTAATGGACTCCAGCACTACCTCGATCGACGTCAGGCTTGCCGAACCTGAAATCCCGCCATAGGTGGCGATCACCTGCGTGCTTCCTCCCTTGAGGCCGAATGCTACGCCGGCGCCTCCGGAGATGAAGACGTTGTAGTAGTCCCTAATATTCGTGCCGCTGCCCGTGCTGACGAGATAGGCATCTAAGCTTCCCGACGAGCCATTTCCCACCGTCGCCACGGTCGCGTCGGAGACGGACCAGGCAACCGACTCCGTGAGATATCGCAGACTCCCGTCGCTGTAATGCCCCACGGCAGTGAACTGCTGTGGGAGAAGTGTGGAAGCCGACGAGGATGTCGGTTGCACCGAAATCGATTGCAGGGTCGCGTTCGGATCGGCAACCGCGCCGATGGCGCCCACCGCACTTCCGCCGAACACCGCTCCCGTGGGGAAGAGCCACCCCAGTCCCGCTCCTGCCCTACTCGCCACCACTGGGTTCAGCAGTTCATTCGACGCGTCCACCGCCAGCACATTCACATTTCCGGATCCGGCAAGCGGCCCAAGTATCCCGGGGTACCCTGCGATGTCGTTGCTGGCCACATAGACGAAGCGCCCGCTGGGGTCTGCCGCGATGGAGTTGGTGTTGTACGCTCCCGGGTTGAGCAGAAATGCCTCCAGAGCAAACGGGGAGAAGGGAACGGAATCCAGTCCTCCGCCCGTCATGGCCTCGAGCGAATACATCGCAACCGAACCACTGTTTCCCCTGCCGGTAAGATCGTTGCCGTTCACCATATTGGCGGCGTAGACGAATTGCCCGTTCGGATCTCCAGTTGCCGCCGAAGTTTGTGACCCTTGGCTGTCGTACGGTGAGCCAGGAGCGATCGACAGCGAGCCCGATTCCTGATCCACGGCAAGAACTTCAACCCCTCCATCTACGAAGATGCCATTGTCGGTCAGCCCGCAAGGGCAATTATTCGTGGTCACATAGATGAACTGCCCTCCGGGGTCGGCGCTCACGCCACTGGGAGCCAGTCCAGAGATCGAGTTAAACGTCGAGCCAAGTGATAGTGCGCCCGATTCCGGATCCACAAGCAGCACTGAAACCGACCCAGTGGACTCGTCCATTCCCGGATCCTGTCCATTGGCGACATACACAAACTTGTCGTTGGGATCGACGTCCATCCCAACCGCCCCCAGCGGCTGTGCGGCGATGTTGAACGTGCCCACCTGCGACAACGTCCCTTTCTTAGGATCGACGGAAAGGACGGCCATGACATCCGGTGGATTGTTGATGCAATCGCCGAGGGTGGCACAAGCGCCGATCACGTAAATGTATTTTCCGGTTGGGTCGGCAGCGATCTGCGACGCTGCCACCAACCCTGCCTTGAACGGCGAACCACCGACCAGCTTCAATACTCCCAGCGTTGCATCCACCGTAAATACTGAGACGATCCCATCGTAGCCGGAGGTGCCGTCCAGGCTATAGTCCGTGTTGGTGAGGAAGTATACGAACCGTCCGAGCGGGTCGACGGCCATCGACGGTATGCCTTGGTACAAGGCGGGCGCTCCCGCTGGAAACGGCGAACCCAGGATGGGCGTAAGAAATCCCGTGTTGTAGTCGACCGTAAATCCGGCGATCGCGGGGTAGCCGTAGGTGAAACCCTGGATCTGGGTGCTTCCCTCAAACGGAGTCGCATTATTCAGCGCATACACGAACTTGGGCCCGTAGGGCGGCTTGAACGCTTCGTTCAGAGCTACCGCCGCGTTGACCGCGTTTAGTCCCCCAATCACGTAAAGCGAGCCATTTGCAACTCCCGCGCCCAAAGAACCATAACGCGCACCCAGCATTGTGGTCGACGAAGCCCAGGTATCGTTGATCGGGTTATAGGCATCGAGTGTCGCCAGAGGTGTGCCACCACCACCAAGACCGCCAGCAGCATACAAGATCCCATTGATGACGCCGACCGCCAGATAACCTCGCGCCGTCGGCATCGACGAAACCGTACTCCACTGGTTGGCTACTGAATACGATTCATTCACGGCAACCGGCGTACCGGTGCCGTCGAACCCTCCAACCACGTAAAGCGAAGTGCCGGAGACCCCAACCCCAAGCCCCGCTCGCGGTGTCGGCAACGAGGCAACCGGAATCCAGGTATTGGTCGTTGGGTTGTAGGATTCCACTGTGCCCAATACAGAGCCGGGCGAATTCGAACCTCCGATCGCGTAGAGAATTCCATTGATCACGCCCAGACCGAGGCTCCATCGCGCTGTGGGCATGTCCGCCTTGGTCGACCAGCTGTTCGCGACCGGGTCATACACTTCAAGCGTCGCCACCGCGGTCGAGCAATCTGTCTGTCCACCGGCCACATACAGCTTCCCGTTCAAGCTCGCCGCGGCCGCATTGAATCGCGCCGTCGGCATGGGCGGGGAAATACTCCAGGTGTTGGTGGTCGCGTTGTAGGTCTCGAGATTCGACAGCGGAGCACAGTCGGTGGGAGAAATCTGTCCGCCAACGGAATAAACGTTCAAGTTCACCGCAACCACCGCATTGCCCGTCCTCTGCGTCGGCATCGCAGCCTTGCTCGCCCACATGCCCTGAGCTTGCGCCCATACCATGTTGGCAGGCGCGAAAGTCGCCAAGAAAAGGAAGGCGACGATGATGTTCAGGGATGGAACCGACGATTGGGAGCGATTTTGCCGCGGACGAATCGGGGCATGACTCACAGGGATCTCCTGTTGTGTCGCGATTGGCGGACGAAGGCTTGTAATCCGTTCCACCTTGACCTTCTTGGGTTCCAGTCAAAGGGAGAGTCCGATTACACTTGGTTCGGCATGTTGCTGGAGTCGGGCGTTTGACCGCAATAGCGCCACCTGTCGCCGCCTTAATTTTCATGTCCCTGTAACCGGCGACAAACATTGAAGATGTTGTTTGAAATCGTGAAACCGGGGTAGAATGGCGGACGTTGTCTCGGGGGCGTTGTGGCTAGAGAGTCTGCCAATAGCCGGGGTTCGCTCAGGTTTGGAGAAGACTTCGAGTTCGATTCCCTCGCCTACAAGCTACGCCGCTCCGGGCGCTCGCTCAAACTGGAGCGCCTCCCCATGGAGATTCTCGCGTTCCTCGTTGAACAAAGAGGGAATCTTGTCACCCGTGAACAGATCGTCGAGAGAATCTGGGGCAAGAGCGTTTTCCTCGATACCGACAACAGCATCAACAGCGCGATTCGCAAGATCCGGCAAGTCCTCAAAGACGATGCCGAACAACCCCAGTTCATCCAAACCATCACCGGCAGGGGATATCGCTTCATTGCGCCGGTAATCGACTCCGAAGAAGATCTGGCCGCGCTGGCTCCGCAACCTCACCCGGCTGAGCCGCGTCTCGGCGAAGTTCCTGATGGTGAACTGGCACCCGTCGACGCCGTCGTTGTCAAGGCGGGCCGACCCCAATGGCCGCTCATGGTTGGGATTGCCGTCTGCCTGATTGCAGCCACGGGCGCCTGGTTTGGATGGTCGCGCTCCCGTGCCAAGCCGCAAGTGGCGGGCGGCCGAGTGATGCTGGCAGTTCTTCCCTTTGAAAATCTCACCGGAGAAGCTGCTCAGGATTATTTTAGCGACGGACTCACGGAAGAAATGATCGCCAGATTGGGGAATCTCGATCCCGAGCATCTGGGAGTCATCGCTCGAACTTCCGTGATGCACTACAAAAACAGTCGGCAGTCGTTGGACAAGATCGCGACCGAACTGGGAGTTCAGTATGTGATGGAGGGAAGCGTCCGGCGCGATGCCGATAAAGTGCGCATCACTGCTGAGCTCATTCAACCCAAGGACCAGTCCCACCTCTGGGCGCGGCAGTACGACCGCGAGCTCAGCAATCTTCTAACGGTTCAGGGAGAAATCGCTCAGCAAGTTGCCAATGAGATTCAGTCCACTCTTGGCGACCATACGAGAATCGACCCGACGCGTCAGTCTTCTGGAATGCCTCACGATTTCGAAGCCTATGACCTTTACCTCAAAGGCCGCTACTTCTGGAACAAGAGGACGGCGCGAGGTTTGCAACAGGCCATCGAATGTTTTCAGCAGGCCATTGCGAAGGATCCTGGCTATGCCCGCGCCTATGCCGGGTTGGCCGATTCTTATGCGCTGCTCGGTGGCTTCAGCCTGACGCCGCAAGCTGAGTCCATGGCGAAAGCGCGCACTGCCGCGCTCAAAGCCCTGGAACTCGACGAAGGACTCGCGGAGGCCCACACCTCCCTCGCTTTGATCACCGAGAATTATGACTGGAACTGGCAAATGGCCGAGAAAGAATACCGCCGGGCCATCACGTTAAATCCTAACTATGCCACCGCTCATCACTGGTACGCGGAATATCTTGCCCTGCAAGGACGATTCGACGAGGCCCTCACCGAGAGTGAACGTGCTCGCCGGCTCGATCCCCTGTCCCTGATCATCGCTACCGATAACGGCATGATCCTGTACTATTCCCGGCATTATGACGCCGCCATCGCTCAGTTGCGCACCGTGGTTGAGATGGAGCCCAATTTCCAACTGGCACGGGTTGTGGCGGGTCCTTACGTGGAGCAGGGACGGTTCGCGGAAGCGCTCGCCGCAATAGAAGATCTCGAGAGCGAACCGTGGAAATGGTCATGGCAGGCTTACACGTATGGCCGCGCGGGCCGGACCGCCGAAGCTCGACAGGCATTAGAGAATCTCCAGCATCTCTACCGCCGCCAACACGTAGGTCCCGACCTTGCCCTTTGGGCATACATCGGAATTGGCGACAAGGACGAAGCTTTCGCCTGGTTCGAAAAAGCGTACGCGGACCATTCCAATTTACTCACCAGCCTCAAAGTAAACCCTGCTTTCGACCCGTTGCGCGGCGACCCGCGCTTTCAGGATCTTGCGCGCCGCGTCGGCCTGAACCAATAATTCTCATCCAAGCCAGCATGAGAGAGGTTCCAAAGTTGGATTCGGTGATCTCGCCGAACTCAGACCTGATACGGTCGCTCGCAGCCTCGAATCGAGTTGCGAGCAATTGCCAACCTACTGTCAAAGTTGTAGTGCACCCCTTCAAACTAGACACAAGGGGCCGCGTTTGAAGTGATGGTTTGAACGAAGACCGCACGAGCGTCATGCGGGGTTCGTCCGTGGAGTCCGCGATGCGGACGGTCGTGATTGTACTCCTCGATCCAGCGCGCGATGCTCAGCTTGGCCCGATCGAAGTTCTGGTACTCGTTGAGCGGCACCTCCTCTTCTTTCAGACTGCGATGAAACCGTTCGATGTAGCTGTTGCCTTCGGGATGGTTGTAAGCCGTGCGCCGGTGCGTGATGCCCAACTGACTTAGGCTTTCGACATAACGCGCGGACGTAAACTGCGTGCCGTTGTCGGTGGTCAACGTCAACCCCATTCCACGAAAACCGAAAGGCAAAACCTCCGGCACGGCGCGGTTGAGCGCGGCCAGAGCTTCTTCCGTGCGACAGCGCAAACTCAAGTCCCAGCCCACGATCTCGCGGGTGTAGCAGTCGATGACCGAGACCAGATACGCCCAACCCACACTCGGCCCCGCCCAGCCGGGTGCACTACAGGCTATTGAATTGTGGCTGAGCGGTCTTCAATTCGGTAGGTTTAGATGCCTCGAGGACTTAGTGACAAATTGCTTCTGACGGAAGTTACTTCTATCTGAGAGCACTTTGGGGAAAGTTCTCCAGCAACAATCTTCTTAGAATACTGGCTGGCCACCGCGAGCAGCCGGTTCTACAGGAAAGACCCTAGAGTCCGCTGTCGGCTTCCGTGATAAGTATCTTGGCTAGCTCTGTCGAGTTTCCCAGTTTCCATGCCTTCGGTGTTCAGGCTGAAGACAATGGATGGCGACAGCGCCGCGTGCAGTCCTCCCTCGATGGTAACGGCTGTTAGACAGAATATTTTCCGCCTCTGACCGCGGGGTCGAGAGAATCAACCGACGAAAGCGCTTGCAAAACTTCAGCTCGCTCGGCAGGAGAAGATCATGAAAAGACTCAGCCAGCCCTCATTATCTGGTTCGGCCAATGGCCCATCGGAAGCGGTCCACAAAGGCAATGGGAACCCGGTCGCGCTCGCGGAGCCTGCCGCCGCTGACCTGGGCGTGATTCTGGCCAGCCTGCAAGCCATGCGGAATGGAGATTTCTCGGTGCGACTGCCGGGCTCATGGACTGGGCTAGCGGGGAAAATTGCGGACACTTTCAATTCCATCGTCGCGGCCAATCAACAAATGTCGCAGGAACTGGAGCGGGTAGGACAGGTCGTGGGCAAAGAAGGAAGGACACGCGAGCGCACACGCTTCCATGAATCGAGAGGGGCATGGGGCGAGATGGAAGTTTCGATCAACACGCTGGTGGAAGACCTGCTTCGGCCTACCGAGGGCGTGACGCGAGCCATCGCCGCCGTGGCACAGGGAAATCTGACCCAGACGGTGCGACTCGATGTGGATGGACGGCCGCTGGAAGGCGAGTTTTTGCGCTCCGCCAATATCGTCAACACCATGATTCAGCAGCTCGGCGTCTTCACCGCCGAAGTGACGCGCGTGGCGCGAGAGGTCGGCACGGATGGCAAACTGGGCGGCCAGGCGCTGGTGCCTGGAGTGGCCGGCACGTGGAAAGACTTAACCGATTCGGTGAACTCGATGGCCAGCAATCTTACCGGCCAGGTGCGCAACATTGCGGAAGTGGCCACGGCTGTGGCCAGTGGCGATCTATCGCGCAAGATTACGGTCGATGTGCGCGGCGAAATCCTGCAGCTGAAAGAAGCTATCAACACCATGGTCGATCAGTTGCGCTCGTTCGCCTCCGAAGTGACGCGCGTGGCTCGCGAGGTGGGTACGGATGGGAAGCTGGGCGGCCAGGCGGTCGTGGTAGGCGTGGCCGGCACGTGGAAAGATCTCACCGACTCGGTGAACGCGATGGCGGGCAACCTGACGGCCCAGGTGCGAAACATCGCCGAAGTGACGACTGCCGTGGCGCGCGGCGACCTGTCGCGCAAAATCACGGTCGATGTAAAAGGAGAAATTCTCGAACTCAAAGACACCATCAACACCATGGTGGATCAGCTCAACGCGTTCGCCGGCGAGGTGACGCGTGTGGCCCGCGAGGTGGGCACAGAAGGCAAGCTGGGCGGCCAGGCACAGGTTCCCGGCGTCGGCGGCACGTGGAAGGATCTAACGGATAACGTGAACTTCATGGCCAGCAACCTTACCGGCCAGGTGCGAAACATCGCGGAAGTCGCAACCGCCATCGCCACCGGCGATCTCTCGCGCAAGATCACGGTCGATGTTCGCGGCGAGATCCTGCAGCTGAAAGAAACTCTGAACACCATGGTGGATCAGCTCAACCGTTTCGCCGGCGAAGTAACGCGCGTGGCCCGCGAAGTGGGAACGGAAGGACGGTTGGGAGGGCAGGCGAACGTACCCGGAGTCGCCGGCACATGGAAGGATCTGACTGACTCTGTGAACTCGATGGCCGGAAACCTCACCGGTCAGGTACGAAACATCGCGGAAGTGACGACGGCGGTGGCGCGCGGCGATCTATCGCGCAAGATCACGGTCGATGTGAAGGGTGAAATTCTCGAACTCAAGAACACGATCAACACCATGGTCGATCAGCTCAATGCGTTCGCCGGTGAAGTAACGCGTGTGGCGCGCGAGGTTGGTACTGAAGGCAAGCTGGGCGGCCAGGCGCAGGTGCCAGGGGTCGCCGGCACGTGGAAGGATCTGACGGACAACGTGAACTTCATGGCCAGCAACCTTACCGGCCAGGTGAGAAACATCGCCGAAGTTGCGACGGCTGTGGCGCGCGGCGACCTGTCGCGCAAGATCACGGTAGACGTACGCGGCGAAATTCTCGAACTGAAAGACACGATCAACACGATGGTCGATCAACTGCGTTCGTTCGCTTCAGAAGTGACGCGCGTGGCCCGCGAAGTCGGCACCGATGGCAAACTTGGCGGACAAGCGCAGGTGCCTGGAGTGGCCGGCACGTGGAAAGATCTTACCGATTCGGTGAACTCGATGGCCAGCAACCTTACGGGCCAGGTGCGAAACATCGCCGAGGTGGCTACCGCCATTGCGAACGGCGACTTGTCGAAGAAAATCACGGTCAACGTCAGCGGTGAAATTTTGTTGCTCAAAGAAACCATCAACACCATGGTGGATCAGCTCAACGCGTTTGCCGGTGAAGTAACGCGCGTGGCCCGCGAAGTGGGAACGGAAGGGCGTCTTGGCGGTCAGGCGAACGTGCCCGGCGTCGGCGGTACCTGGAAGGATTTGACCGACAACGTCAACTTTATGGCCGGAAACCTCACCGGCCAGGTGCGAAACATCGCGGAAGTAACTACGGCGGTGGCGCGCGGCGACTTGTCGCGCAAAATCACGGTCGACGTGAAAGGCGAAATTCTCGAACTCAAGAACACGATCAACACGATGGTCGACCAACTGAACGCCTTCGCCGGCGAGGTGACGCGCGTGGCGCGCGAGGTGGGGACCGACGGGAAACTTGGCGGGCAGGCACAGGTGCCGGGAGTCGCCGGTACGTGGAAGGATCTGACAGATAACGTGAACTTCATGGCCAGCAACCTTACCGGCCAGGTGCGAAATATTGCCGAAGTCGCGACGGCGATTGCGAACGGAGATCTGTCGAAAAAAATCACCGTGGATGTGCGCGGCGAGATTTTACAGCTCAAGGAAACGCTGAACACGATGGTCGAGCAGTTGCGCTCGTTTGCCGCCGAAGTTACGCGCGTGGCGCGCGAAGTGGGCAGCGAAGGCCGCCTCGGCGGCCAGGCGAATGTCTCCGGCGTGGCGGGGACGTGGAAGGATCTTACGGATTCGGTGAACGCAATGGCCGGAAACCTGACCGGCCAGGTACGCAACATCGCCGAAGTGACGACTGCCGTGGCGCGCGGCGATCTGTCGCGCAAAATCACGGTGGACGTGAAGGGAGAAATTCTGGAGCTGAAAAATACCATCAACACCATGGTGGATCAGCTCAACGCGTTCGCCGCCGAAGTGACTCGCGTGGCCCGCGAAGTGGGTACGGAAGGCAAGCTGGGCGGGCAGGCGCAGGTTCCCGGCGTGGCCGGAACGTGGAAGGATCTTACCGACAACGTCAACGTGATGGCCGCCAACCTGACGGAACAAGTACGCGGCATCGTCAAAGTGGTGACTGCGGTGGCGAATGGCGAGCTCACGCAGAAGCTGACGGTGAACGCGAAAGGTGAAGTCGCGGCTCTGGCCGAAACCATCAACAACATGACGAACACGCTGGCCACGTTTGCCGATCAGGTGACAACAGTTGCCCGCGAGGTGGGCGTGGAAGGCCGGCTCGGCGGCCAGGCCAATGTGCCCGGCGCTGCCGGAACGTGGAAAGATCTCACCGGCAACGTCAACCTCCTGGCTGACAATTTGACCAACCAGGTTCGCGCCATCGCCGAAGTTGCGACCGCCGTGACCAAGGGCGACCTTACGCGGTCGATTCAGGTGGAAGCTAGCGGCGAAGTTGCCGATCTGAAAGACAACCTGAACACGATGATCGACAATCTCCGTCTTACGACAGACCGCAACACGGAGCAGGACTGGCTGAAAACCAATCTCGCCCGCTTCACCGGCATGTTGCAGGGGCAACGCGATCTGACGACGGTGGGACGCATGTTGCTCTCCGAACTTACGCCTCTGGTGAACGCGCAACAGGGGGTGATCTATCAGATGGGAACCGAGGAATCGGCGGAAATGGTTCTGCTCTCCGCCTTCGCCGGCGACGGTGAAGATGGGCACCTGCGGCGGCTGAAACTCGGCGAAGGACTAGTGGGGCAATGCGCTTCGGAGAAACGGCGAATGCTGATCTCGGATTTGCCGCCGGATACAATTGCGATCCGCTCCGGTTTGTTTGAAGCCGTTCCCCGGAATGTGATTGTGCTGCCGGTGCTGTTTGAGGACCGGGTCAAAGCCGTAATCGAGCTGGCTTCGTTGAGCAGTTTTACCACGTCCCAGCTTGCATTCCTGGAGCAGTTAACGGCGAGCATCGGCATCGTGCTCAACAGCATTGAGGCCACGATGCAGACCGAGGGCCTGTTGAAGCAGTCGCAGCAACTGGCCACCGAACTTCAGATGCAGCAAAAAGAACTGCAGCAGACCAATGAGCAACTGGCGCAGAAGGCGCAGCAGCTTGCCGAACAGAACGTCGAGGTGGAACGCAAGAACCAGGAAATTGAGCAGGCGCGCCGCGCGCTCGAGGAGAAGGCCAAGGAACTGGCTTTGACTTCGAAATACAAGTCCGAATTCCTGGCCAATATGTCGCACGAGTTGCGGACTCCGCTGAACAGCATTCTGGTGCTGGGACAGCAGCTCAGCGACAATCCCGACGGCAACCTCACCCCGAAGCAGGTTGAGTTCTCGCGCACGATCCATGGCGCGGGTACGGACTTGCTGAACCTGATCACCGACATTCTTGATCTGTCGAAGATCGAATCCGGCACGGTCTCGGTGGAGGCGGAAGAAGTCTTTGTCGCCAGCCTGCTGGATGCGGTGGAGCGCCCGTTCCGGCATGAAGCGGAAAACCGGCGCCTCAGTTTCGACGTGCAGACCGATCCGCACCTGGCGCGCAGCGTGGTGACCGACCAGAAGAGACTGCAGCAGGTGCTGAAGAATCTGTTGTCGAATGCGTTCAAGTTCACGGAAGTTGGCGGGGTGCGCTTGTCGGTGACGCTGGCCAGAAATGGCTGGACGGAGGAACACCCGATCCTGAGCAAGGCAGCGTCGGTGGTGGCCTTTGAAGTTTCCGATACGGGCATCGGCATTCCGTTCGAAAAACAGAGGATCATCTTCGAGGCATTCCAACAGGCGGATGCCGGCACCAGCCGCAAGTACGGCGGAACCGGGCTGGGGCTGGCGATCAGCCGCGAACTGGCCAGCCTGCTGGGTGGAGAAATCCAGCTGCGCAGCGCTCCAGGGCGGGGCAGCACCTTCACGTTCTACCTGCCCCAAACTTATGTGGGACCTTCCAGTTCGATTGCGGGCGCGACGGAGCAGGGATCGAGATCGTCGGTTTCGCGCCTGCCGTTGCCAGTGACGGGGGTGGTAGAACATCCGGTGGAGAAGATTGCCGACGACCGTCACAATCTGCAGCCGGATGATGCGATCCTGCTGATTGTCGAGGACGATACGCACTATGCGCGCGTGCTGTGCGATCTCTCGCGGGACAAGGGGTTCAAAGTCCTGGTGGCCACTCGGGGCGCAGAGGCGCTGGCGCTGGCCCAGGAATTCCATCCGACGGCGGTATCTTTGGACGTTTTCCTTCCCGATATGCTGGGCTGGACCGTACTGAACCACTTGAAACAGGATCCGGCGACGCGGCATATACCAGTTCAGATGCTGACGCTCGACGAGGACCGGCACCACGGCTTAGCGCGGGGCGCATTTGCGTTCGTTACCAAACCAACGACGCCGGAGGCACTGGAGTCGGCACTGGGACGCATCAAAGAGTATTCGACGCCTCGCCGCAAGCGCTTGCTGGTGGTGGAAGATAATCCAGCCGAGCAACTCAGCATCAAAGCGTTGCTGGGATATGAAGACATCGACGTTACGGTCGTGGCAACGGGCGCGGAGGCTATTGAGATTGTCAGCCAGCAGGCCTTCGATTGCGTGGTTCTTGACCTGCGCCTGCCCGATATATCGGGCTTTGAAGTTTTGGAGAGCTTCCGCGATACTCCATCCCTGAGGGATTTGCCCGTTGTGGTCTTTACCGGCAAGGAGCTTTCTCCCGAGGAAGATGCGCGGCTACACTCACTGGCCCGTAGCGTGGTGGTGAAGGGAGTAGAATCGCCCGAACGCCTGCTCGATGAGACGGCGCTGTTCCTTCATCGTGTTGTGGCCGATCTTCCGGAAGAGAAGCAGAAACTGCTCGACCGGTTACACCACTCCGACGATGCGCTGGTCGGGAAGAGAGTGTTGGTCGTCGACGATGACGTGCGCAACATTTTTGCCCTCAGCAGTGTTATCGAACGCAGGGGGATGAACGTGATCACGGCCGGCACGGGGCGGGAGGCAATCGCGAAGCTGGAATCGACTCCGGACATTGCCATCGTTTTGATGGATATCATGATGCCGGAAATGGACGGCTACGAAACCATGCAGGTGATCCGGCAGAACGCCTCCTTCCGGCGCCTCCCGATCATTGCTCTGACCGCAAAGGCGATGAAGGGCGACCGCGAGAAATGTCTGGAGGCTGGAGCGTCGGAGTATCTGGCAAAACCGGTGAATACCGAGCAACTGCTTTCGTCACTGCGAATGTGGCTGCACCGATGACCCGGAGTCGCATAGATGCGTTGGATGCCCGAAGCGGGAGGGAGGACTTGAGGCTATGACCACGAACGAAAGAGTCAACATCCTCATGGTGGACGACCAACCGGCAAAGCTGCTGAGTTACGAGGTCATGCTGGGCGGGATCGGCGAGAACCTGATCAAGGCCACGTCGGCCAAGGAGGCCCTGGAAATTCTCCTGAAAACTGACGTTGCCGTAGTGCTGATGGATGTGAGCATGCCCGAACTGGATGGTTTTCAGCTGGCCGCGATGATCCGACAGCACCCACGTTTTCAGAGGACGGCAATCATTTTCGTTTCGGCAGTGCATCTCACACATCTGGATCAGCTCAAAGGATACGAGCACGGGGCAGTCGATTATATTTCGGTTCCGGTGGTGCCGGAACTTTTGCGGGCCAAAGTCAGAGTATTCGCCGAATTGCACCGAAAGACGCGCCAGCTCGAGACCTTGAACCGCGAACTGGAGCAGCGCGTGCTGGAACGCACCGAGGAATTAGCCAGCAAGGCGGAGCTGTTACTTCGACTGAACGTGGAGTTGGTGAGCAAGAACCAGGAACTCGACGCGATCATCCACACCGCGCCTGACATTATCTTCAGCCGCAAGGCGGATGGTTCCAGAGATTACATCAGCGGCCGATTTTACGACTATACTGGCGCGCCCGCGCGTTCGGGGGATGGTTTTGGATGGCTTGACTATGTGCATCCCGATGATAAGGGACAGGCCATGACGGATTGGGTACACAGCGTCGAGTCGGGGACGAACTACGAAGCAGAGTATCGCCTTCGCTCCGCGGAAGGGGCGTATCGCTGGTTCCGGGCGCGCGCGGTCCCGATTCGCGACGACTCCGGCAATATCGTCAAATGGTACGGAACCTGCTCCGATATTCACGACAGCAAAGTGCTGGAACAATCGATTCGCGACAACGCCAGTGAACTGGAAAAAATGGTTGACAGGAGGACCGACGAATTGCGGCGCCTTTCCATCCGGCTGATGACCCTGAGGGATGAGGAGCGGCGGCGTTTGGCGCGCGATCTGCACGATGGATTGGGGCAGGAGCTCGCGGTGGCCAAGATCGTGCTGGACAGGATGATTCAGGAAACACCCGTTCCACAGGCGAAGGAAGCGGGAACTGAAGCCAGTGGCATTGTCGATCGCGCCATTCAACAAGTCCGCACCATGTCTCACCTCCTGCACCCTCCTCTGCTCGATGAAGTCGGATTGTTATCGGCGCTCGCCTGGTATGCGGAAGGGCTGACCAAGCGAAGTGGCATCGAGACCACTCTGGATGTCCAGCCCACCGAGTTTCCCAGGCTGCCAGGGGAAATGGAGACCGCGGTTTTCCGGATAGTTCAGGAAGCCCTCACGAATGTCTTCCGCCATTCGGAAGCGACCAAAGCAGAGATTACATTGTCGCAAAGGGATGGCACGATCATGGTTGCCGTGAGAGACGACGGCAAGGGCATCGGCGAAAGTGTTGCCGAGCTGCGACCGGATAGCATTGGCGTGGGTATTGGAGGCATGAAACAGCGTGCCAAAGAGCTGGGCGGAGAACTGCACCTGCGCAATATGCATCCGGGAACGCTGCTCGAGCTCATGGTCCCACGCAAGTCGGCATTGCGAGAACCGAGCGCTGTGCTGGATGGATGCGCCTGAAGCCGTGGACCGTGGTCGGCAACAGTGGAACCATCACGAGTAGAAATCATCACGGCCTTTCGTAGCGGAAGGCGCCATCGTTGTTTCTCACGACATTCCCGTTCTACCGCTTTCCATACTCCCCGTTACAGTAAGTCTTGCAGTCATTTACAGCAGCAGCCCGATGGGCTGACGGCAGCTGTGTCGCTATCGTCATAGAAGCTTGCAAAGCTCCCGGACCCATCGGAGAGCGGACAGATCAACACTCTAGTTTTGAGAGAAGGAGACTACTGTGGCGACTTGCGTGATTTCCGCGACAAACGTGATAGTGGCCGGCGAAACCTACAATCCGGTCGAATCCGAGCGCAGCCTGATTGAGCGGGCCCAGTCGGGCGATGAGCAGGCATTTGCGGCGCTGTATCAGGCCCATAAGAAACGGGTGTATGCCGTGTGCCTGCTGATGACGAAGGATACTGCCGAGGCCGAGGATCTGACTCAGGAGACCTTTATGCAGATCTTTCGCTGCGTGGGATCGTTTCGAGGTGCCTCCGCCTTTTCTACTTGGGTGTACCGCATCGCGGTGAATACGGTGCTAATGAAACTGCGACGACGCAAAGGTCCGCCCGCGCTTTCTCTCGACGAGCCGGCATCACCAGAGTCGCCGTCTCTGCGGCGCGAAGTCAGCACAGAAGACCTGCGCCTGGCGGGAGTGGTCGACCGAATTTCATTGCGCCGCGCCGTCGCGAAACTTCCCGAAGGGTGCCGGCAGATTTTCGCACTGCACGAGGTGGAAGGATACCAACATCATGAGATCGCTGGGATGCTTTCGTGCTCAGTGGGCAATTCGAAATCACAGTTGCACAAGGCGAAAGCGAAGCTGCGCGACCTGCTGTTTCCGAAACGGAGATTGCGCGCCTCCAGAGTTGCATAGTGCCTTGTTGAAAATGCTACGGCATATACGGTATTGCGAATCTGAGCTTGCAGTTCTAGTGTTGCCTTAGAGCAATTGAGCAATGAAATGACCGGGGGCCAACTTGGCGGGTGTGAAATGAGCACCGTCCGGAAAGCCACGGTTAGAGAACGGGCGGTGATCGTTTTCCTGGCTGCCGAAACTGGGGTGTCGTTAACTTAGCATCGGGAAGGAAGTGCCGCTTGGTTCGCATTCTTGTAGTGGACGATAATCCAGCGGTTCGGCACTATTTACGCGCTTTGCTGGAGCAGCAAGGCACCTGGCAAGTCTGCGACGAAGCGCGAACTGGCGGAGAAGCAATCCAAAGGGTGATAAAGAATCCCCCGGACATGATTCTTCTTGATTTCCAGATGCCCGATCTGAATGGGCTTGACGTTGCACGACGGATTGCGCAACTATTTCCCCAGATCCCCATCCTGATGGTCACCATTCACCTCTCCAAACAGCTTGCCGAAGAGGCGCGGAGAGCAGGGATTCGAGGGGCTTGCGCCAAATCCGACGTTGGCTCAATTGTCGAGGCCGTGGACGCGTTATTGCATGAACAAACTTATTTTCCTGTGAGTGCGGCCGGCTAGGCGTTCTAAAGCGGAGCGTATAGATACAGGATTTCCTGTATATGTGTGGCCGTACCGGGATGCTAGTTTTGATGGGGCCACTTTACTTGGATTCGGTCAGGGGGGGCCGCGAAAATTTGCCAGAGGAAGCCTTACGGCAGCACGCGGGAAAACCTGAAGCCGATGCCGTGGCCCGGGCATGGGCCGCGAGGCGAGACGGCCTTCGGAGAGAAGTACACTTATGGCCGTTCGCATTCTGTTGGTGGATGATCATGACATCGTGAGGCAAGGCCTGCGATCCCTTCTCGAAGGAAGGCCGGGATGGGAAGTGGTCGGTGAAGCGTCGGATGGAGTCGAGGCTCTGGACAAGGTTGATCGTTTACATCCGGACGTTATAGTGCTCGATGTCACGATGCCTGAGATGAATGGCCTGGAAGCGTGCCGTCTAATTCAGCAGAAGCACCGGGCGTGGGGTCCGGAAGTTTTATTTGTTACACAGCACGATTCTCCCCAGATGATGCGCGAAGCCCTGGATGCAGGGGCCAGGGGTTACGTGGTGAAATCGAATGCCGCCCGCGACCTGTTGGAGGCGGTGGAGGCGGTGAGTCAGCATCGAGTTTTTACGGCACTGGCGGAACGTGCAGTATCGGATTCCGGACCGGAACGGCCCAAGTCATATCTCTAAGTCTTCCAGGGAGGATGTGATGAAAGTGCGTATCTTGTTAGCCGACGATCATGAAATCGTTCGCCGGGGATTGAGCGCGCTCCTGCAAAAACATGAGGGGTGGGAGGTGTGCGGCGAGGCCCGCGATGGCCGCGAGGCGCTCGAGATGGCGAAGCAGTTGAAGCCGGATGTGGTGATCGTGGACATCGGAATGCCCTACTTGAATGGCCTGGACGCCACGCGCCAATTGATGCAGCTTGACCCGCAATTCAAAGTCATCATTTTGACCATCACGGATTCTGACCAGGTGATCCGGGAGGCGCTGGACGCGGGCGCGCGCGGCTTTGTGCTCAAGTCCGACGCGGCACGCGATCTGGTGTCTGCGGTGGAAGCGTTGCAGGGCAAGCGCATGTTCTTCACGCCGAGGGTGAACGATCTGGTCCTGGCGGGTTTTCTGGACAAGGGACATCATGCATCCCGGGATCAGCCACCTCATTTGCCGACACTCACCGTCAGGGAGCGAGAGGTGACGCAGTTGCTCGCGGAAGGAAAAAGTTCGAAGGAAGTGGCCACACTCCTGAACCTTAGCACCAAGACGGTAGAGACGCATCGCAGCAACATCATGCGGAAACTGAGCCTGCACTCCATCCGTGATCTGGTCGTGTATGCCATCAAGAACAATATTATCCAGATTCAGATGCCGCCGCAGATGCCTCATCCGCCGGAAACCAGCCTAGCCTGAAGCTGCAGACCCATTCCGCCTACGGTAAAGACCTGAGGATGGGATCCATCGATCGCTGCCCGGTGAGAAAAACTTACATTGATTCCGGGCTTCGTCACCGCCAGGTTGTTGAGATTCAAACCGTTGAAGGTTTGGCAATCCCCTTGCATCCCAAGAGATAGGCCATAAGTCACTCCGGCGCGAACTCGCACGGAAATCTCATTCGTCGTTTCTCTTTGGGGGTGGAGGCATGAGCTTGCTTCGAATCCTGATCGCAGATGACCACGAGGTGGCAAGAAAAGGTATCCGGTCGGTGCTGGAAACCCACGCTGGCTGGGAAGTTTGCGGCGAAGCCCGAGACGGCCGTGAAGCGGTCGAATGCGCCAGCCGGCTGAAACCGGATGTGCTTTTGCTGGACATCGGGATGCCCAACCTGAATGGGCTTGATGCGGCCCGGCAGATCCTGGTCGTAGCTCCTGAATCTCGCATCCTGATCCTGACCGTGCATGATTCGGAGCAGGTAGTGCGGGAAGTGCTGGCCGCCGGTGCCCGCGGCTTCTTGCTGAAGTCCGATGCCGGCCGCGACTTGGTGACTGCAGTGGAAGCGTTACAACAAAGGCGCACCTTCTTTACTTCAAGGGTGGCCCAGATGATGCTCGACGGCTACCTGCGTCCGCCCGATGTGAACGGCGCCTGCGATCAGGTATTGACGCCGAGGGAGCGCGAAGTGATTCAGTTGGTGGCGGAAGGCAAGAGCACCAAGGAAGTTGCCGCATCTCTCAGCCTGAGCGTGAAGACGGCAGAAACCCACCGTACAAATCTGATGCGCAAACTCGACCTGCATTCCGTCGCGGCTCTTACGCTTTATGCCGTGCGAAACGGAATCGTTCATGTGTATTGAAGCATGTTAGCAGTTGCGCTAAGCTGCGGCGCGGATGTTCAGGCAACTGTGCAATGCGCGCAAGGCGTATAGGGCATCATCCAACTGCTCCTCCTCACCGGTATCGGTGCCAGCCGTGAAGCAGTTCCCTTGCCCGGGCCACGATGGCTTTCTCGGCATCAACGATTCGCGCGGGAATCTGATTCGTGTCCTGTTCGAACAGAGCAGCGCAATAAAGTTCTCTCCAGCCCTGCAGAGTACCCTGCGAAGCGGCCCGGTTCATCATAGATCACCTCAAATGAGTGCCTTTATTGGGGAATCGCCCACCATCCACCTTAGCCGGCCTACGGAAAGGAAGCTATACGGTGGATCATGTATTTCAGAAACAGGTTTGCACAAGGGAAATGAATCCGAGCCATGACAAAGCGCCTTCCACGAGGGGATTTTGTATTCCGCCAATTGGAAGGCGCTTTGCTGACGAAGCCGCGTGCCGACCCTGGTCTTAGATTCCGCTGCTGCCTCGGCGGCCGATATGGGTGACGAGTGAAAGCAGGAACAGCACCAGAAAAATCACGAACAGCAGTTTCGCAATCCCTGCCGCGGCAATCGCAACGCCGGTAAAGCCCAGGATCCCGGCGATCAACGCTATCACCAGGAACATGAGTGTCCAATAAAGCATGGTGATCCTCCCGTTTGATTTATGCTCACCTGCACGATAGCGCTGAACTCTGCTCGGAGAAATCGTTTTCAATCTGTATTTTGATGTTGCCGGCGCTGTAGTCCATGCTGAAGCAGTATGTACTTGCAGGCTAAAAGAGAACAGGTGCCGATCCTCCCAGTGGACCGGCACCTGGCGATGGGGCATTCATCGAGTAGGGCTATAGAGTAATGCAACGACAAAACCGTGCCCATACGGTAAGACCTGTATTTTTGCTAGCGAGATTCCCCGCGTAGAAAAGAACATGGAAATGAGCAAATCTTTATGCTCATGCCCCCGGATGGCCGTTCGGGTTGTACTTTCAGCACATTGCGTTGGCCCGTTAATTGCTCCTGTTGTATAAGGCCGCTTCGTCTTGTGGAGGTGGACTATGAAGCGAAAGGCTCACATTTTCGCCACGCTGTTTTTTCTGGCAGCGACGGTGCCGCTGCTGTTCGCGCAGGATGGTAAGAGGCACTCAGGTTCCGGTCTGCCCCCTGAAGTTCTGGGGCCGCAACTGATCGCATGGTCGCAACTTCAAAAACCGCAGGCGATCCCGCAGCCATTGCCTCCGGTCGAGCAGCCAGTGTCTCCGGATCCCCAGCCCGAGCCGGCTAATCCATCTGCACAACAACCGCACCCTGAGCCAATGGCACAGACCTCGAACGCTGGGGTACCGCAATGAGAATGCCGCTCTGGAAGAAAACCATTGAACTCGCCAGTGCCCTCGCCATGCTTTGCGCTTTGGCCGCGATGATGGCAACTTTGGGCGCCGGCGCGGAGTCCGCGCAACTGCAAACGCACGAAGGCATGATTGCGGATACGCATTGTAGCGCCAAACATTCTGCCGCTATCGGCAAGACAGCCGCTGATTGTACGCGGGTATGCGTGCACGCAGGCGAGCACTTCGTTCTCATCGACGGCGACTCGCTTTATTTGCTCGAAGACAATCTCGATGCATTGAAGCCGGTAGCCGGACAGCGCGTCAGGATTGTCGGCAGAGTGAACGGGATCAGAATTTCAGTCGTATCCGTGGCCCCCATTTAGGAGCGCCTGCGGTCCTCGACTTCCCGCCGCCTATCACGAAGTCATTGCGGCTTCAGCCGCTGGCTTATCAAACTGATACACTACCGTCCCGCAGGATGATCTGCATCAGCAACAACCAGCGCCGCACATTCGTGGTCATCAGGAAGTTTTCTTTGACGTGCTCGCGCCCGTTACGGCCCAGTTGCGCCGAGAATTCGGGATGCGTCAGCAGGTATCGGATCTGGTAGGCGCAGCCTTCCACCGTGTGCACCAGCATCCCCGTCAACTTGTCGATGACCTGGTTTGGGATCCCTCCCACGGCCCCGGCAATGGTTGGCTTGCCCTTCCAAAGCCCCTCGGTCACGGTGAGCCCAAAGCCCTCCTTGATCGACTTCTGTACGATCAGCGTCGACGCCCGTTGCAGCGCGTTGATCTCCAGCGCGCACCACGGCGGCAGGTCGAGAATAATAATGTCTGGATCGTCTCCCGCCGTCTCTTTCACCTCTTTCAAAACCGCCGCCCCCTCGGGATCGTCGCTCGCCCCTCCGCCCGCCAGCACCAGTTGGCAATCCACGTATTTTTTCGCCAGCTTGAAAGCCCGCACGACTCCCACCGGGTCCTTGGCGCGGTCGAAGCGCGAAACCTGCGTGACGATCGGCCGCGATCGATCCACTCCAAATTCGTCGCAGACCTTCTGGACGAAGCTGTCCTCCAGCTCCTTGTTCTTTTCCGACAACGGATCGATACACGGATAAAACAGATACTGTGGAATCGGCAACTGCCGCGAAAATGACTGTGACGAAAAAATCGCCGCGTGGTATTGCTCGATGAACGGCCGCAGAAATCCCCACACCTGCAGATTCGGCGTCGACAGGTCGATATGGCACCGCCAGATCCATCGCTGCGGCCCGTCCTGCTTGGCACGAATCAGCGCCGCCGGCTGCGGGTCGTGTATCACCACCACGTCTTCGGTGAACTGAATGCGCTGCCGGTTCTGCTCGTTGTAGCTCAGAAAGATTTCCTGTGCCTGCCGCGTCAGTTCATAGTCTGATCCCTGCAGCGCATTGTGGAATGCCTTTGTGATCTCGAAGAAGTCATTGCCCCCGGTAATCACGTCCCAATGCGTCACCACATCAAGCTCTGCCAGCAGCGGCACCAGGCGGTTGAGCATCTCGGCCACACCCCCGCCCACCGCGGTGGAGTTCACCATCTTCAGCGTCTTGCCCTTGACGTTCTTGGCGAGATAGCGCAGCTCGTCCAGCACGGGCCGCCCCACAATGCTCTCGTAATCGTCAAAGTGCGGCGGCGGTACCGGCGCGGGAGGCGTCTCCCAGCTTCGAGGCGCGGCTCGCCGCTCGGGTCGTGAGGCTGCATCCGGTTCGGCAACTTTCTCAGCCAGCGTCTGGCCGGCTTCGGGTTCGGCTTTTACGGGTGTCATAGATTCCTTCCGAATCTCAGATCAGCGCCCTTTCGAGGATCCGCACAATCTGTTGGCGGACCTCTTCCAGACTTGCTGTGTAGATGTCGATCCGGTTCAGCTCTCGCGCCGTATCGGTCAGCCCCGCATCCTCATACAACCACTGCGAGAAGTCATTCGACATGAGCTTGATCCGCAGCCGGGCCTCGATGAAATGATGATGAATCGAGTGCAGGCTCACCCCCCTCACCCCTTCGGTGAACTCCTGCATGGTGTGCGCCTGAAAGCTGGTGGGCATCACGACCAGATCGGACGCGCAAAAGTAGAACGGATCCTCCGCCACCCGCTTGCCCGCTTCCGGATGCTTGCTCAAATATTGCTGCAGGATCTCGACGAAGCGCTCGCGTAACCCGGCCACCGAAGTGAACTCGCGCACGTCCACGCTCGCCAGTTCTTCCGCCAGACGCGGTTCTTTGCAGTCCGTCAGCGCCCAGTGCCCAAAATCGTTGGAGAATCCGACCCGAAGAAAGTGGTGTTCTTCGAGAGTGCGGAAGGTATGCTGAAAGATCGAGTCTTCCGGACACTCGCGCAGCGCATCCAGCAGCTCCGCCAGAGTATTCGCCTTGAACTTGGTGATGCGCAGCAGATTGGACGAAGTATTGAAGTAGAACGGCTTCGCCGGAACCCGCTCGAGAGTCGCTGCCGTGCTCATATCGTCATCCCTCCAACCCTCATCCCTATCCCTGCTCCCATCATCCCTGCGCCCCTGCGGCCGCCATTCCATCCTCGGCATAACGCCCGCGCAGGGCCTCCAGCCACTGGCTCAGGAAATCGATCAATTCCTCCGGAGGCTTCAGCCACGTCCTCGCCGCAGTCTGCCGTAGCCGCGGCCGCACCAGCACGCTTAACCCCCGGCCACGCATCGCCTCAAAAGCGTGCTCGTCGGTGGCATCGTCTCCCAGATATGCCGCGGGTGTATCCGCCTCCGTCTCACTGAGCAGCAGTCGCACCACATCTCCCTTGTCTGCTTCCGGCGTCCGGATCTCGATGCCGCCGTCAAAGTCCAGCAACTCCAGGCCCGTATGTTCGGCAATCGGATTCCAGCCGGCCAGGACCCGGTCGCGCCGCTCCTTCGCCTTCCAGTCACTCAACCCTCGCCAATGCACAGCAATGCTCCCGGCTTTGAATTCCCCGGTGTGTTGCAGGTGCTGGCAGGCAAGCCATCGATTGGCGTCGGAGAGAGCGTCCAGATAGCACTCCTCAATGCGCAAGGTCTTGAAGCTGCCGTCAGGCTTCCGTCTCTGCAGCCCGTGCAGACCCCACACTTCCGGGATCGGCGTGATGCCGAGCAGCGGAATCGTCTCGCTCGTGTCCCGTCCTGAAATAATCACCAGCCGTGTAGCGCCGCTGCGAATGATTGCCTGCAGCAGTTGCGCAACCCCCGGATAAGGGAACGCCTCGTCCCGCTCTTGCCGGAATGGCGCCAGCGTGCCGTCGTAATCAAGCATCAGCAGCGCCTGCTCTGCCCGCCCCACGGCCCTCAGAAACTCGTCAATATGTCGCTGTGTCTTCAACTTCGGCACCCATCTCCTTTCTTCGCCAGGTTCGGATATCAAGCCGCAACATTACGCCACAGCGTCAGGCGACGGCATCACGCCGCCGTCGAACTCGCGCGATGCTTTTCGTGCTCGTTTTCCCTGATGTCGAGGCGCACCTCACACAGCTCCGTGATTAAGTTGCCGGCCCAGCGGTAAATGTTGTGTTCTTTTATGCTCCGGCGCATGCGGTGTACCCGCAGTTGCTTGTCTTCCGGCTCCATCTCCAGCGCCACGCGGATCGCCTCCGCCGACTGGTCGATGTCGTAGGGATTCACCAGCAGCGCATCCCGCAGTTCGCGCGCGGCTCCGGTGAACTGGCTCAGGATCAGCACGCCGCGCTCGTCCCGGCGCGCCGCCAGAAATTCCTTCGCCACCAGGTTCATGCCGTCGTGCAGCGAAGTAACTATGCACAGATCGGCGGCGCGGTAGTACGGCGTGATCTCTTTGTGACTATGCTGCCGCTCGAGCAGCACGATCGGCTTCCACTTCTCGGACTGAAAACGCCAGTTGATCCGCTCCGCTTCGGCTTCCACCTCGGCCAGCAGATCGTGATAGCGCTTGATGTGCGTCCGGCTTGGCGCTCCAATCTGCACGAACGTAAATTTCCCCTGATAGCTCGGGTATTTCTCCAGAAACCGCTCAATCGCCAGAAAGCGCTCCAGGATTCCTTTGGTGTAGTCCACCCGGTCCACGCCAACTCCCGAGAAATGTTGCCTCCACCCCCAGACTGCGCAGCAATGACGCCCGCTCCTCATATCGCGAAGCCACGGTCTGCGCCTTCGGCCGGTTCGTCCTCAGTCAAGTCCACGCTGATGGGGAAAGGCCGCACCAGCGTGCGATGGTCCTGCCGCAGCACCGAGAAATGCTCCCAGTCCACACGCGACTCCACGACCCGGTCCACCGTCTGCAGAAAGTTGTTGCAGTGCGACTGCATGTGAAAGCCGATCAGATCCGCGCCCAGCAGGCCATCGATCAACTGGCGCTGCCACGGGCAAATGCCGAAAGCTTCGGGATTCGGCCACGGGATGTGCCAGAAAATTGCCACCCGCGCGTCCGGCCTTTTTTCTTTAATCAGCCGCGGCAACAGCGCAAAGTGATAATCCTGCACCAGAATTACAGGGCTGGAGAGGTCTTCGATCTCCTCCAGCACCGCTTCGCATGAACTTGCGGTTCACTTCCTGATAGTGCTGCCAGTCGGATGCGCGAAAAATCGGCCGCGTGTGCGCGATGTGGCAAAGCGGCCACAGCCCCTCGTTGGCAAAACCGTAATAGTAGCCTTCCTCTTCCTGCTTGCTCAGCCACACCCGGCGCAGCGTGTAGCGCGGATCATCCGGAGGAACGCGCAGCCGGTCGTGCGCATCCACAACCTCCGTGTCGCGCGTCGCCGCTGCCGTGCGCGATCCACGTTCCGTCGCAGGCGTTGAGTACAGGCTCGAGCGCGGTCACCAGTCCGCTCGGCGGCACCACAACATTCAGCGACTTTCCATTGCGCTGGTGCTGATGAATGTATGGCTCACGATTGGAAACCACAATGAGCCCACTGCCCTCAAGCCGAGTCTGGATGTGCACCGAGAGCCGGTCCGCGGTCCACATCGACTCTCCAGCTTCGCGCAGCCGCGCTTCGTTCTCCGCCGCGCTGCGCGCCAGGCTCAGGCTTTGGGCCATGGTGGCAACCTCGCGCGCCAGCGGCCGGAACATCTCAAGGTCCGGCATCTCCTGCGACGAAGAAACTCTTCCCGTGCGCATGGCCCGCATCCATTGCGCCGCTCGCGCGATCGGTCCCGGCGTGCTCCAACGCACAATCAGCAGCGTGATGAAGACAATCAAGAAAACCTGCGCCAGCACCCGCAGAAATGTTTCCCGCCACACCCGCCGCATCTGCGCCTGGATGTAGCCGGCGTCGTGCACGATCGCCAGTCCCCCAGATACTTCGTCTCCGCGATGCAAAGGCAGCGCGAGAATCAGTACCCGCGCCTCCCCAAGCTTCACGAAAGCACTTTCCTCTCGATCGTCGTGGATGGCTTGCAGCAGTGGCTGCGGGCTTGCCGAAAGCTTATGCGCCAGTTCCGGCGTCATGGCCACCACTTCACCCTTCCGGTTGTAAACCGCCACTCCAATTAGGTGTTCGCGATTTCCAAAGCGCTGCACCAGCCGCTCCAGTGCCCGGTTCGAACCAGTTTCGTCCGAGCCCGTTTCCCAGGTTTTTTCGACATTGCCCACGAGGCTCTCGCCGAGCACCTCGGCCCGCCGCTCCAGGTCGCCCCGGAGCGCGCGGCGCCCTCCCACCACCTGGTAGTAGGAGAACCCCAGCGACACCAGGGTGATGCCGAAAATCAGGGAAACAATCAGTCGCACACTCAGCAGCCGCATGCACGCGTCTCCTGCCGAAAGTTTTCAGGGTTCGAATTAGACGAAGACGGGCGCACGCGCGGGGTACAGCTTTAGGGAAGATCAAAAACAAGGGCCGGGGCGCGCACGCCGTCCCTCGCTTGACACTGCGCTTACCTCCGCCCGATCTCGCTCATGCGAATCACGCCGATGGAGTCATCCAGAATGCCGGTAACTTTCACGTCCTTGTCCACGAACTCCTTCGCCTTTTCCTGATCGTCGAGTTTGTAAGTCGTCTTGCCTTCCTCTCTCGAAAGAACCAACTGATCCCGAAGCTTGACAATCCTTCCGGAAGCATCAGATGCGGGTTTCGCGGCGGTCGGTTGCTGCATTTAATCCTGTAGTGCCAAGATCGGAACCAAGCTTAGACCCACACTGCCGTACGGGTTTGCATTCGCCGTCCTCTGCCCCACAAAGCAGAATCCGGCAACCGCAAGCACCGCCGGTAAAGCGCTGCACAGCGCGACTCCCGTCCTCTTCATCAGCAGCTCCGTGCTGAAGCAATCTGTCCCGCCAGAGAGAATGCAACTTCCCTTCCAAACGACGGGGAGTCTCTCTAACTCATTGAAATGCCAGTCGGTTCGAAAGGACTGGGAAACTTGGCACAGTGCAAACATGGCGGATAACGAGAAAATTGTTCCCGGCCCGAATCGTCCACTTCACCGCTTGCTTCACGCCTCGGGTCAGCGTCGAGGAGGTTTCTCTTTAGGCAGCTTTCGCGTCTTGCCGAATCCGGCCGCAACCTTTGCTGTCCGCCCGCGAGCGTGGGCATGCCGAACTGGAATTCGCGAGCGATCCGCGGGTTTGCCCATCTTGGCGGCCTCGCGCACCTTCGCAGTAACATTTTCAGGAAGCGCGGAAAGATTATCCTTATGATTCCTGAGTCACCTTGGTGAGTGTGCCGGCGGCATGCCCCAGCTTGCGCGCAACAGTACTGAGAATAGGTTCCTGCTTTATCGCACGCCTCCTAGCATTCATTGGCTTCCTCGAGGGAATCGGAGTTTTCAAAATGTGTGGGACGAGCGTTCGATTCTTATGCTCGATGAAATGAAGTTCCGGCCCGTCGAGGCCCCGCTGCCGATTCCACTCGGCATGCCCTGGGAACTCCTGGAGCACCGGCCCGACTTCGCGGCAGTCGAGCGCACAACGGCCGAAGCTAACGCGGCAATCGGAATCGCTTACGCAGCCTATTATCCGAGCCTGACTTTGACCGCGGAGGGCGGCTTCGAAAGTTCCGCATTCCATAATTGGCTCTCGTGGCCGAGCCGTTTTTGGTCCATTGGCGCGTCGCTTCCGGAAACCATCTTCGATGCCGGACTACGCCGCGCCACCGTCCAACAATACGTCGCGACCCACAATGCGGATCTCGCCAGCTACCGGCAGACCGTGCTTTCGGCTTTTCAAAAGGTGGAGGATGGTCTTGCGGAAGTTCGCATCCTATCCAAGGAGATCCAGCAAGAGCAGCAGGCCGTGGATTCCGCTCAAACCTTCCTCAAGCTCGAACAGGCGCGGTACGAAACGGGCATCGATCCTTACCTCGACGTGCTGATTGCCCAGACCACAGTGCTGGCGAACCAGCAGAGTCTAAATACTCTTCAGGTGCCTATCAATATTGGACGCGGGCTTTGTACGGAAGGGGATTTCTCGCGGATGCCGCCGTGTATGCGAACGGCTTTGTCTCACGTCACGGAGACTCGATACTCACGAAGTCAATCGTGGGTCTCGCGTTTGTCGGCGGTTGCGCCCTTACTGACTTGGTCCTGGAGCCGGTGCTGGAGTCTGCGCGCAGGATTTTGCTGTGTGTTGTTCTTGCAGGACTGGCTGGTTTAACCTTTGCCGATGAGTGGATCTCGTTTGCCTTCGCCGGAAAGGACAGGATCTGGCTATCTGTGGAATTGGCGGTGTTCGTTTTGGCGGCATCTGCATTCTTCTACTCGCTTTCTCCGACTGGTGGAAGCAGAAGAAAAATCCGGAATCGGTACTGCTGTTGCTTTGGGTGGTCGGGACCTACATCTTTGCTGCGTTTGTGAACTGGACTGTCAACGCTCGTTCAGTCCTTCCGCTGTTGGCGTAACTGGGGATCGCACTCACAACCACCGGAATCGTCGCGTCACTGGGCGGTTGGTCGGCAACCCTTACTTTAGCGGATTGGGTAAGAGTTGCCTGTTACTCGGCCGAAACCAGTGGCAAGCGTTAGTGGGGCTGAACTTCCCACAACCGGTTTCTGGCCATTTCGACGGACTTGCTGCGACAAGGTTGCCCTCACACGGCCATTTACGTTTATGTGAGGGACGGGTTTGAGGCAAAACCGATGCGAGGCTGGCTGATCCCGTTACTGGTCCTGATTTTTTGCTCAACTTTGTTCTTCCCGTCCGCAATTGCACAATCGACGCAGGTGCCTTCTGCCAGTCAGCAAATCGCAGCCGCGGTATTGCCTTTGCCCGAAGCCATGCGGGAACACGCCACCGTACTCGGTTACGCTCCTGATCTATCACTTGTAACCCTTCGGCAAGGTTTGAATGGAATGGTGTGCACCGCTTCTCGTCCCGGCGCTGGCGAGTTCGATGTGCGTTGCTATCACGAGTCGTTCATGCCCGTCGTTCGTCGAATGCGCGACCTGCATTCGCGGGGTGTAAAGGGCGAAGAATTCTATCGCATCATCGATGCGGAAGTGAAAGCAAAAAAGCTTGCGATTCCCGACCATCCTACTGCCGGATACCGTATGCTCGGCCCTATTTCCTCCTACCAGGTGAGCACCAATGGCGTCGGCAAGGAGATCGAGTCATGGCAATCGGTTCACTTTCCCTACAAAACCGCAGGGGAAATCGGGTTGCCTGAAGAAGGACAGGTTAGCTCCGCCATGCCGTATGTCATGGCATCTGGTACATTCTGGTGCCACGTGATGATCGAGCACCCGAATGCACTAGCTCAGAAGTAAGAAGCCCGAGCCTAGTTCGCAGTCTGCGACGGGGAAGAAACATAGCGCTGAGCCTCGTCTCTTGGCGCGTAACCCGGGTCTGCATTCTTCCAAATTCGGAGAAGTTCACCGTAGCTATTCGCCGCTGCTGCTTTGTCTCCCATCGCGCTCTCGGCTCGCGCCAGCCCCAGCAAGGATTCGACCCTCCTCGGGGCGCGTTTCAGAGAAGCTGCAAAAGCTTCCCGTGCCTGCGGAGCCTTATTCACCTTTAATAGGAGTTCTCCAAGAAGCTCTTCAGAAGGTTTCCCAGGATATGGCGGGCCGAACGCATAGGGTAAGTCCTTCCCGCTTGCAACGGCTTGCTGCAGGATCGCGAGCGCCTGATCGCCGTGTCCCTCGGCCGAAAGAGTGACCGCCTCAATCTGCGCCTTTTGAATCTCCGGCACACGACGGTCAGGATCGTCAGCGGAGAGCCCTTCGTGGTCAAAAAGGGCCGGTAGCTGCGCAAGAAGCTGACCGAGCGAGGCGAGAGATTTTCGCGCCGCGGCCACATCGCCAAGCTGCGCCGCGGCAAAACCAGTGCCGAATGCATAACTGAATTCCGCCATCGGTGCGCCGCTCAGATCCACGCCCCAGCCGGCAACTTCGCCATTCCAGCGGCCGGTGTCAATGATGTAGCGGTTACGCATCACGGCAAAAGAGCCGACACTCGCGTTATCAGGGTCTACCGTACTGCGCGCTCGCGCGGCCGTGCCAGATTCCGCTGCCTCCGCGCGGCAGCCTGCGACCACCTTTTCTGCTTCGCCGATGCGGCCTTGCTCCAGATAGCCGTACTCGAGCCAGTAGTTGTAGTGGCCGCAATGTCCGGGAGGCTTCCCTGCTGCGGCTCTCTGGCGATTCACCACGCTCATCGCGGCGATGTTCGCCTCTACTACCTCGTCCCACATGCCCAGCGCCATGAAGATGTGCGAGCACATATGTTGCGCATGGCCCGCGTCTGGCGCGATCTTGGACAATGCGCGCGCCGCTTCCAGCGCACCTGCGGCATGCTGTGGATCATCCATCCCGTGAATCCAGTAGTGGGCAGCACCCGGATGGTCCGGGTTTCTCGCAAAGACGGTCCTCGCGATTTCCGCAGCCTTCAAATACGTCGGCACGTCACGTACACCCTCGCTCTTTCCCAGCAACGCCAGGGCATAAAAAAGCTGTGCCTCGTCGTCCTTCGGATAAGCCACGGTTAACTGCTCCATCGCCGCCGCATACTGCGCGTCACGCTCGCGTTTGTCAGACTTTTCGCTGTAAAGGATTTCCACCGCGCTCATATAGGCCCGCTCGCGCGGATCGGCAATACGGCGGGCTCGTTCTTCCGGAGTGGCCCCGAATTTGGCCAGCGCGGCCTGACCTGCGGTTACATCGACCTGGTTCCAGACTCCGTGATTGAAGGTCATCGCCTCTCCCCAATACGCCATAGCAAGTCCGGGGTCGGTTGTTTCGGCAGCAACAAACGACTTGGCTGCGTCGGGGTACTCAAAGAGGTGTAGTAGCAACAGACCGTGCATGAAGTCGCTCTGTGCATCTGCCGAGTGGGTTGAGGTCAGAAACGTGGCCGTGCCCAAACCTGGCATTGTCTGCGCCTGCAGCACCCATGCAGACAAGGGCAATAACAGAACCAGGAGGAAAGTCCTAGTCAAAGCACCGATCACTTTTGAATCAAGAAGGTTTTTCATTTTGCATTGCCTTTCAGCTTTGATTCCCAATTGAGGAGCAATCCGATCGAACGGGAAGCATTGGGATCGGCGCTTGTGACCAACAGGAAACGGCTGCCATCGGCGCTCACATCGAAAAACGGGTCGCGGAAGCTCGGAAGGGTCGCCTGGAACAGCGGATGGAGCGCTTTCACCTGCAAGGAGTTTCCACTGGTTGCCAGGTCAGCCTGCATCAGGATATTGCCCCTGCAAGTTTCTCGTTGAGGGAGAGATAGCGGCCGTCCGGCGACCAATCAACGAGCGCGGCATCCCTGCTGTCACTACCCAGATTGGCGAGCCGCTCCTCCGTCCCGGAACCGTCCCCAGGTTTACGGCAGATTCCTGACTTGCCATCCGGCAGACATGTATAGGCGATGTACTTTCCGTCCGGCGACCAAACCGCAAATTCCTTTATCCCAGGGCCAAATGTCAGCCGAGTCCCGACACCACCCGAGGCGGGATAAGACCACAAATCGCTCGTGTTCGACTGCGAGTCCTGCACTTCTGCAAGGATGTTCTTGCCGTCGGGCGAAATTTTGACGGAGTCATACACGGCGACCGGACCCACGCTGCCCAGCGAGTTTCCGCTGCGGTCGAACCTCTGAAGACGTCCCTGTAGCGTCCCTCCCTGGTAGGCGAGAACTCCGTCGGACGAAACCGAGTAGCTCTGCGCGTCTACAAGAGCCGTGGCTTCTCCCGCGAGTTTGCCCGTCGAAGGATCGAATTGCTGCGCGAACACACGGCTGTCCCAAATGAACAGGAGATGACCGAAGGCAAACTTGGGGGATCTCGCTCCCTTGAGCACAAGTAGGTGCTCGTTCGACCCAACTGAACCAGCCCAGATCGCCCAGATGGCTATCGGAGCGCCGACGTTGTGCGACTCATAAAGAAAACGGCGGCCATCAGGAAGAAAGGCCGGCGACCCATGGCCTGTTTCGTCGCTCTCCAGCTTGGTGGCCGCAGTTGGTTTTCCGCCCGAGTAAGGAATTTCATGGAGCGGACCGACGCAACTCGGAGTAAAGAGAATAATCCCGTTGGGACTCCACGAGCCGCCCTCGTCCGGACAGGACGCATCGGCCACAACCTGTACGTTTCCGTTGGCGAGATTCACTGTCTTGAGCTTCTGAGCGGCGAAAAATCCAAGCGAGCCGCCGTCTGGCGACCAGAAGGGCGCGGCCGCATCTTCCGTGCCCGCAATATCCCGGGCCTGGTCCGAAGCCAGTGGCCGCACATAAAGACTGGTTATGCCGCCTTCGTCCGTGGCCGAAAATGCCAATTGTGTGCCGTCTGGGGAAACCGCTACCGGACCCGCGCTGAAACCGAAGTCACGAAGCGTTTTGCCCGGGGGTGGAGGAATGTAGGAGAGAACCGGAGACTGCTGCGGCGGGGAAACGACGAAATTCCATAGAAGCACGACTGTGATGAGAGCCCCTAGCAGGCCGCCGGTTGCCCACGGCAGGATGCGATGAGCGAACCCTCCGGGTTCCGGAGATCCCCCGGACGAAAGGAGCGCACCCCCCGACACCCCCGCAATCGTCTCTTCAATAACAATCCGCGCTTCGCCGATGGCTTGCAACCGTTGCTTGAGATCTTTCGTCAGGCAGCGGCGCGTCAATTCGCGAATGCGTGGCGGCGTATGCCCGGGCAGCACGTTCCAATCGGGTTCGACCTTGACCACCGATGCCAGAACGTCTGTGACCGTTTCGCCCTCAAACGGCTTGCGACCGCTGAGCATTTCGTAAAGCACGCAGCCGAATGACCAGATGTCCGCCCGCCGGTCCACAGTTTTCCCGCGCGCCTGCTCCGGACCCATATACGCCGCCGTGCCAACAATCATGCCGACCTGCGTTGCCGCAACCGTCAGTGTGGGCGAGTTCGAGATGTTGGAGGCTGACGGCGCGTCCACGTCGAGCGCCTTCGCCAGTCCGAAATCCAGAACTTTAACCGTGCCTTCCGGTGTGATCTTGATGTTGGCGGGCTTCAGGTCGCGGTGGATAATTCCGCGTTCGTGCGCGTACTCAAGGGCGTCAGCCATCTGCTTGGCCATCGGCAGCGCGTCGTCTAGGGGCACGCCATGCTGCGACCCGACGAGTTCAGCCAGCGTCTGGCCTTCCACCAATTCCATCACCAGAGCGCAAACGCCGTCGGATTCCTGAAAGCCGTAAATGGTAGCAATATTAGGGTGATTCAGGGCGGCAAGTACCTGCGCTTCGCGTTTAAAGCGAGTGATGCGCTCGGGGTCGTGGGCGAGAACTCCCGGCAGAACCTTCAGGGCGACGTCGCGATTCAGCTTCGTATCGCGGGCGCGATACACCTCGCCCATGCCGCCGGCGCCTAACGGAGATTGGATTTCATAAGGACCGAGTTTCGTGCCAGAGGTGAGGGCCATCTGTGGGCGCAATTATAGCCTGCGCAGCATGCTGGAGGGATGCAACGATTGCGGACGGAGGGTCGGCAAACAGGAAGCTGGCCGGAAAATGGGCTTGTGGAAGTGTCGAAGCTGGTTTCCAAGATGCCGACAGAAGTCAACTCGCAGCGCCCGAATCCCAAGCTTGTGATCGCATTGCATTCGCCTAATGCCCTCTTTGAAACCGCACTGCGCAAGTGCCTTCCGGAGAGAAGTCAGAAAAATACCGCATTCGGTGCCGAGCAGTCCGTTCTCTGCAGTCCGGTTTGTTTGGGAATTGTCGCAAAATACGGCATTATTCGCGTATTCGGCGCAGAACGAACGGATTTCTCTGTGGTTCAGACTGCGTGGCGGAGAGGCAGGGATTGACCGCCCACGAGTAGCCCTGACACTCCTGCCTGCACAATTCGGTCCGCGTGCTGCACTAGATAGCAAGACCTGAGCCTCAGGCGAAACGCACCACAACAGACTGCCGAAGACAGCACAGCCCGAAAACGGCGGAATTGTAAAGATGCTTCACAGAGCACTCCGGGGGCTACTCTATTGGCATGCGTTCGAGTTCCCGGAACTCTGACAGACCGGTGAACTTCACCCTTTCGCTTGTCAGCAGTCATCTGGACTTTCCCGGTTAGGGGAATCTTGCGCAGCTTGCCCTTCTTGTGACGGACTTCGAACTTGCCGAAGCTGGGCAGCTTCTGTAAGAAGCCGTTGGTGTCGATGTTTTCGCGGATCACGGTCACGATGCTGTCGATAACAACGTTGACGACGTGGTTTGCTTCCCGATCGGAGCTGAGGTTGAGGGCTTGGCGAACCAGCGTGGCAACAACATCGCGTCCGACCCGTGGGCCTTTGGCACGCTTCTTTGGGAATAAAGTCTTGGTCACCACGGTAGCTTGACACGTCAGTCGGGTGCCTGTGAAGCCCGATTATCCAAGGAACTCCGCGCACTCGCAGTCTGGATAGTCAGCACAGCAAGGTGTGTCGTCCTTCTTAGGAGTCTTCCGTTTCGTCGGCCTGCCGAATCGTGGGTCCGGTCCATGCGGTGTGCGTTCTTGATCTAGGGAGTGGCCACCGATGCGCAATGGAAGGTCAGCGTTCTTCATAAAAGCCGGAGGCGGATGGCAGGTGTTTCTCAAGCCAGAGGAACGTACCCTGCGATACGCTTCCATTCACTTGTCCACGGGTCTCCCGTAGCACCATGCCCGCCAGCCGCTCTGGTAAGTAATACGAAGTCGGTACTCTTGCTCCGATCCTCGCTGAGCTAAATGCGTTTTCATTTCGGCGCGGTCACGATGTAAACTCTGCCGTCCCGCTTGAACACGCTCCAGAAATCCTCGCCATGTGCGATACGGCGATATGCGTCCGAAGCCTTATAAGCTGCAACACTCCAGTCGTACTTTTCTCGAAGCCACTTATGACCCCAGCCTCGTGGCACAGGCCAATGCCGATGCTTGGCAGCCTGCTTCCATTCCTTTCGGGTTAGACCGCGATAGCACGGTTCACCTTCCTCCGCGTAAGTTGTTGGGTTCGAAATGTCCGGATCGAGAGTTGCAAACCAAGAGAGCGGCTTGTTGTAAACGGCGGCCAGCCGTTCCAGCCGAACAAAATCAATGCGCCCGTCGCCATCTTCAACCTTTGAAAGATAGGATTGCGACCAGCCCATTATGTAAGCAACTTCTGACTGTTTGTAGTCTGCTTCTAAACGTGCCTGCTTCAGCCTTTCGCGAAGAAGACTCCTACGCCGCGAATTATCTTTTTCGACCTGCTCAGCAATGGTAGTCATATGCCAGTTTGGAATATAGCACTTTTCTGCTCCATTGCTCCTCCTAAGTAACTGATTCAGCGATACAAATAGGCCGTCCGAAGCTTGTCGGTTTTTGCAGAAGTCTCAGGACAAGTCTCCTATGAACCAGAATATCCAGCCGAACCCTTCGCTCGAAGCCTCTGTCCTGACGGTTGTTCCCGTCGAGACCGAGGCTCGGGTGTTCGAAGCTGAGGCCGTCAAATTGGCAGATTCTGCCATTTTGACAGACGCCGAAGCTACCATCGCAGCACAAACGGATGAAGAGTTGTACGCCGAGATCGCACGACTGTGGACGGCCAATAAAGTGAATCGCTATGAACTAGGCGAGAAGCTTTGTCAGCTTAAGCAGCAGGCCAAGCACGGGGAGTGGATGCCGAGAGTGGAAGCCTTGGGCATCGCTCACCGTACCGCCACCAGCCTGATCAGCTACTACCGCGAAGAGTTCCAGCAGCGGACGGCGAAGCCAGTGCTTAACGTCGTATTTGACGGAGCCAGTTCTGAGCAAGAGGACGAGCCGCAAGGAGAGCGGACAAAAGCCCCATACTTCCGTCCGAAGATTTCGCTGAAGTGGGAGGAACAGACGGCGTGGAAAAGTGCCATTGAGGTGATCATCGCCCAAGTGGACCACGTCAACAATTCCACCGAAGCAGTCTTTTATGCGGTGACCATCGCAGCGGAACGCTTCGCGTCCGCAGAGCCGCCTGCACCCGACTTTCCGCTGGTCGCGGTGGCTTCGCCCAGTCCATGGCAAGAGATCGAAGCGTTACCCGCTCCGATCTCAGACGTACCGTGCGCGCTGCGTCGTGGTCGTTTAGTGTCCACGGAAAATGAGGAGGCACAGTGATGAAACTGCCCATCGTCACTCTTTCTCACGAAGAGCCAGAGCAGGAAATTGCTGCTCTGGAGGAGCAGACGATTGGGGCGGGTCATTACGACCGCCTCATCGATCCAGCCACCATCTATCTCAAACCCAACGGAGAATTTCTCTGTCTCTGGATTAAGAATGTCATCCCCGTGAATTTGCAGCGGGAAGCGTTTCACGTCCTTATGCACAAGGAGATTGCTCCTCCCGGTAGTGCAGCGAGACGTGGTAAGGCATCAGGGAACGGGGCAGATCGTAAAGCTGGGAGCAGCATCCTTGGTGCTTACGACAGAGATGGCCGCCATCATCCTTGTGCAGCAAAGGCTGCCTTCAACGCTAAACACCCGCATCTGTTTCGGCGATTTCTACCGTACGTCTCGAGAGTGAATCGACTGTACGAGAGGAAGCTACCGCAGATATACAACTCGCAATATTTGGTCGCTCTCGCAACTTGGCCCGAGTGGCTGATTGGCGACAGCATCTTTACAACCATTCAGGTCAACAAGGGCTTTCGCACCCACGTTCACAAGGACGGGAATAACTTACTCAGCAGCGTAGCCCCGATGACTTGTTTCACGAATGCCGTTGGCGGAGAACTCATTTTTCCAAAGTACGGTGTCGCCGTTCCATATGGCAACGGAGACGTATTGTTCGCCAACGTTCACGAGTGGCACGGGAACGCGCCGTTTGTCCGAGTTCGCGATACCACGTTTCGTACCACATGCGTGTTCTATTACCGAGCACGAATGGTGCAGTGCGGAACGATGGCTGAGGAGATCGAGCGTATGCGGAATCGCAACCTTGGAGATCCGTTGTCGCCTCGCTGCCAAGTGTCATTACACTCAGCAGGAAATTGATGAACTGGAGATGCCCGATGTCTGGGCGATGGCTCGCTACTGGAAGATTGAGCCTCCGCTGGAATTCCTGTTCGGAGTGAAGTGGGGCTACAACTCATCGCATGAGCCTGAGCCGATTGTGGTGGCCGCTCGCAACGTCACACCGTTCGAGAAGCTGCCCAAGTGGCTGCGTGGCGCAATGGTCAAACGGTCTGGCAAGACTGAGGACGAGTACAAGTTGCTGGTGAAGCAGAAGCGTAAGGAAATGCTCCTCCGGGAACTCGAAGAGAAACGGAAAGAGAATGGCGGACGCACTAAGACTACAAATCACGGGTGATGCGACCGACGCGCAGAACAAACTCCAGCTTGTCGTGGATAACACGAAGGAGCTTCAGAATGCTCTGAGCGGTGCAGGCTCGACAGGTCTCGAAGCTGGCAACGAGATTGCTGAGGGCATGGACAAGGCGAACTACTCCATGATGGAGGCTCGCCACTCGGCCATGTTGCTGAGCGAGGAGACTGGCGTTCACATCCCTCGTAGTTTGACGATGGTTGCTGCCAAGTCTGAAGTTCTCGGCCCTCTGCTCGCCAAAGCCTTCTCCGGTATCGCGCTCATCGCGTTCGCCGAACTCATCATACAGGCCACAGAAAAATTCTCCGACTGGATCGTCAAGACTTTCATTCTCACCGAATCGCTCAAGGCGATGGACAGTGCGCTAGCTGCGAACAACAAGAACATCGTTGCCTCGAACGCGCACGCTGCTGATCTCGCCTCGCACTACGACGAGATCGGAAAGAGTGGCGCGGAACTCAGCAAGATCAAGCTAGACAAAATGGCTGACGACATCAAGAAGACTGATGATGCTCTCAGTGCCATGAAGGACAAGCTGTATCTCTTCCGCACGGGCATGACTTCGATGTCCGATGCTGAAGAGGCTCAGGCTCTCGGCCTGCCTTCCTCCGCTACTACCGACGAGATCGTCGGCACCATCAGCGGCAAGATGGGCGAACTCCGTGCGAAGCTGCTCGAACAGCAGCAGGAGTTCACCAACGAAGCGAAGGTCTATACCGATCAGCAGGAAAAGGATGCGGAAGAGGCTCTCAAGAAGCGCGTCGAGCAGGTGATGCAGGCTGCGAAGGCAGGCGTGGACTGGACCAACACGGTCAAGCTGAACGCCACTCAGCAGGCACTTGCCATTGGTCTCATTGCTGAGGCTCATCGCAACTTGATGGGTGAGATCGACAAGGAAGCTGCTGCGGTGAGCGATAAGCAGTCAGAGGCTCTCAAGACACAGCTCGATCTCGAATTGAAGAGCGGTGAGGCCATCGAGAAGGCCGCTGATGCCGAACTGAAACTGAACGCAGAGACGGTGAAGTCTGCTGCTGAGGCTCAGGCCGATGTGGTCGCTCGCGACAAGGCTCAAGGTCTAGTTCGCCAGCAACTGGCAGATGCACAGAAGCTGGTCACGTTGCTGGAGGCACAGAAGCAGGCCGAACTCGCCATCGTGGACGCGAAGATGGCAGAGGCTAGGGCCGAGATGGAAGCGGCTAAGACCTCTGGCCCTGCTGGTGGGCTGAACGTCCCGGATTACAACAACGCGCTCGCGTCGTACCGCGATTATCAGGCACAGCGCATTCAAATCGCTGCTCAGGCCGACAAGCGGATTCAGGGTGCCACGGATCTCGAACTCAAGGACGAGGCCAAGGAATACCAGCAGTACCTCCAGAGTTTCAACACTGGATTCGCTACGGCCTTCGCCAACGTCGAGATGGGTCACGAGACGCTCGGCAAAGCCGCTTCGAAGATGTACCAGCAGATGGAAGAGGCGTTGCTCAAGAACTTTGCAATTGCCGCGATGGCTGAACTCGAAGGAGCCGCGCTCCACCGGACGTTGGCTCAGCAGAAGCAACTCACCGATGCCAAAGGTGCTGCTGGTGGAGCGTATAACGCGCTCGCTGGCATCCCGATCATCGGCCCTGTGCTCGCTCCTATCGCGGCTGGTGTCGCCTTCGCTGGCGTCATGGCCTTCGACGAAGGCGGCATGGTTCCCGAGGATCAGATGTCCATGGTCCACGCGGATGAGGCCGTGTTGACTCCGAAGCAAACCGAGAACCTGCGGGATGCTGCGGACAACATGAGTGGTGGCGACACGCATAACTATGGTGACACGCACATTCACGCGATGGACTCCAAGAGTTTCGAGTCGTTCCTGAAGAAGAATCCCGGTGCACTGGGCGCGGGCATCACGCACGCTGCCAAGAATGGTCACCTCGATGTGAACGCTATTGCGAAAGGTAAGTAATGCCGATCAATCCAAATCTGTCAGGCACTCCCATCATGGGCTTCTCCTCGCCGAGCGTGTTCTTCATCGGCTGGACAGGTAGCGGCACATACCAGATGCGCGGCCTCGGCTGGTCGATGGTGGACGCTCCCGGCTTCAACACGCTCGACCAGAAGACGCAGGGTGGCCGCGAGGTCATGAACTCGCTGTATTTCAACCCGCTGCATGCGTGGAAGCTGATCTTCAATTTCCTTGAGAACGACCCGGCTCTGAATCTCTCGGGCAATCCCGATACCGACTACCGGATGCTGTACTCGTTTTACACCGCGATGAATGGCAGGTTCCAAGAGTTCCTGTATCAGCCTCGCGACTCGGCTTTCGTACAGGTGGAACTCGCGCTGCCGGACGGAAACGGCTACGTGGAACTCGCGCTGCCCGATGGTCCGTTCTTCGCGGAGTCTGTGCAAGAGATGAACGGTGTGCTGCCGACAATCTATGTGTACAACCCATCAGGTTCGCCACCGGGATACACGGACGTCACCGAAACTTGCACCTTCTACACAGCAGGCTCTGTCGCGCCATACAGCGGCATCGTCTTCACTTCGACCACTGACTTGGGTGAAGGCGAATTCTTCGCGATGTCTGGCGACTACTACTGGCGTGTCCACTTCGACAAGGACAACTTGTCGTTCGAAGAGTTCATGTACCTGCTCGGCAAAACCGGAATCGGCCTGTCGCAAGTTCGTATTTAATCTCATGAAGCGAGTCATCAACACATCTGGAGTAGACCGGACACTGGCCTGCGTGCAGTGGCTGCTCGGTCAAGGCGCGGCTGGCCCTTGGGCACTGACCACGTGGGATGACGCCACGGCCTACGTTCAGGGTGACATCGCGCAGCTTCCCGACAACTCCATCTGGCGAGCGACGACAGGCAACACGAATCACTTGCCAGCCGCGAACTCGGCTTACTGGGCATCAGTGAACGCGCATGGCGACCGCAACGTCATCATGCGCGACTGCTACTTCATCGGTCCACCGATTGCATATCCCGGTTTCGAGCAGGGTGACGCGGAGACGGACTCGAACTTCGGAGCATTCCCTCTGGTGGACGGCGATCTGCCGATCTCGTATGGACCGTATGCAGCGATTCCGAATCAAGGCTACAACCCGGCCATCACCTTCCAGCCATTCAGCGTGGTGAAGGACAAGCTGGATTACAAGACAGGCTTCGAGGCGTCGTCGCTTCAACTGACACTCAGGCCGCGTGATCCTAACCCACAGACGGCTGCTGGCGTTGAGATGGTCAGTGGTATGCAGCGCGGAGTGCCGACCGTCAGCTTCGAGGAGTCCACTTCGTACTCGGAAGGAGCACAGGTGAACGCACCCTACTCCGACCAGTACATGCACGTCGCTGGAAGCGTGGCTCTGTATCAGACTTTGCGCCAGTCGTTCGCTGGAGATCAGAGTTGGTTCCTCGCTCCGGTCACGATGTTCAGAACTTTCTCGCCAGCGGATGCACCGGGCGATGTCACGAGCTATGGAGCAGCGGTCATGTTCCGTGGTCGCGTGAGTGATTTCACCGTGGACGCTGAGGACGTGAAGGTCACAGTGGCCTCGCTGATGGCGGTGTTCAAGCAGAAGGTGCCATCGCAGACGATCCAGCCGGGTAACAGGTGGGCTCCGTTCAACTTCTATGCTTCGCCGAACTTCCTCTTCTCGCGCTCCGGCGCAGGAACTGGAAGCTGGAACTGGGTCACGATCACAGGCAGTGGTTC
Source organism: uncultured Acidobacteriaceae bacterium (assembly GCA_963784085.1). GTDB lineage: Bacteria > Acidobacteriota > Terriglobia > Terriglobales > Acidobacteriaceae > Sulfotelmatobacter. The sequence goes on along the minus strand of CAWAQH010000017.1, from coordinate 157,729 downwards.
GCCTCCAACTTCGATTTCAGATGGTGACCTCGCAGAAGGCTGGGCACTTATCAGCAACGGTCAGGGCCAGTGGTGGAGACGAATCTACAACAACGTCGGCTCCTCGGGTGGCACGACGACGCTCATCTTCATCGAGCCGTTGCCGTTCAACTTCGCGGCCTCAGCGAGCATCAGCATTCAGGCTTGGGAGTCAGGTCAGACTGGCAACTTGTCGAGTGAGAGTCCCGGTCAGGGCTTCCCGTATGTGCCGCAGCCGATGCAAGGAACGTTCTAATGCCGACGACACCAGACGAGATTATCGCGGAAGCACGGACGTGGATCGACACGCCTTTTCGCCACGCTGCCGAAGTGAAGGGAGCGGGAGCGGACTGCGCTCATCTTGTCAACGCGGTGTTCGCAGCGACGGGTGCCATCACGCCAGTCGTGTTTCCGCAATACCACGCGGACTGGTGGAAGCACACGAGCAACCCTGAGCAGTACATCGTCGAGGGATTGAAGACAGCCGGGTTCAAAGAGATCACTGCGGCTCAGGCGAAGCCAGCCGACGTCGTGGTCATGTACCTCGGAAAAGCTTGGTGCCACTGCGCCATCATCTCCGGCAAGGATCGAGCGATCGAGGCGTGGCCGACTCGAAACAAAGTCGCTGAGATCAACACGAAGGAAGAGCGGCTGTACCGCACGCATCGCAAGAGGTTTTTTACATGCTTATAGCAGAGCAGCATCCCGCGATTACAGCGAAGGAAATCGTCCCCGAGCAGAACGTCTACGACATCATCTGGAGATTCTCGGTTCGGGCGAACTCGCAAGAGGAAGCCAACGCAGAGATTCAGAAGTTGACCACAAAGTTTGCCGAGATGATGGGCTGGGATAAGCCAGATTCCTTGATCAGATTGAGACCATAACGCCATGATGGGTGGAAAGACAAACGCAACGTCGCAGCCAGAAGTCCTTGGTGTGCAGGTAACGACATCCCTGTACAACACAGCGATTCCTCTGCTCATGGGAAAGCGTCGCTGCTCCAGCCGCGTCATCTGGTATGGCTACTTCGGTCCGAGCGGTGGCTCAGGCAAGAAGGGTAAGGGCAGCAAGAAGTCTGGCATCACGACATACCAAGCGAACCTCGATCTGCTCGCGGCCTTCGGTCCCATCTGGAACGTGCAGAACACGTGGAGCAACAGCTACCTCTACGCTTACGGCTACACCTCGTCACCACCGTTCAGCGGCATGGGCGTGGTGCAGTTCCCAATCAGCAATGCCTCAACTCTGTCCGGGTCGCTCAGCGATGACACGACCGGGTACGGAAACAATCTCGACTTCATCAGCGCGATCAGCTTCACGCCCACGACTCCGCTCTCAGCGACGGTGAATTGCTACGGTGATCCTCTGGGCGAGCACACCATCACTGAAGGTGGCCTCGCGCCTACATGGAATTCAGGCACGGCTTACAATCCCGGTGACCTCGTCTCCTTCACGCTGACCAACAAGGTTCGAAATGTCGCGTTCAACTTCCTGTGCATCGTCGCCAACACAGGCCAGACGCCCGGCAGCGAACTCGGTATCTACTGGCAGCCGACGATCAACCCGTCTGAGCAGTGGCTCTACAACACTTACGACAACTACTCCGGCTCAGGAGCGGGAGCGGTGGCGTGGCGTCCCGGCAACTGGGAGTTCGGCACGACATACTGCAACAACGCTTCGTGCTCCTTCGGAGTGGGAACTGACCACAGCGTCGAGGAGTTCTCGGTCGCGTTCCCAGATGGACCAGTGACAGGCGTCATCACGGTCTACTTCGGTTACACGGAAGCTGACCACGACAACCCGATCACGTTCATCAAGTACGAGTTCGAGCCTGTGCTCGGCTCCGGCAACGAGTTCGAAGGAAACCAGTCGAGCCAGCAGATTCTCTACCCAGAACTCTCCGGCTTCGGTGGCGTGGAAGTCGATCTCGGAGCGAGCGGCACGGCTCCTGAGTTGGATACAGAATGCGAAGGTTTGTACTCGCTCAACAAGAGTGGGCAGTGCAACCCGGCTGACATGATCCTCGACCTGATCCTGTCGGGCAACATCTTCTTTGGTAGTGGCCTCAACCCCGAGGATTACACGCCACTGTGCTTCTCGCACGGCTTGAACTTCGGTGGTGACCCGACTCGTGTCAACCAGCTTGGTGGCTCCGGCTACTCCGGCTCACTGACGTGGCCGCCAGTGGTCTCATTCCCTTACGTTCTGCCGATGGCTGGCGGAGCCGGGAACTCGTCAGGCTCTGCGTTCCAGATTCTGGCTGATCCGCCAGTGTTCGATCAAGGCATATTCAACGGCTCGCTTTACTACAACGTCAACGCCATCGTGGAGGGCAGCGACGGCAACTTCTATCGTGCTCTGTGCGCGACTAACGCTGACCCTGTCACTGGAGGAACTGCGAACTGGGCACCTTACACGGGAGCCAGCGGTGCACCTCAGGTCGTGCCAGAAGGCTTCGATGCTTCGACGACGCGCATAGGCACTGGTGGTACCAACGAGAGCGGCACGATCACACCGGGACGTCCGAATGACTATGCCTTCTTCTGCGTGAACGTTGAAGGTGATACGGGAATCAGTGGATGGACCACGATAGCAGACGGATTCTACGGCATACAGTTGGACAACATCGACCCGCTCTCTGCAAGTACGAGCAACTCTTTCTACCCTTCCATTCCGATTTGGGCCAACGTCATCGCAACCGTCGGCACAAACGGCACGGTCGAGCTCACTTCGCAGGCGGGATGGGGCAGCGGAGGCATCGGCTCAGGTCCGCACACCACTACGCTTGACGTGGTCAAGGGTCAGGCCATTGTTGCGTGGGTCAATCAAGATGGACCGGGAGCATCGACCGCCCCTGTCACGCTGTTCGATTCCATCGGCACCAACTACTATCCGTTGAGTCAGTCGAACGTTTTCTACTACGACGATGACCCTGAGAGTCCTTACACGGTGGGCGCGTACATGTGGATCGGTTTCGCCACTCAGTCTGGCACGATCACTGTCACAATGACGCTGCCTGAAGGTCTGGGCAACACCGAAGGTGGTGGAGTCGCTGCCTACAACGGCCTCGTGGTCACGGTTCCAGTGCCGTTCACCGACGGCCTCACGGACGTCCGAAACTACTGCCACGCGAACAGCATCTTCGCTTCGATCTACCTGACGTCGCAGCGTTCATGCTCCGACATTCTCAACGACCTCTGCGAGATTGCCAACTGTGCCGCAGTGTGGAATGGGCAGGCTCTCGATTTCATCCCGTACAGCGAGGTGCCAGCCATCGGTGGAGGCTTCGTCTACACGCCACGCACGTCCACCGGACCCAATGCTGTGCTCGACTACAACTACTTTGTCTGCGAGGAGAACGCTCCTCCGGTCACCGTCAAGCAAGAGAACATGCAGTCGGTCGCGAACATTCTGGACATCAACTACTCGGACGCTGGCTGGGATGCCACGGGTGCTGGTGGTGCTCAAAGCTACCAGTCGAACTCCGTTCGCATCTGCGATGCCGAGCACGCTTCAATCTATGGACCGATGAATGGTTCGCCTCGCGGCTTCGACGATTACATCACGGACCCGACGACTGCTACCACAGTGGGCTGGCCGATCATGAAGCGGCAACGCTTCGCCGATTCGTACACGATTGAGTTCGAGTTGCCACAAACAGTCGGCAGCTTGCTCGACCCGATGGATTTGATCACAGTCGTGGACCCACTGTTTGGCGGCACGCTTCGCACGGGAGTTGTAACCTCTGGCTCCGGCCAGCAGGACGTCCGCATCTCGGAACTCAGCGAAGACAACAAGGGTGTCTGGCAACTCAGTTGCGAACGCTTCATGTATGGCATGAGCGCACCGAACGCGCCTTCTGTTGCTGGTGCTCAGGTGAATCTCCAGCCGAGCACGGCTCAACTCGTCGCGTCGATCAATCCGCCTTACTTCTTCGAGCCTACCGCTGCGCTCGCTGTCGCGCTCGGCATGTCGGCTGAAGGTGGCATCGGCATTGCGGTATCGGACGAAGACCCGAACTACGGTGGCTGCATCGTGAACGTCTCCACTGATGGAGGCGATTCCTACAATCCGATTGGCACGCTGTCTGGCAACTCAGTCATGGGTGTCGTGTACTCCGCGGACTACCCGTCGAACACGAGTCCCGACTCAACGCACACGCTGCACGTAGACCTCACTGAGTCAGACGGCGAACTCGACTCATACACGACGGCTCAGCAAAATCAGTTGGTCCCGATCATGCTGCTGGACAACTCCGGCTCACCGGGAACTGGCAGCGCGGCTGGTTATACCACGACGATCCCATACGAGATCATTGCGTATGGAGCCACGACGCTCGCTGCGACCAGCAAGTACAGCGCGGCTCCTCCGATTCTCCGTGGACAACTCGGCACTGTACCTGCTGACCACCCAGACTCTGGCGTCGGCAGTCCTCCGGCTGGCTCCGTCGTGGTGGACCTGAGCAACCCGAACAGCGTGTTCAAGTACACCGTGCCGAACGGTCAGATCACAGGCAACGTTCTGTACTTCAAGTTCCAGTCGATGAACCAGTTCCGCACTGGCGTTCAGGACATCTCGGATTGCACGCCCTACACCTACACGATCACTGGTCAGACGAACCCGACTTCGCCTACCTCTCCGTCAGCGGGTGGCAGCTACACCGTCACTCCGAACCCTTGCTTGTATCAGGGACGCGCTGGTGGTTGGAGCGGCATCGACGGGGACTCAGGCACGTGGACGAACCCTGACGACATTTACTTCCCAGTAGTGACGGTGAATTTCGGCTCCGGCTCGGTGAGCTATGACGCGAACGATGCTGGCATCACTGCGTTCACTGGACCGAATCAGACAGTCTACGTCTGCATCTACGATCCGACGCACGCTGGTGGTGCACTGACCGTGGACATTCAGAGCACCAACGTGAACGCCACGACTCCCGGCTATTTCTTTCTGGGCAGCATCACGAGCGCACCCGCTGCGACTTCCCCGACAGCACCCGGAGGCACGGGGGGATCGAGCGCACCCGGTGGACCACAAGATTCAGGAACGCAGACCTACGCGATTGAAGTCAACGGCGTTCTGGTGCCTGTGACAAGCGAATAATTATGTCAACACCACCTCTCATCCTCGCGAAGTTCGCCAACGGACCAACAGGTCCGGCTGGTACTACGCCTGTCACTTTCACGGCAGACACCTTGGGACGAGTGTACGGCTATGTCGGTGTCGTCGGAGCGACGTGGTACGCAGGTTATGGCGACCCGAATTATTCTTCGCCACCGTCGACCGGGAATGCGAACGACATGTACTACGACGAAGCCAGTGGAAACGTCTGGCAGCTTCAGTATGTCGGCTCGCCCGCAGATCTCGTTTGGATTTACCTCTTCACGATTGCAGGTGGTGGAGCCACAGGCTCAGGTGGAACTGGACCGACAGGTCCGACCGGACCCGATGGAGCAACTGGCCCTACGGGAAGCGATGGCTCGACAGGTCCAACTGGCAGCGCGGGTGCGACAGGTCCAACAGGAGCCGGAGCAACCGGAGCAACAGGACCGACCGGAGCGGACGGCGGTGATGGAGCGGACGGAGCAACTGGCCCTACCGGAGCTACCGGACCTTCTGGTGGCCCTGCTGGACCGACTGGACCAACAGGAGCCGACGGCTCGGATGGAGCTACGGGTCCGACCGGAGCGGGAGCAAACGGACCCACTGGCCCGACTGGCCCTCAAGGAATCACTGGGCCAACAGGCTCAGGTGGAGGTGGCGGTGGAGGCTCACGCACCACAGCGACCATCTCGGAGTCCATTGGAGCGAACGCGATCTACTCGGGCGCGGTTTCGCTCGCTCTGACTTTCGCTCTCCTGAGTGTGAGCGCGAATGTGCCGTGCAGGTTGCGGCTCTACGCTACATCAGGTGCTGCGAGCGCGGACCTGAATCGCCCGGCTGGAACCCCACTGTTCAGTTCGATGCAGAGTCAGTGCATCTGCGACATCGTGTTGAACGCGAGCACGGGAACGTCGTGGGTACTAGCTCCACTTCCCACGGGCAGTGATTTAGATTCGCCACCGACCGCGAACATCTCGTACAACCTGACGAATTTGACGAACACAGTGCAGACGGTCGAGGTAACTCTGACCTACCTGCCGACGGAGACCTAAACAAATGTCAACAGCATCTACAACCGCATACTGCGACGCCTCGACTCTCACGAACTTTAACGCTTGGGCTTACTGGGTCTATCAGCAGTTCATCGCGTTCGGCTGGACTCAGACCGCTGACAGCGGACAGGGCACCTTCCCGGCTTCAGGCAGCGTGCCGTCGTCTGACTCGTACTACGCCGTTTTCCAATCCGCCGACAGTCTGTCCACGGCTTACCCGATCACCGTCAGGATTGAATTCTTCGAGGCCAGCAACATCCCTTATCTCGGGATCACAGTGGGCACTGCCGGAACCGATGGTGCTGGCAACCTGAACGCGCCATGCAGCCAGCACATATATGGTGGTGGCACTTATGCGGTTCAGGCGTACTCGGATGACTCCTCGAACCTGTACCCTTGCTATGCATCGGGCGATGCGGGATCGATGCGCCTCTGCCTCTTCTTCAATCCAAGTTTGAGCTATCCCGCTTATTACAACCCGGTGGTTATCATCATCGGTCGCTCGATCAACGGCAGCGGGAATCAGACTGGCGACTACGTCATGGTGTGGACATTCTGCCAGCAGGGAAGGAACTTCCAGACGGTCTACAACGCGACGACTGGTGGCACTAACACCATCGACGATAGCGGCTACGCCATCGGTGCACTGCCTTACTCCGGCTCCAGCACCTCAGAAGGTGGAACCGTGACCGCCACTCCTGTGTTTCAGAACATCGGTGGCCTCACGAACCCGACGCCCGACCTCCTCATCGGCAAGACTGGCGACTTCGCAGGAGGTACCACGGCTGCGATCACGACGTACAACGTGAGCCACAATTATCTCGCTGTCGAGACCACCGAGTTCAACGGCTTCCTGCCCAACATCAGTTGTGCGCTGCTAATGCGCTACGAATAAGGAGCACCATGAATAACTGTCAAACATGCCGCAACGCGGGCACTCTCGAAGTGACCGACACCGAAGAAGTGAAGCCGGGAGTCTACGCTCCTCGTGGGAAGCATGCAGGCTGTGCGAAGCATCCACCTGTCGGCCTCAAGATCAGCGCGGCTGGTGAGATCACGCTGGTGCCTCCGACCGGGTACATCATCACGAATGGCGTACTGGTCAAGGGGTAAGCAATGGCGAACGTCGTATTCAGTCCGACCTACAACGCGGCTGGCACCTTCACGGGCTGCTTCAACGGCATCGTCGGAAATCCGATCGGCTCAAGCGTCTTCGGATTCGCCCGTGCTGTCAGCACTGTCGTCATGGGGAACTCTCCAGCCCAGCCTGTGTTCGTTCCCTACGGTCAGACGTGGCCTCGGTAGACGTGAGTATTGAATCAGTGGAGTAAAGGGTATCTATTGCAGCTCGGAGTTAACTTCCGGTCGACGTTGGAACCGTATATTGGATGAACATAGCGTAAAAACGAATGCGGCTCTGGAGACAAACCTCGGCAGAGCGGGATTTGATCGCTGCTTTCATATGAACATGGAGACTAACAAGGGTTGGTCGGCGAGATTCGTCAAAATACTTCGGCACGGTCTGAATGATGGAACAGAGGTGATTGATCCCGGCCCGCTAAAAGTTCCCGATTGGAAGGGACAGGACCCGTACTACGCATTCTGGGAGACATTAATCCGCAATCGCGTGCGAGAAGTTCGCTTTAATGAAGAGTGGCAGTTTAGCAGCGGATGCACTTACGAGTTTGCGGTTGCGTTTGATGCTCATATCCCAACACTTAATCATGAGGGCACTGAACTTAGCCCCTACGCAGCCATTGAGATGGTCCAGAAGGCAGTCGCGAGTCTAAAGGAAGATGGTTTTGATACGACCAAGATTCAGAAACACCTACAGCTCATGCAATCTGTGGCCAGCATTAGGCTTCCTGAACAAGGGAGTTCCCATCAAGACAGGCCGAGTGTCTGAACGTGTTGTGACTCGGTACCTCTTCGGGCAACAGGAACGTTGTCGCGCTGCGATCTCGTTCCGTAATCACCCAGAACTTCGTGCCGTTCGACATCGTGTAGGCCGACAGGAGCCGTTCGCCGATACGGAGACTTTCCTCGTTCGCTCGCCAGTCCTCCGCGTTGACTTCGCCCCAATCACCTGCGATATGGCGAACGAGGTAGGCCAGCGGGTCGTCCCCGGATGCCCTGAATGCTTCCAGAACACCCGGAGTCGCCACGACCGAGCCGGGAGAGAATTTCACCCCGCTCACTTCTTCTCCGTGCGAAGGATCGCGAGTTCCAGTCTCCGCAATCCCGTCTTGCTTCCCATGCCACGCTGCACTTTCTCGTCAAAGCAACACTCCCAGATGCCGTTCACGACGGACACCGGGAGTGCGTACTGCTGACTGTGCCAGCCACGGATGTTGTACTCGGACGGCTTGGCCTCTTGCGCGTAGCCGTAGCGTTCCAGCAGTTGAGCAACTTTGGACTTCATTGCCCACCCGCTTTCTTGACGACCTTGAACTGCCCGTTGTTGACGGCATACCGGATGTATCGGTGAACCCTGGCCGCGTCGATTTTGTGCCCGTCGATCTGGCGACCAGCAAGCTCCGCGATGAGTATCGCGGCATCCACCGAGCCTTTCTTTCGGGTAAAATCGCAGAACTCCTTGAGGAACCCACGCTTGACCGTTTCAGTTGAGCCGATCGTGTACCGCTCGGGTTCGGGCGGGACTGTCCTCAGCGAAGTAGTCACCTTCGCTTTCTCAGTCTTCCCGTTCTCCAGTTTGTCGTTCGCTGCCGCTCGCTTCGCGTCTGTCGTGCTTTGCTTCTTCATTGCTCGTCTCCTGTGAATCGATTGAACTCATAGGGGAGGGAGCAAATCTTGTCCCGGCAGGAGGGGCTACGACATCAACTATCTGGAGGCTCGGACTTCGATTTCACAACGGGGAGGAAGCCAAAGAGAATTCCTCTTTGTGGAGCAGCGGGAGTGGTCGGAGTGCCTACCCAGGAGTCGTCGGTCTCAGAGACTCTGCAACCGCAATCTCTTCTTGGCTCAATCGGTAAAGCTCATATACGCGCGAATCAATAGCCTGATCAACGGCCCGAATCTGTCGTTCAATGACTGTTCGTTCGTGATCCGTCCTCACTGCATCGAGCTTTTCCGTCAGCACCAGCATTTCCGAAACTGACTTCTCGAGATTACTATCGTTGCTGTCGGCAAGCGGAGCGGCCCGAAGGTATACGGGCTTAATCTCGTAATCGAAAAAACGCGCCGCGAAAAGCCATTGAAAGAGCTGTGAGTTTAGAATCCCAAGCAATCCTCTAAGGCTGTAGTTCTCTCGTGCAACAATATTCGAGAGACGATTTAGGTTGTAGGCTCCTGTCGCATCGATAGTGGCTACGATGCGCCGCTCCAGGGACAAATTACGAGTCCTGACAACGAGAATCTTTTCCGAACTCAGCAAGTATTCGGCGGGGAGTGTTCGTCCGCGCGATCCTCGACATCGTACAAATTCTGGGTCGTACATAATCCAACCATCGGTCTCTACCTTCCCATATCTCGATATGCCCGAACCAGGTAGCATTCTGTGATAGCGCGAATCGATTTTCCTGTCCGCCACCAGGTCGCGCCGTATGTAGCCAGTGTTGATGCCTACGCCAAATTCGTATCCAGTTTCAATATTGGGAAACTCTTTCAAGAGTCGCTCAACAGTTTCGGCAGCGAGGTCAGACAGCCTGTAGTCAAACACGACTCCATCATTGGTTTCAAACCTAGCCTGGCGGACTGTATAGCCTGAAGTTCGAGGGAGTTCTAATGGTGAGCTTGGAGTGACAACGATGGTCTTGTGCTTATTGCTAGACCTCACTTTTTTCACAACAAGAATTGCAGTATCCACAGTTGCTTTCTTGAACACTTTTGGGCCGAGGGGAGCGAGCTGTACTAATTCGTTTTCAAGCAAAATACGGCGCAACTTTTCAAAGGTCGGCAGTATGACGAATGTCGCTGACACGATCATCCCGACCATGCCCTCTGGACGGCACAGTTCAATGTTGCGCTCCATGAAAACCTTGTAGAGTTCAAAATTGCCTTCTGCTGCGGTGTACTTCGCTAGATAATATGGCCGCAATTTCTTCTCGGTGGCATTGCGATATGAATATGGCGGGTTTCCTATCACAGCATCGAAGCCACCCGAGCGCATAATCTCCGGAAAACCAGACTGCCAGTCAAAAGTGTTGATTCGAAATCGCTCATCCTCTCCTAGCAGGCTGATCTGCTGATTGTGATAAAAATCAGGCCCAACTAGAGAGTTTCCGCATTTTATGTTGTCTCCCAGATCAGGCAAAGCTCGTTCGTGAAACAGACGTAGCGTAGTATTGAGGCTCTGTTCCGACTCACCTTCTAAAACTTTTAGGAGCAAGGACAGTTTCGTCACTTCGACTGCTTGGTTATCGATATCCACCCCAAATATGTTATTGCGAAGGATGCGTTTTTTCTCTCCGATCGTCAGGTGCCATTGACCACCAGGGCCTTGGTAGATCTCCTTTGTGTGTTTGGCGGCATCGTCCTGGAGGTACCACTCGCGATGCCAGTTGATCAGGTAGTGATAAGCACCAATCAGAAATGAGCCAGAACCGCAGGCCGGATCGAGGACACGCAGTCGTGCAGCTTGCTTCGGAGTTTTTTCCTTCAGCAACTCCCCCACGGTATTGCGAACAATGTAATCAACGATATACGTGGGGGTGTAATAGACACCGCCAGCCTTCTTGACCTCGGGTTTGTCCTTGACCGTGGCCCGGTGAGCGGGCGTAAGTACAATCACTTTGCCGAGGAACTGCTCGTACACCTGACCGAGAATATCTATTGGGAGGACAGCAAACTCATACGGACTATCCGGATAATATAGCCGCTTCAGGATGCCCCTCAGCCGGTCATCGTCAATATGCAGCTTCAGAGTGAGCGTGTCCGGCAGCTCAGCGCGATCCTTTTCCGGTAAGAAGTGAAACAAACCAGAGTTATAGCGGTCATCAGCACGTTGGAAGACGGCACAGAGTTGCTGGTAGATGTTATCGCTGTTCTGAAGATCGCGGAGTTGTCCGTACGTCTCGATACCACGATCTTCAGAGATGCGCAAGAAGATGATGCGGTCGATGATTCTTTGAACTGCGAAGTTTAGCTCGCGCTGAGACAAGCCGGGGTTTCTTAACGCAATGTTAGAAGCGAGATCGCTCCGCCATTTTTCAATTTCTCATAGAAAAGCGTCGTCAACCTCAGCAGTTCCTCTTTTGAGCTTCGTCGATGCGATGAATTTGTCAAAAAAGCCCTTGAGGACGGCATCCTTAGAAAATGTGACGATTTCGTCCCAGTGTTCGAGATACTGCTCATATGTGAGAAACAGGACACGAGCTGTCGATGCCTTGTCGGTCTGGAACGGTTGAACGCGGCAGTCATAAGCGGCGAACTCCGCAAAGTTTGTCAGGAGTGAGAGAGGAAGTTTCGAAGACCAAGCATAGCGACGAAGCTGGAAGGCCGAAGGACCATCTGTCTTAACGTTGATTGCGGGTTTCTTGGCTTCGACAAAGAACTTGCGAGTGCCACCTATTCGGAAGCAGTAATCGGGAGCCTTAGTTCCCTCTCCAACCTTGATGGCATCTTCATGGATTACGTCTTTGTAGGCTTCAGCGGCACCCAGACGATTGCCGACGTCCCAGCCAAGAGCCTCGAAGAAAGGATCGAGAAATTCCCTGCGAAGTTGGGCTTCGTTGTACCCACCGGACCGAAAGGCATCTTCGTTACGTCGGAAGTGCTCGACGAGGTCAATGACTGTTTGCGGTGGCGGCATACCTGCGGAGAAACTTAGCAGAAGGCACGGTGGTCGTGCCAGTATCGGTTTGAATGCACCTGTTCCGACCGCCCGCGACCTTTGTGATTACAATGGGAGAAGGGATGTTTGTTGTGTTGGAGATTCGCTACGACTGGACAGGTTGGGATTCTGGGCAACCCAGGTCTGGGCACCCCCTTGTTTTGTTCGATGCCGCGCCACGTCAGCCCGATGGCTCCAAACGCATTACAGAGTTGGTTGAAGCCGAATTGATCCAGTGGATTGTGACTCAGGCCAGAGCGAAGGTGTTTAGCAAATTCGGGTTGCCAGAGACCGCGCTTTATCGCTCCGAAGTGATGGATCCTTTCTATCGCCCCACTGAGGGCGATCTGGACTTGGTGTTGTGGAACGGGGCTAAACCGCAGCTAGCGGTCGCCGTGGAATGTAAGCGAGTGAAAGTGACGACCCTCGATGGGTACTATGACAAGGTGAACAAACTGAACGATGTCGCTGAGGGCGTCTGGCAGGCCAATCGTCTGTACAAGAAATTCCCCTTCTTTCAAACCTATCTAATGGTCATAACCGCTGTCGATGCGTCGCTTCAGCAGGAAGCAAATTTGCTTTGTCGTGGTGCATCCGCTACGCGTTCTCCCGATTACGGAGAGACGCGAACCCTGCCGAGAATCATCTACTTTCCAGAGCACGAAGCCCTGGATCGCAACATCGGCATAATATTTGTCGAGTTGGTGCAGGCATCGGGTATGTCGTTCGTTGACTGTGGTGGGCTAGGTGTTTATGTTCACCGAACTGCCCAGCCAAGAGAGCAGTTGGGCGACGTCACCAACCGCCTGCTGAAGTTGATTCAATAGTTCAGAAGAACACAATGCTTTCGAACAGCTAACGGTCGCTGCGGCCAGCAACCTTACTCTCAGATTCTTCGCCATTTGCCCTCTCCTCTACAGCAATACTGTGATCCGAGAAGAGAGTCTCGCAAATTGTAAAGGCTAGTTGTAAAGAAACTGGTAAACCCTGTGGAGTGTGTAACTGGCGGAGAGGCAGGGATTCGAACCCTGGGTACAGGTGTTAGCCCGTACAACGGTTTAGCAAACCGCCGCATTCGGCCACTCTGCCACCTCTCCGGCGTGCGCAGCTACAGTTTACCATGGCGGGCTTGAGGACCGTTTCCGAAGAATCGACGGTCGCGGTGAGCCGCGCAATTTCTGACAATTTTCAACATTCTTGCTTGCGCTTTCTCGATCGTCATGGCTCCGACATCGGTCGATGAACAAATCGCAACGCTATGCCACGTAGGGCAGCAAGGCGCTTGCGCGGTAGACTTCTCCTCAATTATGTTCGGTTGACGTTTTATCGCAAAACTGCGGACGAACCCGATTGGCGACCGATAGGGAAAAAGACGCGGCGGCACGAAGCTCGGCAGGCTTAGGGCGGCCACTTCGGGCCCCGATATTTCGCAATCTGCTGATCGCAGATCTTGTCTCCGATATTGGCACTTTCATGCAGAGTGTTGGCGCCGCGTGGTTGATGATTTCACTGCGCGCCGGCCCGGGTTATGTCGCGCTCATACAAACTGCGGCTTCGCTGCCTTACTTCCTCCTGGCACTGCCTGCGGGTTCGGCCGGCGATATCTTCGATCGCCGCAAGCTCATTTTGTGTACCGAAGCCTGGATGGTGGGGGCCGCCCTGATCCTGGCCGTTGTGACCATCAGCGGCTTTATGACGCCCTGGTTGTTGCTCGGGCTGACATTTGCGCTCTCCGCTGGCGATGCGTTTGAAACTCCAGCCTGGCGCGCCCTCCTGCCCGAATTGGTGTCCAGGGACGACCTGGCGGCGGCATCAGCCTTGAACGGGATCGAATTCAATCTTGCCAGGGCGGTGGGGCCCGCGCTGGCGGGCGGCGTGATCGCGGTCGCGGGGGTCGCAACGGCTTTTGTTGCGAACATCGTGTCGTTTTTCGGCGTAATTCTCGTGGTGGGGAGATGGAAGAGACCGATTCGCACTCGGACAGCTCCGGCAGAAACTTTGGGCGGAGCCACCGTCGCGGCGATTCGCTACGTCAACCATTCTCCTGCGATTCTTGCTGTTTTAATTCGAACCGGCATCGTCATGTTTTCTTCCAGTTCGTTGTTCGCCCTGCTGCCTTCGATGGCGAAGAGCGTGAATGAGAGTCCGATCGGCTACGGAGTGTTACTGGGGTGCTTTGGGGCGGGTGCGATTGGTGGCGCCCTAGTCATGCAACCGCTACGCGCCCGTTTCTCAACTGAAATGATTGTCTCTGCGGGCGTGGTGATCTTCGGTGTTGCGATCTTGGCGATGGCCCTTTCGCACACACTGAGCGCCCTTGCCCCGGTCCTCCTGGCGAGCGGCGCGGCCTGGGTCCTGTTCATCTCTCTCATCAACGCACTGGTCCAGAACCTGGCCCCGGACTGGGTACGAGCGCGCGTGCTGTCAATCTTCACGCTCGTCTACATGGGGAGTTTCGCCATGGGAAGCGCGATCTGGGGCGGTGTGGCCCAGCGACACGGAATTCGATTCGCTCTCATATGTTCCGGAGTTGGAACCGTCGGGAGCGTGATCCTTACCGTGTTCGCCAAACTTCCGGATTCCACCGCGGATCTTACCCCCTGGAATCACTGGCGTATGCCAGTTATGGTCAAGGAGGTTGGCGCTGAGCCTCTTGAGGGCCCGGTGCTGGTCGCAATCGAATACTCTGTTGTTTCAGGGCAGGAGGCAGAGTTTATCGAGGCGATCCGCAAGTATTCCCGGATACGGCGGCGCGATGGTGCGTATCGGTGGGGGATCTATCGCGATACCGAGATTGCCAATCGGTTTGTAGAGATATTCCTGGTGCATTCGTGGGCCGAACATCTTCGTCAACACGAGCGGCAGACAGCAGCGGATCGTGAACTGGAGCAACAGTTCTTCGTCTATGTAGCGGGTGAGCCAAAGGTGCGGCACCTTCTCTACGCGGAGTCCACAAGGTCATAGCAGCACATCGGAACACAAGGCCCCTATTTGCGGGAATGGAGCGACCAAATTCAGATTTCGGTATCTAATCAGGAGGTCAGATTAGCCGAGCCACGTGTGCTGATCATTTTTGCCCGGAGCCCGAAGCGAGATCAAGAATGGCCAAACCAATTTTGCTGAGCGTGGATGACGATTCTGATGTTTTGCGGGCGATCGAGCGCGATTTGCGTTCGCAGTACGGCGCTGAATACCGGGTGATCGGAAGCGATTCGCCCGAGGGCGCGCTCGATCTGCTGAAGCAGTTGAAGGTGCGGAATGACAGCGTGGCCTTGCTGCTGGCCGACCAGCGCATGCCACGCATGGACGGAGTGGAATTTCTGCAGCAGGCGATGGGGATCTTTCCCGCACGCGAAGCGGGCATTGCTCACCGCGTATGCCGACACCAACGCCGCGATCAGCGCCATCAATCAAGCCAGCATCAACTATTTTTTCCTGAAGCCGTGGGATCCTCCCGCAGAGCACTTGTATCCGCAATTGGATGATTTGCTCGATGACTGGCAAGCTTCCTTTCGTCCAACATTCCAGGGGATCCGGTTGCTGGGCACGCGCTGGTCGCCGCGAGTCGTATGAGTTGCGGGATTTTCTGGCGCGCAACCACGTTCCTTATCAGTGGATTGACGTGGAGCTTTCCGCCAATGATCCGGAGACCAAGCGCCTTGCTGGAAGCTCTGGGACCGGAGGCGGCCAATCTTCCGGTGGTACTTTTCCCCGACGGGACGAAGCTGCTGGAGGGCGTACCGTGCGGACGTGGCGCAAAAGGTCGGGCTGCGCACGCGCGCGCAAACCAGACTTCTATGATTTGGCGATTGTGGGCGGGGGACCGGCGGGTTTGGCTGCTGCCGTTTATGGAGCCTCCGAAGGGCTGCACACGGTGATGATTGAGCGGGAAGCGCCCGGCGGTCAGGCGGGCATGAGTTCCCGCATCGAGAATTATCTGGGATTTCCAACCGGGCTCAGTGGCGCCGATCTGGCGCGGCGCGCGGTGGTACAAGCCCAGCGTTTCGGAGTGGAAATCCTGGCGCCGCAGGAAGTGGTTGGGGTTCGCATCGAAGGGCCTTACCGAATCATCAAGCTGGCGGATGGAAACGAGATCTCGTGCCATGCGCTGATGGTCGCGAGTGGAGTGCAGTGGCGGCGCCTGGACGCTCCGGGGATCGACCGGTTGCAGGGGGCGGGGATTTACTATGGCGGCGGCGCCACGGAGGCCCTCTCCTGTAAGGGTGAGATCGTCTACGTGGTGGGCGGCGCGAACTCGGCGGGCCAGGCGGCCATGAACTTCGCGAAATACGCGGAGCGCGTGATTATTCTTGTGCGCGGCGAATCGCTGGCCAGCACCATGTCGCAATACCTGATCGACCAGATTAAAGAGACGCCCAACATTCAGCTGTGGACCCATGCCGGCGTGGCTGAGGCACATGGCGAAACCCATTTGGAAGAGATTTCCGTGCTCTGTTCCGATACCGACAAGATTGAGCGCGTGCCGGCGAGTGCGATGTTTATTTTCATTGGAGCGTTGCCGCGGACCGATTGGCTGGGCGATGTGGTCGAGCGGGATGAGCGCGGCTTTCTGCTGACTGGTCCTGACCTTATCCGTGACGGGCAACGCCCGAAAGGCTGGGCGCTCGACCGCGATCCGTTCCTGCTCGAGACCAATGTTCCCGGCATCTTTGCCGTGGGCGATGTGCGCCACGGTTCGATAAAACGCGTGGCTTCCGGAGTGGGCGAAGGATCGGTGGCGGTGCAGTTTATCCATCAGTATTTGAGCAAGGTGTAAATGGTCGAAAAATCTGAACTACTTCGCGTGCCCGCATTCGCCGATTTGCCAGACGATCAGATCGACTGGTTCATCAGCCAATCGCAGGAGCTGAATCTCAAGGCGGGTGATATCTACTCGCGCCAGGGCGATCCGGCCGATGCCATGTTTGTGATTCTTGAGGGGCGGCTTCAAGGGCGGGGCGAGCTTGGCGGCGAAACCGTTCGTCTTTGACCTGGAGCCGGGCGATGTTACCGGGGTGCTTCCGTTTTCGAGGATGAAGCAGTTTACGGTAGGCGGGCGCGCCGAGACGGACAGCCGAGCGCTGCGATTTCCGGCTTCGCTGTTTCCGGAGCTTGTACAGAAAATGCCGGAGCTGACCAAGCGCCTCGTGGGCCTGATGTCCGATCGGATCCGCGAAACCACACGCCTCGAACAACAGCAAGACCGATTGGCTTCTTTGGGAAAACTTTCGGCGGGACTGGCGCATGAACTCAACAATCCAGCTTCCGCGGCGAAACGCGCCGCCAGCCAATTGCGGCACATGCTGAAGAAAATCAGGGATGCGAGTCTCGAGCTGGGAAGGCGCGATCTCACGCCCGCTCAGAAAGTCAGAGATCGAAAAACTGGAAGCTTCGTTCACGCAGCCGGATTTCGTTCCGCCGGACACGCTGACCATCAGCGATCTGGAAGACCAGATCGATTCTTTATTGCGCAGTCATGGGCAAAACGACTTGTGGCTGCTGGCGGCTGGCCTGGCGCGACGGAACATCAAGCCGGAGGTGGTGGAATCGTCTGTTCGCGAACCTCGGCGGAGACACCGCTCGAGCTGCTCTGGTCAGGATCGCCGCCTCGGTGGAGATCGCGAACCTGTTGCACGAAATCGAGAGCAGCACCTCGCGGATATCGGATTTGGTCGGCGCCATCAAGGAATACACCCACATGGACCAAGCGCCGGTGCAAAACGTAGACCTGGTAAAGAGCCTGGAGACCACGCTTACGATCCTGAATCACAAGCTGAAACAAGGAGTGGTGGTGCAACGCGATTACCAACGCATGTCCCCCTGCTGGTGAATTCGTTTGGAAGCGAGCTCAACCAGGTCTGGACCAACATTATCGATAACGCGATTGACGCGATGCACGGCAAGGGCGAGCTTCGCGTCCGAACCTACCGCGATGACGATTGCGTTGTGGTTGAGATTGGCGATAACGGTCCGGGAATTCCCGACGACGTGCAGCCCCACGTCTTTGAACCTTTTTTCACAACCAAAGGAGTTGGGGAAGGCACCGGCCTCGGGCCTGGACACGGTCCAGCGAATTGTGAAGAAGCACCGGGGAAACATTCAGCTCAGTTCCAAACCCGGCGACACACGCTTTCAAATCTGGCTCCCGCTTAGCAGAGGCCTCGTCCTAGAGTGATACGTCGCGAAGTGATGAGTCAAAACTGGTGTATCCCTTGCGCGAGGAACGCAAACGATGTTTGAGAGTATTCTCTGCCAAGTAACGGAATACGATCCGGACGTTCTTGAGTCTCTGATTGGGCTCGCCGTGGAAATTGCTCGCGAGGGTCGAGAGGGAAGACGCATTGGCACTCTGTTCACGCTAGGAGATGAAGATGCCGTCCTGGCCCGATCTCGAGACGTTGATTTTGGACCCGTTGTCGGGACATCCTGCGGCTTCACGCCATGTCACAATCTCAATCTCCGCGGAACCATCAAAGAATTGGCGCAGTTGGATGGCGGGTTTGTGGTGAGTGGTGAGGGAATTGTGCTCTCCGCGTGCCGCTACCTGGACGCCGTGGCCGCACAAGTGGATGTGCCGCTGGGACTTGGCAGCCGTCACATCGCCGCCGCCAACATGAGTGCCGTTACCAAAGCCGTGGGCATTGTGGTTTCTGAAAGTTCCGTGGTACGACTTTTCTGTCATGGACAACTGGTCGGCGAAATCATTCCCGAAGTTTGGATGATGGACCATGCCCCATCTTCGCGGCATTGTGAAGAGGGAACAAATCGGCGACTTGACGGTTTTGACGCCAAGTACGCCGTCGTTCCTTTCACGAAAGTAAGACCCTTAATGGCCGCGTGGACATCAAACTTCGGAACAACCCACAGAACTCCCATAAATCCGCAGCGCTGGCAAAACGGAAAGCGGATTCTTGCCAGAGCCAGCGAGCGGCATGAAGGGTGAGGTGGTGTCCTAACTTAGATTTTGCTTTTCTTCGCGACCTTTGCGCACTTTGCGGTTACAGGCTTTTGCTCGCGGAAATTAGGACACGACCAAGAGCGAGGAGTTGCCTCGGCCATTAAGAGGATTGGTTATAATGGCGCGCACCCATGACTCTGGTTGCTGGCACGAAGTTCGGACCGTACGAAATTCAGTCTCCGCTTGGTGCGGGCGGCATGGGAGAGGTGTATCGCGCGACCGACAACAACCTCGGACGCGACGTGGCACTCAAGGTGTTGCCCGCCGAAATGGCACGAGAGCCGGAGCGGCTCGCGCGGTTTCGCCGTGAGGCGAAGACACTAGCTCAACTGGACCATCCGAACATTGTGACGATCTACTCGGTCGAGGAATGCGAGGGCGTCCACTTTTTGACTATGCAGTTGGTCGAAGGGCAGCCCCTCGATCACCTCATCCCGCCGAACGGACTCGACGTTGAGCAGATCGTTGAGATTGCCAGTGCGCTCGGCGACGCGCTGGCTGCGGCGCATGAAAAAGGCATCGTGCATCGCGACCTGAAGCCTGCCAACGTCATGGTGTCGAACGAAGGCCGCGTCAAGGTGCTGGATTTCGGGCTGGCGAAAGATGTAAGCGCGACTGATCCTGCCGACGCCACGCTGACATCCGACCATCGCACCCAAGCAGGCATGGTGATGGGGACGCCGGCTTACATGTCTCCAGAGCAGACATCGGGCCGTCCGCTCGATCACCGCACCGACATTTTTTCTCTGGGGGTCCTGCTGCACGAGATGGCGACGGGGCGGCGGCCCTTCGAGGGGAATTCTTCGGCCGAATTGATCTCGGCGATTCTGCGCGATACCCCACCGCCTGTCACCGACGTTCGGCCCGATCTGCCGGGCGATCTGGCCCGCATTGTTCGCCGCTGTCTGGAGAAAGATCCGCGGCACCGGCTGCAGACGGCACGCGATGTCAGCAATGAGTTCCGCGATTTGTCGCGGACCATCACCCATCCAACGCCAGTTCCCACATCGACTGCGCGCGCCGCCGTTGCTGCGGGTTCGGACGGGCTTCGCCCCCCGTCAGGACCTCCGCATACGCCGGAGGTTTTCCGAGTCAGGCGGCATAGAATCGCTTTAGCGATTGCTGCAATCGTGCTCGCGATCGGCACGGCCGGAGTTGCTGCCTATCTGAGAACATCCAAGACTGGTCAGATCGATTCCATCGCCGTTCTTCCTCTGGAGAATCGCGGCAACAACCCCGATGACGATTACATCTCCGATGGAATCACGGAAAGCGTCAACAACAGCCTCGCGCGATTGCCCGCTCTGTCGGTGACTCCGCATAGTCTCGCTTCTCATTACAAAGGCAAGGCGACGGATGTCCGCAAGGTTGGCGACGACCTTCACGTCGAGGCCATACTCGCGGGCAGCATCGCTCACCGCGGCGACGACCTCACCATTGACGTTGAACTCGATGACGTTCGCAGTGGCAAGCAGCTCTGGGGCGAGCAGTATCAGCGCAAGGTTGAAGACCTGCTGGCAGTACAGAGTGATATCGCTAAAGAAGTTTCTCAGAGGCTGCGATCTCAACTTTCGGTAACAGCGCAGAAGGACTTGGCAAAAGGCTCTACGGCCAATCCTGAGGCCTATCGGCTCTATCTCAAGGGCAAGTTCTACACCGCCAAATTCACCAAGGAAGGGTTTGAGACCGGCATCGACTATTTCGATCAGGCAATCGCTATTGATCCTAACTATGCCCTGGCCTACAGCGGCCTGGCTTTCAACTACATCAACCAGGAAGATTGGCATCTTCCCCCCAACGAGGGTGTTCCGAAGGCCAAGGAGGCCGCCAAGCGCGCCTTAGCGATTGACGAATCCGACGCCGGGGCTCATCTTGTGCTGGCAATCGCCGCTCATTGGTATGACTGGGACTGGGTCGCTTCCGAAAGCGAGTTCAAGCGGTCGATTGAACTGAACCCCAACAACTCCGATGCGTACTCTTACTACGGTTGGTTTCTGGCCTCCATGCGTCGGAACGATGAGGCCATTACCGTAGACAAGCGGGCGCAACAAATCGATCCACTCTCGGTGTTTCCGACCGCCAACGTCGGAGTAGTCTATCTGCTTACCAGGCAGTGGGACCCGGCCATTGAGCAATTGCAGCACGCCATCGCGATCGATCCGAACTTTTGGTTCAGCTATTCTTTCCTGGGACGGGCTTATGAACACAAGGGAAAACTGCCGGAAGCGATTGCCCAGTTCCAGCGGGCGCTGGAGTTGGAGAAGGAAAATGCTGAGATCTGGTCGGGACTTGGGAATGCTTACGCAGTATCCGGCAACAGAGCCGAAGCCCAGAAGGTGCTGGATCATTTGAAGGAATTAGCGGCGCACAGCTGGGTCGCTCCCTATAATGTCGCGGTTATTTATGCCGGCCTGGGTGACAAAGATCAGGCTTTTGCTCTGCTGGAGCGCGCCTACCAGGATCGGTCTTACTACTTGCCCTCATTTTTGACGATGGACGAGCGACTCGACAAGCTCCATTCCGACCCGCGCTTTGCTGCCCTCGTGAAGCGCGTCGGACTGCCCGAGTGATGTCTTCCGGGAAGCGGCAGCCTGATGCCAAAGCCAGCGCAAGAGTTCAGTGCAAGAGTTCAGGTTCCGAGTAGCGCGGTCAATCCGGAGGCCCGCTGTGTCGCGCCTTCGCCGGGATATAATGGCGGCCACGTGGGACTGACTTCTGGCACAAAACTCGGACCGTACGAGATTCAGTCTCCGCTCGGCGCGTGCGGCATGGGCGAAGTGTATCGCGCGACCGACAGCAGCCTCGGGCGCGACGTGGCGCTCAAGGTGCTGCCCGCCGTTGCCGGTGAAGTACAGCGGCGGCAGTGCTGACCTCACATCATTGTCCGAAGGCATCGCCGAGGACGTTGTCACCGGCTTGTCCCGATTCTCTTATCTCCGAGGATCGCGCGGGGTTCTACGGCGCGCTATGCCGGCGAGGCAGCGGATGTGCGCGTGTGACGCGTGCGGCGACGAGGAACAGGTTTGTCCCAGGTTCTCTACCAGGTTTCTCGACCTGTATGGGTCCGTTGTACCCACTCGCCGAAAACCGCGGCGAGTGGGGCAGCCTCTTTCGGCGTGGCTAGCAGTCAAAATGCGAATGTGCGGGGCCGACCCTACAGAATATATCTGGACAAATCCTGGTCCTTCACGATATCGGTCAACATCTTCCGCACATAATCCGCGTCGATGATGACGTGCTCGCCTTTTTTCTCGGGGGCCTCGAAGCTCAACTCGTCCAGAACCCGTTCCATGATCGTATGCAGGCGCCGGGCTCCGATATTCTCGGTGCTCTCGTTCACCCGGAAGGCAAAGTGCGCAATCTCCTGAAGCGATTCCGGGGTGAACTCCAGCTTGACTCCTTCGGTCTCGAGCAGCGCCGTGTACTGCCTGACCAAAGATGACTTTGGCTCGGTCAGAATTCTCACAAAATCTTCCATGGTGAGCGACTGCAGTTCCACCCGGATCGGAAAACGCCCCTGCAACTCCGGAATCAGATCGCTGGGCTTCGAAACGTGAAACGCACCCGCCGCGATGAACAGAATGTGGTCGGTCCTGACCATGCCATAGCGCGTGTTGACCGTGGTTCCTTCCACGATCGGCAAAATATCGCGCTGCACACCCTCGCGCGAAACATCGGGACCATGGCCGCCTTCGCGGCCGGCAATCTTGTCGATCTCATCCAGAAAAACGATCCCGGAATTCTCCACGCGGTCAATCGCCATGCGCGTGACCTGGTCCATATCAATCAGGCGCTGCTCTTCTTCCTGAATCAGATATTCAAAAGCCTCGTTCACCTTCATCCTCCGCTTCTTGGTCCGCCCTCCGAAGATGTTGGGCAGCATGTCCTTGATATTGATATCCATCTCCTCGACGCCCTGGTTCGTCATAATTTCAAAAGATGGAAAATTCCTCTCCCGCACATCAATCTCAACCTGGCGCTCGTCCATTTTCCCTTCGCGCAATTGCTGCCGCAATTTTTCTCGCGTGCGCGAAGATGATTCCGTCAGCGCAGTCCCGCTATCGATCACCACTCCGCCGGCAGCCACTGGCTCGGCCGGACGCGCCGGGGGAGTGGGAGGCAGCAGAATATCGAGCAACCTCTCCTCCGCATTCAACTCCGCCTTGTCCGCCACATCTTCGAGCTTTTCTTCGCGGACATTTTCAATGGCAATCTCCACCAGATCGCGCACCATCGATTCCACGTCCCGACCGACGTATCCAACCTCGGTGAACTTCGAAGCTTCGACCTTCAGAAACGGAGAGTTGGCCAGCTTCGCAAGTCGCCGCGCAATCTCGGTTTTCCCCACACCGGTGGGACCAATCATGATGATGTTCTTGGGGATGATTTCTTCGGCGAGGTCGGGAGTAAGCTTCTGCCGGCGCGTGCGGTTTCGCAAGGCGATGGCGACGGCGCGCTTGGCGTTCTTTTGCCCGATCACATGTTTGTCGAGTTCGACGACGATCTCACGGGGCGTGAGTTCGTCGAGTGCGAGTTGTTCTTCTTCGGCGCTGCTGGGTAAGTAGATAGCCATAAATTCGTCGTTGGTCGTTCGTCGTTGGTCGTTCGCCGTTGCGGTTTAAGCCAACGACCAACGACTAAAAGACCAACGACGTATTACAGTTCTTCGATCGTTATCTGATCATTGGTGTAGATGCACATCTTTCCAGCAATCTTCATCGCTTCTTCGGCAATCTGGCGGGCCGTGAGTTGGGTGTGGGCCGCGAGCGCCTGGGCCGCGGACAGCGCGTAGGGGCCACCACTGCCGATGGCGGCGACGCCGCCGTCAGGTTCGATTACGTCTCCCTGCCCGCTGAGCAGAAAGGTTTGTTCCTTATCGCACACCAGCAGCAAGGCTTCAAGATGGCGGAGGTATTTATCGGTGCGCCAGTCCTTGGCCAACTCGACAGCGCCGCGGCCGAGGTTTCCGTGGTATTGCTCGAGCTTCGATTCAAAGCGGCTGAACAGAGTAAAGGCGTCAGCGGTAGAGCCAGCGAATCCGGCGAGAATTTTGTCGTTGTATAGGCGGCGGATTTTTTTGGCCGTGTGTTTGATGACGGACTCGCCAAGCGTAACCTGTCCGTCGCCGGCCAGCACCACGCTGCCATTGCGGCGGATGGACAAAACAGTAGTGGAACGTATCAGTCGCTTCGTAGCCATAGGCACAATTCTCGATTATAACAGCGGCCAAGGCTCGGGCATGCGCGGTCAGTTCAGCCGTCCGAGGAAGCGTTGAGGAACCCAGCGGACCTGACGGCAGGTCACGGCATCAGGAACGGCGCGCAGGAAAAACCCCATTTTTCGCAAGAGACGCGAGAAATGGGGGTCCGAGGATTCTGTTGAGTGATCCGGCCGCCTAGCTGCCGACCTGCTGGATGCAGTCTTCCAGCACATCCAAGGCAACGTCCGCTTCCTGCTTGGTCACGACCAGGGGCGGGCACAGCCGGATGGTGCTCGGTCCACAGCCGAGGAAGAGGATGCCGCGTTCGAATGAGCGCTCGATGATCTGGTCGCGCTCGGCGGCGGCATACTCCTTGGTGGTTTTGTTTTTAACGATATCGACGCCAATCATCAGGCCGAGTCCGCGGACATCGCCGACGAGCTTGTGTTTTGCGGGCCAGCTCGACATGCGCTTCATCATGTGCGCGCCCACTTCGGCCGAGTGCGCGAGGAGGTGCTCTTTCTCGACGACGTCGAGCGTGGCCAGCGCGGCGGCGATGCAGATGGGGTTGCCGCCGAAGGTGGAGGCGTGCGAGCCCGGAACCCAGTCCATGATTTCCGAGCGGGTCATGGTAACGCCGAGAGGCATGCCGGAAGCGAGGCCCTTGGCCATGCAGACCATGTCAGGCTCGACGCCGGTGTGCTCGACGGCCCACCACTTGCCGGTACGGGCGATGCCGCTCTGCACTTCATCGACCACGAGCAAAATGCCGTGGCGATCGCAGATGCGGCGCAGTTCCTGCATGAAGATGGTGGGCGCGACAACGTAACCGCCTTCGCCCTGCACGGGCTCGACAAAGATGGCGGCCACTTCCTCGGGAGGGAGCGTGGTCTTGAACAGCTTGTCTTCGATGAAGCGGGCGCAGGAAAGCGCGAAGGCGCCGGCGTCTTCGGTGGGGTCTTTGCGTCCGCGATACATGTCGGGATAGGGAATGTGAGTGACGCCGGGCAGGAGCGGCGCAAAGCGGCGCCGCTGCTGGGGTTTGGAGGCGGTGAGCGAAAGCGCGCCCATGGTGCGTCCGTGAAAGGCACCGTAGAAGGCGATGATGTTGGGGCGCTTGGTGTGATAGCGCGCCAGTTTAAGCGCGCACTCGATGGCCTCGGCGCCAGAGTTGCCATAATAAATTTTGTGCGGGCCGGGCATGGGGGCGATCTTCGAAAGGCGCTCGGCCAACGTGATCATGCTCTCGTAATAGAAATCGGTGCCCGACATATGGATCAGTTCGGCCGCCTGCTTCTGGATAGCGGCAACCACATGGGGATGGCAATGGCCGGTCGAGGTGACGGCGATGCCGGCGGAAAAGTCATAGAATTCGTTGCCATCGACGTCGGTGACGACGATGCCGCGTCCGCTCTTGGGCAACGAGCGGGTAGGAACGGGTGTAGGAGGGAGAAATGTATTTCTCGTCGCCGGCCAGGACGCGTTTGGCGTTGGGTCCGGGCAGGGCAGTCTTGATTTTGGGGCCGATCGCTTTTGAATCGGCGGCCGCGGGCATGGTTTTCGTGGTCATGTGAATCCTCCGAGCGGTCGTTGGTCGTTCGTCGTTGGTCGTTGGCTAGACCCAATACACCGGGGGCAAGGAAGCCGCAAACAGACTGGAGTAAGGAGGATTGGAAGCTAGTCGCTACCGAACAGGCTGGGGCGCAAACGCGACGGCAGATTGGCCCGATAGCGCCGTGGGCACACCAGGCAGTGCAGCCAGCACTCGGGCAGACGCGAATTGGGTTGGTTGCGCAGCATCGGTCGCCGTCGACATTACTTAATGATTATAGCTTGAGAATACGCGGGGCGTAACCCCTTGGGGGGGGCAAACCTGAGGCGGGGATCACATTTGGAGTCTGCAGGGATTGGTAGGATTATTGGAGCAGGAAACAGCCACAGCGGCGGCGTGATGATCAAGCGGACTCGCATCATGTATATCGAATCGAAGGCCGAGGGACTAAACGGTCCCGCTCGCATAGGCCGCGTTACCTTCAACAAGACTAGGGGGACGCTCTACTACAAAGACCAATCGTTTCAGAGTCTGAAAGGGTACGGCTTCAAAGCCAACTACCGCGAGGTCGGGACCGGGAAGGATACTGGATTTCAGGGCCGCGTCGTGATGGGCTGGACCGCCTTTACGAGAAAAGTGGGCTACCCGTGGAAATAGATGACGATGTTCGAGAAGAGTATTGGACGGAAATTCGGAGGAAGCCCGAACTCGGGTCGCGGAAAAGAACCTAAATTCAAAACGCTCTACCACCTGCTACTGCATGTGCTGGCCGCCGTTGATCGCGATGTTGGCGCCGGTGAGGAATGCGGCTTCTTCGCTGGCCAGGTAGGCAACCAGGCCCGCAACTTCCTCAGGCTTGCCGAGCCTTCCCATGGGGATCTGCGGAATAATTTTCGAATCCAGCACTTCTTTCGGGATGGCGGTCACCATCTTGGTCCCAATGTAGCCGGGTGAAATCGTATTGACCGTGACGCCCTTGCGGGCTACTTCGAGGGCGAGAGCTTTGGTAAAGCCGTGCATACCCGCTTTGGCCGCGGAGTAGTTGGTCTGCCCAAACGCGCCTTTTTGCCCATTGACCGAGGAGATGTTGACCACGCGGCCCCAACCGCGCTCGACCATGCCATCGCAGACCTGCTTGCTCATATTGAAAACCGAGTCGAGGTTGGCGTGCATGACCGCATCCCAGTTGATCTTATCCATCTTCTTGAAAGTCATGTCGCGGGTGATGCCGGCGTTGTTCACCAGCACATCCACGGGTCCAATTCAGCGGTGATCTGCTGCACGCAGGCGTGGCAGGACTCCCAGTCGGTAACGTCGCATCGATAGGCATAGAAATCGTATCCCTGCTGCTTCATGGCTTGCAGCCAGTCTTGTGATTTGGTGTTGCCGGGCGAGTACGTGGTGACGACGGTGTCGCCTAAGACCGCCAACTTGATGCAGATCGCTTCGCCCAACCCGCCCATTCCACCCGTGACCAGCGCAACTCTTTTTCGTGATTCCATGGTTTTGACTCCCCTGATTTTGCTGCTCTTTTTGATCGCTCTTTGATTTATCGCTCTTTAGGCCGGTGCCTAGGTTAAAAGAAACAGAGTCAAAGCTCAACTGCGAGGGCTAGGGTCGGCGTGATCGGCCGAATAGCGGCCCATTTTGACTTCCGTCAGCCTGCGCCGTAGCATGGCTGCACTGCGCCAGAGGCCAGTTCTCTTGCTCGACCAGAACATTTCACACTACCGGATCATCGAAAAGCTGGGCGGCGGCGGCATGGGCGTCGTCTACAAAGCCGAAGACACGCGCCTTGGCCGCTTCGTCGCGCTGAAATTTCTCCCGGAAGAACTTGCCGCAGGACCGCCAGGCGCTGGAGCGTTTCCGGCGCGAAGCCAAGGCGGCCTCGGCGCTGAACCATCCGAACATCTGCACGATTTACGACATTGGCGAGGAAGACGGCCGCGCCTTTCTCGTCATGGAATTTCTCGACGGGGTGACGCTCAAGCACATGATCGGAGCCCGTCCCGTGGAGCTGGAAACGATCCTCGAGCTCGGCATCGAGATCGCCGATGCGCTGGACGCCGCGCATACCGAAGGCATTGTCCATCGCGATATCAAACCCGCAAACATTTTTGTGACCAAGCGCGGCCACGCCAAGATTCTCGATTTTGGCCTGGCCAAGGTGACAGCCGCTCCGGCAGCGACTCGGCTAAATGCCTGACGTTACCGCGCCGACGAGCGCCGTGATCGAAGAACATCTGACCAGCCCCGGCTCGACGCTCGGCACGGTCGCTTACATGTCTCCCGAGCAGGCGAAGGGCAAAGATCTGGATTCGCGCACCGATCTTTTTTCTTTCGGCGTTGTGCTCTACGAAATGTCGACCGGCATGTTGCCGTTTCGGGGAGAAACTTCGGCGCTGATTTTTCAGGCGATTCTGGATCGCGCGCCGGTTTCGCCGGTGCGCTTGAATCCCGATCTGCCGGTCAAGCTGGAAGACATCATCAATAAATCTCTCGAGAAAGATCGGAACCTGCGCTACCAGCACGCGGCCGATATTCGCGCCGACTTGCAACGGCTGAAGCGAGATACAGGGAGTGGGCGGTCGGTCGCTGCCGTTTCCGAGCGGGCCCCGGTTGCGGAGGAGATGACGGGGCCGGGCGCGCCGGCGGGATCGAGTTCACGGGTAGTTATTCAGAGTGCGGTTCAAAGTGCCGTCCAGAGTTCAGTTCAAAGTTCAGTTCAGAGCTCGGCCCAAAGTGGCGTGTCACAAGCTGCACAGCCTTCGGCGGCCTCGCAATCTGCGAACACGCTGGCGGGAGTGTCTAGCCAGGGTTCCGGGCAAGTCAGCAGCGCCTCGTTTGGCGGTGGAAATAAGGTCCTGAAATTTGTGGTTCCGGCGGTAGTGATTGTGGCCGTGGCGGTGGCCGCAGTTTTTTATTTTCGTTCACCTCCATCGGGCAAGCTGACGCAGCAGGATATGATCGTGCTCGCCGACTTTACCAACACCACCGGCGACGCGGTGTTCGATGGAACTCTGAAGCAGGCGCTGGCGGTCGATCTGGAGCAGTCTCCATTTCTGCGGGTACTGCCGGGCTCGCGGGTGCGGGAGACGCTGGGTTTCATGGGATGTCGCCCGACGAGCGGCTCACCACGGATGTGGCCCGCGAATTATGCGTGCGCTCCGGCAGCAAGGCCATGCTGGCGGGGTCGATTGCCGGGATGGGCAGCCAGTATGTGATCACGCTGAACGCCATCAATTGCCAGACCGGAGATTCGCTGGCCCAGGAGCAGGCCGAGGCATCGAGCAAAGAGCAAGTGCTGGGCTCTCTGGGCGGCGCGGTGACGAAGATGCGCGGCAAGCTGGGTGAGTCGCTGGTGTCGGTGCAGAAGTTCGACGTTCCCATCGAGCAAGTGACCACTTCGTCGCTGGAGGCGCTGAAAGCATTCTCCCTTGGAAATGCCGAGTTTGACCAAGGCCACCAAAGAGAGTCACTGCCTTTCTACAAGAGGGCGGTCGAACTGGATCCGAATTTTGCGTGGGTTTATGCCCGCATGGGAGTGGTCTACCAGAGCGACGGGGAACGCGAGCAAGCTATAGAAAGCATGCGCAAGGCCTATGAGCTGCGCGACCGGGTGAGCGAGAGGGAAAGGCTCTACATCACCTCGCATTACTACGCTTCGGTTACGGGTGAACTGGACAAGAACATCGAGACCCTGGAGCTTTACCACCGCACCTATCCTGGTGACCCGACTCCTCCTAACAATTTGGCCGTATCCTATCTGCTGACTGGGGATTACGAAAAAGCGGTCGCACTGGCGCAGGAAAGCGTGCGGGACGACCCCAATTTTCACAACCCTTATATCAATCTGATGTTTGCCTATATCGGATTGGGCCGCTTCGACGAGGCCCGACAGATTCTAGGACAAGCATTGGCGAAATTTCCCACGGACGAATCGGCGCACATTGGAGCCTACATCCTGGCGCTGGATTCGGGCAGGGCGGAAGATGCCGCGCTGGAACTGGCTTGGGCCAAAGGTAAAGCGGGAGAATTTCGTTTTGCCGGCGAGCAGGCGAGCATGGAAGCACAAGTGGGAAAGTTGGGTGCGGCCAGAGAACTAATGCAGAAAGCGATCGATATCCAAAAAAGCCACGGCGCCCAGGAGGCAGCGGATACGTCGCTGGCGTCACTTGCCAGAATCGAGGCAGATTTGGGCGCCTCCCCGCAGGCGTTGAAGGATGCGGCCGCTGCTGCCTCCGGACCAAGCGACGGGGCAAGAGAGTTGGCCGCCTCGGTGTTTGCCAGTTGCGGAGATGGGAAGAAGGCCGAGTTGCTGGCCAGCGAATTGAACCAGAAACATCCTCTCGACACTGCTGTGCAGAAGCTACTTCTTCCGGAGATACGCGCGAGCGGGCATTTGCAGCTCGGAGATGGGGCGAAAGCCGTCGACGAATTGCGCGCGGCTGAGCCTTATGAGTTTGGCCGCGTGGCAGGAGGGAGGCCGGTGTATTTGCGCGGGTTGGCATATTTGAAGATGAAGCAGGGCGCCCCGGCGGCGGCGGAGTTTCAGAAGTTTCTCGATCACAAAGGCGTGGCGGGGGATTCTCATCTGCAGAGATTGGCCAGGCTGGGGCTGGCGCGGGCGTTCGTGCTTTCGGCAGACACGGCCAAGGCGCGGACGGCTTATCAGGACTTTTTTGCGATGTGGAAGGATGCGGACGCCGACTCGGTGGTCTTGAAGGAAGCGAAAGCGGAATATGAGAAGGTGAAGTAGCGGGGGCGAGGATGAATCCTGCGGAGCTGCCCCCGACCTAAGCGGGTAGTGATCCCCTTCGGCTTCGCTCAGGGCAGGCTTTCGATTCCGAAACGTGCTCTGCTTCGCGGAGCACGTTTTTTCGCTCAGGATGGCATGTCTCTTCTTCTGATATCTTCTATTTTCCCCGTATTATTTCACTGACATGTCCAAGACTCAGAGCCCGAGCCGGTTCGCGGTGATGTTTGCCTTCGGGCTGGTGTATGTGTTCTGGGGCTCGACTTATCTGGGGATCGATATTGCGGTGCAGACCATCCCTCCGGCGCTGATGTGTGGGATACGGTTTTCGATTGCGGGCGTGGTGATGCTGGTGGTCTGCCTGGCGACGGGGCGGAGAATCTGGTATTCGGCGCAGCAGATTGCACTGGCGTCACTGGTGGGAATTCTTCTGCTCATGGGCGGCAACCTGACGCTCTCGTGGGCGGAGCTTTCGGTGCCATCGGGGCTGGCGGCGCTGATTGTGGCCATCACGCCCCTGTGGTTTCTCGTGCTGGACTCGCTGCTGCTCGGCCATCACGACATTTCGTGGCGCGGCAAGGCGGGTCTTGGGCTGGGGATGGTGGGGTTGTTCGTCTTGTTCTGGCCGGAATTGCACTCGACCTCGGCCCTGGGACGGCGGGAGTTGATTGCCTCAGTGAGCCTGCTGGGCGGATCGTTTTCCTGGGCGTTGGGGTCGGTGCTGTCCAAGCGCTGGCAATCGGACATGGACATTTTTAGCGCGACCGCATGGCAGGTAACGGCGGCCGGGCTGGCGAACTTTCTGTTTGCCTGGCTGGTCGGAGATTTCTCGCGGGCAACGTGGACGGCGCGTGGCGTGGGCGCGGTGACATATCTGATTGTGTGCGGATCGTGGATCGGGTACACGGCTTACATCTGGTTGCTGAAGCACGTGCCCACGTCGAAGGTGTCGACTTACGCGTATGTGAATCCGGTGGTCGCGGTTTTTCTGGGCTGGCTCGTGCTGCACGAACGGGTAGACCGATTTATCTTCATGGGCAGCGTCATTGTGGTTCTATCCGTAGTTCTGGTGACCAGCGCCGAGGTGAAAGAGAAGGTTTTGCCCCAAGAGGCGGGCTAGGCAGGGTTATTTTGCGGCTTCCTCGGCCTCATCTTCTTCACTGACGAGATCCACCACATGGCCGCGGATGGCGAAGGTCTGCTTCGCCGTTCCCGCGGGTTCGAAAGTGACGCGGGCGGGGGTTCTCTGCCAGGCGGGCGCGGAACAGGCGGAATCCGCCGGGGCATCCTCGGCAAGGCTTTCGCCCTCAATCGCTTTTTTGAGCACGGGCTTGCGGCGGGAGAGTTGGGCGACGATGGCGTAGATTTTCTTGCCGTCGTCGGAGACGCCGCAATACGCAGCGTAATCGCGGTACCAACTGGCGGAGGAATGGAAGGGATCAAACTCAGGCAGGTTGATGGGGGAGACGCGGCCGGTAGTGCGATCTACGAGCAACCATCCGCCGCGCTGCCATTGCCAGTGCGGCACGGATTCCTGGGGAAGGCTATCGTTGATGCGGAAGGCGCGCCGCACGACGAACAGGCGGTCGGTAATATCGTGAACCTGACCGAGGGTGAACTCTTTGACGCGGGTGTCAACCAGCAACGGGCGAATTTTCAGGGAGTGCGGCTTATCGCTGGCAGCCGCCGGATCGGGAACCCATTGCACTGTGGTCCATTTACCGAAGGCGATTACGTGAGGTTTCGTGCTGGCACTGGCTGGAATCAGGGCAAGTGCAAGGAGTGCCAAAGGAAGTCTCGACAGGAGGATGCGGGCCATGGCCGAGGGTAAGCAGGGAACGGAGTCGAAGGCAAGGTTAGAAGTCACAAGGAGAGAGTATTTTTGAAATGACAGTCCCGAAACGGCATTCCGACGCGTTTCCCGCATCCGGGTAGCCGGAGTAGTATTGCAGTAGAATTATCAATAACAGTCACACTTTCTGCGCAATGAGTTTTCCTCACGACAGCCGTTCTGACGTTGGTCGCGAAGCAACTTTCCCGCGAAAAGCGGCTTCTGATCAAGAGATGAACACGTTAACGACCGTGCGGCGTGCGCCGCGCATTCTGGTGGTGGACGATCAACCGACAATTGCCGGCCTGATGAGCCAGTTGCTCACCGTGAGGGGCTATGACGTTGTGACTGCGGCCGATGTTGAGGAGGCCGAGCTCGAGATACGGAGGCAGACGCCGGACCTGGTGCTCTCGGACGTGCATATGCCCGGCAAGTCCGGCTATGAACTTTGCCGAGACCTCAAGAACGATCCGGCAACGCGGCTAATTCCATTTGTGCTGATCACGGGATTGAGCGACAGCTCGGATAAGTTGCGGGGAATTGAGGCCGGCGCGGACGACTTTCTGAACAAGCCCGTCCTGGCGGAGGAGTTGACGGCGCGGGTGAAGTCGCTGCTGCGGGTGAAGGAATTTACCGACGAACTGGAGACGGCGGATTCGGTGCTGTGCACGCTGGGTTTGATTGTCGAGGGCCGCGACCCTTACACCGAGGGTCACTGCGAGCGCCTGGCGGCGCGGGCCGCGGATTTGGGACGGCATCTGGGCCTGGATGAAGACTCGATCCTGGCGCTGCGCCGCGGCGGCTACCTTCACGACCTGGGCAAGATTGCGGTGCCCGACGCGATTCTGAAGAAGGGCAGCGACCTGACGCCGGCAGAGTGGGTGATCATGAAGCAGCATCCGATGACCGGCGAGAATATCTGCAAGCCGTTGAAGTCGTTGCGGCTGGTGCTGCCGATCATCCGGCATCATCATGAACATGCCGATGGATCGGGCTATCCCGATGGATTGAGGGCGGGCGAGATCCCGCTATTGCCGCGGGTCCTGCAGGTGGTGGATGTCTATGACGCGCTGACCACGGCGCGGACGTACAAGCCGGCGCTGTCCCACGATCGCGCCGCGCAGACCATGCGCGAAGAAGCTCACCAGGGCTTATGGGACGCTGAACTGGTGAATGAGTTTTTCGGCATGCTGGTGGAAAAACGCAGCGTGGCGTAAAAAGCCAGTTCATGGTTTCCCGGCACGCGGTTCGCGACGTACAATGCTCGCGACGTACGATGGCCCCGACGTACAATGGTTAAGCGATTCTTGGGCGCAGTGATTCCTGCGCTGCAGTTGGCATGAATAACATTACTTACAGCATCGTGATTCCCGCCTACAACGAAGGCGCGCGCCTGGGCGCGACGCTTGATAAGGTGCTCGGATACGTTCGCTCGAAGCAATGGAATGCGGAAGTGATCGTGGTGAACGATGGTTCCCGCGACAACACGGCTGAGATTGTGCGCACACTCGCCCGGGAGGATCCCTCGGTGAGGCTGGTGCAAAATCCCGGCAACCGCGGCAAGGGTTACAGCGTGCGTAACGGAATGTTGACCGCACAAGGCGAGGTCATCGTTTTCAGCGATGCGGATTTGTCTTCGCCGATTGAAGAGATGCCGAAGTTGCTGGACGCCATTGCGGCCGGAGCCGAGATTGCCATCGGCTCGCGCTGGCTGCGAACCGAATTGCAGACCCAGCGCCAGTCCCTGCACCGGCAGTTGTTTGGCAGAATTTACAATTTGTTGCAGCGGATGATTCTGGGGCTGCGTTTCAAAGATACGCAATGCGGCTTCAAAGCGCTCACGCGGCGCGCGGCACACACGATCCTGCCGCTGCAGCGCATCGACCGTTGGGGCTTCGATCCGGAGATTCTTTTCCTTGCCCGCAAGTTTGGCTTTCGCGTGACGGAAGTCCCTGTGATTTGGGGACACAGCGGCGGCACGCGCCTTCACCCCCTGGTCGATGGCGCGCGCATGTTTCAGGAACTGCTGCGCATCCGATGGAATGATTTGACCGGCAAGTATGATGGCGATTCGAGTGTGTCGGTGCACCCGGTCAAGACCGCGCCGGGAAGCGCGCCCAGACTTTGAAAGTCAGAGTTTGAAACCCAGCGTCTACTTCTTCTCCAGGTACTTCCGGATGATCGTGGCGCAGCCTTCGACGAACGCCTGTTCCGCCGGGTCAAACGTGTCGGTGAAGTAACTCTCGATATCGATCTCCGCGGCGAGCTTGTTCCTCACGAAAATAGGCACAACGATCTCAGACTTCACGAGCGGTGATCCCGAGAGATAACGCGTGTCTTTGGAAACGTCGTGCACGATTACCGACTTTCCAGTGAGGGCCGCGGCGCCGCACAGTCCGGTGTCGAGCGGAATGCGGGCATTGGGGGTGAAGCTGCCCACGAAAGGACCGACCAGCAGCAGGTTGTTATCCGCCGGATCGACCAGATAAAAACCCGCCCAATTGTAGCGAGCCATCTTCTCGTGAAGCCGCTGAGCCATACGCTCCATCAGCGATTCGGCTGTGGGAGCAGCGATGGCGAATTCGCGGAATTCGCCAAGAAGTGCTTCATGCGCAGGGGTCATGTTCCTGTCCTCGTTCACCGACGTCGGACTACGGAAAGTGGTACCCGCAATGAATGTACGCGATTCCGGCCTGAATTGTCGCGCTCAAAAATGAGCGGCGGGGATGTAATAGTGGGCACGTGATTGGGCGGGGGCTGGACGAACTCCCTTGGACGATCTGCTCAAACCCGGAAGCCGCCGGGCTACTCGTAGCGCAAGGCTTCGATGGGATCGAGTCGCGAGGCGCGCAACGCCGGGATCATGCCGCTGATCAAACCAACGACCGTCAGAATAAGCGTGGCCACGATGAGCGTACCGGGCGCGATGATCAGGCGGATGTCGCCGGCCTCGGCATTCTTCGCCATCGCGCTGTATAGCGTGAGCCGGCCCAAGGAAAGCGAAACCGCGTAGGCCAGGATGATGCCGAGCAATCCGCCCATGAAGGTAATGGTGAGGGCTTCGGCCAGAAACTGAAGCAGGATGTTGGCGCGGCTGGCGCCCAGCGCCTTTTCCACTCCGATTTCCCGGGTGCGCTGGGTCACGGAAACCAGCATGATGTTCATGAGCCCGACGCCGCCGATGCCGAGCGTGAGCGTGCCGATGAAGCCCAGCAGAATTTTCAGCCCGATGGTGATGACTTCGAACTGATGAACCTGTTCCATGAGATTGAATACGCGCACGGCGCGACGGTCGGTCTGGTTGAACTTGTGTTCGCCCGCGAGCACGGCGCGGGCTGATTGTTCCAGCCGTTCGTACTCGGGGGTTTCGTAATTGAACCAGATCGAGTCGAGGTAATGAGTGTCCTTGATGTCACTCATTGAAGTGAAAGGGATATAGATCGCACGATTGATATCGTCATCGCCTTCCTGCATTTTTGCCTGCGTGATGCCGATCACCTCGAAGCTGAGCCCGTCAATGCGGATGCTCTCGCCCAGGGCATTGCGCCCCGAGAAAAGCTTTTCCTTGGCCTCGGAACCGATGACCGCGACGCGGGCGTGCTGCATCTGGTCCTGCATGTTGAAGAAGCGCCCGGTGCCCAGCTTCAGGGCGCGAATGGAATCGACATTGGCATAATTTCCGGTGACGTCAAAGGTGAAAGTCCGGGTATCGAACTGGACGCTGCACTGTTTGTCGACTTCGGGAGAGATGTGAGTGATCTGCGGCAGGTTGGTGGTGAGGGTGTCGACATCATCCAGCGTGAAGCGGATCTGAGCACCAGCCTTCTGGCCGCCGGCCTGCATCGAGGTGCGGCCGGGCACAACGATCATCAGCTTGGTGCCAAAATTGGCGAAGATGGCGGCACAGGCCTGTCCGAAGCCATTGCCGTAGGCCAGCAACATGACGACCGTGGCAATGCCCCACGCCATGCCCAGCATGGTGAGGGCGGTGCGCCGGCGATTGTGCCGCATCGCGCTGTAGGCTTCCTGTAATAAATCACGGAACATCTGATCGTCCCTTTCGAACCGGCGAGCACGCTGCTGCGGATGCCTCAGGGGCTAAAGCCCTAACAGAAAACAATGGCCTTATCGCAACGCTGAAAGCGTTGCGCCACCCAAAATCGAGCCTCTCAGCATCGAGCCTTTCAGCAGAGTCTTCAGTAATTTCTCGGTCAAGCGCCGTCCCTGCTATTCCTGCCTGAGCGCTTCCACCGGTTGCAGCATCGCGGCCTTGCGCGCGGGGTAAAGTCCCGCGATTACGCCGGCCAGCGTGAGGCTGCCAATCGCCAGGATTGCCGTCGAGGGCACCAGTTTGGGAGGATCGAACCCGCCCTGCCCTTGTATGGTGCCCATCATCGCCATCAATCCAGCGGCGCCTCCCATGCCAATCAGTCCGCTAAACAGCGTGAGAATAATTCCTTCCAGAAAAAACTGGGCCAAAATACTGCGTTTAGTGGCGCCGAGAGCCAGGCGCAGGCCGATCTCCCGCGTGCGCTCGCTGACCGTAACCAGCATGATGTTGATCACGCCAATGGCGCCGAGAGCCAGCGTGATCAATCCAACCGCGCCGAGAAACATATTCATGGCGTCGAAGATGGAGCCGATCGCCTTGGAATTCTGTATGGTGTCCCAGCCTTCGAAGGCATTCTTGTCGTGATAGTCGAAGCCGTGATTCCGGGCGACGATCTTCTCGGCTTCCGCCCGGGCTATTAGATGCTCTTCGGTCACGCGCGGTTGATAGTTGATGAACGAGATGGAATTCTCGTGGTTCTCGCCTTTGAGCGGAAACAGAGTGGCCATGACGCGAAAGGGCACGTATCCGCGCATGTTGGTGGAATTATCGTCGCCGTGGCCGACGCGCTGCACCGTGCCGACGACTTCGAAAGTGATGTCGTTGAGGATAATGCTTGCGCCGACGGCAGGACGCCCGGGAAACAGGTTCTTGACCAGTTCGTCGCCGAGAACGATCACGTTTCGCCGTTGAGACTCGTCCAGAGGGTCGAGCCAGCGTCCTGAATTCATCGGCAGATAGCGTATCTCGCTGAACTGAGGCTCGACTCCGGCAAGCTCTCCATTGGCGCTGGCAAACTCGCTGACCGCGCGCACATCGGTGCGAATCAGCACCGGAGATGCGTTGCGGACGTGCGGGGCCTCGTGGCGAATATCGAGATAATCCTGATACGTAAGCAAATAGTTGCGCGCCGAATTCATGTTGCCCTCAACCACCGGGGCGCGCCCAGGGTAGAGGAACATGATGTCTTTGCCGATACTGGCCAGCTCGCGCTTGTTCCCGGAACGGAACCCTTCGCCGAGTCCTACTAACAGTAGTAGAGAGCCCACCCCCCACGCGATACCGAACATGGTGAGAAACGAGCGTAGCTTGTGCGCCCAGAGGGTGCGGAAAATTTGCCCGAAGATGTCCAAAATCATGCGCATACGCTATGGATAGTATTACGCATAATTGGACGGACTGGTTCCCCGTTTGTTAGTCGGAGGGGCTGACAAATCGGCCGAAAACGGCTTGGTTGTGGCAATGGTCCGGATTTGGCAATAGAAGCCAGTTTGTAAGACCCTGCAGAGCACACTCGGGGTCATTCCGAAGCATTACCGAAGTTTTCACCGCGGATCATAAATCATTGTTAATAAACCGGTTGGCTGGTTATTCTCACTCAGGAAGATTCCTGCACGCTGGCGGTATCTGGCGGCGCCGCAATCTGCTGACTCATGCCCACTGGCAATCGAAATTGGAAAGACATGCCCTCCGCCGCCAAGGTTTTCGTCGGCTTGGTGATTGTGGCTGGCTTGGGGGCCCTGCTTCAGGCAGCCATCCATCCGCGTAGCAAGAATATCGCGGAATTCATCTGCTACCTCGGTATCGCAATTCTGGCTTCCCGTCTGACGGTGGTTCTGCCTGGCATTACGGGCACGCTCTCGGTAAATTTCCTGTTCATTCTGGTGGGCATTGCGGAACTGAGCTATGCCGAAGCGGTGACGCTGGCGGCAATCGCCATGCTGGTTCAATGCTGGCATCCGAATCGCCCCGGTGCGGTGCAGATGGTATTCAACGTTTGTGCGGGCTGCCTGTCGGCGGCTGCGGCCTACGGGGTCTATCACAATGTCCTGGCCAATCAGCTCATCGATAGCCACCCTCTGGTTTTGTGCCTGGCTGCTACGACGTATTTCATCGTCAACGCGGGAAGCATCGCCATCGCAATTTCAGCCAGCGAGGGCAAACCGCTCCGCGAAATCCTGATGGATTGCTATTTCTGGTCGTTTCCCTACTACCTGGTCGGAGCCGGTATCGCGGGCGCGATTGGCTGGTTCAGCCGCGCTTTCAACTGGGAAACGTCGTTGCTATTCGTTCCCGCCATCTACGTGATCTACCGCTCCTACCGGCTATACCTGGGCAAGCTTGAGGTCGAGAAGAAGCATGTGGAAGAGATGGCGAACCTGCACCTGCGAACCATTGAGGCGCTGGCGCTGGCCATTGAAGCGAAAGACCAGACCACGCACGATCACCTGCAGCGAGTGCGGGTTTATGCCATCGAGGTAGCCAAGGAATTGGGAGTCAAGGGGGGCGAATTAGAAGCTCTGCATGCGGCCGCGTTGCTGCACGATATCGGCAAGCTCGCCGTACCTGAACACATCATTTCGAAGCCGGGCCGGCTCACGCCCGAAGAATTCGAGAAAATGAAGATTCACACCGTGGTGGGAGCGGAGATTCTTGAGCGCGTGCGTTTTCCCTATCCGGTCGTGCCGATCGTGCGGGCTCACCACGAAAAGTGGGACGGAACGGGTTATCCCTACGGGTTGAAAGGCGAGGAGATCCCGATCGGCGCGCGCATTCTTTCCGCCGTCGATTACTTGGACGCGCTGGCTTCGGACCGGCAATACCGCCGCGCCATGCCGCTCGATGAAGTGATGGAGAAGATCACGGGCGAATCGGGCAAGGCGTTTGATCCCAGGGTGGTGATCGTTCTGAAGCGGCGCTACCGGGGCCTGGAGAATCTGGCGCAGGAAAGATCGGCACAGGGTGCCGGCGTCGTCTCCTCTGAAGTTCCGATCACGCGAGAAACCAGTCCGGATGCGGGTTTCGAAAATGCCGCTGTCACAGATCAGCCGCCGGGGCAGGAAGCGACTTTCCTTTCTTCGATTGCCGCGGCGCGGCAGGAAGCGCAGTCACTGTTCGAGTTGAGCCAGGACCTGGGAGCGTCACTCAGCCTGGGCGAAACCCTCTCTGTCTTCTCGGTAAAGCTCAAGCCCCTGGCTCCCTACGATGCCATCGCCATCTACATTCTGCGCGACGGCGTATTGACGCCGGAATACGTGAATGGCGACAACTACCGGCTGTTTTCATCCTTGCGGATTCCGCTGGGGGATGGCCTCTCGGGCTGGGTGGCACAAAACCGGAAGCCGATTGTGAACGGCAACCCCTCGGTTGAGCCCGGCTACCTGAACGATCCCGACAAATTCAGCACGTTGCGCTCGGCCCTGGCCGTGCCCCTTGAAGGGGTGAGCGGCGTGATCGGGGTTCTCGCGCTGTACCGCGGCGAGCGCGACGCATTTACTTCCGACCATTTGCGCATCCTGCTGGCGGTGAGCGGCAAGATGGCTCTGGCCATCGAAAACGCCCTCAAATACCAGCAGGCGGAGAGCTCGGCGACCACCGACTACCTCACCGGACTGCCCAATGCGCGATCGCTATTTTTGCAACTCGACCGGGAATTGGCGCGCTGCAAACGCGATAACGTGTCGCTGACCCTCATGGTCTGCGACATGAACGGCTTCAAGAAAATCAACGACCGCTTCGGGCACCTGGAAGGGAACCGCGTGCTGCGCCTGTTTGCGCAGGCGCTGAAGGACAGTTGCCGTGAATACGACTACGTGGCCCGGATGGGTGGAGACGAATTTGTCGTAATCGCGCCTGGGCTGGCCACCGATGCCGCCGCCAAGAAAATCGAGCAGATCCGTCCTTTGGCGCGCAAGGCCGGGTTCGAGGTGTGCGGAGAAGACATTCTTTCTCTGAGCGTGGGACTGGCTGTGTCTCCGGAGGACGGCAACGACGCCGAGCAACTTCTGACTCAGGCCGATCGTAGGATGTATGTAGAGAAGCAGAAAAAGCCGGCGCAGAAAGACCAGCGGTTGAATACGAGGATGAAATGCCGGCTCACGATCGAGTTGTATCCGCAGCCTGGCGATGGGCCCGTGTTTGGCAATCTGATCGACATCAGCCTGGGCGGTTGCTACGTGGAAACCAGCGCCATCCTCACTACCGGATGCAGCGTAAAGCTGGTGTTTTCCATTGATGACGGAAACTTGAGCGCGGAAGGCACGGTTGCCAGAATCCATCCCGGATCGGGCGTGGCCGTGCAGTTCAAGGAGATGAGCCGCGAGTCGCGAGAGAAAATGTATAGGGTTCTGGAGTTTGTCCAGAGCACGACGCTGCTCTACAACGACCGCTACATGCAGGGTCTCAGGCGCTGATCTAGTGTTCTTCGCTTCAGGTTTTAGTCCCCGGTGAAAACAGTGGCCACTGGCTGCCGATCTTGTCCTCTGATGTTGCCCCCTGAAAAACAGAGAATACTTGACGACTAGCTCGGAACGCGATATATCTATTTCCGACTATGGCCGGACGACTCGATTCCTATTTGCCGCTTTCCTCGGCGGCCTTGCACATCCTTCTCGCTCTGGCGGGAGAAGACCTCCACGGCTACGGCATCATGCAGGAAGTCGCAAGGCAATCGGAGGGCGTATACAAAATCGGCCCCGGAACTTTGTATGACAATTTGCAGAAGCTGATTCAGGCTGGATGGGTTCAGGAATTGGGACCACGGAGGGGAGATGACGACCCTCGCAGGCGCTATTACCGGCTTACGGATTCTGGACGAGCTGTCTTAACAGCTGAAACCGCCCGTCTGGCGCAGGTTGTCCGCGAGGCCCGCACGCGGCTGCGAGCCCCAAACCCTGGGAGGGTCTGATGCTTCGGCGTCTATATCGTTGTGCCGTGCGCTTGCATCCCGCCAGCTTCCGCCAGCGTTTCGGGGAAGAGATGCTCTACATCTTCGATCAGCAAAAAAGATTGCTGTCTGCGCTCGGTGTAATGCTGGACTGTGTTCTCTCGCTGTTGAGACAGTGGACGCTGCGGCCACACGTCGGCATCGAGCTACCCCCCTCTCCTCTGCTAAGTCCGGCGATGGACCATATTCCAATATTTGGGTCACTCGATCCGTTCCGGCCTCGCGCGTCAGCAATCGTTAACGGCGCA
This sequence comes from uncultured Acidobacteriaceae bacterium, assembly GCA_963784085.1. Lineage (GTDB taxonomy): Bacteria > Acidobacteriota > Terriglobia > Terriglobales > Acidobacteriaceae > Sulfotelmatobacter. Next base: position 116,164 of record CAWAQH010000017.1, on the reverse strand, counting down.
ATACTGTCCCTGATTCTGTTCTGCGTGAGTGTCTTCGCGATTCGTTATAGCTGGATTCATGTCTTGAACTTGCCCATTCCGATGGTCGCGGTCGATACTAGCGGGCAGGTGGGCTCCCGGACACGGATGCAGTTCGACGTAATTCCTACGGAGCCGGAGGGCGTTCAAAGTACGGCCATGGCATCAAGTAGCTCTGCTGCGCCTGTCCTTCCGCGCGGAGGGAGGGTCTGGCTGGATCCGTACGTCGGAGAATACGTCTCCAGCAACCCGCCAGCGAAGATTTCGATTCAAATCGAAGGCGATCCCCTCGGCGGCGATCACCTCTCGCTTTCGCTGGCTGGCGCCGGACATTCAAGCCTTGCTCTCTCACCTGTGTCCACAGCAAGGTTCGTTATCATCGGAGCCGGTAGCTATGTCGATTTCACGGCTGACGCTCAGGGCAGGGTTTGCTGCTTGTCTTTCGCTGTAAATGGCAACGCCATCACCGCTCAACGTCAGTAGCCAGGCGCCACTGGACATTGATTACTGAACACTGCTCTTCGCTTGAAGCCCACCGCTGCCGCCCCGTACACTTAGAAAATGCACGCCCACGTTCATGGCGCAGGCAGTCCGAAGCGGGTGCTGAAGGTCTCGCTGGGCGTGACGCTGGCCTACATCGTGCTGCTGGTGGTGGCGGGGATCCGCGCCCACTCGCTCGCCCTGCTCTCCGAAGCCGGACACAATCTTTCCGACTTTCTGGCGCTGCTGCTCTCCCTGGTCGCCGTTTATTTGCAATCGCGCCCCGCTAGTTCCACGAAAACCTACGGCTACCATCGTGCCGGAGTGCTGGCTGCGCTGGTGAACGCCGTTTCGCTGGTCGCGGTCGCCTTCTTCATCTTCTACCAGGCGTTTCGCCGGCTGCAGCGTCCCGAGCACGTTCAGGCGTCGGTGATGATCTGGGTGGCGGCAGGGGGCGTCGTCATGAATGGAGCGATCGCGTTGATGCTCTACCGCTCATCGGGACGCTCCGGCGGCGACGTGAACATTCGCAGCGCGCTCTCGCATGAAGTCGGCGATACGCTTTCGACCGCCGCGGTCATCGCCGGAGGCTGGGCGATCCTGATCACGCACAATTACTGGATTGACTCCGCGCTCTCGTTTGGAATTGGCGTGCTCATTTTGTGGTCGGGTTTCGGCATCGTGCGCGAGACACTTAACATTCTGCTCGAAGGCACGCCGCGCGGCGTGAAACTCGAACTGGTCGCAAGCGCCATCCGCTCCATCGACGGCGTCAACGACGTGCACGATCTCCACTGCTGGAGCATCGGCTCGGAGACCCGCGCACTCTCCTGCCACATCTCGATTGCCGACATTCCGCCTTCAGTCAGCGAGCGCATCCTGCGCGACGTGAAGGACCGCCTGCACCATGACTTCCGCATCGACCACACGACTATCCAGTTCGAGCACGCGGAATGCGAAGTGGCGCACGGCTGCGTGATTCCGGTGGGCGAGAGCGAAGAGCATCACCACCACGGGCACTAATGGCTTTGTAAACCTTCTTCGATCAGGGCTGCAGAAGCCTGGCTAAGGGGGATTTTGCCGGCCCGCGTAATCGCCTCGAGTCTGTTGACCAGAGAGGGGTGCGTCATAAATAGCTCCACAACCCCGTTGCAGGCGATGGGAGAGCCGGTCACCCGGTAAAGATTGGCCAGCGCGTGAAGTCCAGCTTCGGGATCGTTCGTAAACCCGATCGCTTCCCGATCACATGAATATTCGAAGTATCGTGAGATGGAATAGAGCTCAGAAGAGAAACCAACATGATTAGTAACATAAATATTGGCCGGAACGTCGCGGGTACGGTTGACAGCCGCGACGACACAAGCACCAGGACCACGAAAACCAACAGAGTGAATGAGAACTCCTTACGCGTGTGCCTGCCCTTCACGTGCGCGAGTTCGTGGCCGATCACAAAATCAAGCTGGGGACCTCTCAGATACTCGCCGAAGTTATCTGTCAGTGCGATGCCGCGCCACAAACCGAAGGCGTTCGTCAGATGCCCTCTACCTGGCGGGACGACGTAGACCCGCTCCAAGTCGACCCCGACCTTTCGGGCCAGCCGAAAAGCGTGATTGTACAGTGTGCCCGACTTCACTCGGCGTAGTTTCATCCCCTGAGCTGCCTGCAACGCGATACGTCCAACAACCGCGGCTATGGCCGCCCCGAGCAGCCAAAGCGTTCCGGCCCAGGCGCATTCGAGGATTGAGTGAAAGCCCGCAGCCGCCATCAGAAGCGCGATTGGTGGAACAACTGTGCTCCAACACGTGAGTCGCACAATGTCCTTCGCGGTCCACGTTCGCGTGAGTATCGCTCGGTCGCCGCAGCGCGAAACCAATTCCAGGAGGGCTGTGCTCAAGATAGGTGCGGCCCAGAAAAGAATGCGGGGTAAGGTCGTGACAGCCGGCGCTTCCCAAATTGCGCACCATGCAATCAGCGTAATCAGAAGTACCACTCGATTGGAACGACGATGCCTCAGCCACGTGGTTGCTCGATCAGAGCTCTCACCTGGAAGACTAGCGTATCGAATGGAAATCGACGCTAGGGGCAACAACAAAATTGCCACGGAAAGGGCCGGAAGGACCATCCCACGATTCAACCGGGATACCGCTCGTCAATCAGTTTACGTACGTCAGAGTGATCCACGAGCTTGCCATGGTCCGCTGCCGCGATGCCCTTATCCACCTCGCGCAGGAACCACTCCTCGTGACTCACCCCGTGCCTGGCCTGCAAGTCTGGATTATCAGGCGTGTCCATGCTTAGTAGGCTAGCACCAGCGAGGATGCTGTCAACTCTTCTCCTCTCCGACCGATTTATCAGGCCTGCTTTTCATAAATCTCCCGCGCCCGCTCAATCCCATCCGCCTCTTCCGGCGTTTTGTCCGGACGCAGGCGCACGATCCGCGGAAAGCGTAGCGCATGACCGCTTTCGTGACGGTCGGACTGCATCATGTTATTGAAGGCCACTTCCAGCACAATCTTCGGCTCGACCGTGCGTCGGAAGCCTTGATCTTCGATGGTGTGATCGAGAAACCAGCGCGTCATTTCTGCGATCTCGATGTCGGTTATTCCTGAGTATGCTTTGCCGATATTCACCAGCTTTTCCTTCCCGGCATCCCAAACGGCGAAGGTGTAATCGCTGAGTACGCCGACGCGCTTGCCGTGTCCGTACTCGACCGCAGTCACAACCACGTCGAGCGTGGCCAGTTCGCGCTTCATTTTCAGCCACGACTTTGCGCGCTTGCCCGGCGTGTAAGCCGAGCCGAGATCTTTGATCATCAAGCCCTCGTTACCCCGCGCCTGCGCCGCCGCGAACAGTTCATCCAGATCCTCCGGCGTATGAGCGTCAAACACCGGTGCGCGGATGATTCTTGCCGAGGCGGACAGCCTCGATTTCGCCGAACGTCAACTTTTCTTGCGAACCGGGACCCGCTCTTGTATTTCTCCGTGTCTCAGTGTGCCCGTGGTGGGTGTTGTCTTTGAGCAGCTCATCCAGTACCCGCGCCCGCTCGCGCAACGGACGATCAATCAGCAATTCCCCGCCCGCATACAACACGTCGAACACCAGATAGGCTACGGGAACCTCCCGCAGCATCTTCTCGCTACCTTCTTGCGTCCCAGCCTTTGCTGCAATATGCTGAACGGCCGTGCCCGCCCCTCCGCTGACTCCCATGCCACAATCTCACCATCGAGAATCGCGTCCCGAGGCAAACCGGCCAATGCATCGGGCAACTCGGGAAACGATTCGGTGATCTCATCCCGCGTGCGCGAGAAAAACTTCACTTCGCCGTCCGGAGACGTGCGCCTGCGCGCGAATGCCGTCATACTTGTCTTCCACCGCAGCCTCCGCAAAATAACTCAACCCCTCCTCCGCCGATTCGATCGGGCTCGCCAGCATGAACCCCAGGGGATGAAACATCCGCATCTTCGCGTTCGGCCAGTCTGCCCTCGGCCGCCAGCGCAATGTCTCCCCGATATCGCCGAGCAGCATGTTCGCCCGCTGCACTCTGCGCCAGCGTGCCGCCGTAAGCCTTGCGCAATCGCCTCCTCGACCAGGCTCTCCTTCAGTCCGATCCGCAAATCGCCGGTCATGATCTTCACGATGTACTTGGCTTCGAGCGGCGTAGCCCGAGCAAGCAGATCGCGGACCAGCGCGGTCTTCGCCGCCGGGCCGCGAGCCGCCGCGATCTGCCGGAATGCTGCCGCACGTCGAGAACGCTTAGCCGTTGCCCGGAGCGCTCTGGCAGAACCTCTCCGGCCACCGCGCCCAAATCGCCGTGCTTGCGATAAGCGGCGGTGAGCTCGGCTTCATTTTTGCCCGGAAAGCTCCGCCACGACGCGCCACAGCAGCGCGCCGCCGACCTGCAGCGTCGTTTCCTCCCATGCCGGAAACGGCCGCCCCGAAAGAAACACCGCCGAGACCGCAGCCTCATCGGTCGTGCGCGACTTGAGATAGTCCGCGACGATCGCCGTCTTCAGCAGCTTCTTGGTGGTGGCGGCAATCGCCTCGCAGGTTTCGGCCAACCGCTGCATGCGCCTCCCGTGAATCTCGCTGCGGAGACGGGCGCTTTTTCGCCCGTCCCGCCCTTAACTCGGTCTGCTGCATCCACTTAGCCAGTCATCAATCCTAAATGAGCGCGCCTGTGATAACCTAATAGTTGGCGCTTTTCCCGCGTCTGGAGCATCCAATCACCGTGCGTTGCTCTGCGAAATTTCGTGCGTTTCCTGGTCGCCGTCCAGCTTCTGCCCGCGCTTGAAAGCGGCGAAGAAACTCTGGTCGGCGGACAAGCCGTGCTGGAAGGCGTGATGATGCGCTCTCCGCACGCCTGGGCGATCGCTTGCCGCAAGCCGTCGGGCGAAGTTGTCACCATGAGCGAACCGCTCGAGCGCCCCTCAGAAAAGCATAAGTGGATGGCCTGGCCCATCGTCCGCGGCGTGATGACGCTCGGCTACGCCATGAACCTCGGCTACCGTGCCCTGCGCTTCTCGCGCCAACGTAGCCATCGAAGAGGTAATGCAGAGGCGAAAGCTGATGTAAAGAGGGATGCCGCCTCGAATCATGTGGCGACGGCCGCCTCGGCCGTCCCGGCGAAGCGAAGCGAGGCGGAATCTTCCAACGAACCAGCAGCTCATCGAAATCCCAGTCCCGCGAAAAAGCCGCCACCATCAGCGGATGGCTGGCCACGGGTAACATCATCCTCTCGCTCGCGTTCTTCATCTTCATGTACAAGTATCTGCCGCTGCTCGCGGCCACCGAACTGAAGAAGTTTAACCCGGCGCTCGGCGGGCAGATCATCTTCAACCTGGTCGATGGCGCGGTTCGGCTCATTCTTGTTCCTGCTGTTCATCTGGGGAGTTTCGCTGTGGAACGATATTCGCCGCGTCTACGAGTATCACGGCGCCGAGCACAAAACGGTTTCGCCTTCGAAGACGGCGAGCCGCTCGAGACCGCAGAAGTGCAGAAATATTCGACCTACCATCCGCGCTGCGGCACCAGCTTTCTGATGACGGTGATGCTGATCTCGATCGGCTTCTACATGCTGATTCCGTTCACTACGTTCTGGGCGCGCTTCGCCTCGCGCATCGCGCTGCTGCCGGTGATCGCCGGAGTCTCCTACGAAATCATCCGCTTCGCCGCCAAGCATCGCGGATCGCTCTTCGCGCTGATGACCGCCCCGGGCCTCTGGCTGCAACGCATCACCACCAAGCCTCCGTCCGACGAAATGGCGCAATGCGCCATCACCGCCCTCGACCAGGCCATGGCGCTGGAAAAAGAGCACGGCGGCGAATTGGTGATTGCCTAGGGAACCCGTCGTTGGCCGTTCGTCCTCTGGTCGTTGGCCAAAGCCTCACGCTAGTCGTTGGCCTCTCGTCACTTACATGCCGGTACTGATTTGCTTAGTGAGCATGGAGGTCACATGTCAGCGTCTTTCAAGGATTTGAGAGTCTGGCAGGAAGCGATGAAATTTACGACTGAAATTTATCGAGTGACGGCGACGTTTCCCAAGCACGAATTGTACGGATTGAGCCAGCAGATTCGGCGGGCAGCGGTATCGGTTCCGAGCAATATTGCCGAAGGTAAAGGGTCACCGCTCCGACAAGGAGTTTGTGCATTTTCTGCTCGCACGCCAGGGGATCATTGTTGGAGGTTCAAACTCAGCTTATGATCGCTGAGGAATTACAATATTTGAAGAGGAAGACGCAAAGCGTCTGCTGACATTGGCCGAGGTCATAGGCCGGGCCTGAGTGGCCTGATCAACTCGATAAGCGCAAGGCAGCATGAAGCTCGGCCAACGACCAACGACGAACGACCAACGACGATGTTTGAACGCTTAGACCAAATCGAAGCCCGCTACGAAGAGCTGACCAGCGCTCTGGCCTCGCCGGATATCGTCAACGATTCGGCGAGATACCAGAAGACCGCCAAGGCCCACAGCGAAGTCGCGCCCATTGTCGAGAAGTATCGCGAGTACAAAGATCTGACGCGCGGCATTGCCGACAGCAAGGCCATGCTGGCCGACGAAAAAGATCCCGAGATGCGCGCCTACGCGCAGGAAGAGCTCAACAAGCTTGAAGCCGCGCGTTGCCGACCATCGAAGAAGAGCTGAAAGTTCTGCTGCTGCCCAAAGATCCCAACGACGAGAAAAACATCATCCTCGAAATCCGCGCCGGCACCGGCGGAGACGAAGCCACGCTCTTCGTCGCCGAAATCTTCCGCATGTATACGCGCTACGCGGAAACCCAGCGCTGGAAAGTCGAAGTGCTTTCGTCCTCGGAGTCGTCCGCCGGCGGACTGAAAGAAGTCATCGCCATCATCGAAGGCAACCGCGTTTTTTCGCAGCTCAAGTATGAAAGCGGCGTGCATCGCGTGCAGCGCGTCCCCGCCACCGAGCAGCAGGGACGTGTCCACACCTCGGCCGTCACCGTCGCCGTGCTGCCCGAAGCCGAAGACGTCGACATCAAGATCGAAGCGAAAGACCTGCGCATCGACACTTTCTGCTCTTCGGGTCCGGGCGGACAGTCGGTGAACACGACCTACTCCGCCGTGCGCATCACGCACATTCCGACCAACACGGTGGTGAGTTGCCAGGACGAAAAATCGCAGATCAAGAACCGCGAAAAAGGCATGCGCGTGCTGCGCTCGCGTCTTTACGAAATCGAAATGGAGAAGCAGCAGTCGGCGCTGGCCAAGGAGCGCAAGGCCATGGTGGGTTCCGGCGACCGCAGCGAGAAAATCCGCACCTACAACTTCCCGCAGAACCGCCTCACCGACCACCGCATCGGATTCACCATCCACCAGCTCGAACAAGTGATGGACGGCAAGCTCCAGCCGCTGATCGAAGCGCTGACCACGCATTACCAGGCGGAGAAGCTGAAGCAGGAAGCCACCACGGCGGTGTGAAGGGTTAATGCCGGGCTTAGCCCGGCGGACAGCCGAGGGCGGCTGTCCCCACACGGCATTTCTGAACGAACAGCTTCCCATTCAAGATTCGGAAAGTGATGACTGGAATAACGTGTCCGACCTGCACTCAATTCTCGATTCTGCCCTCATCGACCGCTACACAAAGAACGCCGCCCGCGTCCGCGAACTCGCCGCGCCTCTCACCAGCGCCCAGTTCTGGCAAAAGCCGTTCCCGTTCGGCAACAGCTTCGGCCACCTGGTCCTGCATCTTACCGGCAACTTGAACTACTACATCGGCGCGCAGATCGCGAAAACTGGATACGTCCGCGACCGCCCGCGCGAATTCAACGACCCGAATCCTCCGTCGAAAGACGGAAGCGCTGAAACGTCTTCGACGCCGCTGTAGACATGGTTCTCAAGACCATCCGCGCACAATCGCCCGACGATTGGTCGGCGGAATACTCAGGAGTCGGCGCCGATGCCAAAACCGCCTCGACATCGTGATCGTTTGCGCCGCTCACATGCAGCACCACATCGGCCAGATGATTTATCTGAACTATGAGTGGCAAGGGCGGCCAGAAAGTCGATCAGTCTGAGGCCGCGTTTGTTTTCCTCGGTGTCCTCTGCGTCCTCTGTGGTGAAATGGTTCAGTGCAGCTAAAGCAAACTCTCACATCCGCCGTCAACCGTTTGACCGCGGAACACGCTCCCTCGCCGCGCCTGAATGCCGAATTGCTTCTCATCTTCACCCTGAACTGCGACCGCGCCTATCTTTACGCTCATCCCGAGCGGAAGCTAACGGACGAGGAAGTCCGGCGTTATGATGCGGCGCTGGCCGAACGCGCTCGCGGCGTTCCCGCGCAGTACATTACCGGGCATCAGGAATTCTGGGGCATGGATCTGATTGTTAGCCCCGCCGTGCTCATCCCTCGTCCCGAGACCGAGCATCTGATCGAGACCGTGCTCGAACTCGCCGGAGTGAGGAGGGTTGGCGGGCGTGGGCGCCCGCCCTACACAAGCTCTCTCCGCATCGCCGACGTCGGCACTGGCTCGGGCTGCATCGCTCTGGCCCTGGCGAAAGAACTGCCGCAAGCCGAAATCCACGCGATTGATATTTCTCCGGCAGCGCTCGAAATCGCGCGCGCCAACGCCACCCGGCATAACCTCGATCATGGCATCCAGTTTCGCGAAGCAGACCTCCTCGCCGGATCTGACAGCGATTCCTTCGACTTCATCGTCTCCAACCCGCCCTACGTGGGCGAGTCGGAGGAAGATCAAGTCCAGCTCGAAGTCCGCAAATTCGAGCCGCGGAACGCTGTTTTCGCTGGACCCTCGGGACTGGAGGTCATCGAGCGCCTGATTCCGCAGGCCAAGGCCGCACTCAAGCCCGGCGGTTGGCTGGTGATGGAAATCAGTGGGACGATTGCGGAAAAAGTGGGACACCTGCTTCAGGATTGGAACGAAGTTCGCATCCGCCCGGATCTGCAAGCGATTCCGCGCGTGGCGCAAGCGAGAAAGGGCGCATAGTTCCCCGGACGAGGGCGACAACTTCATCCAGCGAAATTCGTGTAAATCAGGGAAGGACGAGGCGTCCGCCGCTCCAAGAGCGCGGATTACGTGCGCACGCTTGCCGGCAAAATTTCTTCCACGTCGACGATGCTTGTAGGATATTTGCCGGTGTAGCAGGCCGAGCAGTAGGAGATCTTCTCGCCTTCGCCGCAGGCCTTCTTGAGCCCCTCCAATGAGAGGTAGGCCAGCGAATCGGCGCGAATGTATTGACGAATCTCCTCGACTGACTTGTTGGCGGCAATCAACTGGCTCTTCGAGGGCGTGTCGACGCCGTAGTAGCAAGGCGAAATGGTGGGCGGGCATGAGATGCGCATGTGCACTTCCCTGGCCCCGGCATTACGGATCATGCGCACGATCTTGAGGCTGGTGGTGCCGCGCACAATCGAATCGTCGATCAGCACCACGCGCTTGCCTTCCAGAAGCGACCGCACCGGGTTCAACTTCAGTCTCACGCCGAAATCACGCACGCTCTGGCTGGGCTCGATGAACGTGCGCCCTACATAGTGATTGCGAATCAGCCCGAAGCGAAACGGGATGCCGCTCTCGGCCGCATAACCCACCGCCGCGGTCACACCTGAATCCGGCACCGGGACAACCAGGTCGGCCTCCACCGGCGCTTCGCGCGCCAACTGCCGGCCTAACTCTTCGCGGCTGGCCTGCACGGCGCGACCAAAGACGAGACTGTCGGGCCGGGAAAAATAGACGTGCTCAAAAATGCAGCTCGATTGCGGCTCGGCGGGAGCGTAAAAGCTGGAGCTGATTCCTTCCGGCCCAACTACTACCAACTCGCCCGGCTTCACGTCGCGCTCATAAGTGGCGCCGATCAGATCGAAAGCGCAGGTTTCGGAGGCGAAGACGATGGTGTCGCGCTTTTGCCCGGGAAGCGCGGGAATGCGTCCCATGGCCAGAGGGCGAAAACCGCGCGGGTCGCGGGCCGCGATGACGCGGTCGGGAGTCATCAACACCAGCGAAAATGCGCCTTCCACGGTGCGCAAGGCGTCGGCGATGGCTTCGGGCAAGGTTTGCTCGCGGGAAAGCGCGATGAGGTGAACGATCACTTCCGTGTCGCTGTTGGTCTGAAAAATCGAGCCCTGACTCTCCAGCCGCGCCCGCACTTGCTGCGCATTCACCAGATTGCCGTTGTGTGCCACCGCCAGCGAACCCTTGTTCGATTGCACCAGAATCGGCTGGGCATTGAGCAGGGCCGAATCTCCCGCGGTCGAGTAGCGGGTGTGGCCGATGGCCAGCGTGCCGCGAATTTTCGAGAGCACGTCCTCGGTAAAAATATCGGCGACCGTCCCCATCGCCTTGTGCACGCGCGAGGTGAGGCCGTCGGATGTAACAATCCCCGCTGATTCCTGACCACGATGCTGCAGAGCATGCAGCCCCAGGTAGGCGAGCTTCTCCGCCTCAGGATGCGCGAAGATCGCAACCACACCGCACTCGTCGTGAAATTTATCGGAAGTCAGCATTTAGGTTTTAGCCCTTAGCCCTCAGTTTGACGGCTATCCGGGAATCCATTCGACCGATTCCCTTACGTTGTGAACGACGCGAACTCAACCTTCGACCGCGGCTTTTGCCTCCTCGACCGTCGGCGCTTCGCGCAGGCTGATCGATTCCTTGGTGTCGGGGTAGTAAACGGCGGCAAGCCAGGCATCTAAACCATTCGCCACAACAAGACGAACATGCTGCTCACCCGAAACGACATCGGCATGGAACACTTGCTCTAGCATGGTGCGTCACGCTGAACCAAGTGAACGGATCCATCAATCCACTGCCACCAGCTCCGGATCCGTCCGCAAACTAGACTCCAGCGCGGATTCGTATACCTGGTTCAGTTCCGAAACCGCCGCAGACACCACAACCCGCCCATCCAGCGAAATCTCGAGCCGCTCCGGAATCGTCTCGCCCAACGCAGCGGCGACAATCCCATATTTCTCCGCCACCTGTTGGATTCGCGAAACACCGCCGGGGTCGCAAGAAAGCAGGATGCGGCTCGCATCTTCTCCAAACAACACGAACTCCGCCGGGAGCCTATTGGCTGCCAGATTCACCCGCGCGCCCACGCCTTTCGGGAAGGCTTTTTCGGCCAATGCCACTGCCACTCCGCCATCGCTGCAGTCATGCACGGAATCCACCAGGCTGTGCTGAATCAGTTCAATCACCGCCTTCTGCAGGGCCGCTTCCTTTTCCAGATCGAGTTCGGGCGGATATCCCCACAACTCGCCCAGAATTTCCTTGGCGTATTCCGACGATCCGAATTCGCTCTCTACGTCGGCGATATCGGCAGCCTCTCCGGCGCGCAATAGCACGATCGTGCGTCCGGCTTCGGCAAAATGCATCTTCGAGGATTTGCGCACATCCTCAAGAATGCCCACGACGCCGAGAACGGGCGTGGGATAAATGCCCTCACCCAGGGTTTCGTTGTAGAAACTGACGTTGCCGCCGGTGATGGGAATCTCAAGTTCCTCGCATGCCTTGGTGATGCCGTCGATCGTTTGCGAGAATTGCCACATGATGTGCGGCTTTTCCGGATTGCCGAAGTTGAGGCAGTTGGTGGCGGCCACGGGAGTGGCGCCCGAACAGGCAACTTTGCGCGCGGCTTCGGCGACGGCATGCATCGCGCCCAGCCGGGGGTCGAGATAACACCAGCGACTATTGCCGTCGAGCGCCATGGCCAGGCCGCGCTCGGGTGCGTTTGCGTCGGGATTTTTTAATCGGATCACGCCGGCATCGCCCGCGCCTGGCGCTTCCACGGTGTTGGTCTGCACCATGTGGTCGTATTGCTGCCAGACCCAGCGTTTTCCGCAGATGTTCGGGCTGGCCAGTAGCTGCTTCAGGTTTTGCGTGAAATCTCGTTCAGCATTGAGCTTGATGTGCTCCGGGATTTCGCGCGGCACAGGCGGTTCCCATCTCGCCAGCGGGCGTTTGTACACCGGCGCTTCATCGGTGAGCGCAGGATTCGGAATCTCGGCGACGACCTCGCCATGATGGAGCACGCGCAATTTGTTGTCGGTGGTGACCGTTCCGACTTCGACGGCATCGAGTCCCCACTTTTCGAAAACGCGGTAGACTTCCTGCTCGCGGCCCTTTTCCGCTACGAGCAGCATGCGCTCCTGCGACTCGCTGAGCATGATCTCGTACGCACTCATGCCGGTTTCGCGCTGCGGCACGCGGTCGAGTTCAATTTCGATGCCCACGGCGCCGCGGCCGCCCATTTCGCACGTGGAGCATGTAAGGCCGGCTGCGCCCATGTCCTGAATGCCGACGATTGCACCTGTCCGCATGGCTTCGAGGCAGGCTTCGAGCAGCAATTTTTCGAGGAACGGATCGCCGACCTGCACGTTGGGACGCTTGGCCTCGGAGGCTGCGCTGAATTCTTCGCTGGCCATGGTGGCGCCGTGGATGCCGTCGCGCCCGGTTTTTGCGCCCACGTAGATCACCGGATTGCCTTCGCCCGCAGCACGCGCATAAAAAATTTCGTCTTTGCGAACCAGGCCCAGCGCGAAAGCGTTTACCAGCGGATTGCCGGAGTAGCAGGGCTCGAACTTGGTTTCGCCGCCGAGGTTGGGCACGCCAAAACAGTTGCCGTAGGAAGCGACGCCGCTGACCACGCCTTCGAGAATGGAGTGATTGCGGTGGATCTCCTCGTGATCGGTCTCCGGGGCCGCCGGGCTTCGCCCAGGCGGGACAGCCGAGGCGGCCGTCCCTACATGTTCCGTGATCGGTCCGAAGCGCAACGAATCCATCACTGCTACCGGGCGTGCGCCCATGGTGAAGATATCGCGCAGAATCCCGCCCACGCCGGTAGTTGCGCCCTGAAATGGCTCAATAAAGGAAGGGTGATTGTGGGACTCGATCTTGAAGGCGCAGGCCCATCCGTCGCCGATATCGATGATGCCGGCATTTTCCCCCGGCCCCTGCAGCACACGCCGGCTGCGCGTAGGCAGCCGCTTGAGGTGCACGCGCGACGATTTGTAGGAGCAGTGCTCGCTCCACATTACGCTGAAGATGCCGAGTTCGGTCAGCGTGGGTTCGCGCCCGCCGAGAAGCTGTTTGACCTTCTCGTACTCGTCGGAGCTGAGGCCGTGCTGCCTGAGGGTTTCCGGAGAGATGGCAGGGGTCATGGAGGTGGTCATGGGGAAGCTCTATTGTCGCATTTTGAAGCCCGTGACGGAAGGGCGGTTTGCCGGGGAGGGCCGAACCACTCGCCGCGGGAAACAATTCTGCGGCGGCCTTCTTCCGGTAAGATTTTAACGAGATGAAATCCATCATCGTAGGAACGGCGGGCCACATCGACCATGGCAAGACAGCTCTGGTGAAGGCATTGACCGGGATCGACGCCGACCGCCTTGCGGAAGAAAAACGGCGGGGAATCACCATCGACCTGGGATTTGCGCACATGGACCTGCCGGCGCCGAATGGCGAGACACTGCGGCTGGGCTTTGTCGACGTTCCGGGCCACGAGCGCTTTGTGCGCAATATGCTGGCGGGCGTGGGCGGCATCGATCTGGTGCTGCTGGTGATCGCGGCCGATGAGGCGATCAAGCCGCAGACGCGGGAGCACTTTGACATCCTGCAACTGCTGGGAGTGCAGCGCGGCATTGCCGTGCTCACGAAATCCGACGCCGTCGATACGGAAACGCTCGACGTGGTGCGGCTGGAGGTGCAGGAGTTTCTGCGCGGGGGCTTTCTAGACGACTCGAAAGCAGATGGCCGGAAGGCAGATGGCTCGAGATCGATCATCGCCGTGAGTTCGCTGACGCGCGCGGGAATTGACGATCTGAAACGGGCTCTATCTCGGCGGCCGCCGGCGTGCGACCACGCGATTCGCATGCCATCGCGCGCTTGCCGATCGACCGCGTGTTCACCATGAAGGGCTTCGGCACCGTGGTTACGGGAACATTGATGGCGGGAACAATTTGCCGCGAGGACGAACTGGAGGTTTTCCCCACGGGAAGGCGTGTGCGCGTGCGCGGACTGCAAGTGCATGGCGAGACCGCTGAAGCGGCAACCGCTGGACAACGGACTGCGGTGAACCTGGCGGGCGCCAGCACGGAAGATTTGTCGCGCGGGATGACGCTCGCGTTGCTGGGCGCGTTCGAGAACACCCGGCGCGTGGACGTGAAGCTTCGTTTGCTGCCTTCCGCGCCGCACCCGCTAAAAGAGCGCGCGCGAGTGCACCTTCATTCCTCCACGATGGAGACGGTAGCCGAGGTGGCGCTGCTGCGCGACGGGCATCAGAAAGACATTGAACAAAAACAAGTCAATCCTCGTCACGTTAATCTTCGTCACGTTAACCCAGGCGAAGAGGTTTTTGCCCGGCTGAAGCTGCGGGAAGCTACGCTGCTGTTGCCGGGGGATCGATTCATCATCCGCCAGTTTTCGCCGGTCGTTACCATCGGCGGCGGAGTGGTTCTCGATGCTGCAACGATGCAATCCGCGCCTGCGAATGCAGGCTTCCTGAACGTGCTTGCTGGTGGCGATGCGGAATCGATTCTGAAGGCACGGATCACGCGACGACTGGAGAAAGGCATCACGATCAAGAAGCTGGTTGCCGAAACCGGCATGAGAAGAGAGATCATCGAAACAGTGTTGGCGCCAGCGCTGCGGCAGGGACAAGTGCTGCAGATCGGCGATCGACTCTTGTTTGCCGGCGCGATTCTCGCACTCCAAAAAGTCCTGCTGCAAAACATTGAGGGCTACTGCAAGAAAAATCCTCTGGCTGGCGGCATCGCAAAAGAAGAATTGCGAATGCAAAGCGGAGCATTGGCCGATGTGTTTGACGCGATGTTGGACACGCTGGCGCGGAAGAAGAAAATCGAAGTGATGGGCGACCTGGTCCGAATGGAGGGCGAGGGCGTAGTCATGAAAGATGAAGAGGCCGAGGCCAAGAAAGCAATTGAGAATGCATTCGCCACTGCCGGACTGCAAGTCCCCGCTCTGCAGCAGGTCATAGACGGTCTCAAGATCGATCGCCTGCGGGCGCAGAAAATTGTGACGCTGCTGCTGCGCGATAAGTTGCTGATCAAGGTTTCCGACGAACTGGTGTTTCATCGCAGCGCGCTTGAGGCATTGCGCGGGCACATCGCGGCGTACAAAGCGAAATCGGCGAAGATCGATGTAGCAGCATTCAAAGAAATGACGGGTGTGACGCGTAAATATGCGATTCCGCTGCTGGAGTATCTGGATCGCGAGCGGGTAACAAGACGCGTCGGGGATGTGCGTGAGATCCTTTAACTTGTTCGCTCGGCCCGCGAATAAAAGCCTTTAACCGCAAAGTGCGCGGAGGATACGCAGAGGTCGCGAAGAAACGCAAAATCGAAATCAGGGCACTACCGGTTTTTGCTGCGGTTCTGGAAAGGGCATGATGAGCGCGCGAGTTCGCATCATTGGAGCAGGTTTAGCCGGGACGGAAGCGGCGTGGCAGTGTGCGCGGCGGGGAGTGGAGGTGGAACTGTTCGAGATGCGACCGGTGCGGACGACGCCGGCGCATCAGACGGCGGATTTTGCCGAACTGGTGTGCTCGAATTCGCTGAAGTCGGACAGCGAGAACACCGCGCCGTGGCTGTTGAAGGAAGAAATGCGGCGGGCCGAATCGCTGCTGCTGCAGATTGCGCGGGAGTGCGCCGTCCCGGCAGGACATGCGCTGGCGGTGGATCGGGTGACTTTTGCGGCGAAGGTGACCGAAGCGATTTCGCGCGAGCCGCGGATTGCGGTGCGGCGCGAAGAAGTGACCTCTGTTGCAGAGGCAGGACCGCAGATCACCGTCATCGCCACCGGGCCGTTGACTTCTGATGCGCTGGCAGGCGAGATTGCGCGGTTGAGTTCAGGCACCTCGCGGCTAAAGCCGATTCTTCATGGGGGGCAGATACCGCAGAGCTGGAAGCGCTGCGCCACCCAAAGTCAAGAGCATCCGAGGGAGCCGTCTAATCTGTATTTTTACGATTCCATCAGCCCCATCGTGGAGGCCGATTCGATCGACATGTCACGCGTGTATATGGCGGCGCGCTATGACAAAGGGTCGGCGGACTACATCAATTGTCCGATGACGGCGGAAGAATACGACCGCTTCTACGATGCGCTGCTGGCGGCGCAATCGGTCGAGGAGCGCGACTGGGAGAAGTTGAATTACTTCGAAAGCTGCCTGCCCATTGAAGAAATTGCGCGGCGCGGCCGTGACACTTTGCGCTTTGGGCCGATGAAGCCGGTGGGACTGAAAGATCCCGCGCACCGGGCGGATCCCTTATGCGGTGGTGCAGTTGCGGCAGGAAAATCTGCGGGCGGATTCCTACAATCTGGTCGGATTTCAGAATCATTTGAAATTTGGCGAGCAGGCGCGCGTGTTGCGCTTGATTCCGGGACTCGAAAATGCGCGCTTCCTGCGCTACGGGCAGATTCATCGCAATACTTACATCAACTCGCCGGCGCTGCTGCAGGAGACGCTGCAGATGAAAGCGCATCCTCGAGTTTTGTTTGCCGGACAAATCTGCGGCGTAGAAGGATATGTGGAGTCGATTGCCACCGGATTGATGGCGGGGATCACGCTGCGGCCCTGGCCGCGGCGATGAGCCGGTGCCGCCGCCGCGCGCTTCGGCGTTTGGATCGCTGACGCATTATGTGACCCATGCCGATGCCAAGAACTTTCAGCCGGCCAATATCACGTTCGACCTTTTGCCGGCGCTGGAGAAAAAAATTCGCGACCGCAAGGAGCGGCATCGGCTGCAATGCGAGCTGGCGCTGAAGGAATTTGACGAGTGGATGCGAACGCTCCGAGCTGATTGCGAAAGCTTGAGCTAGTTCCGTTGTTTACGATCGGAAAAAGTCCATTTCCGACTAACTGAGCCAGCCCCGTCGCTGGGCGCTTTTTCCTGAACAATTAGCCTCTCTTCATCACGTATCCTGCTTCATAGCGAGGGTAGAACCGGCGCGGCAGGGCTTACTTTCTCTGCCCGTCGCGTCCAACTCAATGAAGCGTTATGACTCTGGCAGATCTCTTTCGCGATGTGCTGCGGACGTTGTGGGCGCACAAGTTGCGCGCGTTTCCTGACCATGTTCGGCATCGCGTGGGGCATCGTCTCGATCGTGCTGATGGTGGCGGCCGGCGAAGGCCTGCGCAAAGGGTCAGGAGGCGCAAGCCAAGAATCTGGGCAAAGACGTGATGATCGTCTTTCACGGCCGCACCAGCCTGCAGGCGGGGGAACGCATGCCGGCCGGATCGTTCATTGGGAAGATCGAGGATTTGCCGGTGGTGCAGGCAGAAACGCCGGACTGCCAGTACGCCATTCCTGAGCTCGAGCAGGACACGGTCCGGGCGCACAGCAACTTCAACAATGCCGCGTTCACCGTCACCGGATCGTATCCGCAGTTTGCCTAGATTCGCAGCCTCGATGTCGGCGTCGGGACGCTTCTATGACTGGGACGACATGCGCGAAGCCCGGCGGGTGGCGTTTCTGGGATCGGATGCCGCCAAGCAACTGTTTCCCGGCCGCAATCCGGTGGGCGACAACGTTTATCTGAACGATTTTCCCTTCGTTGTGATCGGCGTGATGGCGAAGAAGAAACAGGATTCCAGTTACGACGGCTGGGACGTTAACAAGATCTTCATTCCCTTCGCCGCCATGCGGCGCGACTTTCCCGACAAGCCTCCGGGCACGCCGACACTTTCGATCAATTGCTGGTGACGCCGAAATCGGTGGAGCAGCACGAGGCCTGCAAGCACGAAGTGCGCGTGGCGCTGGCGCGCATGCATCGCTACGATCCCAACGATAAAGAAGCCTGCCCCATCTGGGACACGGTGCAGGAAGCGCAAGCCTTCAAGACCATGACCGATGGCATGAAATATTTTCTGGGCGCGGTGGGCATTGTGACGCTGTTGCTGGGCGGAATCGGCGTGATGAACGTGATGCTGGTCGCGGTGCGCGAGCGCACGCGCGAGATTGGCGTTCGCAAAGCGATGGGCGCGCCCGCCAGATCGATCCTGCGCCAGTTTTTTGTCGAAGCCCTGATCATCGCCTTGTTAAGCGGCGGGATTGGGCTGGGCGTCGCATTTGGATTTTGCGCGCTGGTGGATCTGCTGCCCATGCCCGATTTTTTTGCCGGACTTGTTCCCGACTGGACATCAGGTCTGGTGGCTGCGGGTCTGCTGGGCACGATTGCGGTAGCGGCGGCGCTCTATCCGGCGCGCAGAGCGGCGTCGATCGATCCGATTGAAGCGTTGCGCTATGAGGCGGGAGGGTAAGAACGAGTGCGAGCGTTGAGCCTCGAGTAAGACACGGTTGGAAGTCTCCAAGAAAATACAGACAGGGCCCATAAGATCGGCGAGTTTGGCTCGCAACTCGAACGCTCGCAGCTTACAACTTTGTTTATGCTGATCGAAATCATTCTCGAGGCCTGGATCGCGCTGAAGCGGAACCTCACGCGCAGCTTTCTGACCATGCTGGGCATCGTGTGGGGAATCGCGACGGTGACGTTGCTGATCGCTTACGGCAGCAGTTTCCGCGGCGTGCTGGTGCATGGGTTCGATGCGTTCGGCAAGAGCGTGGTGATTTGCTGGCCGCAGCAAACCAGCGAACAGCCCGGCGGCCAGCGCGCCGGGCAAGAAAGTCGTCATCGAGCAAGCCGACGTCGACATGGTAAAGGCGACTGCGCCGCTGGTGAAACATGTTGCCGCGAAACCGTAAGGCGGCCGGGCATTGCCTATGGCGACCGCATGGTCGGAACCGCGGCAGTGCGCGGAGTCTGTCCCGAATATGGCGAGATGCGGAATGAAGTGCCTTCGGAGGGCCGCTGGATCGATGCCAGCGACGAATTGGAACGGCGGCGCGTAATTTTCCTCGGCGGACGACTCAAGGAACAGCTATTCAGCGGGCGCCCGGCGGTGGGCGAGACGGTGGACAGTGGGCGGCGTGCGCTTTACCGTGATCGGCGTTATGGCGCGCAAGATTCAGCTCAGCAACTATTTCAGCAGCGACGACGAATCGTCGTGGATTCCCTATTCGACCGCCGGAGATCTGTGGAACACGCGCTATGCCGCCGTGATGCTCTTTGAGCCTATCGCTCCGCAGTTTGAAAAGAAGAGCCATGGCGCAGGTGCTGGCTGCCGTGGCGACGCGGCAAAATTTTTCTCCGACCGATCCCAAAGCTTTTCAGATGTTCGGCCGGGACGAATTCCGTCCCGTGATCGACGCGCTGACCATTGGTCTGCAAGTGTTGCTCGCTTTTATTGGAACGCTTACGCTCGGCATTGGCGGCGTTGGCGTGATGAACATCATGCTGGTTTCGGTGGACGAACGCATTCGCGAAATTGGCCTGCGCCGCGCGCTGGGCGCCGCAAGAAACGCACATCAAGCTGCAGTTCCTGGCCGAGACTTTGCTGATCATGATGCTGGGCGGCGCGATCGGCGTGCTGCTGTCCTACGTGATCGCCTGGGCTGTAGGCACGTTGCCGATGATGGGCCCGCTGTTTGAAGACGATTCCGGGCAAGGCGATATTCATCTACACATTTCGCTGATGACCGTGTTGACTCTCGAGCGCGGTGTTGCTGGTTGTGGGCGTCATCAGCGGGTTGGTTCCCGCGATGCGAGCTTCCAAGCTGGATCCGGTAGAAGCGTTGCGCTACGAGTAACGCAGAAGTAAGAAGCCAGAATGCAGAAGTAAATTCCGGTTTGCCTTTCGATTTGATTCTGACTTCGAACTTGATTCTTCACCTTCTTCTAGAATTGATTTGATCCGTGGCCCAATTCGCAGTACCTTTCTGCTAGGTCATTCGCAGCCGAGGTGCGCTTTGCCGACTCTCCGCCGTAGACGCGATCTCTCCCGCCTTTGAGCACACCAAGCAGCCAACTCTTTCATCCTTTTCGCCTCGGCCAATGGACACGGCTTGCGATCGTCGGGCTGCTGGCCGGGGACGAATTCGGCGGCTATCACGTGCCAACCTCTGCAACTTCAATTCCGCCATGGCGGTACCACAGGCGAGCCTTCCTTTGGCGGCTCGATTTTGCCCATGTGGCCAGATTCATCGTGGTGATGTTGATTGCTGGTTCGTGCTGGGGATTCTGCTGATGTACATCAGCAGCGTGATGCGCTTCATTTTGTTCGACAGTGTGCTCGCGAAAGAATGCCACATTCGCCAGGGATGGAGCCGCCGGCAGGGCCCCGGATGGCGCTTCTTTTCTGGAAATTGCTCTACATTTTGCTCGTTTTGGCGGCTGATCGTGCTGGTTGGGGTTCCGGCCGGGCTTCGCCTTGGCATGGGATGGCTCACCAGCCCAAGAACACTGGTTCCCGCTGGTGCTAGACGGCATCGTTCTGTTTTTCGCGTTCTGATTTTCTTCGTGGTAGTCGGGGTCATTTTGTGCTGACCAAGGATTTTGTCGTCCCGCAGATGGCTTTGGAAGGCATTGGGGCGTTCGAAGGCTGGCGGCGGCTGTGGCCGATGATCACGGCGGAGAAAGGCAGGTACGCCGGCTATATTGGGCTTAAAATCCTTATGGCCATTGGCGCTGGAATCGTGGTCGGGATCGTGACGGTCATTTTGGGTTTGATCATCGTCATTCCAACCGCAGGACTCGGCCTCATCGCCGTGGTTACCGGCAAGACCGCCGGGCTTGACTGGACGCTTACACGATTACTCTGGCCATAGTTGTCGGCAGCCTTCTATTCGCCGGATTTCTCTATCTGATTGCTTTGATTTCCGTGCCGGCGATCGTGTTCTTTCCCGCATACTCGATTTATTTCTTTGCGTCGCGCTATCCAGCGTTAAGCGCTGCGCTCTATCCTGCGCCGCCCGCGCCTCAGTTCTCGCCCGCAGGCTCGATACCTCCATTTCAGCCTCCGCCATTGATACCGCCGCCCGCGCCGATCGGATAAAGCGTAGACGCGAGCCTGCCATCTCGGGAACCCTGACCCCACCTCGGGTGTCTGATTGTGCAGACACGCGCGTGCCAAAAGAGTCGCCGAGGAGTTATCCATGGCAATGTCAATGGCAGGCGGAGGTGCGCGCGGCCCGCAGATTAACATCACGCCCCTGATCGACGTGCTGCTCACGCTGATCATCGTCTTCATGGTGGTGGTGTCGATGGACAAGGAGCAGGGAGAAAGCACTCAGATTCCACAGCCGGATCAAAAACAGACGGTAAGCATTGCGCAGCCACGCACGGTCGTGATTCAGGTGGTTTGGACGAAAGAGGGCAGACCACCGACGGTGAAGATCAATCAGGACGATGTGCGCTGGGAAGACCTGGAAACACAACTCGCGAAGATTTACTTAACGCGTGCGGAGAAAGTGGTGTTCGTCCGCGGAGACAACGATGTCGATTTTCAGTACGTGGCCGATGTGATCGATGTGGCTCACCACGCGGGCGTGCAGCGGGTGGGATTGCTCACGATGGATAGGGCGGTGGGGGAGTAGATGCCTACTTCCTGGCCCGATTCTTGATCCAAATCGGCGTCCCTACAAATCCGAAGGCTTCGCGGATCTGGTTTTCCAGGAATCGCTGGTAAGCGAAATGCAGTTTCACCTTGCGGTTCGTGAACAGCACGAACGTGGGCGGCGCTACGGAGGCCTGCGTCATATACAAAATCTTCACCCGCGAGCGCATGGGGACGGAAGCGCGCTCAAAATCCACGGTTTCGATGAATCGATTCATGGCCGACGTCGAAATTCGCTTGCGGCGTTCGGTGGCGACCTGTTCGAGCAGAGGAAAAATCCTTTCGACGCCCTTGCCGGTGTGAGCCGAAACAAAAACGATGGGTGCATAGCCCAGGAACTTGAGATCCCAGCGCAGGCGTTCTTCGTAAGCTTCGCGGTCGCCGGGCCGTTTGCTCTCGCGCATGCGCATGGCTTTCGACGGCCTGCCGGGTTGCAGCGCGCCACCGCCGACCAGGTCCCACTTGTTCACCACGATAATCATCGACCGCCCGCTCTCGTGGGCGTAACCCGCGATGGCAGCATCGAGCTGGCTTACGCCTTCGGTGGCGTCGATGACCAGTAGCGCAATGTCGGCGCCTTCAAGATGCTTGCGCGCCATCACCACGGAAAGTTTCTCCGCCATCAGATGAGTCTTGCCTTTGCGGCGAATCCCGGCAGTGTCGATAAAGCGGAACCGCCGGCCATTGTGCTCGATGATTTCATCGACTGCATCGCGCGTGGTGCCGGGGATCGGCGACACGATGGCGCGGTCTGAGGCCGTAAGGCGATTCAGCAGTGTCGACTTGCCCACGTTAGGATGGCCGATGATGGCTACTTTGGTTTCGTAGACAGGCTCGTCGTCGGCCGCTGGTGGTTGGTCGTTGTTGTTGGTTGTTGGCGATTCATCACGGTCTCCAACGGCAGGCTCGGGCGGCAACACCTCGAACACGGCATCCAGCAGATCGTCGATCCCACGCCCGTGCTCCGCGGAAATGGGAAACATGCGCTTGATTCCGAGACGATGAAACTCGTCCACGATGCGCGCTTGTTTTTCGGTATCGGCCTTGTTAACGGCGAGAAAGAGTGGACGATTCGTCTTGCGCAGCAGGCGAACCAGTTCAAGATCGGGCGCGGCGACTTCCGTGCGGCCGTCGACTACCATCACGATCGCGGCAGCCTCTTCGAACGCTACACGCGCCTGACGGAAAATTTCCGACGGAATAAAGTCTTTGTCTTCCGGAATGATTCCGCCCGTATCGATAATGCGGATGCGGCATCCACGCCACTCCGCGTCGCCGTAGAGCCGGTCGCGCGTGATACCGGGTTCGTCGCCCACGATGGCGCGCCGCGAGCCCACGATGCGATTGAACAACGTGGACTTGCCTACGTTAGGTCGGCCCACGATGGCGAGCGTAGGAACGCCGGCTGCGGTGGTGGCGAGTGTGCTGGTCGAGTTGTAAGTGGGTTGGGTCAAAATTTTACTGCTTTAACTCGGATTTTGATTGTGGCGAGGGAAATGGGACATCGCGCAGCTTTTCCATAAAGGACACAACCACAGTGACATTCCGGTAATCGAAATACTGGTGCCCGTTCGGAAGCTCATGATTCAGCATATCGACCTTGTCCAGCACCTCGTTCCAGTCTTCTCCGCATAGTTTCCAGCTAAGCTTGCAACTCTCCTCGCGGCCAAGAACCGTAATACCGTTCTGCCCAGACGGCGCGACGGCGGCCAGTTCGACATCTGCGATGTGAGGCCAAACGAGGAACAACTCTGGCCGTGACCGAAGTTTCGCCTCATCCAAGGTTCCATCAGATAAATCCAGGATAAGTTTGCGAAAAGGAACGAAGTCCTCGCGTCTGTCTATGATCACCCAGAGCGTTAGTCCATCAACCGATTCACTGAAATCTATCCTTATCATCGGGAACCCTTATTATAGAGACTCCGGTGGCTTTAGGTTCCCAACCCGTCTCGTCCGCGACGCCAGCCCGCTCCACGCGCGGCGGCAAGGATGCTTCTCTCTACCAATTCTTTGCTCCCGGAGGAGTGTTGTCGCGCACGCATCTCGCCTATGAATTTCGGCGCGGGCAGTTGCAGATGGCGGAGGCGGTGGAGAAAGCCCTCGAGGAAAAACGGCACCTGATTGTGGAGGCGGGCACCGGCACTGGGAAAACGCTGGCGTATCTGATGCCGGTGATCCGCTCCGGCAAGCGCGTAATCATCTCGACCGGAACGAAGAATCTGCAGGAACAACTTTTCTACAAAGACCTGCCGTTTCTGGAGCAGGCGCTCTATGGCGAGATCCGTGAAGCTGGCGGCGGACAGCAGGTTCCTCGCTCTGCTCGGAATGACAACGCTGACGGGAACTCCCGAAGACTTTCCGTATGCTACATGAAAGGCCGCAACAACTATCTCTGCCGCAAAAAGCTTTACGACCTCACTGATCAGCCCATTCTGAGCGGATTTGAAGAGATCGAGCAATATCGCGCGATTGCCGCCTGGGAGAAAACAACCGCGACCGGCGATCGCGCCGAACTTGCGGAACTCCCCGAGACCAGCATGCTCTGGCCCAAACTCGATGCGCGCGCGGAAGCGTGCATCGGACAAAAATGCAGCGAATTCGAGCGCTGCTTCATCACCGAGATGCGACGCCGCGGGATGGAGAGCGACATCATCATCGTCAATCATCATCTTTTCTTCGCCGATCTTGCCATCAAGCTGCAAGCCGACGGGGCTCCTGACGCTGGAATTCTGCCCGAAGCCGCCGCCGTGATTTTCGATGAGGCGCATGAACTGGAAGATGTGGCGGGAAACTATTTCGGGATCTCGGTGAGCAACCTGCGAGTGGAGGACCTGGCCCGCGACGTGGAAGCTTCCCTGCAGCACAACCACGCCATGTCGGCCTCGCTCTCGGGTGCGCTGGGAAGCTTGCGCGAGCGTTCGCAGTTCTTTTTCTCGTTGTTGCCGCCCGGGGCGGGACGCTTCGCCTTTGAAACTCGCCGCGAATTTCTGGAGGAAAATGGCGATGAGTTCATCGCTCTGAATCAATCTCTGACGCGGCTGGCGGGCGAATTGGAAGGCTTGCAGCAAAAACCGGAAGAAGTATTTAATTTCATGCGGCGCGCGCAGGAACTCCAGGTGCAACTCAGTTTCGCCATGGAGTCGGAGGATCGCAACACGGTGTTCTGGATTGAGCGCCGGGGCGGAAGATGAACTCACCACGGACAGGAAGCGCGGAGAGAGGCGGGCGGCAGAATGTCTTTCTTCAAGCCACACCGATCGACGTTGGCCCCATACTGCGCGAATGCCTTTGGTCGAAACTCGAGTGCGCAGTCCTCACTTCGGCCACGCTTGCCGTGGGTGGAGGTTTCGAATACATCCGGCAGCGGCTGGGGTTGGAGCACGCACGCGAATCGGTGCTGCCTTCGCACTTTGACTACGAGAGCCAGGCGCTGTTTTACGTTCCACCCGATCTGCCCGATGCGCGGGCACCACAGTTCACGGCGCTGGCGGCGGAGCGCATTCGCGCCTTGCTCGAGATCACCCGTGGCCGCGCATTCGTACTTTTCACCAGCTACTCGCAGATGAACGATGTCTACCAGCGGCTGCTAGGATTCTTGGAATTTCCCATGCTGCGGCAGGGCGACGCGCCGAAGAGCGCCCTGCTCGAAGAGTTCCGGCTCACGCCCAACGCCGTGCTGTTCGCGACTTCGTCATTTTGGCAGGGCGTGGACGTGCAGGGGGAGCAATTGAGCTGCGTAATAATCGATCGCCTGCCGTTTGCTGTGCCCAGCGATCCCGTGGTGGCCGCGCGGGTGAAGGCGATCGACGCGGATGGCGGCAACGCGTTTTTTCAATATCAAGTGCCGTCGGCGGTGATCACGCTGAAACAGGGGTTCGGACGCCTGATTCGCTCGCTGCACGATCGCGGACTTCTCGTGCTGCTCGATAACCGCATTTTGAAAAAGCAGTACGGGCGAGTGTTTATTGAGAGCCTGCCGAACTACAAGAAGACTACAGACTTGAAGGTCGTCGAGGAATTTTTCGAAGTATCAGAGTAGGAGCTCGCTGCTTCGCTCTCAGTGCAGCAATCGCATGCCGGCCCCGGCTGCCGCCTTCCGATCGAAGGTGAGGGTATGTTCGCAGTCAGCCGCGTGTCCGCTGCGTTCGATCAAGCAATCAGCAAAGTCGGCGCGGCTGGCGCGGAACATTCGCAATGCCTGCGACACGACTTCAGCCCGCTCTAGAACCAGCTCCTCGCTGCGCAACAGCGTCTCCAGAACCTGTTCAATTTCCTTCTTCGTGAAACGGTAGAAGGATTCCAACACCCAAACCAGTTCTGCGAGGACAATGAGGGAAATGAAGCCAGGTGAATCCGGAGAGAATGAGTCAATTACTTGTCCCGCAGCGGTCGTCTGGGCAGGATCGTCTTCGGTGAGATAACGAACCAGGATGTTTGTATCGAGGCCAATCATTCTCAGTCGCTCACCGGGACCGTGAGGCGGCCTTCGCGATGGCCGCGTTCATCTCTTCAATCGACACCGGCTTCCTTCGCCTGCCTCGAAACAGCCCTTTCAGTTCCTTTACCGAGCGGGTTGCGGCAACGATATTGAATTCCCCTTTCCCCAAATCGACGAATTCAATGCGGTCTCCGGAGTCAACCCCCATCTTGGCCCGGACCTGCGCCGGTATGGTGATTTGTCCCTTGGACGTTATGGTTGCCGCAGCCATGTTCTAATCCTTTCCGCAATACCGATTCCTTACATTATAGTAAGGAATTGAGGCCGGGGTCAAATTCCATGGAACAAACTTGTACGGGCAACCCCCGTTGCGGTGGGCCACAACCTGGGTTATGGCTACTTTCGATCTTCTCCCGTTCCTGGACTGGCCACCACTCCCACAACAATTCCGGAAGCCTGCCCCTTGCCGTGATACACACGCTCGGTGGCCTTCACGAAGTCGGAAGGTTTCGCGTTGGGGATATCCACGAAGGTCTGCGGGATTGCGGTCGGTGAGCGGGAACCATGAACTCTGGATCTGCACCATAATGCGATGCCCGCGCCGGAAAGTGTGGTTAACGTCCTGCATTTTGAAGTCGATTTCCTCAACTTTGCCGGGGGTAAAAGGCTCAGGCTTTTCGAAACTGCGGCGGAATTTTCCGCGAAAAGGCTCGCCCCGCACCAGTTGCTGATATCCGGCCATGGTGAAAGACGGCGGCGGCACATCCGTGCGCGGTTTGCTTCTGTCCTCGGGTTTTGATTCTTCTAACTTGCTGTCGGGATAATCGTTCGGATACACGTCGATCAGCTTCACATCCCAATCGGAATCCGTTCCGGTGGTCGAGACGAAAAGCCGCGGCGAGACCGGCCCGGCGATGGTTACGTCCTCATCCAGTACCGCGGTCTTATAAGTCAGAACATCGGTTCTGCTCGCCGCAAAGCGCTGATCGGAGAGCATGTACTCCTGGGGCACGGTGATCGAAACGTAGTTCACAAAAGGCACAGGCTTAGCCGGGTCGCTGACGTATTCATCGAAGGATGGCGAATCCGAAGCCGGCGGATTGAACGAAAGTCCGCCACCAGCGCGCAGGTAGAGCGTTTTCGCCTCTGCCTCTTTCGGCGGCCACGCAGAGTAACGCCGCCACACATTCGTGCCCGTCTCGAAAACGGAGGCCTTCGGCAGTTTCGCGTCGCTGGCGCCTTTGAGGTACTGCTCGAAAAACGGGAACAGAATCTTTTCCCGGTAGTAATCGGCGGTATTGAAGGCAAACTCGACCCGTCCCAGGTGCTCGCCATTGTAACGGGCCCAACCACCATGAACCCACGGGCCAAGCACGAGCCCGTTGAAGATTCCGGAATTATTCTCGTCGATGGCGTGAAAGGTACTGAACGGGCCTTGCAAGTCCTCGGCGTCGAACCATCCCCCGACCGTGAGCACGGCGCAGTGGATGTTTTTCATGTGCGGCGCCAGATTGCGCGCCTTCCAATAATCATCGTAGGTGTCGTGGTGCATTTGGTCATCGAAAAGCGCGCTCTTGCCCTCCAGAAACCTTGAAAGATTTCCGATCGGTCCCGCGTTCAAAAAAAACTCGTAGGCATCCTTCGTGCCGTAGTCGAACGGGACAAACGTTTTCGGCGGGAGATGCGGGTTCTCCTCCGGCTTAAAGAAAGCGTAAAACTCGAAGTTGGCGTCAAGCATGAAGGCGCCGCCGTGGTAGGCATCGTCCCCCATGAAAAGATCGGTCATGGGAGCCTGCGGAGAAGCCGCCTTCAGCGCCGGATGCGAGTCGATGATGCTGGCGGAAGTGAAAAAGCCAGGATAGGAAATTCCCCAGATGCCCGCATTGCCATTGTTGTTGGGCACATTCTTGAGCAGCCACTCGATGGTGTCGTACAGGTCGCTGGCGTCATCCACATCCTGTTTCGATTTCTTGTTGTCGATGTGCGGCCGCATCTCGATAAACGTTCCCTCCGACATATATTGCCCGCGCACGTCCTGGTTGACGAAGATGTAGCCGGCTTTGTCGAAATCGGCCGACGGTCCGAGCCGGGTGCGGTATTGATCCACGCCATACGGGGCCACGCTGTAAGGAGTGCGGTTGATCAGGAACGGGTAAGCGCGCAAAGCGTCCTTGGGCACGTAGATCGAAGTGAAAAGCTGCACGCCGTCGCGCATCGGAATTCTGTATTCATACTTCGTGTAGTGCTCTTTGATGTCGTATTCCGGCGCATCGGCTCGGTTCTGAGCCCCGAGTTGGGCAGTTAAAGCGAGGCTGAACAAAACGAGAAGCGACAGATTACGGCGCGGCATCGAGGGCTCCTTCTGAGGCAGGGCACAACCAGCCACGCTACATTCCGCCGCGGGAGTCAGTCAAGCGGCGGATGCAGGAATTGCGCTGGCGGCGCGGTACAATAACATGTTGGCCCGGCATGTTTGGCCGGCATGGTTCGCCATCGAATACAGTTTGGGCCTGTATTTACGCGGAGCCCCTGAGGGATGCATGTTTGAAGTCACGGTTGACGATACTTTCGCCGCGGGGCATTACCTGCGCAACTACAAGGGCAAGTGCGAGAATCCGCACGGCCACAACTACAAGATCAGGGTCACACTGGCCGGCGCCGAACTCGACAAGGCTGGGCTGCTGCTCGATTTCAAAGACCTGCGCGAAGTGATGAGGCACGTGATCGACCGGCTCGATCACCAGATGATCAACGAAATCGAGCCCTTTACCGTGATCAATCCTTCGGCCGAAAATCTGGCCAAGTATTTTTACGACGAATCGAACACGCGGCTCAGGAGCGTGACCAGTGGCCGCGTCCGCGTGAAAGACGTAACCGTTTTTGAAACCGATACCACAACCGCGAAATACAGCGAGTAGTGTCCAGTGACCAGTGACCAGTGACCAGAGTCCTGAGACCAGAGTCCTGAGACCAGAGTATAAGTTTCCTCGTCAGACATTCACCGCCGGCGCTTGTGCTGGCCACTAGCCACTGACCACTGACCGCTGTTTTCCAATGCAGATCACCGAGATCTACAAGTCGTTGCAAGGTGAGTCGACTCACGCCGGACTGCCGTGCGTGTTCGTGCGCCTGACGGGATGCAATCTGCGCTGCACCTGGTGCGACAGCGAGTATACGTTCCTGGGTGGGCGCAAGCTCACGGCGGAAGCGGTGTTGGAAGAGGTGGGGCGACTCAGTCCCGGCGGCGGGCTGGTGGAGATCACGGGCGGCGAGCCCATGCTGCAGGAGCGCGAGCTTCTCCCGCTCATGCGGCAACTGCTCGAAGCCGGCTATCGCGTCCTGCTGGAGACCAGCGGGGAGCGTCCATTGGAGAGCGTGCCGCCGGAAATAATAAAAATCGTGGACGTGAAGTGCCCTGACTCGGGTGAAGGAAATACATTTCACATCGAAAATCTAGAGACTTTGACCGCGCACGATGAAGTCAAGTTCGTCCTGAGCGGGCGAGCCGATTACGAATTCGCTAGGGAGTTTACTTGCAAACATGGCCTGGCGGAGCGCGTCAACGCAGTGCTGTTCTCGCCGGCCTTTCGCAAGGACGCAAGCGGCTCGCGCGACAGCTCGCACTGCCTGCTCAACCCTCAGGACCTTGCGGAGTGGATGCTCGCCGATGAGGTTCCCGCACGCTTGGGATTGCAATTGCACAAGTACATCTGGAGCCCGGCGGCGAAAGGAGTTTAGAAAGCTTGATCGTTTTTTTCGGAATCGTTGATTTCGGATTCGAGAGCCAAGCCTCAGCCGTGTTCGATCAACCACAAGAATCAACCATCAGCCGTTGATCTCACCGTTATTGATCTCATGAAGACGTCAGCCAAGCGCGCAGTGGTTCTGCTCAGCGGGGGGATGGATTCCTGCGTCTGCGCCGCTCTCGCGGCCCGCGACTACGCTGCCGCTGCCTTACACATCAGCTATGGACAACGCACCGAAGACCGCGAACGGCAGTCTTTTCTGGCAATCTGCCAGCGACTCGGCATTCCCGACAAACTCATCGTGCGCAATGAGGCCCTCGGTGCGATCGGAGGTTCAGCTCTGACCGACGAGACCATCGCCGTCCCGCGGGCGGACGCAGTGGGCCACTCCATTGGGGGAGACCTCGGGGGCGACATCCCGATCACGTATGTGCCTTTTCGAAACGCGCATTTTCTGGCCGCTGCCGTGAGCTGGGCGGAAGTGCTGGGAGCCGAGAAAATCTATATTGGGGCGGTAGAGCAGGACAGCTCCGGCTATCCTGATTGCCGGCCGGAGTATTATGAGGCCTTCAATCGGGTGATCAAGGCTGGAACCAAAGAGGGAGCCATCGAAATCGCTACCCCGCTCATCCACCTGCGCAAGGCCGAAATTGTGCGGCTGGGCCTTGAATTGGGCGCGCCATTCGATTTAACTTGGTCATGCTACAGCAACCAGGATCAGGCCTGTGGTGTTTGCGATAGCTGCGTTCTGCGGCTGCGTGCCTTTGCCGCTGCCGGAGCCACAGACCCGATTCCGTATGCGAGCTCGATCAGCATTCCGTAACTTAGGCTTTGCGCCGGGAGGCCACCATGAAGAAGCACTTTGCAATTCTAGTTTTCGTTTTCTTAACTCTGGCAGCATGCGTGCCTCCGGGTTTCGCCCAGACCACAACATCCGTCAAGGGTGTGTGCAAGGACATGGAGGGCAATCCCATCGCTGACGGAGTGGTCTTGCTCGCCAACCAGGACACCGGCCAGAAATACACCCTCACCACCAACAAGAAGGGCGAGTATTCTTCCCTGGGGATTACGGCGGGCACTTATAACGTCAGCCTGTATAAGAATGCGGATGACCTGAAAAACAACAAACAACCGATCTTTTACCAAAACCGGGTTTCGTTCACGATGGACGAGAATACCGTGGACTTCGATCTGAAGAAACTGCAAGGGGAGGGTCTGACCCCGGAGCAACTCAAGCAGCGGCAAGAGGCCTCTGAGAAAGCGAAGAAAGAAAACAGCACGGTCAAGGTTCTAAACGAAAAGATCGTGGCCGCTGGCACGGCAATGAAAGCGGGGGACTACGATGCCGCCATCGCCACCATGACCGAGGCCACGCAGCTCGATCCCACGCGCGACGTGCTTTGGGGCATGCTGGGTGACGCCAATCGCGGTTCGGCCGCCAAGCTGACCGACCGCGCGGAGAAAAATAAGCGCCTGGACCAGGCCGCCGACGACTACCTGAAGGCGATCGACATTAAGCAGAAGGCCATGGAGACCGCCAAAAAGCCCGAGGACAGCAAGCAGCTGGGGGCGTATTACAACAACCTGGGGGACGCTCAGGGAAGGGCGGGCAAGAGCGACGACGCTCTGAAGTCATATACCAAGGCCGCAGAAGCGAATCCCGAAAACGCCGCAGGATATTACTTCAATGCTGGCGCGGTTCTGACCAACATGGGCAAGGTGGACGATGCCAATGCGATGTTCGACAAATGCATCGCAGCCGATCCCAAAAAAGCCGAAGCGTACTACCAGAAAGGCCTGAACCTTATGGGCAAGGCCACTCTGCAAGGCGATAAGACGATTCCTGCGCCTGGAACGGTCGAGGCTTTTCAGAAGTACCTGGAAGTCGCGCCCACCGGCCCCAACGCGCAGAACGCCAAAGACATGATTGCGAGCCTCGGCTCCAGCGTCGAAACCACCTTTGGCAAAAAGAAGTCCAAGAACTGACCTGCACCGATCGATCTTCAACGTGGATTTCTAAAAGGGCGGCCTTAGGGTCCGCCCTTTTTTCCTGCGGGCCAGCCCTCGACGTTACCAAGGGCTATGTCCTAACTGCCCTTATGTTTTCTTCCTCCAGCACGCTAGAGTGGAGCTAAGCTGGCCAGGCTAGACTTGGCAATGTAAATCTGGCCAATGCTCAACGGTGGCCGATCCTCCTCTCTGTGGCGCGTGCAATTCCCTAAATCAAGCACAGATGCGTACGAGGAGTGGAATGGGAGCACCTGGCATCGCCGCAATTTCAGTTTCCTTGGAGGGCTCATCCGGTACCGGCACGGTGGCGACGCCTGCTTTGCTAGGTGCGATGCTGAGGGCTGGCGAGAAGGTCAGCGATCTCATTTTCTCACCGGGGCGGCCGCCCCAGGTGCAGGTTGACGGACAGCTTGTTCCGGTGCGGGTGCCGGGGCTTGCCATCCTTAGTCCGGATGATACCCGGCGAATTGCCGCCGACCTGATTGGCGACAGCAAACAGGCCGTCGCCACGCTGCGCGAGCAGGGATCGTGCGATATCTCCTATGGGCTGGCGGGCGTGGCCCGGTTTCGTGCCAACATCTTCATACAGCGCGGCAGTTGCGCGGTGGTGATGCGGGTGATTCCCACCACCATTCCGGATTTCGCCGCGCTGCGTTTGCCGGCCCATCTTGCCGACGTGGCCAAGCTGCGGGATGGCATCGTGCTGGTGACCGGACCTGCGGGATCGGGCAAATCCTCGACGCTGGCGGTGCTGCTTGACTGCATCAATCGCGAGAGGAACTATCACATCATCACCATTGAAGATCCCATCGAGTTCCTGCACAACCACAAGAGCTCGACGGTGCATCAGCGCGAGCTGCACAGCGACGCTCCCAGCTTTGCGCACGCTCTGCGCTGCGCGCTGCGGCAGGCGCCGAAGGTGATTCTGGTGGGCGAGATGCGCGACCGGGAAACCGTCGAGATGGTGCTGGAAGCGGCCGAAACCGGCCACCTTGTGCTCTCCAGCCTGAACACCATGGACGTGCCGCAAACGGTGGAGCGCATTGTCGGCACCTTCCTTCCCGGCGACCAGCAGAATGCGCGCGAGCGCTTTGCCCGGACCTTCCGCTACATCATCTGCCAGCGGCTGTTGCCGAAGACGGAGCGGAACGGGCGAGTGCCGATCGCCGAAATCCTGAAGGCCACGCCGCGCACGCGCGCGTGGATCGAGAAAGGCGAGCGCGACACCAAGGGGCTGCTCGATGCCATGAACGCGGGCGCAAGCGACGGCATGCAGCACTTCGACGGCGAAATCGCGCAACTGGTGCGCGACCGCGTGATCGACCTCGAAACCGGAATCTCATTCGCGAGCAATCCGACAGTGCTGGGGCAGGAACTGGCGCGGTAACGCGAGGCGCTGGCGAGGCCCGCGAACCTGCCTGAATTCCCTTGACCTTCGTGGAAATCCGAGTGGCCAGGCGCGATTTGGCGGGAAATGCCGGTTTTCCGGGGGCGAAAACGGGGGCGAAAACATGTATTTACATGCTGAGGGGATCTCGTAAGTGATTTGTTTTCAATGCTATTTTACCATTTTGTCACTCCCCTCCCCCCACCCCGGCTCCTTTAGAATCAGCCGGTTAGGTGGGGTACCGCATGCAAATTCGGGAGCCCATTGGACTTAGGGGTAAATTCTGGAGCCTAAAGGAGTTAGGTGGGGCATGTTGCACGGAGTGGTCAGCGGGGCTATCAGGGGTCAGCCATCAGCCAATAGGTTTCAGCGCTTTAGCTTTGAGCTCTCTTGCTTCTGCGGATGGGGATGTTGGCTGGGGTTCGGCGTTGGCGCTTGTGGAATCCCACCCCTTCGAGCTCAGGGCAGGCTCTTGCCGCTCGGGAGGGTGGCGCTGCTTTGGGCGGGGAATGCGGCAACGATGGGGCGCCCGGCTGTGAAAACACAAAGGCGCTGGCGTTCGTGGAATCCCACCCTTGCCGCGAAGCCACGAGAATTATGGATCCCGGCTGTTTTGACCGCGGCAAGAGTGGGGCGCTCGGCCGATGTTCTTGGCGCTGCCAGCAATTACATAGGTCCTTCGGCCCGCAAAAAGCGCGGGCCTCAGGATGACAGGGCTGTGTGGCTTTAGCGTCGTGGACGAAACTTGCGATGCAGGAATTTCTTTAGGCTCTTGAGGCGGGTGGCGCAACTATCGTCGCCAGTAGAATCGTCCAAAAGCCTTGCCAGATAAGGCTTCTTAAGCATGGCGGAACTTGCTAAGATGGGTGGCGTCCTTCGCTGATTACTTTCGTTCCCGCACCACAATCCAGAAAGGCAGGTTCACTTTGCCCAGAAGACTTGTTGCTTTTCTTGCCTTCACTTTGCTGATGGCTTCTATGACTGTAGCGCAGACTCTGGCCACACTCACGCATCAACCCCCAGACGGCGCCGGCATCGGTTTCGTACTCACCGATGGCAGGGTGCTGTTTCAAGGCAACGGTCTATCCGATTGGTACACGCTCACTCCCGACATCGACGGCAGCTATCTCAACGGAACCTGGAAAAAAGTTGGCAGCCTGCCCTCTGGATACGAGCCCGATGCCTTTGCTTCGGCTGTGCTCGCGGATGGGCGGGTGGTCATCGCCGGCGGCGAATACAACTTCAATGTTTTTACACTCACCAATCTGTGCGCGATTTACGATCCGGCAACCGACACCTGGGCCAATCTGGCTCCGCCGAGTTTCTTGCCGTTCATCGGCGATTCACCTTCCGTCGTTCTTCCCAACGGGAACTTCCTGCTGGGGGATAAGCTAACTAAGAAGATGGCAGAACTGGACCCCGTCACACTCAAGTGGACCCAGGTGAGTTC
The DNA here is from genome assembly GCA_963784085.1 of uncultured Acidobacteriaceae bacterium. GTDB lineage: Bacteria > Acidobacteriota > Terriglobia > Terriglobales > Acidobacteriaceae > Sulfotelmatobacter. Next base: position 81,698 of record CAWAQH010000017.1, on the reverse strand, counting down.
TACGGGGAAGAGCGACTTCTTTGCGGAAGAAGGCTGGACGCTCATGCCCGACACCTCCATACTGACCGCCGACGTCAAGAATGCGCCCCATTCCGAAAAATATATTTCCAACCTCGGACACTGGGTCACGGCGGGCAGCACCATCGTTGATCTGCACTCGCCCTCCCCGTTCGGTTGCCTCAACTACGGGCCGGGAGGCAAGCTCTGCTACTATCCGCCGGGAGAAATTGGGCCGGCAGTTCTGCGCCCCGATGGGACGGTTTTCGCAACCGGCTCCACTCCCGCTGATTCCAGCACCGCGCACACCGCGATCTACACTCCGGCCGCAACCGAGGGCGCTCCTGGGACGTGGGTGCCGGGACCTGATTTTCCGGTGGGGGATGAAGCCGGCGATTCTTTCGCCGCTTTGTTGACCAATGGCAATGTGCTGGTGGAAGGGATCTCCGGGCGGCTCTATGAATTCAACGGGTCGGTTTTGACCAAGGAACCTTTCGGTTTCGGCAGTTTGTTCGTGCTGCCAACCGGAGAGGTTATTGTCGGCGGGTCGCAGCTCTACACGTCGACTGGAACCTATGAACAGGCGTGGGCACCGACCATCAAAACTGTACCTTCAAGCGTGAAACTCGGCTCCACCTACAAAATTACGGGCACGCAGTTCAATGGTTTATCGCAAGCAGCTGCGTTCGGCGATGAGTATCAAACCGCGACCAACTATCCGATGGTTCGCATCACAAATATAACCACGGGGCATGTGTTCTACGCAAAAACGCACGGTCACAGCACCATGGCAGTGGCCACGGGCAGCAAGATCGTATCCACCAGCTTCGATGTACCCTCCGGGGCGGAAACGGGAGCCAGCACATTGGAAGTTGTGGCAAACGGGATCCCGTCGGGACCGGTAAACATTACGGTGGACGAGTAGTTCGGTTGAGTTCGAGATCGGGCCGTTTGTACCCCGCCACCAGTGGTGGAGTGCATCGGCCCGGCTTTACTTTGCGTGAGCGGAGTCAGCAACACGTTGAAGTCACGTTTCGCTTATGAACCTCATCCTAAAATCCGTCGTCACGAAAACTCTCACGCTCTTGCTGATGCTTCTGACCGTATGCGGTGCAGCGCTGGGCCAATCCCAGGTGTGCCCTCCGCGTCCCGCCGCGGGCAGCATCGTCTCCGATCCGGTCTTGTTAAGCAGCCAGAACGGCGCTCTCAGCCTGAACCTTACCATGGTGAACTCCGTGGGGGCAGATGGCATTATGCGGTATTGCTACCTTTATGGAGATGGCAGCACCGAAGCGCCCACCCTGATGGTGAACCCCGGCGATGTGCTCACCATTAAGCTGACAAACAACCTCTCGTCAGGCGCCCCCGCCGCCGTGCGTCCGGAGTTCCATGTAATGCACAGCGCCGGCTCGTCCAATCCGTGCATGGGAAGCATGACCTCAACTGCCACCAACATTCACTTTCATGGCCTGAATATTCCGCCGGTGTGCCATCAGGATGACGTAATCCTCACCAGCATCAGCTCCGGAGCAGCGCCCTTCCAGTACAAAATTACGATCCCGGCCAACGAGCCTGCCGGACTCTATTGGTACCATCCTCATCCGCATGGCTTCACGAAAACGCAGGTCATCGGAGGCGCATCCGGCGCGCTGATCGTGGGCGGCGTTGAGAATATGCTGCCCGAGGTTGCCGGGCTTCCGCAGCGAGTGTTTGTGATCCGCCAGCAGTTGCTCCCCAGCGGGGGCGACGAGAGTTCGGTACTCTCGGTGAACTTCGTGCCCTTCCAGGAACTTTTGTATGCGCGCATTCTGATGAAGCCGTTCGAGAAACAACTCTGGCGGATCGTCAACTCCAGTTCCACGCAGTTCTTGCAATTGCAGTTGTTGAACGAGGGTGTTGCCACGAACTTCCAAATCGTCGGCCTCGACGGGGTTCCTCTGGATTCGGCGCGCACGGCTAACGTCGTGGTGATTCCTCCCGCCGGCCGCGCGGAGATCGTGGTGCAAGGTCCGCCCGCCAATGGGCTTTATCAGCTATTCAACGCGGGCTATGACACAGGGCCGATCGGCGATCCCAATCCAGCCGAACTGCTCGCCAATGTTGAGCCCAGCAGCAGCGCCCCCGAACCGCCCAGCAGGGTTCCCGCAGCCGTAAAGCGCGACGCTCTGCATCGCTTTGCCGGGCTGAGCAGCGCAACTCCCACGGCGCAGAGAAGTCTTTACTTCACCGAAAATGCCGACGGCACGAAATTCTTTCTAACGGTTCAGGGCCAGACGCCGAGAGTTTACGATCCCACGGAGCCGCCCGCCATTGTCACCCAGCAGGGAGCGATCGAAGACTGGACCCTGGAGAATCACACCGAGGAGGTCCATGCCTTTCACCTTCATCAACTGCATTTTGTAGTGCTGGCAATCAATGGTGTGCTCACGCACGACGACGCCGTGCGCGATACGATCGTGATTCCCTACTGGGACGGGCAGAGTCCGCAATACACCAGCGTGAAAATTCGAGTGGACTTCCGTGATCCTGAAACGGTGGGAACTTTTCTCTATCATTGCCACATACTCGACCACGAAGATCTCGGAATGATGGCAAAAATCGAAGTCACGCCCGCCAAACCGCCTTCACTCTTATCGAGGGGCACCCTCGGTGGGAATGGTACACGCAGAGATCGTTAAAGTTGGGCCGCCGGCCTGAGTCTCAGACCCCCTCATAGGGGCCATGGACGCTGATTCAATCCTCCCCTAGAATTTACCAGCCTCTTTCGAGGTCAGCGAGCGACGCCGGTGGCATTGAAATCTATGAGTTTGGAGAAGGTCGTGAAAATCCGCACTAGCCAACTTTGTGTATGCACGCTGATTTCGGTGTCGATATTGTTCGGGTTCGCTGGCCAGGCGGGGGCGCAGGGTTCCAACGTGACCCGGCCAAGCCGCTCTCCCAGGTGGGTGGGGAACGCGAAGGAGACGCCCAGGGAAGAGCCTACGGAAACGCCCTCCAGCTATACGGAGGAGGTGCTGTACAGCTTCTGCCCGGTCTCGGGTTGCACCGATGGGAAGGTGCCCACGGCTGGCCTGATCCGGGACACTGCCGGCAACCTGTATGGCACGACCAGCGGAGGAGGCGCTCACGGCGCCGGCGCGGTGTTCAAGATAGACACGACGGGTAAGGAGACGGTGGTCTACAGCTTCTGCTCGGTAGGTGGTTCGAGCTGCACGGACGGATCGAACCCCTTTTCTGGATTGATCGAAGACGCAGCCGGCAACCTGTACGGCACCACATTGAGCGGCGGTGCTTATAGCGTGGTGGGGGGCACGGTGTTCAAGATCGACAGCGCCGGAGAGGAGACCGTGCTTTACAGCTTCTGTGCTTCGAATTGCCTGGATGGGCAGGGTCCCGAAGCCGGCTTGCTACGGGATGCGGCGGGCAACTTGTATGGCACGACCGGCGGCGGCGGCGCTCACAGCGATGGCACGGTGTTCAAGTTAGACACTACGGGGAAGGAAACGGTGCTCTACAGCTTCTGCTCGGTGGGCGGCACGAGTTGCACGGACGGAAATTTTCCATTCGCGGGCCTGATCGAGGACGCTGCCGGCAACTTGTATGGCACGACGCAGCGAGGGGGCGCGAATGGCAGAGGCACGGTGTTCAAGGTGGACACCACGGGGACGGAGACGGTGCTGTACAGCTTCTGCTCGGTGGGCGGATCGAACTGCACGGACGGGTCTTCCCCCGGCGCGGGCCTGATTGAGGATGCCGAAGGCAACTTGTATGGCACCACGCTCTTGGGAGGCGCGAACTTTACCGTTAACTTTGGTCAAGACAGTGGCACGGTGTTCAAGCTGGACCCCACGGGTAAGGAGACGGTGCTGTACAGCTTCTGCTCGGTGGGTGGATCGAATTGCACGGATGGGTTCAACCCAGCGGCTGGTGTGATCGAGGACGCTGCGGGCAACCTGTACGGTACCACCGAATTGGGCGGCGCCGACGCTCATGGCACGGTATTCGAGGTGAACGCAGCGGGGCAGGAGACGGTGCTGTACAGTTTTTGCGCGGTCGCGAACTGCGCCGATGGCTGGGGCCCGGACGCGGGCGTGATCGAGGACGCCTCGGGCAACCTGTACGGCACCACATCCAACGGGGGTGGTACGTACAACGGTATCGTGTTCAAGCTTGCGGTGAGTGGCACGACGGCCACGGTTACGCTGACTTCCAGCCTGAATCCTTCGTTTGTGAATGAATCCGTAAGCTTCACAGCTGTGGTCTCAGGCAGCGGAGCCACTCCGACCGGGACCGTCACTTTCGAGGAAGGAACCACGGCGCTTGGGACCATCACGCTGGCGAAGGGCGAGGCCACTCTAAAACACAAATTCACGACGTTCCGGAACGTTCTCGATCGTGGCGAACTATTCGGGCGATAGCAACTACAACGCGGCAAGTTCCACGCCTGTTTCCCAGGTCGTGAACTTATACACCACAGCCACGGCCCTGACTTCGAGTTTGAATCCGTCAACGTATGGCCAGGTGGTCGACTTGACGGCGACGATGACTACGTCAGGAACGACCCCGACCGGAACGGTTACGTTCAAAAACGGAAGGACCACGCTCGGCAGCAAGACTCTCAGCGGCGGTGTGGCCACGCTGAAAATATCCACGCTCAACGTGGGCACCGCGACCATTACGGCAATCTACGCTGGCGACACGGCTCATTCTGGAAGCACATCCAGGTCGCTAAAGCAGGTCGTGGATAAGGCAACCACGACGACCGCCGTAGCGTCTTCGCTGAATCCCTCCACCGTGGGAGAGAAGGTGGAGTTCACGGCTACGGTGACCTCGTCCACGACTACAGCGACGGGAAGCGTGAAATTCATGGACGGAACGACACTGCTGGCCACGGAAACTCTAGCGGCGGGCAAGGCGAGCTACAGCACGACAACTCTTAGCCAGGGAACTCACAACATCACAGCCGTGTATGAAGGGACCACCAACATTGGCGGAAGTACGTCTCCGGTGCTAGCGCAAGTTGTGAATTGAGAATGGGAGTGGTGTCGGGAAACATCATCAAAGGGTGGGGCACGCGGCTAAAAACAGTTTACCTAGCGTTTTGCGCGTTCAGGATAGCGCGCGCCTGGGCCGCCATCTCGCGAGCTTCGGCATCGCGATGCAGAGCTGACAGGACAGTCGCGTAGCTGCTCAAGGTTTCGGCGACAGCCGGGTCGTGATCGCCCAAAGCCTTCATCCTGATTCCTAAAGCACGCTGGTAGACCTTCTGCGACTCGTCATATCTCTTCAAGAAGTAGTAGAGCAAGCCGAGATTGTTGAGGTCGGTTCCGAGTTCAGGGCTTGCCGGACCCAGCGCTTTCTCATCCAGGGCAGCGGCCCGCAGGAACAAAGGCTCGGCCCGCTGTTTCTCCTTGCTGAGTTCATAGATCGCGCCCAAATTGTTCAAGTCAGCTGCAAGGTCCGGACTGTCGGGTCCCAGCACCTTCTCCCAGATGGAAATTGCCTTTTCGTAGAGAGCAGCAGCTTCCTCGGATTTGCGCTCAGACCTCTTCATCGCGGCCAGATTGTCCAGGCTCGCTGCGACATCACGATGCTCCGGCCCGAATGCAGTCCGGCGAATTTCGAGCACGCGCTGCAACAGTGGCTCCGCATCGGCAAAATCGCGGCGCGCGCCATAGCATAAGGCAAGGTTTTCCAGAGCATTGGCATAATCCGGATGATCGCCGCCCACGGTTTTGCCAAAGATGCTGACGGCCTGCCGGAACGAATCTTCGGCCTGCTGCGCTCGGCCCGTCCTGGAATACAGGGTCCCCAGCGCCTCAAGACTCTGAGCTACGTCGGCACTCTCTGGGCCGGGATTTTTCTTGCGGCTTGTCAGCGCCTCGGTGAGTAAAGGCTCGGCTTTGTCGAAGGAGCCAGTGGCGGCGTAGATTTCGCCCAGATCGTTCTCGGCCTGGGAGATATCGGGATCGGCCGGATGCAAGAGCTTTTGCCGAATGCTCAAAGCGTGAATCAGCAGCGGTTCGGCGTGAGCGTAGTCGTTCAGACTTTTGTAGAGTTCAGCTTCTCCGTCCAACGTGTCGGCGACCTCCGTGGCTTCAGGGCCGAACAGTTTCGTATAGATCTCCAGTGCGCGCTCATACGCCGGTAACGCCTGGGAATATTTTCCCTCCGCGCGATAAATCTCCGCTAAGTCGAATGAGGTTCGCGGACGCCGCGGATCTTTGGCGGGGAGCGTCTCGGCGAACTTGGAATTCGTAACGAGCAGCTTCTCGGCCTCGTCGAAGTGCGCAGCTTTTCCGGCTCGGGCGGCTGCTTCTTCAGTCGCCTTCCAGGAGTCCTGCGCCAACAAAAACGCGGGAAGCAGGACGGCAATCAGGTAAAAGAGAGCAGAGGGGAAATGTCCGCGGTGAAGACTCATCCTACAACTCCGTTTAGTCGTCGATATCCTACACCCAATACCCATCTCAAATCAGGGCCCCCAGTGGGAATGGTGCACGCAGAGGGTGTTTGTGGAATCCCACCCCGAAACATTTCTAAAGTCTTTGTCGATTTTGTTTCCATTCCTTCAACGTCAGAGTAGAGGCACAGAAAACTGAGCCACATGAGGCGGACTGGAGGTTGCAGCCGGATTGAGCAACCGGTGGGCGCTTCCGGCTTGCGCTGCGGATGCAAAAGGTGATGTGATCGGTAGCAATGACGGCTACCGATCTTCGCCCGGCCATCGACGCAGTCTGGAGAATTGAATCTCCCAGGCTGATCGCCAGCCTGACCAAAATCGTCCGCGATATCGGCGTCGCCGAAGACCTGGCGCAGGATGCACTGGTGGCGGCGCTCGAGCAGTGGCCGGAGTCGGGCGTGCCGCAAAATCCGGGCGCGTGGCTCATGGCTGCGGCAAAAAATCGGGCCATCGACCACTTCCGCCGCAACGCCCGCCTGGAGCGGAAACACGAAGAACTCGGCCGGGAGTTCGAAAAAAAAGAAATGGCCGTACCGGATTTCGATTCCGCTCTCGACGACGACATTGGAGACGATCTTCTGCGACTGGTGTTCACGGCATGCCATCCGGTGCTGCCCGCGGAAGGGCGCGTGGCCCTTACTCTTCGATTGCTCGGCGGGCTGACCACCGGGGAAATCGCGAGGGCGTTTCTCGCTTCCGAGGCGACGATCGCGCAACGCATCGTGCGATCAAAACGCACGCTGGCGGAAAAGCAGGTCCCGTACGAAGTTCCGCGGGGGGCGGAGTTATCCAAGAGATTGTCGTCCGTGCTGGAAGTGATCTATCTCATATTTAACGAAGGCTACTCCGCCACTGCGGGAGATGACTGGATGCGTCCCGCTCTCTGCGAAGAAGCACTTCGGCTGGGCCGGATTGTGGCCGAGTTGGCTCCGAGTGAGGCGGAAGTTCACGGGCTCGTCGCGCTCATGGAAATTCAGGCTTCGCGTTCGAGAGCGCGCGTGGGCCCGGCAGGCCAGCCGGTTTTGCTGCTCAATCAGAATCGGGCGCAGTGGGATCAACTTCTCATCCATCGCGGGCTGGCGGCTTTGCAACGCGCACGGGGAATTGTGACGGCGCCCGGACCGTATGTGCTGCAGGCGGAAATCGCCGCCTGCCACGCGCGCGCCGGCACGCCGGAAGCAACCGATTGGCGGCGGATTGTCGAGCTCTACGGCACTCTGGCGGAAGTTACGCCGTCTCCGGTTGTGGAGTTGAATCGCGCCGTGGCGGTGGGCATGGCTTTTGGACCTGCGGCCGGACTGGAACTTGTCGACGCTCTAGTGACGGAGTGCTCGCTCCAGCAATATCACCTTTTGCCAAGTGTGCGCGGCGATCTTCTGGAAAAACTCAATCGCAATTCGGAGGCCCAGGCTGAGTTCGAACGCGCTGCGTCCATGACGCGCAATTCCCGCGAGGTTGAGTTATTGCTGGCGCGGGCTCGAGCTTGCGCCGCTAAAGGTCTCGCGTCGGATTGATGCGAAAAGCCCCACCCTTCGACTTCGCTCAGGGCAGGCTTTCTCGCAAAGGGCGCGAGAAATGGGGCACCCAGCACCCAGGTCAGAATGGGGCGCTTACCAGCCCATTTGTTGCATGCGGCCCAGGATAATGGTGCTGTAGCTGTTCATGCGGGCGGGGCGGCGCTTTAGGGGAGCGGGGAGGATGGCGGCAAGGCGGGCTGCGGGTTCGCGGCCGACATTGCGGGCGTCGGTTTCGTAGTAGTAGCGGGTGGCGGCGTCCGCGCCGTAAATACCGGAGCCCCATTCGACCACGTTGAGGTAGATCTCTAGGATGCGGCGCTTGCCGAGGACGAATTCTGCGACCGGCACCAGCGTGGCCTCCGCGGCTTTGCGGAGGATGGAGCGGCCGGTCCCGAAGAAGAGATTTTTTACCAACTGCTGGGTGATGGTGGAGGCGCCGCGGGAGCGGCCGCCATCGAGATCGTCTTCGGCGGCGATTTCGATCTGCTGCCAATCGAAGCCATGGTGCTGGTAGAAGCGCGAATCCTCGGCGGCGATTACGGCGTGCTGGAGATCGAGCGAAATCTGGTTGAGCGGAACGAAGCGGTAGCGTTCGTGATAGGGCGTGTGGTGAGTCCAAGCCTGGAAGTGGCGTTGGATGTGCACTGCGGTTGTGGGCGGGTCGATCCAACGGGCAGCCAGAAGGGCGAGCGCGGCCATCAACCAAAGCAGCGCCGCGGCGATTACGAGCCAGCGAAGCAAGCGACGGAGGGTTGCGAGGAAACCCTTCCGGCGCGAAGGGCGTGGGTCTGGGCTTGCGGGCACTTCAGGCCGGGCCTGCCCCCGGCTGGACGGGGCCAGGGATTGTGGCGGCCTGAGCCAGAAAAATCGCCACCACTATCGCGCCACCGGGGACCAAAGCGAGAAGCTGCCACCAGCCGCTTCGATTGGTCTCGTGCAGCCGCCGCGCTCCGACGGCGCTGAGCGGGAGAAGGGTGGCGATCGAGAACAGCGTATACACCCGAATGGAAACGACGGACGCGGCGACGCTTCCGAGCAGGACGGCCAGAAAGAACCACCAGTACCGGAGCGAGTCGCGCGCCCTTCGAAATCGGCGTACTTGGCGAAACACGCTTTTATTGCGTCCACAAATGTCATTGGCTTCTCGAAGACCTCATGCTCGTGCTGCCGATACCGCGCGGGAACAACGACAGCGACGGCGGAAATTTGCCGGCCATTACTGCTTCAAAGTCCGAGTCCAGTTGAAGATGACTTCCTGGGGGTGGGCTTGTCCGCCGCTCAGGGGCTTGAGCGCGGGGAAGCGTTCGCCGGGGGCTACGGGGCCGACCGAGGCAAATTCATTCACGTGGATTGGCATGGGTGGCTGCGCTAAATTCGAAGGTCTCAAGGTTCTGAATGGTCACGAGCATGAGTTTGTCTCCGCTGGTGTAATAGAGTTGCTTGCCATCGGCGGTCCACGAAGGTTGAGACCGCCACCGGTTGGAGACCTGCCATTTGCCTCCGGGACCGGGAATGCGGTCACATAGACTTCGATTCTTCCGCTCTCGTCCGACTTGTAGGCGAGCCATTTGCCATTGGGGACAAGACAGCGGCCGTCTCGTTGGCAGGTGATGCGAGCAGGGAGTCAATTTCTTATCGCCGTTCAGATCAGTGTAGTAGACGTCCTGGCGGGTGGCGTTGTTCTGGACCATCAAGAAAATGTAGCGGCCGTTGGGAGACCAGCTCGTGACGATGCCCAATTTTTTGGAGCTTCCAGTTTCTCCTGCGAGCCGGAACCGCTGGCGGGCTGGATCCAGATTCCAGCTCGAGGCCCCCCCGGAATGGTGCCTACGGCGATTCTTTTGGCGTCGGGAGAAAATGCATAAGTAGTGTTGGGGGCATCGGCGAAGGTGCTGCGCGACATGGTGTTGCGTTTGGTGTCGACAATCCAGATATCTCCCCGGCCGGTGTCGGGGTCGGGACGCAGCAGCCCTACCAGAGAGCCGTCAAGGGAGGATCTGGGAACTGATAGAGGCCGGGCTCGCCGAATTTTTCGATCTCTTTACCGCTACGGTCGATCCACATGGGCTGAGTTTTCTGCAGCGATGCATGACGGAAGACGAGCGTGCCTTGGGCGGCGGTAAAGGCGGCGATGTCGCGCGCGTTCCAATAGTCGAGCTTCTCGGCCACGGGCCTGGCGTCGCCACTGAACTTAAGCGACTTCGGGTCGAAGCGCTGAGCCACGAGCACGGTTTCGCGCAAGTACAGCAGATATCCCTCGGAATACTGCACGTTTGACGCGGTTCCAGTATCTGGCGGGGTTTCTCGCCGGAAAGCGAAGCAGCATACAAGGCACCCAAGAAACGGTTGCGTAGTCCCGACAGCCTCGCGATTAATAAAGAGGAAATGATCGCCGTCGGGCAGTAAGTAGGGATTGCGATTGGTCCAACCCGGCTTTACCTCGGTGAGTTTCTCGGGCGTGCCGCCGCCTTCTGGGACCTTATACAAGGGCTCGACGAATATTGGGAGTGAAGATGATTACACCGCGTGGACTCCACGATGCGCCGCGGCCTTCCGGTGCATCGCAGAGGACCTGCACCGGGCCGCCAGCCAGCGCCACTTTCTTGAGCTTGCCGGCCGAAAAAATCCCATGTTCTTGCCGTCGGGCGACCAGAAAGGAAAAGTTGGACGCTCGACTTCCATTTGCTGTACGGCGCCGGTGGTAACGTCGCGCACCCACAAGCTCTGTGTTGGAGCCGGGTCGCCGGTCAGGAAGGCGAGTTTTGAGCCATCTGGGGAAAGTGCGAGGCACCGACAACGACGGCGGCGAACTCCGTATCGCCGGGCGGCAGCCATGAGGCGGTCATGGGCCGCCGCGCGTTTTCAAGTTGGGTGCGGCTTGAGAGGAAAATGGCGAGCGCTGTGCGGCGAGAACCCATCCTACGGCGGCGGCAATCATCAAGGTGCGCTTCTGCACCACGCGGCGGGCGCGGACCTGGGCGGGCGCACCCATGCGGCTGGCAGACGCTTGCGAGATCCATCGCAATTGCAGCTTGAGATCGTGGACGGTCTGGAAGCGATCTTCGGGATCTTTGGCGAGGCAGGACTTTATCACCTGATCGAGAGCCGGAGGCGACATGGGCTGCAGGGTCGAGATGGGCGGCGGATCGGTGGCTAGAATCGCGGCGACGATGCTGGCCTGGCTTTTGCCGATGAAGGCGCGCTTGCCGGTCGCCATTTCGTAGAGCATGGCGCCGAGCGCAAAAATATCGGAACGGGCGTCGGCTTCCTTGCCTTCGGTTTGCTCCGGCGACATGTACTGGAAGGTGCCGATGATGGTGCCCTGCGCGGTGAGCGGATTGTCGGCGGAGGGCTGCGAGATGGTCATGGTCAGGCTGGAGGCGGGCGCGACCGTGGGCGCGGCTTTGGCGAGACCGAAATCCATCAGCTTGGCGCCGGTTTTGGTGAGCATCACGTTGCTGGGCTTGAGATCGCGATGGACGACGCCGCTGCGGTGCGCGCGCTCGAGGCCCTCGCAGATTTCGATGCCGTACTTCAGCACCAGTTCGGTTGAGAGCGGGCTTTTGCGCAGGCGGTCGGCGAGGGTTTCTCCCTCGAGAAATTCCATGACCAGGAAGTCGATGCCATCCTGATGGCCGACATCGTGCAGGGTGCAGATGTTGGGATGGTTCAACGAAGAGATGGCGCGGGCTTCGCGATCGAAGCGCATCTTGGCTTCGGGATTCTCGGAGAGATGGCTGGGCAGAATCTTGACGGCGACGGTGCGGTCGAGGCGAGTGTCCGTGGCGCGATAGACTTCGCCCATACCGCCGGCGCCGATTTGCGCCTGGATCTCGTAAGGACCGAGTTTGTTGCCGGAGGTCAGGGACATTGGTTGCGGGCCAATTATAGACCAAGGGTGGGCGGCGGCTGGTGAATCCCTTGGGGCCGTTGAGTCCGGGATGATGGAAGCAATGCGGGGCTTCGCCCCTGGACAGCCGAGGGCGACTGTCCCCACATTTAAGGCGGGGCGGCTGCCCCCAGATTCCGGGTCAGTACCCCGTAGAGGGACAGTTTGAAGTTGCGCAGCCTCGCTTTAGCGATCCCACCTGTGGCATGATGGGTGCGTGACTCCACGATTCAAGAGAGTGCTGGAAGCAGGATTCTGGTTTGTTTTGGGCTTCATCCTTTGCGTCGTGTTCCACCACTTTCACCACATCGCGGGGCAATGAAACTTGCCCTGTACAAGCAAGCGGTAGTGGGTCAAGTTGAAAAATCAGCGGCTGAAGCCGCGCTGATTTTGGGGCAGTTACGGCGCGACTGAAGTCGCGCCCTTTCAAAGCAAATTCAAACGGAGCTACTACCTAGCAACCAGTAGTGGGGTCATAGCTAAAGCTCCACTACGTAGCAACCGGTAGTGTGTCAAACAGCGCGATTTAAGACACTACCTAGCAACCGCGAGCCTTGACAGTGGTTTGCTGCGCCTTTATCCTTAAACCTTGCTCCTTGCGGTACTTGCGCCTTCTCCTCACGTGCGGGGCGTGCTTCCGCGGGCCGATAGCGGCGACCAGCGAACCGGCAATATGGACCTTGGCGCGGAGGTTTTCCGATGTTCTTCGAGATCAAGGATTTAGAACTTCATCCCATTGAGTTTGCGGAGAAGTTCGAGCCGGGCGTGATCGACCTGGGGCCGGATTACCGCCAGATAGAGCCGATTGAGAGCAGCGGGCGGGCCGATCTGGTGGAAGAGCATCACGGCAAGCACAAGATTATTCAGGACATCCGGGTGCAGGGGCAGCTTGGGACGCGCCTCGAAATGAGTTGCGCGCGCTGTCTGGAGCCGCTGACGCAGGATTTAAAGCGCGATTTTGATCTGCTATACCGGCCGGTGGGCGCCGATGCCGGGCGCGATGAAATGTCGGTGACCGACGCCGAGGCGGAGATCAGCTATTATGAAGGAGACGGGCTTTTGCTCGACGATGTGGTGCGCGAGCAGGTGCTGCTGGCGGCCCCGTTGAAGGTGACTTGCCGGGAAGATTGCAAGGGGCTGTGTGCGCATTGCGGGCAGAATCTGAATGAGGGATCGTGCGATTGCACGGTGGAAGTGGAAGAGCCGCGGTGGGCGGCGCTGAAGGAGATTCGGGGGAAGTTGGCGCACTAGCGCAGCTAGTACCCAGTACCTAGTAACTGGTACCTGAATCTGCTCTGCACTTGAAGTAGGTGGGTACCAGGTACTGAGGACTTCAAAAGATTCTGCCGGGCATCCGGCGAAAAGGAATTGAGATACCATGCCTAATCCAAAACGTAGACATTCACAGAAGCGGACTTCGACGCGGAGGGCGCACGATTTTCTAACGGCGCACTCGCTTTCGGAGTGTCCGAACTGCCACGAGAGAAAGATGCCGCATCGCGCCTGCGTAAAATGCGGCTACTACAAGGGCCGCGAAGTTGTGGAAGTGAAGGAAGCCAGCTAGCGCTCACCACCAATGCCTAGCGTGATCGCGCTGGATGCGATGGGATCGGACCGGGCTCCCAAGCCTGAAATCGAAGGCGCGATTTATGCCGCGCGCAGCTACGGCGTGCGCGTGCTGCTGGTCGGGCCGGAAGCTATCCTCAGAGCAGAGTTGGACCGCCATCCCGCGGCGGCGCGTCTGCCGATTGAAATTGTCCACGCCAGCGAAGTCATCACCATGGAAGATAAGGCGGTGCAGGCGGTGCGCGCCAAGCGCGACTCATCGTTGCGCGTGGGGCTGCGTCTGGTGCGCGAAGGACAGGCTGCGGGCTTTGTGACCGCGGGCAACACCGGCGCCGCCATGGCTACGGCGAAGATGGTGCTGGGAGCGCTGCACGGCGTGGACCGTCCGGCGCTGGCGGCGGTTTTTCCCACGGCCCCCGGGACGGCGGCAATTCTGCTCGACGTGGGCGCGAATGTGGACTGCAAGCCGCATAACCTTGAGCAGTTCGCGGTGATGGGAGAGATTTATTCGCGGTCGATGTTTGGAAGCCCGACGCCGGGCAATTTCTCGTCCGGGCGCTCAAGCTTTGGAGCGGCGAGATCGCCGCGCGTGGGGCTGCTCTCGATCGGAGAAGAGGAAACCAAGGGCAACGAGCTGACGCGCGAGGCTTTCCAGTTGCTGAAGCGGCTGCCGCTGAATTTTGTGGGGAATGTGGAAGGCCGCGATCTGTTCAACGGGCACGTTGACGTGATCGTGGCCGACGGCTTTGTGGGCAATGTGGCGCTGAAAATTTCAGAGGGCGTGGCGAACCTGGTACGGACGACGTTGAAAGAATCGCTGAAGGCGACGATCACCAGCCAGGTGGGCGCCATGCTATCGCGCAGCGCATTCGCGGATTTCAAGAAGCGCATCGACCACACGGAATACGGCGGCGCGCCGCTGCTGGGGGTGAAGGGCGTGTGCATCATCACGCACGGGTCATCGAATGCGAACGCCATCAAGAATGCGGTGCGGGTGGCGGCGGAGTTCGCCGAGCGGAACATCAATCAGTCGATCGAGCGGGGGCTGGCGGCGCTGAGGCCTCGACTGGCTGAAGTTGAAGTTGCGCCGGTGCCGTAAGCAATTTCTGTCTCGCATAAATTTCTGTTTCTGAATTTCGGTTTCTCATGATGATGAGCGAATCCAGGGAACCATCTAATGCCGTTGCGTCGAGCGTCAACTCATCGATGATCGCATTCATCTTTCCGGGGCAGGGATCACAGGCTGTCGGCATGGGCAAGGACCTTGCGGCGAACCATCCCATCGCGCGCGAGACGTTTGAAGAAGCCGACGAAGCGCTGGGCTACAAGTTGTCGGAGATATGTTTTGAAGGCCCGGAAGAACAACTGCGGCTGACCGAAATGACGCAACCAGCGATTCTGACCGTGTCGATTGCGGCGCTGCGAGTGATTGCAGGAGAAAATTCCCCGGCCGTTTTGCGTGGCCGGCCACAGCCTGGGCGAATATTCCGCGCATGTGGCTTCGGGCACGATGAGCTTTGCCGACGCGGTGCGCGCGGTGCGCAATCGCGGAAAATATATGCAGGAGGCGGTGCCGGTGGGAGTGGGAGCGATGGCGGCCATTCTCGGCATGGAACTGGAAAAAGTTGCCGGGGTTTGCCGGGACGCGGAGCAGGGCGAGGTTTGCTCGCCGGCGAATATTAATTCGCCAGAGCAGATCGTCATTTCCGGCAATACCGCGGCTGTGGAACGTGGAACACAACTGGCAGACGAGCGCGGAGCCAAGAGGGCGAAGATTCTGCCGGTAAGCGCGCCCTTCCATTGTTCGCTGATGAAGCCGGCGCAAGACCGGCTGGAGGCGGATTTGGACGCGCTGAAGTTGCAGAGGCCGGTGTATCCCGTGGTTTGCAATGTGGAAGCAACTTTTGTCGAGCGACGAAATCCGGGCGCGAGCGACTCTGGTGGCGCAGGTGACGGGCGCGGTGAAATGGGATGCAGTGCATGCGGCTGCTGATCGGCAAAGGCGTGCAGACTTTCGTGGAGATCGGGCCGGGAAAAGTTCTGTGGGGGCTGATGCGGCAGATTGACCGGTCGAAGACGTGCCTGAATGTGGGCGATGAGGCGTCGCTGCGAAAACGCTGGCGCAGTTTGGAAGGTAAAGCCTAAGGCTCACCGTTCAGCGGAATTCCAGATCGCAGGGCGGGGTGCTGATCGTCTTATCGTTTTTATCGACGTAGAGCTGGGCGTGTTGGGCTCGTTCGTTCACGATCAGATCCACCACTACGCCGCTGCCCCCGCCGGGGCAGTTGCTCTCGCCATATACCTTGTAGCTTTTGACGATGCCCCACTGGCCGCCGGGGCCCCAGTCCCGCCAGAATTCGTTGAAGGATACTGCGCGTGATTCTGCGGATGCTGCTTCCATGCGGGATCGGCGTAGTAGATGCCGTAGGCGGCTTCGAAATCCTGCTTCTGCAGCGACGAAAAGAATTTGCCGGCGATGCGTCTTCGGGCCAGGAAGCGGTTCCACCATCCCACGAAAGCGGCGACGAGAATGAAAACGATGAGCGAGACAATCCGGATGCGTCTCTTCCGCTCTTTTTCGGGATGGTACTCTTTGGCGTCGAGCAAGGTCATCGCTCTCTAGGATAACGGACACGGTGGGGAAGTCAAAAGTTCCCGGGGGAATTGGGTAACTTGGAAATCGGGTAATTTTGTAATTTTCCGACCCGAGGGCCGGTGGAGTTTAAGTTACAAAATCACACAATAACCAGACTACCTAATCCCCTCGAGCAGGCTGCGGAAGAACTTGGCGGACGAGCGAAGAGCTTACCGCAGGCGCTAAAGCGCAGATCGATTTTCAGCGACTTAGCGGCACGAGTGGAACTCGTGCCCTTCCCGCCCCTCCCCCGAACCGGAGTTTCTCCGGAACCTGCTACAGGGTTCGCTTGAATAGCGGGATGGCGATGCCCAGGGTGACGGCGGCGAAGATCGAGAGAAACAGCATGTCTCCCCACACCGCGGACAGGTTTGTCTGCTTCAACAGCAGGCATTTGAAACCGTCGACGGCGTAGGTGAAGGGATCGACTTTCGCAATGGCGCGCAACCACGGCGGGAAGGCTTGAATGGGGTAAATGGAGCCGCTGGGGAAAAACAACAGCGTGTTCAGAATGCCAAACATTGCCCGCGGCACCAGCGGGTCTTCGATGCGCACCATCAGAAGGAACATCATGGTGTTGAAGGCGAGCGAGGTCAGGACGATCATGATCAGCAGTCCGAACATGGTTACGGGATTGAAGATGGTATTCACGCCCGAGATGAGAGAGCCGATCACGCAAATGATCACTCCCGTCATCACAGCCTTGATTGCGCCTGCGGCGTTCAGGCCGAGTACGAGTTCCAGCTTGGTGATGGGCGTGACCAGATAACCCTCGTGCACGCCGCGGGCTTTGTCGTCGATATACAACATGCCGCCGCCGATCATTACCGAGACAAACATGGCGAGCGTGAGCGAGCCGGGCAGCAGATACTTCATGTATTCGATATAGGGATAAAGTTCGACAATCGAGAGCGCGGTCTGCTGCAGGATGCGGGGCTCGACGGTGGGCTGGTTGAGCGCATTGGTGAGGTCGGTCATCTCCGATTCCAGAGCGGAGCTCATGAAATTGTCGCTGTTATCGACAACGAGGGCGACCTGGGGATGATTGTCCTCATAGACGCGGCTCGAGATATTGCGGTGGGATGATGACCGCGCCCTCGATCTTGCCGTTGCGGACGTCTTCGACGGCCTTTTTTTCGTTGTCGTAGTAAATCGGGACGAAGGTGCGCATGTTGGCGCGCACGGAGTCGAAAGCTTCGCGAATCCTCAATGCCTGGGTGCCGCCATCTTCATCGACGATGGCCACGCGGGCGTCGCGGATTTTCCCGCCGAAGGCGTTGCCCAGGATGACGAGCTGCACCAGGGGAAAGATCATCGATGCCAGCATGAGCGCCGGGGAGCGGAAGAACTTGCGCATTTCGCGCTCGACAATGGCCATGATGCGATTCATAAATTGATGCGCGCCCCTCGGCGGCTAAAGCCGCGCCCCTTCAAGACCGTTCCGTAGTTCGTCAAATCCATCGACGGCTAAGGTCATGGCTGCAACCCCGGTCTCTGCGGCATGGTGAAGACATATGCCTTCTGCAGTTCATCGCGCAACTGGCGGCCGGTGTAGTGGACGAAGACGTCGTCCAATGTGGTGTTCTGGACGGAGAGCGATTTGACGCACACGCCGGCGGCGACGGCCATCTCGACCAGTTCGGTGGTGGTGCGCGATCCGCTGCCGGTGAGCACGCGATACATTCCAGCGCCCTCGTGCTGCACCGAGGTGACGTTGTCGAGCGTGTGCAGGCGCTGCTCCCAATCGCCGGGAAAGTTTTCGAACTGGGCTTCGATCACGTTCGAGCCGGGCACGCTGGCCTTCAGAGCCATGGGAGCGTCGAGCGCAACCAGCTTGCCGTGATCGACAATGGCGATGCGGTCGCAGAGGCGGTCGGCCTCGTCCATGTAATGCGTGGTAATAAGAATCGTCAACTGGCGCTGACTCTTGATGTTGCCGAGCATCTCCCACACGGCGACGCGCGAAACGGGGTCGAGGCCGGTGGTGGGTTCGTCGAGGAAAAATATTCTGGGATGATGGACCAGGCCGCGCGCGATCTCGAGCCGGCGGCGCATGCCCCCGGATAGCGTCTTGGTCTGCGCGCTGCGCCACTTGGTGAGGTCAACCAGGCCGAGCAGTTCTTCGATCGAACGTTTTCTTTCTTTGGCGGGCACATCGTAGAGCTTGGCGTAGATATTCAAATTTTCCTCGACGGTAAGATCGAGGTCACTGGTCAGGGCTTGCGGAATGACGCCGATCGTCCGCCGCACGGCATCGGGGTCGCCGGCAACGTCGTGGCCGGCGATGATCGCGCGCCCTGAAGTGATGGGAATCAGCGTGGTCATCATGCGAATCAGAGTCGATTTCCCCGCGCCGTTGGGGCCGAGAAGGCCGAAGATTTCGCCATCGTGAACGCTGAAGGAAACGTCGTCGACGGCGGTGAAGTCGCCATATTTCTTGACGATGTTCCGCACTTCGATGGCAGGCGGAGCTTCGGCGACTGCGGCAGAAGGCGTGCGGGCGTTCGGTTTGGGGTTGAGGTCGGCCGTCATTGTGATTGCTGCCTCGCCGCCGGCGAATTCTGCGCGGTGCCTTCGCCTTTCAACTGCGCCGGCGTGATCAGCACTTCGGCGGTCATTCCGGGCACGAACGCGCCTTTGGGATTATCCAGGCGGACTTTCAGGATGATGGTACGAATGTCACGCTTCATGCGGCCGACGTCGCGCTGGGTGGCGAAGTCGCCTTCGACGCCTTTGAAAAATACTTTGCCGTTGACGATCGTGCCGCCGGGCATGCGGACGCTGAGCACGTCGCCGTAGCCGATGTGGTCGGCATAGGTTTCGGGAATGGCGGCGCGGGCCCAGGTGTCGGTGAGATCGACGATGGTCACGATGGGCGCGCCGATGTTGACGACTTCTCCCTGACGGGCGGCGCGGACAGAGACCGTCCCGGTTACCGGCGCGTAGACGTTGGTATAGCCGAGACGTACCGCAGCCTGATTTTTTTGCGCGACGGCATTCTTGAGATCGGCCTCGGTGGATTGCACTGTGCTCCGAGCCGCGCTGGCTTGCTGAGTTTTTGCGACGGCGGAGTTCAGGCTGGCTTGTGCCGCTTTTACCAGTTCTTGTTGAGCCTGCACCGTGGCTTGCGCCGCCCGCAGGTTGGTTTCAGCCTGCACCCGGTCCTGATCGGACTGGACTCCGGCCCGGGCAAGTTCGATCATGCGGCGGCTGTCACTTTCCGTGCGCTCCAGCGCGGCCTGAGCCTGCAGTAGCTGCGCCTGCGCCGAGGAAAGCATGGCGCGCGCATTGGCCACGTCGCTGGAAGTGGAGCCGGAAGTGGATTGTTCGGTGTGCTCCATTTCAGAGACCTTGTGCTGCAGGCTGGCGATGTTGGCAGCGGCGGCGGCTTCCTGGGTCTGCAACTCGGAAGGATCGAGCACAGCGATCGGGTCTCCAGCTTTGACGGGCGTGCCTTCATCCACTAACAGCTTCTGGATGCGGCCTTCGACCTGGGCGCTGACAATCACCTGATTGGCATCGACGGTGCCGATCAGGACGAGGTCTTTGGAGTGGTCGGTGGAGAAAAAATAATAGACGGCGGCAATCACGAAGATGATGCCGAGAAGAATGAAGAAGCGGTTACGAGCGCTCATTTACGTGCTCCTGAGGCGGCTGCGGCGCGGTTGCGCGTGGGCCTTGCGATGGATACCGGTTGAAACAGCGCGGCGGAAATAAAGTCGAGCACCGCGGCGCGCCGTTCGGCGATGCGCCGCGGCGAAAGTGGATTGAAACGAACGATGCGCTGCATCACGGGGGCGCTGCTGAAATAGAAAACGATCATCGCGATCATCGACGGAATGAAGTGCGCCGGATCAACCCGGCGGAACTCGCCTTCTGCGATGCCTTTCCGCAACAGTTCGCCGACACGGCGGTAGATCGGCCGAAAGTAGGTTTTGACCAGACGGTCAAAATGTTGGGAACGGCCCTCGCGGGCGCGCATCATTTCGCGCTGCATCAGCCTGGGGTAGATCTGGTTGGAAGCGATGAAGTCAAAGTATGCGCCGGCGTAGGCCATGATTTTGTCGCGCGGGGGAAGGTCGCTATCGAGTGCGGCAAACACTTTGGCTTTCATGCCGGAAAACGCGCTGTCGAGTACGGCGCCGTAGAGGGTTTCCTTGTCTTTGAAGTAGTAATAAAGCAGGGCCTTGTTGACCCTGGCATCGCGCGCGATGGCATCGGTGCGGGCGCCGGCGGCGCCGAGTTCGGCGAACGCATTCGCTGCCGCCTGCAGGATGGCGGCACGGCTTTCCTCGGGCTTTCCGCGGGAGCCCATGCGGGGCGCGGGATGGAGGGCTTGCTTCATGTTTGCTAACTTGTTTAATTAACCAGTTAGTTAGATTGTAGCACAGGTCTTGCGGTGTGAGTACTTTTTTGGGGCTGGGACGTGTCCTGATTTCCGCGAAGCAAAAGCCTCTAGCCGCAGAGTGCACAAAGGATACGCAGAGGTCGCGGAGAAAGGCAAAATCTGAATCAGGATACTAGCTAGCCCGGAGCGCGGCCTCGGCTAGAAGCCGCTCTCATGAATGGGCCGAGAAAGTGTGCAGGCCACTCCCTCAGGGGCTAAAGCCCTCGCACTTATTGGTATCTGAGCGGCACGAGTGGAACTCGTGCCCTTCCCGGTTTGATCAGAGGCTGGCTCTAAGACTGAAGGTCGTGCCCTTCCCGGTTTGATCGGACGCCGGCTCTAAGACTGAACGTCCTGTTCTTCCCGGAGCCATCCTATGAGATAGCGGCTAGTGCGATCCGCCGGCGATCGAGGGGACGAGCAGGATTTCGTCACCATCCTGGAAGGCATAGCTCGGGCCGAGGAAGCGGATGTCTTCCTCGTTCACATAGATGTTGAGGAAGCGGCGGACTTCGCCGGCTGGGTCGCGCAAGTGCGGCTTGAGCGCGGGAAATTTTTCGTCGAGGATGGAGAAGAGTTCCCGGCAGGTTGGTGGCGGCGCAGGAGAGTGAGCCCACGCCTGCGGTGTGGCGACGGAGTGCGGTTGGAATCTGGACTGTGATTGGCATGGAAGGCTCACCTCAGCGGCTGAAGCCGCAGTTCATTTTGCAACCCTTAGTCGGCACGAGTGGAACTCGTGCTCTTCCCGGTCATCCGATGATCGCAGCGGTGTTGCGCTGCGCCACCCAAAATTGTGACGCTTGCGGCGCGGCTGAAGCTGCGCCCTTTCAAAGGCAGCGCCTGCATTCCACCAATGCAAACATAAAACTCGAACCTAGGCTCCCGCCGTGGCCGCAGATTTTTTCGCAACTTCGACGCCGGCATCATCCAGCGTGTCGTGCAGATAGGTTTCGAATTCGGCCAGCCGGGGCGCGATCGGGCGCTCGATTTCGTAAACGCCAGCGAGCACATCGGTTGTCTTGAGGCCGTTCCCGGTGATGCAGAGCACCGTGATTTCTTCGGGCAGGATGCGGTCCTGGCGATAGAGTTTGCCCGCGGAGGCTACGGTCACGCCGCCGGCGGTTTCGGTAAAGATGCCTTCGGTCGCGGCTAACAGGCGGATGGAGTCGATCACTTCGGGGTCGCTGACGTCTTCGCTCCAGCCGCCGCTCTGCTTGATGGCCTGGATGGCGTAGTGGCCGTCGGCAGGATTGCCGATGGCGAGCGAGCGCGCGATGGTTGCGGGTTTTTGCGGTTCAATTTCCGCGTTGCCGGTTTTTACCGCAGTGGAAATGGGAGAGCACCCAGTGGCTTGCGCGCCGAAGAACTTTACCGGCTTTTCTTCGACCAGACCGAGGTTCGCCAGTTCGTCGAATGCCTTCTTGATTTTCGTGATCAAACTTCCACCAGCCATGGGGACGACCACGTTATCGGGGAGAGTCCAGCCCAGTTGCTCGGCGATTTCGAAGCCGACGGTTTTCGAGCCTTCGGCGTAGTAGGGGCGAAGGTTCACGTTGACGAAGCCCCAGTTGCGCTCCTCGGCGATTTGCGAACACAGGCGGTTGACCTGATCGTAGTTGCCGGCGATGCGAACCACGTTCGCGCCGAAAACCTGAGTGCCGAGAATTTTTGCCGGCTCGAGATCGGACGGGATGAAGATCCAGGCGGTGAGGCCGAGACGAGCGGCGTGCGCGGCCACGGCGTTGGCCAGGTTGCCGGTGGAAGAGCAGGCGACCGTGTCGAAGCCGAAGGCCTTGGCCTGGGCGAGCGCGACTGCAACCACGCGGTCCTTGAAGCTCAGCGTGGGCAGGCAGACGGCGTCGTTCTTGATGTAAAGATTCCGCGTGGCTTCGCTCGCGTTGCTGCAGCCGGCTAGACGCGCGGCCAAGCGCGGCGCCTGGATCAGAGGGGTAAACCCGACGGGCAGGCACGGGTCAAAGTCCGCGGGCAGGGGCAGGAGTTCGGCATAACGCCACATGTTCTGCGGGCGCTGGGCAATCGATTCCCGGCTTGTCCGTTGCGGATCGAGCGTGCCCTGACCAAGGACGTAGCGGATCCAGTCGTAATCGTAGGTGACTTCGAGGGGAGAGAAACACTCGTCGCAGAATGAGCGGGGCTGGTTGCCCCAGCGGCGTCCGCATTCGCGGCAGCGCAGTTCGTAGTGATCCTGGCTTTGACTGTGAGCGTCGTGATTCGGCATGTGGCTACTCGCTTTCTTGTCGTTCCAGTGGAACGACTGCGAATAGCTGGGGACGAGCCCCGGGGAAAAGTGCCCCCTAAAAACGAAGGCCTCTTTCCCAGGAAATAGGAAAAGAGGTTATCGAATGCAGAATAGAAAACAGTCTTCGCATCCGAATCTCATGTTCCCCGTTTCCGGGCGGGAGTTGGCACCTGGCGGTCGGAATATATGATCCCGATCCGGTTGCCGTGGCGTCATAGGGCTCGTCCCTCAGCCACTCTGCATGAAATTCTGTCTGCCCCGAAGGGCAAACGTGTTCTTACGATGCTACAACGACCGTCGAAGCTGGTCAAGATCGGCGGAGGTGACCAGAGTAATGCGCGGCTTACTTCGTTACGACAAACTGCGGATTGCTGTTCAGCATCCGCAAAGCTCTAGTTCAAGTTCAGGCTAAAAATATCCCCCACGCCGTGGGCGCCGCCGAAAGACGCGATCCCGGTGAGCGTAGTGTCCGAGGTCTGCACCAGGCCTGTGGGCTCATACCCGTCGGAGGCGTCGAAAAAGTGCAGGGATGCGAAAGCGCCCGACGTGGTGAGCGAGAAAACGGTGCCGCATCCGAGGTTCTGGCATTGCTGGTCTTCAGTGCCGCCGAAAACGGTGACGCCATACAAGATTCCGTTGGTGGCCTGGATCAGGTCGTACGGGGCGTAGCCTGAGAGTCCTTCCCTGGCCGCGGAGAAGCTGTGCAGCGTATTCAGCACGCCGCTGGTGGTGAGTTGGAAGACGGTACCGCCGCCATGATAGGCCTCAGAGCCGCCGAGGCCGGTGGTGCCGTAGAAGTTGCCGTCGGAGCCCTGAATCAGCCATGCGGGCTGGCCGCCGTCGGCGCAGTTGGCGAGGCTGCAGAAGCTGTAGACGATGCTGAATTTCCCTTGCGGCGTAAGTTTGAAGACCGTACCGCATCCGCCGGCTGAGCATGGATAGTGGTACTCGCCGCCGGTGGTGGTGATGCCGTAGAGATTGCCGTCGACCCCGAGGATCAGCGGCTGAAATTCGCCGTTGTTGGTGTAGGCGTCGATGCAGTTGGGTTGCGAGTCGCAGAAATTGTAGAGCGTGGTCAGCTTGCCCTGCGCGGTGAGGTGAAAGATGGTTCCGAACTCATGCGAGCCGCCTGCGAGAGTGCTGCCATAGAAACCGCCCTTGCCGTCTGCCAGCAGGCCGTTTGAATACCGCCCGTCGTTACAGAGGCAAAAACTATGCAGCACGGTGAGTTTGCCGCTCAGCGTGAGTTTGTACACCACGCCGAGGTCATTGGCTCCGCCGTAGTACGTAGTTCCGTAGAGATTGCCGTCTGTGCCCTGGATGGGGCCGAATGCGGGATCAGAACCGTCGGTGCAGTTGGCCTGGGAACAGAAAGCGTAGAGCGTGGTGAGCTTATTCTGCGGCGTGAGCTTGTAAACCAGGCCCATCGCGTTGGCGCCGCCATGGGCAGTAGCGCCGTAGAGGTTGCCATCGCTGGCCTGGATTGGCAACGTAGAGGGGTCGTCGCCGTTGGCGTTGTTGAAGTTCTGCAGGACAGTGAAGTCTTGCGCCGACGCGGCCAGGGGCAACGCGATCAGTGTGATCAAAATGAGCGTGGCAATAGCGGAGAAACTGCGGGAGAGAAAATGCATAGAACGCTCCTAGGCTTGACGCCAAAATCGATTTGTATAACAACAAAGTCAACGCGAGAATTCCCTGCAAAACAGCTACTTGCTCACCACAAACTGCGGATTGCTGTTAAGGGTTCCAGACGGTGTGACCACGGACACCACTCCCGTCGTCGCGTCCTTGGGAACCGTCGCTTTGATGTAGGTATCGGACTCGACTGTGAACGGCGCTTCCACGCCGTGGAAGGTGACGCTGGTCGATCCGGTCAGGCCGTTGCCGAGGATGAGAACAGTTTTCCCGACTTGGCCCGCCGCCGGCGCAGTTCGTACCGACTGGCCCAGTCCATTCGAGAATTCGAAGACCGTGCCCAGAGGGTCGTAGCCAGGGTTGCTGGGAGTGGTTCCATATAAATTGCCGTTGGTGCCTTGCAGCAGCGGGCCAGCCGGTTCGTCACCATAAGGAGGCGCGAAGGTGTAGAGCGTCCTGAACCCTCCCGCCGCCGTGATCTCAAAAATGGTTCCGGCATTGGCGGGACCGCCTTCTGCCGTGATTCCATAAAAATTGCCATCGTTGGCCAACGTCAATGCTTCATCAGGATAGGCTCCATCAGTTTTGTCGAAGGTGTGCAGGTTGATGAATTGTTGTTTGGCGGTGAGTTCAAAGACAGTTCCGTAGCCGCCACTGCCGCCACCATACTGGGTGGTGCCAAAGAAATTCCCATTGGCATCCTGCACAAGCGCCACCGGCCCCGAGCCGGCGGAACAGAGGCGAATCCCCCGGCAGAAACTGTAGAGCACTTTAAAGTCTCCCGCCAGCGTGAATCTGTATAAGACGCCGCCCGTGGGGGATTGCCACGTCGTGCCATAGAGGTTTCCGTCGATGCCCTCGATCGGCGAAGCGACCGGACTAAAGCCATCTGCGCAATTCGCGAGCGAACAAAAACTGTAGAGCGATGTGAAGTGGCCGGCCGGCGTGATCTTGAAGATCGTGCCCGCCTTGGAAGTTCCTCCCTCGAAGGTTGTGCCGTAAAAGTTTCCGTCGCTGGCCGCGACCAGACCGTTTGGGGCCGAGCCGTCGGCGCAGTTCGCGAGCGAGCAGAACGTATAGAGGGTTGTGAGCTTGCCGCTCAACGTCATCTTGTATATGGTTCCGTATCCGTAGCCGATCCCAGTGGTCGTGCCGTAAAGGTTGCCGTCACTTCCGAGCACTGGAGCCGACTCGGGCGTTGTGCCGTCGGTGCAACTGAGCCGCAAGCAAAAATTGTAGATTGAGGTGATCTCTCCGCTGGGCGTAATGCGGTAGATGTTGCCGTACCCATGACCGCCGCCGTTGGTGGTGGTGCCGTAAATGTTTCCGTCCGTCCCCTGGGTTAACGAGCCAAAGGGCTGATATCCGTTGGCGCCATCGAAGTCGGCAAGGTAGGAGAAGGTTTGGGCCTGGGTGCACACCGCCAGGCTGAGGGTAATGGCCGCGCATGCGAGTGCAAGGCCAAGAGCGAACCGAGATTTTGAGTTTTTCATCGGAATGTCCTCCAAATGGTGCGCGCAGACTACGGCCCAAAAACATACGCCACGCCGTTGGCGGGCGCTCCGGCTGCTAAAACTGAACCGCTAAGCGCAACCGGGCAGCCGTATTCCCCGCCGGTCACAGTTGCTTCTGAAGTTGGGAGGGAGCTCTTCCAGCCTGTGGAAGGCTTTGCGTAGGTGTAGGCGGTGCCGGTGGTAGAAGTAGTTGCAGAGCCGATTGCGATTCTAGTCGATCCAACGGCGACTCCGTTCCCAAAGAAATCTCCTACAGTTAGACCGGTCGCTGACAGTTCGCCAGTTTGCGGCATATTCGTCCAGCCGGTTGCCGGTTCCACGAAAACGTAGGCGAGTCCGGTGTCATTGTTTCTCTTTTGCGCGCCCGCGACGATGGTGTTCCCGTTGATCGCCACCGTCGCGCCAAGGCCATCCTGAGCTCTGCCGTCGGAAGCCGTGAGTTTCGCCTTTTGACTGTGCGATCCACTCCAGCCTGCTGCTGGTTCGACGAAGACGTAGGCCGCGCCCAGATCGTCGTTGTTGGATGCACCCGCGACGATCGTCGATCCGCTAACAGCCAGGGCCAAGCCAAAATAGTCGTGGGACGCGGTATCGCTCGCAATAATGCTTCCCGTAGGAGTGGCACTCACCCATCCCCCGGCGGGCTCGGTGAATATCTGCACGCGCCCACGGCTAGTGAAAGTTTTGGGCTCGCTGACAGCAATGGTTGCTCCGTCAATGGCAACACTTTCACCGAACAGGGTTGCCACGCCGTTGGTATTGCTCAACACCGCGGTCTCTGTCATGTTCTGCCAACCGCCCTGGGGTTCTGTAAAAACGTAGGCAGCATTGTTACCGTAAGATCCCACGACGATGGTGTTGCCGCTGATGCCTACTGAAAGGCCGAAGTCGAGGTAGGTAAAGCCATCGGAGGGGGTGAGTTCCGCCGTCTGGGTCATGTTTGCCCAGCCGCTGGCGGGCTTCACGAAGACGTAGACAGCGCCGACAGCATAATGCGCGCCTGGGGCGCCTACCACGATGGTATCTCCGCTCATCGCTACAGACACGCCAAAGTCGTCTGGATATCCATCGTTGTCGGATTCCGTGAGCTCAGCCAGTTGCTTAAGACTACTGGGTGTCTTTTCAGAAGGCGTTTGTGCGTGGGCGCGCGCTGCCAGGCTGAAGGCGATGGCCGCGGATGCGAGGGCGAGGCCGAGAGTGAACGATTTGAAACCTTTCATCGAAATGTCCTCCTAGTGTGTGCGTGCTCGCTTCGCTCGCTGGGCGGACCCTTCGGCGTTGCTCAGGGCAAGCTGCGTCCGCCCCCACACAGACAGCTACTTCGTCACTACGAACTGCGGGTTGCTGTTGAGCGGTCCCGATGGCGTGATTACAGAAACTGTGCCGGTGGCTGCGCCCTTTGGAACTGTGGCTTTGATATAGGTGTCGGACTCTACCGTGAACGAGGCCTCGACACCGTTGAAGGTGACGCTGGTTGATCCAGTCAAGCCGTTGCCCAGAATGATTACGCTCTGGCCGGCTCTGCCAGCCACGGGCGAAGTCTCCACCAGTGGGCTCAGCCCGTTCGAGACCGAATAGATCGTGCCATAGCCGCCGCAGCCACCATCGAGGGTGCCGTTGCCGCCATAAGCAGTCATTCCGTAGAGAATGCCGTCAGTGCCTTGAAAAAGCGTGCTCACCGGGTTGTAGCCGGTGGCGCCACACTCGCTAAAGGTGTAAAGCAGCGTCGCCATGCCCGCAGGAGAAATCTCAACGACCTCTCCCCCGTTTGCGCCGAATTGGTTGCCGATGGTCGTCGCATAGAGATTGCCATCATTGGCGATCATCAATCCTCCGACGGCAGATCCTTGCGTGATGTTGAAACCTTGCACGACACTATATTGGTTTGCCGGTGTGATCTCGAAGACCACCCCATATCCCGCGTTGTCGCCAGTCTCGCTGCTGCCTCCAAAATCGGTTGTGCCAAAAAGATTTCCATGGATATCCTGCACGATATTGGTCGGAACCGAGCCATCCGGGCAGGGCCCGTTCCCGTAATTGCAGAAGCTGTAGAGCACCGTATAGGTTCCAGAAGCTGTGAGCTCGTAAACAACTCCAGCTCCCGACGCGCCGCCGGTGCCCACAGTGCCATAAAAGTTTCCGTCGATGCCTTGCAGTGGCGGAAAGATCGGACGTTCGCCATCCGTGCAGTTCTCCAGCGAACAGAAAGAGTACAGCTCGGTGAACTTGCCCTTCGGAGTGACCTTGAAGATCACTCCTTCCTTAAACCTTCCTCCGGTGGTTGTCGTACCGTAAAAATTTCCATCGCTCGCCTGGATGAGGCCAGTCGGCCCCTGGCCGTCAATGCAGGGAGTGGAAGGACAAAAGGTATGGAGGGTCGTGAGCTTGCCACCCAGCGTCAGCTTGTAGATGGTTCCTGAACCCGGATCGTCGTCGCCGTTGTAGTCGCCGGCATTGCTGCCACCGGCCAGCGTAACTCCATAAAGGTTTCCATCCCTTCCCAGCACGGGGCCCGAGACCGCGTTGGCTCCGTCGGTACAGGCACCCTTTACAGGCTTTGCGCAAAAGCTGTAAAGATCGCGCAGTTCCCCGCGGGATGTCACTTCGAAAATGTTCCCTTGCCGATAAAAGCCACCGGCGTCGGTTCCTCCATAAAAGCGCCCGTCCGTCGCCTGGATGAGCGATCCGAAGGGAGCATCTCCGGTTTCGCGATTGAAGTTGGCAAGGTTGGTGAGAGTCTGTGCCCGGGCACACACTGCCGGGCCGAAGGTGAGGGCGGCGCATGCGAGTACAAGACAAAGACTGAGCAAAGATTTGGAACCCTTCATCGGAATGTCCTCTTAAGGTTCTGAACTATCCCACTCAAGCCAAGAGAAGGCTTGAATGGGCCACCCGGCGGACGAATGCGTCCGCCCCCACATAAACAGCTACTTGCTCACGACAAAGTGTGGACTGCTGTTTAGCGTTCCAGACGGAGTGACTACGGATACGACGCCCGTCGTCGCGCCGGTTGGTACTGTTGCCTGGATGTACGTGTCGGACTCGACCGTGAACTCTGCCTCGACGCCATTGAAGGTCACGCTCGTGGATCCGGTCAGGTTGTTGCCGAGAATGATCACGCTCTGCCCGACCGGGCCGGCCACGGGTGCGGTCTCTACCAGCGGAGTTAGGCCGGAGACGCTATAGATCGTGCCATAGCCAGTGCCGTTGGGATCGCAGTCACCAACGCTGTTGCCGTAGCCAGTGGCTCCGAAGAGAGTGCCTTCGGTGTTTTGAAAAATCGAGCCAATCGGGTAGTAGCCAGTATCAAGAGCGCAACTGTTCCCGAAGATGTTGAGAAACGTGATCTCGCCCTTTGGAGTGACCTTAAAAACAGTTCCGCCGTTCCCGTAATTCTCGGTGCCTTGTGTCGTTCCATAGAAATTGCCGTCGCTGGCCGGCGTCAACCCTAAAGGAGTGCCGAGAACGAAGTTGAAGCTGTCCAGGGCGATGTATTGATTTTTCGATGTGAACTCGAAGACCGTCCCATGGCCTTTGCTGCCGCCGCCCTCGGTTGTGCCAAAAAAATTCCCCTTGGCATCCTGAACGATTTGGTTCGGGCCGCCACCGTCGAGACAGTCAGAAAGAGAACAGAAGTCGTAAATGACTGTGTACTCTCCCGCGAGAGTCATCTTGTACAGCACCCCTCCGTTATGGGCTCCGCCAAACCTTGTGGTGCCGTACAGGTTTCCGTCAATGCCCTGGATGGGACCGGATGGGCTAGGGGCGTCCGTGCAATTCCAAAGCGGACAAAAATAGTGCAATACCGTAAATTCGCCCGTGGGGCTGACCCGAAAAAGCGTCCCCGCGTCATCCTTCCCGCCGCTGCTCGTTGCGCCATAAAGATTCCCGTCGCTAGCTTGCATAATTCCATAGGGCCCGGCTCCCTCCTGGCATTCATCGGTTACGCAGAACGAGTAGAGCGTCGTGAGTTTGCCGTCAAGGGTCATCTTGTAAACCGTTCCTCCGCCGATACGGTTGCCGCCGCCTTCCGTCGCTCCGTAAAAGTTTCCATCGCTTCCAAGAATGAGAGTAGAGGGATAGTTCCCGTCGGGGCAGCCGCGCTGCGCGCAAAAACTATATAGGACGTTGGGCCCTCCGGAGGGCGTCACTCGCAGGATGGCCCCGTGGCCGTATGCGCCGGGGCCGCCGCCCATATAAAGGTTGCCGTCCGTCGCCTGCATCACTGATGAGCCCGCGGCTTTAGCGGTGAAGTTGGTGAAGTAGGAGAAGGTTTGCGCCGGGGCGGGCGCTGGCAGGGCGAAGGTGAGGGCTGCACAGGCGAGGGCAAGCTTCCAAGTGAGCGAAAATTTCAAGCCATTCATCGAAATGTCTTCCTCAGGTGCGCCGCCTTGGCACAGAAGTTCGTTTAACGACTACTTTGTCACGCGGAATTGCGGGCTGCTGTTGAGCGTTCCTGTGGGCGTGGTGACCCGCACCGTGCCGGTAGTCGCGCCCGTGGGAACGGTTGCTGTGATGTATGTATCGGAGTCGACGGTGAACGTGGCTGATGCTCCGTTGAAGGTGACGCTGGTTGATCCGGTCAGCCCGTTGCCGAGAACGATCACACGCGCGCCAACCGCTGCCGCAACCGGAACGGTCTTCACCAGCGGGCCCAGATTGTTGGAGAAGCTGTAAACGATTCCGTCGCCGTGCGCTCCGCCGTCCGCCGTTGCTCCATAGAAAATTCCGTCGGTGCCTTGCAACAAACCGTAGGCGGCGTCATAGGCGCTGCAAGTGGAGGCGTTGCAGAAGCTATAGAGAGAAGTGTAGGTGCCATCCGGCGTGATCTGGTAGATGTTGCCGTGGCCTTCGTCGCCACCGTTGGCCGTCGTTCCATACAGGTTGCCGTCATTGGCCAGAGTGGGTGCGGATTGGGGAAATCCTCCGTCGGTGTCGTCGTTAACGTCGAAGCTGTGCAGTACGATGAACTGGTCGGTTGGGGTGATCTCGAAGACGACACCATCCCCGTAAGCTCCGCCATACACGGTCGTGCCATAGAGATTGCCGTTTGCGTCCTGCACCAGCGCTGCTTCTGGGTAACTGCCGTCGGCGCAATTTGTTTGCGAACAGAAGTTGTAGAGCGCCTTGTAGAGACCCGCTGGCGTAATTTCATAAACCACGCCGCCGCTATGAAATCCTCCGCGAGCCGCCGTGCCGTAGAAGTTGCCGTTGCTGGCCTGCATGGGGCTGGCTGACGGGTTGGCGCCGGTACTGCAGCCCTTCTGGGCGCAGAAGCTATGCAGCACCCTGAACTCGCCGAGGGAGGTGAGTTCGAAGAAAGTGCCGTCGCCGTACGCGCCGCCCTCCCCTGCTACCCCGTAGAAATTTCCGTTACTGCCCTCGATGACGGCCACCGGGCCGACGCCATCGGAACAGGGCTGCGCCGGACAAAAGCTGTAGAGCGTCGTCAATTTGCCGCCAATTGTCATTTTATAGACCGTGCCAGCATCGCTGCCGTTGCCGCCGTTGCCGGTGGCGCCATAGAAGTTTCCGTCGCTGCCCAGGATGGGAGCCACCATCGGACGCATTCCATCGGCACAATCGGCGAGAGCGCAAAAGCTGTACAGACTGATTAATTTACCCGCCGCCGTCAACTGGAAAATATTCCCGAAGCCGTTCTTGCCTCCATAGAAGGTAGACCCGTAGTAATTGCCGTTGGTGTCTTGCACCATGCTTCCAAAGAAGGGAGCTGTGCCGTTAGATCCATTGAAAGCCCCCAGTGTGGTGAAGGTTTGTGCCTGGGCGCACACCGCCAGGCCGAGGGTAATGGCCGCGCAGGCGAGTGTGAGGGCGAGAGTGAAGCGAGATTTTGAGTGTTTCATAAGAATGTCTTCCTACCTACGGTGCGCCACTAAGGCGGCGCGGGAATTAGCGTGTTGTGCTCGCTGCGCTCGCGTGGCGGATGAATGCGTCCGCCCCTAACTTGGTCACGCCAAACTGCGGATTGCTCTTGAGCAGTCCGCGCGCACTCCGGGGCCGAGGCTGACGGGGAGGCAGGGGATCGTAGCCCCAACGGCGCACGAGAATGGAATCGATTTCCCCACAGATCCCCTCTTTAAGTTTCTCGAAGTTCATAGTATCGACCCCCGATTGCGGGCAGCCCATCGAGCCGCGTTCTCTGCGTCGCGAGTGTGCAAAAATTTGCGAGTTTTCATAGAAGCCTCCTGAAAAGGATGCCCCACGGGCCGACGATGGGTCGAAAACAGGCCCCAGGAGCCAAGCTTCCCAGTGCGAGTGACGCAGAATTGGGGGGAGGACAAAACTGAATCTCGGGACTATAGCACTAAATATGGCCACCGTCTCGCGCATAGAACTCTCTGCCATCCGCCAGGAAGCGGCAAGCGACGGGATGCGACTGGCGCACAATGTCGCGTAATGTCGCACTTGTGAGGGGCTTGGCGAGGGCGCCAGGGCCTGTGCTAATTTCCGGGAGCAAAAGCCTTTAACCGCGGAGTGCGCGAAGGATACGCAGAGGTCGCGAAGAAATGCAAAACCGAAATTAAGCTACCACCGGTACTTTGGGCAGTCGTTGAAAGAGCGAGGGAAACGGGATACACTCGCTTCGCGGCGTGCACGGCGGCACCTCCCCCCTTGACGGACACCTGCATGACGATCAATGACCCCAGGGGACCACAAGCCGAAAGCCAAGGCCGAGACGCTCAGCCCGGCTGACCGTCTCGACTACTGGCAGGAAATCGCACAGTACTTGGGCCGGGAGGTGCGAACCGTCCAGCGCTGGGAACGGGAGAAATCCCTGCCCGTGCGCCGGCTGAGTGGCGACGGAGAAGATAACCAGCCCAGAGTTTTTGCCTACAAGTCAGAAATTGACGCCTGGGTCGCCGTTCAGTCGAACCAGCGCGCGGTTTCGTCAGATTACCTTTCGCCAACGGGCGAGCCCGCCGGCCCGGCGGTGCTGCGGGTCGCGGTATTGCCGTTAGAGAATAGCGGCGGCAATCCCGACACTGAGTTTTTGAGTGACGGCGTCACCGAAGGTCTGATTACGCGGCTGTCGCAGTTGTCGAACTTGCGCGTCATCTCGCAGACTTCCGTGTTCCGCTACAAGGGAAAAATGATCGACCCTCGTGCCGTGGGCCGTGAACTTGAGGTGGGCGCGGTACTGGCGGGCCGCATGGTCACGCGGGGCAATGCGCTTTCGATCAGTGTGGAGTTGATTGATACCCGCGACAACAGCGTGATGTGGGCGGGCCGCTATAACCGCAGCATCGACGATTTAGTCTCCGTAGAAGATGAGATCTCGCAGAGCGTGGCCCACACCCTGCTGCCCAAGCGCAGCAAGCAGAACCCGGAGGCCTATCAGCTCTATCTGAAGGGCCGCTACTACTGGAACAAGCGCAACGGCGACGCCGTCAAGAAAGGGCTGGATTTTTTCAACCAGGCGATTGAACTGGATCCTGTCTATGGACTGGCGTATGCGGGAATTGCCGACTCTTATTCGATGATGGTGTTCAACATCATGATCTCGCCGCGCGATGGCTTGCCGAAGGCGCGAGCCGCGGCTACCAGGGCGCTGGAGCTGGATGATCGGTTGGCCGAAGCCCACTCCTCCGTAGCATTTGTGAAGATGTTCTACGACTGGGACTGGGCGGGAGCGGAACGCGAATTTCGCCGCACGTTTGAGCTGAACCCCAACTACTCGATTGCCCGCCAGTGGTATGCGATGGAGCTGGCCGCTCTGGGGCGACATGAGGAGGCGGTGCGAGAAACGGAGCGCGGGCTGCAGATCGATCCGCTCTCGTTGTCAATCAACGCGACTTCCAGCTTGCTCCGATATTTTGTGCGGCAATACGATGAAGGGCTGGAGCAAGGCCTGGCCACGGTCGAACTGGACCCCAATTTTTTTGCCTCGCATTTTGTTTCGGCTCTCGCCCTCGAACAAAAAGGACAACTGGAGAAGGCCATCGCGGAGTTCAAGGCGAGCGCCGACCTTTCGGGCCGCTGGCCGCTGTTCGTAGCGGGTTACGGCCATGCTTGCGCGGCTGCCGGAGACCGGGACGAAGCGCGGAAGGTAGTGGCGGAACTTCGGGATACATCGGTGAGGAAGTACGTGTCATCGTTCGCGGTGGCGGCCGTGTATGCCGGGTCCGGCGACAAAGACCTGACGCTCGACTGGCTGGAGAAAGCCCACGACGAGCGCGCCACCTGGATGATCTTCCTGAATGTTCATCCTTATTTCGATTTCCTTCGAAGCGAACCACGATTTCAGAATTTGATCAGGAAAATTGGGCTACCGGAAACTTCCTCTTCCTCATAGGATTCTCTCCAGGAATCTGCGCAAGCGTTTCAGCACGGGGCTGGGTCAGCGAGTGTACTGATTTTTTTTCTTATCGGCGTGGCGCTCGATACCGAGTTGGATCAGCCTGTCGATCAGGTCGGCATAGCCTAGTCCGGACGCAGCCCAGAGCTTGGGATACATGCTGATGGCGGTGAATCCGGGCATGGTGTTGATCTCGTTCACATAAATCTTGCGCGACTTGCCGCCGGAAGGCTCCATGAGAAAATCCACGCGGGCGAGGCCGGAGCAATCGACGGCCTGGAAGGAACGCACGGCGAGGTCCTGGATCTTCTTTGTTTCGGACCGGGTCAGCTTCGCGGGGATGATGAGTTCCGAGCCTTCGTCGAGATACTTTGCGTTATAGTCGTAGAACTCTTTCACCGGAACAATTTCGCCGGGGATCGAAGCGACCGGGTCGTCGTTGCCGAGCACCGAACACTCGATCTCGCGGGCCTTATTTTTGTTGCCGCCGACGCCCTGCTCGATGACGATCTTGCGGTCGAACCTGGCGGCTTCTTCGATGGCGGGCCCGAGTTCTTTTTGGCTGTGGGCTTTGCTGATGCCGACGGACGAGCCCAGGTTTGCGGGCTTCACGAAAGCCGGATATTTCAGCTTGCTCTGAACGTATTTTTGAACTTGTTTGGGATCGCGGTCCCATGCGCTGCGCAGAATCGTAACGTGCTTGACGATGGGCAGTCCGGCGGCGGTGAACAGGGACTTCATGATGTCTTTATCCATGCCGGCGGCCGAACCGAGCACGCCTGCGCCGACATAGGCGATGTCGGCGAGTTCGAGCAAACCCTGGATGGTGCCATCTTCGCCGAAGGTGCCGTGCAGGACGGGGAAAATTACGTCGACGTTGATGGCGCGATCACTGGCGCGGCGAGTGAGGGCGGCATCGGTTTGAAAAGGAACCAGACCGCTGTGACGTTCGCCCTGACGCCCTCCCTGACGCTGGACCGGCTCGGGCGGAACAACGACGGACTCTCCGCGCGCGAGCACTGCCGCGGGCTCGGTGGTATCGGGGTCGCCGGCGCGCAGGTGGCGCGGCTCGAGGACGAGCTTGCCCTGCAGAAGATTTTCGGCGTCGGCCGCGGTCAGCCAGCGGCCGTCTTTGGTGATGCCGATGGGGACGACTTCGTACTTGTCTTTATCGATTGCGTTGAGAACGGAGGCAGCCGACAGCAGCGAGACTTCATGCTCGCCGCTGCGGCCGCCGAAGAGAATGCCTACGCGAAGTTTATTCATGACAGTTCAGTGTGAACGCGGAAGGAGCGGGCAGTCAATTCCGGGGATGGTACTGGCGGACCGCAACGGTCAGCATGAGCCGATCGCGGGTTGGCAGGAATGCCCGTACCGTCGTGTCCTAATTTCCGCGAGCAAAAGCCTTTAACCGCAGAGTGCGCGAAGGATACGCGGAGGTCGCGGAGAAACTTAAAGTCGAAATTAGGACACTACCACCTGCACCATCGAGGGCAAACTAAAGTCGGAGGCTCTGCCTCGATAGAGTGGATCTTGCCGAAGAGGATAGCGGAGGGTAGCACGTCTTCTCATCCTCTACTCGGCTACAGAATCTTCTTCCCGAACGCCGAAAGCGCCAGCTCCACTGCCAGGTCGGCGGTGCGGTTGTGCTCGTCGATTACGGGATTTACTTCGACGATTTCGAAACTGACCATGCGCCCGTGGTCGGCGATGATTTCCATGGCGAGATGCGCCTCGCGATAAGTGGCGCCGCCGCGCACCGGAGTGCCGACGCCGGGCGCGTCTTCGGGATCGATCCAATCCATGTCGAGCGAGATGTGGTAGCCGGCGGTGCCGCGTCCGGCCATGCGCAGGGCCTCTTCCATGACTGTGCGCATGCCGCGCTCGTCGATGTCGCGCATGGTGAAGACGCCGATGCCGGCGCGCCGCACATTTTCCTTTTCGATGGCGTCGATGTCGCGCACGCCGACGAGCACGCAATTTTCCGGCTTCACTTTGGGAGAAAAATCGAAAATGTTCTGCAGTTCCACCGGGCCGAGGCCCATGAGCGCGGCCAGCGGCATGCCGTGGACGTTGCCGCTGGGCGAAGTTTCAGGAGTATTGATGTCGGTGTGGGCGTCGATCCAGATGAGGCCGATGCGCTGGTTCTGGCGGCGATAGAACTCCGCGACTCCCGAGACTGTGCCGGCGGCCATGGAGTGATCGCCGCCGAGGGCGAGCGGAATCATTCCCGCTTCGAGCGTCTTGACCACGAGGTCGGCAGTGTTGGTGCAGGTGGCGGTGATTTCCTTCAGATACTTGGCGTGAGCGTCGCCCTCTTTTTTCTGCTCCGGCAATGGCGACGGCGACGTTGCCGCCATCTTCGACCTCGTGGCCGAGCGCTTCGAGACGAGCTTCGAGTCCGGCGACGCGAACGGCGGAAGGGCCCATATCGACGCCGCGGCGGGACTGCCCGAGATCGAGCGGCACGCCGATCACGCGAATTTTTTTGGGAGAGATGTTTGTGGTGCTTATGGATGTCATAAATTTTGCGATTTTGCGATTGGGCGATTTTGCGATTGAAAACCGAAGCTCGAAAACTCGGGTACTTAAATCACTCAATGACGCAATCGCCCAATGACTCAATTCCTACGGATAGAGCCGGTGCAGCATGCGCGGAAACGGGATGGTTTCCCGGACGTGCTCGAGGCCGCAGATCCAGGCCACGGCGCGCTCGATGCCCATGCCGAAGCCGCCATGGGGGACGCTGCCGTATTTGCGCAGGTCCAGATACCACTTGAAGGCTTCTTCCGGCAAGCCGTGCTCGTGAATGCGCTGCACCAGCAGTTCGTGCGAGGCCATGCGCTGCGATCCGCCGATGATTTCGCCGTAGCCTTCGGGCGCGAGCACGTCGACGCACAGAGCCAGTTCGGGCCGCTGCGGGATCGGGCTCCATGTAGAACGCCTTCACTTTGGCGGGATAGCGATGGACCATGACCGGCTTGTCGAATTGCGCGGAAAGATAAGTCTCGTCGGGCGAGCCCAAGTCGCCGCCCCATTCGAATCTGGTTTCCAGCGCGCCTTTGGCGTGGCCTTCCTGCAGCATCTTGACGGCATCGTCGTAGCTGATGCGCGGAAACGGCGCCGCGATTTTTTCGAGCTTCGCAATATCGCGGCCGATGGTCTGCAGATCGGCGCGCCGTTTTTCCAGGCAGCGTTTCACGATGAAAGTGATCAAGGCCTTCCGCGAGATCCATGATGTCGTCGAGTTGTCGCGTAAGCGATTTCCGGCTCGACCATCCAGAATTCGGTGAGATGGCGGCGCGTCTTCGATTTTTCTGCGCGAAAGGTTGGGCCGAAGGAATAGACCTTGCCGAGCGCCATCGCCGTGGCTTCGATATAAAGTTGGCCGGACTGCGTGAGGTAGGCTTGCTCGTCGAAATAATCCACGGGGAAGAGCGTGCTGGTGCCTTCGCAGGCGGCGGGAGTGAGAATCGGCGGATCGGTGAGGGTGAAGCCGTTCTCGTCGAAAAAATCGCGGACGGCTTTGATGATCTCGGCGCGCACGCGCAGGATCGACGCCTGGCGCGGCGAGCGCACCCAGAGATGGCGATGCTCCATCAGGAAATCGGTGCCGTGCTCTTTCGGCGTGATGGGATAGGGATCGGACTCGGGCACGCGCTGGACGACCTGCACGTTGACGACGTCGAGTTCGTAGCCGCCGGGGGCGCGCTTATCGGCGCGGACTTTGCCTTCGACGATGACGCTCGATTCCTGGGTGAGGCCTTTGATCGCGTCGAAGACTTCCGGCGTGACCGCGTTCTTGGGCACGACGCCCTGAATCATGCCCGAGCCGTCGCGAAATTGCGGGAACAGAAGCTTGCCGCTCTCGCGCAGATTGTAGAGCCAGCCGCGGAGGGTGACGGACTGGCCGTCGTGCTTGCCGATTTCTGCGATGGTGGTGATAGGTGAAGACATAAGTGTGAGAACCGATTTACCGCCGAGCACGCGAGATCGCAGAGAAAAGCAACTTGCTCGTTTTTCCCTCTGCGTACCCGGCGTTGAAGCTTTTAAGCCGTTTCCAGCTTCTCGAACGCTCGCCGCGAGCTTGTCCAGCGGATTTATCTTTTCGGTTCTTCCGCCAGCTCCAGCATCAGGGGCGGAGTTTGCGGCGCGGAGCGCAGCAGTTCCATCGCTTCTTTCCAGTCGATGGTGCCCTGTCCCGGCCACAGGTGCGAATCCTTAGGCCTGTCGTTGTCGTGGACATGGGTTGAGCAGATTTGTTTTTTCACGATCTCAAAGGCTTCTCGCACCGGACCCATCATGTGCGCATGGCCGAAGTCGAAGCAAACTCCCACGTCGTCAAAATGCGCGGTGTGAATGATCTCCACCAGCCTCTCTGGCGTGGAAGTTCATTGGGAATGTTTTCCACCAGGACGCGCACGCCCAGCGGCTTGGCGAAGGCGCGCAGGTGCTCGATCGAGGTCATGGCGGCTTCAAATTTCTTCTCGCTGAAACTTTCGTTGGGCAGTCCCAGATGCTGAATCAGAAAGCGAAATGGAATCTGCTCGGCGATTTCGAGCGCGCGCTTGATCTCATCCATGGCCTCGACGCGGGCGGCGCGGTCGGTCGAGGCGATGTTGACGGGCGGAGCGCCGGCGCGTCCCCACTCGTAATCGGCATAGAGCGGCGCATGCACCGAATTCAGCGGAATGCCGCTGCCGCGAAACCATTCGGCAATCTCTCTGACGTGCGCCTTGCGGTTGGCGTAATCGAGATGCTGCCGCGCGGCAAAAATTTCGATCGCCTGCACGCCGCTGCGCACGAGGCCATCGAGGATGCCCGGATGCAGGCGCTCCTTCACGTACAAATAAGTTGATACCGCCTTTAACATGTACGCCCTATCCCAAATTGCCCGTTGTCATTGTCATTATTAATATCAATATCGAATCGGCGATGTCCTAGTCATGCCGGTTCTAGTATCCCACGGCCTTGCCACCATTTCTGTAATCGCTGGCGCCCAGGCGCTCACCGGTCTTCGAGTCGATCGCAATGCACTCGGCGTCACTCCAATAGGGATAAACTTTTCCTCCCATGTGCAGCCCGACCTCCACGTTGTATCCCATCTTCCGCAGGGATTCGACCGTGTCGGGCGAGAACCATTTTTCGACGCTCAACACGTCGGGCAGCCACTGGTTGTGAAAACGCGGAGCATCGACCGCTTCCTGAATGCTCAACCCGTAATCGACCACGCCCATCAGAACATTGGCCACGGTGGTGATGATTTTCGAGCTGCCGGGCGAGCCCAGCACGAGAACGGTTTTGCCGTCGCGCGCAACGATGGTAGGAGTCATCGACGATAGCGGCCGTTTTCCCGGCCCGATGGCATTGGCCGGGCCCTGGATCAATCCATCGGAATTGGGCACGCCCGGCTTGGCCGTGAAATCGTCCATCTCGTCGTTGAGCAGAAATCCCAGGCCTTCGGCCGTGACCCTGGACCCGAACCAGTCGTTGAGAGTGGTGGTAACGGCGACGGCATTGCCCGTCGGCATCCACGACGGAATAGTGCGTGGTGTGGGGCGACTCGTGCCGGGCCACCGGGGCTCCGTGGCTGGCGGCATACTGCTCGAGCTCGCTGAAAATCGCGGGGCGCTTCAAATCGACGCTGGGCGTGGCGTGTGTGGCGTCAATCGAATCCCGCCATGCGGCGGCATATTTCTTGTCGATGAGTTGTGGCGACCGGGATCTTTGTAAACTCCGGATCGCCCATGAACTCGGCGCGATCGAAAAATGCGCGCCGGAACGCCTCGGTGGTGAAGTGGATCGACTGCGGCGAGCGGTTGCCGAGCTTCGCGAGATCGTAGCCTTCCAGAATATTCAGCGATTCGATCAGGACGGTTCCGCCCGAGGAGGGCGGAGGGGCACTGATGATTTCGTACCCGCGATACGTGCCGCGAACCGGCTCGCGCTCTTTCACTTCGTAGTGTGCCAGATCGTCGGCGGTGATCAGGCCTCCGCCTTTTTGCATGCGCGGCAGCCAGTTGCGCGCCAGAGCGCCGTGATAAAAGTCATCGGGCTGGGCTGCGATGCGCGCGAGTGTCCGGGCCAGATCGGGCTGGCGGAAAATTTCTCCCGGCTTGTAGTAATTCCCATTGCGCTGAAAGACTCGACGCGATTCGGGAAACTCGCCGAGGTGTTCGTCGTGCTGAAAATCCTCGCGCCTCTCCGGCGCTCAGGGCATATCCTTTGCGCGCCAGCCGGATCGCCGGAGCCATTACCTGCTTCAGCCCGAGCCTGCCATATTTCTGTTCGGCATAAACCATGCCCGCAACGGAGCCGGGGACGCCGATTGCCTTGTATCCGTATTCGCTGGCGCCCTCAATCACGTTGCCCTGCGCGTCGAGGTACATGTCGGCTTCGCTGCCGCGGGCGCTTTCTCACGGTAGTCGATGAAATGCGTATTGCCGTCGGCCATGCGGATCAGCATGAATCCGCCGCCGCCGAGATTCCCCGCCGGGGAATGCACTACCGCGAGCGCGAAACCGATAGCCACGGCGGCATCGATGGCGTTGCCGCCCGAGCGCATCATCTGACTCCGGCGCTCGAGGCCAGCTGCGTGAATGCTGACCACGATCCCGTGCTGCGCAGGCACGGGCTGGCTGGAGGCGTTTGCGCGGGCCGGGACGAATGCCGCCGACACCGCCATCAGCAGCAAAATCAATGATTTGTGCCGGAATCGCATGAAAGGTTGAGAGTGTCCGGAATGGGCGGACTCTTGAGGCTAGCCGACGGCGGCGAGTGGAGTCAAATCAGGGGGGGAGCAGGGAGCAGGAAATGGCTCCAAACCACGGGACAAATGGTTAACCCCTCCTTGTCTTCTTCCTGGGCACGGGTTGGGGCGGGCTTTTTTTCGACTTCCGCTTCGATTTCTTCGGCCAGTTCCGCGGCGCTTTGGCCGCAACCATCTCATAGGATTGCCGAATCAATTCCTGTAGCCCATCCCAGCGCACCGCATCGAGACGGTCGAGCATCACCTTTGTAGCGGCCCACATAGGGCGCGGGATGAATATCCTCGCGCTCGATCAGCTCGGCAAAAGTTTCTGGCGTGCACTTGAAACAGAGGCGCGGAGTGTCGAGGCTCACGATGGCGAAAATCTTCCCACCGACCTTGAAGCAGAGATCGTCGCCCCATTGCAGGTTCTCGGTAGCGTGAGGAAAGGCCAGGCAAAACTCGCGAATTGTGTCGGCGTTCATGGTGTGTTCGGTCGTCTACAATCGAACGATCGGCACTTCGGCGGTTGCGATCGCCTTGTTTACGATCTCATCACTAACTCGAAAGCCCCGCTCCCTCCTCAGCCTCCGCACCAGTGTCCATATGTCTTCCGCGTACCCCTCTAGGCAAAACCGCGCGAGCAGTCTCAGGGTGCCATATAAAATTAAGCCCTGTCTGAGTCCGATCTCCCGAGCCTTCCGCTCATCGACCAGGAAAAACCCAGCTCCCCGCTCCTGAGCCTGGACCAACCCTTCTGCCTCACCAGCATCGAGTTCTGCGGTCAAGAGTCGGAAGTTCGTTTCGTCCTTGCACATGCATTTTCGGAAGACGCCGGCTTCAAACAACTTGTTCAGCCGATATCGGAATCGATGCTTTCTGTTTATTTCAATCTGGACATTTCTGGGGACGTAGACAATATCGAAATAGAGTGCCAGCGTGGAGGCGAGATTAAGGTGGACAAGACAAATCAGACAGGAACTATCAATGATCGCAATCCGCATTACTTTTCGGCGAGAGACGCGAGCAGGAAGACGCCAAGCCCAGCCAGAACAAAAGCTGCCAATGATTGCATGTTCTTCTTGCTCAATTCTTGCTGCTTGAGGAACTCGACGACCTTCGTTTCCACTTCGCCGGTATTCCAGGGAGAGAACCGGAATACTGGACGATTCCTGAGAACCGCCGGAAGAGCGATACCCTCTCGTACCACTGGAACAATGAGCTTGCCCTCTGCCAGAGCGTAGTTTAGCTCCGCGGCCACCGCCGGCCCGATGTTGGTTGTGATAATTGCAAGGACGCAGTCGGATTGGTCGATTGCCCGGCGAACCTGATCAATCATTCCCCCTCTCGTCGGCCCGTTACGATTCGGTACGGAAACGTGCATCCCGTACGAGGTCGCAAGCGTTTGGAGCCGCCACGCCGCGACTTGCTCACTCGGGTCCGTGCCGGAGATGAGGAACACCTTGAAAGCCATTCCGTTAGTTTACCCCGCTTCTATCCCCTCGTCCCCTACTTCACTTCTGAATCGGATTGGCTTGCTTGTAAATCAAACTTGATAAGGAGATTGAATATGCTAACCCGCACTCTTGGCAATTCCGATCTGAAGATTACTCCTGTGGGCTATGGAGCCTGGGCGGTTGGCGGTTCGGGCTGGCAGTTCGCGTGGGGGTCGCAGGACGACGCGGACTCCATTGGCGCGATTCATCGCGCGCTTGAACTCGAAGTCAACTGGATCGATACCGCTGCGGTCTATGGCCTGGGACACTCCGAAGAAGTGGTTGGGCGCGCGCTTGAAAGCTGGTCCGGCCCCCGGCCTTACATCTTCACCAAATGCGCTCTGCGCTGGGACACACAAGGTAACGTGCAGAAAGTGCTGAGCCGGGATTCGATCCGCAGCGAAGTGGAAGACAGTTTGCGCAGGCTTTCCCTCGACATCATCGATCTCTACCAAATTCACTGGCCACCTGATCCGGACTCGCCGCAGCTCGAAGAAGGCTGGTCCACCCTCGCTGACTTGAAACGGGAAGGCAAGGTGCGCTGGATCGGCGTTTCCAACTTCGACGTGCAGCAATTGAGGCGCGCGCAGGCCATCGCGCCCGTCACTTCTTTGCAGCCTCCTTTCTCGCTGGTGCACCGCGAGATCGAGAGCGAAATTTTGCCCTACTGCCAGCGCGAGGGAATTGGCGTCATCGTTTATTCGCCGATGGCTTCTGGCCTGCTGACCGGAGCTATGACCCGTGAGCGCGCCGCCGGGCTGCCCAAGGACGACTGGCGTCGCGGGCACCCTGACTTTACCGAGCCGAATCTCTCGCGCAATCTGGCGCTCGTCGATCGCTTGAAAGAAATCGCCAAGCGCCACAACCGTTCTGTCGGCGAAGTCGCAATCGCCTGGACACTGCAACATCCGGCAGTAACTGGGGCGATCGTCGGGGCACGCAATGCCAAGCAGGCTGAAGGCGTTATGCGAGCCGGTGACTTGCGCCTCTCCGGCGAAGACGTCCACGAGATCGAAAGTTTCTTCGCTCAGTCTGCTGCGTGAGGAATTTCGCTGCCGGCCGAATCTGCGGACCGATGCGTGCTGAGAGCTGGCCGGGACAGATGGTTTCTTACACCTGTTCTCTGGCCTCTCCTAGCGCAACCGTGAGCCCCATCTTCTTTTTGTTGCGGTAGATCGTGATCTTCACCGTATCGCCGGCGTGGTCGTTATCCATGATCTGGGAAAGATCCTGTTCGTCCTGGACCTTTTCGCCGTCGATGGCGACGATCAAGTCGCCGCCCAGCATGATGGGAACGTTGCCCAGATAGGCGCGCTCGGTGCCGCCGTGCAGGCCGGCAGCGTCGGCCGAGCCGCCGGGGGTGACGCGCACGATCAGCAGGCCGTAATCGGCGGGCAGGCCAATTTCATCGGCGAGCTCCGGGCTGATGGGGATGGTGCTTACGCCGAGAGCGGGACGGCGCACGCGGCCGAGCGTCATCAGGTCGTTGAGCACGGCCTTGGCTGTATTGATGGGGATGGCGAAGCCGATGCCGGCGTTCTGATTGACGCTGGAAAGAATCATGGTGTTGATGCCGATCACTTCCCCGTGCCAGTTCATCAGCGGGCCGCCGGAGTTGCCGGGGTTGATGGCGGCGTCGGTCTGAATGGCGTCCTCGATGGTGGCGCCATCGGGCTCGCGCACGGGGCGGATGGAGCTTACGATGCCGCGGGTCATGGTTCCGGCGAGCCCGAACGGGTTGCCGATGGCGTAGACTTTCTGCCCCACCTGAAGGTTGCGGGAATCGCCGAGGACGGCAGGGACAAGATCGGGCGCGCCTTTAATAAGGATAACGGCGAGATCGTGAGGAGGGTCGGTGCCGACCACCGTCGCCTTATATTT
Source organism: uncultured Acidobacteriaceae bacterium (assembly GCA_963784085.1). Taxonomy (GTDB): domain Bacteria; phylum Acidobacteriota; class Terriglobia; order Terriglobales; family Acidobacteriaceae; genus Sulfotelmatobacter. Next base: position 37,396 of record CAWAQH010000017.1, on the reverse strand, counting down.
CTTGCGGTTGTGCATGGTGACTTCAACCTGGCGGGCGTTCTCGATGACGTGGTAGTTGGTGAGGATGTGGCCGGATTTATCGATGACGAATCCGGATCCCTGGCCTTCCTGCGGGACCATTCCGTAAAAGAAGTCGAAGGCCATGGCGCGCGAGGTGACGTTGACCACGGACGGGATATTCTTTTTATAGACGAGGATGTTGTTCTGCTCTTCGCTATCGAGGCCTTCGTTGCCGGCGGCTTCGGTGATCTCCACGTGCGCGGGCTGGCTAATCCAATTCACCGGACTGGCGCCGGCCGGTTTGGAGTTCGAGCGCCAGGTGGTGAAATAGAAAAACGCGCCTGCCATTATCAGTGCCAACATTGCGGGTCGTATGATTCTCATAAATGCACACCTTCAGGGTCACGGGCCCAAGTCTGAAACAAGGCCTATTAGATTCTACGTTTGATTCTAAACAATGTTCCACAGACCGTGGCATGGTTGCGGTTTTCGGGGATGTCCTAATTCCGCAAGCAAAAGCTTTTGACCGCAGAGTGCGCAAAGGATTCCCGAAGGTCGCGGAGAAACGCAAAATCGAAGTTAGGAGGCCACCCGGTTTTCGGCGAGTTCTCCGGCCGGCGTATACTGGACCGCGAAAACTGGACCACCGCTTCACCACGGTCGCAACCTCAAGTTCCACCAGCCGAATTCTGATATTAAGGCGGAGCATCGTATGCCGGCTATCACGACCACCTGCTAGCTTTTTGTAAGAAGAGCCAGCAAGCCGCTGCGTAAAACCTCTCCGGCCTACGCTTGAGGCGGGGGCCGGAAACCTTTTGCCGATCTTTTACGCAAGAAGTTTCCGGATGATTTCGAGTGCGTAAAAGGAGTTGTTTCATGCAATGTTCACCACGGCTGGACCAGATGAATTGTGGGCCACAGATTAGCGTGCCGAAGGTGAGCGCGCGCCACCGAGCATACGCACGTCGCTTCTGCAGTGTGATTGCCCTTGTGACCGCGTTCTTATGCGCTCTCGCGGCTCACGCGTCGGACGCCAAGGCGGTGCCAGCAGGCCTTGCTACGATCGCCGTGGGACCGGAATACGGTACGACGCACGTTTACGTTGCTTCTTCCGGCGATCTCGATGCGCTGGTCAAAAGCCTGATCGCCACTTTTGGCGGGACGGCTACCAAGATTTCTGTGTCGAACATCACACCGGTCGCCAGCAGCACCCAGTGGCAGGCTGTGCTGACTCCGGTGGGGCTGCTTTCGGTCTTTGCCTTTCAGACGCCGGTGCCTTTTCCATTTGGAGAGGAGCGGACTGGAAGTTTGGTCACAGACATGGACCAGGCGCTTAAGACCGCGCGAGCTGCGGGCGCGGAAGTGATTGTCGAACCCTATAAAGACCCCATTGGAGTGGACGCCATCCTGCAGTGGCCCGGCGGCCTGAAAATGCAGCTCTACGCTCACTCTAAGCCATCCACCAATCCGCCTCTTGAAACCATCCCCGACAACCGGGTGTATGTATCTCCTGATCAGGCGGATAATTTCGTGAGTGGCGTCGTGCGCTTTTCCCAGGGCAAAATCGTCGGAGATGACAAGCACGCCGACGCCGGCGAAATCGGCCGCGCCGGGGAGACCTACCGCCGCATACGCATCACGTCACTGTTCGGCAACATGCAGGTGATGGTGACGGACGGCCATTTGCCGTATCCATTCGGCCGCGAGACCACCGGATATCAGGTGAAGGATCTTGCGGCAACGCTGGAAAAGGCAAAAGCCGCCGGGGCGAAGGTTCTATCGGCGCCTCACGCGGCAGGCGGCCGGGACACGGCAATCGTGGAATTTCCCGGCGGCTACATTGCCGAGATACACAGCCCGGCCGCGCGCTGACCAGCAGCCCGAGCTTTACGATTGCCAAATGACGCGGCAACAAGTAGGCAGTCGAGCTTCGCTCGATGGACAGCCCCGGGGCGGCTGTCCCCACACGTTTCTCGGCACTGCTGGCAAGTGCAGAGGTCCCTTCGACTTCGCTCAGGGCAGGCTCTTCGGCCCGCAAAAACGCGGGCCTCAGGATGACAAGAAACCGATGCGGCCGGCGCTGTTCCCAGCTTGAGAATCTCCGACCCTCTCTCCGACATCAAAACATTTTCCCAATGGAGGATTTATGTCCATTCGTCCCGTGAAGCAAGTCATCAAGTCGAAGCCCACCCTCGAGGGTGCGGGCGTGCATTTGCGGCGGGCGTTTGGCTTTGGGAATACGAAGGAAACCGATCCCTTCCTTCTGCTCGATGATTTCCGCAACGACATTCCCGAGGACTATATCAAGGGCTTTCCCTGGCATCCGCATCGCGGGATCGAGACCATCACCTATGTGCTGGCGGGAACCGTGGAGCATGGCGACAGCATGGGCAACCGCGGCGCCATTGCGGCCGGCGATGTGCAATGGATGACGGCGGGCAGTGGGATCATCCATCAGGAGATGCCGAAGGGCGATCCAACGGGGCGGATGCATGGCTTTCAGTTGTGGGCAAATCTTCCTGCATCGCTCAAGATGACCGCGCCGCGCTACCAGGAAGTGAAGGCGCTGGATATTCCTGAGATCAAGGACGACGATGGGACGCATGTGCGCGTGGTGTGCGGAAGTTTCTGGGGCAAGAAAGGGCCGGTGGATGGAATTGCGGCCGATCCGATTTACCTGGATGTGTCGGTGGCGCCGGGAAAGAGGAAGACGTTGCCCGTGGAGACGACTCGCCACGCTTTTGCCTACGTTTTCGGGGGAGCGGGAAAGTTCTGTAACTCGTCCGGGCCGCTGGCGGTGCCAACGGAAGCGGTGAAGTGGCTGGATACGACTCCGCCGGTGGAGGCGGATAACCGCTCGCTCATTCTTTTTGACCGCGGCGATGAGGTGACGGTGCAGGCGGGGGAAGATGGGATTCGTTTTCTGCTGGTTTCGGGAAAACCTCTGGAAGAGCCGGTGGCGTGGTATGGGCCGATTGTGATGAATACACAGGCGCAGTTGCAGCAGGCTTTTCAGGAACTTCAGGAAGGGAAGTTTCTGAAGGGATAGTTCGTGCAGCCCACTTCTCGCGCAAAGAACGCGCGAGAAATGGGGCACCCGGCGGGCGGTTCAACCTAGTCTTGTTCGGCCCTAAGTTCTGAGGTGCGAGCGAAGCTTTTCCCATACCTCTCGTACTTGTTCGCGCGTGTGTTCGAGTGAGCCGGAGTTGTCGATCACGTAATTGGCGGCTTTGATTTTTTCTGCCTCGGGGAGTTGTGCGGCCATGCGGCGGGACACTTCTTTGCGAGCGGCTTCGAGGTCCAGTTTCTGCCGAGCCGCGAAGCGGGCGATGCGCTGCTCGTCGGTGCTAGTCACCACGATCAGGCGGTCGAAGCGTTTGGCCGCGCCGGCTTCGAGCAATAGCGCGGCTTCCACGATGGCGATGGCCTGGGAATCCTGGCGGCCTACTTCTTCCATCCATTCCTCCTGGGCGCGGATCACGGCGGGATGAACGATGCGGTTCAATTCCTCTGACGCGGGAATTCGCAGAGAAGGCGGTTTCGGCGAGCCGAGCGCGGTTCACGGTTAGGTCGGGATTCAGAATTTCCGCGCCGAAATGGCGAACCACTTCGTTGTAGACGGGCCGGCCGGGGAGCATGAGTTCGTGCGAGATCCGGTCGGCCTGCACGAGGTGCGCGCCGAGGGCGACGAACATTTCTCCCACCACGGATTTGCCGGAGGCGATGGCGCCAGTGAGGCCGACTTTAAGCATGGTCAGTGGCCAGTACCTAGTACCCAGTACCCAGTGCCCGGTTGTGCAGGGCAGTCTACCGGGTACTCGGGTACTGGGTACTGAATACTGGCCACTGACGACTGACCACTGCTTTTGCCTCTCCGCAGCTTCGCGGCTTTCACGGTGTTGTACATCAGCATGGCGATGGTCAGGGGGCCGACGCCGCCGGGGACTGGGGTCAGGGCTCCGGCTATTTCGGCGACTTCCGGGTGCACATCGCCTGCGAGGGTCGATCCCTTCTTCAGGAATGCAGCTTCGCGCTGCGCATTCGCGGGCGAGCCGTTTCCGAACAGGCGGCGGAATTCGGCCGGGTCAGTGACCTTATTCATACCGACATCGATTACAGTGGCGCCGGGCTTAACGAAGTCGCGGGTGATCATGCCGGCGCGGCCGATGGCAGCTACCAGGATATCTGCGCGGCGGCAGACTCCCGGCAAGTCGTGCGTCTTCGAATGGCAGACGGTGACGGTGGCGTTGGCATTGAGCAGCAGCATGGCGGCGGGCTTGCCGACGATGTCGCTGCGTCCGACGACCACGGTTTCCTGCCCGGCGATGGGAATGTTGCTGCGCCTGAGAATCTCGATTACTCCGGCGGGCGTGCACGGGACCAGGCCGGGGCGCTGGGTGGAGAGGAAGCCGACGTTGACGGGATGGAATCCGTCAACGTCTTTGGCCGGATCGACGGCCATCAGGACTTTCTTCGCATCCACCTGCGCGGGCAGGGGAAGTTGTACCAGGATGCCGTCGATTTCGTCGCGACGGTTGAGATCTGCCACTAGAGCCAGCAGTTCGCCAGTGGTGGAGGTTTCGGGTAGGCTGTGCTGCTCGCCGTAGATGCCGACTTCTTCGCAGGCTTTGACTTTGCCGCGGACGTAGACCTCGGAGGCCGGATTGTGCCCCACGAGGAGGACGGCCAGGCCGGGGCGGATGCCGGCGGCGGACATTCCTTCCACGGACAAGCGTTCCACATCTGCGGCGACTTCGCTGCGGATTTCGCGGGCGATTTTTGAGCCGTCGAGGATTCGGGCGGGCATGAAAAAATCTTACACCACGACGGGGATAGGACATTGCCGTAACGTCCATACGTACCTCGATTGCCGTACCTCCGTGCGAGGTGGCGAGTTTTTTCCTGTGCCGGGGAGCGTACAATCCCTTTGTCATGATTGCCAAGGAGCTGTTGGAGATACTGGTTTGTCCGGCATGCAAGCAGGCGCTTGAGTACCGGAAGAATCCGGAGAGCTTGAAGTGCACGCAGTGCCGGCGGGTGTATGCGGTGAAGGATGACATCCCGATCATGCTGGTGGATGAGGCCATGATCGAGCCTTAGCCAGGGAGATCGCCGAGCAGGTCTTCGCCAAGCAGAAAGCTGAAACCCGGGTCTTACCCCTCCAGCCCACAAGCCTCGCCACGAGCGCCGATTACAATTTTTTACGTTCTATTTACACTCCTGACAACCTAAAACTGCGTATCTTGCTGTACCTTCCTGTAGATCGGACTTGCATCGAACGGTAACGGGACTGAGACGGAACATGGTTGAGTGCGCGATATGCCCGTTCTGGAACGACACTGTGTGTCATTTCGGTTCGCGAGGGATGACCGGGGAGATCTGGGCGAGTTTGGGGCCAACAGATCGGGGTGGCCGCAACTTCCGATATTCACAGGTGTTAATGAATCTAAAGCCGCCCGGTTTCCGTATATGAAACTAGACGGCAAATACGGCAGCTAAATTGCATGCAACTTGCACAGCTGCCGATGAGTCTAATAGGCACGAAGGGTTCAAGGTCGGAGTCGGAGGTGATGACGGCCATGGTAGGAACGGATATGAACGAGCGAGCCACAAACGATAAAGACAGATTCACTGCGACCGAACTGGCGGCGTTGCGAAGCGATCTGCTGCAGGGTGGCATGATCGATTCCTACGAGGCGGCCGAGCTGTTGCAGGTGTTTCTGATGGGACGCGGTTACGGGGTTTCTCCCAAGGCCGCGTTGGATGCTGCGGGACGGGTTGAAATGGCGGGGTGCGCCATGCCCGTGTTGCAGTATGAGCTGGAGAATCTGGCAATGGTGATGTAAGTTGCGACGCGGACGGTGACCCGCAGCGCAAACTGAGACTGAGATTTTGACATTCTGGGACGGTGGTCGAAACAAGACTGCACGGACCAGTTCCACGAGAAGAAAGCCGGGCCAACCAGCCCGGCTTTGTGGTTCTTGGGGTGGATGGATCGACTCTTAGTTGGAGCATAATCATGAAGACGACTGTTTTGCTTGCCGCCGCCAGACTCGCAATTACAAGCATGTTCATTCTGGTTGGCTGTTTTACTAGCCCAGGATAGAGGTGGTACGGCGGTCGGCGATGGCGCATGCTGATAGGGGGCCTCTTCAGCAAAGCGAATGTGTCGGGGTCCCTCGAGTATTGGGGGGTCTGCAATTTCAAAGAGTCCTATCCGGATTTTCCCAAGCTTAAGCGAATACCGCTCCACGAAGGTTCGCCGGTGGAGTTGCTGCAGGAAATGTTTTCCGTAGACCCCAAAATGAAGGTGATCCAAGACGCTGATGGGAGAATCAGAATGATCGAGGAAGATGTACCAAATGATCTGCTCGACGTAAAAATTCATCACCTTCGGTTTCCATCTGAATATCACGGGGCCAATATTGCAGTCACAGTCATCCTACGAAGTCCAGAGGTGATCGCGTTCCGAAAGGAACACAACATCGGACCCGAAAACGACTGGGGTGACGGAATAATTAATTTCTCGAGCGACGCCTTCGCTGCAGGCAGGCCCAGCGTTCACGGAGACTTGGACGATGTGACGGTAAGAGAAGCACTCGATCATGTCCTGCTAACATTTCATGGTTCTTGGTTGTACGAAAATTGTAAGACTCCGGATGGTGGTCGAACAGTATGGTTAGGCTTCTTTGAAAACGAGCCGATCGCTTTGGATATCAAAATGTTCAGCCCCGCACGTCGCTAGCCGTGCAGGGGTGGTTATTCACTGTAGCTTGCAGCCCGAGCCAAAGTTCCTCTCAGATTCACCAACCGCTAACGGAAGCCGCTGAACATGACCACATCGGTATCGGCGTAGCGGGAGCGGGTGATGGCGAATTTCTTGCCGTCAGGGGTCCAGGCATAGGCCGAAATCAAAGCTGGTACGGACTCAAAGTGAGTCAACTGCACCGGCGCTCCGCCGGCCAGCAGTTAAAAAAATGTGTTGCCGTCAGCAGCTAAAGCCGTGTTGATTCTGAGCGCTCTACGCCACGACTGAAGTCGCGCCCCTTCCAAAACAACCTGGCCCCCTACCGGAGAGGCGGAGCACTAGTTCCAGTGGTGCGAGTGCCACCAGATTTTCTGGATATCGAATTTGACTCCGCGGCAGAGGTAGAACGGGGTATTTTCTTCGCTCATGCCGAATTGGTTGTAGTGGTCGAAGGCTTGAAACGACGTGCAGCTGTCGCGCACGTCGTCGAGGCTCCACTGAATGACGATCAGATTTTTATAAACCTGCGGAGGCGGACCCCAGTACCAGTGGTTCTGGTGGCGGGAGTACGCGGTGGGCAATCCGTAGGCGGGGCCGAACAGATTGATGGCGCCGGCTTCGCCGTAGTTGCCGGCCCAGATGCCGGTCTGGGCGCGTTCTTCGGGCGGAAGCGAATTGTAGACAGCGGCGACCTGTTGCACCAGTTCGCGCCATCCGAACTGGTCGGCGACCGGTTGCTGCACGGGCGCATCGTGGCTGTTTTCGGCTTTGGAGGGTTTGAAGCCGAGGGCGTTCTGATACGCGATGAGATGCTCGGGCGAGAGCATGAACGTCGCGAGCGGGATGGCGGGAAGCGTGCCAAGAAAAATGACGGCGACGATCAGGCCGCGAGTCCAGGCGGCGCGCTTTGAAAGCCATCTTTCGATTACGACTCCGCCACCGGCGAGGAGCATGGGATAAATCGGGAAAACGTAATAATTTTTGGCGTGCAGGACTTCCATCAATACGAAGAAGATGACAAAGGTCCAGCCGAGAACGCGCCAGCGACGGTCGCGGAGAAACCAGATCAGGCCCGCCAGCCACACCGGGAACAGGATTGGGTGGATGTCGATGATCTGCTCTTTGATGAAGGCGAGCGGGCTGAGAATCACGTTCTTGTGTTCGCGGGCGACGTTTTGCAGGTCTTCGATGGTCGGGAAGTGATGGCGGATCTGCCAGATCAGGTTCGGCAGAAACAGCGCGAGGGCGATGGCTCCGGCGATCCAGATCCATGGCCGGGCAAACTCGCGGCGATGATGGGTCAGCAGCAGGGCTACGGTGACCGAGAATCCGAAAGAGAGTGTGGAGTGTTTGTTTTCGAGGCCGAGCCCGGCCAGCAGGCCGAACCAGAGCCAGAGGCGGGAATCGCCGGTGCGCAGGATGCGGGCGACGATCAGGATACAGCCCATCCAGAACAGCGGCTCCCAGGCATTCATGGTCATCAGGCTGTCGCCTATTAGCACGGCCGGGCAGAGCAGGATGCAGAAGCCGGCGAGGAATTGGGCGTAGCGTCCCCCGCCGAGTTCGCGTGCAATGAGAATGGAAAGCGCTACCAGGGCGGTGCCGGCGAGGGCCGGCAGAATACGAAGCACGGCCACCGAGCCGCCCATCCAGAGCGCGATTTTGGCGTAGACGGCGCCCAGGGGAGCGGCGTCGACGTAGCCCCAGTCGAGATGGCGGGCCATATCGAGGTAATAGAGTTCATCGCGAAAGTAGTCGTAGTGGCGGACGCTGGTGAAGATGTGCAGCAGGAGTTTGGCGGCGCAGAGGGAGAGCAGGATGCCGAGCGCGACGGGCGGCATCGCGGTCTGGTTGGAGGTTTTGTTCGAGTTCATCTGGTGCATTTCAGTTTAACGGGAGGATTGAGGTTCGTGGTTCGCACTCTTCGCAGAAAGCGCGAAGAATTGGGCACCCTCCGTTGTGTAGATGGATGCCTTTCAAAATCGAGAATCCTACTTCTTGCTCTTTGCTGCTGCTGCTGACGCGGCGGCGGCGCGCTGGGCTCGCTCCTGCAGTTGCAGCAGCACCACCTGCAGCATGTCATCCTGCGGCGCGGGTTTGCCGGTCCAGATTTCGAACTGGCGGGCGGCCTGGTGGACGAACATTTCGATGCCGGGGATGATCTGAGCGCCGCGTTCCCTGGCCAGCTTCAGGAAACGAGTTTCGGCGGGATCGTAGATCATGTCGAAGGCGTAGCGGGTGTTGATTTCTTTTTCCTGAAGCGGCGTGTCGCGGGTGTTGCCCATGCCGACCGGCGTGGCGTTGATGATCACATCAAAGGAGAACTTCTTCAGGTCGGAGTGCTTGATCGCGCGGGCGTGGGCGCGGCGGGCCAGCTTTTGGGCGGCGGCAGCGCTGCGGTTCAGAATGAAGATTTGAGCTCCGCGTTCGCGCAGGCCGAAGACGGCGGCGCGGGCTGCGCCTCCCGCTCCTAAAACCAGAATCTTCGCATCCTGAATCGTGCCGAGGCGGCGTTCGAGCGGGCGCACTACGCCCGATGTGTCGGTGTTGAATCCGTAGAGTTTGCCGTCCTGGGCGCGAACTACGGTATTGCAGGCGCCGATCTTGGTGGTGTGCGAGTCGGTGTTATCGAGGTAGGGCAGGATGGCCTCTTTGTACGGCATGGTGATGCTGAGGCCGTGGATGGGAATCTGGCGCACGCAGTTGAGCAGATCCTTGAGAGTCTTGGCGTGAAGGGCCAGGTAGACGGCGTTGACGTTCTCGCGCCGGAAGGCTGCGTTCATGATGGCGGGCGAGAGGGAGTGGGCGACAGGATCTCCGGCCACGCCGTAGACGCGAGTGGCAACGTCAACGGTTTCGATGCGGTAGACGCTGCGGAGTTCCTGCGCGGTGATCTGCCCCGGAGCCGTTTCTTCTCCGAGACCGACTGCAGCGAAAGTGAAGACGCTGCCGGCACGGACTCCAAGGACCCGGCTGATGATGCCTTGTTCGCCCATGCACAATCCAACCAGCGGTTGCTTGTCGGCTTCGCGGCCGAGGAACTGGATCATGGAGACGTTGTCGGAAAGAGTGGAGGCGGTGCTGACCACTTTGTAGAAGTCGGCGGGGTAGGCGCGCATCTTTTCCAGAGTTTCGTCGAGTTTTTTGGTCCCGCGGAAGTCGTGGCAGGAAAGGACCAGCGCGGAACGATTCCGCAGCTTCTGCAGTTGGGCAGGTTTGCACTTCTGGGCGGTTTTGAGTTCGACATCGACCAACTGGCATCCCAGCGCCGAGGCTTTGGAAAGGACGTCGAGCTGGGAGGCGATCGAACCGCGGAATTTGCCTCCGCTGGCCGCCCGGCGGCAGGTGGCGATGATCACGATGCCGGGGTGCATTTCGATAAAATGCTTTACCTTGGGAAGCGCCAGGAGCGGCTTGGAGATGTAGTCTAACCTGAATTCCAGGAAGGAGTTATCGCGAGTCAGGGCCTCGGCCTTTTCGACCAGTTCAGCGGGATCGGAGGAGGCGACGGCGACGCAAACCCGGGGCATGCGCAGCGGCAGCCGGGGCGGGTATGTTTTGGCAGCAGAAATCATCCTGAATCAATAGTTTGAATGAATAGGTTCGGCGCGAATATTACAGGGGCTGCATGGCAGATGCAACTAAGTATTCATAATTGGGCCAAAAAACCTATTTTCCCAAGCGTCTGACACCCTCGTAACCTTGACCCTCCCTTACCCCCTTGTTACCGTCCTAGCTGAAGCCTAGCGTCCGTGCGAGGGCTGGAGAGGGACTGTGCGCGCGTCTCTTATCGGAGGTAACATGAAGAAAATAGGGATTTTAGTATTGTTGATCGCGAGCGCTGCCTGGGCCCAATCGGGCGGAGATGCGGCGGCCCAGCAACCGAGCACGCCTCAGGGCACGCTCTTGACCTCTGCCAACTTTCCTGTGCAGCGGGTGCAGACGCCAACCTATGCGGATGTTTACTGCGCCGGTTTCATCAACCGGCAGACGCTGCCCGACGCCAACTTCGTAGCCGGTGGGTTGGAAACTCCCTCCACGACGAAGTTTGTCCGGGGAGACGTCATTTATCTGAAGGGAAGCGGCTACAGCGTTGGGGCGGAGTACGAAATTGTGCGCGCTCTTCGGGACATCAATGAGTATGAGATGTTTCCCGGCCAGCGCAAGCTGCTCAAGGAAACGGGGCAAGCCTATGAGGAAGTCGGCCGCGTGAAAGTGATCGATACCCGCAGCCGGACGGCGGTGGCAGAGGTGGAATACTCGTGCGACCCCATCAATCCGGGGGATACGTTGGTTCCTTTCGCCGAGAAATCCTTGGTTCCCTTCCATGCACCGCTTCATTTCGACCGTTTTCTGCCTACCGGCAGCAAGGTTTCAGGGCGCATTGTGATGGGCAAGGATTTTGATTCGACGCTCGGAACCGGGCAGAAGCTTTATTTCAATTTGGGATCGAACCAGGGAGTGAAGGTCGGCGACTATTTCCGCGCCGTGCGGAACTATGAAGCGGACCTGAGGGATCCGGTGGATTCACTGTCGTTCAAGGCGGCGATCAGCGAAGACACGCAGAAAAAACAGCCATCCTTCGACCCCGGCTTGTGGGAAAAAGGGAACGGCCCGGTGATTCACGTGCGCGACCTGCCGCGCCGGGCGGTTGGGGAGATCGTTGTGATCGGGGTTACGCCCACCACGGCGACCGGGATGATCGTGTTTGCCATGGAAGATGTCCACGCCGGGGACGGGGTGGAACTGGACGAACAGACGCAGTAGGTCAGGGGTCAGGTGTCAGGGGTCAGGGGCCAGCACTACCTTGACGGGCTTGGACAGTCACGTTCGGAAACTGCATTGAGACAGAATCGAGCCGGGGACGGGCAACCGCCTCCGGTTTTGTTTTTAGAGCAGTGGTCAGTGGTCAGGGACCAAGGACCAGAGATCAGTAAAACCTGATGACGATAGGTTCTTTACTGACCACTAGCCCTGATCACTGACCACTTTTTTTATCTCCGAAGACTTCGGCGGTGAAGGCCGCGATGGCGGCGCCGTGTTGCCAGGCATCCTCTGGCAGTCCCGCTTTGCGGCAGGTTTGTTCGAGAAAAGTTGTCCGGTCCCAGCCGCGCTCGACCGGGACCTGAGGCAGCAGCAGGCCGCGGCGGCCGGATTCGCCGATCAGCAGACCGTGGCGGCCGATCTGGATTTCTTCGGCGCGAATCGGTTGCGGGGGCGAGAGAATGCTTAACTCAATCTGGAGATGTGGGACTTCCTCCGCGGTGACGGGCGGGAAACGGTTGTCGTCGAAGGCGGCGGCGCGGGCAGTCTCGGCCACGGCCCGGTAGACGGAGCAAGTTGGCAGCACGTAGCCGACGCAGCCGCGCAATGCGCTGCGCAGATAGAGCGACGTGAATGCGCCCCTCGGTTCGGCGAGATGAGGAGTGGGGGAATCCAGAGAAAGCTCGCGGCGCTCGAGCGCGGAGGAAATGGAATCGTGGGCCAGTTGAAGCAGGGCCCGGCGCTCTTCCGAGGAAAATTCCGGCGGAGTCGAGTGCGGGTGAAGCACGGTGTGAGGCGAATCAGGCTGTAGGGGCGACATCGGCATCGGCCCGCCGCGGCGCTGGTTGCTGCTTGCGGCGGCTGAGAATGAAGGCGCGGCGCCGGCGCTTGGAGACACGCGTGTCAATCTTCGACCAGAAGGCGGCGAAGTAGTCGATGCCGGAGACCAGAGAAACGCAGACCACGAACCAGATCGAGGCGTACGCGATCCAATGCACGGGGAAAACGAAGTTGCCGTAAACCGGCCACTCCTTCCAGCGATGGTCGAGAATCACCGCGACCACGGAAACGATCTGCACCACCATTTTGAACTTGCCCAGTTCGCTGGCCTCTATGGTGAAACCCTCGGAGGCGGCGATGGAGCGCAGGCCGCTGACCAGAAATTCGCGCCCGATCACGATCACGGCAATCCAGGCCGGAACCAGGCTGGGATTGAACTGCACCAGAACCACGAAGGCGGCGGCGATGAGAAGCTTGTCGGCCATGGGATCGAGCAGAATGCCCATGGTGGTGATCTGGCCGCGCTTGCGGGCGAGGTAGCCGTCAATGCCATCCGTCATGGAGGCGGCGATGAAAATCGCCGAGGCCAGCAATTCTTTGGCGCCGTGCTCGCTGCTGAAGTGATTGGAAGAAAGGATCCAGATCAGCAGAGGGATGCTGCAGATACGCACCAGCGTGATGGAGTTGGGCAGGTTCACCGCAAGTCGCTACAACGAGATCAGCAATAGCTCCGGAGGCTCGCCGGAGAATAGTTCGATTATGCTCCAGCGGGAGGGGGAAGGCAATTGCGGACTTACTCTTCGTGAAGATTCAGGACGCGTGGCCGCCGAGCTTACGAGGAAGCCTCGAGCCGCCACTTGGTGCGGGTATAGGCGATGTGGAAGCCTTTGCGCTCGGCATTGTGCTGAGAGCCGCTTCCAGCCTCGGCCACCATCATGGCCAGGTCGCAGCCGTGGTCGAAGGCGTATCGCATGCGTTCGGCCATGAGCGCCGTTTGTAGTCCGCGGCGGCGGAGTTCGGGAACCGTGGCGGCTCCGCCGAAGAGCGCGACACCGTCATGAATGATCAGCACTCCGGCGGCGCCGGGCTGACCGTCGACTTCAGCCAGGAAGCACACGTTGTTCTCGCGGGCGGCGGTGATCGAGCCGAATCGCAGGAGAAAATCCTTGAGTTCGGGATGGTCATGGGACCATCCCCTGGCGCTGATGGTGTTCCAAAGTTGCGCCTCTTCCGCGCCGGTGACGCGCACCCTGATGTTCCCGGGATGCGTGCCTGCGGGATTCTCAACCATGCGGTAAAGGACGTTGCTGATCTCAATCGGCCTGTAATGGCGCTGGCACAGCAGGCTTAGCGCAGCGGGCCCGACGAACGGGCTCACTTCATGATGCACGGGCGCGCCGCGGTCGAGGAAGAATCGCTCGATGGTATCGAGCGCCGGCGCGGTCAGTTCTTCGAACAGGCCGAGGCCGAAAGTTTGAGTGACTGGCGAATCGACGCCGTCGAAAACCGCGCAGGCTCCGGCGCATTCGATCCATTCAGCGCTGCTTTCGGGAAAGGCGTGGCGGCGGGCTTTGGCGAACTGCAGGCAGGCTTGGCCTTCGGTTCGCTCCAAGCGTTTTGAAAGAGCTAGATCGGAGAAGAGCATCGCGTCGGCCTTCGTTGCGAGGTCTTGGTTGTGTCTTCGTGGTGAGATTTCGCTGGCCAATGGGCCCGCGCCACATTGGTCGCGGGCCCATTTTGATTTTTCTGGCGCTAGGAGCCAGTCTTGCCGAGGGAGGAGAGAATGCTCTCGCCCATCTGCAACAGGTTGGAGTGATCGGTCACTGCGCCGTTTGGCGAGAGTTTGTCGATCACCGTGGGGAGCAACTGAGCCAGTGTGGAACTGGCCGTTTGCGGAGAAACGCCCAGCTTCTGCGCGAATGCCTGAACTTTCTCCGAGCCCAGTACCTGCTGAATTTGCTCCGCCGAGATCGGCTGATTTGCGCCCGTGCCGGTCCAGGAGCTAACCACACCGCCCAAGCCGTTGGTATGAAACGCCTGAACCAGGCCATCCACGCCGCCAGGGTGGTTCTGGATCATCTCCAGCACGCCCGCTACTTCTGGATTCGAGCCGCCAACCTTGGCCACGGCCATATTTTCGAGATTATCCAAGAGACCCATAGATCCTCCTTGAGTTTTCGAGAAATTAGGTGAAAGAAAAAGGCCGGCTACGATTCTGCAGCCGGCCCGAAAAGCGCTAGCTCTGTTTGGCAATGATTTTGTCTTTGATCTTGTTGTAGGTGGCCTGGGGAAGAATTTTCTTCTTTACCAGGTCGGTCTTGGCCTTGTAAGGCCGTCCGGCAATGATCTTCTGCGCATAGGCGTCACCGATGCCGGGAAGCGCGTCCAGTTGATCTTTCGTGGCGCTGTTGATGTCAAGCAAATCCGCGGTGCTGGCCGCGGCTGCCGTAGACTTCGTCCCGCTCGCCTGGGCCGCGATGCTTTTTGTACCCACGCCCAGCAGCAGAGTGAGCGCGAACAGTGCAACCACGGTCCGCAGAATGAAATTCTTACGCATAACTTTGTTCCTCCAAAAATTTAGTGGCTAAGGTTCGTCTGTGGTTAGTCGCTCTTCGCCTGAACGTAACCCGCCTTCTTGGCGTCGTCTTCAGTCATGAACTGGCCTTTTTTCGTTTTGCCGTACCACTGGCCGCCCTTGTGATAGACCTTGGATTCCGTATTCACCCATACTTTTCCGGAAGATTTGGCGGCGGCGATGTCAGCGTCCGAAGCGTTGTTGGCGGGAGACTTTGCTGGAGCTTTCTTCTCCGGGGCGGACATTGTCGACGAAGCCGGTGCAGAAGATTTGGCTGGAGCCGGAGCCGGAGTGGGCGCCGACGACTTCGCCGGAGCGGGTGCGGCCATTGTGTTCGAAGCGGCTGGCTTTGCAGCGGCCGGTGCGGGAGTTGCCGCCGGTGTAGCTGCGCTGGCATCCTCTTTTTTCTTGCTCTTCTTCGACTTCTTAGTAGAAGTGTCCTCGGCGGCTGGCGTTGCCGTGCTATCGGCTGCCGCAGCCTCCGCCTTTTTCTCTTTTTTCGATTTCTTTTTGGTGGTGGTCGTAGTGGAGGTCTGATCCGTGGTGGATGAGCTCTGGGTCTGTGCCCAGCTCATGCCCACGCATAATGTGAGTGCAATAAACAAGGACGCGCCCCAAGCAATGGTTGATGGTTTTCTCAAAGGAATTTTCTCCTGAATGTTGATCGCAGCAGGCTGTTAAGCGTTGCTTCGTGTGACCCGAGCTACTTGCCGAAGCTGGAAATCCTGATGGCAGGGGAGCTGCCCGGCAAGAGGCAGAGAATGATGTCAGCCCGAAGCCCACTTAGTCAAGCCGAAAAGCAAGAGGTACAAATAGAAAGGGCCTGCACAGGGCAGGCCCCGAAAAAGAGAGTTAAGCGTAAATTCCGCGCTGGCGGATGGTGTAGGCCACGCGGTCAATCGCCAGCATGTAAGCTGCAATGCGATTATTGACTTTGTGCGTCTCGGCGTAACGGACAACGTCGTCGAAGGAATTGATCATGATCTCTTCCAGTTGCTCGTTGACCACCGATTCCTTCCAGAAGTAGCCCTGGCGGTCCTGCACCCACTCGAAGTAGGAGGTGGTGACGCCGCCGGCGTTGGCGAGGATATCGGGGATGACGAAGACTCCCTTGTCGGTGAGAACATCGTCCGCGGCCGACGTGGTGGGGCCATTGGCGCCTTCGGCGAGGATGCGGCACTTGACGCGATCGACGTTGCGCGAAGTGATGACGTTCTCGGTGGCGGCGGGAATCAGGATTTCGCATTCGGTGGTGATCAGTTCGGCCGCATCGTATTTTTCCGCGCCGGGAAAGCCGTGCACGGTGCCGTTTTTCTGGCGAAACTCAACCAGAGCGTTCAGGTCGATGCCGTTCTTGTTGTAGAGTCCGCCGCCGACCTCGGCAATGCCGATCACTTTATATCCAGCCTGGTGCATGAGCTGCGCGGCATTGGAGCCCACGTTGCCAAAGCCCTGCACGATCACGCGGCTGCTCTCGCGCGACAGGCCGAGCTTCTTGATGGCCTGATCGCATACCACCATTACGCCACGGCCCGTGGCTTCGCGGCGTCCGCGTGAGCCGCCGATGTTGATGGGCTTTCCCGTCACGCACGCGGTTACGGTCTGGCGCATGTGCATGGAGTAGGTATCCATCATCCACGCCATGATTTGTTCGTTGGTATTGACGTCGGGGGCGGGGACGTCTTTTTCAGGGCCGATGAATTCGATCAACTCCGAGGTGTAACGGCGCGTCATGCGCTCGATCTCGCCCATCGACATTTTGTGCGGATCGCAGATGACGCCACCCTTGGCTCCCCCGAAGGGAATGTTGACCACGGCGCACTTCCAGGTCATCCAACTGGCGAGAGCGCGCACCTCGTCGAGCGTGACGTCGGGAGCGTAGCGGATGCCGCCTTTGCCGGGACCACGCGCGATCGAGTGCTGGACGCGGAATCCGGTGAAGACCTCAAGATGTCCGTCGTCCATCTGCACGGGAATGTAAACGGTGAGTTCGCGGTTGGGGTAGCGGAGAACCCGCCACAGGCCGTCGTCGAGATTGAGCTTCTGCGCGGCAAGGTCAAAGCGCGCGCGCTGCGATTCCCATGGATTGCTTTCTTTATCGACGTGCGGCGGGGCGGTCATGGTGGTCATGATTGTTCTCCGGGATTATTGCGATTGTACCTGTTGACCGGTGCCGGGACGATTCCCCTGGGCTGGACGGGCAAACGTTCAGAGTATAGGCGGGGAGATGGTGGGGAAGCAAGGCTGAGGGGTGCTGGGTAGTGGCTGAATTTTGAATTCAGCCACTACCGGGTGCTGGGTGGTGTCTTAAGTGGCGTGGCACGGGTAACGGGTTTGCGGTTAGTGAACCGGAGGAAGCTTTTTGATGCTCTCCAGCATGTCCCGGCCCAACTGATCCGCCTGGCGCTGATGCTCGGATGCGCTCTCGTCGTCGGTGAGTTTGGGATAGCGAGTTTCCTCGCAGTCGATGATCGAATCTCCGAGAAGCGGATCAGGCCACAGCAAATGTCTGGGCAGCAGCGATAGGATAAAGCGCCGCGACGGGGAACTGCCTTCCCACGTCTCGACAGGCGGATCGAACTCGCCGAGGGCGCGTAACGCATCCCAGAGTCGGTCTCTGGTCCGATCGTTTTGAACCTTTACATATTCGGCGGCTGCGGCTCTGGCAAAGTCTTTGGCTTGTTCTTCCGTCATAGCAACCCTTGGGTTCACTCGCGAAGTGCAAGGCGACGGCGGTTTTCAGGTGCGACAGCTTCTTGCTGAATGCATTGGTGGGTCACGCTCACAGCACAGCCTCCATCCCTTCCTTCGCGCCCAGTTCGGATAATAGCAGCCAGTTTTCTCCTTGTATATACCTATTCGTATTGTATATACTTTACTCATGCCACTCAGCATCCGCAACTCCGAGGTGGAACGCCTAGCCCGGGCGCTCTCACGCCTTACGGGTGAAGGCCTGACGCAAACCATCTTGCAGGCTCTGCGGGAGCGTCACCAGCGCGTTCGTGCGGCCCGGCAGCAGGGACAACTGATGGAGGACCTCACCGCCATCGCTCGCCGCGCCGCCGCCCTTCCGGAGCTTGATCGGCGCAGCCCGGATGAGATTATTGGCTATGACGAACACGGGCTGCCGAAATAAATGGGCGTCAATAAATGATCATCGACACCTCAGCGGTCGTGGCGATTCTGCGACAAGAGTCCGGGGCCGAAGACCTGCTGCGTCGCTTGACTGTCGCCGGCTCCCGGCGAATTTCTGCTGCAAGCCTTCTGGAGACGGCAATCGTGCTCGAAGGTAAGTCCGGAGAAAAAGCCGGCGACGATCTCGACTTATTTCTGGCCCGCGCGAAGATTGAGGTCGAGGCGGTAACGGACGAGCAGGTGCGAATTGCGCGCAAAGCCTGGCGGCATTATGGAAAGGGCAGCGGTCATGCCGCGGGGCTGAATTTCGGCGACTGCTTTAGCTACGCTTTGGCGAAGAGTTTGAGTGAGGAATTGCTCTACAAGGGCGCGGACTTTGCGCACACGGATGTTGCGCATGCGCGGGACTAGCGTTTCGCGCTTCCCAAGTTGATCTCCATGCCCTCCGACGCGGCCCGCACTTTGGGATAGTAATTGCGGGCTTCGTGCACGACTTTGTCGATGATGGCGTCGGTGTGCTCGGGATCGTGGTGGAAGAGCACCAATTCTTTGGCTCCGCTCTCCATTACCACATTGACGGCCTCGCGCCAGTGGCTGTGGCCCCAGCCGCGGCGGTGGGCGGCGTATTCCTCGGGGAGATATTGCGCGTCGTAGATGAGGACGTCGGCGCCTTCGGCGAGCTTGCGTACTGCCTTATCGAATTCGGGGTCGCCAGGCTCGTTGTCGGTGGCGTAGACGAGGACTCCATCTTTGGTTTCGAGGCGGAATCCCATGCAGCCCTGGGGATGGTTGAGCCAAGCAGTCTGCATCTGGATGCCGTCTTCAATGGTGACGCGTCCGCTTTCGATTTCGTAGAAGTCGCGCTGGGCTTGCATCTGGTCGATGCGCACGGGAAAGTAGGGCGCGGCCATCTGATCGGCCAGGACTTGCTGCAGGCTGCGGGTCCGGTTGGAGCACTGGAAAATGAAACGGCTCTGCGGGTTGACATACAGCGGGCGGAAAAACGGCATGCCCTGAATGTGGTCCCAGTGAAAGTGGGAGACGAAGACGTGGGCGCAAAAGGGATTCGCGCCGAATTCGTTTTGCAGTTGCTGGCCGAGCACGCGGAATCCGGTGCCGCAATCGAAGATGTAGATGCTGTCGCCGACGCGCACTTCGACGCAGGAGGTGTTGCCTCCGTAGCGCATGTTCTCGGGTTGTGGGGTCGGCGTGGAACCGCGAACGCCCCAGAACTTGATCCGCATAAGTTGTGGGTACTGCGAGGGCCCGACTGCTGGGACAGCTTTCGAATCAAAAGTTAAGAAGTCAGAACGCAGCAGTGTACACGAATTCGGTTTTAGTTCTGCATTTTTACTTCCGACTTCTGAGTTCCGGCCTCCCGCTGCATCTTGCTATCTTGCGACGAGGGGGCGAGTCCGTCAATTGCCGGATTGGTTCAGGGAGCACTATTTTGCGTGTTGCCGTTAAATTCCTCTAATCATGCTGCGCAGAGCCGTCACCCGTTACCTCTGTAATCTTCCGCCCAGTATGCGCCGTCACTTAGATTGAGTCTGAAGTGCCTTCCGAGTTGATGCAATGAACGATGACTCTTATTACGCCGCCCTCGGCGTCATGAGGACGGCTACGCAGGCCGAGATCAAGACGGCGTACCGGAACCTGCTCAAGAAAATTCACCCGGATACGGTCTCAACCCTTTCGCCCGGCCTCCGCAGCATGGCGGAAGACGCGACGAAAGAGATCATCGAGGCTTACTCGGTGCTGTCGGATGCGAGCAGGCGTCTGCAGTATGACCGTCAGGTCAGCGCATACCGCCAACCAGCGGTCCCGGCGCCAGTTCACCACCACACTCCGCAGGGCCAACCAGCGCGCACATAGTTTGGCTGGTGCGGTTGCGGCCTCAAGGCGTGCTCTTCAAAGTGGCTCCCCTATAATTAAGCGCTAGGCGAGTCCGCTTCAGCGCCTCATTCTTCATGCTTCGTGCTTCGTTTGTATGTTCTATCCTGAATTCAAGGAATTCTCGCGGCTGGCGCGGACGGCGACGCTGGTGCCGGTGGTGAAATCGGTGAGCGCCGATCTGCTGACGCCGGTCTCCGCTTTTCTGGCGATTGCGGAAAAAGAGCCGCACGCATTTCTGCTGGAGTCGGTCGAGCGCGGCGAACAAATCGGGCGCTACACCTTCCTGGGGGCTCGGCCTTACATGCGCCTGCGGGCGCGCGGCTCGGCGATTGAGATCGAGCGCGGACGGCGGCGTGAGCGGCGGCAGGGTAACGTGTTCCAGGTCGTCAAGGACCTGCTAGGCGAGCATCGGCCGGCGATGCTGCCCGGGATTCCTCCGTTTGCCGGTGGCGCGGTTGGCTATTTTGCCTACGACGTGGCGCGGCAACTGGAAAAGATCGGCAGAGATGCCGGGGACGATCTTCCCATGGGCGATCTTGCCATGGATGATCTTGCCATGCCGGATTGCGAATTGATGTTCTTCGACCGCCTGCTGGCCTTTGACCATCTGCGCCACCAGATTCATATCATCGCCGCGGCCGACGTTTCGCGGGAGACGCCGCGGCAGGCTTACGACCGGGCGGTGCGCGACATTGGGGTGCTCGAGAGAAAACTGGCTGGGGGATTGCGGCCGGCGATGTGGCGCAAATCCGTCAAGGGTAAGCCGGGAAAACTTAAAATCCATGCCGGAACTAAGCGTGCGCAGTTTCTGCGCAGCGTGGAGCGTTGCAATGAATACATCGCCGCGGGCGATATTTTTCAGGTGGTGCTTTCGCAGCGGCTCGACTTCATCCCTGGTATTGAGCCCTTCGATCTGTACCGCGCGCTGCGGCAGGTGAATCCCTCGCCTTATCTTTATTTCCTGCGCATGGGCGATAGGCAGATTCTGGGTTCTTCTCCCGAGATGCTGGTGCGTGTGACCGGGCGCAAGCTGGAATACCGGCCGATTGCGGGCACTCATCCGCGCGGGCGCGACGAGGCCGAGGACCAGCGCCTCGAAGAGCAGATGCGCAACGATGAAAAGGAACGCGCCGAGCACGTGATGCTGGTCGATCTCGGGCGCAACGATCTAGGGCGCGTCAGCGAATTCGGATCGGTCAAGGTCAAAGACCTGATGTACGTCGAAAAATACTCGCACGTGATGCATCTGGTCTCGGCGCTCGAAGGGACGCTGCGTAAAGACCTGGGTCCGCTCGATGCCTTTGCGGCCTGCTTTCCGGCCGGGACTTTAACCGGGGCGCCGAAGGTGCGGGCCATGCAGATCATCGAGGAACTGGAGCCGGTGCGGCGCGGCATCTATGGGGGATCGGTGCTGTATGCCGACTTCGCAGGCAATCTGGATTCCTGCATCGCCATTCGCACGCTGTTGATGCAGGGGAAGAAGGCATATCTGCAGGCGGGAGCGGGGATTGTCGCGGATTCCGACGCGGCGAGCGAGTTTGAGGAGTCGATGAACAAGGCTGGAGCACTGTTGAGGGCAGTGGAGAAGGCTAGAGGCAGTGGTCAGTGATCAGTGCCGAGAATTGGATGATTGCATTCTTGAAATGTGTTTTAAGTTAGGAGTAATGACGTGTCGAAAATAGTCGGTTTGACCTTCGCTGCTGTTCTCCTGCTCCCCTTCGCGGGGCGACACAACGATCAGTTCTTGAAATATAAGGCGGTCGAGGCTTACGAGGTTCGGCCAGGAATTCTCATGATGCCAAGGTATTCGGAGAACGGGGAAGTCTGCGAGATCGGGCTGGAGAGACGACGTTACTCACCTGAAAAGATCTACCTGGACGCCGCCCTGTCGCGTGAGGAGATTGACCAAATTGCCGACGAGCTTGTGCCGACTGACGAGAGGGGGCCAAAAGCAAATGGAATTGGAGGAGGCGACGGCATGTTTATGACTGGCCACGGCGCAATAACGACCTCAGCATATGAAAATGTCTCAATCGAAATCTATAGCAAGATCACGAGCGATATCTCGGCGACTGCCAGGAAAGACCAGACTCTTGCGGACGACATTGCCGCTATCATCAAGTGGAAGAATCGCAAATGCCAATAGGCCCGCCGGGTGCCTATCTCGCGAGGACTGGCCACTGATCACTGATCACCGGCTATCACTAGCCACAGCCAGAAAGTTCTCCACCAGCTTCTTCCCCGCATCCGTCAGCACGCTCTCGGGATGGAACTGTACTCCCTCAACCGCAAACTTCTTGTGGCGCAGGCCCATGATGGTTCGCGTCCCGTCTTTCTCCGTCGTCCAGGCGCTTACTTCCAGTTCCGCTGGCAGATTCTTCTCTTCCACAATCAGCGAGTGGTAGCGCGTGGCCGTCATCGGAGTGGGCAGGCCGCGGAAGATGGTTTTGTTGTCGTGCGTGACGGCGCTGGTCTTGCCGTGCATCAAATGCGGAGCGCGCACGATCTTTCCGCCGAAGGCCGCGCCCAGGGCTTGATGGCCAAGGCAGACGCCGAGGATGGGCACTTTGCCGGCGAAATGGCGGATCAGCGCGATGCTGATGCCTGCGTCTTGCGGCGTGCCGGGGCCGGGCGAGATGACGATGCGTTCCGGGCGCATCGCTTCGACCTCAGCCACCGCGACCTGGTCGTTGCGACGCACTTCCACCTTTGCGCCCAGTTCTCCGAAATACTGAACCAGGTTGTAGGTGAAGGAATCGTAGTTGTCGAGAACGAAAACCACGGCGGCCGTCCTGTGGTAGATTACACCCGTGGACTAAGCAGAGAGACACTGGCCACGATCCCCGCCCCCAAGGTGCCACCTTTGTCCCCAAAGGGTGGCATTGACGAAACATGCTGTTAGCCGTCATCCTTACGCTATAGTTTGTTTCGCCACTTCAGTAATTTGGGGTAACGTATGGCAGAGGCCCCGCAAGAAAAAAAGGGCTGCGCGACGTTTTGCGCTTAGAATTCCGGTGGCTGTATCTCGAGAAGAAAGCTCAAACTACACTGAACCCGCCCAAATCCGCGACGTGAGCGCTCATGGAATCAGCCTTTACCTGGATTCACCCATTGCACAAGGATCTCCAATCGGTTTCACGCTGACGCTCCCACCCGAAATTACTCTCACCGAAAGCATTCGCGTTCAGTGCAAGGGACATGTCGTGCGCATCGACGACAGCCCCGCACCCGGCAAAATGGCGGTGGCGGCGGTGATCGAAGAGTATGAGTTCCTGCCGGAGAGCTAAGAGCAGTGGCCAGTGGTCGGTAGAATCCAACTCCGCACGCCTGAACTCCTCGCCCCGGCCAAACCACTTGTCGGATAACTTCTCGCCGGTGCCTCCCCGTCCGCGGGCACGCCACTTTTTTACCTTCCTGACAAGTGATAAGGTTCCATAAAGAGGCTCAGCTTAACTCAGTGGTCAGTGATCAGTATCCAGAGGTCAGAAAATCAATACTGACCACTAGCCACTGACCGCTGGCCACTGCATTAGGGGATTCTTTGCTGCAATCCGGCGTCAAAATTCTCGGGGTCGTGCTGGCGATGCTGCTGGTCGCAGGGGCTCCCGCGCAAACGGCGCGGGTGGTGTTCCCCAAGCCAGGGCCGGTCGTCACTGGCGTGCGGGTGGTGAAGGAGAGCGGATTTCCGGCCATTGAAATCGTTGCCACGCAGCCCGTGGTGCCGGCGATTCAGATGCTCGATTCGCCTCCGCGTCTGGTGATTGATCTGGTCAATACCACTCTGGACATGCGGCGCCAGCGGATTAAGGTCGAGCAGGGCAATATTCTGACCATCCGAGCCGAGCAATACCAGATCCAGCCTGCCATCGTGCGCATCGTCGTCGACCTGCTGGTGCCGTTGGCTACACCTGGGATGCGGCGGGCAATCGCTTAATGGTGCGGCTGAAGCCCCCCGGAGACCCCAACGCGGCCCGCCGCACAGAGCCGCTTCCGCCGAAAGTGACGTTGCAGGCGCCGACTCCGCCGCCGCTGATTGCCGCCGTGGCCAACGGAGTGGGCAATGTTGTGCTGGTAGGCAAGAGCTTTGCGGTGGGATCGTCGCTGACGGCCGGGCGCGGATACCATGCTGCTTCGCTTATCGAGAGGCGGCGAAGTGCGAATCTGTCCGGGCACTACGGTTTCGGTGACGCCTTCGAAGAGTAAGAAAGATTTGATGCTCGGGATGAGCACCGGCGCGCTGGAGACGCACTACACGCTCGACGCCTCGGCGGATGCCGTGCTCACTCCGGATTTCCGCATCCGTTTGCGGGGCCGGGAGAATTCCACTTCGCCATCAGCGCCGACTCGCACGGCAATACCTGCGTGCGCGGACTTCAGGGCAACACCTCTTCGGCGATTGTTTCGGAACTGATGGGCGACAGAGTCTATCAGGTCAAGCCCGACGAACAGGCGGTATTTCGCGGAGGGCGGATCGATAAGGTCGACACCAATGTCCCGCTCGAATGTGGCTGCCAGCCGCCTTACTGGGGTGCTGCGAACCGATGCTGTGCCCAGCACGGGCGCCGATAAGTACATGACGCGCTCGAGAAATGACTGCTCCGAAGACGCTCTCGAGCGGACCCGAAATCCGGCCCCTGCCGCCCTCGAAGCCGGATGACATTCACGTTCAGGTGGATGCGCCGCTGGTTTTCAACGCGCAGGGAAGGCCGGGCGGCATCTCAGGCGCCATCTCCGGCGCCGATGAATAGAAGTGGCATCTCTGCCGGTAGTGGCGGACCGATCCACCCGCATGCTGCAACTTGAAACCGAGGTGCAGCCGCCGCCTCCACCAAGCCCATCCTACGAACCCCGAGACGCCACGAGGGTTCCTCGGGCTGCGTGAAGGGCTTTTTCGGCTCAATCTTTCGCTAGCGCTAGCCGCGGTTGATTGCCCGTCGCAGCGGTTCGACTTTTTCCCGTGCCGCGTCGCGCAAGTCTCCTCGCCATCTCGGCCACGTCCTTTACCCGGTCCCGGGCATCGCGCACTCGATCCTTGGCTTCCTCGGACCAATCCCGAACCGTGTCTATGGCGTCTTCGTAGCCACGTTTCAGGTCGCGGCGGAATTGTTTGCCGGTTTTCGGGGCCAGGGCGAGCGCTGTCAAGGCTCCGGCGCCGAGCCCGATGAGAAAGAAAGTGATGGCGGTTCCTGTATTGCTTCCTTCAGAAGATTCGTAACGTCCAAAGCGCATGATTTTGACCTCAATAATGAGAAATTCAGCTTTCTTCCGTTCCCGGTTTTGTTGTCACCGGCAATGCATTCTAGTCCTCCGCAGGCGAGGCGGCGAATCCATCCCAGCTACCAAAGCGGCCCAGTTAGGATGAGTGCCTTTGTGGGAAGGTTTCCTTTCCCGTGACCGGAGTGTAAAATAACTTTTCGGCCCTTGTGCGGCGGAAAATGTGGCCTGCCCGCCCTTCCGTCAGCCCTGCAAACCGCACTTATTTTTAAGGAGATAGTTTCAAGCGATGTCGATCCCTGCCACCCAACTGCGTCCCGGCATGATCATCAAGCACAACAATGATCTGCACTCCGTATTCGCCGTCGAACACCGCACTCCCGGCAACCTGCGCGCCTTTATCCAGGCCAAGCTGCGCAACCTGCGAACCGGCGCCATGTTCGAGCACCGTTTCCGCTCGCCTGACCCGATCGAGAAGGTGAACGTGGATGAAGTCGATATGCAGTTTCTCTATGCCGATGGCGACAATTTTTACTTCATGGACACCTCCAACTTCGAGCAGACTCACCTGACCCGGGATATTTTGGGCGGCGCCGTGGATTACCTGATCGAGAACCTGGAAATCAAAGTGGAATTTTTCGATGGTAAGGCGGTCGGCATCGAGTTGCCGCAGACGGTGGAATTGAAGGTGATCGAGACCGAGCCGGGGCTGAAAAGCGCGACCGCGTCGAGTGTTACCAAAGCCGCGAAGACCGAGACTGGGCTGGTGGTGCAGGTGCCGCCCTTCATCAACGAAGGTGAGAAGATCAAGGTGGATACGGCCGAGGGCGTGTATTTGTCGCGAGCGTAGTGCGGCTTGAGGCGGCGGAGGCCGAAGTCCGGAAGCAACGATTGGATACGACGCACTAGAGCTCCACCCTTAGGCCGCCTCTCGCGCCGAAACAATCGGGATACCCTCGATCGAACGGAGGGCAAGCAGGTCCGTCTTGTCGCCGCTGACCAGCAGCATCGCCCTTCCATCCACTGCGGTATTCAGGAACATGTCGTCATCCGGGTCGGGACTCATTCGTACTCGCGATTGCAACTCGATGCGCTCCGTTTGATATACGAGATAAGCGGCAACGTCCGCGACGAATGCGTCAGTGATGTTGTTGAACTTTCGGATGCGGGGATAGTCGAGCACGCGCAGGTACTCTTCCACAATTGGATCTGAAACCAGGTGGATGGCTTCTCCGTCTCTTACGGCGCGCAGGATACGCGCCGGTGAGGCTGCCCCTGAGATTAACCCGCTGACAAAGACGTTGGTATCGATTACAAGGCGCGGAGGGAATCTGTCTTTTTCCACGTCTGATTCTTGCTTTCCTGGCGTCAGCTTCTTGCTTTCTTCACATCAGGCCCGCGCCGGGCTTTTCTGACAGCCTTCACGGCCCTGGCGACCGAGTTCTCGACTTCTGCCGAAGACATTCCCCGGTTGGCGGATTGCACTTCATCGATAGATTTCCAGGGATCGATGTTTCTAAGGGCCCGCCGGACGATCAGCGCTTGCGCGAGAATCCCGCTGATGGAGGTTCCCTTGTCGAAAGCTTCCTTCGCAACTTCCTCGTGAACGCTGGCTGGAACTCTGACGTGAATCTGGCCGTTGAATGCTCGGGACATAGCAAGCTCCAATTCGTATTATACCAGTATACCATGGTATATTCATGTCAGCGAAAAAGCCTCACTTCTCTCAAAGAACGCGAGAAATGGGGCACCCAACTGTGGGGTTCGACGTTGTATGAAATCCGCCGGGCTGGTATTTTGATAAGGCTCAATGACAGAAGGAGTGCTAGCCCGCCGTTTTATCGTCCGCGGACGCGTGCAGGGAGTGGGCTTCCGCTGGTTTGTGGAGCGCGAGGCGCACACTCTCGGCATTGCGGGCTGGGTGCGCAACAACCGCAACGGCAGCGTTGAGGTGCTCGCTCAGGGCACGCGCGATCAAATCTCAGGTTTGCGCTCGCGCCTGCGCGAGGGGCCGCGGGCCGCCCGCGTGGATGACGTTGAGGAATCGGAAGCCCCGGCAGCCGCTGGAATCAATTCATTTCGCATTGAAGGAGCGTGGTGAGGCAGGTTTCAATGTCTCAAGGTTTCAAGGTGGCAAAGTGTCAAGGCAAAATCCTCCGCATTTGCCTTTGAAACTTTGAAACGCTGAAACTTTGAAACCTCTAAGTACAGGAGCGTGGTAGCTTGTCTCCCAACTCAAGACTCGATAAGGACGAACTCAAGCGCATGATTCGCGAGGTGCCCGATTTCCCCAAGAAGGGGATTCTCTTCTACGACATCACCACGCTGCTCAAGAGCAAAGTTGGCCTGGCCACGCTGATCGACCGCCTTTCCGAGCACTATGTCGACCAGAAGATCGACCTCGTTCTCGGCATGGAGGCCCGCGGATTTATTTTTGCGCCGGCGCTGGCCTATCGGCTGAATGCCGGATTCGTTCCCGTGCGCAAGGTCGGGAAGCTTCCTGCCGAGACGGTGAAGTTCGACTACGCGCTTGAATATGGCACCAACTCGCTCGAGATGCACAAAGACGCCATCGAGAAAGGGCAGCGCGTGCTGATCGTGGACGACCTGCTCGCCACCGGAGGCACGGCTGAGGCCACGGCGAAGCTGGCGACGCTGCTGGGCGCAGAGATCGCGGGGCTTGGATTTGTTGTGGAGTTGGATTTTCTGAACGGGCGGCAGAAGCTGAAAGGCTACGATGTGATGTCGCTACTGCACTATGACAAGTAAATCTTCAAGCCGCGAACACGCTTCTTTATGGCTTCGCAGCTGTCTTACCGAAAGATTCGCGCCACACCCCACACGAGGCCAGCCCAGATGCTTGCGCTGACGACGCTGGCCAGCCCGATTCCGAGCACGGCGCTCCATTGCGGATGGCGGGGAGTGAGGACGGGCCTCAGATCTGTGTGGCGGCGGGACTCATAGACCAGCCTGCCGCGGAAAAACCTTACATCCTTCCACTGCGCCGGGGAAGCCACAGGCAGTTCCTCAGGGCTTTGTAGGCGCCACTCCTGAGTCACAATTATGGGGGAGAGCTGTGATCGGCTACGCATTATCCGAACCTCATTCGAACGTCGATTCGAGATAACAGCAACTTGCTTGCCATCCCTGCGAATTCTGTAAGCACCAGGAAATAAGATGCCTCCAATCTTCGGGGAGCTTTTGCTCATTCTCCTCGTGGGTGAAAAGTCCTGATACGGGAATCCTTTCCCGCACCCGTTCCCACTTCACGCTCGTAGTTTCCGCCAGTCATCGGATCTCTTCCAGTGACAACTTCGAGTCCGGGGGCAGATAGCTCTTGCGGCGAAACCAATCCTCCATGGCTTCGCGGAGCTGATCGAGCGGGACGTGCGCGCCAATTTCCATGCGGCCATCGGCGACCGGCAGGGTATCGTCAAACACGCTGGAGTTGGTGAAATTGCGCATGGAGAAGTTGTCGATCCATTTCAGCGGGCAGGGAAGGCGCTGGCCGTGGTCATCGTATTCAACGCGAATCTTGCGGGCGAACATGCCTTGATTTAACCATAGACCAGGCGATGGAAAGGGTAGTGGTAGTGCAGTTTGATAAGGAAGCGAGCCAAACGCGCTATTGCGTCGCCAAGAACGCGACGCGACGCGCGGCTCGCCCAGATCCTTCACTGCGCAAAGAACGCTTGTTCGGGATGACAGCCAAAACTACGCCACTACCCGAGAAAGGCCTGCGCTTGACAGCCGGGCTGCAGGTGACTAAAACTGATGCGTCGTTGGGGAGGAGTGAAATCGTGCTCCCACACAATTTCAGAGGGGGTCCCATGGATTTCATTTGGTGGATCGTGGTTGGACTGATCGCGGGCTGGGCAGCGGGCAAGATCATGAAAGGCGGCGGCTACGGCGTCATCATGGACATCATCCTCGGCATCGTGGGCGCCGTGGTGGGCGGATGGCTTCTCGGAGCGCTCGGCATTCACGCCGGCGGATTTATCGGGACCATCGTGGTCGCCATCTTCGGCGCCCTGATCCTGATCTGGATCACGCGGCTGCTGAAGAGAGCGTGAGGCGCGGCTTTTCCACGTCCGCTAGGCGGGAACTGCGGACTGCATCGCGGCGACTGCCGCGTCCAGATGGCTCAGGGTTTCTGCGACCGTGAGCGAGTACATGTCGCGGCCCAGGCCTTCGCCGGACTGCAGCGCGGCGCGCAAATAGTGGCCGGCGATTTCGATGGCAAGCGAGTCGGTGATGGCCGTGCCGGTGCGGTTCCTGTATTCCACCCACGCCGGGTGCGGCAGCGCGACCGTCACGGTCCTGCCCTCGACCAAAAACTTCACGTCGACGGCATCGGCGTGCCGCGTGGCAATGGCTACGATCAGCGACTGATAGACGCAGTGCACCGGCCGTTTCGTCCAGCGGTCGGTAGCGGTGAAATCCTCAAACATGGCTACAGAAACTATAGCGGAGGGGAAGCGGCGCGGGCAAATGGGCGCGTCGGGTAAAGATACTCATATGGGGACAGCCACCCTCGGCCGTCCGTCGAGCGAAGCTCGACAGGTTTCTGGTTCAACTACTCCGACCCTCCCGCAATTGCTCCGATGATGAGAAGTGGCTCTTTCCCAGATGCCACTGCCTCGGGCAGTGGTGCATCCGGCGACTCGTGAGACAGGTCTTCCTCGCAAGCAAAGAAGCGCAGAAACGGGCGCCGTTGAAGCGTCACCTGATCGCGGATGGTGCCGCGCAGCATGGGATAGCGGGCTTCGAGCGCGTCGAGAACTGAGCGCTGTGTAACCGCGCCTTCGATTTCGATCTCGGCCTCGCTGCCAAGCTGGGCCAGGCTTCGCAAATGAAACGGCAACACGACGCGAATGGCGTGCAAAATCATTTCTTTGTGGGTTTGGGCTTGAGCGTCCCGGCGTATTCGTAGCTAAGCTGGAGATATTTCTTCAACTCGTTCGTGTTTTTCAGCAACGCCTCCGGTACCGTGACATATTCCTTCATCACCGTGCCGTAGGCCTCGTAGAGCCTGGTCTTGTATTTCTTCAGAAATTCCTCCCGCTTGTCTTCAGGGAGCCGGATCGCGAGCACGGACTCATGCAGAAGAGTGAACATGTTGCCGTTGATCGCCGTGTAAGGATTGGCAGCGCCTTTGCGCGCGAGTCCGGGGATAGTTGCGATCAGCTTTTCGTAAAGTTCCTCGTTGAAATAGGGGTTGGGAACTGCGGCCTTTTTCTTCTTTGTCGGCAAACATCTTACCTCGGACGGGAGGTCGTATCAGAAACATACGAAGGATACAACAGCTCATTTCGCAGCAGGCCTAAGCCAGCGTCTGCACTTCCACGGACAGCACCGCAGGTAAATCCCGCACAATTGGATTCCAGCTATCGCCGGCATCGGCCGAGGCGTAGACCTGGCCGCCGCTGGTGCCGAAATAAATTCCGCACTTGTCGAGTGAATCGACGGCCATGGCATCGCGCAGCACGTTGACGTAGCAGTGGCTCTGCGGCAGCCCGTTGGTCAGCGCTTCCCATTCGTTCCCTCCGGTGCGGCTGCGGAACACGCGCAGCTTGCCATCGGGCACAAAGTGCTCGGAGTCGCTTTTGATCGGCACCACGTAAATCGTCTCGGGCTCGTGGGCGTGCACGTCGATGACGAATCCGAAATCGGTGGGCAGGTTGCCGCTGATTTCTTTCCACTCGTCGCCGGCATTGTCGCTGCGCATCACGTCCCAGTGCTTCTGCATGAAGAGCACGCCCGGGCGCTTCGGGTTCATGGCAACGTGGTGGACGCAGTGGCCGATCTCGGCGGCCGGGTCGGGAATGTATTGCGAGCGCAGGCCGCGGTTGATCGGCTTCCAGCTCTTGCCCCCATCGTCGGTGCGGAATGCACCCGCGGCTGAGATCGCAATGTAGATTCGATCGGGATTGCTGGGGTCGAGAATAATGGTATGCAGGCACATCCCGCCCGCGCCGGGCTGCCACTTCGGGCCCGTGCCATGTCCGCGCAGGCCGGAAAGTTCCTTCCAATTCTGGCCGCCATCGGTCGAACGGAATAACGCGGCGTCTTCCACGCCCGCATAGACCGTATCGGGATCGGTGAGTGACGGTTCGAGATGCCAGACCCTCTTGAACTCCCACGGATGTTGCGTGCCGTCATACCACTGGTGCGTGGTGAGGGCTTTGCCGGTTGCATCCGACGCGTCGTAAACAAACTTGTTGCTCTCGGCTTTGGGCGGACCCGGCGCGGGAGCTTCGCCCGCGGGCGTTCCCGGCTGGTGCCAGGTCTTGCCTCCGTCATCGGAGCGCTGGATGATCTGCCCGAACCATCCGCTCGACTGTGACGCGTACAAACGGTTCGGGTCCACCGGCGATCCTTTGACGTGATACATTTCCCAGCCCGCGAAGTGAGGGCCGCTGACCTCCCAGTTTTTGCGCTTGCCGTCGGCAGTGAGTACGAATGCGCCCTTGCGCGTGCCGACGAGAACTCGGACTGTGCTCATGATCAGCTCCTTGAATCAGTGGCCAGTAATCGGTAATCCGTGCTCAGTGACCAGTGAAACCGGCCTGCAGCCTGGCCACTGACCACTTCGCCTTTACGCTTTCTGGTAGTAAAGCACGGCGGCCCCTGACGCCAGCGGTTTGGTTTGGTTGAGTTTCAGGTCAAGTTTGCGGTTGATCCCGTTGAACAGCAGGTGGCCCTTGCCCAGCAGGACGGGGACCAGGATCACTCGATACTCGTCGATCAATCCTTCCTGCAAAAGATGCGACGCCAGCATGGCACTGCCGAGGATCACCATGTCTTTACCGGGCTCTTGTTTGAGGCGCGAAACTTCTGCCACGATATCGCTCTTGACCAGCCTGGAGTTGTTCCACTCGGCTTTGTCGAGCGTGGTCGAGAAAACAATCTTGGCCAGCCCGTTCATCTTATCGGCGATCTCATCTTTATTCGCGATCTCATCTTTATCTGCAGACGGCCAATACCCGGCCATATACAGATAAGTCGTCTTGCCGAAAAGAATGGTATCCACCGAACGAAGCATGTCTTTGGCGTACTCGAGAAACTCCGCATCGGGCACGAAAAAGTTAAATTCCTTGTTCGGGCCTTCGAAGAAGCCATCGAGCGACATTACGTTGGAAACAAATAATCGGCGCATGCTTTTTTACCTAAGAACAGCTCGCAATGGGACGAGCGCGGGCGCCGCTCGTCATCCCACACGAAGCGAACTGGGCGGTGCTTGAGACAGGATAGCGCAATCGGCAGAGTTTGTTGCGCCGCCGACCCGCCAAAAATGAGCTGCCGAAGCTGCCTCGGGTTACCATGGACGGGTGAATCGGGTCCGCAAGCCTCTCCCACTCAATATTCTTCATGCCGAGCAGCTAAGCAAAGTCCCATGGCTCGTCCATGGATTCTCCACGCGCGTGGGGGGATTCTCGCGCGCATACGGCGGCGCCTCGCTGAATCTGGGGTTCACCAAAGACGATTCCAAAGCAGCGGTCGTGCGCAATCGCGCGGCATTCCTGCGCGGAGTCGGCGCCTCGAACAACGTTCGGGAAAAAAGTTCGCAACTCTGGCCTCTGGTCACGCTTCGCCAGGTTCACTCCGATATCATCCGGTTCGTCGATCATCGCTTCATCGATCATCGCTTCGTCGATGGCTTCGTCGATACTCCGGTAGAGCCGTTAGTCGGTGATGGTCTTATCACCTCGACTCCCGGCCTGCTGCTCGGGATTCAGACCGCCGACTGTTTGCCCATCATTCTTGTTGACCGGAAGCGCCGTGCCGTCGGTGTGTTTCACGCCGGCTGGCGTGGGACCGTGAAGCGAATCGTCGAGAAGGGTATCGGGGAGATGGTCCGCCAGTTCCAAAGCCACCCCCGGGACTTGATCGCCGCCATCGGGCCCGGCATTCATGGGTGCTGTTATGAGGTGGGGGAAGAGGTTCGTGAGCAATTCGAGTCGCAATTCGCCTATGCGGCGGGCCTGTTTCGCGAGGAGGAAGAATTCAACGAAGTAAGAGAAAAGTATCCCATGCTGTTTCTTACGGCGCGAGCCCCCGGCCACAGCGTTTTGCCGAAGAAGATTTTTCTCAATCTGGTTGAGGCCAATCGGCGACAACTGCTGGCCGCGGGAGTGCCGGCAAAAAGCATCGAGGCTTCGCCACATTGCACGAACTGCTGCGGGGATCTGTTGTTTTCTTATCGTGCGGAGAAGGGTAAAACCGGAAGAATGATGGGCGTAGTGGGAATCCGAGGGTAAGTCGGAGATCAGAGGTCAGAATACAGAACGAAGGCGCCGGCGGCTCGGCTGCTCATTGCTGAATTTTGACTTCTGCCTTCTGGCTTCTATGCCGTCGGTGGTGGGGCTGCCGCTGGAGCGGGCGCGTCGGCTACGCCTACGTTCACCAGGTCTTTTAACTCCTTGCTGGGCTTGAAGAAGGGAATCTTCTTGGCGGGAACATCGACCTTCTCGCCGGTCTTTGGATTGCGTCCCGTGCGGGGTTTGCGCTGGCGGGTGCGGAAACTGCCAAAGCCGCGGATCTCGATCTTGTCACCCGCGCGCAGCGATCGCACCACGCTGTCAAAGATGGTTTCCACAATCACTTCGCTGTCTTTGCGCGTAAGTTCAGCTAAACGCGAGACTTCATCGATCAGATCGGCTTTCGTCATAATCTCTCTTCGCTCCGGTCCCCAGGATAGGCAACCTCCATAACCTTCTCAAATTTCAGGGGTTGTATGCAAGTCTCAGTTTTGGAACGGGGAAAACTTGGTCGTCTTCTAATCAAACGTCCAGCGGGTGGCGGTTTTCGGGAACGTCTTTTCGATCAGACCGAAGACGCGTTGTGGTCGTACGCGATAGACGGGCTCGGAACCGCCTCCGCCCATGCCATACTTCCCGTTGTAAGGGGAATCTAACTTCTGCTTGAGAGCAGCGTCGGTGACCAACTCCGCGACACCCTCCAGAATCACCCCCTCAGCGGCATTTTGAGTGCACACAATACAGTTGGGATTCCCGGCGAGATTTCGCGCCTTCCGAGTCTTGCCCCCGGTGCTGAACCAGAACGCACCTTCGAGCCATATACCCCAAATGATCATGGCATGGGGCTTACCGTCGGGCCGGACGGTGACCATCCAATATTCGCGAGAATCCGCGAGCGCCTTCTCCGCCCATTTCCAGGGCAGCATGCCAGCCTTTTTCGGGCTGATGCCATAGCCCGGCATGTGGGGCCGTTCGGTTCGGGGCTTGGGAACGGTTGGCTTCCGTTTTGGCAAGGGACGTTTTAGCAAGGGATCCTCCGCGGTCGGTTTGCGGGTTCCGGGACGAGGCCGAGTCCTCGATTCGCCCGACGCTACTTCCAAAGATAGTAAAACCCAACCTGCTGCTCCAGCATTTTTGTGCGGTCGGGAATCCACTGCGAAATATCGCCGGTCAGCAGATCGAGCATGGTCTTGCGGTCTTTCTCGGGATGCACCAGCGTGGGTTCGCCGGAGATGCCCACCGATCTCGCCGTGTCCTTGACGGCAGCTTCGAAGTCGCCAACCTCGTCAATGAGCTTCATCTTCTTGGCCTGCTCGCCGGTCCAGACCTTGCCGTTGGAAATCGACTTGACGTCGTCGAATTTCAGGCCGCGGCCGTCGGCCACGGCCTGCACGAACTGCCCGAACATGTTATCGATCAGCGACTGCATGTAGGCCTGCTCCGCCGGAGTGAGTTCGCGCGCCGGGTTGCCCGTATCTTTGAACTCGCCGGACTTGATCACAACGTCTTTCAGCTTGGCCCACTTCAGCAGATCGCCGTAATTCATCCACTGCGCGATCACGCCGATGGAGCCGACGATGCTCCCCTGGTCGGCATAAATCTTGTTCGAGGCAGCGGCCACATAGAACGCTCCGCTCGCGCCCACGCTCTCGATCGAAACCACGACGCGCTTTTTCTTTTCCTCGCGGAGGCGTTTGACTTCGCGGTAAATTTCTTCCGACGCAGCCACACCGCCGCCCGGCGAATTGACATGCAGGATGATCGCCTTGATGGACGAATCCTCGCCGAATTTCTTCAGCTGCCCGACCACCGGCTGCGGTGAAAAAATCACGCCGTCGAGGTCCACCACGCCGATGCGGTCGCCAAAACCGCTGAACCCGGCCTGATCGCTGTTCGAGTGCAGCGTCAGGTATACCAGCGAGAACACGGCCAGCACGAAGAGGAAGAACGCTCCTCCGCCAATGAGAATCCAGAGCAGGGTATGGGAACGTCGCTCAGACATGGGGAGAGTTTAGCACTGGCGCGAGGATCGAGTTTCCGTGCGTTGCCGGGCGGGGGCCGCGACCGGCTCCGAAGGTGCCTACTCGGCAAGAATCACTGACTTGAGTCGCCTGCCTACTTTCAGCACGAACTCATGCGGGAGCTGGCTAACATCAAGATGGAACCGATGGAAGGGACGGCCATCAACCCAGACTGCTCCCTCCCTGATTTTCCTTGATGCATCACTCATGGACTCAGCGAGGCCGCATCGGACCATGATTTTCCCCAATGGGACCAGTAGCGGTGTTGACCTGCCAGTCGCAGAATCGCCATCCGGAAGGATTTCGCTGAGACTGATTTGAACCTTTTCGACTTCATCCGGCACCGCATTCTTCTGAAACTGCTTTGCCCAATCCTTTCCTGCTTTCCCTGCCGCCTCCGCCGAGTGAAAATCCTCGACGATCCTCCGGGCCATGATGGATATGCATCGGCCCTTCCTCAATGCGGTGCGCGACGACGTCACACTCGCTCGTGTCCCCATCGTGCACGACCCCTTTCACATCATGAAGCGTGGCGGCGAGGCGATTACGGAATTGCGTCGCGAAATCTATTCGCGCAGACGCCGAGCTGCGCGCCATCGGACGGGGAACGCGATGGCTCGTGCTCCGAGCTTGGGAAAAAGCCACGGATGAACAGCGCTTTGGTTTGGCAACTCTTCGCGCTCAACGGCAAGCTGGCCCGCGCTTACCAAGTCATCGAGGAGCTGCGCGAAGCGCTCCGCGCCCCCGACCGCGGCACCATGCTGGCGGGAATAGACCATGTACTGCGGCGTACCGCGCGACACGACAATGTCCCCATGCGCAAACTGCACGACTCACTCCTCAGCCACTTGCCCGAGATCGTCGCACTCGGCGAGCACCACCCACCCACTGGGAGGATCGAGGCTCTCAACAACAACTGGGAGACTCTCACAAGGCGCGCACGTGGCTACCGCGATCACCATTACCTGTTACGAAAGCTGCGCTTCATGGTGGCCGATCCGATCCGCACCGCCGATGGCCTCAAACGATTCGTGGCCCTCGGCCTTCCGGCTCCGATGCCTATGCGAGCGGCAGCCTGAAGTGCCGGCCCGACTTTCGAGGAAGAGCCGAATTACTCGATCCCGAACGAGCCCGCGACGGTGCACGATCTTCTCTTGCAGAAGAGCACGGGTGTCTTCGAGCTGGTGGTGTGGGACGAGAGGCCAAGCGGGGGAACCGACAGCGTCACAGTGAACCTGACGACGCCGCGTGCGAGCGTGAAGGTTTACGATCCGACGATGGGGACTGCGGCGACGCAGACGTTGGTGGGGCAAAGCGCGGTGATGCTGACGCTTGGGGATCACCCGATGATCATCGAGCTCTGAAATTCAATGGGAGCAGTCGCGTCGATCCGACGTCGGGATGTCGCGGAGCGAACTGAGCGCGATCATTGAGCCACGCCATTGGTGCGGATAGGTAGGGCCGACGTGGGACACGAACTGACGCCACACGCAGGATGTTTCCCGCAGCGAAGGAGATTGCCGCCGTCTTGAAGCTGCGTTTGCCTATGTGACGATCGATGCGGCAGACGGGCTGCGAAGGGCGGCGGACCGCGCCGACTGGATCGAACGAGCGCCCGCGCGAATCTTCCTCGGTCAACACCAGCAGGCGCTCGAGGCCGCAGCGAGGCTCAAGCGGCTTCTGGTACGGTGATGCTCTGACGATCGAGTCGACTACACCTCGTCAATCCAGCGCAATCCAAGGGCGGCGTGAATCGAGCTGGGCGCACGCCAGCTCAGCTTTCACTGGCCAAGGGTAACGCGAAAGACGGCGTTGGGTCGGTGCGAGTGGTTGAAGAGCAGCAAACCGACCCACGGGCGATGAGACCAACTGGCGTCCATCCTCGCGCCGGAATCCGCAAGTGGTCTTATCCAGGACAGTGTACTTGGTGCTACGACAGATCGCTGGGGCGATCATGTCCTCGGTAAATTTAATCTCGACAATTTTTTCTGAGGATGTTGAG